>CAWAHI010000020.1:0-200389 GCA_963781735.1 uncultured Verrucomicrobiae bacterium | reverse complement strand
CCTGTAGCTCAGCGGTTAGAGCAGGGGACTCATAATCCCTTGGTCCCAGGTTCGAATCCTGGCGGGCCCAGTTGTTTAAGAGAAGCGTCTCGCGCGGCCCGTGTAACTACGGGCTCTGCCGCCGTATTTCGCCGTTTCAGCGCGAAATTTGGGTTTTGCATTTCCCCTCATGGGATTGCGATTATCCTCATTCGTCACGCGGAGCCCAACGGCAACTCCGGCTAGAACTATCGTGGGCCAATGTTTTGGTGCCTACGCAAGAAATGAAATGGACTGCTTTATTTTATTTTCAGTCGCACCGCGGTTTGATTCCTCCCGTTAAGGGAAGCTGGAGCAGACACGGCGATTGCGGTCTCGTGCCGAGACGCATCGCCGCATCGCGGTGTCAAGGCTAAAGAGGAGCACAACAGCGGTAAGGATCATAAGCAGTGTCGAGCCTGAATCAGGCACATCCCCGATTTGAAATTGGTTATGCCAACGGTCTGAGGCATTCGGAAATAAGCCGAGTTCGCCACCAGTCACGTCGAAGCCGGGACCATTCGGGAGGGTGATGTCAAGATGAGCGCCGTAAATATCTAACGGAAAATTGCCAGTCTGGTCAGCTAAAAACGGGAAAAAACCGGCAAGAGAAAGGCGAAAGGCTTCTCCACCCGGGTCAGTGGTGACCGAGCCCCCGAAAGACGTAACTGAACTAATTGGATTACCGGCCTCATCAAACAGGTAGCCGCTGCCAGTTGGGTTGTTGATCGTGCCCGCGCCGAACACATCTAGCATTGGCATCAAAAGAAATGTTGAGTTTGTGCTCTTGAAAAGCCGCACAAAGCCATTGCCGCTAAAGACTAAATCCAGGGAGAGCGTTTGCCCGCTGAATTGGATATCATTCAAGTCGTTAAAACTAATGATCTTTTCGCCCGTAACGCGGCCGGGCGGCCCAAGATCGATCGCTATGGTAGTCGCGTAAGTGGGGGCCCAGGAGATCGAACACCCGAGTGTAGCGAAGAACAGAAGGGCTTTTTTCATTCAGTTTTTTTCGGCAACTGCGACCGAACCAATCAAAACAGTTAAGGCAGCAGTTGAAGTGCCAGAACCGCGTTTCATCAGAACAATCGCGCGTCCATGAGCAAACGGACTGGGGCTCGGAAGCAAAATAAAACCAGCTTACGCCACCGGGATCGGCCTCAGAGAATTTGGACGCACAGCTGGTCGCCGCGATCTTTTTGCCGCCGGCCAATAACTCGGTTCGTGGAAATTCGTCCCGGCGCGCGAGCCCGTAAAGTTTTATGTCGTATTTATGGAGAACGCGAAGCTCATCGAAACAAAAGGCGCGCGGCTTGTAGGGTTGCATGCGATTCAAGCTGTTCATTACCAGGCGACCCAAGTCCACAAAATATACGTGACGGCGACTGGGAAGTCGCCGCTATCAGTCAGGCCGATGTTCTCAGCCGCACCAGCCGGTGACAAATCCTCCGATCAGCCCGAGTGCAATTCCGGCAATTAGTTCAACCGGAGTGTGGCGGTGCAGGAATAACCGTGACCACGCCACCAGAATAGCGAGAACGAACGCGATCGTCCCCCAACCTGCCCCGATTCGAAACAGGATCATTGCACAATAAAAAGCGAAGAGTGCATGAAGCGACAATTTCAGGAAACAATTAACAATCCAGGAGGCGAGGAAGAGCGCGAGCGTGATCGCTCCTCCGCGAATGATGTAGGCAGGAGCGTGAATCAAATACATCACGAGGACCCCGACTAACGAAAACGGGACTGCCCATGGGAAAAAACGTTGTCGCTCCTTCCGGACAGAAACGTCCGCATCACTCCATCGTCCGGAACGAACCCCCGAAAGAAGCAGAATTGCCGTTGGAACAAGAGTGCTGAGGAGTAAAGCCAGGAGAATGGGAAAACCGGCGTGCAGTCCAAGTTGCGTCCCCACCACAACCGCGACCGACGCCGCGACAAAAACCAAAGGGTGGCCAATCCAGGAAATAAAGCGCGCGAATTTTGTCACGCGCCGATGATGCGTCCGTTCACTTCACCGAAGCCAATCCGGTAGCCGTCGCCCTGGCAATGGCCCGTAATCGAAAGAGTGTCACCATCCTCGAGCCATTTGCGGGTTTCGCCGCTCGAAAGTTGCACGGGGTTTGCGCCACGCCACGCCAGCTCGAGCATGCAACCGCGCGAGTCTTCGGTCGGTCCGCTAATCGTGCCGCTCGCCAGCAGATCGCCTGGTTGAAGATTGCAACCATTGACCGTGTGGTGTGCGAGTTGTTGCGCAATGCTCCAGTAAAGATTTCGGAAATTTGTGCGGGTGATGGTTTGCAGCTCGGTCATTTTCGCGGTTTGCAATCGCGCTTCGAGTTGAATGTCGAAAGTAAAATCATCTGCGCGTTTCAAGTACGACAGTGGCGGTGGATCCTGTGCCGGCAGGCTTTTACGGAACAGCTCCAGCGCCTCCAGCGTGACCACCCAAGGCGAGATGCTGGTGCAAAAATTTTTCGCCAGGAACGGGCCCAGCGGCTGGTACTCCCAGGTTTGAATGTCCCGCGCGCTCCAGTCGTTCATCAGAACGATTCCGAAAATGTGATCCTCCGCCCGGTCGATGGAAACAGGCTGACCAAGCGAATTGCCGGGGCCAATGAAGAAGGCCGTTTCCAATTCGAAATCCAGGCTCTTGCTCGGGCCGTAAACCGGGCTGCTTGCGTCCGGTAGCTTCGTTTGTCCCCTCGGTCGTTTCACCTCTGTGCCGCTAACGACAATTGAACTGGCACGCCCGTGGTACGCCACCGGCAGCCATTTCCAGTTTGGCATGAGTGCGTTGTCCGGGCCGCGCAGCATGGTGCCGACATTGTGAGCGTGATGATACGACGAATAAAAATCGGTGTAATCGCCGATGCGCGCCGGCAGTTGCATCGTCACCTCACCTTGTTTGTGGAACAGCCGTGCGCGTAATGCTGCGTTGTCACGCAGCGTTGCAGTCTCTGCCGACAAGAGATGTTGCAGAATGTCGCGCGTCTTTTTCCACGCCGGCCGACCGAGCGCCATGAAGGCATTGAGCGAGTCGCTGGAAAAAACTTGATGGCTGGTTACGTCGCGAAAATGACCGAGCTCTTCGAGGAGCGACAGATCGAGAATTAAATCACCGAGGGCCACGCCGGCGCGTGGGCTGCCTTCGCGCGGTTTGAAAATTCCGTAGGGCAGATTCTGAATCGGGAAATCCGATTCGGACGGAACGTTGATGAAGGATGCTAGCGGCATTTTCTGTAGCGGCGCTCTATGAGCGCCGAATTGGTTTCTCTTTCGGCGTTCATCCGCCTTTGTAAAGACTACGGCGCGACAGGTAGACCGCCGCTACAATAAATTCAAGCAGGCGCGCATTCGCAATTGCCAACCCTGTAGCATCGGCATCTTGCCGATGAATCTGCGGGCTGGAAGCCCGCCGGCCGAGGTCCGAGCCGGACTGGCGACAAGATGCCTAACTTCCAACAGATTGTATCGGCACAACGATTGCGCTTCGTTAGCTCAAAAGGAAATCGCCTTCCAAGCTGTCTCGGCCGACAAGCATCTTGCTCGTCGATGTGCTGTCAGACAGAGCGCCCGACACGGGCGCCGCTACAGCTCACAAGCCGCGGGTCGACGACCACGGCTACAGCAACTGCAGCGCGCGTAAATCTTCGCGAGGCTCGTCAAAGCTACAGCTGCCGAACGACGTTACGAACTGCCGTCGATATTGCAGTCGGGCGGTATCGATTTTCCAATCCCGCCACGCGAAAAATTCATCGGTAAATGAAAACGAATCCGCATTTTCATCTTCCAGCATAAACGCCGTTTGATTCGCATCCCATTTATATTCCGCTGCCAGGACAGCAGCGCCAAGCACGTTAAGAAAGCCGTGCATTTTCGTCTGCACTTCGTCGCGATATTGTCGGAGCGGATGATGCAGGCCAGCGGTGAACTTGATCGGGACTTGGTGTGTAGCTGGCGTAACCAGTGCCTGCGCGATCTGCATTGAAGTTGGAAACGCATCAGCTGTCACGCCGCCGGTGCGCAACTTGTAACCAAACGTTGGGGCGTCAGCATTCGAATTAATTTCGGCAACCAAGGCGATGGTTTGTTCGGCACGATCAGGCGGCGCTTCCCAAAAAACAGGCAAGGTTCCCAGGATCGACCCGGCTTCGTTCAGCAACGGTGCGTCGACATCACGAGGCAAAAACATTTCCAGCTGGGTCACGGACACGAGATCGACATTGTGCGTCGATAGCGAACGAACAGCCACGTTCGTCCTGGCGAGCGCTTCCCGAAACGCTCCCGCGCTCTCTGTCTTTGCGCCAAGTGCCGATACGCGCAGCGGATGAAGCGGATCAAATTCCGAAAGCAGTTGTTTGGCAGAGGCGAATTGATCGACCGGCAGAACGAACGCGCTCAGCATCCACGCACTCGGGCGTACGCAAATATTCCGCCTGATTCTTCAGCGCCGGCTCGAGCGCGAGCTGGCACGGCGGAAACATTCCGGCGTAATCGATCGTGTGCGCGAGTAATGCGCGCAATGAAGCGGCGAGTCTCCGCCATCGCGCCGCCTTACGGGAACAAACCGCGTGTGCCTTTGGCCTTCATCACGCGCTCCACCCCAGTCGCCATGGCCGACATCCGATGGGAAATTTTGTGCGCCTTCGCCCGACGGATGACCTGAGTAAAGGAATGCTCCAGGATGCGGAAAAGTTTATCGGTCACTTCCGTTTCGCTCCACATGAACGCTTGCAAACCCTGGACCCACTCGAAGTAGGAAACGATGACACCACCCGCGTTGCATAAAATATCGGGAATAACAAAGACCTCGGTCCATCGTTGATCGAGAATCTTGTCCGCTTCCGGAGAAGTCGGCCCATTTGCGCCTTCCGCGAGAATGCGACATTGCAACTTAGCCGCATTTTTTTCCGTGATCACGCGATCGACCGCGCAGGGCGCGAGGACATCGCATTTCTGCACCAGCATTTCGTTAGGATCGATCCGATCGCCCTGATCGAATGCGCGCAAATTTCCTTTTTTCAGCACGTGCTGCTCCGCTGCTTTCACGTCGATTCCCTTGGGATTGTAAACAGCAGTAGTGGCATCGCTGATACCCACGACTTTGATTCCGGTCTTCAAGGCGAGCGATAACGCCGCGACCGAGCCGACGTTTCCGAATCCCTGGATGATCGCCGTGCATTCCGTCGGATCCATTTTCAACAAGTCCATCGCGCGCTCGATCAGATAGACCACACCGCGCCCGGTCGATTCGCGGCGTCCTTCGGTGCCGCCGATCGATACCGGTTTGCCGGTAACGATTTCGCTCACAGCATAACCCTGATAGACCGAGTAGGTGTCCATGAACCACGCCATCACCTGCTCGTTCGTTCCCATGTCGGGCCCCATGATGTCGGTGTGCGGCCCGACGAACGGGATCATTTCCTGCATGTAACGGCGTGAGACTGCCTCCAGTTCGCCGCGTGAAAGCTTAGTCGGATCACAGGCGATGCCGCCTTTCGCGCCGCCGTAGGGCAAACCATTGAGCGCACATTTCCAACTCATCCACATGGCCAGCGCCGCGGTTTCCCCCATGGAAAGGTCAGGCGCGAAACGAGTGCCGCCTTTGGTTGGACCAAGCGTGAGGTGGTGTTGCACGCGATAACCCTGGAACGTTTTCGTGCTGCCATCGTCCATGTGCACCGGAAGCGTTACGGCGATGGCGCGCTTGGGCATCATCAGGCGCTCGCGATGGCTCTCAGGAATTTCCAGGTACTCGGCGATGACGCGGAACTGCTCGCACGCCATCTTAAAAACGTCGTCTTCGTAGATGCCCAAGGCGGAACTCATAGGTTTGGAGGCGCCGGAAACAGCGCATGGAAGTCTGGTATTTGCGCTTGCTCAGGGCCCTCGTCAAATCCAATCCTGCGGGCAGGAGGTTACGCTTTCAAACGCGAGTCCCGCCCGGACCCTGATTCGGACGGCAGCATCCTGCATCCTGCCTGCCGATGGTGATTAATACGACAAGCTGAAAGCATGTCGGCCGAGTCAGGCTGGCAGCCTAACCTCCAGCGGTGAAAAATTTGGCAAGGCATCGCCCTGCTGCCTAGATTGCACGTGTGATGAAAGACTTGCGCAAAGTTCGCGTGGAGACGGTGGCAGTTCATGCCGGGCATGAGATTGACCCTGCAACCGGTGCGGTCGCGGCGCCGATTCATCTCTCCACCACGTTTCAGCGCGATGTCGAAGGAACTTATTCGCGCGGCTTCATGTACTCGCGCAACGATAACCCGAATCGCAAAGCGCTGGAGGACGGAGTAAGCGCGCTTGAAGGCGGAGCCGCAGCGGCGGCGTTCGGCAGCGGCATGGCGACAGCAATGGCTTTATTTGCAGCGCTTGCACCCGGCGATCATGTAGTCGCGCACGTCGATGCTTATTATGGAACCAGCCGGTTGCTGAACGATTTATTTCTACGCTGGAAACTGGAAACGGATTTTGTCGATATGAGCGATCTGGCGGCAGTGAAAAAAGCGTTGCGGGCAAACACGAAACTGCTCTGGATGGAAACGCCATCAAATCCACTCTTAAAAATTGTCGATGTCGCGGCCGTTGCGCAGATCGCTCGTAAAGCCGGTGTGATTTCGGTTTGCGATAACACCTGGGCGCCCATCATTCAGAGCCCATTGGAGCTCGGGACCGATTTCGCTTTCCACTCCACCACAAAATATTTTGGCGGCCATTGTGACGTGATGGGTGGAATTGTCATCGCCCAGCGGAACGATGATTTTTTCGAGCGTGTCCGCACGATCCAATACACCGGTGGCGCAGTCCCCTCGCCTTTCGATTGCTGGCTGATTCTGCGCGGGATGAAAACGTTACCGTTGCGAGTTCGAGCGCATTCCGAAAATGCGGCGAAGGTGGCAGAGTTTCTGGCGCAACATCGAAATGTCGAACGTGTGTATTATCCTGGCCTGAAGGGCCATCCCGGTCACGACATTGCCAAAAAACAAATGTCGATGTTTGGCGGGATGCTTTCGTTTGAAACAAAAGGGGGACGGGACGCGGCCATGCGGGTCGCGGCGAAGGCGAAGGTTTTCACGCGCGCGACCAGCCTCGGCGGTGTGGAAAGCCTGATCGAACATCGCGCCTCAATTGAAGGACCGGGCTCCAAATCGCCGGAAAGTTTGTTGCGTTGCTCGATCGGTCTCGAGCATCGGGATGATTTGATCGAGGACCTGGACCAGGCCCTCAGGTAGGGCGATTGCCCTCAATCGCCCCTGCCAAGACGGCGCCGCACCAAGTCAAAAATATCGCGCAATTCATCCACGCCTAGTAACAGCGTGGTGCCAAAAAATATCGCCGCGCTAACGACAATTGTGCCGAACAGCGCGCATAACTTGGGAACGAAGCGCAATTGTTCCCAGGTATCGAGGCACCAATAATTCGCCGCCCAGCAAACGAGCGCCATCAAACCGGCAGCCAGACTAATCTTGGCGAGACCGATGAACATGCGACGACTCTCCAGTCCGCGTGTCTGCTGCCACATCAGCCCGTAAAGCAAAAGAAAATTGATCGTCGCGACGATACTGGTGGAAAACGCCAGTCCGCGATGCCCCCATCTCAGTCGGAAAGTAAAGAGCCAGTTCAGAAAAAGATTCGTTCCAATCGCCAAAAAACTAACGAGCATTGGGGTGTTGCGTTTGCCGATCGCGTAAAAAGCCGGCGTCAACACCTTCAAAGCGGAATAGGACACCAAGCCGATGGCGTAGAATTGCAGTGCGCCCGCAGTCTGCCGGGTCATCTCGGCCGTGAACCGGCCATGTTGATAAATCACGCTGATGATGGGTGACGCCAGCATCGCCAGTCCGATAGCCGACGGGATGGTCAGCAGGAACGCCAGGCGCATTCCGCTGGCGAGAATGCTGCGAAAGTCGTCGAGATTTCCCAAGGCCGCGCTTCTCGAAGCCAGCGGGAGCGTGACGGTGCCGATGGCGACACCGAAAATTCCGAGAGGCAATTGCATCAAACGAAACGCGATGTTGAGCCAGCTCACCGGACCATTGCCGAGGCTGGCGGCAAATCCGCTGTTAATCAGCACATTCACCTGCACGGCGCTGGCGGCGATGACGGCCGGAGCCATCAGGGTAAGCACAGTACGGACGCCTTCGTCGCGCCATCGAAAGTCTGCGCGATACCTGTAGCCGACGCGTCGCAATGACGGAAACTGTGCCGTTAATTGCCACAACCCACCGATGAGCGTTCCAATTGCGAGGCCGGTCAGTGAGCGCGGGCCGAAGTGCGGATCGAGCCACCAGCCAATGGCGACGCCGCTGATGATCGAGCCGAGATTGAAGTAGCTCGATGCCATCGCGGGCGCGCCGAAGACATGTTTCGCGTTTAACATTCCCATGACCAGCGCTGCCAACGAGACCAGCAGCATGAACGGCCACATAATTCTCGTTAGCAAAATGGTGAGCGCGGTTTTATCAGGCGGCCAGCTCCACCACGTCAGAAGATCGACCAGTTGGGGCGCAAAAATGATTCCAACAAGCGTGATCACGCTCATGAAAACTGCGGTCAGCGTCGCGATCTTGTTCGCGAGTCGCCAGGCCGATTCATCCCCTTCCTTTGCGATTTTTCCCGAGAACGTGGTGATGAAGGCGGTGGAAAGCGCGCCTTCGGCAAACAAGTCGCGCAACAAGTTAGGCAGCCGGAACGCCATCAAAAACGCATCGAGATTTTTGCCGGCGCCGAATAACCCCGCAAAAATCTGCTCGCGAATCAGCCCCAGCACACGGCTGCAGAGGACGGCGAGGCCGACAATACCAGTCGCCCGCGTACTCACCCGCCGGTTTTCGGGAACAGTCATGCGCAAGAAGGAATCAGACTCGCGCGTTTTGGAAAATGAAAACTGCTACTTCACGAACAAGCTCATGCTCTCGAAGTCGATAATACCGTGACTGACAGCCAGCAATTCCATCCCCAGAATCCCGACGATTTTCGCCTGACCTTGATCGAGCGCGAAATCGGGCAACATCGAAGCTGCGAGTTTCTGTGGCGGCACCTGGTAGTCACCAATCTTGAGATTCCCAACCTTCCCAATCGCCACCTGCCGTGAAATACCGTCAGCAAAACTCCCGTTCATTCTTGTGCCGGTAAAAGAAAGCCCGAATTCTTTTGCGCTCTTCAGATCAAACGTGGTGATAAAAGCTCCGGTGTCGACCAGAAGACGACAGGGATGACCATTAATGGAGGCTGGGATGGTGAATGCGCGGCTGACCTCTTCGCGCAGCGGGATCCTGATGAAATTTTGCGATCCGGCAAAGCGCGCAACATGCAGATGCTCGGAGGAACTTGTTTTAAAGAAAATCGTTTTGGTATAGCAGTTGATGACAGCTTTGTAGTGCGTCAGGATATCAGCGCCAATAATGCCGTCGGCATTCTCGCCGTTCATGCGTGAATTCAATGCGTCGTCTGCGTCGGCTGGCTGGAACAAGGCCATCGGTCCACTGCCGAAATCCATTGCCCCCGCGCGCAAGCTATTGAGATAGCCGACGCGATACCTCACGCCATTTAGATTGGCGAATTCGCCGTAGGGCGAATCGGCTCCGACGGGCGAGACGCCGAGTGAGTGGGCGCGGCCAGCGTCAAGGATACTATAACCGGCGCCGGTATCGACAACGAACCGCGCCCGGTGTCCATTCACCACCGCTTCCATCATCATTTTATTCCAGTGACTATAATGAACGGGGACTGCAACATAGCCGGGCAGAGAGGGCAAAGGGGCGCGTCGCTCCTTCGCCAGCAAAGCGCGGTCACTCAGGAGCAGGATTGTTCCCGTCAGTATAAGAATCGTTAAGAACGTCTTTCTGTTCACAGGGATGTTTAGCATATTGTTGAAATACCCTCATCCTAACTTTTCCCCGGGAGAAGGAACCGCCTTTCGCCGAATGATACTGGAACTATTAAGCGGCGAACCTCCTCTCCCTTTGGGAGAGGTTTGAGGTGAGGGGCGGCTTTTCAACAGTCTTTTAGGATTTCTTTAGTGGTCGGGCAGTTTTCGGCGGTTCTGGCGCTTCGCGCACCGGACTGGCGTTCATGTAACTTTGCAGATGCTGATTATAAAGGCTGCGATCACCCCCTTCGCCAACGAGAGCGCGCGCTTTTCGTCTTTCACCGCCGAACGAAAATCCCCCATTTCCGCCTCGGCCGCGGCCAGAGTATCAAGAACCATTGGGACTGCCATGCTTGAGACTCTCGCTGGCCCCGCGCGCATATTGCACGGCACGTTGGCCATCGCGCACACTGCTGTCGGGGCAAGTGGCCAGCAGCCACGCGTAGTTGTTGTGGGCGAGAATATTGTTTTTATCGAGCGCGATTGCTTTCTCCAAATCAACTCGCGCCGCGTGATAGGAACCATTCAACGCCTGGGCGGTGGCGCGGTCGACGTACAATTTTGAACGTTCGGTTCGATTTGATTTCGGGAGTAATGCCAGCGCGCGATCATAATAGGTGGCAGCTTCCAAATAACGACCGCGAAGCGTAGCGACATAAGCTTCGATCGATTGCAATTCCCACGATTTCGGACTGGTCCGTTCGAGCTCCTCAAGAACTTTCGCTACCGTCGCCCAGTCCTGGGCATTCACCGCTTTGTCCAACCGGTCGGATCGTTCACGAGCAACCTTTTCCTCTGTCGAATGTGGAACGATCCAGGCGGATCCCCACCCTCGAGTTTGCTCCTCAACGGCAATCGCCTGGCTTGCGGCAAGAAAAACAGCCAGGGCAATCTGAGCTACCAATAATCGGGGAAACATTGTCGGGGGTTGATAGCAGGTTGCGACCCGGCGGTAAAGAGCAGGTTTCGGGCAGAGTGCAATAATCTTAAAGACCGGTTGGCAGATCGATGAATTGCCAATCAAGCTGGAATTTCCCAGCGAGATGCGCCGCCAGCGCTTTGACGCCGAATGTTTCAGTCGCGTAGTGGCCGGCGAGCAAAAGGTTGAGACCCATTTCCGCGGCGGCAATCGCGGCCCAGTGCGGCGCTTCGCCGGTAATGAACGTATCAATTCCTTCCCCAGCGATCCGCTCAATCTCACTGCCGGCCGCACCGGTGATGACGCCAAGACGCCGAACGGTTTTCGGGCCAAACGCGATGGTTTTCACCGGACCGGCAACCGTCTTTTCCAATCGTTTTACTAATTCGTTTAACGTGATGTCAACCGATGCACGTCGTCCCAGTAATGATCCCTTTTCTTCAAAGAACGGCTCAGAGTCTTCAAAGCCAATCGCACGCATCACCAGCACGTTGTTTCCCACCTCTGGATGCAGGTCGAGTGGAAGATGCACGCTGTAAATCGCAATGTCGTTTTCGAAGGCGAATTTCAGTTGTCGACGGAGCGCTGTTGTCACCGGACGCAGTCCCAGCCAGAACATCCCGTGATGAACAATAAGCAGATTTGCTCCGCATTTTGCCGCTTCCTGTAATGCGCGGGTGGAAACGTCCACCGCCGCCGCGATTTTCTTTACAGTCCCGGAGTTCTCAACCTGCACGCCATTGAGCGCGTTCTCGTAATCCTGAATTTGCCCAATTCGCATGTAGGAATCGCAGTACTCGCCGATTTCTTGCAAGGCAGTCACACCATGACTTTGCCAAGATGCGAAAATTTTGGAAGCGAGTTTGCTTGACGCTGCCGCATCTCTTGTGAGTCTTATTTGATTCGATGGAATATACTGACGCCCCTTCGACTCAAACGGCGGACACGATGCTGTGTCCGAATTGCGGCCAGCGCCTGCCCGCAGGCTCGGAGTCTTGTGATCAATGCGACTGGAAGCGCGAAGAAAGGGCGGAGGGCACGGCGAGCGATGCGATGGCGGCGTTGCTCAGCATCGTGCCGGGATTGGGCCACGTTTATAAAGGTTACCGCGGCATCGGGCTTTTATTCGCCATCGGCACCTTGATTGTGCTGGGATTCTCGGGGCTGGCTGCCATCGCCAGCGCCGGCTTCGGTCTCGGCCTGGCGGTGTTTTACTGGATTGGTGTCGCGATGCACGCCTACGCCATCAAGGACCGCGTTGTTCCGTCGAAAAAGGACGAAGGCGAACAGTATTAGGGGTTGAAGGGTTAAAGCGTTAAAGCGGTTTTGTAGCCGCGGTCGCTGGCCGCGCCTGTCTGTTCATTGGAACATAGGCTGTGGCCTGTGTGCCCAGCGGACATTCTGTCCGCTGCGTTTTTTTAGCGGGTTCCAAACCCGCTGGGCGCACAGACTGAAAGTCTGAAAGTCTATGTTCCAACATCGTTGGGCCGTGGCCGACGACCGCGGCTACAGCTATGACATGGCACGGAAAATCTGCTCCAGGACTTCGCGCAAACCGTAACGGAATTTCCAGCGCGGATAATGCGATTGAAATTTACGTACGTCGCTGATCCACCAGATGTGATCACCGATGCGATTGGTCTCCTCGTAGTGCCAGGCGAGTTTGCGGCCGCTGATTTCTTCACAAAGCGAAATCGCTTCCAGCATTGAACAATTGCAAAAACGGCTGCCACCCATGTTGTAGACTTCTCCGACGCGCGGCTTGTCGATAAAGGCGGCAAATGTTTCCACCAAATCGAAGCTGTGGATGTTATCGCGCACTTGCTTGCCTTTGTAACCGAAAACGCGATACGGCCGGCCGATGACGCAGCATTTCATCAGGTAGGCAAGGAAACCGTGCAGCTCCGCTCCAGCATGCGCCGGTCCAGTCAGGCAACCGCCTCGGAAGCAAGCTGTCGGCATTCCAAAATAGCGGCCATATTCCTGAACCAAGACGTCGGCTGCGACCTTCGAAGCACCGAAAAGAGAATGTTTCGTCGCATCGATGCTCATTGTTTCCGGAATGCCGTGTTCATATTCATGACCGGGCTCGATTTCCCAGCGGGTCTCAAGTTCGCGCAGCGGCAGGCGATTGGGAGTGTCGCCATAGACTTTGTTCGTTGATGTGAAAACGAATGGCGATTCCGGGCAGTTTTCCCGTGCCGCCTCAAGCAAATTCAGGGTGCCGTTCGCGTTAACCGTGAAATCCGTTTGTGGTTCCCGTGCCGCCCAATCGTGTGAGGGCTGCGCTGCGGTGTGGACGACTGCGCGAATCTTGCCCCGATGTTTGCTGAAGAGGCTGTTAATCGCGTTGACATCGCGAATATCGATTTCGTGATGTTCATATTCGCGCAGATTTTTTACCAACTCATCACGCGTGGACTTGGTCGAGGCCTCGGTCCCGAAAAATTGCGCGCGCATGTCATTATCGATCCCAACCACACGCAGCCCGTCTTGCGCGAAACGTTTCGCAGTTTCCGAACCAATGAGGCCGGATGATCCAGTAACAATGACCGTCTGCATCATGCGGATTTTAGAACAATTGGATCACGATTCCTGCTCGATAATCCACGTCACCTGTTTCGCATTCTGGTCGACGCGCGCGGCCGGAAGGGCAACATCGCCGGAAAACACGCGCTCGATTAATTTCGGATCTTTGTTTGCGCCGATAAAAAAACAAACGGCGCGCGCAGCAAAAATTAATGGAAACGTGAACGTCAGCCTCCACGAATCCAGTTTTGGAACGTAATTGGCCGCGACCCGCCGCTCGGTTTCTAACAGTGCCTCGGTGTCAGGAAAAAGCGAAGCGGTGTGTCCATCATCACCCAGTCCAAGCAAAATCAAATCGTGCTGGTAAATTTTTTCGTCGCGTTTCGCGGCCAAGGCATCGAGACGCCTCTGATACTCGTCCGCTCCTTGCGATGGGTCGATCTCACCGCGCATTCGAAGAATCGATGACTCCGGCACCGACGCAGGCTGAAACAGGGCTTCATTCGCCATCCGGAAATTGCTCTTTTCATTTTCCGGCGGCACACAACGTTCGTCGCCGAAGCTAAACTGAAATTTTTCCCAGGGTAGATCACGCTTCGCCATTTCCGAATAAACCGCCCGCGGCGTATTTCCGCCGGAAAGGGCAACCCGGAATTCGCCACGCGTATCGAGCGCTTCGCGTGCCCGTTGCACAATGAAATCCGCGGCTTCGGTCGCGAATATTTTCGTGCGGATGATCTCGCGGTTTCCTAACTTCGGAGGCACTTGCTCCAATGCCATCAAATCGCGCAATGCGATAGACCGCGCTTTTCCAGGTAACGCTGGTGATATTCTTCAGCCCGAAAGAATTTCGGCGCCGGTTCGATTTGAGTGACAATCTCTCGCTTGAATCGTCCACTTTTCGCCAATGCGGCCTTTGATTCTTCGGCGGCCGCCTTTTGCTCGGGCGAGTGATAAAAAATAACGGAACGATATTGAGTGCCCGCGTCCGGTCCCTGCCGATTCAATGTCGTGGGATTGTGATTGGCCCAGAAAACGTCAAGCAATTCGGGGTAGGATATTTTGGCAGGATCAAATTCCACCTGCACGACTTCGGCGTGTCCGGTTTGGTCCGTACAGACATCTTCGTAAGTCGGATTTTCCTTCGTTCCCCCAGCGTACCCAACAGCTGTATCGGTCACGCCCTTTAGTTTACGAAAGGTTTCTTCGACTCCCCAAAAACAGCCAGCGCCAAATGTCGCTTTTTGCGTTTCCATGAACAAACGATGAAACGGGTGGTGGCCTCACGCAAGATGCAGTTGCGAGGAAGAACGGAGCGATCTTGAGGTTGTGTGCCTAGCGGGCTTTTTTTGCCCCGGCATCCTGACCTCAAGGCCGTTTACAGACGCAAGTGATGTCTCGGCCGCACTCGACATGACAAATTGACTGGCGCTGGCGCTTGCGCTTGCTTCTGCAACCGCTCAACCGGAACATCTCGCTCAAATGCAATCTGCCGTCAGTATCGACCGATTTCGCTCTCCGATCGCCATTCGCGCCCTTAACAAATTTGGCGCGATGTTTAACGGCAAGGTTAGCCGGCGTCTCATCCCGGACGAGTTGATGGAGACGGCGAAACGGCGCGCCGGCCTCGACGATTTCGGCGACGGCGATTTTCGCGAACCGCTTGCCCGGCTACTGGAATCGTGCTGGCGAGACGCGCGCTTGAATGTGATCGGAAACATCGCTCTGCGTTCCGACGTGCTCCGCATCTTGCGCAACCGGCTCTTGCTGCAACGCGATCGGCGTCTGCATCCTGAAATAGCGCAACACGAAATTCGCTCTCCACTTTTCGTGTTGGGGTTGCCTCGAACCGGAACAACCTTCTTGCACACGTTGCTTTCAGCAGATCCGGAGAATCGCGCGCCATTGACCTGGGAAGTGATGGAACCTTCGCCGCCTACTAATGCGGAGAAACACCGGCGCATCCGGCGTACTTCGCAAAACCTCGCTTGTCTGGAGTGGATGGCGCCGAATTTTCGGCAACTCCATCCCGTTGGTGCGCACTTGCCCCAGGAATGCGTCAGCCTCATGAGCCCGACTTTTCTGAGCGATCAATTCGACACCATGTACAACGTGCCCAGCTATCGAGAATGGTTTTTGCAGCAAGACTTGCAACCAGCCTACGCCTTTCACCGGCGCTTTCTCCAGCATTTGCAGGAACGAAAAAACAGGACGCCGCTGGGTCCTAAAAGCGCCCACTCACATGTTTGCCTTGCCAACATTGCTCTCGACCTATCCGGACGCGCTCTTCGTCCAAACCCATCGCGCGCCCGTCGAAGCGATCACTTCTGTCTCCAGTTTGATTACGATCTTGCGCCGCGTCTTTAGCGACGCGGTCGATCCAATGAAAATCGGCGAAGAAGCAATGCACTACTGGTCCAGCACGCTCAGCAAATTCCTTCTCCAACGTGATCGATTGCCTCCGGAGCGCGTTCTTGATATTTCGTATCTTGAGCTTCGACGCGATCCGATCGGCACGGTGCGCTCTATTTACGAATATTTCGGCTGGCCGTTTTCCGCTCCAGCAGAAAACCGGATGCGCGATTTTCTGGCCAAGCAGCCCCGCGATCTGCACGGATTTCATCGTTATGAGCCGGGGCAATTTGGTCTGCGACCGGAACACGAACAGGAGTTCTTCTCGAATTATTGCGAACGGTTTTCTGTCAGCTCCGCGCCGGCACGTCGGTCGACAAAGCCAGTTCCGGCTTCAGCGCCCGACGAATCGCGATTTGTTCAGGACCGCATCGGCTGAGAGAAGCTCCATCTCTTCTAGATAGAGAAGCTCGCAGGCGCCCTTGCCAGAATCGGTGCGACTCAAAGAACTGCGCCACGTCGCGATGTGCGGGCCGGTTGCCTCAACCAACTCGCCGCTAAGATGGACCAGCGCGCCATACCGTAGAGATTTGCAACTCGCGGCCAACTCCCGAGTCGAGGGAATAATGTGAATGTTGGTAGCGTGATTGATGATTTGGTCTTTCGGGATCGGTGGCGGATTTTGATACTCGTACCAAAAAAAGCGCATGCTTTGGGTAATGTGAAGTCGATCCAGCACCTGCTGATCGGACATCGGCCCCCATCCTACCGCCAGATCGATTGGCACCAAGCGCGCTCCCGGATCGAATCGGTAAACTCTCGAGTGCAGTAGCCGCGCATCGAGGGTGAAACGCGCCAGCGGTTTGAGATGAAAATCGCCGAAATCGAATGTAGGCTCGTCACGCGGCAGATTAACCTGCGTTGGGTCCGCTCCGATCAGGACCCCCGGCTCATACGTAATCGGCCGGTGCAAAAACCAGTAAGCGTAGCATGCACCGGCGATCGCCAGCAGGACGAGAATCTTTTTCACAAAGCCCTTCCGAATCTTCGTCTCGTTGAGGAGCAATTTTGGTGCTATTTCTGGTCGTCGAAACAAATGACTTTCGAAACCTCGCGCCGAATTCCCGCCAATCATCCCAGCCTGGCCGGCCATTTTCCGAATGCACCGATCGCGCCGGGGGTTGTCGTTCTCGACGAGGTCGCAGCTGCTTTGGTGGAATGGCGCAACGGTTCCAGGCTGATCGGCATACCGTTTGTTAAGTTCCTCGCGCCGATCCAGCCAGGCCAATTATTCACCATCGCCTTTGACGTGCCGGAGAACGCTCAGATCGATTTTTGCTGCCGAGTGGACGGTCGCGTGGTAGTTGAAGGGCGCCTTGAGATCAGTTGCGGCGCCTGCATTTAATCTTCGCCCGAGTGACAAGCGTCTCGCAGGGTACCTCGAAGAGTACCCATCCTCGTTTTTTGGCGAAACCCTGTATCAAAGCATCGAGCTGATGGAGAGGTACAGCATTGATCTGGCGATCGACTTGCTCGAGCGCTTGAATGTTCTCGAGCAACTCGACCAACCACGGTCGGCGCCCGAACTTTGCCAGACGCTTGCCTTCCAAACTCGCTTCAGCTCCACCCTAAGTTGGCTCCTGCAGCGCCTGGTCGAAACCGGCTGCATCGAAATCGAAACGAAAAACGATGGGCTGCGCCTTTACCGTTTGCTTTCGCGGCCATGGCCGCCGCAATGTCCCGAGCTACGGCAGATCGCGCTCGGAATTGATCCCGCAAATGCGTCGACCCTGGACCTGCTTGATTATGCCGCAACTCTTTATCCACCCGTCGCCGCGGGAAAACAAAACGGGGAGCAAGGCCTGTTTCTGCCCCAGGGAATAAACTTATGGTTAAACTACTTTCATAATAACAACCTGACTTACGCGGTAAACAATTGGCTCGGCGCAGTAGTTGCCGCGAACAATTTAGCTAATCGATCCAGTTTCCAAATCCTGGAGATCGGCGCCGGCGCCGGCAGCGGCAGCGAGATTCTGCTTCGCTCCTTAAATGAGCGCGGCCTTCTTCCGCGGCTACAACGCTATCTCATCACCGAACCAAACGCATTCTTTCGGCGCCGCAGTCAACGCGAACTAGCACCGCGTTATTCCGATCTACCGCTGGAGTGGACTTCGCTCGATATGAACCAGCCATGGGACACTCAGGGGATAGTTCCGGGAGCGTTTACTCTCGTCTATGGCGTTAATGTCCTGCATGTGGCCAGGGATTTGTTGTTCAGTTTACGTCAGGCTCATAACGCGCTTGCGCCGGATGGCTGGCTGGTAATTAGCGAGTGTGTCCGGCCTCGTCTCAATCAACCGATGTATCCGGAACTGGTGTTTCAGATTCTGGATAGCTTTACAGAAGTTGACACTGACCCGGAGTTTCGTCCCAATCCCGGTTTCCTCACCGCTGATCATTGGCGGAATGCATTCAAGCGCGCCGGATTTGAACACACCGAAATAAAACCTGAGCTCGATCGCATTTGCGAATTTTATCCGCATTTCTTCACCGGCGCGATCTGCGGTCGCCCCTAACACGCGTATCTGACGCTTGTGCAACTCGAGTTGTAGCCGCGGTCGCTGGCCGAGGGGCCGGGGGTCACCGACCCGGCTACGGAAATGCCGTGGGCTAGGATGGAAGCGATACGCTGCTAATGAGCTCGAAGAATTTGTCGAGATCGATGTTGCCACCGGAGACCACGGCGACGATCGGTCCGCTTCCGGCCTTGCCACTCAAAGCCGCTGCCACCGATAGCGCTCCCGCACCTTCGGCGATGACGCGCGTTTTTTCCGCGAGCAATCGCATTGCTCGTTTCGTTTCTTCCAAGCTAACGACAATCGAACCGTCCGCTACTGGCCGCATTCGTTCCCACATTCGCGGAAAGATGCTTTTCCCACCCGCACCATCGACAAACGATTGCTTCCACTGGGTGAATACTTGTGGCGATTGCTTGGCAAACGACAACGCACCCGGCGCCGCTGTTTCCGGCTCTGCGCCCCACACTTTTACCTCCGGCTTGAGCGCTTTGAGCGCGCTACCGATTCCGGTGAGCAAACCACCACCTCCAATCGCCGCGGTTACCGTCACCACATCGGGCGCGTCCTCGAGAATCTCCAATCCGAGTGTCGCATTCCCGGTCACAAAATTCTGGTTATCGAACGGGTGAACGAATGTTCCTTCGATTCCAGGGAAGGCGCGATCCTCCATTGCCTGCCAGGCAGTATCGAACGGGACTGGAATTAAGTTCGCGCCGAGCCTGCGCATCCGCGCAATCTTCGATTCCGGGGCGGTGTCGATAACGACGACCGAGCACGGCACACCGGCTTTACGCGCCGCATAGGCCACACCTTGCCCCGCATTTCCGGCGCTGATCGTCCAGACTCCCCGGCGGCGTTCCGCTTCCGACAGCATCGCGACCGCATTTGCGGCGCCACGCAATTTGTAAGCGTTGATCGGTTGCAAGTTCTCCAATTTCAATCGGATATCCGGAAAACCGGGACCAAGGTCCAGACGCACCAGTGGCGTCCGGATAATGGTGTTCGCGATTCGTTTGCGCGCCTCACGGATTTCATCCAGCCGAATCGGGCGCACCGGTTCCAAAATCGCCGACATAGTGAGGGACTTTCCGGTTCGCCCTGGTAGGAGCAAGGAAAATCTCAGCCGCGGAACCTCCAGCTCGCGAGATGCTAGCCCGTTTGTTTTATGAGCGCTTCTCCTTCACTTTCACCCCAACCCCTGTTCATCAGCCGCCAGATCGCTTCCCCTGGCAGGAACAACAAGGCCCGCGTCTTCATTGCCTCGGAAGCGCGGTAACTACGACCCGGAGAACTAGACAGGATTAACACGATTTTCAGGTTGCATTAAGAAACATTTCCTCTGTAATCCTGCATAATCCTGTAAATCCTGTCTTTCTTTTTGCGTTCTGTATCGCCGAAACGGGGCAAGACGCCCGTTGGCCCCACAGCGTCCGAGCCGGACTGGCGTTGGCTGGAAGCCTAACCTCCAGTCTTCGCTTCCGTGCCGAGTAGATTCGCGACCGTCATTGGCTCGCCCGGCTTCGCCAGTTGATTCACGAAACGTTGGAAACGCTCGGAGAACAGATCGTGGCGTAATTTCCAGTAATGGTCCAGGCCTGGCGAGGCCAGATAATGGCGATAAAGATTCCACCAGCCGCGCCAGATTTGTTCATCCATCAAGCCATAGATGAAATGAAAGTGAATCGTCTCCATGGCTTTGAGAAATTGGAAAGTGACGTGATAGAAGCGCGCGCGATCATCCGGCGAAAGAGCGTTGATATCCTCCAAACCGATCCGCCAAATCCGGCCTAGCTCGGCATTTTCACTGAATTGTTTTGTGACATCCCGCACTGCGGTCGTCGCTGCGTCCTGCGCTGCCAGCTTGGCCACACGGGTGCTGCGGTGAACCTGGATCGCGAGATACCAGAGTGATGCCACGACACCGACTGAACTAATCAATTGCGCAGTCGCATTGATCGCTTCCCAATTCATTGGCTCTTCAACCTATGGAGCGTAAGGCCAGGTTCAACCAGGCGGCGAAAAAACGGAAAGGCTTTTGCTGAGCAGACAAACGTACGCCTTATACCCTGCTGCACGAGGAAGCGGTGTAGCGTGCGCTGTCGCCAGCGCACAACTATTTCGAAATCCGCTGAAGACAGCGGCCGCTACAGCATTACTTTGGCGCCTCGGCGACTTTCAGCACAATCTTGCCGCGAGTATGCTGCAACGCAATTTGCTCGTGTGCTTTCGCCACCTCCGCCAGTGGGATCACTGCCGAAACGACCGGTGTAATCCTCTTACTATCGATTAACTTCGCCAGCTCTTCCAAAATCTTTGCGTCCGGGCGCGCGCCAAATGAAGTCCCTCTAATACCATGCTTCTCAAGCTCCGCGGGATCCGGCGGGCCGGTAATTGAAACAATGATGCCACCTTTCTTCACTACTCCGTAAGATCGCGCTAAGGAATCGCCGCGTACCCCATTGAGGACGATATCGACATCCTTAACTACGTCCTCAAACTTGGTGGTGGTGTAATCAATCGGTTGATCTACTCCGAGCTGTTTCAGCAGGTCCTGATTCGCGGCAGATGCGGTGGCGATGACTTTGGCGCCACGCGCCTTGGCGATTTGGACGGCAAAGGTCCCTACGCCACCAGATCCGCCATGAATCAGCACAGTTTGATCCGCCTTCAAACCGGCCTTGTCTACTAACGCCTGCCACGCCGTCGTGGCCGCGAGGGGGACAGCAGCAGCATGTTCGAAATCGATCGATTTCGGTTTTAGCGCAGCGTGATCTTCTTTCGTTACTACAAACTCGGCATAACCGCCTTGTTCTTCAAAACTGAGATAAGCGTATACCGCATCGCCTTTTTTGAACCTGGTCACCTTACTGCCCGCTTGTTCCACTACGCCCGCTACGTCCATTCCCGGAATGAAAGGGAAACCGCGGCCACCGAAACGGCCTTCGCGGATGGCAACGTCTACCGGATTAACTGCCGCAGCCATGACCCGGATGAGAATTTCGTCATCTTTTGGCCGCGGCCGTGGTGCATCTTCATATTTCAACACCTCAGGTCCGCCGTTTTGATGAATAACAATGGCCTTCATCGACGTTTGGGCCGCCAATGTCATGGGCAACGCGATAAAAATAGCAGGCCACCGTAGTAGGAGTGCGCGAAAAGGTCTCATGCTGTTGTTTAACTTAACCAAAAGTAGTATTGCCACACGATTACCATGATCAAGGTCATATGTTAGGGCCAAAAATGAAAACTTTTCGATTCAAGCCAATTGGCCATGTTGAATCGCCACTAACGGATCGCGCTTCGGCGCCGAAACAAGGCGGCGAAGGATCGCCGTTAGCGTGGCTAGTGTTCGATAAGTCGATGCGTGAAGCGTTGAGAGATCTTCGTGTGGGTGAAGACGTGATTGTCCTTACCTGGCTCGATCGCGCCAACCGTGATGTCTTGAGGGTGCATCCGCGTGGTGATCGAACCAGGCCGGAGCTAGGAGTATTCAGCACGCGCTCACCAGACCGTCCGAACCCGATTGGATTGCATCGAGTGAAAATCATTTCAATTGAAGACGTGCTGAGAATCCAAGTGAAAGACCTGGAGGCTCTGCACATGACCCCAATTCTCGACCTCAAGCCGGTATTAGAAGGAGGCTACTGACCTCTGACGCCTCTGACCTCTGACCTCTGTCCCCTGGTCATCTCTTGTTCCCTCCATAGTCCGGCGCTGCCGGACGAGGGCGGATCCGCGGGCCGATCGACAAGTTAGGCTTGCAATTCGTTCCAGAAGCTGGCAATCCGCCCTCATTATGAGCACGCGTGTTTTGCTGGCAGGTATTCTCGGTGGAATTGCAATGTTTGTTTGGAGCGCCATCGCACACATGGTTCTCCCGCTCGGTGAAGCGGGCTTTCGTGAAATTCCCGATGAACAGTCGGTTGTTGGTGCGATGAATAGCGCCATTGGAGACCAGGCCGGTTTTTATATTTTTCCAGGACCTGGCCTCGGCCCTAATCCAACCAGAGAGCAACGAAGCGAAGCAATGAAGCGAATGGCCGAGGACTTTCCGAAACACGCCAGCGGACTTCTCATTTATCATCCGCCGGGTCGAGCGTTTAGCTTCGGAAAATCATTGGGGACCGAGTTCGTCACCGAATTACTTGAAGCAATCCTGGTCGTATTTCTTCTTACGCGAACACGGCTACAAAGTTTCGGCGCTCGCGTTGGTTTTGTTTTCGTCGCCGGAATTCTCGCCGCAATCGCAACCAACATTTCTTATTGGAACTGGTATGGTTTTCCTGCCAATTACACTGCCGCCTACATGTCGATCCAAATTATCGGGTTTACCTGCACCGGCATTGTCGCGGCCTTAGTATTACCAAGACATAACACTTAGTTGAGCGGCCAGGCCGACGAAACGGTGCTCGGACCTCGGCCGACATGCTTCCAGCTTGTCGCTCCTGACGCAGATCGCCGCTCCCCGGTCAGAGCTACTTTACCTGTGCTTCTTCCCAACGAACGGCTTCGCGCATCAATTCGCGCGCGCTTGTTACGCCAAACTTCTCCTTCGCTCGCGCCACATACATCTGCACCGTCTTGACGGACAGACTCAGTTTTTCCGCGATGGCAGAAGTGCTCGTTCCCTGTCCCAGCATTTGAAATACTTCCAGCTCCCGATCGCTCAGCCGCTCAATCGGCGGTCGCGTTGTTTTCGCGTGGCTCAGCCGCGACGCAATCTGCGCCATTAATCGTTCGCTCAGGAATACCTCTCCCTGAAGCACACTGCGAATTGCGGAAACTACTCGCTGCGAGCTTTCGCCTTTCATCAAATAACCACGCGCGCCGGAACGCACTGCTCGCTCGCCGTAGACCATCTCGTCATGCATCGAGAGGACAACAACGGGAAGGTCCGGATATTGATTTCGCAAGTCCTTCACCAACTCGAGGCCGGAACTATGCTCCAAGGAAAGATCGACCAAAACAATATCGGGTGACGTTTGTGGAATTAACTTGAATGCCGTGGCCGCATCAGCAGCTTCTCCACAAACCACCAAGTCTTCTTCCTGTTCGATTAAATTTTTGAGACCATCACGGACGACCGGGTGGTCGTCGACAACGAAAATGCGAGATTGAACCTTTGTTTCCACGATATATTAAATGATACAAAAGCTAATTAGTTGCAATGGTTGAATAGTTTTCTTACACGTTTTTACTGTCGGATATCGCCTCACACGAAAGCATCTCACCTAGCAGCTTCCCACGGAGGGTGAAAAATCCTCATCCTAACCTTCTCCCACCGGGAGAAGGAACTGGCTAGCACCAACGGCGCCTTTGGCGCTGAACAAAGGAGCGCTGTTAGAGTGCGCCGGCAGAGCATCGCGACGACGGGGCTTTTCTCATGGTTAGAGTTGTAGCAACGCCAAAGCGGTGTCACTGCATTCCAAAACATCCGCAGCTTCGGATAAGAATCTCGATGCGGGTCTATGGCGACTACGACTTTTTTGAAGCCTCTCCAGCCAAGACTTTATCTAAGAGATGGCCAACTTCCTTTAGTTTTCCGGAAGCGGTATCTCACAGTGCACAATCGTCCCCTGTGCGGCACCTTCTACTCGCAAAGTTCCACCTGCCAGTTCGGCTCGCTTAGCCATTACCTTTAGACCAATACCATCTCTCATCGCATCCTGCCGCAAACCGCGACCATCATCTTCCACCTTCAACCGAAGATAATCGTTCGTCGTTTGTAATTGGATCCTGACATTCCGCGGCTCAGCATGTTTTAGCGCATTAGTGACCGCCTCGCGCGCTACCCAATACAGTTGTGTGGCCAGCTCTTTGGAACGAGGTGGCTTACCGCTATGCTCAAACTCACATTTCACCCGCCCGGCGCTGGCTGAACGGGACAACGATTCCAGGGCGGAGAAAAGCCCGTCGCCATCCAGTTCGGAAGAATATAAGCCGCGGGCAATCTCACGAGTAAGCTCGATGCCCTGCTCAATTAGATTAACAACCTTCCTGGCAGTAATTCGAATCGCGCTGTTCTCTTTCTCTAACTGTTTCGCGACCGTTTCGGCCAGCAAACCGGTCCCGGTCAAATGTTGACCGAGACTGTCATGTAGTTCGCGTCCTACCCGATTGCGTTCTTCTTCGGCGACTACGGCGATCTCCTTTTCCAATTGTTGTCGTCGGGCCAACTCGCGTTGCAGATCGGCGGTGCGCTCTTTGACTCGTAAATGCATTTCACTCAGCAAGGAATGCCACCTTCGGAGCAGGAAAATAAAAATAAGGTAGGCTCCAAACGCCGTCACACAGTTCCAAATGACGATGCGAGGAAGACCACCCGCCAGGTCTGCCAGAACAGTCGCGATGACGCAGGATACCGCGATCGCAACCCCGAACCAAAAACCGAGAAACCATGCGCCGACGGCGATTGGCGCCAGGTAAAAGATGAGAAGCGAATTCTCGAAACCAGTAATGTAGTCAAGCCAGCCAATGAAGGCGACAAGAACGAAACTTGCGACTATGATCAGACTTCGGCGAAGCACGGGTCGTTAATATAGCTGGGAGCAGGTTAATTTAAAGAAGGTGGCAAACCAACGCGCGCCCTTGGACAGGGTTAACCGAGAGAACCCAGAGCTTCCGCAAAATGCATGACTTGAAGAAGACACGATTGTAGCACCGGCATTTAATGCCAATCCGGCTCGGACCCTGTGGGGCAACCGGGCATCTTGCCCAGAGTCTGCGAACTTCGCACCCAGAAGAAAAGACAGGATTGTGCAGGATTACAGAGAGGCACTCTTCCCTGGAATCCAACCCTGTAAAATCCTGTTAATCCTGTCTAGTTCGCCGGTTTTGCTCCCCCAAATCTGTGCTAATCTGTGGCGCCAAAAAAAGGGTCCCGCGCGCGCGATTAGCTCAGTGGTAGAGCGCTTGCTTCACACGCAAGAAGTCGCTGGTTCGAACCCAGCATCGCGCAGTGTGTTCGCGTCCTGCTTTCGTGTGTTGCGGTGGCTGAATCCCCTCCCTAAAGAGCGTGGGCGATTCGATTTTCCGCTTTGCGATTCGATCAAGGACTCGCTCGGAGTCG
Organism: uncultured Verrucomicrobiae bacterium; assembly: GCA_963781735.1. GTDB lineage: Bacteria > Verrucomicrobiota > Verrucomicrobiia > Chthoniobacterales > UBA10450 > AV69. Next base: position 175,046 of record CAWAHI010000020.1, on the reverse strand, counting down.
GGAGCGCAACCCCAGCCCGGAAATCACCGGGGGAATTGAAGAACCTGCTCACTAGCGGGGAGATCGCACTCAAAGACGGGAACGTTTCCGTTAATGTGCCTGCCTCGACCGGCGCTCTTTATTGGTCGCTAACGGGATTTAGACCCAGCCATTGGGCATCGAAATGGATGCACTTGATGACAGCGCAGTAATGCCACGTGTAGGTCAGGTAAAAAGTGCCGTCACGGGCGCGAACTAACGAAGGGTAGAAAAACTCCTGGCCCGGGTCGTTTTCGACATCGCGCAATTTCCGAAAATTGATCCCATCGTCGGATATTGCGATGCTCAGCGGATTTCGATAGTTGGCGTTATCATTGTAGGCGAGCAGAATCCGGCCGCCATCAAAGCGAACCGCGTCGATTGCTGAATTGGGATTGCGCAAGTTTGTTAACTGCGGACTGCTCCACGTATTCTTGCTCACGTCGAAAGACGCGCTTTGGACGCTTCCATCCCGGCGTCGGGCACGGAGAAAAGCGAGGACGCGGTTAGAATCAACGGCCACGAATGTGGGATGACTGCACTCCTTGCCCGCGATGGGCGAAAAAACCTTTTTGGTAATTTTCCCGTCCGAGATTTCCAATCGCATTCCGCCGCAGTACTTCCGAAAAGCAGAATGGGACAAAGGCAAAAAGATGTCGTCCGAACCAAGTTCTATCGGTTTGCTGCGGGGGAGGTCTCCGAGTTTATCTGTCAATCGATGTGCTTCCGACCAGGTTCGGCCGCGATCGCGCGACGTTTTGTATTCGATATGCGCGCCACTCCAGCCGCCAAATTGCACTGCCGCGTAAAACAACCAAACGACGTTCTCCGTGTCTTGAAACAAGACGGTGTTCCCAAGCGTCTTGTTCGAGAACCATGATTCGGCTGCACATTCACCAGGAACAACCGCTGTCTGGGTCGGTTCCCAGTTGGCGCCGCCGGTCGTTGAACGGCGCACCAAAATCCGGGTATCACGCGCTGCTTCCTTCGTCCCAGCGTACCAGGAAACAAGAAGCGAGCCGTCGTCGAGTTCGATGATGGACGAGCCGTGCTGCACGGGCGTCGTGGCTTCAGTTGAGACGTTGCTAGTGGTGAAAATCTGAGCCGGCGCCGCGGAACCCGTGATAAGAGCAAAAAAGCCAACGGCCCAAATGTTGGGGTAGCGAAATTCTCTCATTCGAAAGGTCTATATAGCGAGTCGAAAAGACAGGGCGACTTAGAATTCGCTTCTCGCCGTCACGATCTATCTAGACAGGATTAACAGGATTGACACAATTGAATCCAGAACGAATCCCTCCTTAATCCTGCACAATCCTGTAAATCCTGTCCTCCTTCCTGTAACGCGTTTTTCTAGGCGCGAGTTTGTCTTGCATCTCGAATCGCGCTAACAAAATCGCGTGCACATTTTTTACGACCTGCGCTGCGCTGCGTACGGAAGGCCTGGCCATCCGGAGCGGCCCGACCGGATTTTACGAACGGTCCCATTTTTGAAAGAGAGGCACGCCGACTGGCATTGGCGTGAACCGCGCGCTGCCAGTGACCAGGAATTGTTGCGTGCGCACTCGCCCGAACATCTCGCCCACGTCGCCAACGCGAAACAGGACTTCGACCTGGATACTCCGGCCTATCAGAACGCTGATTTCTATGCACGTCAGTCAGCTGGCGCAGCCATTGAAGCGGCTCGCGCAGCCCTCAGCGGCGAACGGGCCTTCAGTTTGATGCGCCCGCCTGGTCATCACGCCATGCGCGAGCGGGCGATGGGGTTCTGTTATTTCAGCAATATTGCGATCGCAGCGCTCGATGCGTTGGCTGCGAGCCGGGCCGCAGCCAGCAACCACGGCTACCGGAATTGAGCGCGCGGCGATCTGGGATTTCGACGCACACCATGGCAACGGGACCGAGGCATTGATGGCGCACAATGAAAAAATCAAGTTTGCGTCAATTCACCAGTACCCTGGCTGGCCAGGAACCGGAACGAGATCTTTTGCCAATGTTTTGAATTTTCCGGTGGCGCCATATTCATCGCGTAGCAATCACGTGCGCGCGGCCGAGGAAGCGCTGGAGCAACTGCTCGAATTCAAACCACAGCTGCTGCTTGTCTCCGCAGGATTTGATGCATACAAGAACGATCCGATCACGCAGATGACGCTGGAGCTAGATGATTTCGCGACGTTTGGGAAATGGCTGGCGCAAATCAAAATTCCAACCGCTGCAATTCTCGAAGGTGGCTACAGCGACGAGCTACCGATATTGATTGACGCGTTTTTGAGCGCGTGGGATTCGCGATGAATGAAAGGCAGGCATCCGTGCCTGCCTCGGCCGACGGGCATCCTGCTCGTCGATGGAATTACGGACGGCGACAAGCTGGAAGCTTGTCGGCCGAGGTCCGACCCGGAGTGGCGAATGGCTGGAAGCCTAACTTTCGATCGCGCTCACCCACGCGCGGGATTCCTCTTTCGAATCTCATCTCCTCGCTTCGATTCCATCATTTCCAACAGGCGCTCAGCGGCATTCTCGATATCGGAATAGCCATATTGATGGGCGCGGCTCTTCACCGCCAGCAATGCACAACGATGGATGTTTTTGAAATCGCCGAATGGAAATTTGAATCTCGCCTTGCTGTTTTGAACATGCGTCGCGTCGATCCCGAGATGCCACTTTGAGTATTCAGCAAACCCGTGGTCGCGAACGAAGTCATTCTCCTGTTGCGCAGCGGCATGATGATCTCCCCATTCATTCTTCTTATCCAAAACGACATGTCCTTGAGTGACTAGTTCTTGGGCGTAGGCAAACGCGTTCTCATTGAGCCGTGTAGTTCTGCTCTCGGCAAACGACGAGACGGCAAAAGAGATTAGAATCGCCGCAATGAAAGCGGTGGCCGGAACAAAGCGTGTGTAATGCTTGGCAACGACACCGCAGCCGCCCCGCTCTGTCGGGGCGCCCCAACATTCCAGACATGTTTTCCTACCCACCCTGCAAAATTGCTTCGATCCGTTGCATCACGCCATCGTCCAACTGACGAACGACGTCGCCCGCTTTCATGTTTTCGCGCACTTGCTTCGGCTTCGATGCGCCGGTGATGACCGTGCTGACATTTGGGTTTCTTAAGCACCAGGCGAGCGCGAGTTTTGGCAAAGTCACGCCGAGATCATTAGCAACTCCGGCAAGTTGCTTCACTTTCTCGAGGCGTCGACGCGCCTCGTCGGTCTCGAACTGCTCACGCAGCCATGAGTACATCGGCATCGAAATGCGGGTATCACCCGGATCGCCGTCGTCGTACTTTCCTGTGAGCAAACCGGAAGCGAGCGGCGACCACACGGTTGTGCCAAGCCCCACTTTCTCGTAGAGCGGCGCGAACTCCCGCTCGACCTTTTCCCGCTCAAACATGTGGTATTGCGGCTGTTCCATTGTCGGTGGAACCAGGTGCCATTCTCGCGCGATGGCATGCGCACGTAAAATTCCAGCAGCCGACCACTCCGATGTTCCCCAATACAAAACTTTTCCCTGCGCGATAAGATCGCTCATCGCTCGCACCGTCTCCTCGATCGGCGTGTCCGGATCGGGGCGATGGCAAAAATACAAGTCGAGGTAATCGACTTGCAGTCGTCGCAACGCAGCGTGGCATGCTTCGATGACATGCTTACGATTCAGCCCTTCCTGGTTCGGCCGATCGCCGCCCCAAAACACCTTGCTCGAGACAACAAAGGTATCGCGAGGCCATCCTTTCTTTTTCAGGATGTTGCCCATCACGATCTCGGCCCGACCTTCAGCGTAGGCTTCGGCGTTATCGAAAAAGTTCGCGCCGCTATCGTAAGCGATCGTCATCAGTTCTTCGGCCGTCTCGTTGCTGATCTGCTGCGCGAACGTGACCCAGGCGCCAAAGGAGAGCTCGCTAAGTTGTAGTCCTGATTTCCCGAGGCGACGATATTTCATAAAAGGTCGGGCGGCTCACTTTCCGAGCCGGAGGCCGAATCTGGCGCCGAATGTGAATGTTCGAGCGATTGCGGTCAATCTTGCAGCAACATGGAACGGTTGTTTCCAAACTGGCATTTAGAAATAGCCGCTCCTTGAGGAAGACTCGGAAGGTCGTCTCTCATCAGTTCGAAATCTCGGGCTGGCGGGATTTGAACCCACGACCTCTTGAACCCCATTCATGGCGGGATTTGAACCCACGACCTCTTGAACCCCATTCAAGCGTTCTACCAAGCTGAACTACAGCCCGTGCGAGCCAAAATTATTCACCGAGGCTCAGGCGCCCGCCAGCAAAGTTTTCTCGGCGCGAGTTCAAATTCTCTGTAGCGGCGGCCGTGTCGGCCGCACATCCCAGAGACCCCCAGCGATTTGTGGGCGGTCATAGACGGCACGTACAGTTCGCATTATTCTCCGCACCTTATGCTCAGCGCTGGAATAGTCGGATTGCCGAACGTCGGGAAATCCACGCTTTTCAATGCCGTCACCCGAACGCACAAAGCGCCGGCGGAGAATTATCCCTTCTGCACCATCGATCCAAACGTCGGCGTCGTGACGGTGCCCGACCCGCGCCTCGATGTCCTCGCAAGGATGTCGCATTCGCAAAAGGTCGTGCCGACGGCGATCGAGTTTGTCGATATCGCCGGGCTGGTGAAAGGCGCGAGCACCGGCGAAGGACTCGGCAATCAGTTTCTCAGTCACATTCGCGAAGTCGACGCGATTGTGCAGGTCGTGCGCTGTTTTGAAAGCGCTGACATTCATCATGTCAGCGGCACAATTGATCCAATTCGCGACATCGAAGTGATCAACACCGAGCTGGTCTTGGCCGATCTCGCGTCGCTGCAGAAACGACACGATCGTTTGCAAAAAGAGGTGCGCACGGGATCAAAAAGCGCGAAGACCGAAAATGCCGTGATCGAGAAACTGCTGCCGCATCTGGATGCGGGAAAACCGGCGGTCACAGCCGATTTAATGCCAGAGGAGAAAGCAATAGCACGCGACTTTTTCCTGCTGACTTCGAAGCCGACTTTGTTTGCTTGCAATGTAGCGGAAACGGAGTTGGCCGTTTTATCTGTAGCTGGGGTCGGTGACCCCGGTGCCGCGGCCGGCGACCGCGGCTACAGCGCTCGACATGTGAAAGCGGTTGAGGAATACGCCAGGAATCATTTCGCGACCGAAGCGGTGGTAATCAGCGCGCAAATCGAGAGTGAACTGGTTGACCTGAGCGAAACCGAAGCGCAGGAGTACTTACGCGGGATTGGGGTGCAGGAGAGCGGTGTCGGCGCGCTCATTCGCGCGGTCTATCATTTGTTAGGTCTTCGCACTTATTTGACGACGGGCGAGAAGGAATCACGCGCCTGGACGATTCATGCCGGCGACAAAGCACCGCAAGCGGCCGGCGTAATTCATACCGATTTCGAGCGCGGCTTTATTGCGGCCGAAGTAGTTCACTATGATGACCTGGTCGCGCTGGGTTCTTTCGCCAAAGCACGCGAAGCAGGAAGACTACGAATCGAGGGCAAAGAGTATGTCGTGAAGGACGGGGACGTCGTCGAGTTCAGGTTCAACGTGTAGCCCACCAAAAATGACGAAGCATTAATGACGAATGATGAAGTGGACCCGAATGCTCAAATGACGAATAGCTTATGCCTCATTCATCCGTCATTCGTCATTCGCCGACCGTTATTCCGCCCAGTAAAGAATCCGCCCGCACTGCTCGCAGCTGACAATTTCGTTCCCGCTTTTTACCTGCACCACCGTTGCCGTCGTCACTTTCATGTGGCATCCGGTGCAAACGCCGTGCTCGACCGCAACGACAGCTGCGTCGCCCTTGCTGGCGAACAACCGTTCATAGCGTTCCACGACGTCCTCCTCGATGTTTTGCGCCAGCTGGGCACGTTCGCTCTTAAATTGTTCAAGCTGTGTTTGGAGTGTCTTCGATTTCTCTTCCAGATCGGCCAACTGCCGGTTAACTGAGTCGCGTCCAGCCGCGGCCATCTTTTCCGCCGTCGAAATCTCGGCGCGCAACTTGTCGGCCTGCTCCATTAGCTCGAGCTCCTGGTCTTCGAGCTGCACAATCTCCCTTTCGTAGCGCTCAATCTCGTGTCCCATAGCCTGGAATTCGTCGTTCTTGCGCGTCTCATACTGCTGCGTCTTTAGCCGCGAAATGCTGCTTTGACGTGTCCCGACGTCGAGCTCGAGTTTCTTGCGGTCGACTTCGAGCTGACGAGCGCGTTGTTTTAATGACTCGAGACTGGCGGCGGTAGCAGCCAATTGCGCTTCGAGATTTTTTCGCTGTTGTGGCAGCGTCTTTATCTCAAGGCCGATCTGCCGGATTTTTTGATCGCGATCCTGAAGGATTAGCAACTTTTCGAGCTCGGCTTGCACTCGTTAAACGCTATCGAGTGGCGGCAGGGGCGTCAATTATGACAAAAGGGAGGTGTGCGCGATCTTTGTCGGGCTATCTCCGTATTGTGTGCGCGCCGGGGGGGTCCTTTGGGACTGCGGTGGCAAGCGTCGCGCGACACCGCTTTACTATCGCAGCATTTCCAGTAGCCGAGAAAAGCGCCGTCGTTGCTTCGCTATGCCGCGCGCACTCCAAAAAAGGATTTCGCTTGGAGCATTTTCAGAAATGTTGTAGCCGTCGTACTGTGGGCGACGCGCGCACCTCCCACAGGGAGGCGGCTACAGGGCCGAAGCCACAGTCTTATTTAAAATGCTCTAATACCGTTCCACCGGCGAGCGGGCGGCGTTTTCCGGGCTGCGAATCGCGGCGCGTTCTTCGCCCAGAACTGCGACCCGTAATTTCCAGATGGCGTCGTCCAATTTTCGGAAGGCAGCCTCAGAAAATTTCGTCGGCGGCTGTAGCTTAGTCTTGAAAGTGTCAACGCTTTGCAGCGCGCGGGTAATTTGTTTCCGCGGCAGCTTTTCGATAACGCCGACGGCCTCTTCGGCTTTCTCGATTCGGTGACAAATCATGGCGAGATCGTTGCCGGCGGCAAAAGTGAGGCGCAGCATCCCGTCGAAACTGTATTCATTCAAAATCGCGCCCATATCGAGGTCGTCCGTCATAATGAGCCCCTCAAACCGCAGCTCTTCACGCAACAATTCCGTCACGACTCGATGACTGAGAGAGGCCGGCGTTTTTTTGGCCTCAAAACAGGGATACCAGCCGTGACAAATCATCATGCTATCCACGACTTGTTTGGCGTTACTGCCGGTGAATGCGCGAAACACGGCGAGTTCTTCCTGATCCAATTGTTCGCGGGTGCGATCGATTTTCGGCAGACTGTGGTGAGCGTCGACGACAGCAGCCGAATAGCCGGGAAAATGTTTACCGCAGCTGGTTACAGCCGCGGCTCGCAACGCCGCGTTAAACGCACCAGCGTTCCTGATCACCTGCTCGACCGTCCTCCCATAACAACGCCCGCGCAACGAATTGTCGGCCTCGTCATCAAAGGAAATGTCGAGCACCGGACAGAGATCCAGGTTAAAACCGAACAAACGCAGCAAGTGCCCCGTGATGTCGCCGTGCTCGCGAATCAGCCTCGCGTCATCCTTGTCGCGCAACTGCTGGGCATTGGGCGGTTCGTTTCCAATCTGTCGTAAGCGCGAAACGCGACCGCCTTCCTGATCGATGGTGATAATCGGTTCGACGATGCTTAAGTCCCGCAGGTCATCGGTCAGCTTTCGCAATTGTGCCGGCGTTTTGATATTGCGAACGAACAAGATGAATCCGCCGGGCTGCACCCGGCGCAGCAGTTTTGCTTCGTCGACGCCAAGCTCATAACCCTGAACACCGACAAGCAACAGTTGACCCACAGAAGCGCGCTTCATAACGTCGAAGCTAAATTTGATGCGTTTCGCCGGAAACAAAATTTTTGTCGTTCTTGCATCGGTTCTGGTCGGGGCGAATGCATCCGGCGCCGTCGAGCTCGGCATCGACGTGCTGGAGTCGAACGGTTACGCATTGCTAAAGAATAAACGCGTGGGGTTGGTTACGAATCAAACCGGAGTGGATTCGCGGGGCGTGCGCGCCCAGGTGTTGCTACGAAAGAATTGCAATCTGGTAGCGCTTTACGCTCCCGAGCACGGACTCGACGGCACGCTAAAGGCCGGTCGCTACGTTCGTTCCCACCGAGATCCGGTGACCGGATTGACGGTATACTCGCTCTACGGTCCCACCCGCAAACCAACTCCTGCGATGTTGCGCGGCATCGATACACTCGTCTCGATCTTCAGGACATCGGGTGCCGCAGTTACACCTACATCAGCACGATGACAAAATGCATTGAAGCGGCAGCAGAAAATCATATTTAATTCGTTGTGCTCGATATTCCGCGCTGGAATTCCCCGCTCTATTATGTCGCGACCGGTCTGATCGGCGAATTGCACGGCCCCGAGACCGATGTCGGCGGCGCGAGGCCATTTGAAATTCTGGCGGCCCGCGGGGTGAGCGCCGGTTCGTTCACAAATTACATGAACTTCCAGTATCTGGGTGGAATCACCGTCAGCGAATATCGCAGCGGTGCAGCGGGCGGTAGCAGCTTGTATATTGATCCGGCAGCGGCGGCCAATTTAACTGCCGTCAATATTTACGCGCTTGCGGGGACGAACCGGCAGTTTGCGCACCAATTTGATTACTCACAGTAGTGGCGGAAAACGCGAAATGTTTTTAAATACTGCGGCAGCTCGTCAATCGCCTCCCAGTTTGCCGGCGGCATCAGGCCGGCCGGAATCGTTGCGAGCTGGACCGAAGATGTGACCCGATTTAAAGGCGAACGCGGCCAATACCTGCTTTATTGAATTGCAAAAGATCGGCATCTACGGCGGCAGTTTCGATCCGGTTCATCATGCCCACTTGATTCTGGCGCGCTTTGCTTTGGAAAAATTCGCGCTCGAAAGAATCATTTTTGTGCCAACGCGGGTTTCGCCTTACAAAAACGACTCTGTGGCGACCCCGGAAGCGCGCCTGCAAATGTTGCGCAGTGCCATCGAAGGCGAACCGCAGTTTGAGGTCGACGATTGCGAACTGCAACGCGACCCGCCCTCCTACACCATCGATACAGTCCAAACGCTAAAGGAGAAACATCCAGGCGCGCATTTGTTTTTTCTTATTGGCGACGACAACCTGGCTGGGCTACCCAACTGGCGGAGTTTTGACGACTTGCGCCACATGGTAACATTCATTGTTCTGCAACGCGCAATTACTCCGGTCGCCCACGAATACCTAAGTGTGGATCGTCGCATCGACATCTCCGCCACCGAAATTCGTCAACGCATCGCCAGCGGCCGCACCATTCATTTTTTGGTTCCGCTGGCGGTGGAACAAATCATTTGCGCGCGCGGTCTTTATCGGGAGGTAGCGAAATAGAATCCGAAGCCCTAGCTAAACTCTGCGCCGAGCTCGCTTCCAACAAGAAAGCAGAAGAGATCGTTGTCATGGATTTGCGCGGGATTTCCACGTTCACCGATTTCTTTGTTATTTGTTCGGGAACTTCCGAGCCACATTTGAAAGCGATTGCGGGCGAGGTCGAGACGAAGTTAAAAGAGGATCACGGTATTCGCGCGACCGCGATCGACGGATTTCCGGCCAGCCAGTGGATCGTGCTCGATTATTTGCAGGTGATCGTCCATGTCTTCCATCACGCGAAACGCGCTTTCTACAGTCTGGAAGATTTGTGGAGTGACGCGCCGCGCATGGAATTGGAATCAGCTCACTCCGCGCGTTGAATCAGGAATGAGAGGGACGCGCTTGCGCCGTTCAGGAAACGCGGAAGCGCGTCCCTCCGAACTGTCGCGGCAGCCGTGTCGGCTGCACATTTTTGCAGAATTTTGTTTCAGCGGGCAAGATGCCCGCTAGCCCCACAGGTCCGAGCCGGACTGGCGTTAGATGGCTGTGCTACGGGGATTTCTTCGGCGAAGGCGACGCTGATGCAGCAGCAGCCGGAGACGCAGCAGGTGGCGTGGCTGGTGCCTCGGCCGGCTTAGCACTCAGTAATTCGACTTCGAAAATAAGGGTTGCATTGGGCCCGATATCCCCGCCCGCGCCGCCCGGGCCGTAGGCCAGGTTTGATGGAATGAAAAGTTTGTATTTCGCACCCGGCTTCATCAGCTGAAGTGCTTCGGTCCAGCCTTTAATCACACGATTAACGGGGAAGGTCGTAGGCTCTCCGCGCTTGTAAGAGCTGTCGAACTCTGTGCCGTCGATCAGCGTCCCACGATAATTTACGGCCACGGTATCGGTTTCCTTCGGCGCAGCCCCGCTTCCCTCTTTTTCCACGACGTATTGCAAACCGCTGGCGGTGGTTTTTACCCCGGGTTTGGCCTTGTTTTCAGCAAGAAATTTTTCACCTTCCTTGGTGTTCTTTTCCGCTGCTTCTTTTGTGGCCGTTGCTGCTCTTTCTCTCATGTCTTTTGAAAACTCCGTCATCACCGTGCGCACTTCGTCTGGGGTGAGCAGCGGATTGGCGCCGCTAAGCGCATCCTTCACGCCCGCCGCAAGCATATCAGCGTTGATCTCCATTTTCTGTTTCTTGAAAGTGGTGCCAATGTCGAGGCCAATGCTGTAGCTCACCTTGTCTTTTGTGTCCTTGAGCGCAGGCCGATTCTCCGCCAAAACAGATGTCGCCAACGTCGCCAGCGTGATACCGATTACGAGATTTTTCATAGTAAGGAGGCGCCGGGAACGGCGCGAAATGAAGTCCGGCACGCTAGACAGGAAACCGCACCCGTCAAGGTCCGCTGTAGCCGCGGTCGCTGGCCGCGGCGCGCTGATCCTGGTGATAATGGTCCTGGTCAATGTTGCATTGCAGGCTGCGATCGATATTTCTCCGGCCGATGCCCAACGAATCGGCAAACGAATCTGGCAAAACGAATGTGGCGGCACCATCTCCGGCCTGACCTCATGGAACGGCGGTGAAAACTTCGCTTCTCTCGGCATCGGTCATTTCATCTGGTACCCGAAAGGGCAGCACGGCCCCTTTGAGGAGAGTTTCCCAAAACTTGTTAGCTTTGTTTCCGCCCACGGCGCGAAATTACCGCAGTTTCTTCTTTCCGGGGGCGACTCTTTCTGCCCATGGAATTCCAAGGCTGAGTTTCAGCAGGCGATCGATTCACCGAAAATGAAACAACTGCGCCAATTTCTTGTCGATACGATTGATCTCCAGGCGCAGTTCCTCGTCACGCGCCTGCAAGAGGCCTTGCCCAAAATGCTCGCCCAGGCCGGTGATCGCGAAAATTTGCAGCGACAGTTCGAGCGCGTCGCATCTACCGCACAGGGCTGCTACGCCCTGGTTGATTATGTTAATTTCAAAGGCGAAGGGACCCTCGCCACCGAACGTTATCGGGGCCAGGGTTGGGGACTGTTGCAGGTCCTGGAAAATATGCGTGGCACGCAATCCGCACTCGACGAATTCGCTGCTTCAGCCAAAACTACCCTTCGCCGGCGGGTCGCGAATTCACCGCCGGAACGCGGCGAAGCCCGCTGGCTCCCAGGCTGGCTCGCCCGGGTAGATGGATACGCCAAATGAGAAAATGTTTTCCTAACCTGATTATCGCAAACGTGATCGTATTCCTCGCCATTTCGGCGGATGCGCATTATTCGGGAGGCCCAAGAGTGGTCTTCAACCGATGAAGAGCGCGGTCGATTTGATCAAGAAACAGGCGCCATTGCGGGTCGATCAGGCGTTGCTGGCGAAAATTTCACCCGACGACGTGCACATCATTGTTTCGCTGGGGAAACAGCGTGCCTACCTGATGGTCGGTGCAGGAATCGTGATTGATTCGCCGATTTCCTCCGGAAAACGCGGACACGAGTCGCCCGGCGGCAGGTTCCACCTTCTAGAAAAGGACCCGAATCATTTTTCGTCGCTCTATGGCGACTTCGTCGACGGCTCAGGGCGAATCGTGCGGGCTGGAGTTAGCATGCACATCGATGCCGCTCCAAGCGGGACACATTTCCAAGGCGCAGCCATGAAATGGTTCATGCGACTTACGGACGAGGGTGTCGGAATGCACGTCGGAATTCTGCCTGGTTATCCCGCCTCCCACGGCTGTATCCGCATGCCCTCGGATGCAGCAAAATTATTCTACGATCACGTCAAAGTCGGCACTCCGATCGAGGTCCAGCCTGCGGCGTGAGGAGGCTGTAGCGGCGGTCTATGACCGCCGAAACCAGGAAGATCGCTGCTCGCGGAGCGCCTGTAGCCGCTTCGCTGTGCGAAGCGTGCGCACCCCCACAGGGCTACAGCGCCCTCCGCAATAAATCGAACGCGCGCTGGGCGACTAGTTGTTTGAACGTTTCGCGATCGGTTGGAAAAAAGAACTTCTCGCATCGCGTCGGTTGATTCTCCGAACTTAACGCCACGAAAACTGTGCCGACCGGTTTTTCCGCGCTGCCACCGGTCGGGCCAGCGATCCCTGTCGTGGCGATTCCGTGCGTCGTTCCGGCCCGCTTCCGGACCCCTTCCGCCATTTCTGTCCCGACCTGCGCGCTTACCGCGCCGAATTTTTCGATAGACTCCCGGGAGACGTCGAGAGTGCGAATTTTTTCCTCATTCGAATACGTGACGTAACCGGCGACAAACACTTTTGAGGCGCCAGGAACGTTCGTGATTTCATTCGCCAGAAAACCGCCCGTGCATGACTCTGCAATAGCGACAGTCTGTTTTCGCTCAGATAGGAAACGGACCAAAACGGCCGCCAGAGTTTCGTCGCCAACGCTGAAGATCGCGTCGCCCAGTTTTTCGCGAACGATCATTTCAGCTTTGGATACAGCCTCAGCGCTGCCAATGACGCGGACATCGGCTTCCCCGGGTCGTGCGCAATAGCCAAGCTCAATGCCCGGGACCGCCAGAACCGCGTCACCAATCTTCTTTTCGATGATGGATTCGCCCATGTTGGCGATACGAAAGTTTCGCATTACGACCTTCTCGGAAGCGGCGGTGATTTTGCGCACAATAGGCACGACAAAATCGCGGAACATCGGCTCCAATTCGCGCGGCGGACCTGGCAAAAGGAACAAATGGGGTGACTGGGTTTTCGGATCGATATTCGCCGCGATGTAAATTCCCGGTGCCGTCCCATTCTCGTTAGGCAAGACCTGACCTCCGCGCGGAACGAGCGCTTGTCGCCAGATGCGTTTGGTTGCCGGAATCCTGCGGAGAGCGAGACGGCGGCTTATTGCTTCGTGGACTGGCGAATTTTCCAGTAACTCGAGATTCAAAAACTCGGAGACCAACTCACGAGTAATGTCATCGCTCGTTGGACCGAGACCACCAGTCACGAAAACGATTTCCGCGCGCGGAAAGATCTCCGCAAAAGTCTCTTGTAGCGTGGGACTATCTGGAACGGTGCGTTGTTCGTCGACCCGAAGACCGAATTGAAAAATTTCGCGGGCGATGAAGCGCAGATGCGTGTTCAGCACTTCGCCGAGCAAAAGCTCGGTCCCGGTGTTGATGACGACAACGCGCACAGGCGAAGATTCAACGCCCAACGCTCAACGTCCAACGCTCAACGTCCCAATGGTTCTGCACTGAAGCGTTGAAGTTTGCCGCGAAGCGGCCCACCTCAAGCGGCGTCTTTATCCTGCTTCTTGCGAATGAGCGGGAGCTTTTTCCCTTCGACCACCGCGCGATTGATCGTGACTTCAGCGATGTCTTCGCGGCTCGGCACGTCATACATGATGTCGAGCATGATGCGCTCGAGCATCGATCGTAGCGCACGTGCCCCCGTGCCTTTTGTCACGGCTTGGGCTGCGAGCGCCTTCAGCGCGTCTTTTGTCACCGACAAACGCACATTCTCCATTGAGAAAAGCTTGGTGTACTGTTTCACCATCGCGTTTTTGGTCTCGGTCAAAATCGCGACCATTTCTTCTTCGGTCAGCGCATCAAGCGCAGCGACCACGGGCAAACGGCCGATGAATTCGGGAATCATTCCGAACGCGAGCAGGTCTTCCGGCTCCACTCTTCGCACCGCTTCGCGCGCCAGCGCCGCTTCCACCTCCAAAGTCGGACTGCCAAAGCCCATCACTTTTTGGCCGATGCGTTTCTGCACAATTTTATCGAGACCAACGAACGCGCCGCCGCAAATGAACAAAATCTTTTCAGTATTCACCTGGATGTATTCCTGATGCGGATGCTTGCGCCCGCCCTGCGGCGGAACATTGCACGTGCTGCCTTCGAGAATTTTCAGCAGCGCCTGTTGCACCCCCTCACCGCTCACGTCGCGCGTAATCGAAACGTTATCCGTTTTACGCCCGATTTTGTCGATCTCGTCAATGTAAACGATGCCGATCTCGGCGCGTTTCACGTCGTAGTCCGCATTCTGCAGCAAACGTAGAATGATGTTTTCAACATCTTCACCCACGTAGCCCGCTTCGGTCAGGGTTGTCGCATCGGCAATGCAAAATGGGACATCCAGAATTTTTGCCAGCGTTTTCGCCAGCAAAGTTTTGCCCGATCCGGTCGGTCCGATCAGCAAAATATTGCTCTTCTCGATTTCAACATCAGCAAACGGATCAGGCTGAAATGCCGCCGACGAATCGGTCGGTGCGCTCGCCTGCATCACCCGCTTGAAATGATTGTGGACGGCAACGGAGAGCGTCTTTTTCGCTATGTCCTGCCCGATTACGTACTGATCGAGAGATCGGCGAATTTCCGCCGGTTTCGGCACTCGAATGCTCGATGATTGCCGCCGGGCGTCTTCGTTTAGCTCCTTATCAAGGATGCTCTTGCAAACGTTAATACAGCTATCGCAGATGTAGACCCCGGGACCGGCAATTAGCTTGCGGACTTCCGCATGACTCTTCCCGCAGAAAGAGCACATGGTGAGGTTGGAAGCCCGTGCCATAAAAACGCCAGCCTTTAAGCAGCTTCTATTCCCCCAGTTTCCGGGGTAACGCGGCCTCCGCCACGGCTACATTTCGGTCCGCTCCATCGCCGCCGGCACCGTCGATCAGCTTCACTTCCTTGCGGGATTTGATGACCTCGTCGACCAACCCATAATCGCTCGCTTCAGCCGCCGACATGTAATAATCGCGATCCGAATCCAACCGGACCTGCTCTTCGGATTTGCCGGTATGTTGGGAGATGATTTTGATCAGGCGCTTTTTCAGCTTGAACATGTAATCGACCTGCCGCTCGACGTCGCTGGCCTGTCCCTGGGCCCCGCCGGAAACCTGGTGGATCATGATATCGGAGTTGGGAAGGGCGAACCGCTTACCCTTGGTTCCTGCGCACAACAGCACCGCCGCCATGCTTGCGGCCATGCCAAGGCAGTAGGTGGTCACGTCGCAGGTCAAAAACTGCATGGTGTCGTAAATCGCCAGGCCGGCGGTGACAGAGCCACCAGGCGAGTTGATGTAAAGATTGAGATCCTTTTTGCCGTCCTCCATTTGCAGGAACAACATCTGGGCGATGACCAAATTTGCGATGTGATCGTCGATCGGTGTGCCAATAAAAATGATCCGGTCCTTGAGCAATCGGGAATAGATGTCGTAGGCGCGCTCGCCCCGCCCGGTCTGTTCCACCACCATTGGAACCAACACACTTTGGGAAGTACTTTTGCTTAGTTCGCTCATGAATTTTCCTTCGACGGACGGCCTTCTTGGTCTCCGGCTGCCGTTGTTTTCACGCTAACATTCGCCTCAAGAAAATCAATGGTCTTACCTAGCAGGATCTCTTCCACCAGGTTGTTAATTCCTTCGTGTTGGTCGATTTCTTTGCGCATTTTCTCGACCGAAACATTGTAGCGCGCGGCCTGTTTCCGAATCCGCTCCTCCACTTCCTCGGACGTGACCTGAATTTTCTCCGCCTCAGCAATGCGATGAAGAATGAAATTCGTTTTTAATCGGTGCGCCGCGAGCGA
Source organism: uncultured Verrucomicrobiae bacterium (assembly GCA_963781735.1). GTDB lineage: Bacteria > Verrucomicrobiota > Verrucomicrobiia > Chthoniobacterales > UBA10450 > AV69. Next base: position 159,191 of record CAWAHI010000020.1, on the reverse strand, counting down.
ACCAGCGCCTTGCACCAGTTCCTTCTCCTTATTTTTCAGCATTTCATCGGGAACACCCCGCTGACGATTCTGTTGTACTAATTCGCCCAAGGCGCGCCTTGTTTCATTTCGTAAGAGTTGCGGCGGCAAATCGAACTGGGTCTGCTCCTGCAAAGCTTTGATGATTTGCGATTCTTTCGCCCGCTCGATGGCATGCTCCTTCTCGTGCTCGAGATCATGCGCCACCAGTTTGCGCAATTCCGCCAGCGTCTTGTCCTTCGCTAATTTTGCCGCGAAAGTATCGTTCAATTCCGGAAGCACCCTTTGTTTGATCTCGCGCAGCGTGACGGCGTAATCCGCTTTCTTTCCCGCCAGTTCTTTTACCGGCAAATCTGCCGGAAAGGTCACGATTACCAATTGTGTCTCCTCTTTTTTTTGTCCGATCAATTGTTCGCAGAACTTCGGCAGGAAATTTTCCGGACCCAGGTGCAGCCAGAATTTCTTTCCCCCTTGCAGGTTCTTGCTCGCGTCCGGCGCGATCTCGCGGATCGGCTGGCCCTCGATCGTGCCTTCAAAATCGATCACGGCAAAATCGCCCATTTGCAGCGGGCGTTCCGGCTCGATCTCTACGAAGTCAGCCGATTGTTCGCGCAATCGTTCCATCGCTGCATCGATTTCCTGCTCCGTCACTTCGAGCGGCGGCAGTTGCACCGTTATGTTTTTATAATCGGGCAGATCGAATTCCGGGGCCGTGATTACCGTCGCACGGAAGCGCATCGTTTTGTCGTCACCGATTTGGACGTCTTCCAGACTCGTCAGCGAAACGACTCGCAACTGTTTCTCCGCGATCGCGTCGCGATAACTCTTTGAGACCAGTTTTTTTGTAACCTCTTCCTGGATTTCCTTTTTGAACTTCGCTTCGATCACCTTGCGGGGCGCTTTACCCGGGCGGTATCCTGGAATTTTGGCGTAACGCGCGAAGTTATCGGCAATCGCGTTCCATTCTTTCGCCACCTGGTCCGGCGGCAGTTCAATTTGCAAGGTGGAAACGGAATCCGGTTGCTTTTCGACCTCAACTTTCATGAAGGGTGCAAACTACCGGGGCGTGGTGTCGTCCGCAAGACGTGTCCATTTCTGTCATCCCGAGCCCTGAATTTTTCCGGCCGAGGGGCCTCTCATGTAATTAAGGCCTCACCTAATCTGGTTGCGCTACGAACTTAGGCGAGATCCTTCGCGTCTTTGCGGCTCAGGATGACAACTCATAGCGCCAGGGTCATCCCGAGCGTCAGTAGAGGGACCCTGTGGACGTTAGCTTTAAGGTTTCGCAACGGGATCCTCTCGACTTCGCTCGGGAAGGCCGCTCTAGGCCACCCTCACCCCCTGCACAAAAACATCGCGGATCAGCGAAATTCCAAACCAGTAGGCGAGTTCACGATAGTCGTCGCAATCATAGATCACGAAATTTGCCAACTTCCCCTGCTCTAGCGATCCGATTGTATCAACGCGATCCAAACTGGCAGCAGCATTGATTGTCGCTGCTATAATCGCTTCGGTCGGGCTCATTCGCATTTGGGTGACGGCCAGTGAAAGCATCATCGGCATCGACGCGCTGGGCGAGGAACCCGGATTGAAATCGGTCGCCAACACCACAGCGAGGCCGGCGTCGATCATTCGGCGAGCGTCGGGATATTTTTTGGAACCGAGGGCATAAACCGATCCCGGTAGCAGCACTGGCTGCACGCCTGCTTTTGCCAGTGCGCTGATGCCGTCGGCCGCGGTTTGTTCAAGATGATCGGCGGTGATTGCTCCCAATTCCGCCGCCAACTTTGCCCCGCCGCCGTTAGTCAATTGGTCGACGTGCATTCGCAATTTCAATCCAAGCTGTTTCGCGGAGGTAAGGATGCGACCGCTGTCTTCGACGTCGAAGTAGTTTTGTTCGCAAAAAATATCGCAGTATTCCGCGACCTTCTCCTGCGCAATCGCGGGTAACATTTCGTCGATGATCAAGGAAATGTATCCGGCATGATTCTCACGAAACTCTGGCGGGAAAGCATGCGCGCCGAGAAATGTCGGAACCGTTTCCAGCGGTGTTTCTGCCCCCACACGCCGAATCACCCGAAGAATTTTGAGCTCGTCCTTAAGCGTGAGTCCATAGCCTGACTTCGCTTCGATAGTTGTCGTTCCATTTCGCAAAAACCAGCTCGCACGCTTTTTTGCGAGCGCGAACAGGTCATCCTCGGTCGTGGCGCGCGTTGCCTGCACCGTTGTTTGGATTCCCCCGCCGCGCTTTGCAATCTGTTGGTAGGTCTCGCCGCGTGCGCGCGATTCAAAATCCTCAAGCCGATTTCCGGCAAAAACGAGATGGGTATGTGCGTCCACGAATCCTGGCAACACCGCGCAACCGCGTGCATCCACGACTTCGGTATTGCGCTGACAAAGCTTCTCGATCTCACGCGTCCTTCCGACGTGGGTAATCCTGCCATCAGCCGCAAGCAGACCGCCGTCAGGAATGATTCCCAGGTCGCCAAGTTCTTTGCCGGATCGTGCCCGGGGCGGCCCCCCCAGTGTGATCAGTTGCGACGCATGTAGAACGGCGAGGCTGGACATTGGACCGTTGAAGCGTTGAAAAGTTAAAGCGTTACAGCGTAAATAGGGAAGGCTAAAGCAGATTCGAGCACGTGATTACTCTCGCGCTGATTGCCTTCCCGCTTCAACGTTTTAACGCTTTAGCGGTTCACCGTATCAACCCTTCAATTTCTTCTCCACCAGCTTGCTGATTTCTTTGAACCGCGCTTCAGATTCTTCAGTGAATACCTGGACCTTATTCGAAAGAGAGGTCTTGCCTTTTTCGTCTTTCAGATTCGCCACATTGATTCTGACGTTCATCCCTGCTCCGTCAATGCAAGCGCGCACCGCGAGAAGGCCAACGCCGACATCTGAAATAGACGCGGGATTTCCGCGAGCGGCCATTTCCGCGAGAAGATCGTAAGCCTTTGCCGCGGTCTGCATCACTCGAAGGGGCACCTCCGCCGCCAGCTTGTTCGCCGCTTCGATCGCAGCCGTTCGCGCTGATTTTTCCTTGGTCGTGCCTTTGGGCAAACCAAATGCCGCCATGACTTCGTTAAAGGCAACGGTGTCCTCGTCGACCAACAAAAGCATCTCGTCCTTTAATCGCTGTGCCTTCACCGCCCAATCGCTGAAATACCGGAGCTTCTCTTCCCAACCACGTTTTCCCGCCGACAAATTGGCCACCATACCGCCTAGCGAAACGCCCAGCGCGCCCATTAAAGCCGCGACCGAACCGCCACCGGGCGCCGGAGAATCACTCAGCGTTTCATTGCAAAACCGGCGGAGATCCATCTTCACCAGCGACTTTTTCGGAGCCGCCGCTTCAATCTTTAGCTCGATAACTTTCTCTTTCGGATCAAACGGCTTCAGCTCGCTCAATCCCATCGTGCGGATAGCGATGTCGATCAGTTCCTCTTCCGCCGCGCCTTCCGACCAGTTTTGCTTCTGGAGAAAATGCCTTCCAGCATCGACCAGGCATTTCTTCGGGACCATACCAACAATTTCCGATCCGGTAACGCGCAGGCCACGCTTGGTGGCGGATTCGTGACAGGCATCGAAGGCGGCATGGAGCGGTGTTTCCTGAATGTTTGTCAGGTTCATCGAAACCTGGGCGATGCCGTACTCTTCCACGTACCAGCCGATCGCTTTCACATGTTTCAACATTCCAGGAACCCGGATCGGATTGCCTTTTCCGTCGACCATCGGGTTCCCGGTCAGCGTGCCATCGAGCGTCTTCACTCGGCCCTGTTCTCGAACATCGAAGGCGACGGAGTTCGCTCGTCGCACCGATTTGGTGTTGAGGTTTACATTGTAGGCGATCAGAAATTCCCGCGCCCCTACCACGGTCCCGCCGGATTTCGCATTAAACTCGTTAGGTCCGAAATCCGGGTGCCACTCCGCCTTTTTGATTTTGTCGAAGAACCCTTCGTATTCGCCCTCGCGGATCACTGCAAGATTTGCCCGAGATGGATCTCTGGCCGCTTTCTCATAGAGATAAACGGGGATTTTTAATTCCTCGCCGACGCGTTTTCCCAATTCCTTGGCGCAGGTGACCGCTTCTTTCCAATCGGCATCGCCGATCGGAATAAATGGGCAAACGTCAGTCGCTCCCATGCGGGGATGCGCGCCTTTGTGTTTGCGCATGTCAATCAGTTCCGCGGCCATTTTGATCCCCCGGAAGGCGGCTTCGACTGTCGCCTTCGGGGTGCCAACGAAGGTCACGACGGTACGGTTGGTGGTTTCGCCCGGGTCCACGTCGAGCAGCGACACGCCGTTAGCCGACGCGATCGCATCGGTGATTTGTCGAATAATCTCCGGATCGCGGCCCTCCGAGAAGTTTGGCACACATTCGATTAGCTTCGACATGGCAATGGAATTCTAGACAGGATTTACGGGATTAACCGGATTGCAAGGAGAAGAGCACTGGTAACGCACAAAGCTCGATAATTCCAAGCGCCAATCGAGAACGCGATATTCCAGGGAGCGCAGGCAGCTTGCCGACCTAAATTGTGTTCCGCAGGCTAGCAGCCTGCGCCTCCCAGCAATCGTCAATCGCGCGATGTTGGCTGTACTGGAATCTCGATCTTGTTAGCCTTGGCGAACTCAATGGCGCGAGAATAACCGGCGTCAGCATGGCGAAGGATGCCCATGCCCGGATCGCTGGTGAGGACACGTCCCAAACGGTGCTTGGAATTTTCGGTTCCATCTGCAACCACGACCATGCCGGCATGCTGGGAATAACCAATGCCGACGCCCCCGCCGTTGTGAATAGAGATCCAGGAGGCGCCAGCAGCGGTGTTGACAAGCGCATTGAGAAGCGGCCAGTCGGCAATGGCATCGCTGCCATCGACCATTCCTTCGGTCTCGCGATATGGTGACGCCACCGAACCGGTATCCAGATGATCGCGACCGATTACAATGGGCGCTTTGATTTCGCCGCGCCGCACCAATTCGTTTATGGCGACGCCAAACTCAGCGCGCTCGCCGTAGCCGAGCCAGCAAATACGTGCTGGCAATCCCTGAAAGTGAATCCGGTCTTTCGCGAGCTTCATCCAGCGCGCCAAAATCGCGTTTTCCGGAAAGAGTTCGAGCGCCAGAGCGTCGGTACGCGCGATGTCCTCGGCATCCCCACTCAAAGCAACCCAGCGGAACGGACCTTTTCCCTCGCAAAAAAGCGGGCGGATGTACGCCGGAACGAACCCGGGAATATCGTAGGCGTTCTCGACACCGGCTTTTTTTGCCTGGGTGCGGATGTTATTGCCATAATCGAAGGTGATGGCACCGCGCTTTTGCAATTCCAACATCGCGCTGACGTGCTCAGCCATCGCTTGCATCGAGCGCTTCACGTATCCATCCGGATTTTTCGTGCGCAGCGCGATGGCCTCAGTTAACGACATTTGGTTTGGCACGTAACCATTGAGCGCATCGTGCGCGCTGGTTTGATCGGTCAACAAATCCGGAACGAAATTTCGTTTCACCATTTCCGGTACGACGTCAGCGCAATTGCCGACCAGACCAATAGAGACGGCGCGATCTGCCTTCCTCGCCGCCTCAACCAACCGTAACGCCTCCTCGAGAGAATTCGCCAGGTGATCGCAATAACCGGTAGCGAGCCGTTTCTCGATCCGTGCCGGATCCACTTCTACACCGATGAAGCAGGCGCCATTCATGGTCGCGGCCAAGGGCTGGGCTCCACCCATTCCACCGAGACCACCGCTAACGATGAGTTTGCCGGCGAGATTCCCACCGAAATGCTTCTCGCCCGCTGCGCCAAAGGTTTCGAATGTGCCCTGCACAATTCCCTGGCTGCCGATGTAAATCCAGGAACCAGCGGTCATTTGTCCATACATTGTTAGGCCAAGCCGCTCGAGTTTATTGAACTGTTCGTAGTTTGACCACTGACCGACCAGATTTGAATTCGCGATCAATACCCGCGGAGCTTCGTCGTGAGTCTGGAATTTGCCGACCGGTTTGCCGGATTGAACGAGAAGCGTTTCGTCGTTTTCCAGTTCGCGCAAAGAGCGCACCATGGCGTCGAAACATTCCCAATTTCGAGCTGCTCGTCCGGTGCCGCCGTAAACGATCAAGCGGTCCGGCGCCTCCGCGACTTCCGGATCGAGATTGTTCATCAGCATCCGCATGGCGGCTTCCTGGTGCCAACCTTTGCAAGTGTGTTCCGCTCCCCGTGGAGCCCTAATGGATCGTTTCCCGGTCATAACTTTTCGTGTTCGCTGTCGAATTCTCCGGCGCGGATCGCCGCCGCGATTGCGCTGATATCTGAAGAGAGCGCACGGTCTTGCAACAGTGGCGCCGCATATTTCCGAACCATCGTGTAGGCCCGCTCCGCCCCTGCTCCAGCTTTCAGGGGACGTCGATGTTCCAGCGCTTCTGCGCCCACCAGCAGTTCGATCGCAAGCAAATTTTCCGCGTTCTCCACGATCGACCGCAATTTGACCGCGGACGTCATTCCCATGGAAACGTGATCCTCCTTTCCCGCCGAGGTCGGAACATTGTCGACGCTTGCCGGATGCGCCAGGACCTTGGCTTTATTCAAAAGCGACGCTGCCGCAACCTGCGCAATCATCATTCCGGATTGCAATCCAGGTTTGCGCGCAAGAAACGCCGGTAAGCCGTCGCTCAAGTCGGGATTTACCATGCGCTCGATTCGCCGTTCGCTGATGCTCATCAGATCGGTGAGTGCAATTGCTGCAAAATCGAGCCCAAGGGCGAGGGGCGCGCCGTGAAAATTGCCGCCGGAAATAACGTCCCCGTTTTCCGCAAACACGAGGGGGTTGTCGGTCGCACCGGCGCTTTCAATTTCCAGGGTGTTTTCCACATAGGCCAGGGCGTCACGCGCCGCGCCGTGCACCTGTGGCATGCAACGGAGACTATAGGCATCCTGAATTCGCGGATCATTTTCACGATGCGATTCGCGAATTTCGCTTTGCCGAACCAACGCACGCAGGTGTTCGGCAACCGCAATCTGCCCGGGATGAGGTCGCGCCTTTTGAATCCGCAAATCGAACGCGCGCGGCGTCCCCATCAAACTCTCGAGGGTCATGGCGCCGGCAACATCAGCCACCCGCGAGAGCCGTTTCGCACGAAAAAGGGCGAGGCCGCCGACCGCGTGCATCGCCTGGGTGCCATTCAGTAACGCAAGGCCATCTTTCGCCTCCAGCACGATGGGTTTCAACCTTGCGCGGGAGAATGCATCAGCCGACGCGACACGCTCGTTTCCGAAGAACGATTCGCCTTCACCAATCATCCCGAGGGCCAGGTGCGCGAGCGGGGCGAGATCGCCACTGGCGCCGACCGATCCTTGCTCGGGAACGAGCGGGTAAACGCCGCGATTCAACATTTGGCAGAGCAACTCAACCACCTCGAGTCGCACACCGCTAAACCCGAGCGCGAGGACATTTGCACGCAGGAAAATCATCGCGCGCACTTCGGAAATCGCGAGCGGCTTGCCCAGCCCGCAACAATGGCTGCGGACAAGGTTGAGTTGCAATTCGCGCAACGCTTCCGGCTCAATTTTGACATCGGAAAGTTTTCCGAATCCGGTGCTGATTCCGTAGATGACGTCGCCGCGCTCAAGAATTTTTTCGATGACGTCACGAGATTTGCGAATTCGACCGCGCGCTTCGCTCGTCAGCTCGATCGGTTCGTTGCCAAGCGCGATTGCGTTCAATTGCGCGAGCGAAATGGGGCGTCCAGCAATTTCCACAGCGCGATCTTAGCTGCTTGCGTAGGAAATGACAAAGCGTGGAGGGTCAAGTTGTTCTAAAAGACTGTAATTCCGAATCGCATAGACGATGAGGAATCTCGCAAACATTCGAATACGTGTGAGCAAGTGCGAGATCCCTCGGCCGAGGGCTCGGGATGACGAGCTATATTTGTGAACCCGTCCAGCGCACGGTCTTGGAGGAGCGTGCTTCTGCGCGTCCAGGACAACATGCGAGACACCGTTGGCCCCACAAGGTCCGAGCCGGACTGGCGTAGGTGCCTGTGCAACAAAGAAGAAGGCCAGGTCGAAAACGACCTGGCCTCTAAGTTAAAGCTGTCCGCAGGTGGAAGCCTATTTTGAGTAGGTACGCGTCGACGCTGCCGTGGTTGCGGTAGTCGTCTCCTCTTTCTTTTGCGCGCAGGCACCCAGGCTCAAGGCACTGGCCAAAACGGCCACGATCATGATTGCTTTTAAAACTCTCATTTTGTTTTTCACCCCTTTCGTAGTTGGTTGCTGGCGAGCTTTATATAAGCGAACGCGCACCACGCAACGATTTTCTCCGCCACACCCAATTTTCCTTGATCATTCCCTGATCGTTACCGGCGTGTCCACGTCCACCAGGTCAAAAAGCTCGATGACATCTGCGTTTCGCATCCGGATACACCCGTGGCTGTCGCGTTCGCCGATTTTGTCCTCGTGCCTTGTTCCGTGAATGTAAATAAAACGATTGCGGGTATTAGCGTTTTGTGGTTCGACCCCATCGAGCCAGAGAATGCGCGACAATACCAAATCTTCAGTCGGTGGAAGGGGGTCGTCAGGTCTGAGGGCGACGCGACCGACGAAAATCGTCCCTGCCGGCATGGCTTCCCCGATTTTGTCGCTGATTCTAAATTTTCCGAGCGGCGTTTTGTGGCTGTTTTCCTCCGAACCGAGTCCGAATCGCGATGTGGAAACTGGATAACGGCGGATAATCTTCCGGCCGCGGCGTAACTTCAATTCCTGGTCACGCACCGAAACTTGAATATGCAGGCGAGATTTTTGCATCGTGCGGTTGCTGTTCTAAAATGCGGCGGCGAATGAAGAAACGCTATCACATCGCGGTGGTGGGAGCGACCGGTGCGGTCGGTATTGAAATGCTTCGCGTCCTGGAACGGCGCGCCTTCCCGGTCGCATCAATTCGCGCCTTTAGTTCGAAACGTTCAGCCGGCAAGTCCGTGACATTTCAGGCCGAAAAAATTCCGGTGGCAGAGCTGACGCACGATTCCTTTCGAGGAATCGACATCGCGCTTTTTAGTGCGGGCACGCCGGTCGCGCGAGAATTTGCCCCGATCGCTCGCGATTCCGGTGCGATTGTGATCGATAATTCTTCGACCTTTCGAATGGAACCGGACGTGCCGCTGGTGATTCCGGAAATTAATGGCGGCGACGTCAAGCTCCACCGCGGAATCATTGCCAATCCAAATTGCACAACCGCAGTCGCGCTGATGGCGATTTATCCGTTGCATCGGGTCTTCAACGTGAGTCGCGTTTTCGCCTCGAGTTATCAGGCAGTTTCAGGCAGCGGCGCACGCGCCATTGCCGAGCTGGAACGCCAAGTTCGCGCGTTCGCCGAGAATCGGCCGGCACAGGCAGAGGTATATCCCCATCCGATTGCCTTTAATGTTCTTCCGCATGTCGACCTATTCCTCGACGGTGGCTACACCAAAGAAGAAATGAAAATGCAGAACGAGGGGCGTCGCATCATGCATCACCCGGAATTTCGGGCCTCGGTTACCTGTGTTCGCGTTCCCGTTTACCGCGCACATTCCGTCGCCGTCAGCGCAGAATTCTCCGAGCCGATTTCGGTGGAGCGGGCGCGAGAAATCCTGGCGAAAGCGCCCGGGTTGGAGCTGGTCGATGAACCGGCGCGCAATCGCTATCCCATGCCGATCGATGTTGCGGGCAAGGACAATTGCCAGGTCGGGCGGGTCCGGCGTGATTGCGCGTTTGAGAACGGTCTCGCTTTTTGGGTATCGGGCGATCAATTGCTCAAAGGTGCCGCGTTGAATGCCGTGCAAATCGCGGAGCTGTTGTAACAAGGAACGGCTGTTTCCAAACTGCCGCTTTATCAAGTCGGCGGTTTGCCGAAGAAAAAACCGGATCCTTTCTAAACGCTGCGGCATTCTAAGACTGCGCTGGCAGAATTCTGCCGTCGCATCAGCTTCAACAAGGATGCGGCGGTTTTTCCAAACCGCCGATTTAAATTACAACGGCAGTCAGAGACAGCCGCTTCCTTGATCCGGGGCCCTTCCAAGTCTAATTCTTGTTAGTCATTGCGGAGGTGGAGTCGGGCTTTCGCCTTTCTTTCCTTTGCCTTTACCCTGCCCGCCTTGTTGTTGTCCACCCTGTTGGTCAGATTGTCCGCCCTGCGGCTGGCCTTGCGATTGAATTTGCTGGTCACGGTGCTTGCCGCCGCCGCCATAGCCACTGGGGCCACCGCCGGCATTCTGCGACCCGGGCTGATTGTATTCATCATTCCGCTTCCCCTTGTGTTTATCACCTTGGGGGTTGCCCTGATTCCCCAGGTTCGCATTCGAATTTTGCGGAGTTATCGTTGAGCCATAACCAGGCGTTTGCTCACCATGTTCATGACCCTTCTTCTTCCCTTTATCCTGCTCGTAATCCGCCGGTGAAGACCCTGGCCCACCGGATACCGCGGGCTCGTTTTCGAATTTCTGGCCTTTGTGCTTGCCTTTGCCCTGCTCGAACGACTCAGTCACCGGCGAAGTGCCCGGCGCTATCGAAGCACCAGCTTCGGTCTCAAATCTTTGGCCTTTACCTTTCTTGCCATGCCCTTGTTCAGATGGGATCGCTGTCGCTGCCGGCGAAGTTCCAGCCGTGACCCCCGTAGCTGCCTGATTCTGAAGGGTCTCGCCCTTATGTTTGCCTTTGCCCTTTTCGAAAGGCGACGCACCGGGCGAAGGCAGCGGGCTCACGTTTGCTGTGGCAGCTTTCGGCTGAATAGTCGGGGGCGGAACGTTTTTCGGATTCTCGGTCTTTAACTTTTGTTCAAGTTTCGCCTTGGTTCCGGGATCAGCAATATTCGCCCAACCTTTTTCGATCTTGGGCTGAGTGATCTTTGCTTTGATCGCCTTGGGCGCAACCTGAGTAGTCGGCTTCTGCACCCTCAATGGCGCTGCCAGTACGAGCTTGTCGCCTTGAACCTTGGTTACATTCCCACCCTTGACTGCTTGTAGCGGATCGATGTTGGTACGTTCGAGTTTCAACCGCTGAATGGGGCGAGTCGAATACCTGCTCAACACCGCGTAGTCCGGCCCATAATTGTAAACGATGGAATTGTTATAGGTGATGTTTGTCACATTTACCGTGTTGTTGATATAGACGACGTTCTGACTGTAGGGGTAGTAGTGTCCAATCAGGACCGGCTCGCCGATAAAACGAATATCGATGAAATTGTAGTAGGCCGGCCCGATTCCGAATTCGACATCGACATGTCCGCCGATTGGTCGACTTTCGTAGACGATTTCACCACCTCCTGCCGGCGGTAAAGGTGCCCAACCAATGTAATCTCCGCCTGTCCGCCAGGACACCCAGGCCGGCCCCCATTCATAACCGGGAACCCAGCACCAGCCATAGTCTTCCAATCGAATCCAGCGACCGTAGTGATAAGCGGCCCAGCCGAAATCCTCATACGACACCCATGTCCAGCCGACATCGGTATAAGCCCAGTAGCCATCCGTGTACGGCCGCCAATCCGGGTTCGTAGCCGCATCAGGCTGCCAGACGTAGCCGTAATCAGCGACTTCGTACCAGTTACCTCCATTCAAATTGTCGTAAAAAAAGTTGATTGAGACATCCGCGCGGCCTGATTGAAACACCGTAAGCGCGAACGCACAGACCGAGGCAAATATTAGGAAACGCTTCATAGGTTAACCACTGTTATGGCGTCTTAGACTTCGACGCGCATTGGTTTATTCACTGGGGATTCGGATGCGCTGGAGCAATTGCGCGCGTTTCGGGTGCTGACGTTTTTTCGATAATCTCTGCCGTCGTTGCGGCGCCCTCGAAAGTGCGCCTGACAGCCTGTTGAATGCCCTCATCCTAGCCTTCTCCCCAGACGGGGGAAGGAAGCAATTCGCTCAATGCGATAGAGACTCGAGCAAAGCACACCGTCTCTCAGACTCTCTCCCGTTGAAAGAGAGGCACGCGTAAGCGGCAGTGAGGGCTACCCCATTTTGTGGGAAAAGAGGAGGTAAGAGCGGTTTTTCGACAATCTACTACCCTGGCCGGACTACGACAAAAGAGCGGACCCGGTGCCGGCACATAGAAAATATGTGAGTGCTGTCCGGATCCAAACCGGAAATCACCTTGTTGAATTCGTTCACCGAATTGACCGGTTGCTGATCGATTTCTTCAATCACATCGCCGCGCTGTAATTCGGGCAAGTCCGTCTGGTCCACGACAACTCCGCGCACACCCGGCGGCAAATCCAGGCGTTTCGCGACCTCGGGGGTTAATTCGCTCACCCGCATCGAGCTCAGCGCGTTGTCATTGTTTTCGTCCTGATCCGGGGTTGTGTCAGGCGCGTTTGGCTGCGGCACAGGATTGCTTGGATTCGGTTGGCCCGGTCGCGGATTGACACTCGCGGTTCCGTAATTCGGTGGCTGCTCACGCAGTTCCGTCGAAACCGTGAGTGGTTTGCCATCGCGCTCGACTTCCACGTCGATTTTCTTGTTCAACTCCGCTTGCGCAACGAGTGAGCGGAGTTGCGGAAAATTTCTCACTTCCCTCCCGTTAAACTTGCGAATGACGTCGCCCTTTTGCAGATGGGCATTGGCCGCGGGCGACCCCGGAACAATATCTCCGATCACCACGCCCTCCCCATTTCCAATAGGGTTCTGCGGATTCACCTGAGCCTGGATTCCAAGATAGCCGCGAATAATTCGTCCCTGCTTCAAGAGGCTCTCCAGCGCGACTCGCACCGTGTTCGAGGGAATGGCAAACCCGATTCCCTGGTTCCCCCCTGTGCGCGAGATGATGGCAGTGTTAATTCCGATGACTTCCCCGCTGAGATTGATCAACGGCCCGCCACTGTTTCCCGGATTGATCGCGGCATCGGTTTGCAAATAATTGCCGAAGCTATCGTCGCGATTGGGGCGACCCTTCGAGCTGATGATCCCTTCAGTTACTGTTTCCTCAAAGCCGAAGGGATTGCCGATTGCGAGAACCAAGTCCCCTGCTTGCACGGCATCGGAGTCACCAAGCTTCAATGGTTTCACACCGGGTTCGTCGATTTTCAAAACCGCCAGATCAACCTGAGAATCGCTTCCGATGAGTCGCGCTTTTTTGGTGCGGCCATCGGATAATTGCACTTCGATCTCATCCACCTGATCGACCACGTGACTGTTGGTGATGATATGCCCCTCATTGGTCACGATCACGCCAGACCCCAATGAGTTTTGCACCATTGCTTCTTCATTGGGATTGCGGAACTGGCGCGGCGTTCCGAAAAAGAATTCGAACGGGTCGAGGGCGTTTTGGCGGCGCACCGCAATCTTTTTCGATGTCTTCACGCTGACGACAGAAGGAATGACATTTGAAACGAGCGTGCGTCGCTCCCGATTAAACTGCTCGAGTGTGCCAATCTCTTTGCGATCTACCGGCGGCGCGGTAGCGAGCGAATACTTCTCCGGTGTTCTGGTTGGCTCGCTCAGCCCGCCATGCTTCATCCGGTAATCGTAGAGAAGCGAAATCCCGAGGCTGACCAAGACCACGAAAATCAGAAATTTAAGAAAATTTTTCATCAGCTGACGTGTGAGAAAGTTTGTCCCTGTCTTTCGACAATCAAGTCGCGGAAACGTTGATTCTCCGGCCGATCCAACCCCGGATCGTTCTCTAACAATTCCAGAGTCGCCCGTCGCGCCTTCCGCATCAAGGCGGCATCGCGTCGCAGGTCTCCCAGTTTCAATTCCGGCAGTCCGCTTTGGGCAGTGCCGAGAAGATCGCCCGGCCCGCGCAGCTCCCAATCCGCCTCCGCAATCTCAAACCCGTTAGTTGTCTTCTCCAACACCGTCAATTTCATCATCGTCTCGGGAGTTTTATCGGAACTAACCAGCCAGCAGTGGGAAGTGTGGGCCCCGCGCCCGATGCGGCCGCGCAATTGATGCAGTTGCGATAATCCGAATCGCTCGGCGTTTTCAATGAGCATGACCGTTGCATTAGGAATATCGACTCCCACTTCGATCACAGTCGTGCTGATCAAGGCGTGCGTCTCTCCGGCACGAAATCTTTGCATGATCGCTTGCTTATCGGGCGAAACTACCCGGCCATGTAACAATTCGCAGCGAAATGGCCGCAAACGTTCCTGCCATTGTTCGAATTCTTTCGCCGCAGCTTTGGCATCGAGCTTTTCGCTCTCATCGATGAGCGGATAAATGATGTAAGCTTGGCGGCCGGCGGTCAGCTCCTGCCGCAGGAATGTAATCGCTTCGCCCAGTTTATCGGTGGTGAGAAGATGCGTGATAATTTCACCCCGACCGCGCGGCATCTCGTCGATGGTGGAGACTTCGAGATCGCCGTAAATCGTCATCGTCAGCGTCCGCGGAATGGGCGTCGCGGTCATGACTAGAACATCCGGCGCCGGTTCTCGCGCGGTAAGCTTGCCCCGCTGCGCCACCCCGAATTTGTGCTGCTCGTCTATCACGGCGAGGCCGAGGTTTGAGAATGTCACGTTTTCATAGAGGAGCGCATGCGTGCCGACGATGATCTGGGGGGCGGTATCGTGGTCCGTCTCCGCACTGCCGCCCTTCCGGGTAGCGCACGCGTCACGCGTGCTGGTTTCGGCGTCTCGCCGAAACGCACTTTCCCTTAACGCATCATCCTGGCTCCAAACCCATGCATAACCTTCTCCTTGTTTGACAACTCCGGCTTCCCAAGGATTTCGCAGGATATAGTTAAACTTTTCCTCCAAATCCCGGTCCGATCGGACGTAACGATCAAATCTTTCCTTTTCCCAAACCCCGCCCGATGTTCCTTCAATCTTGTTTATCGCGTGCGTCGAAAAAGATTTGATCGAATGCAGCAACTCTTTCAGCGGCCAGAACACTGCATTTCCCGCATCATCATTTCTGTCTTTCGGCCATGGCTGAAAAAGGAAATGAACGTGATCGGGCATTACGCAAGCCGCCAACAGCTCGTAACGTTTATTGTGAAAATACCGCAACGAATCCAGAACGATGGTGCGCGCTTTTGGCGACAAACAGCGACGTTTCCTCGTGCCGATTGTCACGGCGTAGATTGCCCAGGGAGTCTCAAAATGCGGTAGTCTTCGGCGGGAATGACGTGCTCCGGGGGTTTTCTCTACCAAAGGAAGAGTCTGTGACGGAGTGACGCCGTCACCAACACGCGAGACGCGTGCGCTACCCGAATCTGAATTCGCGCGCGCAAACAACGGCAACGGCGTGTTGTCTTCCTGGCGCGCGCCCGTGCGCAATGCGATGCGGATCCCGAGCGGATCGAGCCAATTGCGCAAGACCGCATAATGTTGCTCGGCCAAAATCTGCGTCGGCGCCATGAGGGCGGCCTGCGACCCGGACTCGACGGCGAGCAACATCGCCGCGATCGCCACCACGGTTTTTCCGGAACCGACATCGCCCTGAAGGAGGCGATTCATCGGCGAAGCCAGTTGTAGATCGTGCTTAATCTCGTTAAGGACCCGTTGTTGCGCGCGGGTGAGACCAAATGGAAGCGCCGCAGTGAATTTTTCCGCTAACAAACCGCGAGCTTGGTGGCGGCAACCGATCCGCGCAGAATTTTCCGCACGCGCCGCCGCGATTTGCATCTGCATCCGGAAAAATTCGCCGAGTACCAGATGCATACGGACCTCCCGCAGCTGTTCGTCGCTCTCCGGGAAATGAATTTTGCGTAGTGCATCTTCGTCGTCGCCGTTTCCCAGCGAATCGGGCAAAGGCACATCCGCCGATGCGACGTCCACCTGCTCGAGCAACCGGAAAATCAATCCACGCAGCACCCGCTGCGATAAACCCTCCGTCGCCGGATAAATCGGAGTGATCCGGCGAAAATGAATTAAGATTTCTTCATCGTCTTCAATCACCTCACACTCCGGATGATCGACGACCAGTCGCAGGCCTTTGCGTTTGACCCGACCGAAGATGATAAGCCGTTGTCCGGTCGCGATCACTTTCTGGATGTAATGCAGATTGAACCACCGACAGGTGAGCGGCTGACTGAGCGCGTGCGCGTTGCTTTCTTCCAGCACCGCTTCAAAAATCTTTGCGGCCGCCGAAACGCATGAGACGGGTTTTAACGACATCGCCGCATAAACAAACTGGATCGACAGTTTCGTCGCGCGGAAAACTCGGAAATTGGAGCCGGTTTTCATATCGGCGCGGATAATGCGTGAGCAGGTCGCGCACGCGCGCAATACCCAACCGGCTCAACGCAAGCATTCGTGGGCGCGGAATCCAATTCAATTCTTCTAGTACGGTATCGAGGTCCATCAATTGAACGACGCCGCTCGGCGTAAAGCTTGCACGTGCAAATCAATTCGGGTTTCGCCTTCGTAAATGTTTGGATGCAGGCGAAAAGCGACGTCCCACGGTGCGGGCGGTAGCGGGGCTGAAGCGCTATCGAAAAAGATGGCGCGCCTAATCGCGTTCTGTTTTTTCAACCTGAGGTCAAGATGCCTTTCTCCGACGATCCGCGGCGGCCGGGCTGCTTCGACCCCCGAACAAACGAAAATCGGCTGCGGATTGCCGTTCCCGAACGGTTGCAGCATCTCGTGCCAATGCAGCAAATCGAAGTTGATCTCGGCCAGTCCGATTTCGGCGTCGAGATGCAAGCGCGGCGCCAGCGCGTCGTCGGATAATTGCTGCGCTGCCGCCTCCAAAAACTGTTCCCGAAATCGCGGCAAATTTTCTTCGCGCAAACTCACTCCAGCCGCCATTTCGTGCCCGCCGAATTTCTCCAGCGTGCCAGCGCATTCCGTAAGCGCGCGCACAATCGAACAATTCTCTATGCTCCGTCCGCTTCCTTTTCCCGCACCGCTTTCATCGAATCCGATGATAATCGTCGGCCGATAATATTTTTTCGATATTCGCGACGCCACGATCCCGAGAACTCCGGGATGCCAACCGCGCGCACCCAGGACAATTCCGGCATCGCGCGACGGATCAAAGTTTTTCGCGAGCTCCTCTTCCGCCTGTTGAAGGATTTGCTTTTCAACTTCCTGGCGTTCCCGATTCTGATTGTCGAGTTCGCGGGCGAGTTCGGCCGCTTCAATCGGATTATCAGTCAGCAGCAAGCGCAATGCTTTTTCAGCCGTTGCCAGCCGTCCAGCTGCATTCAACCGTGGCCCAAGCCGGTAGCCGATATCATCCGGCATGACGGGCGGTTTCACCCCCGCGACTTCGATCAATTTTATGATCCCGGCGCGACGCGACGAGGAGATCACGGCAGAGCCGCTCTTTACAAAAACGCGATTGTCGCCCTGCAACGGAACAATGTCTGCGACGGTACCGAGCGCGACCAAATCGAGCACGGTTTTGAGATCAAAATCGATTCGGCGCGTTTTTAAGAGAGCATGACAAAGCTTAAAGGTGAGACCGACGCTGCAAAGATATTCGAACCCCGAATTCGTGGTTTTGGGATTCACCAGCAGGCATTCGGGCAGCTCAGTCTTTGGCTCGTGATGATCGAGCACAATCACATCAACACCAGCTTTTCTGAGCGAAGCGATTTCGACGGACGAGGATGTCCCGCAATCGATGGCAATGAGAAGCTGCGGATTGTGTTGGCGAAGACAGCGCGCAACTCCTTCGGCGCTCAGCCCGTAGCCTTCCTCGATTCGACGCGGCAGGAACAATGCGGCTTCGCCGCCGTAGGCGCGCAGCATTTCGGACAACAGCGCGAGAGAGGTAACGCCGTCGACATCGTAATCGCCGAACAGAACGATGCGTTGACGTTGATCAATGGCGTGGAAAATCCGGTCCACCGCATCCTGCATTCCGGGTAAAAGAAGTGGATCGGCCAGACTCGAGAGTCGCGGATTTAGAAATGCGCGTACCTCATCCGCACAGATAAATTCCCGGCGCTGAAGCAAACGCGCGATGCAATCGGAACCGCACAGTTCCGGCCATGGAATTCCGTTACTGGGCAACGCGATGTCGCGCGCCAAAATCCATCGAGGTTGCACCAATTATTTTATGCGCACCGTGAACGCTGACAAGAACGCGCTATCACCGCGCAGGCGGCGAGGGACCTCACGCCTGGTGGTTAGTATTCCGGCCAAGAGAAACCCTTCGGTCCGAGCCGGACTGGCGTTTTCTGCGCGACTCAGGATGACGGCGCTTTGGCTTTTCACACCAGGCTCAAACGCAACTCGGCAGTGACATCTAATTTGTTCAGCAGACAACGCCGATGGAATTCGCGCAGGCCTGCTTTCTCGCCCTCACCGAAGTCGAAGAAAAGATGTTCGCGATAATACTTTCGGCAGAACTCTGGTGAGACGCGCGTTTGTGACGAGACGATCTGATCTATGCTGGCGACATTGCGGTCACGAAGGGCACGCAGTTTGTCTGCGATCTCTTTCGCATTTTCGATTTCCGGGCGAATCAACCAGAAGGCGAAGGCAAACGGAAGTGATGTCGTTTGCATCCACGCTTCGGCTAGATCCCAATAGTGAAAATGATCGCCATGCTCGGCACGAAAACGAATCGCTTGGTCGCCGATGAGCAGGCGGAACACTGGCCGGCGGCCTGTGCGCTCAGCGGACATTTTGTCCGCTGTTCCGGTTTCAGTGGAGCCCTTCACTGCTACCGATTCAGCGGAGTGCAACTCCGCTGGGCGCACAGACTCCAAGTCCGTGTTCCGTACCAGACGCGCGTGCAACCCGCGCTGATTGAGGAGGCACCGAAGTAGTGCGACCGACGTTTCTGAGCCGGGGTCGATCTCAATTTCCTGTGCGCGGGAGAGATCTTCATTGTGCGCGACGATGACGCTATGGACCGCGCCACGTGCGGAAATTGAAACCCCGTCGACGATCCGGTAAATCGGCCGCCGCAAATATTCCAAACTGGAAACGAGCGCGACATCCAAATCGCCAGCCTCAAGTTTTCGACAAAGCGCGGCCGGATGATCGAAATCAACCGTTCCACGCCAGCCGTAAATCAGCGGGCGAGCGTTAAGATATTTAACGCAGCCGATGCGCAGCATTTTCAAGCCGCAGATGAAACACGGATGGCCACGGATACAGAGAAAGTTTTTCTCCGTGTCTCATCCATGGCTTACTTTCGCGGTCGGTGCGCGGCTCTAAACGCACGTCAGTTCCGCTTCGGCCGAGCGCACGCCGGGCATCGATCCGTTTTTCGAAGGAGTAAGGTGCCGATAATGACTGTCGCGTTGGACCGGTTCGCGACCGGCCTCCCGAATGGCGTGCTGCAAGGCGGCGACGGTTTGCTGCTGCGGTGTTGTCGCGCCAGCCATGTGGAAAATCTTTTCCTCCAGAATAGTGCCGTGTAAATCGTCCACGCCATAACTTAGAGAGACCTGTGCGAGGGGCAGGCCGATGCTCACCCAGTACGCGGTCAGATGATCAAAGTTATCCAAATAAATACGGCTGACGGCGAGGTTGCGGAGTTGTTCGATGGCCGTGGCGGGTTTGATGTGGGCCAGAATTGTCGTTTGTGGTTCAAAGGCGAAAGGAACAAAGCCGGTGAAACCGCCGGTCTGGTCCTGAAGCCGGCGCAACTTGCTTAAATGATCGACCCGATGTTCAAGGGTCTCGATGTGGCCATAAAGCATGGTGCAGGTGCTGCGACCACCCATTTCGTGCCAGGTGCGATGGACCTCGAGCCATTCCTCCGCCGTTTCCTTGCCACGGCAAATCGCGTCGCGCACGGCGGGATCAAAAATTTCTGCGCCGCCCCCGGTAATCGAGCCCAGTCCGTGCTCCCGCAACAATTCGAGCATTTCCCGAATCGACAGCCGAAAAATGCGCTGCGCCAGATGACGCACTTCGATGGCGGTGAACGCCTTAATGTGTAAATCCGGGTCGAGCGCACGTAACTCGCGCAGCAAGTCGAGATACCACTCCTTGCGCAACGTCGGATGAAGCCCACCTACCATATGGACCTCGGTGATACCAAGTGGCAGGGCTTCGCGGACAACGCGAACAATTTCCTCGATGGCATATTCAAACGCATGGGGATCGCGCTTCCTGGCGGCGAAAGCGCAGAACTGGCACGAAAGAATACAGATGTTGGAATAGTTGATGTAGCGGTTGTGAATGTAACTGGCGTAATTCCCGTTCTTTCGTTCGCGCACCACATTCGCCATCACCCCGAGGGCGTTCAAATCACGCGACTGATACAAAGCCAGCGCCTCGGCATCGCTGACGCGCTCTTGCGCTTCAATTTTCTCTGCAACGGGCCGAAGCGCGTCGGGGATTAACCGGTAATTCATTCGTAAGTTGATACGCGTAAGCGCTGGGTGAATGATGCATGGTCTGAGAAATTGATGCAACCAAAACGACCAATCGGGGGCGACCCCGAATTCTTTGTCGGGTTTTAAACGAATAATGGTGAGCGC
Source organism: uncultured Verrucomicrobiae bacterium (assembly GCA_963781735.1). GTDB lineage: Bacteria > Verrucomicrobiota > Verrucomicrobiia > Chthoniobacterales > UBA10450 > AV69. The sequence continues at coordinate 138,814 of CAWAHI010000020.1, read as the reverse complement.
GTGTCCGTCGTCCTCTTTCATGTCGCAAGGCGCCAGCCAGCTCGACGATGCTGCCCTGATGGCGGGAGCGGCACGCGGCGATATCGCTGCATTCGAGCAGCTCGTCGAACGTCATCAGGCTCTGGTCATTGGCACGGTTGGGCGAATGCTCGGCAACAATTCCGATGTCGAGGACGTGGCGCAGCAGGTTTTTGTGCGGGTCTGGAAAAGTGCGGGGCGTTACCGGCCGACCGCGAAATTCACCACCTGGCTGCTAACCATCACACGCAATCTCGTTTTTAATGAAGCGCGGAGGCGCAAACGGCACCCGGGCGACTTGTTGGACGTTCATGAAGGCGAAGAGGCTCTGGCGCTAGTCGACTCGGCGGGACGGATCCCAGACGAACAACTGCTCGAGGCTGAGCTGCAACGCGAGATTGATCGGGCAATTCTCGCGTTGCCGGAGAAGCAGCGAATGGCGCTCGTGCTCCGCCGTTACGAAGACAAAAGCTACGAGGAAATCGGAGAGGTTCTTGGGCTGTCGATTGCTGCAGTCAAAAGCCTGCTGTTTCGCGCACGGACCGAGCTGCGCGCTGCGCTTAATCGCTATCTTGAGCGCTAGGCCTCAAGGAGCGGCTGTTTCTAGCTGCCGTTTATCTAGTAAGTCGGCAGTCAGAGACAGCCGTTCCTTGATATTAGGAAGCGCCATGCGAAGCCGCCATTTCTTAGGATCGGTGCGAGACGCACTAGCGAATGACGGAGCGGCCGATCCACCTAAGAAGCAAACCCCTAGAAAGTGGAAAGGGCGAACGCCGAAAAGCGTCCGCCCCCTCTCAACCCCACATTCCACTGAAAACTAGAAATCGCGATCCTTGGCTGAACTCTTGAATTGCACATCTTCGCCCGCTGCGGGGGGCGGAGGCGTTCCCGGTTTCGGATAATCCGCTACCGCCTGCCGGTTGCCGGTTGGCACGAGCCGAACAGCGCCCTTGGCGTTGTTGCGCCAGCCGTTGATGTCGGCGTATTCCTCTCCCACATGATGTAATCCGTTCACCTGATCCTCCAGACCGGTTCCATACTTGGAGGTAATGATCGTCGGCGTCACAAAAACGAGCAGATTGCGTTTGACCCGACTGTTCAGATGGTTCTGAAAGAGATAACCAAGAACCGGGACATCGCCGATAAAGGGCACCTTGTTGCGCGCTTTGGCGACTTCGTCCTGGAGCAATCCACCAATGGCCAGTGTATCGCCACTGCGGATTAAGACATTGGATTCCAACGTGCGCGTGTCGATGATCGGGCTGCTGACCGTTGCACCCGCGAACACGAAAGTAGAATCTCCGACTTTGTTGCTGATCTCGGGCTTCACCTTCAGAGTGACAAAGTTGTCCTTATTAATGCTGGGCGTAACGATGAGCGTGTTGCCGAACTTTTTGTCTTGGAATCCACCGAAAACGGCGGTGGCAGTTTGTTCATTGAAATTTAACTGCGGGACCGGCTGAGCGCGGTTGATCTCAATTTTTGCCTGCAAATTGTCAGCGGTCACAATCCGCGGATTGGCGAGAAATTCTGCGTCGTTATCTTCATTTAGTAGCCGCAGGGTGGCGGACATTTGTGGCACGCTCAGGATGGCGAATTGGCCGGGGATCAGTTTGCTGAAATTGCCCAAGATATTGGGGTTAGCGGGGTTGCCCAGAGCAAAATCGCTTAGCGGAACATTACCGCTCGTGTTCGAGCCGCTTGTACTGCCGGGTGCGCCATAAGAAAACGTCTTACCATTACTCGCGCTGCCGACCACTCCGGACCAATCAATGCCGTAGCTTTGTGTTCGGGTTTGCCGTAACTTCAACCAGGCGGGCTTCGATCATTACCTGCTTGGTTGGCTTGTCGATCGTCACCAGCAATTTGCGGACGTTGTCCAGGTTGCTGCGAGTTTCCCGGAAGAAAATGGTGTTAGTCCGCTCGTCGAACTGAGGCGGATCCTTGCTCGCAAGCTGTGAAGCCAGCAAAGGCGCTACCTCTTTTGCCCGCGAATAACTGAACTGATAACTGTCGCTCTCCGTCGGCTCCGCGGTCTTTTCGGCAGGCGTCTTAATATAATAAACATGGTCAATCTGATCCAGGGACAAGCCTTTGGCCTTTACGATAATGGCGATCGCTTGCAGCGCGGTGACGTCTTCCAAGCGCATCGTCACCGTGCCGGTCACCTGATCGCTTACCACCATATTAACCTTGGCCTGACGGGCCAACAGACGCAGCACCTGGCCGACGTCGTCGCCCTGAAACTCACGCACGCCGACACCACCGCTTTCCGTAACAGAGTCGGCAGCGGCAGGCGGTGCAAGCGTGGTGGCCGGCGTGCTGGTAGATGGTTGGGGGACTGCCGTTTTGGGCGCTGCTGGCGCCGACGTCGCACTCGTCGCCTGGACAACGGTTAAAGGGGCAGCTACTGACTCGGATTTATCGGTACTCTTGGCAGAATTAGTTTTAGCCGCGGTCTTTTCAGTGCTCTCGGGAGCAGGCGCAGTCGTTTGGCCAAAGGAGACGGAGATGGCCGCGAGGAATGCGATCGTTCCGCAAGTCAGTTTGAATGTGAAAGTTGCCATAGTAGTAGTGCGATGTTGATTAAAGCAAAAGGCGTTAAAGCAGGAAGCAGACCAGCCTTCTGTCTTGTTTCCAACCCCCTCGAAGGCAGGTTTTCGAACGCTCAGGCGGAGCGTGCAGCAGCAATAAAATCGCGGACCCGGTAAATATCTTTGCGGCCGGATCGTCCCTCGACCCCGCTCGCTACGTCCACGCCAAACGGCCGAGATTCAGTAATGGCTCGACCCACGTTTTCGGGCGTTAAGCCCCCAGCTAAAATCAATTCCAAGGTCGGATTCGCCATGATCAGGTCACGCGCCCAGCTCCACGGAAATGGCACGCCGGTTCCCCCAAACTTCCTACCCGCAACTGTATCCAATAGGATCCGCTCGGCGTGGTAATCAGGTAGCCACGTTCCGGGCCCGGTCATCGCAATTGCCTTCCAAAGGAGGATGTCAGCCTCTACGAGATTCAGACAAAATTCCGGCGATTCCGCCCCGTGCAATTGCAGAAGGTCGATCCCATCCAATGCCGTGATCGTCGTCGCATATGACTCGGTCGGATTTACCACAACCCCAACCCGAACAACCGTATCGGGCAACTCTCTGATCCAGTCGGCCGCTTTCGCGGGCTCAAGATAACGCCGGCTGCCCGGCCAGAAGTTAAAACCGAGAGCATCGGCCCCGGCCGCGATAGCAAGCTCAGCGTCTACCTGATTAGTGATGCCGCAAATCTTAACGAACATGGATCTTTGAATGACGAATGACGCGGATAACGAAGGACGAAGCAGTGATGAACTCAAATTACGGGAGCTACCTCACCACCGGTCTTTCCCCCTTTCACGTCATTTAACGTATTTGTTTCCTTCTCTATCCGCGAAATCCGCGGTCAACCTTCGGCTGCGGCGACGCCGCATTAAGCCGCAGTCGCAAACCCCAGCGACGGCTTCGTGAAATCAGGCGCCGGCATCTCTTTAACCAGCTTGATGATTCCGTTCTGCCATTTGCGTCCGATCTCCTGCAAATAAGGATCGTCCTGATCGAGCCGCATTCGCGAATTCGCCAACAGTGAATCGGTCTCATAACAAAGCAGATCGATCGGTGGCCCCACCGCGACATTACTTTTCATAGTCGCGTCAATGGAAACGACTCCAAATTTCACCGCGTCGCTCAATGAAGTCTCGTAATTGAATCCGCGATCGAGAATCGGTTTACCGTATTTCGTTTCGCCAATCTGCAGAAACGGACAATCGCGGGTCGCATGAATGCTGTTCCCCTGCGGATAAATCAGGTGAACCTCCGGGGCGAGCCCTGCGATCTGGCCACCGACGATCAGGTTGATATTGAAGTCGAACCCGTCTGCTTCGAGCGCCACGCGATCGCGTTTCTCCACCGCACGCACTTTACTTCCGACATAACGGGCGGTTTCGTAGAGCGTGTGGGTGTTCATGATCGTCTCGCGCGACGGCTCATTATTCGCCAGAACCAAATCGTCATCGATCAATGCGAGCGTCGCCTGAGTGAGCGAAAGATTGCCTGAGGTCATGATGCAAATGACTCGCTCACCCGGTTTTTCGAAGAGCCGCATTTTGCTCCGCATCGTGATGTTGTCCATACCCGCGCTCGTGCGCGAATCGGAGAGAAAAACCGCACCCGTGCGGCAGAGCATTCCCAGGCAGTAAGTCATGAGCGATCTCCAGGTTCAATGACACGACCCTGCACGCGCTTGATTTGAGTATGGTGGGTCAAGACATGGACGCGGCCGTCGCTCCCGCGGAAAAACGCGCTCAGTATCCAAGACACAATCCCAATCACGATCGCGCCCCAGAATGCGCTCCAAAAATTATCGACGTGAAAGCCGGTCACAATGTTCGGGACGAACCAGAGCAGCAGACCGTTGACGATGAGAATAAAAAATCCGAGCGTCACAAGAATGAGAGGTGCGCTTAAAATTAGCAACACGGGTCGGACAAAAGCATTCAGGATGCCGAGGAGCAAGGCCGCACCGATTAGCGAGCCGGCGGAATCGTACCGGATCCCGTGAATAATTGAAGCCGCGACCATCACAGCCACCGTTGTTGCCAACCAGCGAAAAACAAAATGGCGCATGATGCACGCTAGCGAAGGCTTTGCCTTCACGCCAATCCTTTGCGAAAACGGCTTGCGAATCCGATTCGGGCGAGTACAGCGATACCTGTTTTAGTCATGCCAACAAACGCAAAAGAAACCGACAAATCGAAAGCGCCGGCCGAGGAAACAGCGTTGAACGGTGATGCCGCGCAACCGGCAGCCAAAAAAGCCAGGTCGCCTCGCAAGAAGCCCGCATCACGCAAAACCTCTGCACCAAAGAGAGCAGCACCGCATATCAGCGATGAGGCCATTCGAACCCGCGCCTACTTCATCGCCGAACAGCGCGAGCGCATGTCGCTACCCGGCGACGCAGATTCCGATTGGCTGGAAGCGCGCCGCCAATTATTGGCCGAGCTCGGCGAAAGCTAGACAGAATTAACAAGATTAACAGGATTGAATCCAGCAGATTAGGGCTTCTGCCGTAGTCCTGCATAATCCTGAAAATCTCGTGTGCGGCAGTCAATGGGAAGGAACGGAAGTGCGGCTCGCATCCTCAGTGCCCCCGACACTTGAATTCCCCCACCATTCCACTACTGCCGCCTTCGTCCCGCCCGCCGCGGGACTACGGTGCGGCCGGTCATCACTCTACCCGCTTCATTCTCCGCTGGTTGACTAGAGTTCCGGAGCAACCTCCCTAATCTTCTCGATCAGCCGATTCATCGCGAAAGGCTTCGGCAAAAACCCGCGCACTCCAATTTCTTTCATCAACTCCTGGGCGCGCGCCTCATCGCCGCGTCCGGAAATCAGTATCAGCGGCGGAACGACTAGCGGTGGATTAACATGATTATAAACCTTCCCGATGAGCGCAAACAGCATGGCACCATCGATCATCGGCATCGAAAAATCGAAAACGAAAACGCGGTAGCGTTTTTTCAATGCCAGCTCAAAGGCGTACTCCGGATTAGGAGTGGCATCAACTTCACATTGAAAACGAGTTCGCAATGCCTCGCTGATTAGACGCGCAAGCGACATATCGTCGTCCACCACGAGAATGCGTTTGGAATCACCGTCAGCCACGGCAGACGGTTGCGCTAGATATCCGCGAGTTTCAAGCTTTCCTTCAAGTCGGCGGCAAGTGTTCGAGAGTCTGGGGAACGATGTTGAAATCTGTAGGAGCGCGACGCCAGAAACAAGGAACGGCTGTTTCAAACGCCAGTCCGGCTCGGACCTGCCGATTTTTTAGTGCGCGACGGCTATCGGCCGCCGCCTTACTAAATGGCAGTTTGGCTTCCGCTCGTCCCAAACTCAGCTTTAATTCAAGCCAATGACCAGAGAAGCATATGAACTTGCTGAGGCCTTGCGAGAACGGCTCCGAATTGTTTCCGACGAATCCAGCCGCCGTAATCCCGATCAGCACATGGCGCGGCTCCACGAAATCTCCGACCGCATTGAATCTCTGGCCGCCGCCCTACCCCAGCCAATCCCGCCACGATTAGCCCACTTCCTCGATCGCCGAAGCTACGACAAGGCCCTCGACTTCTTAGAAGGTAGGGACGATTAACCTAACCCCATTCAATCCCGCCCTCGCCATACATTGGGATTAAACGTCCATCTTGATCCCCCGTGATGGAGGGCAAGCTCTGCGAGCGATGTAGCACAGGCATCTAACGCCAGTCCGGCTCGGACCCTCTGGCGCTAACGGGCACCTTGCCCGTTGCTTTTAAGTATCGAAGCGAAACAGAAGTCGAGACCTACCGAACAGGTAAAGGACTCCGACTATTTTCTGTTCGATAACAGGTAACCGATAACCGCTCAGCCCTGGCTGAGCTTCTCCTCATTCCGAATCTCCATCTGCCTCTTGTTCCAGCGGATAATCGTCAGCGGCAACGCGATCCCGTATGGAATCCAGAGCAGCCAGTTATACGGTTTTGGCAGGAGCATTAACGCTGCAACGAATATCGAAACTGCAATCCAGGTGAAGATGGAGACGCGGATCATGAAAGCCCGCTCGCGCGGTCCAGAGGTATTCTTAACCGAGAAATAAGTGCCGATCGCGCCTCCCAAGACACCAAGGGAAACGCTGAAAATAATTCCGATAAGAATTCCGGAATTCATTGTAACGCGAATTGATTACCGAATGCTTATCTCCTTGTCACGACGATTCCTGGGAAGGTGCCGTCCGCAGCTGAACGCAGGTTCTAACAGAAAGAGGATTTTGAGCCCACGAAACACGCCGATATTGAACGGCGGCTTCTAGCCGCCGACTTACTTGCTGAACGGCAGTTTGAAACAGCCGCTCCTGGTTCTTCAGTGTGCGCCGCTACAGTTAGCGGGAGTACAACTCGACGATCAACTGTTCGTTGACCATCGGTTGAATTTCTTCACGCGAGGGAATGCGGGCGACTTTGCCTTTGAGAGCATCGCGATCAACCGTCAGCCAGTCGGGAACCGGGACGATCTGAGTTAGTTCGAGATTGCGCAGAGCGAGTTGGCGCGTCTTCGGTTTGTCTTTGACCGAAATCTCGTCGCCGGCTTTCACGTTGAAGGAGGAAATGTTCACCGTCTTGCCGTTAACCAGGACGTGGCCGTGTGAAACCAACTGGCGGGCACCAGCACGTGTGTTGGCCAAGCCGAGACGAAATACGACGTTGTCGAGGCGGGTCTCGAGCAATTGTAAAAGCGTTTCGCCCGTGACGCCGCGTTTGCGTAAAGCGCTTTGGAAAATCCTACGAAACTGTCGCTCCAGCAGCCCGTATTGGTAACGCAGCTTTTGTTTTTCACCGAGCGCAATCGCGTAATCGGATTGTTTCCGGCGCGACCCTTTCGGCCCGTGCATTCCGGGGGGATAATTTTTTCGCTCGAGCGATTTCGATGGCCCGAAAAGCGGGACGCCATAACGGCGGCTAACTTTGGTTTTTGGTCCGGTGTATCTGCCCACTTAGAAGGTTGATGGTTGAGGGTTGATAGTTGATTAAATCAGACGCGGCGTGGTTTCGGCGGGCGGCAGCCATTGTGCGGCACGGGGGTAACGTCGCGGATGACGGTGAGTTCGAGACCGATGGCTTGAAGAGCGCGCACGGCCGATTCGCGGCCCGCGCCGGGTCCTTTGACCAACACTTCGACTTCCTTAAGGCCGTGACCCATCGCCTGGCGTGACGCGTCCTGTGCCACCATTTGCGCCGCGTAGGCCGTGCTTTTACGCGAGCCTTTGAACCCAACTTTTCCGGCGCTCGACCAACCGATGACGTTACCTTTCATGTCGGTGATGGTGACGATGGTGTTGTTGAACGTTGCGAGAACGTGCGCGATGCCGTTGTGAATGTTTTTGCTCCCCTTCGCCTTGACGATCTTCGGCTGCTCAACGGCGTCGGGGCTAAGCGAAAGATTCTCCGCCGGCGCCGCGGGCGGAGCAGCCGCTTCCTCTTTCTTTGCCTTCGGCGCGGTCTTTTTCTTCGGCTCAGCCGGCGCTGCAACCGCAGGGGCTTCCACCTTGGCCGGCTCGCTCTGGACTTCTGCTGTGTCGGGTTTGGGCCCAGCTTCTTTCGCAGCTTTGGGCGCCCTCGGTTTCTTTTCGGCGTCTTCCGCCGGTTTTTGTGATTCAGCCATTAAACTTTTCCTGCCTTCGCGTCCTTGTTGCGGATGACTCCGACGGTCTTGCGCGGACCTTTGCGGGTGCGCGCGTTTGTGCTTGTCCGTTGGCCTCGAACGGGCAAGCCACGGCGATGTCGAATCCCGCGATAACAATTGATCGCCTGCAAACGCTTGAGATTGCCCTGCACCTCCCGGCGCAAATCGCCTTCAATTGAGATCTTGTTGCTCGTGATCGAGTGAATGATCTCGTTCAATTGCTGCGGGGTTAAATTTTTCGCGCGCAGATTCGGATCAATATTCGTCTGATCGAGAATGCGCTTCGCGATCGCCGGCCCAATCCCGTAAATATAAGTGAGCGACGCTTCGATGCGTTTCTCCGCCGGTATTTCAACTCCCAATAATCTTGGCATGGTTAAGAATCGTTAAATTGTTAAAACTGCTAAATCGTTAAATCGTCTCACCTCTCACCGATCACTTCTCGCCGTGTCATCCCTGCCGCTGTTTGTGCCGCGGATTCTTGCAGATGACGCGCACCACGTTCTTGCGCTTCACAATCTTGCAAGATTCACAAAGTCTTTTTACTGATGGTCGTACCTTCATTTTTTTCCACGAGACGAAAACCGCGAGACGTATCCGCGGGTTTACTTGTGGCGAAACGTAATCCGCCCCTTCGATAAATCGTAGGGCGAAATCTCTAGCATAACTTTGTCTCCTGGCAAGATACGAATGAAGTGGAGCCGCATTTTTCCCGAAATATGGGCCAGAACCTGGTGGCCGTTGGGGAGTTCCACGCGAAACATCGTGTTCGGGAGGAGCTCGACCACTTTGCCTTCTACTTCAATTGCGTCTTTCCGCGCCATGTCAGTATCTCTGGCTCCTCATTGGTAATTAACACGGTGTGCTCGTAATGCGCCGACGGCATTCCATCGGCCGTACAGGCGGTCCAGCCGTCATCGAGTAATCTGACGGCGGCAGTTCCCAAATTAATCATCGGCTCGATCGCGAGCGTCATTCCGGCCTTCAGCCGCGGCCCGCTGCCGCGCTTTCCGTAATTTGGGATCTGAGGTTCCTCATGTAGTTTTCGTCCAACCCCGTGGCCGACAAACTCGCGCACGACATTAAGTTGGTTACGCGTTGCTTCGTCTTCGATCTCCGCGCTGATGTCGCCCAGCCGCCGGCCCTGATAAGCCATACCAATAGCACGCTCCAGTGCGTGCTCTGTGACCCGCAGCAAACGTTCCGTCTGTTCGTCGATGATGCCGACCGGCACCGTCGTGGCGGTATCGCCGATCCAGCCGTCGCGAACCACTCCGATGTCGAGTTTCACAATATCGCCATACTGAATCCGGCGCTGGCTGGCAATGCCGTGAATAACTTCGTCGTTTAATGATATGCAGATGTTTCCCGGATAGACGCGATGCCCGATCCGATAGCCGAGAAATGCGCTTTTCACGCCTGCCTCTCCCATCATCTCGGCGGCAGCTTCGTCCACTTCTTTCGTCGTAATCCCCGGTCGAATGATTGCGACGACGCGGTCCAGGATGTCACTGGCGACGCGACACGCCTGCCGCATCTTTTCCGCCTCCTTCACATTCTTGATCGGAATCATTTCGCCTCAATCAAACGCGAAATATCGCCAAAAACTGTCTCGCGATCGCGATTTCCATCGATGCGATGCAACACGCTTATCTTTTGGTAATACGAAGCCAATGGTTCGGTTTTCGCGTGATATTCCTTCAAACGATTTTGCAGAACTTCGAGATCGTCGTCATTTCGCCGCACCAGCGGTCCTTCACAATATGGACAAACTGCGCGCTCGGAAAAATTCCCCGCCGCCACACTGGTAACAAAACCGCAACTGCGGCACTGCAATCGTCCCGAAATACGGTCGCGGACGGTTTCCTCGGAAACTTCGAGCCAGATCGCGAGATCAAGTGGCGTGTGATGGCGAGTGAGAATCGTCGCCAGGCTTTCGGCCTGCGGAGCCGTGCGCGGGAATCCATCAAAGACAAAACCGTGCGCACCATGCAAGCGCAGCCAATCTTCGATCAGTTTCACAATTGTCGCATCCGGGACAAGGCCACCCCGCTGAATGGTCTCGGAAGTTTCGATCCCCAGGGGCGTGCCAAGGTCTTTTTCCCGACGCAGGATCGCGCCCGGCGATGTGACCGGAATTCCAAATTGTCGCGTAATCAGTTCAGCCTGGGTGCCTTTCCCAGAACCGGGTGCGCCGAGGAGAACAAGCCGTTTCTTCACTCAGCGGCCGTAAAGAAAAATTGCGACTCCGGCGATGACGAGGATGGAGATCGCGACGTAAAGCCACATCAACGTGGTCTGCGCTGCGGCGTCGCCGCGGCTGTAAGCCGCGCGCGCATCGAAAGCTCGCCCGCGAATTCGCCCTTTGCGCAAGAACCCGTCGTAATGGCGTTGAATCAGATGCGTCTCGACCTGGCGCATCGTATCCAGCATTACGCCCACGATAATGAGCGCGCTTGTTCCGCCGAAAAATTGGGCGGTGACCTGCGGAACATGAAGGGCCTCGCTGAGCACGCTCGGCAACACCGCAATCAGGGTGAGAAACACCGCGCCGGCGAAAGTCAGCCGCGTCATCGTATAGTCCAAAAAGTCGGCCGTCGGTTTACCCGGTCGCACCCCGGGAACGTAGCCGCCGTGCTTCTTCAGATCATCCGCGATCTGCGACGGTTGGAATTGCGTCGCCACCCAAAAGTAACTGAAGAAGAAAATCATCGCGGCAATCAAGGCATAATGAACCCAGCCTGCCGCCATCGCGTCGGTGATTTGTTTGGCGACGCGACTGTTCTTGAACAAGAGGCCGACGATCGTGGTGGGAAACAACAAAATGGCCCATGCGAAAATGATCGGCATGACTCCGGCGTAATTCACTTTCAACGGCATGAAAGTCGATTGGCCGCCGTACATTTTTCGGCCGACCACACGCTTGGCGTACTGCACGGAGATTTTGCGAACACCTTGCGTGATCGTGATCACACCCGCGATCACGAGGAACAGGAACAGAATCATCAGCACGAGAACAACGGGAGTTGGACTGGCCTGACCCGTATCGGCTCCCGCCCCTGCGCTCGGCACAAAAGTCCGCCATGCTTGAGTAAGCGCAGCCGGCAGGCGCGCCACGATTCCGACCGTAATTATTAAGGAAATTCCGTTACCGATGCCGCGCTCAGTGATCTGATCGCCCAGCCACATCAGAAAAAGAGTGCCGGTAGTCAGGCTAATGACCGTTGCGATGCGGAATGCCCAACCCTCGTCCGCCACCAGTGGAATCCCCAGCTTGTGAATCGTGTCCGGAATTCCTCCCAAAATGGTGTGGTACGACTCCGGATGCTGAAAGGAAATGGCGAGTAGGTATCCTTGGAAAAGACAAAGCACTACCGTCGCGTAGCGCGTGTATTGCATGATCTTCTGACGGCCCCCGTCCTCGCGCGCCAGGCGGCCGAGTTGCGGAATCACTGCGGTCAACAACTGCAGCATGATCGACGCACTAATGTAGGGCATGATGCCAAGGGAAAAAATCGCGCAATTCTCCAGCGCGCCGCCGCTAAAAAGATTAAAGAGCGCAGCCACACCACCCTGCCTGTCGGCGGTGCTGCGAAACCATTCCTGCAAAACGGCCTGATTGACTCCGGGTGTCGTGATCGCGGCGCCCAGACGGACAATGACAATAACTGCGAGGGTAAAAAGAATCCGGCGCCGCAGCTCCGGAATTTTTACTGTGTTCAGGAACGCCGAGATCATTTCCTAAACCAGACCGCTACTTCTTGCCGGCCTTTGTTCTCTTCGGCTTCGTAGCATCCGTGCCGTCGGCATCCTGCCGATGCGCTCCGCCGGCGCTCGGCGTTTTCACTTCCGCGATGCTCCCACCGGCTTTCTCAACCTTCTCGCGCGCCGATGCACTGACCTTTTCCGCTTCAATCGTCAGCCCATGTTTTAGTTCACCGCCGCCGAGAATCTTGATGCCATCAAAATTTCCACGCACCAGATTTGCCGCGCGCAACGATTCCTCGTTCACGACCGATCCGCTTTTGAAATCTTTCAGATCCGACAAGTTCACAATCGCGTAACGCTTGTGAAAAGCCGCGTTGTTGAAGCCACGCTTCGGCAATCGCCGGATCAACGGCATCTGTCCACCTTCGAATCCGAGACGGAGACTTCCGCCCGAGCGAGCCTTTTGTCCTTTGTGCCCTTTGCCGCTGGTTTTGCCGTGGCCCGAGCTTTCGCCGCAGCCGAGTCGCTTCACCCGATGACGCGCACCAGGACGTGGGCGCAAGTTATGCAGCCGTAATCCCGCCGGTTTTTCTGTTTTCGTTTCCGCTTTCACGACGGCTGCCCTCCGTCGGCTGGCGCGCTCGCATGCGGGCGAATCCCGCGCACTTTCAAAATTTCATCGCGACGACGCAAATTTCGCAACGCCTCGATCGTCGCTTTAACGACGTTGGCATGATTGCTTGAGCCGAGCGATTTGGCCAGGACGTCGCGAATTCCTGCCGCCTCGACGACCGCGCGCACACCGCCGCCCGCGATGACGCCGGTCCCCGGCGAAGCCGGCCGCAACAACACCCGGCCGCCACCGAATTCCCCGATCGTCTCATGCGGAATGGTGTTCTCGTGCAGCGAGACTTTCTCCATTGATTTGCGCGCCGCTTCGGAAGCCTTGCGAATCGCTTCCGCCACTTCGTTCGCCTTGCCAAAACCGACGCCAACTTTTCCATCGTGATCGCCTGCCACGATCAACGCGCTAAAGCTGAAACGGCGTCCGCCTTTCACCACCTTGGCGCAGCGATTGATGAAAACCACTTTCTCGGTGGTGTCGCCTCTTGCGGCGGGCGCTTTATCAGTGCCGCGATCGAATCGTCTTCCTGGGTTCGGTGAAGGCATTTTAAAATTTCAATCCCCCTTCGCGCGCGGCATCTGCGAGCGCTTTCACCTTGCCGTGGAATATGTAACCGCCGCGATCAAACACCACGTTCTCCACTTTCTTTGCCAGCAGCTTCTCCGCGATTGCTTTGCCCACGCGTTCTGCGGATTCACGATTCGCGGCCGCTTTTTTGCCAGCCAAATCTTTTTGCAACGTCGAAACCGCCGCCAAGGTTTTACCGGAATCGTCATCGATCACGTGCGCGTAAACATGACGCCCGGAAAAATGGACGGCGAGTCGCGGCCGTTCTGCGGTTCCGCTCACTTTCTTCCGGATACGGGTATGAATGCGCTGCCGCGCTGCCTTCCGATTCGTCGCCATCTTACTGCACCGTCTTGCCTTCCTTGCGGCGAATCTGCTCGCCGGCGTATCGCACGCCTTTGCCCTTGTACGGCTCGGGCGGATAATATCCGCGAATATCCGCTGCGACCTGGCCGACCAGTTTCTTGTCGATCCCACTAATCGTTAGCTTCGTATTCTCGGTCACCGTGATTTTGATGTCTTTCGGGATGGGAAACAAAATTGGGTGCGAGAATCCGAGCGATAGATTCAGCTTTTGGCCCTGCACCGCGGCTTTGAATCCGACGCCTTCAATTTCCAAATCCTTGGTAAAACCTTCACTCACCCCGTGCACCATGTTGTTGATCAGAGCGCGCGAAAGCCCATGCAACGCTTTCACGCTCCGCGTTTCCGCCCCCCGCGCCAGCGAGACATGATTGTTCTCGACCTTCGCCGAAATCTCGCGTGGTAACTTCCAATTTAGTTTGCCCTTTGGGCCCTCGACTGCGACCGCACCATCGTTACCAACGTTCACCTTCACCTTCTCCGGCAAGGCTATGGTTTTGTTTCCAATTCGCGACATGAGTTCGTAATTCGTTAAATAGTTAGAACATCACCAAACGTAAGCGAGCAATTCTCCGCCGACCTTTTGTTTTTTCGCTTCCCGACCCGACAACACGCCGCGCGGCGTCGAGAGAATCGCGATTCCCATTCCACCAAGAACGCGCGGAATTTCATCCGCACCCACATATCGGCGCAGTCCGGGCCGGCTCACCCGTTTTAATCCCGTGATCGCACACGACCGATTGACCAGCTTGTTCGTAATCTTGATCCGCGGATGCGCTGCCGTCCGATCCAGTTCGTAATCCGTGATGTAGCCTTCCTCCTTCAGAATCCTTGCGACCTCTGCCTTGATCTTGGAGTACGGCACAAACAGCTCCGGCTTCTGCGCCTGCGCGCCGTTGCGCACGCGAGCCAGCAAATCTGCAATCGGATCGGTAACGGTACTCATCTAATAATTAAGCAGCTTGCGCGGCCGGCCTTCTCGCCCGGTCGCTGAACGGCATCCCCATTTCGCTGAGCAGTGATTTGGCTTCCGCGTTCGTGCGAGCAGTGGTCACGATAGTAACATCAAAACCGATGTTGCGCTTGATTTTATCGAGCTCGACCTCGGGAAAAATCGACTGATCGGACACGCCCAAGGTGTAATTGCCATGACCGTCGAATCCCCGCGGCGGAACTCCACGAAAATCACGAATACGCGGCAGCGCGGCTTTGATCAGACGCTCCAGAAATTCATACATCCGCTCACCGCGCAATGTCACCTTCGCGCCAATCGCCTGGTCCTTGCGCAACTTGAAATTCGAAATGCTCTTCTTCGACCGAGTCTCGGCCGCCTGCTGACCGGTGATTAACGCCAGTTCCATCTTGGCATCATCCAGCGCCTGCTTCACATCCGATTGCGAGCCGACGGAAGTGTTGATGACCACTTTGTCCACCTTCGGCACCTGGTGAATGTTTTTATAACCGTGCTGCTTTTGCAGCGCCGGTATCACCCGTTCCTTGTAGTCTCTGTAAAATTCGTTTTCCATTTCCTATCTTCGCAAAACAAATCGAAGCTAACTTTTCGCTTTTTCTTTCTTCGCCTTCGTCTCTTTCTTCGCGGTTTTTTCTTTCTTTTCCGTTTTCCCGATCAATCGCACGTTGGAAATATGGATCGGCCCCTCCCGTTCCGCGATCTTTCCGCTCGGGTTATCCTGCGACTTCCGCAGGTGCTTCTTAATAATACGCACGCCTTCAATCAGCACCCGTTGCTTCTTCGGTAACACTTGAAGAATCTTCCCGCTCGAACCACGGAAATTTCCCGAGATTACCTCGACGTTATCACCTTTTTTAACGTGAAACTTGATGCGGTTCATTACAACACCTCCGGCGCAAGGGAGACGATCTTCATAAAGTTCTTCTCTCTCAGCTCGCGCGCTACCGGTCCGAAAATGCGAGTCCCGCGCGGATTCAAATCCTTGTCGATAATGACAATGGCGTTGTTATCGAATCGCAATAGCGAACCATCATCGCGTTTCACCGGTTGTTTGGTGCGAACGATAACCGCACGCACAACTTCACCTTTCTTTACTGTCCCGGTTGCGCTCGCTTCCTTGACGTTGGCGGTGATTACATCCCCGATCCGCGCGTAAAGTGTGGCCTTCCCGATCACCCCGATCATCGTCGCCATGCGCGCGCCGGTGTTGTCAGCCACATCGAGTCGGGAACGAATCTGGACCATAAATTTATTTGCTGACGATCTCGACCAGGCGCCATCGCTTTAATTTGCTGAGCGGTCGCGTTTCCATAATCCGAACTGTGTCGCCGTTCTTCGCTTTGTTCTCTTCGTCGTGTGCGTAAAATTTCTTCTGCTGCTTCACGATCTTGCCGAACTTCGGGTGCGGCACGCGGGTGACGCTAAGAACGACGATCGTCTTGTTCATCGAGCTCGAAATCACCTCGCCCACGCGCGTCTTGCGCGAACCGCGTCGCGATTTGGACGGAAGGAGAGCGGACGCTCGCGCGTCGGTAGGTAGCGGCGGTGACATTGCGGTTGGTTCTTCGGCCATAAATTACTTCGCCTCCTTCGCCCGCTTCGACAGCACCGTCTCAATCCGAGCCACGTTGCGTCGGAGCAAGCGCAGCCGGCTCGGTTGCTCAAGCTGTCCGCTCTGCTGTTGCAGGCGCAGATGCAAACTTTCCTGCCGCAGGTCGCGCTTCTTCGTCAAAAGCTCGTCCGTGCTCATCTCAACAATTTCTTTGATCTTCATGGTTGTCTCCGATTACGCAGCGACATGATGACGACTCAAAAACTTCGTTCGCACCGGCAGCTTATCGGCAGCGAGGCGCAAGGACTCGCGCGCGACCGACTCCGGCACGCCATCGAGCTCAAACAAAATGTTTCCTGGTCGCACCGTTGCCACCCAAAATTCCGGCTGGCCCTTACCTTTACCCATTCGCGTTTCCGGCGGACGCGCCGTGACCGATTTGTCGGGGAAAATGCGGATCCAGAGTTTGCCTTTGCGTTTCATGTTGCGGGTTAACGCGACGCGCGCGGCTTCGATCTGGGTGTTCGTGATCCAGGCGCGCTCGAGCGTTTGCAGACCAAACTCGCCGAAATCGATTCGCAAATTGCGCGAGGCCGTTCCCTTGCGGCTTCCCCGCTGGGACTTGCGATACTTCACGCGTTTGGGCATCAACGGCATAACAAATCTCCCTAGTGTTCAGCCGCCCCGGCTTCTGGCGGTGGTGGTGGCGGCGGCAGCACAGCCTGGGCCGGCGTTTCCACAGCCACTTCTTCCTTCTTACAAATCCAACATTTCACTCCAATCTTGCCGTAAACGGTGTTCGCTTCCGAAAATCCGTAATCGATCCCTGTGCGCAGGGTATGCAGCGGCACCTTGCCTTCGCGATACCATTCGGAGCGCGAAATTTCCGCTCCGTTCAATCGACCCGAGCTGCGCAGACGAATTCCGAGCGCGCCGAAATCCATCGCCGTTTGCACCGCTTTTTTCATCGCCCGCCGATACGCGATACGCCGTTCGATTTGGAGCGCCACGTTTTCCGCGACCAACTGCGCATCCAGCTCAGGAGTCTTGATCTCCTGGATATCGATCTTGATCTGTTTCCCCTGCGCCATTTTCGAGATTTCTTCGGTCATCTTCTCGATCTCGGCGCCTTTGCGTCCGATAACAATGCCGGGACGCGCCGTGAAAATGGTAACGCGAATCGAATTCCACGCCCGCTCGATCACGATTTTCGAAACGGCAGCAAACTGGAGTTTCTTCTTTACGTAATCGCGAATCTGAATGTCACTATGTAAAAATTCCGGCATCTCCTGTGGAGACGCATACCAGCGCGACCGCCAGTCGCGGTTCACGCCCAATCGAAATCCAATCGGATTAACTTTCTGACCCATAACAAACCTCCTCCGTCATCCCGAGCGAAAACGCCAGTCCGGCTTGGACCGAGGGATCCCGTTGCGAAAGCTTTACGATAACTTCCGTGGGCTTCTTCAACTCCGCTTCGCTTTGCTCAGAATGACCGTGCATAGTTATTTCTTCGGCTTCCTCGGCGCGCGCGTTTTCGGTCTTTCACCTTTTGCTTTCGCCGGTTCGCCTTCTGCTTTTCCCTCCGACGCCTTTTTCTTCGCCGCTTTTTGTTCCGCTTTCCGCGTCTCGCGCGTTTCGATCTTAATCTCGTCCGTCAAAACGATGCGAATGTGGCTGCTGCGTTTCAAGATCCGGCTGCCGCTCCCTCGCGCGCGCGCCATCATCCGTTTCATGGTTGGCCCTTCGCCAACGATCGCTTCCTTCACCACCAGACCATCTACTTTCAGATTGGCGTTGTTCTCGGCGTTCGCCACCGCGCTTTTCAAGGTCTTGTTCAC
This sequence comes from uncultured Verrucomicrobiae bacterium, assembly GCA_963781735.1. Classification (GTDB taxonomy): domain Bacteria; phylum Verrucomicrobiota; class Verrucomicrobiia; order Chthoniobacterales; family UBA10450; genus AV69. The sequence goes on along the minus strand of CAWAHI010000020.1, from coordinate 120,927 downwards.
CAGCGCAGCCGCTTTCTTTGGGCTGTACGCAACGATATCGAGCGCTGCCGAAACCGGCAGGCCCTGAATCTCGCGCGTGACTTCGCGCGCCTTAAACGGCGAAATCTTCGCGTACTTATATATCGCTCGTACTTCCATGCCTTCGTTAAAACGTTAAAAGGGTTACATTGTTAAAGCGAACGGCCTTTCTCTTTTACCAATTTAACCTTTTTAACTTTTTAACCTTCCCTCATCTCACACTCACATCTGGCCGGGCATCGACTTCGAGCCGATCTCCCACCTTAATTTTCTCCTTTCCAGATTCCTGAATGATCGCGCCGCAAATCCGCTCACGCACATCCACCACCCGCAGTCTCGCCACCACCTCATTTCCGCGCTTCACTCGCAGCGGCATTCCAATTTTCACACCCTCGCGCGCACCAAAATTACCAACCACAAACGACCATTCCTCCTTCAGTCCGATGACACTGCCATCGAGTAACGATCCGGTCGTCGGCTGCGCTTTGCTCGATTTCTCCAGTGCGTTCATCGAGCGCAATTGCGCTTCCACATCCATTCGCGCCTGCGCATCGCCGCCTTCTGCCGTTTTCAGATAACGCAACATCGCTTCTGATAACTGCATCATTTGATCGCGGTATTGGTCACGTTCCTTCTGCGCCAGCTGCAAATCGCTCACAGCGGTCAGCAACCGTTGCTCCAGTTTCGCGCGGTCTTTGCTTGCTGAAGCCAGTCCGAGCGCTTCCATCCGCAATTCAAGATTGGCGAATTTTCGCCGAAACAATTCCGCCTCGGCGTTCGATTCGGCCAGACTACTCGTCAGCGTTTGCACCGTTTGCTGGCTCAGCGACAACTGCCGACGCAATTCTTCTTTCTGTGACAGCAATTCCGTCACTTCCGAAGGCGACACGGACAATTGCGGCCGCGCCGATGGTGCAGGCGACACGCCTGGCACTACCGTCGCATGTTCATTCTTGGAATCTGTCAAAGAACTATCTCTCCCTGCGTCGGCGCCGTAGCTAACCAACGCTCCCACTATTGCGATGTGCGACATTGCGACCGCCATTTTTGGCAATCGCAACCCGCAAATCGCTAATCGCAAATTCAACTTACTTCGTCACTTTCGCCGTGTGCGAACCGTGTTTCTTAAACACGCGCGTAGGCGAAAATTCGCCGAGCTTGTGACCAACCATGTTTTCGGTCACGAAAACAGATTGGAAATTCTTTCCGTTGTGAACCAAAAACGTGTGGCCGACAAAATCCGGCGTTACCATCGAGCGCCGCGACCAGGTCTTGATCGGTTTCTTCGCGCCTGAATTGTTCATCTTATCGATCTTCTCCAGAAGATGCGATTCGACGAAGGGTCCTTTCTTCAATGATCTGGCCATAAAAATCAAATGTTAATTGCTAATCTGGAAAGCAGGAATCCAGGAATTAAGGTCTTTTCAATTTCGCGGTCTCCTGGTTTTCACATTAAACCTTCTTCTTCGCGCGGCGGCGCTCCAAAATGAACCGATCACTCGGCTTATGTTTCGCCCGTGTTTTAAATCCTTTTGCCAGTTGCCCCCACGGGCTCACCGGGTGATGTCGGCCGCCGCCGCCTTTTGATTTACCCTGGCCGCCGCCCATCGGATGATCGATCGGATTCATCACCATGCCGCGCACATGCGGGCGTCGTCCCTGCCAGCGCGTCCGTCCCGCTTTGCCGCTCGACACGTTCATGTGATCGACATTGCCGACCTGGCCAATGGTCGCGTAACAGGTTTCGTGGATACGCCGGATTTCTCCCGACGGCATTTTTACCAAGCCGTATCCGCCTTCGCGGTTGTTCAACGTCGCCTGTTGACCAGCGCTGCGGGCAATCTGGCCGCCCCGTCCCGGCGCTAGCTCGATATTGTGAATGTTTGTTCCCAGCGGAATGGCTGACAGCGGCAGAGCGTTACCCACATCAGGCGTCGCTTCACTCCCGGCCATCACTCGCGCGCCCACGCGCAAGCCGTCTGGCGCGAGAATGTAACTGAGCTCGCCGTCGCTGTATTTAATAAGAGCGATCCGCGCTGAGCGGTTGGGATCGTACTCAATTCCCAGCACCTCCGCTTCAATTCCGCGCTTTCGCCTTTTGAAATCAACCTTCCGATAATGGTGTTTGTGACCGCCGCCGATGTGGCGCGAGGTCAGCCGGCCGAAATGATTCCGGCCGCCCGTTTTCTTCTTCGGCTCAAGCAAACTCTTCGCCGGCCGTGCTTTCGTAATTTCATCGAAAGCGGGCAGCGATTTGAACCGCAGCGTCGGAGTAAGTGGGCGGTAGGATTTTAGGGCCATGGCAGCAATGGAGTCATACGAGGTCGATCTTCTCCCCTTCCTGCAACGTCACGATCGCCTTTTTCCAATGCGATTTGCGGCCGAAATCGGCGCGACGTTCGCGTTTCTTTTTTCCGGCATAATTGCAGGTGTTCACGTCCGCTACCTTCTTCTGGAAAAGCTTCTCGATCGCCTGTTTGATCTGAATCTTGTTAGCGCGCGGACGAACGCGGAAGACGTACTTGTTCTGTTTCTCGCTCAGGAGCGTTGCCTTCTCCGTGAGCGACGCGGTTTCAATGATGTCAAAAGGCTCGTTCATTTGCCTCCGTTCGTTCTTTCCGCGAGCTTCGCCAGCCCGCCATCGGTTACCAAAATTTTCTCAAAGAAGAGCAGCTGCTCCGTGTTTACGTCGCTCGCTCTCGCCAGCGTGACCGGTTTGACGTTGCGCGCTGATTTATAGGTGTTCTCGTCAAACCCATCCGACACAATCAGAATCCGTGTCGCATTGGTCTGTTTTTTGACCAGCTCGACGAACGCCTTGGTCTTAATCTCCTTCACCGCGAACTCGCCGATCGTAAGCACGTCGCCGGCATTGATCCGCTCGCTCAGTGCCTTCTGAAACGCCAGCCGGCGGACCGATTTTGAAGTTTTCTTTGAATAATCGCGCGGCTTCGGCCCGAAAACGACGCCACCACCACGCCAGATGACCGATGACTTGTAGCCCGCGCGCGCACGACCGGTGCCTTTTTGCCGCCACGGTTTGGCTCCGGATAAATCTACGTCAGCTTTCGTTTTCGTGTTCGCCGTCCCAGAACGCCGCGCCGCCCGCATCGCGACCACGACATCATGCATCGCCTGCGTTCCGCGCCCGTTTTCTATCAGGGCAATCTTCGCCTCTTTCGCCGCGGCCTTGGTCAAAACTTTCGCGCTCATGACTTCTTCGCTGGCTTCTTGATCGCGGGTCGCACGACCACAAATGATCCATTCGAACCGGGGACCGCTCCGCTAACGAGAATTATCTTTTCCGATTCGCGAACCTGCATGACCTGCAAATTCTGCACCGTCACCCGCTCATCCCCGAGATGGCCGGGCATGCCCATATTTTTCCAAATCCGACCGGGCGTGGAACGATTTCCGATGGCACCGTTGCGCCGGTGCGTCTTCGACCCGTGCGCAGCGCCTTGGCCCGCCATGTTGTGTTTCTTCATCACGCCCTGAAATCCTTTGCCCTTGGAGCGGCCGATGACGTCGACAAAATCGCCCGCCTGAAATTGCGTGACGTTTAAATTCACTTCGCCCTCCGGCAGATCAGTCTCAAGACGAAATTCGCGCGAGAATCTTTTCGCTTCGACGCCGGCTTTCTTGAATGCACCGAGCTCGGACTTATTCAGGCGTGATTCCTTTTGCGCACCAAACCCGACCTGCACCGCCGAATAGCCATCGCGCTCCGTCGTTATCCGGCGAACCAAAACGTTATCGCCCGCTGCGATCACGGTCACTGGACGTAGCTTGCCGCTGGCGTCGTAGACGCTGGTCATGCCGATTTTTTGTCCAAGTAACCCAATGCTCATTTTGAAGTTCAGCGAAAATTCTCAAGCGATTAGATCTTAATCGTAATATCCACGCCCGCAGGTAAATTTAATTTCTTTAATTCATCCACCGTTTTCGCCGTCGGCTCAATGATGTCGAGCAGACGTTTATGGGTGCGGATTTCAAATTGGTCCATCGATTTTTTGTCGACGTGGGGCGAACGATTGACGGTAAATTTTTCAATCAATGTCGGCAGCGGAATCGGGCCGGCCACACGCGCACCGGTGCGTTTCGCGGTCTCGACGATCTCGACGGCAGATTGATCAAGCATGCGATGATCGAATGCCTTCAAACGAATGCGAATGCGCTGGCCGTTCGTCATTTCGTCTCCTTCTTCGGAAGATAGCCATCCTGGCTGTCTTGGTCGACAGGCATCTTGCCTGTCGATTCGCGGGCAAGATGCCCGCAAGCCAAGTCAGGCTGGAAGCCTAACTTCCGACTGGGAATTTGCCGGCCGCCGCTCATTTCTTCTCCTTTTGGTCAAGAATCGCGCTGACCAGGTTCTGCGGCACCTGCTCGAAATGGGAGGGCTCCATTGAGTAGCTGGAGCGGCCCTTGGAAAGCGAACGGATCGCGGTGGCATAACCGAACATTTCCGCAAGCGGAACTTCGGCGTGCACAATTGTAAGATTGCCGCGCGCTTCGATGCTGTTGATGCGAGCGCGACGGCGATTGAGGTCACCGATAATGTCCCCCTGATATTCTTCCGGGGTGATGTTTTCCACTTTCATGATCGGCTCGAGCAGGATCGGTTTGCCCTGCTTGAAACCATCTTTCATGGCAAAAATCGCCGCCATTTTGAAAGCCAATTCGTTGGAATCGACTTCGTGGTAACTGCCGTAGACGATATCGACTTCGACATCGATGACCGGATAACCGCCAAGCACGCCGTTGAGCACGGCCTCTTCGATCCCTTTCTTGACCGCCGGAATGTACTCGCGCGGGATCACGCCGCCGACGATCTTGTTCTCCACCAACAATCCCTTTCCGCGCGCCGCCGGCCGCACATCCACTTCGACGTGGCCGTACTGACCGCGACCGCCAGATTGCTTGATCAATTTGCCGACGCCGTGCGCGCCACCAGTGATAGTCTCGCGATACGCGATCTGCGGTTTACCCGCATTCGCATCCACCTTGAATTCGCGGAACATCCGATCGCGAATGATCTCCAAATGCAGCTCGCCCATGCCTGCAATGATGGTCTGGCCGGTATCTTCATGGGTGTAAACGCGGAAGGTTGGATCCTCTTCCGCGAGCCGTTGCAACGCGACGCCCATTTTTTCCTGATCCAACTTCGTCTTCGGCTCGATTGCCATTGAGATAACCGGATCTGGAAATGTCGGAGGCTCAAGCAGGATCGGATAATCTTCGTCGCAAAGCGTGTCGCCAGTAGTGATATTCTTGATTCCGACAATCGCGGCGATATCACCCGAGTAACACGTTTCGATGTCTTCGCGCTTGTCTGCCTGAATCTGGATTAACCGCGAAATGCGTTCGCGTTTGTTTGTGCGCGGATTATAGACCGTGTCGCCTTTGCTCAGCGTGCCGGAATAAACGCGGAAGAAAACAAGTTTGCCGACGAACGGATCGCTCCACAGTTTGAAGGCGAGCGAGCAGAATTTTCCGTTGTCATCGGTTGGCGCTTCCATCGGCTCACGCGTGTCCGGATCCATCCCTTTCGCCGGCGGAATCTCGAGCGGGCTCGGCAGATAATCGACCACTGCATCGATCAAATATTGCACGCCGATGTTCTTCAAGGCCGAACCGCCGATCACCGGCACAAATTTGTTGGCGATGGTTTGACGACGAATGCCGGCCTTCAATAATTCCCGCGTGACCGGCTTTTCGTGGATGACGACCTCGGCCACCTCGTCGTCGATGTTCGAAATTTGCTGGACGAGATTGTCATAAGCCTTGTTTACAACATCGACATATTCCTTGGGGATATCGGTGACTTCATAGGTCGATCCAAGCTCGTCGCTGTCCGAATAAATGATCGCTTTCTTGTTAATGACGTCGAGCTGGCCTTTGAGTTGGTCTTCCCGGCCAAGCGGGAGCAATACCGGCCAGGCATTCGCGCCGAGTTTTTTGTGAATGCTATTCACCGACATCTCAAAGTCGGCGCCGACTCGATCCATTTTATTGATGAATGCCAGTCGCGGCACATTGTACTTGGTCGCCTGCCGCCAGACAGTTTCGGATTGCGGCTGCACTCCGGCGACACCGTCAAAAACTGCGATCGCACCGTCGAGCACGCGAAGAGAACGTTCCACTTCCGCCGTAAAATCAACGTGACCCGGCGTGTCGATGATATTAATGCGCTGCTTGATCCCTTCGAAAGCTTTGTAAACGCCTTCTTCCTTGCGTTGCGCCCAACTACACGTTGTCGCTGCTGAAGTAATCGTGATCCCTCGCTCGCGCTCCTGCTCCATCCAGTCGGTCACGGTCGTGCCTTCGTGCACCTCGCCCATCTTGTGGATCATGCCGGTGTAAAACAGCACGCGCTCGGTGATCGTGGTCTTGCCGGCATCAATGTGCGCAGCGATCCCGATGTTGCGCGTCCGCTCGAGCGGAAACTTGCGATCCGGCGAGTTTGGATTCGCGGGGGCCTTCTTCTGTTCCATCGTCGCCGTTGCCATAAAATTACCAACGGAAATGCGCAAACGCTCTATTCGCCTGCGCCATCTTGTGAGTGTCCTCGCGTTTCTTGATCGCGTTGCCCTGACCTCCAGCGGCGTCTTTGATTTCCTGAGCGAGCGAATCGGCCATACGCTGGCCGCGGCGACCGTCGGCGTATTGCACGATCCAGCGCATCGCCAACGAGATTTGCCGTGCCGGCGTAACTTCCATCGGCACTTGATAGGTCGCGCCACCAACACGACGTGATTTCACTTCGAGACGCGGTCGAACATTCTCCAGGGCTTTGTTTAAAACTTCGAGCGGATCAACCGAGTCGGAGCCTTCGCGCGATTTATCGATCGCGGCATAAACAATCCGTTCCGCCAGCGATTTCTTGCCCCGCTTCATCACCGTAGAAATCAAACGGGCCACCGCCGGACTGCCATAGCGCGAATCCACTTTCTCTTCTTTTTTGTAAACTTTGCGCCGGCGCGACATAACTACTTCTTCGCCTCCGCTTTAGGTGCCGCCGCGGCTTTGGCTTCGCCGCCACCCTTAGGACGTTTTGCGCCATACTTTGAACGGCTGCGGCGACGTCCATCCACACCCAGAGAATCGAGGGTCCCGCGCACGATATGATAGCGCACACCCGGCAAATCCTTCACCCGACCCCCGCGGACCAGCACGATCGAGTGTTCCTGCAAATTGTGTCCCTCGCCGGGAATGTAAGCGATCACTTCCTGGCCGTTTGTCAGCCGCACCTTCGCCACCTTGCGCAGGGCAGAGTTCGGCTTCTTCGGCGTCCGCGTCATGACCTGAACGCAAACTCCACGCCGCTGCGGACAATCGGTCAGGGCCGGTGACTTCGATTTCACCGACACCTTCCGGCGTCCTTTTCGCACAAGTTGATTAATTGTTGGCATGTCTGTTACAAAACGGCCACCACGCGGGGGACTCGCGGGCGACAAAAAAATCCGCTCAGGCCGCGCACATAACGGTCACGCGCCTGATGCGGTGAGGCGCGAATATAGAGGGGAAGTGCGGGCCCGCAAAGAATATTTTACACGCTAATTCAGCGCGAAATCCGATTGGGCGCGGCTGAGGCTTTGGAAGTGTTGCCTCGCGCGACCACCGGCAAGGCTCTTCGAGGTCTACGGGCTGAATTGACGCTGGTTTAGCTGATTTGCCCTAGTGATCGCACGTGCGTTCCGAATTCGAGGCAACGGGATTGCCAGTGCGCTGGTAGCCCGCGCGTCTCGCATGTGGATCTCGGCGTCACGCCGAGATGGACTTCTCTGAGGCAATGGATTGCGACCTGTTTGCCCACAGAAAAGTCCGCGACTGCGGGCCGCACTCGCCAACACACGAGACGCGTGCTCTACCCGGAAACCGCGAACGTGCCCATCGAACACGGGGATAGCGATTTTTGCTTGACCTAGGCGGCATAATTCAATAATTTCTGTTTAGACAGAAATAACAGATCATATGAAAAAACTCTCTCCTGTCGCCCAAAAGTTCATCCTCCATTGGGGCGAAATGGGAACGCGCTGGGGCATCAATCGCACCGTCGCCCAAATCCATGCTCTTCTGTTCCTTTCCCCCCGTCCGCTGCCGGCCGAGAAAATCGCCGCTACCCTTGGCATCGCCCGCTCCAACGTCAGCAACAGCCTCCACGAACTGCAAAACTGGGGTATCGTCCGCGTCGTCCACGTTCTGGGCGATCGACGCGATCACTTCGAGTCGATGAAAGACGTTTTCGCGATGTTCCGCGTCATTAGCAGAGAGCGAAAGAAAAGGGAGATCGATCCCACCCTGCAGGTCCTGCACGAATGCATCGCGGCCGCGGACAAACCAAAGTTGGCCGACCGTTACACCCGGGAACGGCTGACCGATCTACTGCAATTCTTTGAAATGGCTGAAGCCGCCTATCTGCAATGGGAGAGACTGCCGACCACGGCCTTGCTCAAACTGGCAAAAATGGGGAACAAAACGCTGCGGTTACTGGGATTGACAAAACCATAACAAAAAAAATTTGACCATGAATTCTGAATTGACAGAAAAGACTGATATTAGGGAAGCGCCACTGGCTCGACGCCACATCAGACGGCCATGGAAGAATGCTCATCCTGGCCTTCCTCCGGTGAGAGAAGGGACCCTTTTGCTACCAAACGATCATGAAAGCGCACCGTCTTTTCGCGGCTGGATTCTATACGATGGCGATTGCCCGTCGTGCACTGCTTCGGCCAGACAGTTCGATCGAATATTTCGCCGCCGCGGATTTCCCTTTCTCCCCCTGCAAACAAAATGGGTGATGCACCAGCTCGGCCTCGAACCCGGTGCCCCGCTCGAAGAGATGCATGTTTTGACGAGTGAGGGCCAGGATATCGCCGGCACGGATGCGGTACTCTTTCTGGCACGACAGATTTGGTGGGCCTGGCCGGTGGTCGCCCTCGCACAACTGCCCGGCATGCACAAGCTGCTTGATCGCAGTTACCGCTGGATCGCGACCCATCGAGGTTGTGATCACGTTGCGTGTGAGGTTGATATGCGGCGGCGACGAGGCAGCCGATTGTTCAGGTCTCCGCCTGGAAAGGCGCCGTTCCTTGAGGCCGGTTGGAAGCCACTACTTCTTGAAGCCTTGCCGGCATGGATCGCATTGATTGGGCTACCAATCTCGGTTCTTCCTTTACGAAATCGTCTCGAGCCCTGGCAATTCATGTGGCTGATGGTCGGGGCAATTTTCTTCGGCTGCAAATGGCTTACCGCGTGGCGCGCACAAAAACCAAACGTTCATCTCGAGTTAACTCCCACGCTCGGCTATTTCTTCGCCTGGCCGGAAATGGACGCGGAAAAGTTCCTGGCCCCCAAACCGTCTCGTGCGCGACTTGACTGCTTCAAGCAGCCAAGTTTGGCGCTACCTCCTACACTCGTGTGGCGGGCGAGCGCGAAGATCTTGTTAGGGGCGGTTCTGTTGTTCGGTGTCGCCCACCTCGCTTATCAGCCAGTGCTCGCCGGCTGGATCGGAATGATCGGCATGATCCTCATTCTGCATTTCGGACTGTTTCAGCTTCTCGCGGCCGGATGGCGCAAAGCGGGAATCGATGTGGAACCGATTATGAATGCGCCGTTGCATTCCAAAACAATCAGCGAATTTTGGGGGCGCCGGTGGAATTCGGCATTTAATCGACTCGCGTTTGAGTTCATCTCTCGGCCGATCGCACGTCATTTTGGAGCACGTAGTTCGTGCGACACCGCACTAAGGTCTCCCCGGATCTCGACCCTCCATTTTGGACGAGCGATCGCAACGCTAACAGCGTTTCTTGTCTCGGGTTTAATCCATGAACTGGTGATCTCATTGCCAGCCGGAGCTGGTTACGGGCTGCCGACCGCCTATTTCCTATTGCAAGGCATCGGAATTTTGTTTGAGCGAGCCTTGCCGCAGATCCGAGGCCGCATCTTCACTATTTTAATCACCGCCGTCCCCGCATTCTGGCTTTTCCATCCGCCGTTCGTTCACAACGTTATTCTGCCATTCATGAACGCGATTGGAGCCTTATGAAACTACTTCTTCAACTCGCTGCCGCAGTGCAATTATTGATCCTGATTGCGAGCGCGTCGACTCCACGGGTTTTGGATTGGCGAAAAAACCTCGCGGTCCTCCATCCATTCCTGCGGAAGCTCTTCTGGGTTTACGGCGTGTTTGTCGTGATGGTGATCATCGCGTTCGCGGTCCTCACCTTTCGCCACGCCGATGCGATGGCCGCGCGCGAACCCGTAGCGCGTTCGCTTTGCCTCTTCATTGCGATTTTCTGGGGCGCGCGCTTGCTCGTGCAATTCGCTATCTTCGATGCGCGACCGTTCCTGACGAACTGGTTTTACAAAACCGGTTTTCACGCGCTTACGATCATTTTCGCATTCCTAACATTCGTTTACGGAAAGGCGGCGTTATGAAACCACGAATCGTCCTGGCGGGCGGCAGCGGCTTTATCGGACAATCGCTCTCGCCATCTCTGGTTTCGAAAAACTACGAGATCGTCGTGCTCACCCGCGGTAAATCGAATCATCACGGCAGGATTCGCGAAGCGCATTGGGACGGCAAAAAGCTCGGCGAGTGGACGCAGTTTGTGAATGGCGCCCTCGGTCTAGTGAATTTGACCGGGCGTAGCATTAACACCCGGCACACGCCCGAACACCGGCGCGAGATCATCGATTCGCGCGTCGATTCGGTCCGCATCCTCGGCGAGGCGATCGGCCGATGCATGCAGCCGCCAAAAGTTTTTGTTCAGCTAGCAGGCGTTGGAATCTACGGCGACAAAGGCGAACGCATTTGTGATGAGACCACCGCGCCCGGCGATGATTTCGTGAGTGAGGTCTGTAAGAAATGGGAAGCGGCATTCGATTCTGTTGATTCGCCGAATACGCGCAAAGTTTTATTGCGACTCGGCGTCGTCCTCGGTCGGAACGGCGGTTTCCTACATGTTCTGAGTAGACTGACCCGGTGGTTTCTCGGCGGGCAGGTTGGTGAGGGCCGGCAATACATTAGTTGGATTCACATTGCCGACCTGTCGCGGATGATTCTGCAGGCGATCGACCAGGAACAACTCACGGGCGTTTTTAACGCGACCGCGCCGAATCCGGTGACGAATGCGGAATTGATGCGCGCATTAAGGCGCGCATTACATCGGCCCTGGAGCCCGCCCGTTCCGGAATTCGCCGCCCGCATTGGCTCATGGTTAATGGGAACGGAAGCGAGTCTAGCTCTCGTTAGCCAGCGCTGTGTTCCGAAACGATTTCTGGAAAAGAATTTCGAGTTTGAATTCCCCAACCTTCGCGAAGCCCTCGCGAATATTTATCCAAACAAATGAATACCCTGAACAATTCGGCCCTCGATCTGGCATTACGCGCCGCCGCAATTGCGCAGTTTACGGTTGCAATTCTGAATCTGTTTCTCATCCGCATCATGAAATGGAAACCCGATCTCGATCGGGCGCCGCTCCTCATTCGGGAAGTTTTTCACATCCACGTCATTTTCATTTCTATCACGCTGTCGATCTTCGCGTTGCTCACCTGGCGATTCGTTCATGAGATTGCCAGCGCCGCCAACCCGCTGGCGATCTGGCTGGCAACAGCGATCGGAATGTTCTGGATCGTTCGCTCGGTCATGCAATGGCTGCACTACAGCTCGAGCCATTGGCGCGGAAACATGGCGCGCACTCTGATTCACTGGACACTGTTTCTTGGCTATGGCGCGATGGCAGTCGTCTATCTCGCAGCCGCCTTTTGGAGAAATGCATGAGAACAGCGCCGCTCCCGGAAGCGCCTATCTTCGACGAAACGGGAGCTGCCAAGGAACGTTTGTTGTCGCGACGTGGCGAGCCACTCCTCTACGCGAATTGGGACAACGTTCTATTCATTCATTACGAAATCGAGCCGGAGGAATTGCAGCGCTGTATTCCCTACCCTCTGGATCTTTACCATGGCCGCGCATTTGTCAGTTTCGTGGCTTTCACCATGCGCGGAATGCGACCGCGGCTTGGTGGAACATTGGGTGCGCTTTTGTTCAAACCAATCGCGACCCATCATTTCCTGAACGTTCGCACCTACGTCAGACACAAGGGCGAAGCCGGAATCTATTTTATGCGCGAATGGCTTTCGAACCGATTGGCAGCGTGGCTCGGGCCATGGAGTTTCGGATTGCCGTATCAGTTTGGGAAAATCGAATATCGAAATGATTTCGAGCAACACCACGAGCATGCGTGTCGCGGCCACGTGGAAGCTAATGATGGCTCGTTCCGTTATTGCGCGACGTTGACAAATGAACTCGGGAGCTCCGCGCCAGAATCGCTCGATGAATTTTTGCTCGAGCGTTACACCGCATTCACGCAATCCGGGAACCGCCGCCGGTTCTTTCGCATCTGGCACGAACCATGGCAGCAAGTTGCGGCGAAAGTCGAAATCGTGACCGACGATTTAATTCGCGCCACTGAATCGTGGTGGCGGAACGCGGGTTGCGTCGGAGCGAATTACTCCCCGGGCGTGAATGTCTGGATGGGTTGGCCGCACAAGATCCGCGACATCCATGAATTGACTTTATGATTACAAAATTACGCGCCATCAAACTCATCTCCCGCATCGCACTCGGGCTCGTCTGGTTTTATGAGGGGCTGGTGCCAAAGATTCTGTTTTTACGCGCGGACGAAATCGGCCTCGTGCGAGCGTATCATCTGGTGTGGCGAAAACGGGAGTTCACTCTGCAAATTCTCGGAGTCGCGCAGATGCTCGTTGGCCTCTGGTTAATCATCGGAATCGCGGAACGAGCCGCCGGGTTTTATCGCTACCCTCTGGATGTTGATCCTTATCGGGCTAGTCGCGAATGGAAATCCGTCGATGCTAACCGATCCACACGGCGCGCTGGTGAAGGATTTTTGTCTCATCGCGTGTGCGATCACCGTTTGGATACTCGCACCAATCGCGGAGAGTTGCGGAGGAGCTAAACGACAGCGCGCCGATGCTGCCTGGCTTCGAGGATGAATTCCAGGATTAGCCAGAGGGCAAGGAATTGCGTCAGCAGCGTCGCATACATTTGCACCGTGATGTAGCGATGAACGTCGAGCGAGTTAACAATAGCCCCTTCGAGACAACTGGAGGCGTTGTAACCGCAACCAAACAGGACTAAAGCAGCCAACCACCTCAATTGTTTCCGGCGAGCGGATTTCCAAAAAATGAATACGCTGAGAATCATTGCTGCCAAGAGCCAGGGTAGATAGCCGACCGCGAGAACGGTCAATGCGATCCGAACAAGGCGCGGCTGTTCCACAATGGGCGCGTTTTGTGCCAGCGAATCCGTTTGTGCCATGAAATCTGCGGCCGCCGGCAATGAAGTCGAAATTTTTCGATAGTCCTCGACCGAATGAAGGCACGTTGCGGCCCGTTGATAGGAGTCGAGCAGCGGCCAAATTTTCATGGGCGAGTAGGCCGGACACTTCGGGAAATAATAAATTGAGAATTGACTCGTGACTTTTTGCAATTGGCGAAGCGGTTGGTACTGCCACGTCCGCCAGTAATAAAAACGATAGAACGCGCAAAGAGCTGAGACATTATGGCCGAATTCCCGATGCAGCTGAGTCGAGATTGAACCTGGCTCGAACCACAAATATTCGGGATCAAATTTGAGGGAAGGATAATGACCCGGATACTTTATTTCAGATTTTACGATCTCCGCGTTTAACGCGGTGTAAACCCGCTCGAGCCAGTCGCGTGCAAAGGGAAGGCTGGCATTTTCCTTCAAATCGGCCGCCATTTGGTCGCGAATCAGATCGGCGTGAATGACGAAAAGCATGGTCGGCAAAAAAGTCTGGCTCACCTCATCGTTCCGGCTGAGGACGTGCTCCGGCCACAACACCAGCATCCCACTCAGGACCGTGGCGACCGCGAGTCCAATTTTTTGCGGCCACCAGTTTCGCCTCACAAAGAAAGCAGCGAGCGGCACCATCACTACGATGGCAGTGAACCAAAAGCTCGGCCTGGCGGATGCTAGGAAAAGTAAGCTCAATACGCTTGCGCTTCCGTATACAAGAGCGGCTGTTCGCCGTTCGCTAATGAACGAGTAGTAAATGAACTGGAGCGTAAAATATAGATTAAGGCTGAGTAAGAACCCGCACACGGCTTCGGGACGAAGTTGCGTTTCAATCCGGGTCGTTTCAGCGGCGAGAAGATAGGTCGCGGCGCCAACCAAACCGAGTCCGTCGTGAAGTCTCAAACTAACTAACGACTCTGGGACAAAAACGCGAAGCCGTCGCCAGGTAAGCAAAAAGACCCCGCCCGCTGCGAGTCCGAGCAAGTGCTGGACAATGGTGATGACACGAAAATCTCCGGAAGCGCGTAAGAGCAAATAAAGGAAACCGGGATAAAGAAAATTGCGGCCCTGGGTGTGACCGAATTCGCTTCCGGTCAACTTGCGCAGAGCGGGCGAGAGATATCCCCAAAAGTCGGGATCGACAATTGGATCGAGCGGCAGGGAAAAGCGTTGCCACAGCGCCCACGCGAATACGCCGGTGAGGCCAATCCCATAACAAATTCGCCAGAGCGAACTCGTTGTCGGATAGGATTCGCTACTTGCGGGCGCTGCCATCATTTCCAAGGTTCGACCGATGTCTGAAGTAAGAGCCACGGATAAAAGCGCAAAAGCGCGCTCCAGGCGGGCCGCGAGTTTCATGTAGCGGCAAGTGGGAATTTACCGATGCCGTTGATTCCACAGCAACCTCGCGAAAAGGCTTACGGCTCATTGCCTGGGTCCGCCGGTCGAAACGCGCGTTCCATTGGCCGCTCGCACATTTGCACAACGAACTCGAGGATAAACCACAAGCCGAGAAGCTGTGCGAAGAGAGTGGAAAACATTTGCACAGTCGAATAACGGCGAACTTCGAGGGAATTGATGATTGCCACCTCAAGGCAGCAGGCAGCGTTGAATGAAAATGCAAACACGACGAAGGCGGCGATGAAGCGCAGGCGGCCCCACTGGCGAAAGTGAGTGGCGACGATGGAGGCAAGGACCAGAGCTATGACAAGCCAGATCGAATAGCTAATTGCCGCCAAGAAAACAATTAAGGGAACAATCACAGGCTCTTGAAAGCGCAACCCGCGCCGGGCAAGCTCTTCCGTCCGCGTCATAAAATCTACGGCTGGCGAATAAGCGCTCCAGACCTTGCGACAGATTGGGTCGCTGAGAGAAGCAACACCATGCTGGTATTGGTCGCCAAGATTTCGCGTAAACCTAGGGTCATAGGCTCGGCAGTAGGGCACGTAAAACATTAGCATCTGCCCCGTGACCTTTTCTAGCAGGCGACCCGGCTGTTTCTGCCAGATCCGCCGGTAATAAAACCGGTAAAATGTGCAAAGCGCAGTAACGTTCCCGCCAAATTCCCGACGGGTTTGGGTTGCGATTGAATCGGCATTGAACATTAGGAAATCTGGGTCAAAGCCCAGGGAACGGTAAGCTTTGGGGTTGGCAGCATGAGATTTTGCGATCTCCGTGCTGAGCGCGGCGTGGAGACGTTTCAGCCGATCCGCCGAATACGGAAGACTGATACTATTTTCCAAATCGTTTGCCAATTGGTCCCGGATCACATCGGCATGAAATACGAAAAGCGTGGTCGGCAAAAATGTTCGCGTCATTTCGTCTTCACGGCTGAGGAAGTTTTCCGGCAACAAAAGCAGTGCTGCGCTACAGGCGAATCCGAAAGAAAACCCGACCTTCTGCCATAACCAGCCGCTCCGCCAAAGCAACGGAATGGTTGGCGACATCACAACCAGTGAAGCAAGACCAAAACTCGGTTTGATTGAAGCAAGAAAGATCGCAGTGAAAGTGAGGGCGATGCCGTGTGCCATGGTGGCGATGCGCCGGCGCTCCAGATAAAAGCAGGCAACAAATTGGATCAGAAAATAAAAAGCAACGCTGAGGACAAACGCACAGACTCCCTCCGGCCGAATCCCTTTCTCGTCGATAATAGTCTGCGACTGCAGGAGAAAAATGGCGGCTCCGACCAGCCCGATCAGAGCATGACCAGAACGACCGATCCGCGGACTTAGCACGAAAATTCGCGCACGCCTCCAAGCCAGTAACAAGACTGCACCAGCCAAAAGTCCGAGGAAATGTTGAGCGATCGTGATCGCGCGAAAGTCTGCAAAAATGCGAAGAAGCACGAACAGGAATCCGGGATAAATGAAGTTGCGACTGTTGGTGTGACCAAATTTGGCACCAGTTAGTTTTCGCAGCGCTGGGGAGAGATAGCCCCAGGTGTCGGGATCGGCAATTGGGTCGAGCGGAAGCTTAAAGCGTTGCCAGACTGCCCAGGCAAAGATCAGCGCAAGCGCAGTCCAATAACAAGCCCGCCAAAGCGAATTTGTTCCGGGGCGATGCGATTGATTGCTTGCGACCTGCGCCATCATTTCCAAGGTTCGGACCAATGTTTGAAGTAAGAGCGACGGATAAAAGCACAAAAGCGCGTGCGGGAGAGCTCAAAACTGCGCACGGCGCCATCGAAACTCCAGCGTTCATGCCGGTGGGGACGCAGGGAAGCGTGAAAGCCGTCAGCTCCAGAGAGCTTGGCGAACTCCGGGCGCAGATTGTTCTGGCGAATACCTATCACTTGTTTGTCAGGCCGGGGCTCAATGTGCTTCGGCACTTTGGCGGACTGCACTCGTTCATGAACTGGAATGGCCCGATTCTGACCGACAGCGGCGGTTTCCAGATTTTCTCGCTGGCGAAGTTGCGCAAGATCACTGAGGAAGGCGTGCATTTCCAAAATCATGTTGATGGGACGCCGGCTTTTGTTTCGCCGGAAATTGCGATGGAAATTCAAGCCACGCTCGCCAGCGATATCGCGATGGTGTTGGATGAATGCCCGCCGTGGCCGTGTGAATACGAATACGCGGCGCGAAGCATGGAATTGACAGCGAGGTGGGCGCAGCGCTGTAAGAATTGGCAGAAAGCAAACGCCCGCCCAACGTTCAACGCACAACGCACAACTGAAGAAGCTGGGGAGGCAGCCGTATCGCCTGCGAATCCAAAAACTGCGGCCGACACGGACGCCACTACAGAGACGGAACATCGCCAACTCCTTTTTGGCATCGTTCAGGGAGCGACGTTTCCAGAATTGCGGAGACAAAGTGCGATGGCTGCAGTCGAAATCGGCTTCGATGGTTATGCTATCGGTGGAGTCAGCGTAGGCGAACCGGAGGAGGAAATGATGCTAGCGGTGGAATCGAGCGCGCCTTTTTTACCGGAAGATAAACCGCGCTATACCATGGGATTGGGCACGCCACCGCAATTACTCGAGCTGATCGCGCGCGGAATGGACATGTTCGATTGCGTCTTGCCGACCCGGCTGGCCCGAAATGGCACCGCTTTCACCGCCACGGGCACCCTCAATTTGAAAAACGCTGAGTTCGCGCGCGACAAGAATCCGATCGAACCGGGCTGCGCCTGTCCGGCTTGTCGAGAGTACTCTCGCGGTTACATCCGTCACCTGGTTAAGGCAGAAGAAATCCTAGGATTGCGCCTAATCACCCTGCACAACCTACATTTCTATCTCGAGCTGATGCGACAGGCACGCAATGCGATTGAGGGAGGATGTTTCAATGAATTTCGCTCCGGTTTCGTTTCCGCCTATAAAACTCGCAACACCGACCTTCTCGGCGAAACCCCGGCCTGACGAGCCTCCATGGCCGTGCGGAAGTGCCTCCGTCCGGTCGGGGCGCAGGATGGTGGAGCTCCCTTGCTGTAACTAAAAAATTGCAGGTGACGAGAGCAGGCTTAAGCTCCGACTCCTTTGATGACACCGCTCATACTCCTTGCTCAAGCGCAGACCGGATCGCCCGGCGGGGCCACCAGTTCCGGAGGCGGATTCAATCTTTTCGTGCCGCTCATCTTTTTCCTGATCATTTTCTATTTCATTTTGATTCGCCCACAGAGTCAGCGCCAAAAACAGCAGAAACAATTAATCAATGCACTGAAAACCGGCGATCGTGTGGTCACCAACTCCGGCATTCACGGCCTCATTGCCAATGTGAAGGATTCGACGGTGATTGTGAAGGTTGCCGATAACGTGAAAATCGAGATGGAAAAATCGGCGATCGCGAGTGTCCTTAAGTCGGCGGAGTGAGATGAAAAACAACGTCATCCCGAGCGCAGTCAAGGGATCCCGTTATGAAAGCTTTAAGGTCGCGTGGCGGGATTCTTCGACTCCGCTCCGCTCCCCTCAGAATGACAAACGCGTATGAATCCGGCCCTTACATTTTTTGCCGGGCTGCTGTTGCTCGTCCTTTTCGGTTGGTATTTCGCGACTGATTCCGGACTGCGAAAGCACCTGCTCGCCCTTTTCCTGGCGTCGATGCTTGTTGCGTTCAGTATCGCTACAATCTGGCCCCCGGAGAAGAAGATTGCCCTTGGGCTCGACATCAAAGGCGGCACTTCGTTCTTGATCAAGCTCCAGCAGCTCGACAAGGAAAAGCCGATCACGCCCGGCTTGCTTGATCAGGCGGTCGAAGTCATCCGCAAACGCGTTGACTACTTCGGCGCGGGCGAACCAATCATCAGCCCCGTCGGCCAGGATCGAATCCTGGTCCAGATCCCAGGACTGGACACGGCGAAGATTCAGGAAGCGCGCGAGCAGCTGTCCAAAGTAGCCAAGCTCGAGTTCCGTCTGGTCTATCCCGACAATGGCGAACGATTGGGCGCGATCGACAAGGGCACTGAAGTTGTTCCGCCAGAATACAAAATCGAGAACTACAAGCACGTTGCCGAGGAGAACGAAAAAGCGACAACCGAGCGGCTGCTGGTAAAAAAGAAGGCGGACCTTGGCGGCGATCGGGTGAGTGAATCGCACGCCTTTTACGGCAACGAAGGGTGGACGGTCCAGTTGAAATTCGATGGCGACGGCGCAAAAAAATTCGGGCAAATCACGGAGCAATACAAGGGTCATCGTTTCGCCATCGTCCTGGACGGAATTATTCAATCTGCACCTGTGATTCGCGATGCGATTTACGGTGGCGACGCGGTCATCACTGGTCATTTCAGCGAAAAAGAAGCGCGCGGGCTGGCTAGCGTGCTTGAGAACCCGTTGCAAACCCCAGTAAGCATCGAGGAAGAACGAAGCGTCTCACCAACACTCGGTGCGGATTCTATTCGCGCGAGCATTCTCGCTGGTCTGGTCGGGCTGGCGATCACTCTGGTTTGCGTGGCCCTTTACTATCGGATTCCCGGTCTTATCGCCTGCCTGGCGTTGCTGGTAAACATCGTGTTGCTCATGGGCGCGCTCACCATGTTCCATTTTGTGCTGACCTTGCCGGGCATTGCCGGAATTATTTTGACCATTGGTCTCGCAGTCGATGCCAGTGTTTTGGTCTATGAGCGATTGAGGGAAGAACTCGCACTTGGGAAGTCGCTCAAGGTTGCGATTGAAGCCGCCTACGAAAAGGCGTTTAGTTCGATCTTTGACGCCAACGTCACTACCCTGATCACGGCGGTGATTTTGTTCTGGCGAGCAACTGGTCCGATCAAGGGTTTCGCCATTTCGCTCACGCTCGGAATCCTGGCCTCACTCTTCACCGCGCTCATCGTCGGGCGCAACATCTTTGAAGCCCTCGTCGACAATAGCCGATTGAAAAAGGTCTCGATGCTGCACCTTATTTCAGCGCAGAATATCAATTTTCTCGGCAAAGGTTTCCTGGCTTGCATGTGCTCGCTCGCCTTGATCATTGCAGGCGCAACTTCGTTTTACGTTCGCGGGGAAAAGAATTTCGGTGTCGACTTTCGCGGCGGTGATCTGATCACTCTCAGTTCGCCCCAGACTATCGATGTCGGGCAAGTGCGGGCCGCATTAGCGCCCATCAATCTGGCGGATGCATCCATTCAGGAGTCCAACCAAGCCGGTAAAAATTACATCACGGTGCGAACGCCGTTGCACACTAGCGATCAGGTCGAAAAGCAGATCATGAGCGCAATGCCACAGGCGCAGTTTAAGGTGGAAGGGGCCGATCGGGTCGGAGCGCTGGTTGGCGGCGAGTTGGCACGCAGTTCCCTGATTGCGCTAGGACTTGGCATCCTCGGCATTTTGATTTTCGTCACCTTGCGTTTCGAGCTGGCGTTTGCAGTGGGTGCGATTGTCGCGCTGTTGCACGACGTTTTGATCACTGTGGGAATGTTCTCGCTGTTGCACCGCGAACTTACGCTCACCATGGTCGGCGCCGTGCTCACCATTGCCGGCTACTCCATTAACGACACCATCGTGGTTTATGACCGGATTCGTGAAGGTCTGGCCAGCGGGCGCAAAGGCTCGATCGAACAAATCATGAACGAAAGCATCAATCAGACGCTCAGCCGCACCATCCTTACCAGCACCGTCACGTTGATTCCGATTTTGTGCTTGTTCTTCTTTGGCGGCGCAGTGCTGCGGGATTTCTCGCTCGCGATCATCATTGGTGTCGTCGTCGGGACGTATTCCTCCATCTTCATCGCATCGCCGATCGTGCTTTGGTGGACCCGAGCCCGGGGCGGGAGCAAGGTTACCCTGCAGCGCGAGATTACTACCAAGCGAACCGGGCCGGCGACCGCGAGTTAGTCTCCTCAAGGCGAAAAGGGGATTTACAGGATTATTCAGGAATAAGAGGAGGCTTCTTCTCACTTCAAAATCCTGTGAAATCCTGTTAATCCTGGCATTTTTCGAGGCTGTCCCACCGGATTTGACGGGGTGTGGACGACCGGAGTAAATTGGCCCTGCCCGGGGGGTGGAATGGGCGAATTTTTCCGGAATCGAGGTGAATTGATGCCAGAAGTCATTGTTCGAAAAGGCGAACCAGTGGATCGCGCGCTCAAGCGGCTGAAAAGCAAGCTGGACGCGGAAGGCATCCTCGATGAAGTGCGACGCTTGCGAGCGTTTGAAACGCCGTCGCAAAAGAGTCGGCGCAAAGCCAAAGCTAATGCCAAGCGCGGCAGGACAAAGTTTCGCTTTAATCCCTAAAATGGGGGGTTAAAACGTTAAAAGGGTTAAATTGTTAAAACGGGAAACCCCTTCTCCAATTTAACGTTGTAACGCTTTTAACAACTTAACGGGCGACGCGCTCACTCGCACTCGCAGACGATCCTGAAGCCAAGATCGTTGCAAGAGAAGTTTGGCAGGTTTGCGCTCCGCGCCGTTGTCCGCAAACTGGCAAAGCGCGACTTCCAACTTCCGCCGCGATAAACCCGTTTCGCACCATTGGTCGGTCCGTGGGGATCTATCTTTGAGGTCGATTTGTATGGCTCGAAAAAGTCGCCACACCATTCCCAGACATTTCCCGCCATGTCCTCGATCCCGAACGGACTGGCGCCACGGGGAAATGAACCAACCGGCGAACTTTCGGGATAGCCGTCGTCTATTTGGCGGTCGCTCCAGGCGAAAGAGGTGTTCTTGTCGGCGAAATTCGCGAGATCGCCGCGTTTATCGAAATTGCCCCACGGATATCTACGTCCGTCAGTCCCCTTCGCAGCGTATTCCCATTCCGCTTCTGTCGGCAATCGATATTTCTTGCGCTCGCGCATGCTAAGCCACTGGCAAAATTTGATCGCGTCGAGGCTGCTAACGTAAACGACCGGGTGGCGATCGCCGGCGGCAGGCGCACGCTTACTTTTGTGGGAGGGGTCGAAGGCCTCGAAGTGAGCATTGGTAATCGGAAACCGCGACATATAAAACCGGGTAATGGTAGCACGAAAATGCGGTGTTTCGTTCGGGGGTGCGCCGGGAAACGGATTGCCCATGATGAATTCTCCGGATGGAACAAGTAACATCTGCCCACCGAGTGAATTGGTATAGTTTGGGTAGCGCTTCCGCTCCTGCTCGGGTGTTAATACAGGTCCCCGCGGCACCGCCGACGGAGACGGCTCTTTGACAACTTCGACCTTTGGCGCAGCCTTCGTCGCGACATTGGACGCAACTTTCGGCGCAACTTTGACAGCACTGTTCCCGGTCGGCGCTACCGGTGCCGAGCCCTTGGCCTTTCCTTTTGTGATCTCGGCAATCTGTTTACGATCGAATTCTTCAAGATAGTCGTCCACCATGTCCTCGGCATCACCCGGATCGAGCCCGGAGTTTTCCGCGATGTTGATCAAGGCATCGCGCTGATCGTCCGTCATCGAGTCGCTATCCAGGCCACTGAGCTGCAAGACACGGAGGAATTCTGATTTGGTGTCAGCAGGAGCGGCTGCCACCACCGTTTCCGTTCTTACTTCCGGCTCGGGAACGATCCGCTTGACGCCAGTCTCCTTTATTTTTTCCTCAATAAACTGAAGGATTTTCTCTTCGGACAGACCGTGGTCGGCACCGAAACTTATCAGCGCCTTCTCCTCCTCCGGCCGAAGCCCGCCGTCCGCTATGGAGAAGGCGAAAAACTTGTTAAATTCCGCGATCGCCTGTTGCTCTTTTTCCGCGGCCAGAACCGCATCGACCTTTTGGCGCCGCTCTGGATCGAGCAGTTCAATGCGCGCTTCAGTCAGGTATTTGGAGGACTCATCGAGGCCGGCACGAAGGAGTTGAGCAACGGGATTGCTCGGCTGATTTTTCAGCGGAAGCTTTTTCTGCCACCACCGCAACAGCTCACGGCAATGCTCTTCGATCAGCTCGTTGGTCGGATTCTGCTGAGAGTCAAGACAGAGACGCTCGTAGGGATTGGCAGACTTATACTTGCTCCAACCATCCCATTTGTGGGGATCGTCGGGAAGGGGGGTGGGAAATACAACTTCGCATTTCACCATCAGGCAACCCGCAGAGATCCCAGATTGGCCGCAGCCTGTGCGACTTCGTTCGGCGCCAGACCGGTATTTCGTTCGATTGAAACCTTGGCGCGGTTACCACTGGCTTCGACCGAAACTTCCAGAACTTGGTTGGCATTATATTCGTAGGTCAGTTCGACTGGCGAACCCTTCGGCAAAAACGCTGGAAGCTCCACGTCACAAATTCCGAGGGGCGTGCATTCGCCCGGCAACGTGCTCTCGCCTTCCACCACCCGGACAACGGCGCGCTGCATGTTGGACATGGCGGTACCGAATGAATTGCGCGCCCGCGCCGGAATTGCGGTCATCTTGCGGATCATTGGAAAAACGTATTCCTCCAGGTGTACCTCATCCCACAACACAACACCGAGGGTGTGGGAGGTGATGTTGGTAACCTGAATCAGACCGCCTTCGCGGCCGACAAATTGGTCGCGCGTATCGGTCGGTAACACTTGTTCGCCGGAAACTTTCTCTTCCTCAAGCATGGACAGAATTGCCTGAATGGACGCGCCCTTGGCCACAGCTTCGTCTGGGTTTACGTCATCAATCACTGGGGCTTTGGTCAGTTGCGAGACCAGCGTCCGCACCATCGGCATACGAGTCATGCCACCCACGAGCAAAATCTTGTCGATGTCGTCCCAGGTCATGTTCGCTTCCTGCATCACCATTTCGCAAATGGTTTTGCATTTCTCGACCAAGTGCTGACTACGACGCTCGAATTCGTTGCGAGTGATCTCCAGCTTGACGCTCTTGCCGTTGTGATGATGCACAACCGCGCTCTGCATACGGCTGGAAAGCTGGATTTTGGCTGACAACGCGCGCGTGTGCAGATCCTGGTAACTTTGCAGATCGAGCAGCGGATTTTCGCCATGCCGGCGGTCAAACTCCTCCGCCATGTGATTGACGATAATGTCGTCCCAGTCCTTGCCGCCCAGCCGATGATCGCCGTTGGTTGCAATCATGTTGATGTGCTGGCCCTGGATGCGCATGATCGTGACGTCGAACGTTCCGCCGCCAAGGTCGAACACGAAAACGGTTTGGTCTTCGTTCAATTTGTCGAGACCGTAGGCCAGCGCCGCAGCCGTCGGCTCGTTGATAATTTGCAGAACATTGAAGCCGGCGAGCTGACCGGCAGTGATGGTAGCGGTTCGTTCTGCGTCGTTGAAGTAAGCCGGCACCGTAATGACTGCGTCGGTGATCGGCTGCTTGAGATATTTTTCAGTGTCTAGCTTGACCTTCTTTAAAATGAGAGCGCTCAGTTCCTCCGCCGAATAAACTTTGCCACCGAATTCGCGATGAAATTGCTCCTTCGGCTTGCCCATCTCGCGCTTGATGAAATCCACGATCTTCTCGGGCTCGGCCACGGCATTATTTTTCGCGGTGGTGCCCACGATCACATTTGAGCCATCGAACAGAATGACGGAGGGCGTGATGCGCTCGCTTTCGGCATTCGGGATGATTTGAGGTTTACCGTAGGCGTCGATATGGGCTACCGCCGAGAAGGTTGTGCCAAGGTCAATGCCGACTGCTTTGCGTTGGTTCATTTTTGGAGAAGACGTTTGGGCAGTTTCACCCGCACCTGTTTGGTGCAACTTTCGTGCCGCGTCCTCGGCAGATTTGTCGGGGGCCATGTGAGGCACGAGCGGCGCCAATGAGATGGAGACGGGATCAGAGTTCACTGGCAACGCAAGGCGATTACCTCTTCCGGCCGCAAAACATTGCCGCGCCAGATAAAACCGCGTTTGACCCGATTCTTGATCCGCCCGTCGTCTTCCTTGCGGCTCGTTGTCTCATAAGTAACTACCCGGTGTATGGCCAGATCGACGAATTCCTTGGACTCCACCTCGGTCACCTCCAAGCGATGAAACACCTCGACCAAGCCATGAATGGCATTTGCCAGATTCTCTTGCCACCGCTTCAACCGCTCCGACTTCCGCTCTTCCGATGCCGTTTTAAGCTGGGTAGCGAGGGTAGTGAGGTCGTCGAAGACTCCGATGAGGTCACGAACGAATGGCTTTTGCAGTGATTCGTAGAGGAAATTGTCGCGATACTTCAGCAGCTCTTCGTGCAGGGAGTCGAACAGGCGCTGGTTCACTGATTCGCTTGCGCGGATGGACTCGAGGCCTTCCTCGATCTTTTGAAATTGGTGCGCAGCCTCGGTCGCGTGCGCTGGTAAGATGATCGACGCGATGTTTTCGACTCGACGTGTCAATGCCGATTCCAGGCTTTGTACGCTCTCACTAACAAGGCGGAATTCGCGCAGGAGTGAGGCGAAATCGTTGTGGGTCTTTTGTTCCTGTGCCAGCGTTGCCGCCGCGCTCAGTTCCTGCATCGTGCTGGCGAAGTCTTCGGGCATAAATCAAGCGCCGTAAAATTTCCTAATCGCCTCGATCAATCCCGCAAGGTCGTGCCGCGTCGCTTCCACATCTACGCTTAAACCGCGCGCGCGTGCCGTCGCCGACGTAATCGGTCCAATGCTGGCCACTTTCATTCCTCCTGGCCAGGGCAGTTTTAAATCGAGAAAATTTTCCACGGTGGATGAGCTGGTGAAGGTGATAAGATCGGCTCCTTCGCTAGACAAACGATTGCGGGCGCCGGTTACGTCATGCATTTCCGGAATTGTTTGGTAAGCAAATGCTTCGTCTACAATGGCACCCATGCCGCTCAGTTGCTTGGGGAGCAAGTCCCGCGCCTTCTCCGCGCGAGCAATCAGAATCCTCAAGTTTTCAACGCCGCCGGCCTTCTGGAATTCTTTGATTACTTCTTCGGCCACGAATTCCGCCGGCTGCAGGTCGACATGGAAATGAAACTCCTTCACCCGCTGGGCGGTTACCGGTCCAATCGCCGCAATTTTCGCTCCGCCAATTTCCCGGGCGTCATCGTAAAGTTTGAAGAAAATTTCGAAGAAGGCGTCGACCCCATTCACGCTCGTGAAAACGATCCAGTCATAGGAATGCGCGTCCTGCACCAGTTCGGCGAATTCACGAAGATTGCTCGGTGGTTCGATTCGAATTGTCGGCAGCTCGATTACATCCGCCCCGAGCTCACGCAACTGAGAGCTCAGTTTGCCAGCTTGCTTTCGCGCTCGCGTCACCACGATCCGCTTCCCAAAGAGCGGGCGCTTCTCGAACCAGTTTAAATTTTTTCGCAGCTCCACGACATCGCCGAAAATCGCAACCGCAGGCGCTTCTAAACCGGCCGCACTTGCCCGCTCCGCGATGTTTTCAAGCGTGCCGACAATGGTTCGCTGCTGTCCGGACGTGCCCAGACGGATGAGAGCAACTGGAAGATTTTGGCGCGTGCCGTGCGCGAGCATTTCTCTGGTGACCGCAGCCAATTTATTCATGCCCATCAGCATCACCTGCGTCCCACCCAGTTTCGCCAGCGCATCGAAGTCGAGCGCGCTTTCACTTTTCGCCGGGTCTTCGTGTCCCGTAAAAAATGTTACGTGCGAATTTTGGGCGCGATGAGTGACGGGAATTCCGGCGTAGGCCGGCGCCGCAATCGCCGATGTAATACCTGGCACAACTTCAAAATCGATTCCCGCCGCCACCAACGCTTCGGCTTCTTCCCCGCCCCGGCCAAAAACAAAAGGATCGCCACCCTTGAGGCGAACCACATTTTTTCCGAGCCGCGTTTTCTCGATCAGCAATGCGTTGATTTCGTCCTGCGAAAACGTTTTTTCGCCGGGTCGCTTTCCGGCAAAAATGATTTCGGCGTCTGGGCGGGCCCACCCCAGCATCTCGGGATTGACGAGCGCGTCGTAAACGATGACGTCAGCCTGCTCCAGTAACTCCTTGCCGCGTAGAGTCGCCAAACCTGGATCGCCTGGTCCGGCCCCGACCAGGAAACATTTCCCCTTCTTAGTTATGCTCATGCTCATGCTCGAGCTCCTCAAAAACATTCAGTGCTAATTTCTCCGGGTCGCTCCCCCGCCCCATCGCGATTTTAGGGGCCGCTCCATCGCCGAAGACTTGCGTGCGCAATTCCAGCTCTCCATTCACAAACCGAGCGTGCACGCCTACGGGCGAATCGCAATCACCCTGCAACAATCGCAGGAATTCGCGCTCGGCCCGTAAACACAAGTGCGTGTCACGATCATCAATAGACGACACAATCTGACGCACCGGAAAATCCGCTTCCCGCGTTTGCAGGGCGATGATGCCCTGGCCGCCTGCGGGTAGAAAATTTTCAGTGGGCAGAATTTCCGCAAAAATTCTGTGACCTTCGAATTCAAATTCCGGAGGTGCAAACCCCAGTCGTTCCAGACCGGCACGGGCCAAAATGATGGCGTCCCAGTCGCTTTCGATAAATTTTCGCAGACGAGTTGGCACATTTCCTCGCAACGGGACGATTTGCGCCTCTGGATTCATGGCGCGCGTCTGCCGTTGTCGCCGCACGCTTCCTGTCGCGATGATTGCGAGCGGCGCAAAGGCGGGGCACTTTCTCAACAACAAATCTTCGACACCGGCACGTGGCAAAACAGCCGCAATCATCAGCGCGCCATCCATTTCGCTCGGGATATCTTTTGCGCTGTGAACAGCGACATCGATCCCTTTCTCGACCAGCGCGCGCTCTAACTCAGCCGTGAAAATTCCCTTACGTCCCGCCTTCCTGCTACTGAGATTGAAAACGCCAGTCCGGCTCGGGCCTTCGTCGCCTCCGGTCCGAACGATTTCGATTTGGACTTCAATCGCCCATTTTTTGCGCAAGGCGCATTCCGCCATTCGCGCCTGCGCCAGAGCCAGATCACTTCCCCGGCTCCCAAGCACAAACCTTTGTAGTGGCGGCGCCTGATCCAACGCCGACAATTGTTCAGCCGTCACAGAGCGTCGCTATGATTCCAACGTCCGCAACGTTCCGCTCACGCCCGTTGGACAGTCGCTTATTGGTCGCGTTCCAGTGTCGGCCAGCACCAGGTACTTTTGAAAATCCGCCACGTGCTCGTCAATGATGGCTTCTGCTGCAAGCAGCTGTTGCCGGCGAAGCTCGAGCGATTCACTCGCGATCTCTTGCAACGAATCTATGTCGTAAAGGTAAACGCCGTCTAATTCGTTGACTTCCGGAGCGACGTCGCGTGGCACTGCAATATCGATAATAAAAAGTGGACGATCGGCTCGACCGCGCAAAATCGGCGTCAGCAACGGCGGGGTAAGCAGGTGCGTCTCCGCCGCGGTCGAAGAAATAAGAATATCGATCTCGCGACACTGCTCGAGCCAGGTTGCGAAGGGCACCGCAATTCCTTCCATCTGATTCGCCAGTTCTTCCGCGCGCGCTGGTGTGCGATTGCTCACGCGTAAATCTGAAACGCCCCGGGAAGCGAGCGCACGCAACGTTTTCTCGCTGGTTTCTCCAGACCCCAATACCAAAACCTTGCGACCTCGCAAATCGCCAAAAATTTTTCCCGCCAAATCCACCGCTACCGATCCCACCGACACTGGCCCACGGGTGACCTGCGTCTTTGAACGCACCTGTTTCGCCACCCGAAAGGCACGCTGACAAAGTCGATGCAACAAGGGTCCGGCGCTCCCGCTCGCGCGCGCATTTTCATAAGCGCGCTTGGCTTGTCCGAGGATCTCGGTCTCACCCACAACCATGGAATCGAGCCCTGAGGCGACGCGAAAGAGATGACGGGCGCACTCCGCGCTTTCCATTCGATAAAATGCGCCCAAATCGTCTTTTGAACTCGATCCGCCATCGATTTGCAAAGATTGCGCGAGATGTTCGCTCAGAATGCTTCGATCCGCCGCGGCGTAAATCTCCACCCGATTGCAGGTGGTCAGCAACAACACCTCGTGGCAGCCCCGATCGCGCAGCAGTGCTTCCGTTCGAGCATGACCCAGGAAACGTTCGCGCGCTTCAATGGGCGCAGTTCGATGATTCAGGCCAAAACAAAAAAGGTTCATACGCGATGACCGACAAATTCAATGCTCCACAAGAGCGACAGTGCGACCACGAACGCAACCATGCAGAGGGTGGCGACACGCCGCGGTGCCACCCACCGTAAGTACCGGCTCCGCAGAATCGCACCGTACAAAACCCAGATCGCAATCGCCAGGGCAATTTTCGTCCAGGGCAGCGGCTCGCTCACGAAAAATCCGCTGATCAACCCCGCGCTATAGAGAATAAACCCGAACCAAAGCAGGCGCGTCATCGCTGAAAACAAGTTGGGCAACGGCGGGAGATGATAAAAAATCGAGCGCAACTGGTGAGTCTTGAGTTGCCGTTCCTGGACAAGATACATCGCACCGGCGACGCAGGCGAGCGCAAACGCCCCGTAGGCGATTATCGAAATCGAGGCGTGAAATTCCAACCACGGATTTGGAGACACCCGAGAAGCACGCGGTGTGTCGATCGGCAGGACCAAAGCAGTAATTTGGAGAAGAAAAACAAGAGGCGCGGTAAACGCGCCCATCAGCGACAGCCGATAAGCCGTCCCAATGAGCATATAAATAAGGGCAATCGACCAAGCCAGGAAAACCAGCACTTCGAACAGGTTCGTAATCGGACAACTACCGAGGGTGTGTCCGCGGATGGACAGGAACGCAGTTTGCAATAGGAATCCGAGCGCGATGGATAGGAAAACCACGCGGCTCCGTCGGAACACGCGCGCTCGCAGCGAAACAACGGTCCTGATGATCGCGGCGAAATAGCAAAGCGTGGCGTAAATCAGGAGCTGCCGGTCCATGGTGTTAGCAGAGTAAAAGTACCGCTACGGCTTCGCAACCCACCTCCGCCAGGCGTTGACCTTTATTGGTAAGGCGCTAGCATCGCCCCGGCGATGGCAGAAGACACCCTTACCAAATTGCGCACCGCGGTGCGCGATGTTCCGGATTTCCCCAAGCCCGGAATCATCTTCAAAGACATCACGCCGATCTTGAAAGACGGGGCGTGGTTCCGTGCATCGATCGAAGTTTTCCTCCAGCAGTGCCGCGGGAAAAAAATCGACAAAATCGTGGGGATTGACGCTCGTGGCTTTCTCTTTGGTTCGGCTGTCGCATATGCTCTCGGGATCGGTTTCGTCCCGTTGCGCAAGAAAGGCCGGCTGCCGTATCGGACCGAAAGCGCGCGATATTCGCTTGAGTACGGCGAAGCGGAAATGGAGTTGCATATCGACGCGATTGAGCGCGGAGAAAAAATTGTGTTGATCGATGATCTGCTCGCCACCGGCGGCACCAGCGCTTCCGCCGTGGCATTGATCAAGAAAGTCGGCGGCGATTTAATCGAGGCAATCTTCCTGATCGAGCTCGAGTTTTTGCACGGGCGCAAGAAGCTCGAGCCCACTCCCGTGACTTCGTTTTTGAAGTATTAATTTGCATCGGCATCCTGCCGATGAAATGGGACGCGCTGTAGAGGCGGCCGTGTCGGCCGCATTACTGTCGGCGATCTGGAAAATGCTGTTCCTCGATCCCAGATGCCACGACGACTTCGACCTTGATAGCTTGCAGCTCGAGTTGGTCGTGGATCGCCTGCAACAGCGCCAGCGCTTCGTCACTCGGTAATTGGCGGCAACGCAATTCGATTCGCGCTGACCTGCCCTTAAGTTCCGGATGCGCTTCCGCCATTTCGCCATCCAGAACAAATGACGCATAGGTGTTAAATTTCTCCTGCAATTCGTGGAGCTGCTCGTCGCCGCCCGTCCATGGGCGCGATTCGTTCATTACCAGCAGCACGTCGCCGCTTTTCTGGTCGACCGCGAACAGGTCAATTACGGCGGGATTGGCAATACCGACTTGCGTTTCTGTCATGCGAGCGTCACGGGATTGAACGCCATTGATTTCGCACGATAATCGCACGTGGCAAAAAAAGCGAAATCGGCACGTTTAACTCTCCTCGGCCGGAGCGAAGCGCGCGTGCCCGCGTCGCCCTCCGAAGCGACGCTGGAAACGTTTCCAAATCCCGCAAAACGAAATTATCGGATTCATTTTGAAACATCGGATTTTACTTCACTCTGTCCGGTCACGGGCCAGGCCGACTTTGCCCGGATTGAGATCGATTACATCCCGGACAAACGGTGCATCGAAAGCAAGTCGCTAAAATTTTATCTAGCGTCATATCGCAATGAGCGCGCTTTCAACGAGGCAGTTACGAATCGTATCCTCGACGACTTCGTTCGCGCCTGCTCGCCCCGTGAAGCAAACATTACGGCCTCATTCTCCGCCCGCGGCGGGATTGCCCTGAGAGTACAGGCAAGTTTTCCGGACGCTTCGAAGCCTGCGGCTGGGCTGAGGGATGGCTCGGAGGTTCGTCACTCGCGTCAGTGAAACGTGCGGTTGTTTTGCTGAGCGGGGGTGTCGACTCGACGACCACTTTAGCGATTGCCAAAGAGGAAGGTTACGAACTTTTTGCTCTCTCCTTCCGCTACGGCCAACGACACCAGATTGAAGTTACCTCCGCTCAGCGGATCGCGAAGTCGCTCGGCGTGAAAGAGCACCGGGTAATCGAGATTGATTTGCGCGCAATTGGCGGCTCGGCCCTGACTGCTGCGATCGATGTTCCCAAAAATCGCAGCGAAAACGAGATTTCTAGCGGAATTCCGATTACGTATGTGCCAGCGCGAAACACCATCTTTTTGAGCTACGCTTTGGCCTGGGCTGAGGTGATCAATGCACAAGACATTTTCATCGGGGTTAATGCGCTCGATTACAGCGGCTATCCTGACTGCCGGCCGGAATTTATCCTTCAGTTCGAAAAGCTGGCGCGGCTGGCGACGAAAACCGGAATCGAAGGAAAGCGTTACCGCATTCACGCACCGTTGATCGACCTGACAAAGGCACAAATTATCGCCAAAGGCGTGACGCTCGGCGTCCAATTCTCGTTAACTACAAGTTGTTATGATCCGGCCCCGGATGGCGACGCCTGTGGCGAATGCGATTCGTGTTTGTTGCGGGCGAAAGGTTTTCGCGAAGCGGGAATTCCGGATCCGACACGGTATGCAAAGGCTAAGTAGAGGCCCTTCACCGAGCTGTCTGCGCTCCTTTCGGCTCTACAATCCCGGAATGTGCGCGTAGCCTACGAATCGCGGACGGGTTTTGCCATTCTCAATTTCGCCCTTGTCCGCACGGGGCATTTTAAAGTCGAACACGCTTACTCCGAAGCGTTGTTGGCTCTGGTAAGTGCGACCGTCGCTGGCACCCACCATTACGCGCATGCCGGTTTTTTTCTCCCGTCCCAGGTAAATCATCGCGTGCGTAATCGGCGGGTCGCGCTGAATGGAATAGGTGCCAGTCCAGAACAGCAGATCGCCCGGTTTCAAATTATCAAATTCGAATGAATCCTCCTTTTGACTCACAACCGGCTCGAATTTGCCCGTTCGTCTCAGCCAGATGTATTGCTCACTGGAATCGCGCGGGACGTCGTCGATCCCATTTTGTTTGAGCACGAAATAAACAAAGCCCGAACAGTCCATTCCACCATTCGCCGGATCGGCTGAGCCGTATTCGTAATCGAGATTGCGGGTGGTCAGTTCAAGCGCCGAAGTGAGTAGTCGCTGCACTTTCGGCGGATAGTTTTCGAAGCCGCTAATCGCTTCCGGGAGCAAGGTCGCGTTCGGAGCGCCTCGTTTTGTTTTTTCCGGCGTTGCGGTTGGGGTCGATGAAGGAGAAGGCGTCTCAGTTGGCGACGGAGTCTCGCTTGGCTCCGGCGTGGGCGAAGATTTCTTTTTTCGTTTCGCCGACGGGGTTGCACTCGGCGATGGAGAACCTGATTTCTTTTTTGCTGAAGCACTCGGCGAGGGTGCCGCGGATTCTTTTTTTGTTGTCGACGATTTTTTCTTTTTGTGCGGAGTGGGAGTTGGCGTCGCCGTGGAAAGGATCTTTTTGATCTTCTCGCCAACGGTTTCTTCGGCGGAGCGCGCAGTAAGCGGTAACGAAAGGACCAATACCGACGCGATGAAGGCTCGGATTACCATTGACGCAAGTTAATGCCGGTCGTCATTTCGAGCGAAAGCGAGAAATCCAGCAATGCTAGCTTTAAGATTTCGCAACGGGATTCCTTCGGCTTCGCTACGCTCCGCTCGGGATGATGAACGTCGCGACGACAACCTATGCCGCAAGTTCTTGCAGCACCGCTTTGTTAATGCGAATTCCAGCGTCGAGGTTTTCCAGCGGGAAATTCTCGTTGGGCGAGTGCGCGCGACAGTCGGGCAGTGCGAGTCCCAACAGCAATGTTTCCGCGCCGAGGATGTCACGGAAATCCGACACGATCGGTATGCTGCCGCCTTCGCGAATCAGCACCGGATCGCGCTCGAACGCTTTCTTTAGGGCGTGCTGGGCTGCAACCCCGTATTGTGAGTGCGGATCGGTCAGATACCAGGGCCCGGCATGGCCAGCCGTCATGTCGAGTTTCACGCCAGCCGGACAACTCTTTTGCAAATGTTCCTGCGCCAAGGCGTTGATCTTGTCACCATCCTGATTCGGAACGAGACGGAAGGTAAGCTTCGCCATGGCCTCGCGCCCGATCACCGTCTTGGTCCCCTGCCCCTGGTAGCCGCCCCCGAAGCCGTTGATCTCCGCCGTCGGTCGCGCCCAAATGCGTTCCAGCGTCGAAAATCCCTTTTCGCCAAATAATTCCGGCACACCGGTCTCTTTCACGATTTCTTCATCCACGTTCAGCGGAAGCTTGCGCCACATTTCCCGCTCCCAATTTTCCAGCGGCAACACATCGTCGTAAAAACCAGGAATGGCGACGCGCCCGTTGGCGTCATGTAAAGTGGCGAGCAATCGCGCCATCGCCGTGAGCGGATTCAGGACGGCGCCCCCATAAATTCCGGAATGTAAGTCCATCTTCGGACCGGTGACTTTCAATTCCAGCGCCGTGACCCCGCGCAATCCGTAACTCATGGTTGGAACGCCCGCAGCAATCATTCCCGTATCGGAAACGACCACGACCTCAGGCTTCAGCGCATCGCGATTTTGCGAGAGGAAGTTTCCAAGATTGGCGCTGCCGATTTCCTCTTCGCCTTCGATGACGAAATGTAAATTGACCGGAAGATCGCGGTTCGCCTCGAGTTGTTCCTGCACGCCGAGGATGTGGGAAAGAATCTGGCCTTTATTATCCGTCGCGCCGCGAGCGAAGACGTAACCATTTTTCAAAACTGGTTCGAAAGGGGGCGAATCCCAAAGCCGGACGGGATCGGGCGGCTGCACATCGTAATGGCCATAGATCAAGACGGTGCGACGGCCGGGTTTGTGTTCGTTTTGAGCCCAAACCACCGGATGACCAGGCGTTGGGCAAAGTTTCGCGGACAACCCTATCTTGGTGAGTTTTTCCACCAGCCAATGCCCACACTCCGTTACTTTTTCGGCGTATTGATCGTCGGTCGAGACACTGGGAAAGCGGAGGAATTGATAAAAATCTTCAAGATGACTTGCACGCATATTTGGTGACGTTAGCGACGATGCCGCACTTGTCATCCCGAGCGCCGCGGAACATCGGCGCTTGTCGCGGCTTCGGCTCACAGAGAAGCCGATGCCAGATGTTGGTGCTAGCATAGCGATATGGTTGAATCATTTCGTTTCAGAGCTGTGTTCTTCCTCTTGGTTGCGCTCTGCGGCTCAGCGCTCGCCCAGATTGATCGCATAACCGGTAAGCCATTTGCCACACGCTCGGAAGTTTTGGGGCGGCATGGAATGGTTTGCACGAGCGTGCCAGCAGCAACGCAGGTCGGGCTCGATATTTTGAAACGCGGCGGCAGCGCGGTCGACGCCGCCATCGCGGCCAACGCCACTCTCGGATTAATGGAGCCGGTCTCGAATGGGATCGGCGGCGACCTTTTCGCCATCGTTTACAGCGCGAAAGAAAACAAGCTCTATGGGATCAATGGCAGCGGCCGTTCCCCGTTAGGCCTTAACTATGATCAGATGAAAGCGGAGCTCGACAAATTGGGCCGCAAAACGATTCCACCGCGCGGCATGCTTCCAATCAGTGTGCCCGGATGCGTTGACGCCTGGAGCGAGTTGCATAAGAAATTCGGCAAGCTCAAGCTGATTGACGATCTGGCGCCGGCTGCGAAATACGCCGACGAGGGTTTTCCGGTGACCGAGTTGATCGCCTTTTACTGGCACCTTGCGCCGGAAATTTACAAGGATTCGCCGGGCGCCTTTCTCGAAACGTATACAGTCGATGGCAAAGGTCGGACGCCGGCGAAAGGCGAAATTTTCAAAAACCCGGCACTGGCGAAGACGCTGCGTTTGATTGGAGAAAAAGGTCGGGACGTTTTCTACAAGGGAGAGATCGCGGACAGGATCGACAAGTTCATGCGGGAGAATGGTGGTTTTCTCCGCAAAGCTGATTTCGAGAAGCATATGTCAACGTGGGTCGATCCGGTTTCGACAAACTACCGCGGCTACGATGTCTTCGAGCTGCCGCCGAATGGACAGGGCATCGCCGCACTGCAAATCCTAAACATACTCGAGGGGTTCGATCTGAAAGCGATGGGCCGCAATTCGGCGGAAACATTGCACGCGATGATCGAAGCGAAGAAGCTTGCATGGGCGGATCGGGCAAAATTTTATGCCGATCCCGAGTTCGCGACGATTCCGTTAGCGCAATTGATCTCGAAGCAATATGCAGCAGAACGACGGAAGCTGATCGACCCGAATCATGCTGCGAAAACGGTGGCGCCGGGAAATCCAAATGCGGCGCAGAGTTCCAAGGCGCGGGACACGTCAATTTCGGGCTTGGTGGCAAAAATAGAGAACGGACAAGATGTCCGTTGGCCCCACAGGGTCCGAGCCGGACTGGCGTCAGATGCCCGCGTTACGGACGATGGCGACACCATTTATATGTGCACTGCAGATGATGAAGGCAATATGGTTTCACTGATTCAAAGCAACTACCGCGGGATGGGTAGCGGGATTGTCGTGCCGGGTCTCGGTTTCATGTTTCAAGATCGCGGCGAACTGTTTTCAATGGAGCAGGGCCACGCCAACGTTTACGCGCCAGGCAAGCGTCCATTTCATACCATCATTCCCGGTTTTGTGATGAAAGACGGCAAACCGTCGGAAGCGTTTGGTGTGATGGGCGGCGGGATGCAACCGCAGGGACATGTCCAAGTTCTGACCAACCAGATCGATTTTGGATTGAATGTGCAGGAAGCGGGCGATGCTTCACGGTGGCAACACGAAGGCGATAACGAACCGACCGGCGAAAAAATGGAAAAAGGCGGTTACGTTGAAGTCGAGAGCGGGATTCCGTACGAAGTCGTCCGCGAGTTGGAAAAGCGCGGCCACGACATGCGCTTCGACGTTGGCGGTTACGGCGGTTACCAGGCGATCAAAGTAGAGATGCACGATGGGCTGCGCGTTTACATCGGCGCAAGCGAGTCGCGCAAGGATGGCCAGGCTGCCGGCTACTGATTTAGCGAGCAAATCCGGCTGATCGTTAAACAACGAAAAGCCTGGGCCTCTGGCATATCTCCTGCGCCGCAGACGACCCGATGTCACCCGGTCGCATCACCGA
The DNA here is from genome assembly GCA_963781735.1 of uncultured Verrucomicrobiae bacterium. Taxonomy (GTDB): domain Bacteria; phylum Verrucomicrobiota; class Verrucomicrobiia; order Chthoniobacterales; family UBA10450; genus AV69. Next base: position 84,653 of record CAWAHI010000020.1, on the reverse strand, counting down.
GCAATCCCATTCTGGCCCCGCACCACCGGACCGATTTTCCACCATCAGATGGCTCGGTAGCATTCTGGTCACCGCTGCCATCTACTTCATTGCTGGCAAGTTAGCGCTCCTTCTGGCAATTCCACCCGGGTACGCGACGGCGGTCGGGCCAGCGGCCGGTCTTGCCCTCGGCTGCCTCCTTTTGTTCGGCAACCGCGCCTGGCCGGGTATTATCATTGGGTCGTTTCTCGTAAATTTTTGGACTTCGCTCGATACGGCGACCTTCGGCGCGACCGTGAAATCTGTCGCGATGCCGCTGTTTATCGGTGGCGGCGCCGCGCTGCAAGCCTATGCAGGTGCGTTCCTGGTCCGCTGGTTTGTAGGGACGCCAACTGCCTTGGCCACGGAGAAAGAAGTCATCCGCTTTTCCCTGGTCTCAACGGCAACTTGTGTCATTGCCGCTACGATCGGGGTAACGGCGCTTTGGATCGCCCGCGTTGTTCATTCGGCTGATTATTTAACCAACTGGGCCACCTGGTATGTCGGGGATGCGATCGGGACCCTGATCTTTGCCCCGTTGGTTTTGATCTGGACCCAGGAGGCCGCGGACTGGCGCCGCAAACTTTCGATCACGATACCGATGACCTTCACTCTTGCGGTGGTGGTGGCATTGTTTTTCGAGACCAATCGATGGGAACAAGGGCGGGTAAGGATGGAATTCGATCAGCGTGTCGAAAGCCTGACCCAAAAATTGCAAAGCGATTTTGACAGCTATCTCGATGTGCTCAGATCGGTGCAGAATTTCTTCGCCAGCTCGCCTTCTGTTAGCCAGGACAGTTTTCATTCTTTCGTCGCGAGAGACATCGCCGATCATCCCGGGATCCAGTCGCTATCATGGGATGCACGCGTGCCGAAGGCCAAGGTGCGAGCTTTCATTGAGACGGCCCACCGCGACGGACTGACCAATTTTCAGCTAACGGAGCGCGATGCACAGCTAAAACCGATTCCGGCCGCTCCCCGTGATGAGTACATCGTGATCCGTTACATCGAGCCGATATTTGGAAATGAGAAAGCGTTAGGATTTAACATCGCCTCAGATCCAATCCGACGCGAAGCCTTCGAATGGTCGAGAGACAAAGGCGAAGCTCGTGCGACCAAACAGACCAGATTCATTTACGAAAACGGAACGGTGCCGGCGGTTGTCGTCTACATGCCGATCTACACCAACGGTCTCTCTCACGATACGGTAGAAGAGCGACAGCACCGGTTGGAAGGATATGTCGCTTCCGTTTTTCGAATCGGCGACGTCATCGCCCAATCGCTTCGCGGAGCTAACGAAGAAGGCTTGCAATTGCAGTTGCTCGATGGCAGCGCCACCTCGACGCAGCAGACGCTCTTTCAGAATTCGGTCGAGCGCGTAAAGCCGGCGGCGTTGCAAAGGAAAACCAGTTTGGAGATGGCCGGCCGCAAATGGTCCCTGGAATGTTCGCTCTCATCTGAATATTTGCTCGCGCACCGCTCGTGGCAATCGTGGAGTGTTCTCGCAGTTGGTTTGTTCTTCACCGGGTTGCTCGGCGCGTTCCTACTCGTCGTGACCGGACATCGCCAGCGTGATGAAGTCCTGGTTGCGGAACGAACCCAGGAGCTGGTTTCGGCCAACGCAATGCTACATCGCGAGATCGCTGAACGCAGCGTTGCCGAGAGTGGCCTGCGTATTTCGGAAGCGAAACTTCGCTCGGTCACCCACTCCATCGGAGACGCGATTGTCTCGGCGGATGAGAGTGGCAATATTGTTTTCTGGAATCCCAGCGCCGCTGCAATTTTCGGCTACACAGAAACTGAGGCGCTTGGCAAACCGCTCACCACCATTATCCCGCAGCGGTATCATGGCTTGCACCGCGACACGATAGCCCGCCTGAAAGCGGCGGGGGAAACGCGTCGTGTAGGCAAAAGGGTGGAAATCGAGGGCCTTAGAAAAGGCGGCGCGGAATTTCCGGTTGAGTTGACTCTTTCGAGCTGGAAAACCAACCAGGGGCAATTTTACACCGGAATTTGGCGAGACGTCACACGGCGCAAACAAGCCGAGGACGCCCTTAAGTTCAGCGAATCGCGGTTGAGCGAAGCACAACGGGTTGCTCATGTCGGAAGCTGGGAATGGGACGTCGCCACGCGCCAGGTCTTTTGGTCGGAAGAACAATATCGGTTGTTTGGATTTGCCCCGGACGAATTCCTACCCAGTTACGAGCGTTTCATGGCGTCCGTTCACCAGGAGGATCGCAAGCGAGCGCGTAAGTGGCTGAGGAAACTGGCCGCCGGCAATGAAACCTCCGGCATAGAAGCGCGCATTATTCTGCCGAATGGCGAAACCCGACTTTTGCACACGCTTGGTCGAACTGTGCTCGATAAGACAGGCAAGATCATCCGGATTGTCGGGACCTCCCAGGACATCACCGAGCGCAGCAAGGCGGATCAAAAATTCAAGGCTCTCCTGGAATCCGCGCCTGATGCCATCATCATCGTAAAATGTGACGGCTCGATCATGCTGGTGAATTCGCAGGCGGAGAAAATCTTCGGCTATCAGCGCGAGGAATTACTCGGGAAAGACATCGAGATCCTGGTTCCGGAACGCTTCCGGGGCACGCATCCGGGCCATCGAACCGACTTTTTCAAGAATCCGCGCGCCCAGCCGATGGGAGCCGGGCTTGAGCTGGCCGGAAAGCGTAAGGATGGCAAGGAATTTTCACTGGAGATTAGCCTTAGCCCGCTCGAGACCGACGAGGGAACCCTCGCGATGGCGGCGATCCGTGATACGACTGATCGCAAGCGAGTCGAGCGCGAGTTGAACGAGGCCAAAGAAGAGGCGGAACGGGCGAACAGAGCGAAAAGCGAGTTTCTCTCGCGCATGAGCCACGAGTTGCGCACCCCGCTAAACGCAATTCTAGGCTTTGGCCAGCTCATTGAAAGACAAAGCCCGGCGGGGCCGATGCGAACTCGTGCCGGTCACATCACGGGTGCCGGCCGCCACCTTCTCAATTTGATCAACGAAATCCTCGACATCAGCCGGATCGAAGCCGGGGCGATGCAGCTTTCTCTTGAACCGGTCTGTCTCGCCGATGTGCTGGATGAAGCACTCGATCTCATCCGACCGCTGGCAGCGGAACGCGGCATTGAATTCATTGCACCGGGTCGTGTTGATCCGCCGGTGTATGTCCAGGCAGATCTCCAACGATTCAAGCAGGTTCTGCTCAATCTGTTCTCGAACGCTGTCAAATACAGTCCGAAAACCGGCAAAGTTACAATCTCCTACCGATCTTCCGGTGAAGGCACGATGCGGTTTGTTGTCGCCGACATGGGTTCGGGCATCGCCAGCGAAAAATTGTCTCGGCTATTTACGCCCTTCGACCGATTGGGCGCGGAGCAATCGTCGGTCGAGGGAACTGGCCTCGGCCTTGCTCTTTCTGCACGCATTATGCACGCGATGGGAGGCGGCATCGGGGCGAGTAGCCAGATGGGACGCGGCAGTACTTTCTGGGTCGATCTTCCCCGCGCTGAGCCGCCCTCGATTCAAGTGCCTGAAACCGATAACGACGAACCGGTGCCGGTGCTGAACAGAACTCAAGGCAAGCGCACCATCCTTTACATCGAGGACAATCTTTCCAATCTCAACCTCGTTCAGGAAATTCTACGCCAGCAACCGCAAGTTGAACTTCTCAGCGCAATGCAGGGCCGGCTCGGGCTGGATTTGGCGCGCAAACATTCGCCCGATCTCATCCTGCTGGACGTGCACCTGCCGGACCTGGACGGATGGGATGTCTTTTCGCAATTACAGGGCGAGGAAGCAACACGAAAAATTCCAGTGATCGTTCTCAGTGCCGACGCGACCGCGCGCCAGATTCAACAATTCATGACGGCGGGCGCGCGTGATTACCTGACCAAACCACTTGACGTCGCCAGATTCTCTCGAGTCATCGAGGAATCGGCCTGGCCATCGACCGACTCCAAGACGCTGATCCAAAAACCGAACGGAAAAGACAATGAATTAATAAAGAAAGCTAACTCGCCCAAATGAATACTACCACATGGAATGCCGACTTCGCCGCCTACGCGAAAATGAGGATTCTCATCGTCGATGACGAGCCCGCCAACGTCGCGCTCCTCGAGGATATGCTGAGTGACCAGAGTTACGTTCACGTTAAATCAACGACCGATTCCCGCGAGGTGGTCGAGCTTTGCAGCGAATTCGATCCGGACTTGATCCTGCTCGATCTCTTCATGCCCCATATGGATGGCTTTACCGTTCTGGAAGCGCTCTCCGGCAATCGGACCGAAGTTTTTCTTCCAATCATTGTCCTCACCGCCGATGTGAATGAGGAAACCAAACTTCGGGCCCTGAATCTTGGCGCGACCGATTTCCTGAACAAACCGTTGGATCACATTGAAGTGCTCCTGCGCATCAGGAACATGCTCGAGACCCGGCGTATTCATCAGTTGCTCGACAATCGCCGCGCCGCACTGGAGAACGCCATCGCAGCGCGCGCTCCGGAACTTCGCGCCGCGCAAGCCGAGCTCGGTAAGGTCCTGGGTGCCGGCGGGTAACGCCGACACCTAACACTCAACGCCGAACGTCCCGATGCCAAATGGGGGAGAAGCGAGAACGGCTCGCAGAGCTCGCCCTCATTGTAGCCGGGACCGGTGATCCCGGCGCGCGACATCTACCGATGCCGGCTACAGGTGACCGCAAACGCCGCATCATGAAGAATTGTCGTTGAATCATTGATCGATTCCCCTAACATTCGCGTCCACGCTTTATGAGTTGGAGTCGTGAAGAAGCGCTAACTGATCCGGCGATTCGAGAGCCATTGATTTTCCTCTCTGAATTTCGGTTCTCGTTACGGGATATTCCCGGCGAAATCACTATTCGCCTCTATCGCCCGATTCATTCGGCCAAAATCGTCGTCCGACGAAGTCATGAGATCTCCGTCAGCGGAGTGGATGCACCGGCGGCAGCAACCGCGGACGACGAAGGACATGAAGGCGAAGTTCTGCACGCGGCGGTGGACCAACTCCTTTCGATTTACAATGCAGCCCGCGCAAAGGGATTGAAGCCGGACGCGTCATGGCTGAAGCCGAATCCACATTTTAGCTAGGCATTTCTTTTCTCTCCTGGCCCGCCTGAGTCGTTCTTGTCTCGCGCAGGCGAATACGACACCATTCGCGACATGGCTGACGAAGCGGCAACAATAACTGAGCAGGCGAAGCACACCGATGAGCAACTCGTCCGCGGGATCGGCATTCCATCGCTGACCGCGAATATCGTGAGCTCGACAATCGGTGCGGGAATTTTTGTGATCCCCGCCACAGTTGCGCAGGGGCTGGGATCCGCGGCGCCGCTCGCATTTGTATGCTGCGCGATCGCGATGGTTCTGTTCGTCACTTGTTTCGCAATCGCGGGAAGTCGTGTGTCCTTGACCGGCGGATTATATGCATACGTCGAAGTCGCGTTTGGTAAATACATTGGGTTTCTCGCCGGCGTCCTTTATTTTCTGACTGCACTGGGCGCAGTCGCGGGCGTTGTCAATGTGCTGGCAAACTCGGTTGCTCTCGTTGTCCCGTTTCTTGGCGGGCCAGTGATGCGCATCGTCGTGATGTTTGCCGTTTATGGTGTGCTGGTGTTCATCAATATCCGCGGCGTGCGCGAAGGTGCGGGCGCGGTCACGGCAATCACGGTCGCGAAACTTCTTCCGCTGCTGTTGTTCATTGGCGTTGGAATCTTTTTCATTCATCCGCCGAACCTCACCTTCACCGGCTGGCCCGGGAGCAAACCCTTGGGCGACGCCGTCATTTTGTTAATCTTCGCTTTTGTCGGGATCGAAGTGGCGTTGATCCCGAGCGGGGAGGTGAGAAATCCGGCGCGCACGGTTCCGCGCTCGGCTTATCTCGCGCTAGTCACCACCACGATCATTTACATTCTCATCCAGCTCGTGGCCCAGGGAACGCTCGGGGCCGATCTTGCGAATCACAAGGACGCGCCGCTCGCCGAAGCGGCTGCGACCTTTCTCGGCCACATCGGCCGCACCATTCTCCTCGCGGGTGCGACCATTTCGGCGTTCGGGTTCGTCACGAGCGACATCCTTAGTTCACCACGAATGATCTTCGCCTTCGGCCGCGACGGCGCGTTGCCGGCCTGGTTTGCGCACGTGCATCCGCGTTATCGCTCACCGGATGTCGCCATCATCACTTACGCCGCGCTCGCGTTTGCGCTGTCCGTGACCGGAACGTTCGAAAAACTGGCCGTCCTTTCCAACGTTGCTGTCCTCCTGATGTATCTTCTCTGCTGCGCCGCCTGCTGGTTTTTGGTCCAACGCGACGTCCGCGCCGACGGTCTGCCTTTTAACTTTCCCGGCATGAAAATTGTGCCCGCGCTCGCCATCGTCACTATCATCTGGATCCTGGCGCACGCTACTGCACGCGAATTTATAATCACGGGAATCGTTCTGGTGGTGGCCACTGTTTTTTACTTGATCGCTTCAACATTTCGGCTGACCGAAGCCCCCGACCGCTAAATGTTGTGGTCGGGCCGCCCGACTACCCGCCGAATTGTGTAGATTCGGCTTGTTTCTCCCCCAGCTACGCTATATTCTCCACAACCGGCAACGGCCATCAATGCATCTTCAATCGCTCGAGCTCTTCGGCTTTAAGTCGTTCGCCGATAAAACGATCTTTAATTTCCACGAAGGCGTCACCGCCATCGTCGGTCCCAACGGCTGCGGCAAATCCAACGTCTGCGACGCTGTCCGCTGGGTCTTGGGCGAGCAATCCGCTAAGTCGATGCGCGGTGGCGAGATGGCTGACGTCATCTTTAACGGCGCCGAATCGCGCAAGCCGCTCGGCTTCGCCGAAGTCTCGCTCAACTTCACCGAGTGTTCTCAGGAACTCGGGGTCGATTGGCACGACGTGCGTGTAACCAGACGCATTTATCGCGACGGCAACTCCGAATATTTCCTGAACAAGACCTTGTGTCGCCTAAAGGACATCCACAGTTTGTTCGCCGATACCGGAGTTGGCCGCACCGCCTATTCCATCATGGAGCAGGGCAAGATCGACCTGATCCTGAGTTCGCGACCCGAAGATCGCCGCAGTGTTTTCGAGGAAGCGGCCGGGATCACGAAATACAAGACGCAAAAAAAGGAAGCGTTGCGCAAACTCGAAGCGACCGAAGCGAATCTGTTGCGCATCGGCGACATCATCAAAGAAGTGAAGCGTCAGATCGGTTCGCTGCAACGGCAGGCCGGCAAGGCGCGGCGCTATCAAGCATTGCACGCGGACTTACAGGTGCTCGACACCCATTTCTCACATCGAAAATTGCAGAGCCTCGAGGGTGAACTGGGCGACTGCTCGGCCGAGATTGCGCGCATCTCAGAAACCGAACAGTCGACCCGCAACGAGATCAATGAGCGCGAAGCGAAACTTGCCGAGGCGCGCCGCGAACTCGACGCAGCCGATGAAAACATCGCGGATGGGCGCAGTAAGTTACAGCAATTGGAAAGCGAGATCGCGTCGCATCGGCACCGGATCGAGTTCAATGAAAAACATGGCGTGGAGTTGCGCCAATGGATCGAACGAAGCCGGCGTGAGATTGAATCGGCAGAATCAAAATTGCGGGACCAGAATGCAGAAATCGAATCTGCCAATGCCCTGGTAGAGGAAACTGCGCGACTACTCGAACAAAGGAACCAAGAACTGAAGCAACTGACCGAAAGCGTCGCCAGACAGCGCGAAGCTTTCCGCGTGTGCGATCAAAAGCTCCGCGACACACAAATGAGTTTGTCAAAAGACGAGCTCCGACTGTCCGCGATTACAGAAGATTTGCGTGATTTGCGCGAGCGGCGCGATACAACCAACCGCGACTCCGAAACGGCTCGGACCAGGATCGCGGCAGCGGAGGCCCATCACAAACAATTAAACGCGCAGATTGCGAACGCGCGCGCCACCACCGAAGCCGAACGACAAACAGCGGAGCAACTTTTCGCGCGCGTGCGCTCGCAGGAAGACGCCTTGCGTGAAAGCCGAAGCGCGCTGGCCGATCTCGAGAAAAAACTAGCGGCGATTGATCGCACCATTGCCGAAAACGAATCGCGTCACGAAGTCTTGCGCCAACTCAACGAAGAAGGCGAAGGCCTGACCCAGGGCTCGCAGGCTCTATTAAAGAACAAGGAATTTGAATTTGGCGGCGCCCTCGCGGCACAGCTCAATGTCCCGCATGAGCTGGTTCCTGCGATCGAAGCTGCGTTGGGACGAAACTTGCATGCCCTTATTTTGCGAGACGCCGGGCGGGCGGCCGAAATCATTTCGCATCTGAACCAACATCAGTTGGGTCAGGCGGCTCTTGTTCTTGGAGGTATGGAACACCGTGATCGCCCGACGAAAGATTTGCCGCCGACGGCAGTGGACTGGGCTGCGAACAAGGTGCAGGCGCCGGAGGCCCTGGCCCCCCTTGTGCGACGTTTGCTTGACCACGTCGCGCTATTCAAAAATCTCGATGACGCGTTGATCGCGATCAGGAAAGATCCAGAAATCGCAGCTGCAACTTTGAGCGGCGAGTTCATCTCGCGTGAGGGAGTTCTCTTTGGAGGCAGCGGGAAAGTTCGGACAGACTCCTTGCTGGAGCGCAAGGCGCGGATCGAAGCAATTGCAACAGAGCTAACGAAACTAAGACGCGAGCAGACGAGCGTTGAGCAAAAACGCGGCTCGCTCGAGTCCCAAATTACCGCGGCTACCGTCATCCTCGAAAAGGCAGTTGTCTCGCATCAGGAGGCTCAATTTGCCCAAACCGCCTCAGCCTCCAAAATTTCGGAGTTGGAGCGCGAAGAGTATTCGGCCGAGCGAGAACTGGAGTCACTTAAATCCGATTGCTCGACTCTCGAACGCCAAGTCGTCGCGGCCGACGAGCAGATTCGGAGTCTCGAGGCACAGACCGCACAACTTGAAAAAAGAATCACCGAGGCTCGAAGCGACATCTCGCTCGTGGAAACGCAGCGAAACAAAGCATTGCAGGAAGAGGAAGATGCCACGGCCCGGTTGGCCGAGCTGCGAATCACCGCCGCAACTCATGAGCAAAAACATCAAAATTTGCTGGCGCAGCGCGCGCCTATGCTGGCCCGTCAAACTGAACTGACGGAACTGATCTCGACGCGAGGCGCGGACATTGAGAATTATGAAGCTCGTCTGGTCACGCAGGCCGCGGAAGATGGGTCTGCCCGGAACGCGATCGAACAACAAACCCGGGAATGCAGGCGGCGTGAAGCTGAGATTGGGAAACTGGTAACAGAGCGCACCAACCGGTTGGAAAACATTAACTCCGATGAAGCCGAGCTGCGCAGCACCCGCGACCGCCTCAGCGAACTGCAGGAGAAACGCGGGACACATTCGGTCCGGCAAACGCAGTTGCAGCTTCAGATCGAGCATTTGGCCGAACACGTGATGGAGCGTTATCGGCTTGATCTCCGCGCCTTCCAGCCGGACGAACCGGCCCATGAAAAAGTTCTGCACGCGCAATTCAAACGCTTCGCAAAGGACTCTGTAGCCGCGGTCGTCAGCCGCGGCCCAGACGAAGAAACACCGCCGGCGGAACCGGCTACAACGCCTGATATCGAGAATCTCATCGCGGATCTCACGCGTCAGCTCGAAAACATGGGGCCAGTTAATCTCGAGGCCGTCCAGGAATACGACGAATTGGAAGAGCGTTATCGTTTTCTCGAAGCGCAGAACAACGACCTGACCAATTCGCGGCGCGAGCTGCTCGATGTGATTGCGCGGATCAATGCAACCACAAAGGAACTTTTCGCGGAGACGTTCTCGCAAGTCCGAGTGAATTTCCGGGAGATGTTTGCCGAGCTTTTCGGCGGGGGCCGTGCCGATCTGCAGTTAATGGACGAGAACGATGCGCTCAATTGTGGCATCGAAATCATCGCCAAACCGCCGGGCAAACAATTGCAAAGCATCTCGCTATTGAGCGGCGGCGAACGGACTATGACCGCGGTCGCCCTTTTGTTCGCCATTTATATGGTGCGACCGAGTCCGTTTTGTGTCCTCGACGAAATGGATGCGCCGCTCGATGAATCCAATATCAATCGGTTTATCAAGGTGTTGGAACGCTTCGTCTCACAGAGTCAGTTCATCATCATCACTCACAACAAACGCACCATCGCCAAAGCCGATATTCTTTACGGCGTGACAATGGAGGAGCGCGGAGTAAGCAAACTGGTCGGAATGAAGCTCACCCCGCCGAAGCCGCCTTCGGCCAACGGTGCCAGTGCCCCAGCCGAGGAAGTAACGCAGGCAAATTTCCCGATGCACGAAGAAAATCGGCGCATCGGCTCCGTCGCCGCACGATAAGTCCGAGTGGCACACGCGTCTGCGTGTTGGTCTCGGCGTCCCGCCGAGACGATCTTCCTAATAGCGTGAATTACAGAGCTGTGTAAACAGCCGGGAAAGTCCGCGATGGCGAGACGCGTGCGCTACCCGGCAGCCCGCTCTCCCAGAACACCCGTCGTTCACGCGAAGGAAACCGCGAAAATTTTTTGCGCACCGGCGCTGATGTTGGCTACAATCGTTCGATGCTGCAAACGGCGCGACCCAAGAAGAAAAAAGCCCCAACCGAAGCGCCAGTCCACGAGAAATACTTCGAGGCGTTTCGCTGGATGCTTTTGGCCCGCACGTTTGAGGAAAAACTCGCCAGCATGTATCGCGGGGGCCGCATTACTGGTGGCGTTTACGTCGGCAAAGGCCAGGAAGCCGTCAGCGTTGCCTGCGGTATCTTTTTGCAAAAGGGCGACGTCTTTGCCCCGCTCATTCGCGACCAGGCTGGACGCTCCGCCTTCGGCGAACCGCTGGTCGATGTCGCACGCACGTATCTTGGGACCCGCACCGGACCGATGCGGGGCCGCGACGGCAACATTCACCGTGGTAAACCGCGGGAGGGACAGCTGGCCATGATCAGCCATCTCGGCGCCATGGTTTCCGTGCTCGTCGGATCGCTCATGGCGAAGCGAGGCCGGGGCGAGAAAAACTTCGTTGGCCTAACGACAATTGGGGAAGGCGGAATGCAAACCGGCGCCAGCCATGAAGGCCTCAACATCGCCGCGGTCGAACATGTCCCGCTGGTCGTGGTCGCGACCAATAATCATTACGCCTATTCTACGCCAAACGACCGCGAGTTTGCCTGCGCGAGCCTGGTCGATCGCGCCCGCGGTTACGGTTTCGAAGGCTACGAATTGGACGGCACCGATCTCACACAATGCCTCGACGTTATCGGCATGGCGGTGAAACGTGCCCGTGCCGGCCGACCACCGCAGCTCGTCGTCGCATCCGTCCTGCGCCTGGCCGGCCACGGAGAACACGACGATTTCAGTTATGTTCCGAAGGAAATGTACGGCGAGCCATTCGCCTTCGATTGCGTGCAACGCGTGCAGGAATTCATCAAGGAACGGGAGCTTGTTGACTCCGCAACATTACAAGCCTGGCGGGAAGACGCCGTCCGCCAGGTGGACGAAGCTTTCGCCATGGCTCAAAAAGAACCGGTGCCGAAGGGTGAAGAAGAAGACTGGTGCGCCTTGTCGCAACGCGAACTGGTTGATCATCCCGAGGGTGATGAATGACGAAGCTCGAATGACGAAATCCAAAACAAATCCGAATGCTCAAATGACGAACAGGATCGGGCGGCGGACTCATGGTTCGTCATTCGACATTGTTTCGAGCTTCGTCATCCGGGCTTCGTCATTCTCATTATGAGCATTACTTATCTCGAGGCTATCCGTGAAGCGCAGGCGAGACTCCTGCGCGATGACAAACGCGTCTTCATCTACGGACAGGACGTGGGTGGAACCTTCGGCGGCGCATTCAAGGCGACCAAAGGATTGGCCAAAGAATTTCCCGGACGCGTCCTGAATACGCCGATCAGCGAGGACGCCATGGTGGGCACGGCCATCGGCGCTGCGCTCGAGGGCATGCGGCCGATTGTGGAAATGCAGTTTGCCGATTTCTCCAGCATCGCGCTCAACCAGATCCTCAACAATGCCGGAACGCATTACTGGCGCACCAATATATCGGTCCCGATCACGATTAGGTTGCCGAGTGGCGGCACCAAAGGGAGCGGCCCTTTCCATTCTCAATCAATGGAATCACTTTACGCGCATTATCCCGGCCTGGTTGTGATGACGCCGGCAACCGTGGAAGACGCATACACGATGCTGATCGATGCGGTGGCAATTGATGACCCGGTGGTTTACTGCGAACACAAGTATCTTTATTACCATCTCAAAGCCGATGATCTCCCCAGTGAAGGAATGCCGATCGGCCAAGCGCGGATCGCGCGGGCCGGACGCGATCTAACGATCGTTAGCTACAGCGCAATGTTGCAGGAATCTTTGATTGCGGCGGAGGAGATTGCGAAGGAAGGATTCGAGATCGAAGTGATCGATCTGCGTACCGTCAAACCACTCGATACCGGCACTGTCCTTGCGTCGGTCGCCAGAACCGGCCGGCTTCTGGCGGTCGGCGAATCTTTTCCTTGGGGCGGCGCGACTGCGGAAGTGATCGCGCGCGTGACCACCGAAGCCTTTCATCTGCTCGATGCCGCGCCGGCGCGGATCAACGCCAAAGACACTCCTATTCCGTATCATCCAAATCTCTGGTCAGCGCATCGCCCGGACAGCAAAGTGATTGCCGCAAGAGCGCGTCAGCTACTTCGAGAATAATTTATGCCACAGGTTCCAATCATCATGCCACAGCTCGGCGAATCGATCGCCGAAGCCACGATTGTCTCGATCAACGTGAAACCGGGCGAAAAGGTCGTTGCCGACCAGGAGATCATGGAGGTCGAAACCAACAAAGCGGTCATGGGAGTGACCACGCCGTGCGCCGGGGAGGTTGCAAAGATCGACGCGCAGGTGAAGGAAACGTATCCGATCGGCGCGGTGCTCGGTTACATTGAGGCGAGCGAAGAGGACGCGGCGCGATTCGCAAAGCAGGCGCCGCCCGAGCCGCAGGGCCAGGTGGCCGCGGAAATTCCCGGGCGAGATGACGAAAAAGCAAAAAGCGGAAACGGCGCACATTTCCAGATCGATGAAAGCGCGGTTCGCACTTCGCGGATCAGCACACAAGGCGCAGCGCCCAGTGGTGGTCTGCCCGTTCCTGCTGCCGCCAAGGGCGCAGGATTTTTGTCGCCACGCGTTCGTGCGCGAATGGCGGAGTTACAATTAACGAATGCCGATCTCGCTGGAATCGCGGGAACCGGCACCGGCAATCGTGTCACCATCAAAGATCTCGAAAATTATTTGCGCCAAATTGAATCGCAGACAGCGAGCGACGCCTCGGCAATCCGGGCTGGCGTCGCAGATGCGATGCGACGAAGTTGGTCGCGGCCGTTGGCGACGATCGGCTCGTCGGTAAATCTCGACCCTGTCCTAACGGATCGTAAACAACGCGACCCGAAGCCCGGTCCCGCGCTGTATGCGTTGCGCGCACTCGCGCTAGCGCTTGCGGAAAATCCGGCAGCGGCCGCAAAACTCATCGGCTCACGTGTTCTGCAATCGAACAGCATCGACATTGGCCTGGCAATTGAAGCGCAGGATGGAATCATCGTTCCGATCCTGCGCGGCGCCGACAAGACGTCACTCGCAGAATTGACGACGAAGTATGACGAACTTGTCGCACTTGGCCGTCAGCGACGGATCTCGCCGGAAATGCAGGCTGGCGGCATCGCCGCGGTCTCGAATTTCGGAACATTTGGAGTGGAATGGGGCACGCCTATTCCTCTCCCCGATCAAACCATGATTCTTGGTCTCGGCGTCGGCAAAAAAACACCACGCTGGGACGACTCAAAATCCGAATTCGTTCCCGTCACCGAAGCACAAATTACCTTGAGCTTTGATCATCGCAGCCTCGACGGTGGCGGCGCCGGCCGATTGCTCAAGCGCGTGATCGAGTTGCTGGAAGCGCCCCAGGCGCTTTGATTCCGGGTAGCGCACGCGTCTCGCCATCGTGGACTTCCTTGCCAAAATCGTTTCGGCGAGACGCCGAAACGCAACACGCGAGACGCGTGCGCTACCCGGATTTGATCCGCGCCGCATCAGACACAATTTGCGCCAGCTGACAAACCCGAGCACAATTATGGAAGACGCTTATGTACGAGAACACTGAATTCAGCACCAGTCGCGACATTGAGGCGATTCAAATACCGGCGGGGACGAAGATCACAATCCCGGCGGGAACGCCTGGCGTGATTACGCAATCACTTGGCGGCAGTTACACCGTCGCGACGAATTTTGGGTTGTCCCGAGTGGCGGAGAAAGATGGCGATGCACTTGGTTTGGAAAAGAGCGAAGCGCAACCGGTGCGATCGACCAATGGCGCGAAAGACGGCGAAGTTTCGGAGGAAGATGTCTGGAATCAGTTGCGCCAATGTTATGACCCGGAAATTCCGGTGAACATTGTTGATCTCGGATTAGTTTACGATTGCAAGCTGACGCAGAAAGAAGATGGCGGTACACGCGTCGACGTGAAGATGACATTGACCGCGCCGGGCTGTGGCATGGGACCCGCGATCGCGCATGATGCACAGAGCAAAATCCTTACGATCGACGGCGTCGATGAAGCCGATGTTCAGCTCGTCTGGGATCCGCCGTGGAATCAAAACATGATCAGTGAAGCGGGTCGGATGAAGCTTGGGATGATGTAAATCGCTGCAAGTGGCGTGGCTGCGGCTTCAAGGAGCGGCTGTTCATTGCGTGGATTTAGTGAGGACACGGATAGCGTCACTTCCTTTCCAAGTAGGCATCGGAATTGGTGAGGTAACAATCGGCAGTGAACACTGCTGGGCCGTGAACGACCGCACGCAGAGGGTAAATGTGCAAGAGTTGAACTTAATAAGGCCATCGTCGTACCTTCGCGCACACCCTAAAACGATTGAATCAATTGACACCGCGTCTGCCGACCCTATAATCCACCTCCCGCACTCTCAAAAACCGCACAATTTTTATCATGCCGACGACTGAAATTATTTTGACTGACAATGTGCCCGGCTTAGGGGCCGAGGCGGACATCGTCAAAGTGCGTCGCGGTTACGCGCGAAATTATCTGCTGCCGCGGGGCAAAGCGCACGAAGTGACGCCGGCAAGTCTGCGGCAGCTGGAGAATTTGAAAAAGAAGCGAGCCGAACGCGAAGCGCGCGAGCTGAATGAAGCCGAAGAACTGGCACGGCGGATCAACAAACTGCGCGTGACCTTCAAGCTTGAAACCGGCGAGACCGGCAAGGCTTTCGGCTCGATCACCGCGCAGGATATCGTGACGCGATTGAAGAACGAAATCGGGGAGGAGATCGATCGGCATAAAATTCATCTCGAACATCCGATCAAGACCACGGGCGAGCACGAGGTGACGATCAAGTTGCATCACGACGTGACGGTGAATTTCAAATTTGAAGTGAAATCTGCGCTTGAGGAGCCCAAACCGGCGGAAACAACCGAATCGGGGGAACCGGCTCCGAAACGAGGATTATTCCGAAAACGTAAATAAATGGCGAGTTCTCAGGGAACGAATCCTGAGAAGCCTCGTAAGACAGCGGGAAATGGCGCTGGTCGAGGCTCGGCGGAGCAGAGTGGCGGAAGAGTTTTTCAGAACTCGCCAACAGGTTCCACACAGGATATTCACCGCACCCCGCCTCAGAGCGTCGAAGCCGAGCAGGGTGTGCTCGGTTCGATGTTGATCGCCCCACAAGAGGCGATCCCCGAGTGCGTCGAGAAAATCAAAGAGGAATACTTTTACGTCCCGGCACACCAAACGGTGTTCGAGGTTCTGGTCGAACAGTGGAACAACGGTCAGGCCATCGACCTCATCACCTTTACTCAGACATTGCGCGACAAGAACGTTCTCGAGACAATCGGCGGCGCATCATTTGTCACCAGCCTGTTTACCTTCGTCCCAACGGCGGCGAATCTTGACTACTACCTCGAGATTGTCCGGGACAAATATGTTTTGCGCCAGATTATCACCACCTGCACTGAAGGAGTGCGTCGCGCTTATGAGGAACAAGGCGAAGTTGGGCCCTTGCTCGACGAAGTAGAGCACAACATTTTCAAAGTCGGCGACGACCGGTTCAAAGGTCAACTCCTCACCATGAAGGAACAGGTGATGGACGCGCTCGCATCGATCGAGAAGCTGTGGGAGCGTCGCGGCGGCATCACCGGGTTATCGACGGGCTTCGTCGAAGTGGATCGCCTGACCAGTGGATTGCATCCAGCCGAGATGATCGTCATTGCCGGCCGACCGAGCATGGGCAAAACCGCCTTCGCGATGAACGTGGCGGAACATGTCGCAGTGAATCAAAAGAAGCCGGTCGCGGTGTTCAGTCTGGAAATGAGCAGCCAGCAACTTGTGCAACGGATGCTTTGCTCGCGCGCACGCGTCAATTTGCAGCGAGTGCGCGATGGCTTTCTCGGCGAGCGCGATTTCCCTAGCTTGACCGCCGCCGCGTCAAAACTGGCGGAATCGAAAATTTTTATCGACGACAGTCCGTCACTGGAAATTCTGGAACTGCGGGCCAAGGCGCGCCGCTTGAAATCACAGCAGGATATACAACTCGTGCTGATCGACTACTTGCAGCTGGTGCGATCGCCGAGCAAACGAGCAAAGGAAAATCGGCAGCTTGAAATTTCGGAAATTTCCGCCGGGCTGAAAGCGCTCGCTAAGGAACTGAACATTCCGGTAATTGTCGTTGCACAGTTGAATCGACAACCGGAACAACGAACAGGCGGAAAGCCGCGGCTGAGCGATTTGCGCGAATCAGGATCGATCGAGCAGGATGCAGACTTGGTCGGTTTGCTGGTGCGTCCAGAAGTTTACGAAGAAGACGAGGAAGCGCGCGCGGAGAAAGAGGGCGAGGCCGAATTGATCATCGCGAAACAACGGAACGGACCGGTCGGCGAAATTCCCCTCACCTTCTTGAAAGAATTCACCCGCTTCGAAGATCGCGCACGGAACGTGCGCGAGCCTGAAGAGGCGTTCTAGGTAGGGGCGGGTCACCGAACCGCCCGCATACGCCAGTCCGGCTCGGACCGATTGAGGTCGCCCCTACCCTAGTGACTTTGCCGCGTCAATCACATGCTGCGCATCGATGCCGAATTCCTTCATCACTTCCGCGCCGGGCGCGCTCAAGCCGAAGCGGTGCAGGCCGATCACTTTCCCGTCGAGGCCAACGTATTGATACCAAATTTCGGGGACGCCGGCTTCGATGGCGACACGTTTGCGAACATTCTTCGGCAAAACCTCCTCGCGATATTCCTCCGATTCGCGATTGAAACGTTCCGTGCATGGCATCGAAACGACACGCGTGCCGGCCCCGAGTTCGTTCGCCGCCGCGAGCGCGTGCTGCAATTCGCTCCCACACGACAGAATGATCAGTTCCAGCGGTTCACTCTCGCGTTTTGCAATGTAGCCGCCGCGCCGTACTCCTTCGCGGCGCGCGTGAAGATCGACATCGTTCAAAATCGGAACGACCTGTCGAGTCAGCGCAATGAGCGTCGGGCCGTCAGTTCGTTCCATTGCGGCAACAAATGCGCCCGCCGTCTCCTCTGGATCGGCCGGGCGAATCACATCGATGTTCGGCATCACCCGCACGGAGCTGATCGTCTCGACCGGTTCATGAGTCGGGCCGTCTTCACCGACTCCGATCGAGTCGTGCGTGAAAATGTAGGCATTGGGAAGTTTCGCCAGTGCTGCCAACCGAATCGAGGCACGGCAATAATCAGTAAAAACGGTAAAGGTTGCACCTGAGGCGCGAAACAGCCCGTGATAAGAAATTCCATTCAGGATCGCGCACATGCCGTGTTCCCGAATTCCAAACCGGATATTGCGCCCCTTCGGATTCTCGCGAGTGAAATCTTCGCCGTTCTTGATGTAGTTCAAGGTCGAGCCGTGAAGATCGGCGCTGCCGCTCATGAGCAGCGGCATCGCCTGCGCGATCGGCTGCAAGGCTTCACTGCCCGCTTTGCGGGTCGCCAGCTTCGCGTCCTTGGGAAATTCCGGAATCTTCGATAGAAGATCTTTCGGAACGTTGCGTTCGATCCCATTGTCGAGCATTTTCGCTAGCTCAGGATTTTTATTACGCCACTCGTTGTAAGTTTTTTCCCACCGCTCGTAATCGGCCAGCAACTTCTTCTTGTGCTCGGCAAAGTAGGCGTAAGTCTCCTTCGAAACGAAATAATGTTCGTCGGGCAGACCGAGTTCTTTGCGGCCAGCATCGACAAATTTCGCACCGGCCTCGCCATGCGCCTTGTAAGTGCCTGCGACTTCGGGAATTCCTTTCCCGATCAAACTGTGCGAAATGATGAACTTCGGCCGGCCATTGTTGTTTTCTTTCGCATTGTTGAGAGCGTCGAGAAATGCCTGCATATCTTCCTCGTTGATTTCCTGAACGTCGAAGCCGTAAGCCTTAAAACGCGCGCCCGTGTCTTCACTCTGGGTTGCGGTTGCCGGCGCATCGAGCGTCACCGCGTTGCTATCGTAAATAAGAATCAAATTATCGAGACCGAAGTGTCCTGCGAAAGCACCTGCCTCCGAAGCCACGCCTTCTTGCATGCAACCGTCACCGGCAAGGCAAATTACATGCTGATCGAAAATCCGGTGCTCGGCAGTGTTGAAACGCGCCGTCGCCATTTTGCATGCGACCGCGATTCCGGCTGCGTTACCGACTCCTTGGCCAAGTGGACCGGTCGTGCATTCGACGCCCGGCGTGTCTCCAAACTCCGGATGGCCCGGCGTCCTGGAATGCAATTGCCGAAAACGTTTGATCTCCGACATTGGCAAATCGTAGCCGCTCATGTGTAGCCACGCGTAAAGGAACATCGACCCGTGACCGGCTGAGAGCACGAAATAATCGCGGCCGATCCAGCGCGGTTTTTCGGGATTATGTTTGAGCGCGTAACCATAAAGGACGGCGCCGATTTCCGCGCATCCGAGCGGCAAACCAAGGTGACCTGATTGTGACGCCTGAACCGCATCCATGGCCAGGCCGCGCGCTTCTGTCGCCGCGCGCGAGAGAGCGTCAAAATTTAATTCCATAGCTCCATATAAATCGCAGCTCGAGCGCCGACAAAACGTTTTTACCACCTTGCATTCGCGACCAAATCACCGGTCATTGCGGCAGGTGAATCGGTCCGCATTGCTCCACATCGTCGAGCGCCTCGAGGGTTTGCTTGGGAAATTGCCCGCCGCGATCCAAAAACCGGTGCTGCACGAGCTGACACCGCTGAAGGAACTTTTTTTGCAACAACGCCCACCGCGTTTGCTCCTCGCTGGTTCGGGGCGCTGGCCAATGCCGCAAGTCGTGAATCTGCTTTTTAATGGCGATGCCGTTGAGCCATCACGCCAGATGGTTTTCGAGATTTTTCGGTGGCAGGATCTCGAAATCAAAGATCGCGGCACCGTTTCTGTGCTCGACGCCCGCGGCGCCGATGATGATGCGGAAAAAACTATTCGCGGAGAGCTCGAGCGCGCTTCAGCCGACGCGATAATCATTTTGAGCGACGGGTCCGAAGGCCGGACCAAGGTAAAGAAAAGTGCAGAAAACGGCAGCGAATGCGTCCACTGGAACGACGCGACGCGCAAAGACGCCGGGATTGTCGCGATTCACGTGGAACCGACTCCGGGCGCAGGTCACAACGGCGAGCCGGTTAAGATGGACTGGTCGGAAAGAATTCAGCCGCAATTGCACGGCCGTGTCTGGGGGGGCTTCGAGTTTTCCGGCGAAGCCGGTCACGGCGTGGCTGACCGGGCAGCGGCGCATCAATTCGTTTCCGTCCTCGCGAAAAAGCTACCGAATGAATGTCGGGTCGAAATTGTGCGAATTTCGGGGGACCGGGGAGCGCAGCGTGAAATTGCAAACACTCTCATCAAATCAACCGCGGCCGTTTGCACCGCGATCGGTGCACAACCGATTCCGCTGGCCGATTTACCCATTCTTACGACCCTGCAACTGGTGATGGTTTCCGGAATCATGTATCTGAGTGGCCGCGAACGAAGTCTGCGCGCCGCTACCGAATTTGTCGGGGCAATCGGCGCAAATGTCGGCGCGGGAGTGCTGCTGCGTGAAGGCGCGCGTGCGCTTCTGAAATTCTTCCCGGGCTGGGGAAATGTAGTCTGCGGAATGGTCGCAGGCGCCGGGACGTTCGCGATCGGACACGCAGCGTCCGCCTATTTCCTGGAGGGCGTCACGCTGGGCGAAGCGCGTCGAACCTATCTAAAAGGGCGAAAGCGGCGAAAGTCTGCGGCCTTGCAGCTCAAATGAAAAAGCTGGCCGCCCGCAGGGATATCGCCGCGGTGCTGGGCCGTAGCCGCTTCGCTATGCGAAGCGCGCGTCACCCAAAGGGCGCGACGGCTACAGAAGACGTCCAGCTGGCGGTCGCACCTCGCCTGTGAATAACTTGTGTACAAATCGGTGGCCCTCCTCGCATTTTGTTCACAGCTTTTTGTGAACAGTCGGTCCGCTTCCCGGCCGTTCTAGTGCGCGCTCCGTGAACCTGTCACAAATTCGAATAGCACTCGCTCAGGCCGGCGTACGTCCGGCAAAAAAACTCGGGCAAAATTTTTTGCACGATCAAAACCTTGCGCGCTGGATCGTCCAGCAAGCTCAGATCAGCGCTGAAGATTTTGTTTTGGAAATTGGACCAGGCCTTGGCGCACTCAGCGGTGAGATTCTGCGGCGCGGCGCGCGTTTGCTCGCGTTGGAAAAAGATGCGCGGCTCGTCGATTTCCTGCGCGAAAAATTTTCGGATTCGAACTGCGAGATTCGCCATTGCGATGCGCTTGATTTCGACACGCGAATTCTTTTGGCGGAGCGCAATGTGAAAGTGATCGGAAATCTTCCGTACTACGTTGCGAGTCAGTTATTATTGCACTTCGTTGATTTCCCGAGTCGCATCTTATTGGGATTGTTTATGTTACAAGATGAAATGGCGCGGCGACTCTCCGCGAAACCGCGAACTGCTGATTACGGCGCGCTCACCTTGCGACTGCAACTTCATCACCGCGTCGAGTATCTCCGAAAAATTCCGCGGACGGTTTTTGTTCCGCAACCCGAGGTCGCCTCGGCGATTGTTCGTTTCACGCCACGCGACGAAAGGCAAATCGGAATTTCCGATTACAAATTTTTTCGCGAGATTGTGAAGCACGGATTTTCGCAGCGGCGGAAACAACTGCGGAACCTGCTCGCGGCCGATGTCGGCAACTGGGAAGATGTCGCCAGCAAAATTCGTGCTCCGTTGACAGCGCGCGCCGAAGAGCTCTCGCGTGAACAATGGATCGAGCTGGCTAACCTGATCGCGCTGGATAAGGTAAAGCCAGCAGCGCAAGCGGGTCCTGAGCGCTTTCCGATTGTTGACGAAAATGATCGGGAAATCGGCAGTGCTAGCCGACAGGAAGTCCATGAGAATAACTTCCGCCATCGCGCCGTCCACATCCTAATTTTTAACGGGATCGGGGAATTACTTCTACAAAAGCGTTCCCCATGGAAAGACAGGCATCCCCTGCTCTGGGATTCGAGCACAGCCGGTCACGTGGAAGCTAACGAACAGTACGATGAAACCGCGGACCGCGAACTAGATGAGGAACTAGGCGTCGCCGCACAGCTTCGACCGATCGGCAAGCTCCCGGCGTCGGAAAAGACCGGGCAAGAATTCATCGTCGTCTATCGCGGCGAGCATAACGGGCCGTTTCGCTATCCGTCAGAGGAAATTAGCGCGGTCGAGTTCGTTCCGGTCGATATCGTGGAGCGATGGGTAGCAAATAAGCCGGAAGATTTTGCCCCGGGGTTTCTGGAATCCTGGCGTTTGTTCAAAGCCAAATCCCGCTCGACAAGGACCGGTTGTCTCTAGCGCCAGTCCGGCTCGGACCTACCGACCTCCCTGAGGGCGACTGACAAGTCGCTAACTAGATTGCCAGATTAGAGCGATTAGAAATCGCTGTTTCCCGACATCAGCAGTCGGAGACAGCAATTCCTTGTCACTTCAATCCAACCAAATTCGGTTCTGGTAGATTCCAGCTTTGCCATTTCGCCGCATAATCCGCCCTTGTCAGCAACGCGTAACAGGGATGTTTGGGCGCACGCAACCAGCTCACAAGCCGCACCAGATCCGGTTCAGCCAACGTCGTGCAACCGGTCGTTGGCCGATTCACTCCACGACGAATGTGAAAAAAGATTGCGCTGCCATCGCCGGGCACTGGCGGATCAGAATTGTGCCGGATTTCGATCAGCCAGCGATAAGCAAAATCGCCGCCTCGCATTTTTTCGTGGCTATAATTATCCGGCGGATTCCGCGGGTCGATCACGATATGCCGATTGTAATTAGGCGAACGCGGATCGTCGCTCCAGACATCGGCTTCGGTCACCTGATGAAATGGATAGTCTGCGCCCGGTGGCAGTGCGGCATCATAGGTAAAAACTTCGCCGATTCTGAAAATGCCCGCGGGCGCTCGACCATCTCGTTCATGTTTTCGCAGGCCAGGTTCATCCTGACCAACGATCCCACTCCCCCAGGCCAGCCCATTTTTCCCGAACAAGACCGGCACTGGTCCGGCATTGGCGCGCCACTTCCCATCGATCTTATCCAGGAGATACAAACGCCCATGCACGGCATTCCAATCCGGCGCAAGGGCGACAATGAGTTGGGCACAATCATCCGGGAGCGCGGCGGCATAAGCGTTGCTCGCGATTGAAAACGCGATTAACGAGATGAGAAGTCGTTTGTAATTCACCTAAACTGAACCCAACCGCGCCCAAGCTGCACGCGTTTCTTCAATGAGACAAAGATTAATCATTTGCGCGACGCTGGTTGTTCTAGTTTTCGTTGCCCATGCTCCGGCGCTGCGGGCCACATTTGTCTGGGATGATACAGCTCTGGTATTGCGCGATCCGCTGATCCGTAGTTGGCGACTGATTCCGGAAGGATTTCATCATTTTCTCTTTCTCGACGCGACCCCTTCAAATTTTTATCGACCGCTCCAGCGGCTGGCTTACACGCTGGAATATTGGACGTTCGCCTTCCGCCCCGGCCCGTATCACTTCACGAATATTTTACTGCACGCCGCCGCTGCGATCGCGTCCTTCGTTTTCGCGCTGACGCTGCTCAGGTTCTACGGAATCGTTGAGCGACGAAGTGCGATCATCGCGGCTGTTGCGTCGCTGGCGTGGGCGCTCCATCCGGTCCTTTCCGGAGTTGTGGATTACGTCGCCGGCCGTGCCGATGCACTGGCCGCTCTGTTTGGATTCGCAGGCTTATATTGCCTGATCCGGGCGCTCAGTCTTGAGCGAGGCGTGCCGTGGAAATTTTATGTGCTCAGCGGCGTAGCGTTACTCGCCAGCGCGCTCAGTAAGGAGAGCGGTCTGGTTTTCGCCTGTCTCGCTATCATGTTGATCTTATTGACGAAGAAGTGGAAAGCGCTTCCGGCATTCGGAATTGCTCTTATTTTTGTGGTCACCATCTACGCAACGCTGCGCAATCAGGTGCCGCCCGTCGAAGTGCCGCAGCTTTCACCGCCAGCGCCGGCGCTGGTCCGTCCCATCATCGCGGCGCGAGCGCTCGCGGAATATGCCGGGGTTGTGATCGCGCCGGTGAACCTGCACATGGAGCGCGATGTCGAGAACCATCCGTGGGGTTATAATCCGGCCAGTCTGACCGCGGGGGCGTGGCGCGAACTACAAACGCTCGCCGGCCTTATCATTCTCGGTATGCTGCTGTGGTGGATGTGGCGCGCTTGGAAGCGTGAGACGGCAATCTTCGCGCTTCTGATTTGCGCAGCGATCTCGTATTTGCCGGTCTCCGGTCTCTTTTCGCTGAACGCAAACATCGCCGAGCATTGGATCTACGTCCCGTTAGCTTTCCTTGTCCTGGCCATTGCCCTGCAAGTCGCGACAATCATCGAAAGGAATCGAGCCGCTTTTTCCTGGACGATCGCAATTGCTACCCTGTGGATAGTTTTTCTCGGGGTGTGCACATTCTACCGCGCGCAGGATTGGCATGATCCGCGAACATTTTTTACCCGCACGATTGCGGCCGGCGGCGATTCCGCGCGCATGTTAATTAACCTCGGCGGGCTCGAGCTATCGGAAGGCCACCTGGAAAAAGCCGAAACGCTGTTCCAGCGCGCCCTGGCGAAAAATCCCGAGCAACCGTTCGCTTTGCTCAATCTCGCTGCCGTCGCACTGAAACGAAACGACCTCAAGACGGCACGAGGCTTTCTTGAGCGCGCACAGAAAAATCCGGTGAGCCTGGCTCAGGCGGAAGAGATGTTGGCGATGGTGGAACAAAAGGAGAAAGGCCAGATTAATCTGCTGCGTCTGCACCTAGCTTCGCGCACCGATCCGCCCTCATGGGCCATTATGCGACGCTATCTCGCGGGCCTGGCCGTGAGCGGGCAGTTGCCAGAAGCCGTAGCAGAACTGCAAGTCCTGCTGAAAACGGAATGGTATCGCGCGGAATCCTGGCAATTGCTCAGCGAATATCTAACGCGTCTTGGACAGGTCGAAGAAGCCGCCAAGGCAATGGAACAGGCGCGGGCTTTCGATGTTCACCTGAGGGATCGCTGATCCGCATTTAGGTCTGTTGCCCTGCAACCGGCTGACAGCGGCGAAAGCGCGAGTGAGCGCAAGGCCGGCCGACATCACAAAACGACTGAGGAAGAAACCACCGATGAAACCGGCAGTTCAAAAAAGAGCGAACGGCACAAGGAGAAATCTGCGGCTGAACCAACTGCTACGCCCTAACTTCGCTTAAGTAGAAATCGGAAAATGCGGGAAGGACACCTTCCCGCGTTTTTCAGTACTTCAGTCATCCTCTATTTCCACTCAATTCGATCTTCTCGGTATCTGATGGCAGATATTTTGCGCCCCAAAACCACAAACAACCGGCCATAACCATCAGGACCGCGACTCCCCAGAGCGCGACGTTCATGTTCCAACGATCGCGCACCATACCAATTAACGGCGGAGAGGTAGCATCGCCCAGGAGGTGAATGATGAAGATGTTTAACGCGAATGCGCTCGCGCGAACTGCGGGCGGCGTCACGTTGGCGAGCGCAGTATTGGACGGGCCGGTATTGAAGAAAAGAAAGAAGACCGCGATGAAGACCATCAACCAGGCCCACGGGAAACGAACATAGATCAGACCGATAGTCGCGGGAACGGAGAGGAGCATTCCCATTCCCGAAACCAGAAAGTAGGAACCGGCAAAGCGTTCCCGCAGCTTGTCGCCGGCCCAACCGCCACAGAGCGTTGCAAGCAAGCCGGCAGCCGCGGTGATGGCGCCGAAAGTTACATCAATGTTTCCTAACAAATTCTGGCTCGGCGGAAACTCGGCACCACGATCCAGAAAAATATAGTCAGGCATCCATGCGGAGAATCCGCCGATGGCAAACGTCATTACCGTCATCGCCGCGGTATTAAGGAGATAAGATCGAATCCGAAAAAGGCCGCGATAATCTCTGAGCGGCGGTGGGCCTTTTGCCTCGGAAGTTGCCCGCGGTTCGCGCAGGAAAAAACACAACGCTGCCAGCAACAATCCCGGCGGCACAACCAGATAGAAGGCCCAACGCCAATTGAGAAGCTCAGCAATTTTTCCTCCATATGCATACCCCAGCGCGCTGCCTACAGGAATCGCGACGTAAAACCACGCTAGCACGCGTCCTCTTGTCTTAAGCGGATAGAGGTCGGCAATGATCGTGGGCGCAGCCGGTCCGTAACCCGCTTCTCCGATCCCAACGAACAATCTTGTGCAAAGCAGAACCCCAAACGAGGTGGCCAGACCCGACCAGCCGCTGGCCAGACTCCAGAGCGCCACACTCGTTCCGATCAAAATCCAACGCGAAAAACGATCGGCCAGCCAGCCGAAAATCGGCGCGGTGAACATGTAACTGACCAAGAACGCCGTGGTCCAAAGACCGGCCTTACCATTTTGATTGGGATCACCCGCCAGAAATTCGTGCTTGAGCGTCGGCAAGACCGACGCCAATACGTAGCGATCAATGTAATTAAAAAGGTTGATAGCGAGCAGAAGCGTCAGGGCACGGGTGGCGGTGGATTTTCGCTCGCTCGTCATAACGCGATTGCAGAGTGAGACGGAGCAATTGTAAACGTAAAACGAATGTTGGGATATTCTGCTTCTGAGCGCGCGGTCTATTTGTTTGGCTGCGGCCTTGCCCGGCTGGTTTACCGGGTAAAGGCGATCGGACTGGAAAATCTGCCGTCGGGCGGATTCCTGCTCGTGCCCAATCACATCACCTGGGTGGATGCGATCATCCTGCAGCTCGCTTGTCCCCGACCCGTTCGATTCGTTATCGACGAGGAGTTTTACCGAAAACCGGTGCTGCACCCGCCTTTGCGAATGGTCCGCGCCATTCCGATCGACCGCCGTAAACCGCGCGAAGCGATTCGGCGTGCCACCGAGCAAATCGAAGCCGGCCAGATTGTTTGTATTTTCCCGGAAGGCCAACTTTCTCGCACGGGCACACTGGGACGGTTGCAGCGCGGATATGAAATGATCGCGCGCCACGCCGGATGCCAGGTGGTGCCGGTTTTTCTCGATCAACTCTGGGGATCGATCTTTTCATTTCGCGGCGGAAAATTTTTCCGGAAATGGCCGAAACATTTTCCCTATCGCGCCACTGTCGCCTTTGGCAACCCGCTTCCGGCAGAGGAAGCGACGATCGGACGCGTCCACGAAGACTTGCTAAAGCTCGGCGCCGATTGCTTCGAGCAACGGCCGGAGCTGCGCCAGCATCTCGCGCGTCGCGCTCTCCGAGGACTCAAGCGCTCGCCTTTTTCCACGCTGGTGATCGATGGAATGGACGGTAGCAAATTGAGCCGTGGAAAACTGCTCGGAGTTTCCATCGCCCTGGGCCGATACCTGCGAAAAAATTTTCATGAAAAACGAATCGCCATCGTGTTACCCGCCAGCAAAGGCGCGGTCGTCGCCAATCTCGGTGTCGCGTTGGCCAACAAAATTCCAGTTGGCCTGAATTTCACCGCTTCGGCGGAGGCGATCGGCAGTGCCATTGCGCGCGCGGATATCGAAACTGCCATTAGCGCAAGACAATTCCATGGACGATTGCCCAATCTCCCCTGGCCACAAAACATAGTCTTTCTTGACGAGCTACTGCCGAAATTAAAAACGCAGATTTTGTTTTGGTGGATCGCGGGAATTGTTACCCCCAACTTCTTGTTAGCGCGCTGGCTCGGTTTGCCGCGACAGGGCGGCCATGAAGAAGCAGTTCTCCTTTTCACCAGCGGGAGTTCCGGTGAACCCAAGGGAGTCGTTCTTTCCCATCACAACGTCATCGGTAACGTTACGCAGTTTACCGTCATGCTTGATGCCAGCCCGGAAGATAGTCTTCTGGCTTCTCTTCCCTTTTTTCACAGTTTCGGCTGCACCGTCACCCTCTGGTATCCGCTGATCGAGGGCACGCCGATCGTCACTTACCCGAACCCCCTCGAAGCCGCAAAGAATGCTACGCTGGTCGAGAAGTACCACATTACCGTAGTGCTGGCGACGCCGACTTTCTTGCGCGCGTATTTGCGAAAAGCCGAGCAACAACAATTGCGTTCGACACGGCTGGTCATCGTTGGCGCGGAGAAGATGCCGCTGGATCTCTCGGAGAAATTTTTCGAGCGCTTCGGGAAACGGGTGATGGAAGGCTACGGGCTGACGGAAACTTCGCCGGTTGTTTCCGTAAATCTTCCAAATCCGATTCCGGAGCGACCGGATGTTAAAGAGCAGATGCTCTATCGCCTCGGCTCGGTCGGGAAAATGGCCGCCGGAATTGCTGCGGAGATTCGGAATCCCGAGACTAACGAGAAGTTGTCCATTTACGATAGCGGAATGCTGTGGTTACGCGGTCCCAATATTTTTGAGGGTTACCTGAAGGATCCGAAACAGACGGCCGAAGTTTTGCACGATCGATGGCTAAAGACGGGAGATATCGGGCGTTTGGATGAAGATGGCTTTCTTTACATCGAAGGGCGGCTTTCGCGTTTCTCCAAGATTGGCGGCGAAATGGTGCCGCACGAGGTGGTGGAACAGAAAATCATTGCTGCGCTTGGTTTGGAAGGAAGCGAGCGCCGGATCGCCATTTGTGGAGTACCCTGATGAAGCAAAAGGCGAAGCGCTGTTGCTCCTGACCGCGGAGCCAATCGAAATGGATAAGTTGCGCGCTGGCTTGAATGAAGCCGGCGTTCCGAATCTTTGGATCCCGAAACGTTCCGTTGTTGTAGAAAGCATTCCTGTTCTCGCGTCCGGTAAGCTCGATATTCGGCGATGCCAGGAACTGGCTACGAGCGAAATAAAGAATAGCTGACGCCAACTTCCCATTTGTCACGTCGAGCGAATATGCCAGTCCGGCTCGGACCGAGACATCTCTGACTTTTTGAGAGGAATAGTTAGAGATTCCTCGAATTCGCCGCTAATCCAGCCAATCCATCGCCTCCAGAATCTGGCGGAATTGGGGATCATCCACTGAAAACGCGGGCAACCATTCGCCGATTGGTTCGCGTCTCCACCACGCCGGATCGCCCGGCGGCGCAAAGTGATAACGGTAAAGTCGTGCCCGAATGTAATGGGGCGGGCTAACGGGAAATGGGTTGTTGGCGATGAGCGAAAGCGTGCCCGGATCGTTGTGCAAAAGTTTCCAGACGAAATGCAGCGTCCAGGGATATTCCGCTGGTGAAGCCATGGCAGCGAACCAGATTTGCCAGTCGATACGCGGTTGATACGGGGCGATGAAAGGCGGGCGCCGATTAGGATCACCCGGCTTGGCTTTGAATTGGTATTCCTTCCATTTTGTATCGCCGGTAATGACGGCGTCCTCTGTTCCTTCAAAAATAATCTCGTCGCGTTCTTTACCAACTGCGCCGAAGGCGCCGTAGGTGTTCACCAGGCTGAGCCGATCAAATGACGTATTCATCATTTGCCGTTCGGAAAGGAGATTCGCGACGGGCGCGATGCTGAGATATACAACCAAGACCGACAGAGCGACGGCAATCGAGTTGTTGATTCGTGATGGCTCCGATTCCCGGGCGGCGCGTTCTGCGCGATTCACGATCGCTCGCGGCAAAATGTGTCCAAGCAATGTGTCATCAAAGCAGGCGAGAAACGGAATGATAGTTACGTAGTTCAAGAACGACAGATTCCCGCTGATGATCAGGATGATCTGAAAACTCACTAGCAACGCACCGGCAATGTGTCGCGCGCTTCGTGGCCCAAAGGAAAACCACGGAACGATCAGCTCGATGAAGTGATTCCAAGCCGTACCGAATTTGTGGAACCAATGCGGCGCAAAATGCAAATAGCGGCTGAGCGGACTCGGGATTGGTTGTGTCTCGTAGTGGTAGTAAAGGCAGGTAAGATCGCGCCAGCAGGGATCACCGCGCAGCTTGATCAGGCCGGCGCCGATCATGATGCGAAAGCCGAGCCAGCGAAATAGCCAGATCACCAAAATTGGCGGCCGGCATTTCGGAAATGGCCGACCATCGAGCAACGGACAAAGGAAAATGGAGAGAAAGCCGGTTTCGAGTAATTGCGTCTCCCAGCCGTAGCCATACCAAATTTGCCCGACGTGAATGATGGACATGTACATGGCCCAGAGAATGGCGAGGAGAATTGCATTTGCGTATCCGCCAAGGACAACCAGTGAGAGACCAAAGCCAATCCAGGCGAAGATTGTCAGACCCTGATCGGAAATGCCGAACCAAAAGAGAGATGGTAACTGAATAGCGGCGGCAGAACGCGAACCAAAGTGCTCTTGAATCCTCGCAAAGTAATGACTCGCCGGAGTCAAACCGTGTTCGCCAACCAACGGGACGAGTTGCTGTGCGGCGATCAGAAAGGCCACCGCGTAAACGAAACCGAGCAGGCGGAGGATGACGAAACGAGTCAGCCAGTAGGAGTTTCCGCGCGTGAAAAATTTTCGAGAATATTTGCCCTTACTCACGAAGCAGGAGAAACCGCCCAACGCTCAACGTCCAACGTCGAACACGAATGCAGTAAAAGCTTATCGTAAGCGGCCTACGCTGCCCGTCGCTACTGCAGGCCGATGCGTTTAAGGATCGCGACGAAACGCGGATTGGAGCGAATCGAATCCCATCTTGGATCGACTTTGAGAAGAGGAAGCCGCACATCGCGATCATCGCACGCCCTCTCCAGCTGAGAGAGGCCTCGTTCTGATCTCCCTAGCCCGTTATAGACTAATGCGATGTTTACTGGAGGGATGTAACGTTGACGTTCGAGAGTTTTTAATTCGTCGAGGACTGCTCGCGCTTTTTCCTTATCGCCCATCAACCCGCAAACGTAACCGATCGAACCAATCGCTTCCGAGTTTCCGCCGCGATAATTCTCTTGCCTTCGCGAACTCCGCCATCGCCTCCGGATATTTTCGTTGCTGGGTATAAACTTTTCCCAAGAAAGATGCGCGATCCAAAAATTTGGATCGAGTTCGAATGTCTTCTCCAACTGCGCGCTCGCTTCTTCATTACGCCCAGCATGATGGAGGAAGAGTGCGCCATTAGCGCGGTGAGAAAAAAGAGCGGATCAAGTTCCACCGCCCGCATGCCTTCGGCGACCGCTTCATCGTGACGACCGAGATCTGAAAGCACGTGAGCGTGGCTGAATGGGCCATAGCCGAGTTGGGATTAAGTGCAATTGCGCGCTTGGATTCTTTCTCCGCAGCGGCCCAATCCCAATCGAACCAAATCAGAATAAAGGAGAGAGTAGGCATGTGCTTCTGCAAGTGAGTCATCAATTGCCAACGCTTTCTGTGCGGCGGCCTTGGCCTGCGGAAGGGAATCTTTCGACGGCACATCAGAAGTGATGGCGAGAGATCGATTCGCCTCGGCCAAGCCAAAATAGGCCAAAGCATAGTTCGGATCCCGGTCGATTGCCTGTTGAAAAAATTCATCGCCGCCCGGATCTCTGGCGGAATGAGCTTGTACAGTGATAACGGCCTGTAAGATAAAGCTGATAGGCCTCGACGTTATCGGTATATCGCTTGGATAGCTGGCTCCTTTCTTCGCCGCTAAGCGGAGGGCCAGCGCGTCCGCCACCCTTTGAGAGATCGCATCCTGGACAGCGAAAACGTCCGTAAATTTTTCGTCAAACGTGCCCGACCAGAGGGACGAACCGTCTGCGACCTTGATCAAACGCGCCGTCACCCGGATTCGATCCCTCGCTCTCTGGACAGTACCTTCAAGGACCGAATTGACCTGTAATTCCCGTCCCGCAGCCAAAGAATCTTGTTCGATGCTTACGAATTTGCGCACTGAGTTCAACGAAGAGACAATGATCTCGCGGCTGTTACTCAACTTGGCGATCAAGGTATCCGCCATTCCCATCTCGAGAACCTGATCTCGATTTTCCGGCAGCAGAGGTTTGAACGGCAAAACGGCAATTCGTTTCTCACCGGATGGAGCGTGCCCTTTTCGCGTGACAACATGAGAGGAAATCCAAACACCGAGCACGAATAGCGCTCGCGACCAACATCACGCCGAGTAAAGAGCGCGCTTTCGCATTTGGCGGGCTTAACGGAAGTCGCCGCTACAGCTGTCTCTCTCTCCTTTTTGAGCTTCTCCGGGAGCGCGGGATTACCCGCTTCGTCGCTATGGAAATTGACGATATCGAGCCTTACACCATGTTTGACTTCGCATTGGCCCAGTTCGTGCAGGTGCGGCCGCCATCTGCCATACTGCGCGAGATCATCGGCGACTCTTTTCGAGAGCAGAATGTGCCCAGCGTCGCCGCAATCCATAACGCGTTGCGCCATGGTGATGCCGGCGCCGGCCATATTCGAGCGCTCGTTTACATCCATAATTTCATTGACCGGTCCGCTGTTAATGCCCATGCGAACCGTAAGTTCGGGAGGGCTCGCAATGATTACTGATTTCTATTGCACAACGAACGGGCGCTTCTGGCGTAGTAAAGAACGCAAGAGCCATTCCGTCTCCAGTTGGAAGTCGTATCAATTTGCCTGCTGCTTCCGCCGCTCTGACCCTCAGTGTCCCTCACGATCTGGTTAATCTCGCGAGCATCTCACTTGCTCGTTGATCAGTCGATTTTGAGAAACCAACGATGTCTATGAACAGGACGTGCGCGATCTCGAGTCGGAGATCGGGTTTAGTTTCGGCCATAGATCCGACATTTTCTGTTAATCGAAGAACGTTAAACGCTCAATGCGGGATCGGATCCGTCTAATTCCGCAGTCAATGCCGCATCCAACGCGGTTAACGGCTGAATCCTGTTGGGCGATCAATGGTTGAGAACGACTGGCAATTCGGGTAAAAGAGCTTTTTTCTCAACCCGGCTGCCCATCCAGTCGACACGGCGACTCTACAGCATTTGGGCGACGAGTGCAACTCTCCCCCCTGGCACTCCCCTACTCTTTCGTTTCCAAATACGGCGCGAGATCCTTCTTCGTGCCGCGCACTGCAGCCATGAAAAGAACGCCGTTGTGCACCTGCACCGCGCCGGTCCATCCCTCCTGTTCGATGTAACGCCACCCCTCGAATTCTTCCGGCTTTCCCGTCTTCGAGTCCCGGGGCGCCGGAAATAAGAACAATTGCATTCGTTTTTCCGCGAGGCCGATTTGGGCGACTTGTCCGGCTTCGTCGTCATCGAATTTGCGGACCCCAATTGTGTGCTGCTGGGAAAATCCCCGCGGCACATCGTAATGCTCGAGCCGGTATTTCATGAAAAACAAATCGCTGAGTGTCCCAGCTTCTGCCTCCACCGCCTCAAAATCCGAGGGCCGCGTCGTTGCCGCGACGTTTAACAATTTTTTCGCAGTCGCAGTGCCGGGGAAAGCATTCATTTGCTCATCGAACTGGATCCCTGCGACTACCGCTATCACGGCCAGCGCGATTCCAATCGCCAGAATGGCGGGATGGAACGCGGTCTTTTTCCAACTGCGTTTCGCTCCCTCAGCCATCTTTTCGTTCGCGAACCACTCTTGGATTTCAGGCGAGAGGGGCGTTGCCTGGACCAATTTGGCAAGCGCCCTATCAAATGACTGCTGGGCCGCGAAATCGTCCGTTCGCTTCGCGCGCGACATGGCGGTCCGCATCCGCCGGTCAGGCGCTTTCACGTTGGCAATGGGCGCGCACTCCGCCAGTGTGCGGATGCGGCGCGACAAGGGCTTCATTCCTCCGCCGCCACCGGCACGGTTGCATTGAGCCAGGCCTGAAATTCGCAACGACCAGACCCGATCGCGCGCGACAAGTCGTGCAATTTCAGACCCAGTATCGACATCATTTCGTGGTAGTTGAATTCATCGAGATAATAGAGAGCGAGAATACTGCGCTGCGGTTCGGGTGCGGCCGAAATCCAAATCGCCAGTTGTTCCGGCTCGAGCTGCTGGATTTGTTCGGGCGCCTGTGGTGAGATTTCACACGCTTCATTCGTCCCCCGCTCCGGTTGCACGCCGTGCGCAACGACATCGAGACAACGCCAGCGCGCTTCACGAAAAAACCAGTGGCGATCTGCCGGCGGCTCACCCTTAGCGGCGAGAAATGCCGCCTCGCGCACGGTATCCTGAAAAATATCCTGGGCCTTCGAGGCCTCCCCGGTCATGAGGAAACAAAAGCGATAGAGCTGCGGTAAATTCGCCACGTTAAACGGGAAGCAAAGAATTTATGAAGCGCAAGCGGAGTCGATACCGACTACCGGATTGGTTGCCCACTAAACACGCGAAATCGTCGCGGTTTGCAAAGAAATCTGGAAACCAGGAATCCAAGAAACATGCATGTTTTTTCGGTTTGTTTCCTGAGTTCCTGGCTTCCAGATTTGTTTTCCTCATCTGTTTCCTGAGTAAGTACTTTTCTGATTTATCCGCGGTTAAAACTTGGTCGCGGCTTGTCTCCTCGTTTCGCGCAAACGGCGGGCGACTTCTTCGGCGTTGCTGCGGCTGTTGAAGGCTGAGATACGGAAAAAACCTTCACCCTTGGAGCCAAATCCGCTGC
Organism: uncultured Verrucomicrobiae bacterium; assembly: GCA_963781735.1. Lineage (GTDB taxonomy): Bacteria > Verrucomicrobiota > Verrucomicrobiia > Chthoniobacterales > UBA10450 > AV69. Next base: position 50,629 of record CAWAHI010000020.1, on the reverse strand, counting down.
CCGGCGTGATCACGACATTCAGTTCCCGCAACATCCAGTCGAAGGTTTGCCAGCTCGTTTTACCGGATGGCGTTTCCACCCAAATATAGGGCGCATTTGTGCCACCATGTACTCCCAAACCCGCGCTGGTCGCTGCCTCCCGCAAGATCCGCGCGTTGCCGATGTAATGCTCGATCAACCCACGGACCTGTTCGCGGCCTTCCGCAGAATACAAGGCTTCCGCGGCGCGTTGCACCGGATAACTCACGCCGTTTGATTTCGTGCTCCATCGTCTGTGCCACAGTGAATGAAGCGGTGATTTTTTTCCCGATTCGGTCTGTGCCAGCAAACTTTTTGGTAAAACGGTGAATCCACATCGAACACCGGTGAAGCCGCCCGTCTTGGAAAAACTGCGAAACTCGATGGCGCATTCGCGTGCGCCATTGATCTCAAAAATCGAGTGCGGAATCGCTGAATCGCTGATGTAACCTTCATAGGCAGCGTCGAATAACAAAAGCGCGTTGTGTTCGCGCGCATATTCGATCCAACTCGCTAGTTGCGCGCGCGACGCCACTGCGCCGGTCGGATTGTTCGGGAAGCAAAGATAAATGACATCCGCGTGTTCGCGCGGAGGTTCCGGCACAAAATTATTCTCCACCGTGCAGGGCAAATAAAGAATGCCTTCGTAGCTGCCGTCGGCGCGAACCGGGCCGGTGTGGCCCGCCATCACATTGGTATCGACGTAAACCGGATAAACCGGGTCGGTGATGGCGATTTTGTTTTGCTCGCCGAGAATATCGAGGATGTGACCGCAGTCACATTTTGAGCCGTCGGACAGAAAAATTTCGTCGTCGCTGATGTCGACGCCGCGGTCGCGATAATCGAATTGCGCGATTTTGCTGCGAAGAAATTCGTAACCCTGCTCGGGCCCGTAACCGCGGAACGATTCACGACGTCCCAGCTCTTCGGCTGCGGCTTTCATCGCGTCGATGGCCGCGCGCGGCAACGGCTCGGTCACGTCGCCGATGCCGCAACGAATCAGTCGTTTCGCGGCATCGGGATTTTGCTCCGAGAACTCGCGAACGCGGCGCGCGACTTCCGGAAACAAATAACCGGCCTGAAGTTTGAGATAATTCTCGTTAAGAAAAGCCATTGCTGTAGCGGCGGTCTACGACCGCCGCCTTAAAAGAAACGGCGGTCGTAGACCGCCGCTACAGAAAAACGCTCAGTAATTTTTCGCGACCTCGTCCCAGTTCACGACGTTCCACCACGCTTTGATGTAGTCGGGCCGACGATTCTGATAGTTCAGATAATAAGCGTGTTCCCAAACATCGAGACCGAGGACGGGCGTATTACCGTCCATCAATGGTGAATCCTGATTTGGTGTGGAGGTGATTTCGAGTTTGCCGCCCTTTTTGATCAACCACGCCCAACCGCTGCCGAATCGCCCCACCCCAGCAGCGGCAAATTTTTCCTTGAACTGATCGAAGCTGCCGAAGGTTGATTTGATGTCATCGGCCAATTTCCCTTTGGGCTCGCCGCCTTTGCCCGGGCCCATGATCTTCCAGAAGAAAGAGTGATTGGCGTGGCCGCCGCCGTTGTTGCGAACGGCGGTGCGAATGTTCTCCGGGACGGCATTTAAATCACGGATCAGATCTTCGACCGATTTCTTCGCGAGCTCAGGTTGATCCTTGAGCGCGTTGTTCACATTGGTGATATAAGCTTGATGATGTTTGGTATGATGAATTTCCATCGTGCGCGCGTCGATGTGCGGTTCGAGTGCGTCGTATGCGTAGGGTAATTTTGGTAATTCGTAAGCCATAATCTTTACTGTTAGATCGCTTTAGCGCTCTGAACAGGATTTATTTTTTGGAAGAGCGCGAGCATTCCGCCATTTCAGTCTGGAGGACTAGCGGAAATTAGCCGGTGGCGCAAGCCACCGGACTTGCACCTTCGTTCCGCCGCCCTTCCAGGGCTCATTTCTTTTTCGTACATAGACCGGTGGTTTGCAACACCGGCTAATTTCCAACAGCCCTCCGGGCTTTAAGACCCCTGCGCTCAGTTACAGCGGAAAAAGCTCCGCGGATGACCCAGGCCGCGCTTGTAATTTACGTAGGTGGCGAGGGCAAGAAGCGGGAAATTTTGCCGGTACATGTCGTACTTTAAGTAGAACACGCTGGGGAAACCGGTGCCGGTGATTTGCGGTTCGTGCCAGGAACCATCGGGTTGTTGTGTCGAGAGGAGATAACGCAACCCGCGTTGTATGCTCGGTCGATTGAGATCGCCACAAGCGCAAATCCCCATAATTGCCCACGCCGTCTGTGAAGCTGTGCTGTCGCCTTTTCCTTTTGCCGAAGGATCTTCGTAAGTTGCGCAAGTTTCGCCCCAGCCGCCGTCGTCGTTCTGACAACTCTCGAGCCAATCGCGACCGCGCAGAATCCAATCCTGGGTCATGTCCTGACCGATAGCACGAAGCCCGCGCAATACCTGCCACGTGCCGTAAATGTAATTCACTCCCCAGCGCCCGTACCAGGAGCCGTCGTCTTCCTGCGTCCTGATTAAATAGCGCAGCGCCTCCTTCACGCTGCGATCGAAGCGATCGAAACCGATGTAGCCAAAAAGCTCGAGCGTGCGCGCGGTCAGGTCGCTGCAAGTAGGATCAAGAATGGCGTTATGATCGGCAAACGGCATGTTTTCCAGCCAGCCATCGATCACGTCCTTGTCGAATGCGCCCCAGCCGCCGTCGCGACATTGGAAACTCAACTGCCAGGCGAGAGCGCGTTCAAATACCTCTTCGTACTGTTTGCCGTCTTCCGGCTGAACCAGACGCAGCGCCATCAGCACCATCGCGGTATCGTCGGTATCAGGATAGTAAACGTTATTGTATTCGAAGGCCCAGCCACTCGCTTCGGCGTGGGAATTGTTCTTCGTCCAATCACCCCGGATACGAACCTCCTTGCTCGACAACCAGGCAGCGGCCTTTTGCAATGCTGAGTGTTCCGGCGGCAGCCCACTCTCTGCCAACGCGATGACATTGATCGCCGTATCCCAAATCGGCGAAAGACACGGTTGAATTCGAAAATCTTCCGGATCGTCAACGAACAATCCTTCGAAATCCTTCTTCGCTTTAATGAGAGCCGGATGACTGTTCGGGTAACCGAGGGCGTGCAACGCAATCAACGCATTGAGCATTGCTGGATAAACCGCGGCCAGACCGTCGCTTCCCTCACCGATCCGCTCGATCATCCACCGTTCCGCTTCCTCTAGCGCGATCCGACGCAACGGTTTCCATGGAATTCGATGCAGCATCTTGAGCGCATCGTCTGCGCGCAGGAACAAATTTCGCCAGGTAAATACCCGCTCATCGCGCGGCAGGCGGAAATCCTTGTGCTCGGTCCCGAGGGGATACAATTCGTGGAGTTGTTTTTCGCCGGACAACTCGCGCATGGGCTTGAAATGATTGATGATGGCGAGGGGCACGAGCATGGCCCGACTCCAGGACGACATCTTGTAGATGTGAAACGGCGCCCACTCCGGCAGCAGAACCATTTCCACCGGAATGGTGGGCAGATATTTCCACGGGAACTGGCCCATGAGCGCCAGATAAAGTTTGCTGAACGTATTGACGCGCGGGATACCGCCCATGCGCAAAATATTGGCGCGAGCTTCGCGCATAAATGGCAGATCGGCTGAATACCCGGCGAGCTTGAGCGCGAAATAAGCTTTCACCGAAGCGTTAATTTCGCTCGGGCCGCCATAATAGATGTTCCAGCCTCCATCGGGCAATTGGCGACGCAGAATGTGTTCGGTGCAGCGGTCCTGAATCTCGCGGTCGACCTCCCCCAGCCAGTGCAAATACAACACGTAATCCGAGCAAAGAGTGCTATCGACAAACAGCTCGCCGCACCAATGACCGTCCGGTTTCTGCTGGCGCAAAAGATTTTCCTGGGCCCGCGCCATCGCCGAAGCGATCTGCGAGTCATTGGCCGGGTAGACGACGCCGGACTCCGGCCGCGCACTTGGCAAGGAAATTAGGTTGGGCGAATTCGTCGCCATGATGACGATCAGGAAACTTTCGCTTCCGGCGAGTCGGGACGCTTGCCGGTGAGATGACCGTTGCCCGAACTCACCCCGTTATACGCGGCGATCTCGTTGCCGCGGCCACGGCTCCTCGGCTTTGGTCCGAAATTAAACCTTACCGTCTTCCAGGTGTCCCCGCGTTTTGCCTGAAGGCCGAGGCTGGCAGTTGGTTCATAACCGCAGTGGGTCATGCAATTCTCGCAGCGCGGATCGCGCGCCACGCCATCGACGACACCGTATTTGTCCCAATCCACTTTCTCCAGCATCTCGGCGTAGGTTTTGTAATGCCCAGTGCCATTGGTGCCGACCGCGTCAGTCATGAAATAACACGGCGCTTTCCAGCCCATCAAATTCCGAGTCGGGATAGCCCAGGCCGAGCAAGTCAGATCGCGATGACCAGCGAGAAATTCAAAGTAGACCGGCGTGCCGAAAAACGTGTAGCGATTCATCCATTCCTCCATGCGAGCGAATTTCTCGACTGTCGCTTTGCGGGTGAGAAAGAAATTCTCCGGCTGCAGATTGAGCCGCTTCACCATGTCTTTTTTGGCCGCGTCATAATCGTAACCCGGCGTGATGGTGTGGCCATCAACTTCGAGATCGGCCAGAAAATCGAGCATTTGCTCAACCTCATCCATGTCGGTCTCCTTGTAGACGGTCGTGTTGGTCGCGACCTGATAGCCAAGACGTTTCGCCATTTTAATGGCAAGAATGCATTCCTTGAAGACACCTTCCCGCTCGACGATGAGATCGTGCGTCCGCTCCAGCCCGTCGAGATGCACGTTCCAGTACATCCATTTGCTGGGGCCAATCACGTGATCGCGGATTGTGGATTGCGGATTGCGGATCGCCGCCGCGTCCTTCTCGGAAATCAAGCCCTCTCGAAGCAAGTCACCAATCTTCGCTTCCAGTTCACTCTGCAATCGCGTCCGAGCCGGACTGGCATTTTCCGCACTCCGCAATTCTTTGGTCAGCCATTCGCGCATCTTCTTGCGCATGAACATGGCGTTAGTGCAGACATAAACGATTCGACCCTGGTCTAGCAAACCGTTAACAAGCGCTTCGATGTGGGGGTAAATCAGGGGTTCGCCGCCACAAATCGAGACCATCGGCGCATTACATTCACGGGCCGCCCCCAGGCAATCCTCCAGCGGCATCATGTCTTTAAGGGAGGTGGAATATTCGCGGATCCGGCCGCAACCGGTACAAGTCAGGTTACAGGTGTGCAACGGCTCAAGCTGCAAGACGGTGGCGAACTTCTTGGTGCCACGGATCTTATGGCCGACGATGTACGCAGCGATCTTGCTGGTGAGCGCCAAAGGGAACCTCATAGAAACCGGACGGTAACGGCATCGTCCCGAGTGTCAACCGATACAGCCGCGTGCCTTTTCTGATAGTGCGGCTCCTCCGCCGCCGAAATCTTACCGCGGATTACGCCTACAAGGCGGATAAACGATGCCCACGAAACACGCCAACAAGCTAAGAAATTCGGGATAAGCAACTGGAGTCCTTCGCCTTAGTCTTGATGAACTGCAGGCCAAATGTGGAGGGTGAAGATTTGACCGCACCCCTCCATTTGGTCCAAATGGCCACCCTACCGAATTCAGAAACTGTGATATAGAAGGTAGCGGTAGCCTACCGTCATGCTTGGTAGAACCCATTCTGGGGCCGCGACGAGAACCGTTGCACTCAGCAACAGGTGCGATATCGCGGACGCAAACAAATTCGGTACGCGTTCGTAGACAAAGCTCCAGATCAATCCGCCAAGGAAAGTAAGAATCATCAGCGGAACGTTCGGAGCGTGAACGAGGGCGAACAGTCCAGCCGTTATGATTATGGCTTGATAAGGATGGAGAAATTGGCGCAGCCGCCGGTAGCTAAAACCCAGCATCGTGTACTGTTGCAGGAGTACCCAACCTGGTAGCAGGCAGAGCCTGGCCCAGAATCGATCCGGCAGATGAAGTGAATGCGTTACGTAACCGACGAATATCAACGCGGCGATTGCCAGTAGCGTTGGTCCGGCAAGCAGAAGAAGCGCTCGATCAAAATAGCGTCCGCCGAATCCGAGGGTTTGAGCTGTTTCACGACGGCAACGATGCGAATACAGCATTAGCACCAGCGCGAGAAGCGGCGGGCCACCGAGTAGCCATACTGAGACGGCGAAAGGCGCGAGCGCCCATTCTACTAACAAAATGGAAAGAACGACCGAAATTACCTCGGCAAGGTTGATCGCTTGCCACGATAACGTATTCGACGAACTACTACTCTCGGTCGCACTCATCTACCCGGACTCACCTTGAAGGTTTCTGAACGGCGTGTAATTGGAACCAAACTCAGCGTCCGACCCGGTGTGGTTTGGACGGCATAAACCTGAACTGAATGCGTTCCAGCTGGCAGACGTTGAAATGAAAACTCGAATGAGTGCTGGCCGCGTCGAAGTAGCGCGCTTGCTGCGTGTTCAGGTTGCACTTCCAGTGCGGTCATGATTGCTGTGGGGCGGCCGTCGATCGCAAGCTCAAGTTGAATCGGATCGTGTGGCGCCAGTGGATTCGCCACCCAACCACGTACGCTCACCGCGTCTGCTTGCGTTATCTCTCCGCGTATCGTCGGATTGAAATACTTAAATCCAGCTATACCCAGAACGAGACAAAGAATCAGTATTTCCAGCAGCGATTTGAGCAATACAGCTCGAACAAGACGAGCGACAATTTCTGGAGCTGGTTCTTCGACGACTTCGTCCACTGATGCACCAGTCATGACATTGAAACTGACTAGTGCATCTGCCAGCCGCGGCGGATCAAACTTACTGCTATCGCCGCCAACAAGAGCGCTATGATTTTGGAGACGCCCCGCAAGCCTTGTTTGCCCATCCAACGGCTGAAACGGTCGGCATTGCAGAGCGCGACAGCGACAATTGCGAGATTCACCAGCAGCGAGACAAGGGTGAACACAATCCCAACCGTGTCGATCAGAATGAGAAGAGCGGTCAGCAATGCCGGCCCTGCGATCAACGGCATTCCTAGCGGCACGATCCCAAATTCGTCCCCACCACCGCGATCGGCCGGCCCGAATGAAACCAATTCACGCGTCGCCAGAATCAGAAGAATGAGACCGCCCGCGATTTGAAAATCGGCCACCGTGATTCCGAGTGCCGAGAAAATGATTTTGCCGAGAAAAATAAACCCGATGGCAACGCCGAGCCCGGTAAAAATTCCGAGAAACGCCTGATGCTTGCGTTGCTGCGGCGACGCACTGGGGCCAAGGCCCATAAAGAGCGCGACCAAGCCAATCGGGTCAATCGCGACAAAGACCGGAATAAAGGCGACAAAAAATTTCTCAGCGAGATCGCGCATTCGGCGTTACCGTCGCGGTTCTACACAATTCCGTCAGCTGATTCAACGTCTATGAGCTTGCGTTACTTTCTGCTGTTTATTTTTGGGACCGCAGTCATCGCAGACGCTGAGGACCTAAAATCGATCGACAGCTATCGCGACGCGGCAGCGAAGGCGAACGCCCAACTCACCATTCCAGACTGGGAGCAAACGCCCGCCGCAGTTGAAGCTGCCGCCAAGGATGCAATCAAAAAGGGTAACGCTGCGCTCGATGCCATTGGCAAGCTCGACCCGAAAAAAGTGACATTTCAAAATACTGTCGTTGCGCTCGACACCCTTGGTTACGAAGCCAACAAAGTGGCGAACAAGGCTACTATTATTAAGGAAGCGCATACTGACCCGAAGATGCGCGCGGCCGCGGAGAGCGCAGTCAAGACACTCAACGATTGGTTTGTGGGCATCGATTATCGGGAAGATGTTTACAAATCGATCAAAGCCTTCGCCGACACCAAACCGCAACTGGAGGGCGAGGACAGGAAACTGCTCAACGAAACAATGCGCGATTATCGTCGCGCGGGGTTGGCCCTGCCTCCAGCGAAACGCAAAGAGGTTGAGCAGTTGCGCAAACAACTGGCCAAGCTGGGCACCGAGTTTGGAACGAACATTGCCAACACGAAAGAGCCGGTCGTTTTCACAAAAGCCGAGCTGGATGGGATGCCGGAGGATTTTTTCACCAAGCCCGGAATCAAGACAGGCGACGATGCCTACACTGTGCTCGCGAATGTGACCTGGCAATTCGTTGCGGTCGAAGAAGACGCCAAGAGTGAAGCGACCCGAAAGAAACTGTACATCGCGCACGATTCGCTCGCGAAAGAGAAGAACGTGCCGCTGTTGAATCAGATGCTGACGTTGCGCAACAAGATCGCGCTCCGGCTCGGCTATAAATCGTGGGACGATTTTCAGACCGAACCGCGCATGGCTAAGAATGGCGCGGCCGCGCAGAAGTACATCGATGATCTTGTGGCCGGGATCGAGCCCAAGTTCGCGGCCGAACTGTCTGAGCTTCAAAAAATGAAGCAGCTCGACGTTCAGTCGCAGGGCGGCGATGCTTTTGCAGCTCCCAGAATCGACACCTGGGACTGGCGCTACTATCAGAACCAACTCAAGAAACAGAAATTTGCGGTCGATACCGAAGCGCTTCGGAATTTTTTTCCGTTCCAGAAAGTGCTGGATGGAATGTTCGCCATTTATCAGAGGATTTTCGGGCTGAAATTCGAGCAAATCGCCCCGCCTTACAAATGGATCGACAATCTCCAGCTCTGGGCGGTGAGCGACGCCGCGACGGGCGAACCCCTGGGTTTGTTCTACCTCGACATGTTTCCGCGCGATGGAAAGTTTAATCACTTCGCCGAGTTCGAAATTATCGGCGGTAAACTCCTGCCAGATGGAAAATATCAGCGGCCAACAGTGACATTGCTTTGCAATTTCCCGCCTGCCACTTCTGACAAGCCGTCACTGTTGAGCCATAACGAGGTCGAAATCCTGTTTCACGAATTCGGTCATGTCCTGCATACGATAACGACACACGCGAAATACGCCCGTTTCGCCGGCGCGCATGTGCCCACGGACTTCGTCGAAGCTCCCTCGCAAATGCTGCAAAACTGGGTGTGGGATAAGAGCGTGCTCGATTCTTTCGCGGCGGATTACCGTGACCCGTCGAAAAAGATTCCGGCGGAGACAATCCAGAAAATGAAAGACGCCAAGCTCGCGACCGCGGGCGTGTTTTATCGCCGCCAATTTGCCTTCGCCTCGCTTGATCTGGCATTGCACGGACCGCATCCGGAGAACGCGCCCTATGATTGCGTTGCGATCTCGAACCCGATTTTAGAAAAGGTGTTTCTCCCGATCGACCCGAGCACGAGCTTCGTCTCCTACTTCGGACATCTTAATGGCTACGATGCCGGCTACTACGGTTATGCCTGGGCCGATGCGATCGCCGCCGACATGGCAACGGTCTTTGAAAGCGCGCCTGAGGGTTATTACGACAAACAGGCAGGAATGCGATTGCGAAATGAAATTTACGCAATGGGCGATTCTCGCGATGTCAACGAATCGATTGAGAAGTTTCTCGGACGCAAACAATCGGTGCAGCCATTTTTGAAAAAGATCGGGATCAGTGAGGCGAATACCCCCGCTGCCCCGGCGACGGGAAACAAATAACTGGGTCATCGATCTGGCATTCCGCTCTGAGCTGTAGCGGCGGTCTCTGACCGCCGAAGCACCTAGTTGCGACGGTCGGAGACCGCCGCTACAAAAGAAATAAATGAAAATCATCGCCATCCTGATCGCCCTGTCGTTTGTAGAGATTGGATTCGCCGCCGATTCTGAAACAGACCGGCTAAAACCTGCGCTTGATGCCATCACCGCCGATGGATTGCTTGCCCATATCAAAATGCTCGCCTCCGATGAATTCGAAGGGCGCGCTCCCGGTTCAAAAGGCGAAGAGCTTTCAATCCAATACATTGCCGACCAGTTCAAGACAATCGGGTTAATACCGGGAAATCCCGACGGCACTTATTTTCAGGAAGTTCCGCTGGCAGGGATAATGAGCGCACCCACTGCCTCGTTTGTGGTGGGCGGGCAAACTCTGACGCTAAATTATCCCGACGATTATGTCGCTTCCTCAGCGCGGTTGCAGGACCAAATCAAAGTCGACAATTCCGACATCGTCTTTGTCGGCTACGGAATCGTGGCTCCGGAGTATGGCTGGAATGATTACAAAGATGTGGATGTGCGCGGCAAAACGCTCCTGATGTTAATCAACGATCCCCCCATTCCAGATGCAAAAGACCCGGGCAAACTGGATGACAAGATGTTTGGGGGCCGCGCCATGACCTACTACGGACGCTGGATCTACAAATACGAAATCGCTGCAAAAAAAGGAGCGGCCGCCGCAGTGATTATTCACGAGACGGGGCCAGCTGCGTATCCCTACTCGGTCGTGCGCACTAGCTGGTCGAAGGAAAATTTCGAGCTCGATACGTCGGACAAGAACGCGGACGCCGTTTCGGTCCGCTCGTGGATCACGCTCGATGTTGCGAAAAAATTGTTAGCTGATTGCGGACAGGATTTCGAGGCACTGAAGAAGTCCGCCATCAAGAAGGACTTTCGGCCAGTTGCATTGAAGGCAAAGGCTAACTTTGAAATCAAACAGGAGATCCGCACATTCAAATCGCACAACGTCATCGCCAAACTCGAAGGCAGCGATCCTAAATGGAAAGACGAATATGTGATTTTTAGCGCACATTGGGATCATCTTGGCAAACATCCCGAGTTGTCCGGCGATCAGATTTTTAACGGTGCGGTTGATAACGCATCTGGTGTAGCGGCGCTCATCTCGCTGGGGCGCGCCTTCACGAAGGTGAATCCGTCGACCAAGCGCTCTCTCCTTTTTATCGCTACCACCGCGGAGGAAGCGGGCTTGCTCGGCGCCAAGTATTACGCGCTCCATCCGCTCTACCCACTGAAGAAAACGTTGGCCGACATCAACATCGATAGCATGAATGTGTGGGGGAAAACGCGCGACGTAGAAGATACGAGTTTCGGCATGTCGACGTTGGACGACGCGCTGGCAAAACGGGCGCAAGCGCAAGGCCGCGTCGCCATTCCGAATCCGCGCCCGGAGAAGGGCAGCATTTATCGCGCAGATAATTTTGAATTCGCTAAAGTTGGAGTACCGGCACTTTATATCGGGAAAAACGAGCATCTGCTGTCGCGCGCGGCCGATGCGCCATTACGTGCCGACGAATTTGACCTGCACGATTACCACCAAGTTTCCGACGAGGTAAAGCCTGACTGGGATTTATCCGGTGCCGTGCAAGACGTGCAACTACTCTTTCAGGTTGGTTACGAAGTCTCGAACGGCGATAAATATCCGGAGTGGAAGCCGGGAAATGAATTCAAACCGCAACGCGACGCCATGATGAGGAAGTAAGGCTTCGTTGGTTAAATGCGGTCATCCCAAGCCAATCCCTTATCTTACCTTAAAGCTGTCGTAGCGGGATCCCTCGACTTCGCTCGGGATGACATCGACTTGAAATTTCTCTTTGTGTTGTAAACATCGGATTCGGCACTGATCTAATTATTTGAAATAAACGGTCGCAGGTTCTGAGGTAATTCTCTTGCACCTTTCTATTCCCATCCTGAGCGCATTAATCGGCGCGGTCGTCCTGTTCTTTGGTCGCAAACTTTTCTGGCTTTGCGTGGCGGCGATTGGGTTTGCCGCAGGCGTAACCCTCGCGTCGCACATCGTGAATGAACCAACCCCATTGGTGCAACTAACCTTCGCAATCTTGCTTGGGTTCATCGGCGCGTTACTCGCACTTTTTGTGCAAAAATTGGCGATTGGCCTGGCTGGTTTCATCGCTGGCGGCCGGTTCGCTGTCGGACTGGTAGCGACGTTTGTCGCGCAGTATGCCTCGCATTATTGGCTAATCTTTATTATCGGCGGATTGATCGGAACAGTCCTGCTTCTGATGTTGTTTGATTGGGCGCTAATCTTCGTCTCGTCATTGATTGGGGCACATCTGATCACCGGCGCGATCTCTTTGCCGCCGACCGGCGGGATTTTGTTGTTCAGTGCGCTCGTGCTTTTCGGAGTGCTTGTTCAAGCGGCCTGGATGCGAAAGAAGAGCTTGGCGCCACGATAGACAATTCGCTAAGCGGAGCTTGGTTTTGCGTCGCGCAAACGATCAATTGTAGGGCAGGCCCGTCGCCTGCCAGACCGCCGACCTTGATTTTGTCCTTGAGTCGGCGACCGGCACGAGATGTCGTTAAGACAATGAGAGGCAGCGGGGTTTGTTTCATTCTCGTTCTGTGCACGCTTGTCTCGTGCGAACGCAAAGCTTCGATTGTTCGCGCCCCTGAACCTTCTCCTCTTTCCGCCACGCCAACGCTAGCCACGTCAGCGCCAGTCGAATCGAGCGCAGCACCTTCGCCACAGCGGTCACAGGCTCCGACAAGCGTTTTCGTTGAAGTGGCACAACCGGTTCGCGGTGCCGTCGTCATTGTTTCAGTATTCGATGAAACAGGACATTTGAGCGCAAACGGCCACGGTTTCTTCGTTTCCGATGACGGAAAATTCATTGCGGATCGCAGCGTCATGACAGGCGGAGTTAATGCCGTGGCAAAAGTCGCTGACGGGGCAATTTACAATGTCGCGGGCGCCCTCACCCAAACTGCGCCACAAAATTTGGTTCTTTTGAAAGCGGACGCGACCCATCGGTTACCGTTTCTTGTGCCGAGCGCGAGCGCGCTGCCGGATATCGGCAACGAGGTCGCAATCGTTCTCAGTCCGATTGAACGGACAAACCCGGTCCTGTTGGAGGAGAAAATCAGCGGCCGCTTTACCGACGAAGCGGGAGAATGGTTCGATGTTACACCGGCATTATCAAAAACGATCGCGGGCGCACCAGTTATCAATCAGCGCGGCGAGCTCATCGGCGTGGTGACGTTTCGCGCCGGAAGCAATTCGTGTGCAATCAGACCGGCCGCCACGGCGGCAACACTCCTATCACAGGTTTCATCGAACATGACCCCGAGCTGGCAGAATTTGATAGCTGCATCACGTCTAACGACACCGTTATCATCGGCAACGCCGATGCGAACATCGACACCATCGAAAATCCCTGTGAAAGGAGCAAAGCTGGTTTACGCGCCCGCACCACGTTATCCATCAGACGCAAGACAACCGCTGGGTGCCGGGCAGGCGTCGGGCAGCTTCCGCGTTTTGTTCGACGCCAATGGGCGGGCTGTTGCGGTTCAAACAATTCGCTCGACCGGCAACTCCGCCCTCGATCAAGCAGCCGTCTCCGCACTTCACGAGTGGCGCTCGGAAGCCGGGCGCGAGTGGAGTCTCGTCGTGCCGATTACGTTCAAACCATAAGGCTGGTGGGGACACCGTGAACTAGACAGGACTTACAGGATTAACGGGATTCAGTTCAGAATCCTGCGCTATCCTGTAAATCCTGTCTATCAATGCCGAAAATGACGGACGCCGGTAAAGATCATCGCCATATCGCGCTGATTGGCGGCGGCGATTACTTCTTCATCGCGCACCGAACCGCCCGGCTGAATTGCACAGCCGGCACCGGCATCAGCCGCTGCAAGAAGCCCATCCGGAAATGGGAAAAATGCATCACTGGCGAGGGCGCTGCCCTTGAGGGAAAGCCCCGCTTCCTGCGCTTTCCAGATTGCGATCCGCGAAGAATCGACGCGCGACATTTGCCCGGCGCCGATGGCCAGAGTGCGATCCGGCCCGGCGTAAACGATGGCATTTGATTTCACATGCTTGACGACACGCCAACCAAATCGCATCGCGTTGAGTTCACTCTCCGTCGGCTGACGTTTTGAGACGACGCGTTCGGATTCTTCAGCGCCAACGTCCGCGTCCTGCACAAGTAAACCGCCGCAGACAGAACGAATATCCTTTTTCGGCACGAGTTCGGTGGCCGGATCAAGCAGCCGAATCAGCCGCAGATTCTTTTTCCTCTGCAAAATCGTGCGCGCATCTCCGGAAAACTCCGGCGCAATAATGACTTCACTGAAAATTTCGCTGATCGCTTTGGCCAACGATTCGTCGATTTCGCGATTGCAGACGATGATCCCGCCAAAGGGCGCCTGTTTGTCTGTGGCGAAGGCTTTTTCCCACGCTTCGCGCAGATCGGGATCGCTCCCGACACCACAGGGATTGGTATGTTTCAAAATCGCAACCGTCGCTTCGTCAAAGTCGCCGATCAGGCTGGTGGCTGCGCTGATGTCGAGAATGTTGTTAAAGGACAATTCCTTGCCGTGCAGTTTTTCAAAATGCTTGTCGAAGTCGCCATAGAGCGCAGCTTTTTGATGCGGATTCTCGCCGTAACGCAGATGAGTAACGAGCGGCATCGTCAGTGAAAACGACGCATCCGTTGCTTGTTCCTCGTTCAGAAATGTACCGATCGCGCGATCGTAGGCGGAAGTTTTGATAAATGCTTTGATCGCGAGACGCTCCCGAAGTTTCAGCGTCGTCTCGCCACCATTGTCGCGCATCGTTTCGAGCACGCGATCGTAATCGGCGGGATCGACAACAACGGTAACGCTCTCGTAATTTTTGGCGGCACTACGGATCATCGACGGACCGCCGATGTCGATATTCTCGATCGCTTCGGCCAGCGTCACGTCTGGTTTGGCGATCGTTTGCTCGAATGGGTAAAGATTAACGACCACGAGATCGATCGGCTCAAACCCCTGGTCGCGCGCCTCCTTTTCATGTTTCGGATTGCCCCGCTTGTAGAGCAAGCCGCCGTGCACACGTGGGTGCAACGTTTTCACCCGTCCTTCCAACACCTCGGGGAAAGCCGTGAAACTGGAAATCTCGCGCACCGGGATCTTTTTCTTACGCAACAGTTCCGCCGTTCCACCTGTAGAAATAATGTCGACACCTTGTTTTTCGAGGGCGCGCGCGAAGTCGGCAATGCCAGTCTTGTCGGAAACGGAAATAAGGGCGCGGATGATTTTCATTCGAGATCAGTAGGTCATTCCGAGCGTAGTCGAGGAATCCAGCTGCGAAAGCCTTAAGGTAGCGCCACGGGATTCCTCGACTTCGCTCAGGATGCCGATGGATAGCAATGCCGTCAGCGAGCGAGAATCACATTCTTTGCGGCCGGATAGAGCACGGGGCAGCAGCCGATTGTTTCGCAGAAAGCTTTGCTGAAATGACTTAGGCTGGAGTAGCCGACTTCGATCGCTGCTTCAGTGACGTTATACCGTCCGCTTCGCAAAAGCTCGGCGGCGCGTTCCATCCGAATATTGCGGAGATATTGCGGGATGGTGAGACCGACTTCGCGCGAAAAAATCCGGCTTAAATAAAAGGGACTGCACCCAACTTCCTGGCCGAGCATCTCTAGCGTCGGCGGGTTCGCCAAATCGCGAGCGAGTAATTCCTTGGTTCGCTCCACCCGATCGCGCGCGACCCGTTTCTGGCGCATGCAAAAAAATTCCGGGTCCTTTGGTTCAAAAAGGAAATGCGCCATCAATTCGAGCGCCTTACTTTGATACCACAAGATTTGGGCGGCTTTCGCGACCGGCGGTTCGCTCAACGAAGCCACGACCTTGCGCTGTTCTGTCGTCATCGGACGCGGCGTAGAAATGTGGGCACCGTTCTCAAAAATTGATTCGCGCATCGCGGCGTCGAGATCGCGGACATTTTGCGCAAGCTGCTTTTGCAAATGCGCCCGCGAAAATTCCAAAGTTACGAACTGATGATGATCGTTCGCTTCGCGGGTCGCGCTAAGCGGATCATCGGTCATGGCATAATAACCAGACGTCCCCGGGACAAAATCACTGCGGGCGCGCGACGTTCGCACTTCGCCACGACCGCTGAGGTTCAAACAGAATTCGATGCTTTGCGGGTGAAAACTGCGGCCCCAGTCCAGCGATCGGGGTGTTTGAAAATCGTGCCACTCTACGCTGACTCCGAGTTTGTTGAAATCGCCGTAGAGTTGTCGCCAGCCTTGCGGAACCTCCCGCCAGGCGCCCTTCTCGGCGATCGCCGGATCCACAGAAATCATGGCTGCTAATTACGAATGGCGCGTAGCCGAATGCAAGGAAGGTTTGATTTCTTCGAAAGCCGCTCGGTCCCACTTCGCCAGGGTGGAGGCTGCGTTATAGGTGCTCTGCGCAAATTCCAGGATCGCTTCATCGGGTGATTCCGCACGCCGCACTTCGTCATAAGGGAGGACGAACTCTCGCATCTGCGGATGAAAATATGCGCCGGCCGGTCTCACCTTTGCCTCGGCGAAACCATCGGGCGAAGGATAGGCATAGGAATAAAACAGCGCCGTGGGAACCTGATCGTTGCCGGGCCAGAATCCGAGGCTGCTCACCTCCTGCGAATAGGCTTCGCGTGTGATTGCATCCGGTAAATGGGGAATGCCACCGGGATGTGGTGGCGCCGGCCTTCCGGAGAAACGCGTCACCGCCAAATCGAAACTGCCCCAGAAAAAATGCACCGGACTGCACTTGCCGCAGAAACGCGAACGAAATTCTTTGAAAACACGATCTGCCTGCAGGAGCACGCGCCAAAAGCGGTTGGCATATTCCAGATCGTAAGCGGCGTGTTTCTCATCATGATCGAACGGGATCGCTTCCAGCGTTTCGTTCGGCTTCATTCCAATCTGTACTTCAACCCCGAGCTCTCGCAGGTTGGCCATGACCTGACGATAAAAATTCGCGACACTCTGCGGTTGCAGCGTGATCACACGCTCATCGCCCTCTGCCGTGATAATACGTAATTCGTGCCGGGTAAAATCAAACTCGATTTCAAACGCGCGTGAACCATAGGGAATGAGTGACGTGGTCAACCCGCGCACCGTGACATACAAAGTGACACCCCACGAATGGTTGATCCACGGCCCCAGAGCCAGCCTGATCTTACCGACGATCTGCGTCCACAACTGCAATGTCGCGCATGTCTCCCGCCACTCCGAATAATCGAGCGCTGGCCAGATTTGTTCGCGTGAATTCTCCGCCACGGTTAGTCGTTGCCTCGAATGTAATCGGCAAAATTGTGACGCACGCGTTTAAAAGTTTCGCGAGCCTGTTCGCGCGCCCGATAAAACATATGACGCACACTTTGCATGATTCGGTTGTCACCACTCTGGCCCTCGTCCTCGACATCGCCCTCGCGGTGATCTTCCACAATGGCGTCCATCGGCGCACCAGCAAACATGCCTTCGGTCCGCGTAACCGTTCCCTTGTTCGCACCGATGTGAATCGTGCCTACCGGCCGACGATTTTGACTTTGTAACGTGACAATCCAGGTGCCATCGCCGCGTTCGTTCGTGCGCAGAGTGTAATTAACATACGCGAAAGGCACGTGCGAAGAGTCGGCGGTGCGGCTCGCCACCTCATAAGCGCCGCTGGAGTCCAGATTCAAATGCGCGGGATTGATCGTCGCGCCTTGTGCTGTTCCGACGATGTTGCGATCGGACATTCGGTTGGAAGTAACACGCCCGTCTCTCACTTCGACTTCACGAATCCCGTGCGCATTTCGGTCATCAATCAAAATTCTCCAGGTCGACGGTTGGGGGTTGCCATTGAGCCCGATGACCGAAACCACGCGATTAACGTAGTCACGATTCAGCTGATTGCCCATTGTGCGAAGAGCATCGTAGGCCGTGGGATTGGATTGCGCGAAAACAGCGGACGCAGAAAGCAGGAAGAGCGCGGCAAAACTTTTCAACATGCGGGAAATTGAAGCGCGGTTTGCAATTGTGTCCAATGAGGTACGCGCGTTTTTCGCTTCGGATCCCCCGGTGGGCGCACGCGCTCACCCAGAAATCTGTCGCGCGACTCGGCGGCATGAATTATTGTGTGAGTGAATCGGAACCTGGGCCTTAAAGCCTGTGTGCCTAGCGGAGAGTTGTCTGCTCTGTTCCGATGCATCAGAGTGAAACTCCGCTGACCCCACAGACCGTAGATTTATGTTCCGGAGCTTGCGCGGCATGAATTATTCTGTCATCCAACACTTGAAGCGATGATAACTCTCGGCAGCATGACTGCGGTCGGAATGAAAAAGCGCGAGATCGAGTTTTCCAGTCATCCTGGAAATCTCTCTCTGATGCGCAACTTCGTGAGAGGTTTTCTGGATAACCTGTCGATCTCCGAGCGCGATCGCACTTTGATGGTGTTGGGAGTGGACGAAGCCTGCACCAATATCATCCGGCACGCCTATGAGTTGCGCGACGATCAACTGATCGCCCTTTCCCTCGAACTGCGCCACGATTGTGTGCGAATGCGGCTGCGTGATTATGGAATGCAGCCGGCGGCGGAAGCGCTGCACCGCCGACGCGATAAAGTTGTTCGGCCCGGCGGGCTCGGCCTAATGATGATCCGCAACGCCTTCGATCAGGTTGACTATATTTTGCGCCAACGCGGGACTGAACTGGTTTTGACGAAGAAGATTGCGTCCTGATTGGGTAGCGCAGGCGTCCCGTATGTTGGCGATCGCGGCTCGCGATCGCGGACTTTCCCTTATATCCGCGATCTTCGGGAAAGCTAAGACTTAACGAAAGATCGTTTCGGCGAGACGCCGAAACCAACACGCGAGACGCGTGCGCTACCCGGATAGGAACTCTTCAGCGCGAAATCGCATCGTGCGTAATTTCGTGTTCGATGTTATCAGGTTTGCTCTAGATCGACGATGAAACCGCCGGAACCGGATCCCGCTCTCGAAGTCTCGCTGCGACCACCCATGTTCAGCGAGTTCACGGGGCAGGCGAAGGTCTGCGAACGGTTGGAGCTTTTGGTGGCGGCAGCGAAAAAGCGGGGTGACGTCCTTCAACACATCCTGTTGAGCGGGCCGCCGGGTCTCGGCAAAACGACCCTGGCCAACATCATTGCTCACGAGATGGACGTGAACGTTAAGAACACAAGTGGGCCAGTAATCGAAAAAGCAGGAGAACTGGCCGGGCTACTGACGAGTTTGGAAAAAGGCGACGTGCTTTTCATCGACGAGATTCACCGGCTCCAACCCACAATCGAAGAGTATCTCTATCCGGCGATGGAAGATTACCGGCTCGACATCATCATCGATCAGGGGCCGCAGGCGCGGAGTCTGCGACTGCAATTGCCGAAGTTTACCCTGATCGGAGCAACGACGCGCGCAGGAATGGTAAGCGCGCCGTTACGTTCGCGCTTCGGAACAACGGCGCGGCTCGACTATTACGGTGCAGAGGAAATGCATAGAATCGTCCGGCGCAGTGCGGGATTATTGAACGTTGAGATCGATGACGACGGAGCAAAGGAGATCGCCTCGCGGGCGCGTGGAACGCCTCGCACCGCAAATAACCTGCTCTGGTGGGTGCGCGATTATGTGCAGGTGAAGGCGGAAGGAAAAATCAATGGAGAACTGGCGGATCGCGCCCTGGCGATGCTCGAGATCGACCGCGACGGATTCGATGAGTGGGATAAACGGATCGTTGAGACCTTGATTCACAAATTTAATGGCGGGCCGGTCGGCTTAAACTCGTTAGCGGTGGCCATTGGCGAGGAAGCAGGCACACTCGAAGAAGTGAACGAGCCGTATTTGATCATGCAGGGTTACATCAAGCGCACACCCCAGGGACGAGTGGCGTTGCCGAATGCCTATCGCAAGCTCGGATTGAAACCGCCGGGTGGCGCGCAGGGCGAGCTGTTGTAGCCTAAGATTCCCGATCCACCGGTCATCCCGAGCGCAGTCGAGGGATCCCGTGGAAGTTACCTTTAAGATTGCGCGGCGGGATCCCTCGACTGCGCTCGGGATGACGGTGTAGTCTACTCAATCTGTGCAAACCGATCTCTTCAGTTCTACGGCCACAAAGGTCCTCACCGTCGCTGAATTGACGCGCGCGATCCGCGGTACGCTGGAGACGAGATTCGGCGCAGTCTGGGTGCAGGGCGAGATCTCGAATTACAAGCAGCACCCTTCGGGACACCAATATTTCACTCTTAAAGATTCACGCGCCCAGATCGCGTGCGTGATTTTTCGCAATGCGCCGCTCTCGCTTCGTCAACCCCTCGCCGATGGCGCGCAAGTCCAGGTTTATGGCAGCGTTAGTGTTTTTGAGGCGCGGGGGCAGTACCAGCTCAGCGTCGAGATTGTGCAACCGCGCGGTCTTGGGTTATTGCAGGCAAAATTCGAGGCGCTCAAACGCAAGTTGGAAGCCGAGGGATTGTTCGATCCGGCGCGCAAGAAACCACTCCCGCAATTTCCGAAGCGCATCGGGATTATTACTTCGCCAAGCGGTGCTGCGATCCGCGATATTCTCAACATCTTGCGGCGGCGCGCCCGTGGGATCGAAATTCTGATCAATCCGGTTCGGGTGCAGGGCATCGGCGCGGCCGCGGAAATCGCTTCGGCCATTAACGAGCTTTCTAACCCAAGCACGATCTGGCCGCCTACTCGATTTAATTGTAGTCGCCCGCGGCGGCGGCAGCATCGAGGATTTGTGGGAGTTTAATGAGGAAATTGTTGCGCGCGCGATCGCGGCGGCGCTCGTGCCGATTGTCTCCGCGGTTGGGCACGAAATGGATTTCACCATTGCCGATTTCGTGGCGGATTTGCGCGCGCCCACGCCGAGCGCTGCGGCGGAATTGATTGTGCCAGCGGCGGTTGAGCTCGACCGGCGCGTGAATGAACTGGCCGCTTTGTTTGCAGCGTTGCTGGCGAGAATTTCATTGCGCGGGAGCAAACGCGATTGCGTTTGTTTTCCGAGCGGACTGTCGGACGTGAATTGTTGACACGAATTCAGGAAGGCAAACAAACGCTGGATTGGCGACGCGAAAATCTGCAACGGAACGCGATGCGGATTTCTCGGAAATTGGCGTGGCCGTTTAGCGGAAAATGCGGCCGCACTGCGGCGGCACGATCCAACGCGCGAGATTATCTTGCGGCGGAGCCGATTTGCCGAGTTCGCGCGGCGGCTGGCGACATGTCCGCCGCAATTAGTCAACACAATGCGAAGACGCTTTGAGCGCGCGGAGAAAATTCTCGCCGTACTCGGGCCCGACGCGACGTTGCGCCGCGGCTACAGCATGACCATGGACGCGACCGGCAATCTGGTTCGTTCAGTGACGCAGGTGAAGCGCGGCGACCGAATTCAAACGCGCGTCACGGACGGCGCGATTGAATCGGACGTCGCCGGAATAGATTTGTAGGCGTGCCCAACTGCCTTCTGTCATGTCGAGCGAATATGTCGAGACAGGCTCGGATCGAAATCTAGTTTTCCGAAATAGTTAGAGATTCCTCGACTGCGCTCGGAATGACAAAGGGATGCGCTCGGCACGACGCGACGTGCGCCGCGGTTACAGCATGAACGCACGGCAACGCTTCGAGTGACGCAGGTAAGCGTGGATCTGCCACGCTGGCAACGGCGAGTCGAGCGCGTGCTCAAGTTCGGCGATCGCAGGCTGACACCAGATATGCTGAGCGACCCGCGGCTCGGCAGATGAGACGCAGTCGGCTCGCAGAAACGCAGCAAGACGGCGGCTGAGTAAACCAGCCAGCCGCATTCGCGTGTAGATACTGCCGCGAGCTGTTACGGAGGTCGTTAACAGATACGTCCGAGTCGGGCTTGCCTGCGGTGCACGGTTACCGTCCGGCATCACTGACTGTTTGCCGACTGTGCCTCTGGAAGATCGGCGGGTTGCGCCGCTGCGGCACGGCGTTGTTCTTCCGCAGAATGCTCGCATCGCCGCCTTTTCGCTGAACGATGAACCCTTTGTCACCGAACGGGTTGGTCGTCACGCCTGGAAGGGCGGTGTTATACGTGTAGTTGTTGCTTTCGAGAAAGACCACATTCGATGAATCAGCCTCTTTAACCTTGAATATTTTCAGAGCGGCAGTCGGCTCCGCCGAGTGTGACAGTCGGCGGGCGGCCCTGCGGCGTAGCGTTACAGTCGCAGTTCGTTCCCGGACCGTTCAGCAGCTTTTGAACGTCGCCGGGCTTGAGGTAGTCATTTGCGACGAGTCTGTGCATGTAATCGCTAACAGTCAGCGATTGCGGCGTCATCGCCGGGCCAGCCGAAGTTCGGGTCGGAATTGGCTGCGCCATCGAGCGCCATTTGCTGGCCGGCGAGATATAGTTGGCGGCCGTTGTTCATGTGTGCCGGTCATCTGGCCTTTGGTGAGCGCGCTGGTAAGAGCGGGCACGGCGAAGGCGGCGAGGACGGCGATGATCGAAATAACAACGAGCATTTCGATCAATGTGAATGCGGATTGGGAACGTGTTTTCATAGAGGAGGAATATTATTTGGTTTCTAGAAAATATAAATTACCAAAAATGCGGCTTAGCTGGCAAGCTTTTCTTTTTCTTTTTTGAAGCGCCACCGTCGCCAGGGGCGGAAGGTTGACATAAAGGGAATGCTCCCGGCCCTGCCAGGGCTCATCCGCGGCGGTAATCCCGCCGAGATTGCCTACGTTGCCGCCACCGTAGGTCTCGGCATCGGTATTGATGATTTCGCGATAATAGCCGGCCCCGGGAACGCCGATGTGATACTGGTAACGCACTACCGGCGTGGCATTTACGATGAAAACGATCATCTCGCCCTCGCGCGATTTCCGCATCCAGGCGACCACGCTGTTTTCGGCATCATGAAAATCAATCCACTCGAATCCTTCGTAGGTATCGTCCAGGTCCCACAAGGCCGGCTCGCTCTTATATAGGTAATTCAAATGCTGCACCAGGCGTCGTAACCCGTCGTGCAGTGGCGATTGCAACAATCCCCAGTCCAGCGACGCGTCGTGGTTCCATTCCCGCCACTGACCGAACTCGCCGCCCATAAAAAGAAGCTTTTTCCCCGGATGACCAAACATCCACGCGTAAAACATCCGCAGATTGGCGAATTTCTGCC
This sequence comes from uncultured Verrucomicrobiae bacterium, assembly GCA_963781735.1. Classification (GTDB taxonomy): domain Bacteria; phylum Verrucomicrobiota; class Verrucomicrobiia; order Chthoniobacterales; family UBA10450; genus AV69. The sequence continues at coordinate 27,812 of CAWAHI010000020.1, read as the reverse complement.
ACACATCGCCCGGCATTTTCGAAAGCAGTGACCGTTTCCCATGAACAACTTCGTCGTGACTCAGCACCAGAACGAAGTGCTCCTGGAAAGCGTAGAGCAGCGAGAAGGTGATGTTTCCATGATGAAACCGGCGAAAGATCGGATCCAGCTGCATGTATTCCAGAAAGTCGTGCATCCAGCCCATGTTCCATTTGAAGCCGAAACCCAGCCCGCCTAGATAAGTCGGGCGCGAAACTCCGGGCCAGGCGGTTGATTCCTCGGCGATGGTCATGATGCCGGGGAAACGTTCATAGCAGACTTCGTTGAACCGTTTCAGGAAATAAACGGCATCGAGATTTTCGCGACCGCCGAAAACATTCGGGATCCATTGCCCTTCCTTGCGCGAATAATCCAGATAGAGCATCGAGGCGACCGCATCGACCCGCAGACCGTCGATGTGATATTGGTCGAGCCAGAAGAGAGCATTGGCGATGAGGAAATTGCGGACTTCATTGCGCCCGAAATTAAAAACAAGCGTGCCCCAATCCGGTTGCTCGCCCTGGCGCGGGTCCATGTGCTCGTAGAGATCAGTGCCGTCGAATTCCGCCAGACCATGGATATCTTTCGGGAAATGAGCCGGCACCCAATCCATGATCACGCCGATTCCGGCCTGATGACAGCGGTCGATAAAATGGCGAAACTCATCCGGTTTTCCAAAGCGACTGGTCGGCGCGAAGTAATTCGTGACCTGATAACCCCATGAACCCTCGAATGGGTGCTCTGCCACCGGCATCAGTTCGATGTGGGTGTAGCCCATCTCGAGGACATACGGCAGAAGAGTGTCGGCTAACTCCAGGTAACTGAGGAAACGATTCCCCTGCTCTGCCTTTCGTCGCCACGACCCGAGGTGCACTTCATAAATGCTGAGCGGGCTGCGCGGCAAATTCTTCGACCGCCGTGCCTCCATCCACGCACCGTCCGACCAGTGATATCGAGTCAGATCGTAAACCAGCGAGGCCGTTTCCTTGCCGTGCTGGCTGAAAAAGGCGAACGGATCGCTTTTTAAAAAAATCGCGCCGTGGGCGGTGCGGATTTCAAATTTGTAGTGCGCATTCTCGCCGATGCCCGGAATGAACAATTCCCATACCCCGCTGCCGATCAGCTTGCGCATGGGGTGAACCCGTCCGTCCCAGCCGTTGAAATCGCCAACCACGCTCACGCGTTGTGCATTCGGAGCCCAGACCGCAAAGTAAACGCCCAGGTCTTCACCGACCTTCCGAACATGCGCGCCGAATTTTTCGTAAAGCCGCCAGTGTTGCCCTTCGCCGAAGAGGTGCAGATCGACTTCGCCCATGATCACCCCGTATGAATACGGATCGCGCGTAATCTGTTCGCTACCGTCCCAGCGTTTGATCTTGAGGGTGTAAGGAATGTCGCGCGCACATTTCTCCAGCGTGGCTTGGAAAAGACCTTCGCCTTGAATTTTTTCGGCCGAAATGGCCACGCCATTGTTGTCGAGCTTGATCGAAACCTCGCGCGCATCGGGACGAAACACGCGGATCAAAACGTCTTCGCGCAAGCGGTGTGGGCCGAGAATGCGAAATGGGTCTGGGTGCGCGCCGTGCAGGAACGCGCGCAGCTCATCCGTCATAAGGACGGAAATGTCGAATTGTTTCATCGGCGAATGGCCACCTTAATCAAGAAAGGCAGGATTTACAGGATTGCGAGGGACGTTTCTGAAATCTAATTCTGTGAATCCTGTCAATCCTGTCTATTTGCTTCTTGCGGATTAGATTTGTCTTTGGCTCGCGTCGTTTCTAATTTCGCGCGCGATGCAGCGTCTTCTTCTCGCCATCGTTATCGTGCTCGCGGCATTGCTGCTGGCGCGCGATCCCTACGTGGAGAAAGCGGACGGATTTTTCCTCGACTGGCTCTTGCGAAATACTCCGGCATCAGGCGAACATGTTCCGCTAACGGTGGTCGAAATCGGCGCCGCGCCCATAGTTGAAACGCAGCCCAGTCAAAAGGCGCCACCGGATTCTACTGCACCAGGCGATAACGGCGGCGCAGTTTCGCCACTTGAGTTCGCGCTTTTCTTTCAGGCCATTCTCGATTTCAAGCCGACGATAGTGGCCGTCGAACCGCTCTTGAAATGGCGCGAACGCGACAGGAACCAGGAACAGGTCTTTCTCGATCAGGCGATGCGCGTTCCGAAACTGGTCCTCTCAGCCGAGCTAACGTCCACGCCCGATCCGGATGTGCCACCCACGGAAATCCCTGGTTTTGTGCAGGTGAGCGGACGCCGAGGCGACCTTCCCACCTACACTGGAGTTCAGCGCCAACCGGATGAAGATTTGCGACTAGTCTCGTCGCTCGGTTACATCAACTTGTCGGGGGAATCTGCCACGCGCGTTCCCTTGCTCTTTAACTATCGCGGTGAAGTCATTCCAGCCTTTGCCTTGCAGGCCTTCCTCACCTGGGCACGCATACCGATGAGCGAAGTGCAAATTCAAATCGGCTCGCACATCGCGCTCCCGGGAGGGCGGAGGATTCCGATCGATTGGGACGGCTCGCTAAGGGTAAATCCCAACGCGTCTAAACTGGGACGCCGGTTCTCCTTAAACGAATTGCTACTTCTGGCACAGCAACGGCAACAAAACTCCCCGCTACAAAGTCTGCATGACGAACTGATTCTTGCGCGCACTCCCACGAATCCGCTGTCCCCGCCTGATGTCTTTGCTGCCGCTATTGCGACATTGCAATCGAATCATTTTACTCGCCGCGTCAGCGTCGTCTTTGACTGCGCCGTAATCCTGCTCATCGGGTTTCTCGGTTCGCGCGCGGTGCGGGCTTCGCGGGTCGATCTCCTCCTTGGGTTGATAGCTTTCACCGCTGCGTATTGCCTCGTCGCATTCATGATAATTTCGCGCTACGCGATTTGGATTCCCGGACTGGTCCCGTTGGGCACGGCATGGTTACTGGGAATCCTCGCGTTCGCCTGGCCGCGGCCGAAACATCGAGCGGAACCGACCGAAATTGCTGCCTCGCCACCGGCGCCCTGACAATTGCAAGGTGGATCGAGCGGTCCCTTGCTCGATGCTAAAGTTAAGCGGCGAAGCCGCAAATTTTTGGACATGCTAATGGAATGAATGCCTCACCCGAATCAATGGACGACCGGATCGCGCGAGTACATGGCGCAGGAATGATCGATCTGCATTTCGATTTGCCGATGTTTTTGTACGACCACCGCAATCGTGATAACGTGCTGGCGGACGATTTTCTTTCGGAATTTGAAGCGGGCGACATCGGAACGGTAGCGGCCGGCATCTACATCGAAGACCAATATGTGCCCGAAAGCGCGCTGGAAGTGGCGCTGGCGCAAGTGGCGCGAACTTACGTGGAAGTGGAACGCTGCCATCGGTTCGCCATCTGTCGCTCGTTTGCGGAGATCAAACGCGCGCGTGAGCAGGGAAAAATTGGGCTACTGATTGCGATGGAAGGAGCCGAACCACTCGGTGCCGCTCTCAATTTGTTGCGAATTTTTTACGAACTGGGACTGCGCATCCTTGGCCTCACTCATGTGCGCAGCAACGCGGCTGGTCACGGCGGCATTTTCGCGGCCAGCGGCTCCTCGCCGGAAGGCCTGACCGCCTTTGGTTGTGAACTGGTTCGCGAATGCGAGCGGCTTGGCGTCATTCTCGATCTGGCGCATATCAATCCCGCCGGGTTTGATGACATTTTGGAAAATACCACCCGCCCGGTAATCGTTTCGCACACCAACGCGCGCAAATATTACGACATCGAACGCAACATCAGCGACGAACAGATCAAGGCGATCGGCGCCCGCGGCGGGGTCATCGGCGTCAATTCGATTCTCGTTAGTTCAAAGAAGCAAGAAGCCACTCTCGATCATTACGTCGATCACATTCAGCATGTGATCGATTTGATCGGGATCGATGGCGTCGGGATTGGCTTCGATTTCTTCGAATTCTTTTACCGGCGCTGGTCTGACGAAGAGCGCGCTGCGTTCCATAAGAAATTCCCGCATGTCCATTTCATTCCCGACCTTTTGCACCATGGCCACGCGCGCAATGTCACCGCTAAATTGATCGAACACGGATTTAGCGACGAGCAGATCGAAAAAATTCTGTTTCGAAACTGGATGCGGATTTTCGAGACGTTGTTGTAGCGGAACTCTCCTATTTGAAACGCCTACAACGATGGCAAGATCTCTCGGCGGGATGCATCGGCTTCGAGACGCAGAGCGAAAAACGAAGGGACACGCTTCTACGTGGTCCAGGACGCGCGGACCTTGCTCTAGCGGCGCTCTGTGAACGCCGTACCTTTTGGTTTTTGGCGGTCATGGACCGCTGCACAGCTAAACAATTGGCAAGGTTGAAAACTTTTTCCCGAGCACGAGCTGGCTCGGGGCGCGCAACCATTTATCCAGCACCGTTGCGTAAACACTGCGAAAGTCGGTACTGAATTTCAAATCGCCGTTTTCGATATCCGTCAGGCTTGGGTATTTTCCAAACAACCCCGGCTTCACCCCGCCACCGATAAGAAACATCGGGGCGGCCGCGCCATGATCGGTCCCAGCATTCGCATTTTCACCGACGCGTCGGCCAAACTCGCTGAAGGTCATGAGCAAGACGCGCTGAAAATTCCCCTGCTGCTTCAGGTCCGCAACAAACGCACTAATGGCATCGTTAACCAGGCTCATCAGCCGATCGTGCGCTCCGATTTGCCCGGCGTGGGTATCGAATCCGCCCTGACTGGCGTAATAAACCCGCGTCGGTAATCCGCCTGCAATCATGCGCGCGATCAAATTGAAACTTCCGCCCAGCGGACCCTGTGGATACGACACATTCGATTTATATTTGCGTGCAATCGCCAGGATTTTGTCAGAACTGATCTGGGCATCGAGCGCAGTGCGCCGCAGAAAATCTTCCGTGCTGGCATTATAGTGCATTTTTCCTAGCAGCGACGAAATCGAGTTTCCTTCGGTCGGCGCATTTTCCTCAGGAGCACCGATCAATTGCCGATAAAATGTCTCTTCATCTGTCAACGGCTTGCCGTCCGCGTCGGTCGAGGCTTTCCAGCGAAATTGTTCGGGCCGCGAAAAAGTCACCCCGGTTGGATTTTTTGCTGAAAACGCCTGCGGCGATTGATCGCCGATGGACACGCCCACGGTCGGGTCGGCACCCCCGCAGCAGTTATCGAAATAGCGCCCAAGCCAGCCCTCGCCGGAAAATTGGTTTGCGTCCGACGCTGTTTGCCAGATTTCCGTCGATCGAAAATGCGAGCGGTTGGGATTTGGATAACCGACGCCCTGAACGATAGCGAGTTCTCCCGAATCATGGAGCGCTTTCAAACCGACGAGCCGTGGATTCAGCCCCACATAAGAATCGAGCTTCAAAATTTTCTCTGGCGGCAAAGCCAGTTTTGGACGGACGCGGTGATAATTGTCGTCAGCAAACGGAATGACAGTATTCAACCCATCGTTACCACCGGCCAACTGCAGGATAACGAGAATCGTGCCGTCTTTACCTGAAACAGTTTGGGTCACTGCGTCGGCGGCGAGGGCATTGAGAGCAAAAAATGTCTTCTCGATGAAAACCGGCAGCGTCCATGTTGCCGCTGCCCCAAGAACGGAAGTGCGCAAAAATTTGCGGCGTGTTTGAAGAGTGGACGGCGTTTTCATCTCGCTCATACCAATTGATAGAGCGGCGTGCTCATCATTAAGTGGATCAGCCCGCGAATGGTGCTGTCGTCGATATTTCCATTACGCCCCTCGAGAAATTTTGAGAACGCGGCTGCATCTTGTGCCGGTGGCTCTTTTTGTAAAATGCGCAGACTAAGTTCGGTGATCAGTTTCTGCCCGTCACTCCGCGCCTCGGCCGATACAATTTTCGTCACGTCGGCGGGAAGGCGATGGACTTCTTCCGCCAGCGTTTTGCCGCTCGCACGAAACCCGAGGTCTCCCCTGCCTCTTTTTATCGGCTCCGGCAAGATACCGTCGCCGTTGATCAGGTAGTTCGCGAAGTTATTGCGAAAAAGCAGGGTCGACGTGCTGATCCAGCTTTTTCCGCCGTCCCATCCTTTCACACTTGGCGGTGCGAACAAAATCTGTCCCATTTGTCGCATCGCATTTTGCGCGACGTGCGGCGCCGGTAACTGGCATTCCAGGGCTTTGCAGGTTTGAACAATGAAGTGCGTCGGGCTTTTGATTTGCGTTCGCATTACGCGCTCTGAATAGAATTCCTCAGAGCAAAAAATTTCCCGCAAGAGCGGCTTCATTTCGAAATTGTGAGCGCGGATTCGTTCCGCCACCAAACTCACCAACGGCTCTGATGGTTCGTCCTCGATGAAATACCGGCAAATTTTTCGGCCAATGAATTCCGCGCAGGCCGGTTGTTTGCTCAAAATGTCGATGACGTCATCGCCATTGAAATTGCCGGAACGTCCAAGGAATTTTTTTGGCCCGGCGTCGTGTTGATTCGGAGCAAACCAGAAACGCTGGGTGGCGAGATCGAGCCGATAACCAGTAAAGGCGCGGGCGGACTCGCGTACGTCCTGTTCGGTGTAGTTACCGATCCCGATGGTAAACAATTCCATCAGCTCGCGCGCCCAATTCTCGTTAGGATGTTCGCGCCTGCTTTGGTGAAGATCGAGGTAGATCATCATTGCCGGATCGCGCGACATTGCTTTTGTCAGGGTCACAAAATTGCCGAGAGCATGGCGGCGAAGCGTATCGTTTTGCAGCCACATCCAGTAGCCATCCTTCACCTTCGCCACGCTGGTGGCAAAATGGCCATGCCAGAAAAGGGTCATCTTTTCCAAAAGAGGCGCCGACGTCGTAGCAATGCGATCGAGCCACCAACGACGCAAATCGAGCAGTTCGTCGCCTTCCATCTTGCGGACCTCACGCAGCTTTGAAGCGTCCCCGTTTCGTTTGGCAGCGCGCGCCTCCATCCGGATTGCACCGATATTGCCAGGGTGCGCCCAGGTCGGCGCGGGAACATTGGCAGCGTTCGCTCCTGCTTCAATCATCTCATCCACCGCTGCCTCGAGCCCCTTCGCCTTGGTCGCGGCAATCTCATCCAGCGTTCCGCCAAACCCGGCACGATTCAGTAAATGAGCCGCCGCGCGATTGTCCCACCGCGATTTCGGCATCAAAGTCAGCACCTAAATTGAACAGCAAGTAGTGGCCGAAGTTGCAAGTCTGCTACAGTCTTCCTGTTCCTCCTGGTCTTCTTCCTAACCTTGTTGGACTGCGAAGATTAAGAGGAAGAGGTAGAGGAAGATTAAAGCAGTTCGACGGCATGAAGTTCATCAATCTCACCCGCCACACCGAAATCGGCGCGAACTCTTACTACCTCGAAGCCGGCGGCAAGCGACTGATTCTGGATAGTGGGATGCATCCGAAAGAAGTGGGCGAGAGCGCTCTGCCAAACTGGAAGCCAGTCGAAGGCCGAACGATCGACGCAATTCTTATTAGCCATGCCCATCAAGATCACATCGGGACGCTTCCTGTCCTGATGCGGTACCAGCCGCATGCGCGCGTTTTCATGACTGAACCGACGGGCGACATCGGCTCTCTTCTCCTCCACAATTCCGTCAATGTCATGACACGGCAGCGTGAGGACATCGGCCTCACCATCTATCCGCTTTTTGGCCATCGCGAAATCGATCGCAGCAGTGAGCGGTGGTATCGCTGCCGGTACCGTCAGCCTTACGCCACAACCGGTGATCGCGTCGCCGATGGCGGCGCGTTTGCCTTCGAATTCTGGGATGCCGGACACGTCCTTGGCTCGTCCGGAATACTTTTGCGCGCGGAAGGTCAAACCATTTTCTACACCGGTGACGTTAATTTCGATGATCAAACGATCATGCAGTCGGCGGTTTTTCCGCAAAGCGATGTCGACATTCTGATCATGGAATGCACTCGCGGTGATATTCGCGAACCGCCAGGCTGGTCACGCGCATCGGAAGAAAAAAAACTGGCGACCGCAATTGAAGCAACCTTTAGCCGTGGGGGCTGCGCGCTGATTCCGGTTTTCGCTCTGGGCAAAACGCAGGAAGCGCTCGGGATGTTTTACGAGTTTCGCCGCCAACAACAATTGGATTTCCCCGCTTACATCGGCGGACTGAGCTCGAAAATGACAGAGGTTTACGATCGGCGGGCCAATCAGACGCATCGGCAATGGCCGCGCCTGCAATTGATGCAAGACGTGGCGCCGTTCGTCCTGAATGGCCAAACCATCAATGATTCTCCGGCACGCGCCGGTCGCGTCTATGCGCTTTCCAGCGGGATGATGACGCCCAAAACGCTCTCCAACATTTTTGCGCGACGGGTGGTCGAAGTCCCACAGCACTCCATCTTATTTGTTGGCTACGCCGACCCGGAATCGCCGGGCGGAATTTTGCGCACAGCCAAGACCGGCGACACCGTGTCGCTCGATCCCGACGAGCCGTCGCAAACGTTGCGCTGTCACATCGAACAATTTCAATTCAGTGCACATGCCTCGCGCGAATCGCTCATCGCCTACGCGAAGAAACTCGCACCCAAGAAAATTCTGCTGATCCACGGCGATCCGCCGGCCGTCGAATGGATGCGACAGCGACTCACGGCAGACCTGCCGAATTGTGATGTGATTGTGCCGACGCCGGGGGCTGAGGTGGAATTGTGAGAAGTGAGAAGTGATTGGTGAGAGGTAAGATTGCACGCTCACTACCTCTCACCTTTCACTTCTCACTAATCACCGGATGAAGATCGCCTCCTGGAACATCAATTCGCTACGCAAACGCACGGAACGGCTGCTCGAGTGGCTGGCAAAGGAACAACCGGATGTCGTCTGCCTGCAGGAAACGAAATGCAGCGATGATCAATTTCCCGAACTGGTATTGTCTGCCGCGGGATACGGCAGCGTTTTTCACGGGCAGAAATCTTATAATGGCGTGGCGATTCTGTCCCGACAACAGCTGCACGACCGCGAAGCAGCGTTGTGCGCCGCCGGCGAAGATCCGCAGGCCCGAGTCATCGCTGCGACGATTAGAGATGTTCGCGTGTTCTGCATTTACGCACCGAATGGGCAGGCCGTCGGCTCGCCCGCGTTCCAATACAAGCTGCGATGGTTTGTTGAGCTTCGGGATTGCATCGCCAACGCGCAGAAGATTTTTCGCGATGTTGTTGTCTGCGGCGATTTCAATGTCGCGCCGGAAGATCGCGACGTGCATGATCCGGTGCTTTGGCGCGGCGCCATTATGTGTTCGGAGAACGAACGCGCCGCTTTTCGCGCACTCGAACAGGTGGGCTTTCGCGACACACTGCGCATTCATCACGCTGATACGAGGTTATTTAGTTGGTGGGATTATCGGATGATGGCGTTCCAAAAAAATCGCGGTCTTCGCATCGATGAAATCCTGGCAAGTGACTCATTAGCCAAACGCTGCACGGCCGCCGGAATCGATCGTGCAATGCGCAACGGCAAGGATCCCTCCGATCACGCGCCGGTCTGGGCCGAGTTTTCCTAGAATCTCACACCAAGTCCACAACGGGCACAACGGAGCGAGCTCCATTGGAAGCGCGGTGGGCACCCGCGATTGGGGCGTTCGAAATCCTTCGTGTCCTTTGTGGACTTGGGGTGAAGAAATGGGCAAATCTATTCGGAGCGTCAGCCTCATGAAAGACCAACCCCGCGTTTCCAATCCCCCACCCAAGCCGCTCTTGATTTGGGATGGCGAATGTCACTTTTGCCGACGCTGGATCGAGCGCTGGCGTGTAATCACTGGCGGCGAAGTTGAGTACGCACCCTACCAGGAAATCGCGGAACGGTTTCCCGAAATTCCGCGGGAACAATTTCAGCGCTCGGTCGTTTACATCGATAAAAACGGTCAGGTTTTCGTCGCCGCGGCAGCGGTTTATCGATCGTTACGCTGTTCTCGCCCGAAAAAGTGGTTGTGGTGGAGTTACCAGCGCGTTCCCGGTTTCGCTGCAGTTTCTGAATTGGCTTACCGCGTCATCGCGGAAAATCGGCCATTCGCCTCGGCGATGACGCGATTGCTTTGGGGGAAAGATGTCCGGCCACCAACCTATTTTTGGGCACGTCGCTGGTTTCTCAGTGCGCTCGGATTGATTTACCTTATCGCGTTCGTTTCGCTTTGGACCCAAATCGACGGCCTTGTCGGGAGCAAAGGCATTATCCCAGCTGAAATCTACTTAGCGAACGCGAAAGCCCAGGTTGGGCTCAGGGCCGTGTCGGTCTTGCCAACGTTGTGCTGGATCAGTTCGAGCAACTCCTTTCTTCATTTTCTTTGTGGCGGCGGCGTTGTCCTTTCCGTTCTGCTCATTCTCCGCGTCGCGCCGGCAATTTCGGCAGCACTGCTTTTCGTTTTCTATCTCTCGCTCGCTGTGGCCGGGCAAAACTTTCTCAGTTTCCAATGGGACATCCTTTTGCTCGAAACCGGATTTCTCGCGATTTTTTTCGCGCCCTGGCGGCTTTGGCCCAGGGAAAATCCGGGATCGGCGATCCCGGCTACAGCAGTTTCCGGGGTCGCGTTGTTTCTCCTCAAGTTTTTGCTTTTCAAACTGATGGTCATGTCAGGCGTGGTAAAGCTGACCAGCGGCGATAACTGCTGGGGCTGGGTCGATCATTCCTTTCACTGGAATGCGCTGACCGCGCTGGATTATCACTATTGGACCCAACCGCTGCCGACCATTTTCGCCTGGTTCGCGGACAAACATCCGGAGTGGTTCAAAAAATTCTCGGTCGGGTTTTGTCTGTTCGTCGAAATCATCGTCCCGTTTTTTATTTGGGCGCCGCGCCGAGTACGATTAACCGCAGCTGGATTATTAATCTTTCTTCAAATCGCCATCGCGATCACCGGCAATTATTGCTTCTTCAACCTGCTCACGATCGCGCTTTGCCTTTTGCTCATCGACGACGCTTCTGTAGCCGCGATTGTCCGCCGCGGTTCGCGAGGAGAATACGAACCGGCCGCGGCCAGCGAACGCGGCTACAACTTCGCTGCCATTGTCGTCCTCGTGATCACCATGCCGCTAAATGCATGGCACATTTATTCGGCATTTCAGCCACAGGCAGATTTGAAGCAGCCCATTCGTTTCCTTTATGAGCATTTGCAACCTTTTTACATCGCAAATGGTTACGGACTTTTCCGTGTCATGACGAAAGAGCGCCCGGAAATTCAAGTCGAAGGCAGCGCCGACGGCATCGATTGGATTGCCTACGAATTCAGATGGAAACCAGGCGACGTGAACCGCGCGCCACGCTGGTGTGCACCGCATCAGCCGCGATTGGACTGGCAAATGTGGTTTGCGGCATTAGGCGGCCCGCGGCAGGAACAATGGTTCGGAAATTTCGTTGTTCGTTTGCTCGAGAATGACCCCAGCGTGACACGCTTACTCGCCCGCAATCCATTTCCCGATAAACCGCCGAAATACGTTCGCGCCATTCTGTTCAAATATCAGTTCACGACTTCAGAAGAACATCGGACCACGGGCGCATGGTGGAAACGGCGCGAAATCGGTGAGTTTTTCCCGGAAGCATCACTGAATCCTTAGCGGACTGTTGAAAAACTGTTTCGCTCTGCTTCTCACTCGTTCGACGGCCAAAGTGGTTCCTTCTCCCATGGGGAGAAGGTTAGGATGAGGGTTTTTCAACCGTCTGTTAGCGCCGTTGGGTTGAAGTTTCCGTGCCCGCTGCCATTTTATAGCGTGCCAAAGGAAGCGCAGATCATCACTGAGGGCACGGTAACGCAAGTGTTGCCAGGTACGATGTTTCGCGTCGATCTGGCCGGTCAGCGCAACGTCCTGGCTCACATCTCCGGCAAAATGCGCAAGCATTTCATTCGCATCGTGCCGGGAGACAAGGTTTCGGTGGAACTCTCGCCCTACGACCTGACCAAAGCGCGGATTGTTTTCCGCGAACAGTAGTAAGAAACCGCAAGCGCAGCAGGCGCCCCAATTTCGTTTAAAATATAACGGATGACGGAAAGGTTTGCGCATCAGCCTGGGCGACCGGATAATGCGGTAAACCATTAACCATTTGGAGAAAGATTATGGCTGAAGAAAATCAAAGTGGCGCGCCCAGTAGCGCGCAAAATAAACTCGAGAGCAGTAAGACTCATGCGCGTCGTGCAGCTGAAGACTTAAGGTCGGCGGCAACGTCGATGGCCGAGGACTATCGCGATAAAGCCACCCAAGCCTGGGACGACGCGAAGGTGCGCGTTCGCACGCTACAAGAGGACGGCGAAGATTATGTTCGCGAGAATCCGATGAAGGCGGTCCTGACCGCGCTTGGCATCGGTTTCGTGTTGGGTCTGATCTTCCGGCGCTAGGCCTGCTTCATGGCTCGCGCCGGGGCGAGAGTGCACAATCCGGCTGGACACGCCGGATTGATCGACAATGCGATCGGGCTAATCAGCGCGTTGTTCGCGTACGTTGAGACTCGAGCCGCGCTTCTGGCGGTCGAGTCAAAGGCGATGCTGCTGCAATTGGCGGCGGTAATTGCTTTCGCGTTGGCCGCACTGATCGCGGTAGTATTCGGATACATTTTTATCCTGGCGAGTCTGATCGCTGGCATCGCTCATCGCAGCGGTGTTTCGTGGACATGGATTGCGCTCGGCGCCGGCTTGCTTCATGTCATCTTAGCTGTCGTCTGTGTCTTGTTAGCAAAAGCGAAATTGACCGGCCGGCTTTACCCCGAAACCAGGGCGGAACTAAAGAGAGATCAACAATGGCTGAAATCCCTCGGAAAGACCGAGCCGCGATAAAAAGCGATATCGCCCTTTCGCGCGACCGGCTGGGACGCGAGCTAAATGGGCTGCGTTATGAATTAGATTTCCCACGGAAGCTTAAGAATTCGTTTCGCGACCAACCCGCGATCTGGATTGGAGCGATTGTGGTGGTCGGATTGCTGATCGCCGTCGCGCCAGCGCGCAGGAAAAAAATTTACGTTCGCTCGAAAGAGAACTCGAAGCAGACTGGCAAAGGTTTGCTCGAGGCCGGAGCGCTCGTTGGCGTCTTGAAGTTTGCCGCAACGCTACTTAGACCGGCGTTGATCAAGTTTGTGACGAGCAAAATCAGTGGTTATCCGCCAACGCGTTCGCGGGCACCGCGCTGACAAGAAGATTCGAAAATTTGGGACACGACTCCGAAAGCTTTCGCGAGCAGGCAGCGCGTCTCCCTCCAAATTTAGCGGGTTCTGTGTGCTTCGTGGGCTCAGATCCTCTGTTCTATTAGAATCTGCGGCAATCTGCGTAATCTGCGGATATATCGATCGATCGACACCGATTTTAGGTTTACCTAATCACGGTGTGAGTGCCATGATGATACCGCGCGATGAGTGCTGCATTGCTGCGTCACGTTGATGAATATCTTGCCGTCGGCCAGCAGGCCGGCGCCTCAGATATTCATCTCGGAGTGAATGCGCCGCCGGTCTGGCGCCTCCATGGCACGCTGCAGCCGATCTGGCCCGATGCGCCACGTTTCAAAGCCGAACAAACCAAAAGATTAGCTGATTCGTTCCTCACGGACGCACAGCGTCAGCTGGTCGAGGAGCGTGGGGACGCCGATTTTGCCTATGCTAACGCCAAGGGAAGATATCGCGCCAGTGTAGTCCGCCAGCGTCTCGGTACCGACATTGTTTTCCGAATCATCAACGCACGTGTTCGCACCATGGATGAGCTCGGTTTGCCCGAGCATCTGAAATTGCTGACGCGTTATCAAAACGGGCTAATCCTCGTCACGGGGTCGGTCGGGAGTGGAAAATCGACGACGCTGGCCGCTTTGGTCGAGCAGGTCAATCTCGAGCGACGCGAGCACATCATCACCCTGGAGGATCCTATTGAATACGTTTTCGAACCGAAGGGCTGTCACATCACCCAACGCGAAGTGCATACGCACACCGCCTCCTTTGGCGTGGCCTTGCGCGGTGCGCTGCGTGAAGACCCAGATGTGATCATGGTCGGCGAAATGCGAGATCTGGAAACGATCTCGCTCGCGATCACCGCATCGGAAACCGGTCACCTTGTCCTCGGAACATTGCACACCGGAACTGCCGCCCGCACCCTTGATCGAATTCTCGATGTCTTTCCCGTCGATCAACAGGCGCAAATTCGTATCATGATCAGCGAATCGTTGCGCGGCATCATTAGCCAGCAACTAATCCCGCGCGCCGACGGCACCGGTCGCGTCCTGGCAATCGAGACCCTTACGAACACACCAGCGGTCTCAAATATTATCCGCGAAGCGCGGACATTCATGTTGCCGGGAATCATCCAAACCGGTCGGAAACAGGGAATGCAACTGATGGACGACGCGTTGATCGAACTCCATTCAAGAGGTTTGATCACCGCGGAAGAAGCGCTGGCCCGCGCCGACCAAAAACAGATCGTGCGACAACACGTGCAATCCGCCGTTCACACACCTCAACCTGCAGTCTTCAACCCCTGATGATGAAACAAATCTGGAAACCAGGAATCCACGAAAGAAAGCGCAACCATGATATTTCCTGGGTTCCTGGTTTCCAGATTCCCCTTCCGGCTTTCCTGTTTCCCGTTCGGCAATCCGTAATCCGCAAACACCAATCCGGCTCGGACCTGCAGTCGGCAACCTGAATGGCTTATCTTGATCAATTCCTGCAGGCGATTGTGACGCAAGGCGCTTCGGATTTGCACATCGGAGAAGGTCAGCCGCCAAAAATGCGGCGGCACGGTGATATCATGGCGATGCGGCCGGAGCCGGTCTTGCGTGATGAAGCTGTTTTGATGTTACGCGAAATTGCGGGACCGGCGAACTGGAACATTTTCGAAGAACGCGGTGATCTCGATTTCGCCTATGAGATGGACCGCGCGTCACGGTTCCGTTGTAACTTCCTCAAGCAATCGAATGGCTACGGCGCCGTCTTTCGCTTAATTCCGACCAAGATCGCGACCCTCGAACAGCTGGGCATACCTACGGTGGTAAAAGAGTTCGGCAACCTTCGCGGCGGACTCGTCCTGGTCACCGGCCCGACCGGTTCGGGAAAATCGACCACGCTGGCGGCGTTGATTGATTACATCAACATCAACTTTTCCCGGCACATCGTGACAATCGAAGAGCCGATCGAGTTTGTTCATAACAACAAAAAGAGCGTCATCACGCAACGTGAAGTGCCCGCGAATACACGCTCGTTCCCGGAAGCGGTCCGCGCGGCTTTGCGCGAAGATGCCGATGTCGTGCTTGTGGGTGAGATGCGCGATCTGGAAACGATTTCGCTTGCGCTAACCGCAGCGGAAACAGGCCTGCTCGTCTTCGGAACTTTGCACACCAATAACGCGCGCAAGAGCGTCGATCGGATGGTGGATGTCTTTCCCGCGCCTCGACAGCCACAGGTGCGAACAATGTTGTCCAACTCGCTGCGCGGAGTGCTCGCGCAATTGCTTTTGAAAAAAGCGGATGGTGCCGGACGCATCGCAGTTAACGAGATTTTGATCGCAAATGCAGCGGTGGCGGCAATTATTCGGGAAGGTGCAACGCAAAAGCTGCAAGACGTGATTATTTCCGGTCGCGCCCAGGGAATGCAATTCATGGACGACGCCATCTGGGCTCTGTTACAAAAGGGAATCGTTTCGCCGCACGAAGCGTTCATGAAAGCGATCGATAAGAATCGCTTCAAGCAGCATTTGCCAGCGGAAGAAGCGGCCTTGGGAAATGCGGCCGGCTCCGTGCCGGACGACGAGCAGAAGTTGCCGGGCAATTTTGTGAAACAACAGCGCCGCGCCTGACGATTGGAGAAAAAGTTTGGGCGCTGACCCGCCGTCGCATGGCTATGGCGTGGCAGGCGAAGCGGCGCCCTCCAGCTTCGCCATGATTATGCATGCCATGTTTTAAGCGGGAGGGAGACGCTTCGTCGTGTCCCCAACTTCAGTCGGTGAGATCGAAACCGTACCGCGAGCGGTGCTGACACTTGCAGCGTAGCCGCCTGGTCCTGGCAATCATCAGGAACAAAAAGTAACAATCTTGTTACCAAAAACCCCCTACCAACTCAGGGCCGTCTCGTCGACGTTGGGCGAAACTAGTCGGCAGAATCACGTCAACACGAAAGGGAATTTTATGAAAAGCATTCGCAGTCTGATTACAAGTGCGCTGCTAGTTTTGGCGGCGACATCATTCGGCACCGCCAACACACGCGCCGATACCTATAGCTGGACCAATCTTCAATCCGACATCGCCGGTGTTGCGCAGCACGTCGATCCAAACCTTGTCAATCCGTGGGGCATGTCTGTCTCGGCGCCGAACGGCACGATTTGGGTCAGCGACAACGGCACCGGTGTTTCGACCCTCTACGGGCAAGACGGCACCGCACGTTCACTGGTCGTGACGATTCCGACCGCTGCGCGGAACAGAGGAGGAGGCAATCCCACTGGACAAGTCCGCAACAACACCCCGTTCTTCCAAGTGAGAAAAAATGGAAACTCGGCACCCGCTTTTTTCATTTTTGTCAGTGAAGACGGTTCCATCTCGGGTTGGAACCCCACCGTGGATCCGACGCACGCTATAATCGCTGTGGATAACGGAACAAACCGCGGTGTGAATCGCGCCATTTACAAAGGCGCAACGCTCGGCGTCGCCAACGGTCACAATTTCCTGTATGCGACAGATTTTCATACGGGCAAGGTCCACACCTTCGACGAGAGTTTTCATCAGGTTAATCCCAACGGCTTCGTCGACCCCAACCTTCCGGCGGGTTATGGACCATTCGGCATCCGCAATTTCAACGGCGAAATTTTTGTGACCTATGCCAAGCAAGATCACAAAAGAGAGGATGATGTCCACGGTCCCGGCTTAGGCTTCGTCAATGTGTTCGATACCAGTGGCAATTTCCTCAGGCGTCTGATCTCAAACGGAAACCTGAACGCTCCCTGGGGACTTGCTCTCGTAGAAGGCGATGAACTCTGGGTCGGCAACTTCGGTGACGGGCTCATCAACAATTACGATCCGGTCAGCGGCAATTTCATCGAGACGCTCATGCGTGCGGATGGAACGCCGCTCCAATTTGACGGCCTGTGGGATCTTCTGCCGCAGGATGCCGGAGTCTTCTTCACCGCCGGAATCGCAGACGAAGCGCACGGTCTCTTTGGCATCATCACTGAGGACTAAGAAGCGAAGCCATTAATCGAGCCGCGCCAACGAATATTAATGTCGTTAGCTGTAGC
The DNA here is from genome assembly GCA_963781735.1 of uncultured Verrucomicrobiae bacterium. GTDB lineage: Bacteria > Verrucomicrobiota > Verrucomicrobiia > Chthoniobacterales > UBA10450 > AV69. Next base: position 10,613 of record CAWAHI010000020.1, on the reverse strand, counting down.
TGCGATCGGTGATCGCGAAGCCGGGGTCATCGACCCCGGCTACAGTCCGGATCTTGCCTGGGCAAGGCTTGCTCTCCCAGCCAGGGCAGGTTCCTACGCACCACCAGTTTCAAACCAAAAGGAGTAATCGTTTTTTCGCGAATATGCGCAATCGCTTCCTCCACCGAATCGGTCACGAAAATCAAATCGAGATCGGAGCGGTTGATCATCCCCTCGTCCGCCATTTTCTCTAACAACTTGAGCAAATCGCGCCAGTACTCGGTTCCCATTATCACCACCGGAAAATTTTTGATCTTACCGGTTTGTATTAGCGTCAGAGCTTCCGCCAATTCATCCAGAGTCCCTGCCCCACCCTGCATCACAACGAAGGCATAAGAATATTTTACCAGCAGCGTCTTACGGACGAAGAAGTAGTGAAGGGTGACGCAGCGATCGAGAAATGCGTTCGGCTGTTGCTCGAATTCCAACTCGATGTTGCAACCAACCGAACGACCATTGACCTCCTTCGCTCCGCGATTGGCGGCCTCCATGATCCCCGGTCCGCCGCCCGTCATAACGGTGAATCCGAGTTGCGCAATGGCGGCGCCCATTTTGCGCGCCAGCTCGTAACTCGTGTCGCCTTCTTTCACCCGCGCCGACCCGAAAACGGTTACGCATGGGCCGACGAAATGGAGGACGCGAAATCCGCGGAGGAAATCCAGTAGCACGCGAAGCAGGGTGAACAGCTCGCCAAAGCGCGAGCGCGGTCCTTCCAGGAAAATTTCGTCAGCACACTGCGGCGGTGCGGTTGCGGCTGATCCGGTCGTTGGGGGTCGCTCGCGCTCAACCGCTGGATCTGCCATGGCCTAGCGTTTAGCAGTTTTGTCGCCGATTTCTATCGCTGACTTCAGCCCGGCCTGTATGGATTCACTCGAACTTGCGGTTTCAACGTCCATTCGGTGGCACATCGCGAAATGTCCCCGGATTTGGAACACAGATCCGAGGTCTGTGCGTCACACAGGTCAATGACTGTGCTCTGCGTCACTTCGCGGCGCCGCCGGCGAACGTTTTGTCAACATTCGGTTTAGCGGGTTAGAAAAACCGCTGCGCGCGCAGGCTGACAAGCCTGTGTTCCGGATGCCCGGCTATGGGGCAAATGGTGCCCAGAATCCGTCGTCAGCAACATCGGACAACGCAGCGTACGTTTCAGATGGAACGATCGGGATTTGATCGACTGTCTGCGAACCGAAATCGTGCCCGAACAAATCCTTTCCCGTCGTGCAAAGTAGCGTCTCTCTTTTCAGATAAGCGGTCCAATCGGTGACGGATACAACCGCGCCCGGCTGCCTCTGGGTTTCGATTGCATATTGATCGACGGCCGCTTCGATTAGCCGCAGATCGTCTTTTACTCGCGAGGCTTGCGCTCGTTTCCGTGCCCGAAGAAACCCGGGGAGCGCGAGCGCGGCCAGCAGGGTAATTATGCCGACCACAATCATAATTTCGACCAGGGTAAAGCCTGCCCGTCGTGTTGGCTGAAATCGCGTTTTTCCCGACATGTCTGTTATTCCGGTTATCCTTGTTCTCAAAGGAAACTAAGCAGGTTCGATGCTGAAAAACCGAAGAATCAGACAGAAAGTCGTCAAGCTATATTCCTTATTTACAATAACTTACGAATAGTCAGCAAATTGTTGTTATGGAAATTACGGATCCCGGTCATGCCGGATCCGCGACCGCAGGAAAGTGCAAATGTCCCCGGCCGGGGAGTGAGGTCGCCGCGGCGACCGAATCAATCGAACCTTCGCGAGGAATTACCCTTAAGTTGCCCACGATCTGGCGCACTGAAGTATGTCCCCGGCGGGAATGGAGCCGCGGGGACGCGAGCGACATAGACGAAGCCCAAAGGGCGAGCGCATGGGTAATGCGCGAGTCAATCGAACCAAGGTGAGGAACGACCACTAAGTTCACCCACTGTAAAAGGAGCGTTGTACTATGTCCCCGGCGGGAATCGAACCAATTTAAGTTCACCTCGGTGAATAGAACTTATCTACCTTTAGATTTGAAAAGTGAGAACATCATTGACATCGGCGAATGTTCTCACTATGGTTCTCACTTAACCGAGATATAGAATGGCTTCACTTTGGAAACGGCACGCTTCGCCTTATTGGTTTTGTTGCTACACCAATGCTGATGGACAACGCTTAAAGAAATCCACAAAGCAGACAGATCGTAAGAAAGCCTGGGAAGTTTGCCTCTCAATCGCCGACGGAGCGATTAGCAAAAATGGCACCTTGACCGAGCAAACTGCGAAAAATTATTAGTAGACCGGGTTCAAGCGCTCTTAGGCAACACTAGCGGTTTCGGCAACACGGCTGCCGGATACCTGTCGCTGTCACAAAACAACGATGGGTTCAACAACACCGCAGTGGGTCGCCAAGCACTCCAGAACAACACTAGCGGTTCACTCAACATTGCGGTGGGTAATTTGGCCGGTCACGATCTTACGACAGGCAGTAGCAACATTGATATTGGCAACCGAGGTGTGGCTGGCGAAGCTCAGACCATACGTATAGGAGAGCAGGGTAAGCAAACCGCTACATTCATTGCCGGTATTTTCGGTTCGACTGCTACCGGAGGCGCTCAAGTTTTTATAAATTCAAACGGCCAGATGGCCACGGTCACCTCATCGGCGCGATTCAAAAATGACATCAAGCCAATGGGCAAATCGAGCGAAGCACTCCTCGCACTGAAGCCTGTCATTTTCCGTTACAAGCAGGAGCTTGATCCAGATGGAACTCCACAGTTCGGGCTGGTAGCCGAGCAGGTAGAGAAGGTGAATTCCGACTTAGTAGTTCGCGACCAAGATGGAAAGGTCAACACCGTTCGCTACGAAGCAGTAAACGCGATGTTGCTCAACGAGTTTTTAAAAGAGCATCAGAAGGTGCAGAGATTGGAAGCGACCGCCGAGAAGCAGCAAAAGCAGATTGAAGCGCTCACTGCCACGGTCAAGAAGGTGAGCGAAAGGATCGAGCTAAAGAAAACGACACCACAACTGGTCGCTGATCTTCGGTAGCCTGCCGGTTGGCCGTGGGGCTATTGCAGTGCCGTCACGTGCGACGGCTGGCGCTGAAATTTCTCTACTGGCCGAACGCCCGCGTTACCGGCTCCGCTTTCATCCGCACTCGCAACTGCTGGAAGCTGCAATTGCAGCCCCCGGCCGTGATTCGCAATACGGCTCGATTCTTTTGTGGGTCGATAAGGATAGCGGCACGCTTATGCGCATGGAGGGATACGATTCCGCAGGAAAATTGATCAAGCGCTTCGAAGTCGTCTCCGCTCAGAAAATCGAAGATCGCTGGTATCTAAAACAAATGCGGGTAGAACAAATCGACCCCAAGTCAAACAAGGTCACGGCGCGCACCTATTTGGAGATCAATAAATGATCCCCCTTACCCCGCGAGCGACTTGCCTAAACCCAATCTTGGGTTAAGCAAAACGTCCCCTATGACGAGAAATCTAACGCTGATCCTTGCCTTTTGCCTGGCGATCTGGACAACGGCCTCCGCGCAAAACGTTGCCCCGGTTGTGACGACGCCGATTGCAGCATTCACGGAATATGCAGAGCTCCAGCCCGCTCGATTGATCTAACGGCGGTGTTTAGCGATCCGGATGCGTCGAACGCAGTGCAGATGAGCGTTTTGCTTCCGTCGAGCACGGGCTTTTTCAACATCGCGCTGGATGGACAACATAAGCCAATCACCGTCGCAAACTTTCTCAATTACGTGAATTCTAGGCGATATTTTATGACCGACCCGACGACACATACGCTGGCCTCGAGTTTTGTTCATCGTTCTGCTCCCGGTTTCGTCGTGCAAGGCGGCGGATTCATCGGCACGGTCGATCCGGCACATCCAAACAACGCTCGACCGTCGTCAGTCACGACTTTCCCGCCTATTCAAAATGAGCCGGGCATTTCGAACAAAATAGGCACCATCGCGATGGCAAAACTCGACGACCAACCGAACAGCGCAACGAGCCAGTGGTTTGTCAATCTAGCGAACAACGGCGGTCCGCCTGCTAATCTCGACACCACAAACGGCGGGTTCACCGTTTTTGGCCACGTCACGGGCGGTGGCATGACTATCGTGAATGCAATCGCGGCCGTGCCGATCTTTAACCTCGGCTCGCCCTTTAACTCATTGCCCCTGCGCAATTACACCGGCGGATCCATCAGAGTCACGAATTTGGTTTCAATTGCTGGGATTACGGTAATTTCACCGCTGGCCTTCACTGCCTCCAGCGACAACCCGGCCGTCGCAACCGCAACCATTAGCGGCAAAAACCTTCTCGTTACCCCACGGCAACCAGGCACAGCCCACATCATGACCAAAGCAACTGATCTCGATGGTGCCAACGTGAGCCAAACCTTTACGGTAACGGTGATGACTCTTAGGTCGGTGTCCTGGAGCGTGGCGGGCGTGGTTGACTTTAATCGGGACGGCCATCCGGATTACCTGCTTTATAATGGAAGCACGCGACAGACGGCGATATGGTATCTTAACAACAACGTTTTCAGCTCCGGCCTGTTTGGGCCTGCCCTTCCTGCTGGCTGGAGCGTGGTAGGGGTAGCAGACTTTAATGGCGACGGCCATCCAGATTACCTCCTGTTTAACTCAAGCACGCGACAGACGGCGATATGGTATCTTAACAACAACGCTTTCAGCTTCGGTCTGTTTGGGCCTACCTTCCTGTCGGCTGGACCGTGGTAGAAGTAGCGGACTTTAATGGCGACGGCCATCCGGATTACCTGCTTTACAATGGAAGCACGCGACAGACGGCGATATGGTATCTTAACAACAACGTTTTCAGCTCCGGCCTGTTTGGGCCTGTCCTTCCTGCTGGCTGGAGCGTGGTAGGGGTAGCAGACTTTAATGGCGACGGCCATCCAGATTACCTCCTGTTTAACTCAAGCACGCGACAGACGGCGATATGGTATCTTAACAACAACATTTTCAGCTCCGGCCTGTATGGGCCTACTCTTCCTGCTGGCTGGAGCGTGGTAGGGGTAGCCGACTTTAATGGCGACGGCCATCCAGATTACCTCCTGTTTAACTCAAGCACGCGACAGACGGCGATATGGTATCTTAACAACAACGTTTTCAGCTCCGGCCTGTTTGGTCCCGCCCTTCCTGCCGGCTGAAGCGTCATGGCGTCTTAAGTGGCTCTTGGAACCGTTAAGCGCCTAAAGCTCTGGAGACTTCGGTCGCACACTGTTAGCGCATGGGTTGCTTATTACTCCCGGCGACAAGCTGGAGAACTGCCCGGCGCAGTTTCTCGCGGTCTGCTGGATTGTCCGCGTCGAGTTTAAGGTTCATCGCCCCCGCGATGGTTTGAGCGTAAGAAATGCCCTGCTGCTCGGCCAATCGCTCCCAGGTGTCGCTCCCGCTCAATCTCCATCAGAATGCCGCTCACCCGTATCACCCTGTGCTGTCTGCCCTGAGGCTCAGGCTCGATTCGTCTCAATCTTTTGATTCTCTGCATGGTTTCACTCTCCTTTCGTTAGATTCGCGATTTCATTTCACTGACTTTCTTTTCTAAGAGAGTTTGCGCCTTGGATTGGCGCGAGGGGAAAAGCTGCCCTCAGTTGACATTCCGTTTCTTTCACCTTGTGCGGCAAGAATGTCCGTCTAAACTGGCGGCCTTTCATAGCGACATGATGGGGCGGGGCTTTTCCACGGCATGTTTAATTCTTCTGGCCGGTGTACTGTTTGGACTCGCCAACGCTAACTCAGGTTCGCCGGGGCAGAATGACGTGCAGCCTCCGAAAGAATTCGGCGCTCGATTTCCAGCGGGCATTCGAACGCATGAGTCGCGGACGGAGGAATTGGAGTTTCCGAGGGGCGTCGAAACTCCAGTGGAAGGTAAAATCGAAATACCGGAGCCGACACGCAGCAGCTTTATGGCAAAGTGGAACAGCGCAAAGGGCGCGGTCGGCTTCCTGCTGGATGTCTCTACGGACAGCTCGTTCAGCAGCTACGTGGACGGCTACCACGACTTGGATGTGGGCAATGTAACCGGCCGAGTAGTGACCGGATTGAGCCAGGGCACGACTTACTATTATCGGGTGCGCCCTCATAATGCGACCGGTCCCGGCGACTACTCAGAAGCAATGGCCGTTACGACAGTGGCGACCACTGGGCTGAACATTAATGCAACATTCGACAGTTCCATTACTGGTAACCCAAACGCGGCGGCCATCGAGGCGATGATCAACCGAGCCATCGCGATTTACGAGTCGCTATTCAGCGATCCGGTTACAATTCAGATTCGCTTCCGCTACGCAACTACTGCTTCAGACGGCAGCCCTCTGCAGCAGGGAACTGTCTCGCAATCTGACATCGCGGTCTACACGATTCCATGGAGCACGTTTATCAATGCTTTGAGAGCGGATGCAAAGACCGGAAACGACAATCTCGCGAACGCGAGCCTGCCCGGCAGTGCTTTGTCTGCAAACATTGAGCCGACGAGTGCGAACGGGCGAGCAGTGGGTTTGGACACGCCACCAGCGATGTTCGCAAACGGCACCGTTGGCGACGGTGGGCCGTATGACGGAATCGTTACGCTTAATTCCTCTGTGCCGTTTCAGTTCACCCGGCCTGTCAGCGGGAGCAACTTTGACGCGCAGCGTTCGACTGAGCATGAAATGGACGAGGTCATCGGTCTTAGGTCGCGGCTCGGCGGGCAAGGCAGCGATCTCTGTCCGCAGGACCTGTTTAGTTGGTCCTCCGCTGGTCACAGAAATATCACTTCGAGCGGCACGCGCTATTTCTCGATCAATGGCGGCAGTACCAACATCGTCAATTTTAACCAGGATCCGAACGGCGATTTTGGTGATTGGTTGAGCGAGGCCTGCCCGCAGACGCATCCGTATGTGCAGAATGCGTTTGGTTGTACCGGCCAGTCTTCCGATATCGCGGCAACGTCGCCCGAAGGCGTTAATCTTGACGTTATCGGGTACGATATGGTGAATGCGCCCACCACTGGCTGGCAATTGGTGGCGATAGGCGACTTCAACCACAACGGCAAACCGGATTACGTGTTGTACAACGAGAGCTCCCGCCAAACCGCGATCTGGTACCTGAACAACAACGCGTTTGCTGGCGGCGCCTTCGGCCCCACTCTCCCGGCTGGCTGGAGAGTAGTGGGTGTAGCGGATTTTAATCGGGATGGAAAACCTGATTATTTACTCTTCAATGCCAGCACGCGTCAGTCTGCGATGTGGTATTTATCCGGAACGACGTTTCTCGTCGGTGCATATGGCCCAACCCTCCCCAGCGGTTGGGCACTGGTGGGGGTCGGCGATTTCAACGGGGACGGCAAACCGGATTACGTGTTGTACAACGAGAGCTCCCGCCAAACCGCGATCTGGTACCTGAACAACAACGCGTTTGCTGGCGGCGCCTTCGGCCCCACTCTCCCGGGTGCCTGGAGAGTAGTGGGTGTAGCGGATTTTAATCGGGATGGAAAACCTGATTATTTACTCTTCAATGCCAGCACGCGTCAGTCTGCGATGTGGTATTTATCCGGAACGACGTTTCTCGTCGGTGCATATGGCCCAACCCTCCCCAGCGGTTGGGCACTGGTGGGGGTCGGCGATTTCAACGGGGACGGCAAACCGGATTACGTGTTGTACAACGAGAGCTCCCGCCAAACCGCGATCTGGTACCTGAACAACAACGTTTTCGTCGGCGGTGCGTACGGCCCAACTCTTCCGGGCAGGTGAAGCTTGGTCGCACCTTAAGGACTCTTCTCCGAGGCGAAAAAATATCTATGACGCCTTCGGCAGCAGAAAGCCTTTGAGGCAAAGTTCGCTCAGCAGCAACAGCAAGTTGAAGCTCTCGCCGCTACGGTGCAGAAGGTGAGCAATCAATTGCAACTAAGGAAATCTTCAGCGCAACTGGCCAACAATTAACAAAAGGCGTTACTCTAAATACGAGGCGAATTGGCAGGCGCACTTTCGCCATTCGGAGTACTACGCGGGAAAGTGAGTGAGCCGCTAATCCAGCGGTACGAGCACCACGGGTTCACAGGCTGGGTGGTATCCGCCACTCGGCGGAACAAGCGATTCACGCGTTATTTTTCAGATCATCCGAACGGACAGCGAAAAGCTTTACAGGCCGCGCGAGTTTACCGTGACAAGCTTCTCTCCCGTTTGCCGCCGCCTAGGAAAACAAGAATCAGGGATAAACGAAACACCACTGGAGTAATGGGTGTTTGCCGCCAAGAAGTACCGCGAAAGTCCGGAAGATGGTTTGCCCGATACATCGCGGAGTGGCCGAAGAGTGACGGCACAAAGGGTTCTGCTAGTTTCTCAGTGAATCTTTACGGCGAGGAAGATGCCTTTGAATTGGCGGTTTACTGTCGGCGCAAAGGACTGCGGGACCTTGGTCTCCCAAGGGCCTATTCTTAGGTCCGGGCTTATGGTGGCACCCAGACCCACTCGTATCGAAAACCTCCAAAATTAGTGGTATACCGGCAGGGTCGGTGCCGGCACCGATACGATCTAGCGTTGGCAAACCTGGGTTCCCTCCGGGTAGGTCACTTGTCCAAGTTAGAAAAGTTGGGTCCGTAATTACAATGTGATTGAGCTTAAGCGGGGCAAGCGGGTCGAGAGCTCCGAGGACCTTTTCTTCACCGAACCTATCGATTAGCTCCTGAAGCTGGCGTTCAAGTTCGCCCGTGATTGGTGCTTGCAGTTCTGGTAGCAGTTTGTTGCGGCGTTTTGCAGACGTAGAGCAGCTTAGGCTCAGTGAACGACGCCGTCTGCGCCGTTGGGTGGCGGGCGAGACACTATTACTTTGACGTCTTTCTTTTCCTCATCACGGTCACTGCCGAGCCCAAGGCAAGGAGAATCAGTAAGACGTAGAGAATTGCCGGCTGCTTCTGAACTTGCTTGGATGGTTGCTGTCTTGGACGGCTCGCAAATTCAATCGGCATCTTGACCTGTGGCACGCTGCCAGGCTTGAAGCGCCATTTTGAATATGCCTCCAGAGCAGCGCCGTCGAGTAGGTTGCTCCCGGTACTTTGAAGCATTCGCGTTCCGGTAACCATGCCTGTATTTGGGTCAATCGTGACAAGGACAACCCCTTTGCCGGTGAGACCTTGTTTCGCCCATTCGGATCGGTAAACGGGCTGAGGCGAATAGATGGCTTGGGGCAAGGAAACACTTTGCGCCGGAGTTGGCGGTTGCGCGTCCACCGAAGAAAGAGAGACAACTGAAATGATGGGAAAACGAATCAGCCAGCGCATCATAAGCCTAGTGAGAGACAATACTAAATCCCCCTCTTGGATCCTACCATCACATTCCAATCGGAAAATCAGCGCCCCGACAGCATCAGCAGATTAGTTCAGCCCGTAGACTGAAACAGCACTGAACGGATTCAGAAAGAGAACGAGAGAATTTTAACCACGCCCTTTTTGCTTTGGCATTTTTCTCCCGGCGACAAGATCGAGAACTGCTCGGCGCAATTTCTCGCGGTCTGCTGGATTGTCCGCGTCGAGTTTCAGGTTCAGCGCCCCCGCGATGGTTTGAGCGTAAGCAATGCCCTGCTGCTCGACCAATCGCTCCCAGCGTTCATCGGCCATAACCTCGATCAGATTGGAGACGGAACGCTTCTCTAAAGATGCCATTTGTTCGAGTTTGTTTCGTTGCTCCTCGCGCACCGTCAGGTTGAGCTTCCCTTTGTTCTTGTTCTTTTTATGGCATTGACAGTTTTTACCTTCTTCATAGGCGATCACGCGGACTGAAAGCAATCATTTTATACGCCTGAAAAGCGTCGTTGTAAAATATTTCTTGACATGCGCTATATCCACGTATAAATGGCGGATACAATAAGCGGCCCGGAAATGGGTTCTCACTGACGAGAAGTCACGAAAGGCCGGAGCGCCTGTTCTGTTCCCCGGAACCGTCTGGCCGAGTTCAGCAGCATCGTCTGTTCGGGATAATTGCCGTGCCGAAGCGTCGTCAGTGCAAAAGCTTTCGCTGGTTCCAGCGTTTGTTGGACACCTGCACGGATACCGGACAGCGAATCGAAACCATGTTTTTCCTCAAACCGCTTCCATGCGTCTAGCCATTCCTGTCGAGTGCAATTGAAAGATTTCATTTTCAACCATCGCTCAAGCAGCTCTGAATTGCCCAGCTTCTTGGCGAGGTTTCGTTCCGTGTTAAGAATAATCTGCTCGAATGCCTGCTGCCCCGATAAGATCTTTTTGGGTGTTTCGTTGCTTCCAGCGGTCATGAATCTAGAGCAGAAAAATCTGTCCGCGTATACCCAGTGGGGACGAAGGTGTGCAGCGGGGGCGTGCGTGGGTGGGGGCGGCTACTGCCCCGTGGCACGGCAAATAAGGTTGCTTACTTTTTGCCCGTGAACAGCGCGTGAACACATCAGAAGATTGTCGCGCGGCATGTCAGTCGCAACGCTGAAAGCGACCTCAGCGCACAACGCCAAACACTACCGAAATCGGTGGATTTGTTCTCACTTTGGTTCTCATTCGACACTGGGACCGCGTCCAAAAACGAAGCGACCCGCTGCCCATAAAGTATTTATATCCCCGGCGGGAATCGAACCCACATTTAA
>CAWAHI010000019.1:0-40221 GCA_963781735.1 uncultured Verrucomicrobiae bacterium | reverse complement strand
TAGTCGCGGAAATTTTTGAAGCTGGTCGCGACTTTGAAATCTTTTCCGCGGACAAACTGGATCACGCTTTGCAATTCGTCCTTCTTTTTCCCAGTCACCCGAATCTGCCGGTCTTGCAACGCGCTTTGCACTTTGAAGCCTGCCTCTTTGATCGCCTTGATAATCTCTTTCGCCTTTTCCCCTTCCAAGCCCTGCTGAATCTTCAGTTCCTGCCGCGCGTGGCCCAGCGGTGAGATATCCGGTTCCACCTGCTCGATATTACGCAGGTCAACGCTGCGCTTGGCTAACTTGCCGATTACAATCTCCCGCAACCCGCGCAACCGATTGGCATCCTCAGCGGTGAGAGTGATTTTGTCTTTTTCGTGAATGATCTCCGCTGCGCTGCCTTTGAAATCGAATCGTGTGGCTAATTCTTTGCGCGCCTGATTGAGCGCGTTGTCGATTTCCTGTTTGTCTACTTCCGAGACGATATCGAACGACGGCATATTGAGATTTCCGGAAAACAGATTCCGCTAAACACGCTAAATGACACTAAGAACTAGACGCAACTTCGCGTTTTCGCCAAGTGACTTTTTGCAGAGGACGCGGACTCGATCCGCATCTATTATTCGGAGCGTCAGGAGCTCTGCGACGCCACGATGCGTCTGCAGAAGCTCCGCAGCCAGAATAGAAGCAACGGGCAAGATGCCCGTTGGCACCCACAGCCGAGATCGCGCTGTGCTACGTACTATCACTCGAAGCGAAGAGCGATGACGGGATCGATTTTGAAGGCGCGTCGCGCCGGGAAATAGCAGGCGGCAAATGCGGCGGCAGCGAGCAACACCGTGACGCCGCTGAAAATCAACGGATCGCTCGGATTCACTCCGTAAAGAAGGGTGCTGGCCAGTCGGGTCGAACTAAAAGCGGCAATTAAACCGATGACCAAACCGATTGCCGCCAACAACATGCCCTGACGCAAGACCAGCCCAAGCACCTCGCTGCCTTGGGCGCCCAATGCCATGCGAATACCCAGTTCGCGTGTTCGCTGACTCACCGAGTACGCCATCACTCCGTAAACCCCGACCGAGGCCAGCACGAGCGCGAGCAATCCCAAACTGCCGAGCAAAATCGCGCCCATCCACGATGGCCAAAGCGCAAAGGCGAGGTGCTGCGTCACGGTCTTTTCGTAGATGATGGAGATATGGTTATCGACGTTGCGCACGATCCGATGGACTTCGGGCAGCATCGGTCCGGGCGCGCCGGCAGTGTGAACGAAAATAGTGATCCCGCCATCAGGCGCCTCGTGAAATGGAGTGTAAAGCATCGGGGTTGGCGTTTCTCCAAGCGTCGCCGCTTTGACATCGCGCGCGACACCGATGACTTCGAAGGATCCTTCGCGGTTGTAATAGCGGAAGCGCCGGCCGACCGCGTCTTCGCCAGGCCAAAATGTTTTCGCCATTGTCTCGCTAATAACTGCAACCTTGGCGGCATTTTCGCCCGCGTCGTGTTCGGTAAAATTCCGTCCGCGCAAAATGGGAATGCCCATGGTCTCGAAATAACCCGGAGTGACGGCACTGATGTTCGCGATTTTGCGATTGCTTTGCGCATTCTCATCGCGGCCTTCGGCCACAATGGTCCGGCCTTCACCACCGAAACCGAGAGGCACGAACTGTCCCAGATCAGCGCTGCGCACCTGCGGATCGCGTCGCACCTGTTCGACAATGTCGCGCGCGATTTGGCCGCCGCGCTTCTGATCGTAACCCGCCAGCGCGGGATCGATACTAACGATTGCTAGATTTTGTGTGCGAAATCCGGGATCGATCTGCTGGGCGCGGTGGAACGATTTCAAAAACAGCGCCGAGCCGATGAGAAGTAAAAGCGAAACCGCGATTTGCGCGATGACAAGAAGATTCCGCAAATTCCAGCGATGAAAGCCACCCTCGGCGACCGCGCGTTCACGTAAACCCTGGGTCAAATCCCCACGCGTCGTTTGCAACGCCGGCGCGAGTCCGAAAATGATTCCGCTAAAAAGGGTGATCAGCATCGCAGAAATCAAGACGCGCATATCCGGCTTCGGATCAAAGGAAAGCGGCACGGGGGTCGCGGGCAAAAGCGAAACCAACACATCGCCCAGGCAGTAAGCGAGTATAATCCCACCAATCCCGCCAATGGAGGCGAGCAAGACACTTTCCGTAAGCAATTGGCGGATCACCCGGCCGCGACCGGCACCGAGCGCCACACGGATCGCCATCTCGCGTTGCCGCGTGGTCCCTCGCGCCAGGAGAAGATTGGCCACATTCGCGCAGGCAATGAGCAGGATGCTTCCAGCGGCAACGAGAAGCAGCAGCGAAATATTTTGTGTCGTGTTCTCATTTCCCGGCCCACCGAATCCCTGCGATTTCGCTTTTTCGGCCGAGACCAGAACGAGCGACCGCTCCTTGTTCACGTCCGGATAAGCTTGCTCGAGTTGATGCGCGATGGTCTTCATTTGCGCCTGCGCACTCGAAATCGAAACGCCAGGTTTTAGTCGCGCAGCAATGCTGAGAAAGAGGGCACGGCGATTCTCGAACCATTCGTCACCGGTAGGTCGAACCCAGTTGTGCATCGACAGCGGCACCCAGAACTCCGGTGCCACGCCCGTATCGATGCCGGTATATCCCGGCGGCGCCACTCCGATCACGGTGAACGCACGGTTATTCAACGTAATCGTATCGCCAATGATGTTTTTGTCGCCGCCGAGTTTTTTCCAAAACTTGTAACTAAGAACGGCAACGGGATGCCCGTTTGGCGCGGTATCTTCCTCCGGGAGAAATGCGCGCCCGAGAAATGGCCGCAATTCCAGAAGGTCAAAGTAATTTCCGCTGACCATCTGGCCGAGGACATTGGAAGTCTCGCCGCCACGAGTCATCCCTACGACAGCAAAGCCGTAACCGGCCATTCCGGTGAAGACGCTGTTCTGTTTCCGGTAATCGAGAAAATTGAGGTACGAATTCTGAATTGCGTCCGGTAAAATGAGTATCGGTGGTGAAGACTTGCAGCACTCGATCCGAGTGTCCAATCGGAAGCGGGCGAAGCAGCAGCGCGTTAACGATTCCGAGGATTGTAGTGTTGACTCCGATCCCAAGGGCGATCGCGACAAAGGCGACGGCGAGAAATCCCGGGCTCCTGGTTAACGCCCGGGCGGCGTAGCGTAGATCGCGCCAGATCACCAGATCACCTCCGAGATGTGGATGTTCCCGTCGTCGGCACAGAAGTTCAGCTTTGTCGCAGGGGCATCGCCGATGACTTCGTTAATTTCAGAAGCATCGCCTTGCTTCCGACTTTGCGCGAAATCGCTCCAGACGTTCCCCTGCTTCGCAACGGCATGCAGTTGAAAACTCGCGTCCGCGGGAATACGAGCCCAAGCGTTGCCGTCTGCAATCGTCGCGTCGATCGAGATTGGGCGCGTCTCCGACCAATCAAAAAAAACATTCAGCGTGCCCTGTTTGACGTGAACGGTCTGATCACAAAAACAGTTCTGGGTGACGAGCTCGCCGGTGCCGAGATTGGCGGTGATTGACGGGCCACGCATCCCTTTAATCACGAGCTCACCATTCGGTAATTCGACGCGAGCGATCCGCGCCGTCTGCGGCAGATTGATGCTGTATTCCACTGTCCCTGAGCGATCCATAAAATGGTGGCGCGGTTCCGGTGGCGATGTGGTTTCGATGTTGATGGCGTCGGAGCGCGCATCGATGCGTATCGCGATCGCGTTCAGCCGCTCGGGCGAAAATGCCTTCTTCGTCGCGGAAATCGTCACCTCGCGACTATCGGTCCCGAAGATTTCAACGATTCCGTCGATCGCGCGCAATGAAAACGTGCCCGACGGATCAAGCGGAAAACTTTTTTCAACGACATCCTCGAGCACCTCGCCAGCCGGGAGCGAACTGGCCACGAATGCGCTGACAAGTGCGAAGGTGAGGATTTTATTCATAACGACGTCTTCTTTTTCATTCGGCGCGTAATGCCTGAACCGGATCAACCAGCGCGGCGCGTCTGGCTGGCACCAGACAAGCGATGAAAGCAGTAAGTGCGAGGAGCACAGTGGCACCGCCGAGCAGCGCTGGATTGTGCGCAGAAACCTGATACAGCTGCGCGGCAATCAATCGGCCAAGAGCAAATGTCGCAATAATGCCAATCGCCAGTCCGGATAAGACCGGTTTCATTCCCTGGTGCAAAATGAGGCGCAGCACATCGCGCGTTTGCGCGCCGAGGGCCATGCGCACACCAATTTCGCCGGTGCGTTGCGCAACCGTGTAAGCAACGGCGCCGTAAATCCCGATGCTCGCGAGCAGGAGCGCGACTCCCGCGAAAATCCCGAGCAGCCACATCATCAGCCGTGTCTGCCCGAGCTGCTTGGGCGACAACTCCGTTCATCGATTGCGGCATCGCAATCGCCAAGCCAGGATCGACTGTGGCGAGCGCGGACTGCACCAACTTGGTCACCGCATCTACTTTTAGATTGCTCCGCACCGCGATGACCGCGAAGCGGAAAATTTTCCTGCGCCCCACGGCCGATAGATTTCCACTTCGTCCGAGCTTAGCTAACTTTCCGCGAGCGCACATCGCCTACGACGCCGACGATTTCCACCGGCAGTGCTTGCACTGCGTGACCAGCAAGGTCTTACCGATCGGATTCTCGTTACCAAAAACCTTTTTCGCGCCGGCCCGGCTGATCAGAATCACATTCTGATGATCCGGCGACGTCATGCTGATCGAAATCGCGTCCCGGCCAAAATCGGAATGCCCAAGGTCTTGAAATAATCCGGGGCAATGTCGTGGAATGTCGCAGCTGCAGCCCGTTTGTCGATCGGCAAAATGTCCCCGTCGGTGCCGTGAATACAAGTGTGTTACTGGCGGCGGCCGGCGATGCAACGGAATATCTGCCGCTGATGGTCGAGCTTTCGGACGACCAGGAACCGCGCGCAACGCCGCGAGCGTTTGTTCGACGAAACGTTCGCGGGTGGGCTGAGATCGGGATATGGCGCCTGCGGCAATGTCACGAAACCGATCCAGAGATTTTCGGCGCGGATATCCAATGTCTTGCTGGCTCAATCGAACAAAACTGGTGATGAGCAGCGCCGCGCCGGCCAGCAGAGTGACAGAAAGCGCGACCTGCGCGCCGACCAAAATTTTGCGGAAGCGTTGTTGCTGCAGCGCTGCCGCTCGTTCCCCGGCCACCTTCTTTCAATCCGTCAACCAGATCCGCGCGCGAACTTTGCAGCGCCGGATAAATTCCCATGGCATCAGACCGGTCAAGATCGACAATGCGATCGTGAAGGCGAGCACGGGAAGCGAAAGCTCCACGCGCGTGTCGGGATCGAACGGAAGAAAATTCGCCGCCATTTTTGGCACGAACCGGAACGAGCTGCCACGCCAGGAACGCGCCGGCCAGTCCGGCGAGTATGCTGACGAGTAAACTTTCGAAAACGAACAGTCGGATAATGCTCGTGCGCGAGGCGCCAATCGCCATTCGCAGTGCGATCTCGCGCCGGCGTCCGCTAAAGCGCACCGAGAAGTAGGTTTGCGACATTGCTGCACGCAATCAACAAAACGAAGGCAACCGCCGCCAGCAAGAGTTGCGAATGCCGACCGCAAATTCCCAGTCACATCGCTCGGGCAGCGTTTTAAGCGTCATCACTGATGAGCTGTCGATCTTGTCCGGATAATGCGCGCGATAACTTTGTTCCAGCGGCGGCATTGCGGCCCGCGCCTGTTCGATCGGTCATTCCCGGCTTTCAACCGGCCGATCACGCGCAGAAAACCGATGCCGCGCATCACTGCGTTCGTAGTGACAATTCCGGGAACCGTGATACGGTTTCGTCGTCCAAACCTCGGCGTTCGGGCCGACCCAGGAAAACGGCAGGTTCGGCAAGACTGCCGACGATCGTGTGCGGACACGCCATCGAGGGTGATGCTGCGGCCAATCACGTTCGGATCACCGCCCATGCGCTTCTGCCAAAAATTTTCCGTCACCATCGCGACATCGGCAGCCTTCTTCTTCCTCCGGCAAGAAAGTTGCGGCCACGAATCGGACTGCACCCCGAGGACATCGAAATAATTCGACGTGACCTTGCCGCCGAAAAGCTGGACCGGATCGCCCAGGCCGGTCAACGTGAAGGCGAATGTTATTTTCACGCGCCGAAGCCATCGAAAATCGTCTGGCCCTCCCGGTAATGTTGAAAACGCGGCGACCGAAATCGGCGAGTTCCAGATAGATTTGCGCTCTCTGGCGTTGGAATACATGCGGACGACACGCTGCCGGTTCTTTGAACGGCAAACCGCGCAGAAAAAGATCGTTAATTAAGCTGAAGATTGCGGTGTTCAGCCCGACGCCAAGGGCAAGCGTAGCGATCGCGATGAGGCTGAAGCCCGGCGACTTCAGCAGCATGCGAAGGGCGTAGCGAAGATCATTCATAACGCAACGCCACCATCGGGTCGGACCGCCAACAAAGTGACCCGGACTTTTGCTCAAAGAGCGAAGGCAAAATTTCAAATCGCGCATGACGTTTCATTCCGCTCGCAATGCAACTACCGGATCGACCCGGCCGGCGCGGCGCGCGGGTAACCAGCACGCAATTCCGGCAGCAAGACAAAGCACTATCGCTCCGAAAAACCACGCCAACATGTTGGGCGTCGGAAGACCCGACCATTGACTCCGAACCAGGCGAATGATGCCCCACGTGCCGAATGCACCAACCATGAAACCAAGACTGAGCAAACCCGCACCCTGCCGGGAAACCAGTTGAATCAGTTGGGCTGCGGTCGCGCCAAGCGCACTTCGGATTCCAAATTCGCGTTCACGTCGCGCCACCTGCAACGAAAGGAGCCCATACAAACCGACAGCGGCGAGGATTAACCCAAGAATTCCGAACAGAGATACCAGCACCAAAATAAAGCGTTCGGTCGTGCGCGAGTCGGCGGAAGCCTGATCGAGAGAAATGATCTGATAGGCAGCGAGTCGGGAATCGGCTCGGGCCAAAGCGCTGCGAATAGCCGCTTCCGTCACGGCGTTGTTGTTGGTCTGCAAAACAAATGTCATTTCGTCCACCACGTTGGAGGCAATCGCCAGCATCTGCGTTAACGGACGCGCGATCATGCCCACGACTTCGCCGTCGCGCGGATCCGCGATTGCTTTCATGTCACCGACAACACCGACGACAGTGAACCACGGCCGCGGGCCATCGAGCCTTCCCCATTTTACCCGCTTACCGATCGGGTCCTGTCCCGGCCAAAAACGTTGCGCGAAGGCTTTGCTCACAATGCAGACCTGCGGCGAATCCCCCTTGTCACTGTCGGTGAAGTCGCGTCCCTGAAGTAATGGGTGCCCCACCGTTTTGAAGTAACCTGGTGGTATCGTGCGCAGATAAGCGAGATGAAAGCCACGCGGCTCGGGCGGAGGCGCGCCCTCGGGATTACAACTGATCAGGTTACGCGGCGCCGTCATCGGCGAGGGCTCGCTGGCGGTGGCCGCGGTTACGCCGGGAATTGAACGTAATTCCGAGAGGACGTGTTCGATTCCCTGTTGTTGCGCGGTGGCATTGGGAAAGAGCCGTTCCGAAAAGGTCGCGTAAAACATGACGCGGTGCTCGGTCTCAAAGCCCCACGACTCGTTAACCAGCTTTCGAAAATATTGCGCCGCGGTCAGGCTCGCCATTAACAGCGCCGAGGCCACGGCCAGTTCCACGATCACGAAAGAGCCGAGCAATCGACGAGTGCTTCGATCAAGCGTCGCGCTACGCGAACCGAGATTCATCGCGCCGCGAAGGTCGATGCGTGATGCGTGTATGGCCGGGAGAAAACCAAAGCCGAGCCCGACTAAGAACATCACCGCCGTGGCAAATCCGAACACCGGCCAATCGAGCCGAACCGCGTAATCAAACTCGCGCATGGCACTACCGGTGGCATCGGCGCCTTCCGGACTCATCGCCACCAGCGCGGGCGTGATCCACGACGCCAGAAAAAGGCCGACACAGCGTTCCCAGCATCGCCAGGACCAGACCCTGCATCAGTTGTTGACGCACCAGTCGTCGCCAACTCGCACCCAGCGCGCGACGCAGCGAAAATTCGCCTTCACGTTCGACTACACGGGTGAGAAGTAAGCCGGCGAAATTCGCTGCCGCGATGAGCAGAACGCACAATGCCGCGATTACGATGACAAGAATTTTCGGACGCAAATCCATGACAAAACTTTCGCGCAGGGGCGGCATATAAGCCGCGCGGGCGTTGTTCGGATCCGGACGCGCCTGATTGATGGCCGCGCACATGCGACGAACCGCTTCTCCGGCTTGCGCGATCGTTAACCCTTTTCGCAAACGCCCGACACCGTAAAGGTAATGATTGCTCCCTTGCGTGGGAGAATTCGCTGGCAGCGCGAGCGGCAACCATAGATTTGCCCGATAGGGATGGCGAAACATTTTGGGCATGACCCCGATAATGGTGTGAACATTGCCGTCGATTGAGATGGTGGTGCCAAGAACGTCCGCGCGGCCGCCCAACTGCTGCCGCCAGAAATCGTCGCTTATAATTACGACGTGCGGCCCGCCCTCGACGTCTTCCTCTGCGGTGAAAGCGCGACCGAGCGCCGGAGGCAATCCGACGACCGAGAAGAAGTTTGCGCTGGTGCGGGCGGCGGCAACGCTACGCGCTGGGTTATTGCCGATTGCGCCGACGGTGACGTTCGTTCCGGTAGCTGAGGCGACGCCTTCAAAAATATCACCACCAAATTCGCGCCACTGTCGGAAAGTTTGTTCGCTGAGATTGAGAGTGCTGCCCCGCGCGCCGTTATCGTCAGTGGCCTCATAGAGGCGCACCAGGCGGTTCGCATTTGCAAACGGCAGGGGGCGCAGGAGCGTGCCTTCGACGACCGAAAAAATCGCCGTGTTAGCTCCGATCCCGAGCGCCAGCGTCATGATCGCTACCAGACTAAAAGCGGGCGACTTGATCAGCATCCGCACTGCGTATTTCAAGTCATTCATCATGTGACGCGGCTGTTTCTATCCTTTCATGGGATCTCAGGATTGATTGAGTTGTTCGACCGCAAGCAGGCTGGCTGGGACCCCGTTTTCGCCAACATCCGCAAAGCAAAACGAACATCGGCCGTCATAGAGAATCACTCGGTGCGCAGCGCTTGAATCGGATCGATCGATGTCGCGCGGCGCGCCGGGATTAAGCACGCCAGCAGCGCAGCAATCGCTAACCCGGCGGCAGTGAGAGCGAGTAAGATCGGATTATTGGGCGAGATCTGGTAAAGCTGTGCGGTGAGGAATCGGCCTGTTCCGAAAATTGCAACGAGACCGAGACCTAATCCGATTAAAACCGGGTTCATCCCCTGCCTGACGACAAGATGCAAAACGTCTTTGACCTGAGCGCCGAGTGCCATTCGCACCCCGATTTCGGCGGTGCGTTGTTCCACCGTGTAGGCGACAGCGCCGTAAATTCCGACGACTGCGAGCAACAATGCAATTCCCGCAAACGCGCCAAGCAATCCCATCGTCAACCGCCGTTGTCCGAGCGATTGAGTGATGATCGTGTCGAGCGTGTTGGGTTGAAGAATCGGAATTTCCTTATCGATCTTATCGAGCGCAGCGCGAACCATGGGCGCGGCTGTTTCCGGATTCATCGAGGTGCGGACGATCAGGTTGAAAAATGAAAGACTTCGCTGCGGCGAGGGCCGGTAAAACTCGACATCGTTTGCTCTCGCCAGTTCGCGCGATCGAACATCGCCAACCACGCCGACCACTTCAGCCATCAAGCCATTGCCATGATCCACGCCGAAAAGCAGCTGCTTGCCGAGCGGATTCTCGTCCGGGAACAATTTCTTGGCTGTCGAGTTGCTTAAAATCACGACGAGCGGTGCATCTGCACCGTCGCGTTCGGTGAAATCGCGGCCGGCGAGGAGCGGAATTCGTAGCGTTTGGAAGTATCCGGGCGAAATACTTCGAGTCAGGCCAAGCGGCCGGTGATTCACCGGCAAAGGATTTCCATCGGCGCGCGCATATGGAGTCTGGGAATAGTTACCACTCATCGGCAGTGCTTCCACAGTCGCCGCTGTCTCAACGCCGGGAGACGACTGCACTTCCTCCACCAGACGCTGCGCAAAGCGCGCACGCGAAGCGGCGTCCGGATATCGCCCTTCCGGCAAACCGATCCCCGCGGCCCAAACATGGTCCGAACGAAACCCCGTTTCCTGATTGCTCAGCCGAACGAAGCTCGAAGCGAGCATTGCCGCCGCGGCGAGCAACACCATCGAGAGAGCAACCTGGGCAGCAACGAGTCCCCGACGAAGTCGATGTTGGCCGCGACTTCCGCTGACGGCGCGGATGCTCTCTTTCAATCCCTCAATGAGATCAGCCCGCGAACTTTGCCACGCTGGATAACATCCCATGGCCAGCCCGGTCAGCAGTGAAAGCGCCAGTGTGAAAACGAGCACAGGCCAGTGCAGGCTGATGCTGTTCTCGAGGGGGACATTGTCGCCTGCCATTTTTGGCGCGATCGCGACGATCCAGAGCGCAAGGCACCACCCAATGATTCCGGCGATAACGCTCACGGTGGTACTTTCGAGAAGGAACAGTCTAACGACATCACGCCGGTCAGCTCCCAAAGCCACGCGCAATGCGATCTCGCGGCGGCGACCGCTAAACCGAACGAGCAGCAAATTTGCGACGTTACTACATGCGATCAGTAAGACGGCGCCGACTGCGATAAGCAGCGTAACGAAAGCCGGTCGTAAGTCGCCCGTCACATCTTCAGGTGCGCTTACCAGAACCGACGTCCAGGTGCAGTCCGCCGTCTCGGGATGTTGCGTGCGATAGCTTTGCGCCAAGGCAGGCATCGTTGACTGCGCTTGTTGCATGGTGACGCCCGGCTTCAACCGCCCGATGCAGCGCATGAAGCTGTAGCCAAGCATCATGCGCTCTTTCGTCGCGTTCGAGTTTTCGAACGGCTTGACTGTGAATACTTCCGTGTCGCGGCCAAACCACGAAATCGGCAGACTCGGTAAGACGCCAACGATCGTCGTGGCGACGCCGTTGAGGGCGATGCTCCGGCCGAGCACACCAGGATCGGAGCTGAGTCGTTTGCGCCAGAAGTTTTCCGTAATCAGCGCGACATCATCGTGCATTTCTTCTTGTGGAAGAAAGTTGCGGCCAAGAATCGGACGAATGCCGAGCAGATCGAAATAATTTGCGGTGACGTTCTCGCCCAACACCTGAACGGGGTCGCCGAGTCCGGTCAAAATGTAACCATTGCCCCAATCAGCGGCTATACTCGAGAAGACCGTTTGTCCGTCCCGGTAATGCCAGAACTTTGGCACTGAAAACGGCAGTTGCTTCAGATCGCGCTCCTTTGCTTCGCCGTAAATGTGCATGATGCGCGAAGGGTCTTTGAACGGGAGCCCGCGGAGGAAAAGCTCGTGAATCAGGCTAAAAATGGCGGTATTCGCACCGATGCCGAGGGCAAGGGTTAGAATTGCAATGCTGGCGAATGCCGGCGCTTTTACCAGCATTCGGAAAGCGTATTTTAGATCAGCCGTCATACGATCCAGCCGTCGCGCAGTTGCACGATCCGTTTTCCGTAAGAGGCGTTTTTCTCGGAGTGCGTGACCTGTACGATGGTCATTCCCTCTTCATTTAACTTGCGAAATAGCTCCATGATCTCTTCGCCCTGGCTGGAGTGCAGATTTCCCGTTGGCTCATCGGCAAGCAGAAGCTTGGGTTGGGCGATGATGGCGCGGGCTACGCCAACCAGTTGTTGCTGCCCGCCGGAAAGTTGGCGCGGATACAAGTCTTTTTTGCCGACGATTTGAAAACGATCGAGCGCGTCGCCCACCAGCGCGGTGCGTTCACTCTTACTATAATGCCGGTAGGAGAGCGGAATATCGAGGTTCTCGTAAACGGTCAGATCGTCGAGCAGATGATATTGCTGGAAGACGAAGCCGATCTGTTCGTTTCGCAAGGTAGCGCGCTCTTTCGCCTTGAGATGATGCACCGCTGTCTCGTTAAAAAAATATTCGCCCGTCCATCCGTGGTCGTGCATCCCGAGGATGTGCAGGAGAGTCGATTTGCCGGCGCCCGATGGACCCATCACCGAGACGAAATCCCCTTCTGCGATATCAAGGTCGATATCGCGCAAAACGTAAAATAATTGCCCGTGTCCGAGCGGATAGCTGCGTTCGAGATTTTTGAGGCGGATCATAATTTCGCTTTCAAAGGGGAGCGCAGTGGAATGCGGATCGTCCGCCGCCCCCGCTTCCTTTCTCGGATGATTTTGTTTCGACGCGATCCAAAGCAATCCGCTCGCGACTTTCCTTGCCACCGCTCTGGAACAGGAACGCCACGGTGATGTGGTTCGAATCGATCAGGCGCAACTCAAGACCGTGCACGTGAGGTGCATCGGCCGATTTCAGGTTGGTTATGTCGACGAACCCAAAGTCGACGGCGCCATGCGCTAAATCGACTCGGCCGGCCTTGAGGCGTGGTTGGTTTTGGGCTCCGCAATAATGCGTCATTCGCAGATCTGCACCGTCGAGATGATACACGCTCGTCATAATGGGAGCGCCTTCCATAATCAGATTTTCCACCAATGCAGAACCGTTTCCGGTCAGGTAGTAGCTGGCATTCATCGAACCTTTGCCAGTGCGGGCGCCGGTCCATTCAAACGTGCCTTTCCAATCACCAGCGAGCGATTTGAGTTGCGCAAACATGCTCGCGCCGCTGCTCTCCTCGCCTTGGCAGATCGGCATCAGGGCGACTGAACCGAAAATCACAAACGCAATTCTACCAAGCGCTCTCTTGTTATGACTAAGCCCACTGCTGCGTTCGAGATTATGGAGACGGATCATAAATTTACTCGGCGCGTAATGCTTGAATCGGGTTGATCTGTGTTGCGCGCCGCGCGGGTAACCAGGTGGCAATGAGCGCGGCGATAGCGAGAACTAATGGAGCAACCGTGAATGCGACCGGATCAAGCGCACCAACTCCGTAAAGAATTCCGCTCAGGATTCTCGCCGTCGCAATCGCAAGCAATAGGCCAATGGCGATTCCACTGACGAGCATGATGGAACCTTCGCGCATGATCATTTTCAAGACCGCTCCAGCCTGAGCACCCAGGGCCATCCGAATCCCGATCTCGCGCGTACGCCGCGCCACCGAATAAGATTTGACTCCGTAAAGACCAACCACCGCCAGACCAAGCGCAAGCGCCCCAAAAATAGAGAACAAGGCCGCGCCCGCGCGAACGAGCCAGAGATCCAAGTTTGAATCGAGATGCTGCGCGAATGTCCGCAGCGAAAGAATCGGGAGCGACGGATCGACATCGCGCACGGTGCGCCGTAGCAGGTCCGCGGCGCTGGCTTCATTTCCGGAAGCAAGCGAACGGAAGCGAACAAAAAAAGAAACGTCGCTTTGGAATCCGCGCGCGAATGGCAGGTAAATCGAGCCGGCCGGCTCCTCGAATTCAAAGAGCTGGTGGCGCGTTACCGGCGCGATGCCGACTATTTCGATCGTCTCTTCCTGTTTCTTCTCTCCACCCAAACCGCCGCTTGTTCCAGTGGCGGAACCGGCACCACGCTGGTCTGCCGGTGTATTTCCGCCTGCATATTGAATACGTTGTCCAAGCGCTTCACCGTCCGGCCAAAGTTTTTTCGCCAGGATTTCGTCAATGATCGCGACGTTTGGCCCGGGTTGCGTGGCCTCCGATTCAGAAAACACACGACCGCGGACTGGTAATCCAACGGTTGAAAAATAATTCGCGCCGACGCTATTCCATGACGCCTTAAAAGCGAGGCCGTCGGCGGCGCTCGCAGGCTTGGCGTCCGGTCCGGGATGGAGGCCTGCGCGCTGGACAGTTCTATCTGATGAAATCATTCCGAACGGAACCGTTGACGAGATGCTTGCGTTCTCTACTCCCGGCAGTCCCGCCAGGCGTTCATTTAAAATGCGATAAATTTCCTGTACGCGTTTCGGTTCGTAACCGGCCAGGCTCGCATCGACTTCGAGAAGGAAACTTGCGCCCGGTCTTAACCCCGTGTCGATCGATGCCGCTTTGCCTGCACCCCGAATGAACAAAGCCGCAGCGGTAATTAGCGCGAGCGAGAATGCAATTTGTGTGACGACGAGCGGATTACGCGGCAAAAATTTCCAGTGGCGGCGCACCACATCCTCGCCGGCATGTTCTTTCAGCTCCGTGATCACTGCGTTGCGCGAAATTTTCAGAGCCGGCCCGAGCGCGAACAGGAGCGTGCCGAGCAGGCAAAACCCGAATGTCGCCGCCAAAATTGCGGGGTTTGGTCCGGTCAACCAAACAATGTCGAGCGGCATTAGCTTGCGCATCGAACCAACGAGCAAATCAGACGACCAAAGTCCAAGAACCAGTCCACCGACGCCGCCAAGCAGAGCGAGCACAAAACCTTCGGTCAGGAGCTGGCGCACGATACGCCAACGGCTGCCGCCGAGCGCGAGGCGAATCGCGATTTCTTTGCGCCGCGCTGTTCCTCGCGCGAGCAGCATGTTGGCGAGATTAAGGCATGCCACCAGCAGCACAACCGCCGCCATCCCGAGTAGCAGCGGCGCGATCGCCTTTATTTGGCTGTCGGCCCCCGGTCTGTTGCTAACGGTATTGCGAGGTACTCGGTCGGCGATGAAAGTCTGGTCCTTTTGCTCAACCGGATAGGCTTTCTCCAAATTGGCCGCCAACGCTTCGAGCGCAGGTCTGGCCGCGGCCGCCGTCATCCCCGGTTTAAGCCGACCCATGATCCGCAATTGCGTTCCTTTGCGATCGTCAATCGTCGTCTTGTTCTCGGATTCAAAATCGTTCGCGACTTGATCGTAAACACTGATCGGCAACCAAACTTCCGGCGACAAAACCTGCATCGTGCCGACGAATCCCTTCGGCGCGATTCCAACGATCGTGAACGAGCGGCCATTGATAAATACCTGCGAGCCGAGGACACTTGGATCGAGGTCGTGTTTCTGCCAGTAGCTGTAACTGACAATCGCGACCGGCGCATTGCGGCCGGGCGTTTCCTCTTCCGGCAGAAAGGCACGACCACGCGCTACCGGAACGCCGAGCACGGAAAAATAGTTCGAACTGACGATGCCGGCGAACGTGCGGCGAGTATCGCCTTTCTGGCCGATACCGATCAACGCGAGATTGAAACTCAACACGTCGGTAAAGACCGTGTTCTGCTCGCGGACGTCGACATAAGTCGGATAAGAAAATCCGCGAAACTTCTTCGGGTCTTTCTTGTCCTGAGAAAAAAGCTGCACCATTTCGTGCGGCTTCACGTAAGCTGGCGAGGCAAAGAAAAGCGTATTCACCAGGCTAAAGACTGCGGTGTTCACACCAATGCCGAGCGCGAGCACCGTTGCCGCTGCGATCGTGAATCCGGGTGTCTTGAACAACTGCCGAAATGCAAATTTGAAATCACCGATCATGTTCATGCGTTGTGGCTGAGCGCGATCATCGGATCGGCGCGCATAGCGCGTTGTGCCGGCAAATAACTGGCGGCGAGAGCGACCAAACCGAGGACAAAGGTAACGAAGAAGAATGTCGGCAGATCGACCGCGCTCACCTGGTAAAGCAAGGCTTGCAGCGCCCGCGTGCTGAAAAGCGCCATCAGTAATCCAATGGCTGTACCGATCGCGACTAGCTGTAGCGCCCGGCCAATCACCAGACGCATGACATCGGCGCGTTGCGCCCCCAAGGCCATGCGCACGCCGATCTCGTGCGTGCGTTGCACGACCAGGAACGACATCACCCCGTAAATTCCGACGGTCGCGAGAAGCACAGCGACCGCGGCAAACACTCCGAGCAGGACCACCGACAGCCGCCGCGGCGCGACGGATTCCGCAATAACTGCATCGAAAGTTCGAATGTTTGCCAGCGGCAGGCCCGGGTCGATCGACTGGATTTGGCTGCGGATGGCGGAGGCTAGATTACGTGGATCCTGCGCCCCGCGAACCGCGAAGATCATGGACTTGTACGGGTCCTGCGCGAACGGAACGTACATTTCCGGCTTTGGCTCAACGTCGAGCGCGGCATGTCTGATGTCGCCGACAATGCCCACGATCGTGATCCACTTCGGATCGGGCGACATTCCGCCCATGACGATGCGTTTTCCTACCGCGTCTTCGTTAGGCCAGAACTTCCTGGCGAACGTCTGATTGACAATGATCACGAGCGGCGCATCCGCATTATCGGCCTCGGTAAAGAACCGTCCTCTAATCAACGGCGTTCCGATGGCGCGGAAATAACCGGGCGATACTTCGCGTTTTTCTTCGTCGGGATTCGGAGTATCCGATCATCGGGGCGGCCCTCAATCGCAAACGATGAATCACCATTGGTGCCGGCCAAAGGCAGGACCGTGGTCAGACCGACCGCCTGAATGCCAGGAAGCGTCGCAATCCGCCGTTGCGCTTCATCGCCAAAGTGAACGATCGACTTGTTGTCGGGATATTGCAGCTTGGGGAGGGAGACCTCCGCCGTCAGAACATGGTGCGAATCGAAACCCGGGTTGACGTTCTGGAGACGGACAAAACTTTTCATGAGCAAGCCGGCGCTGGTGAGGAGAACGAGAGCAAGCGCGACTTCCGCGATGACGAGCGCGTTGCGCAAACGATTGCGACTCTTGCCCACAGTCGAATTGCGCCCGCCTTCTTTTAAAGATTCTGTGAGTTCGGGTTTCGCGCTGGCCAAACCAGGAACAAGACCGAAGACAATTCCGGTCCCAACCGAAACCGCGAAAGTGGTTATGAGAACGCGCAGGTCCAGGTTGACTTCGCGCAAACGCGGCACGGTTTGCGCGCCGATGCTTTTCAGAAGATCAACACCCCAAATCGCGAGCAATATGCCAGCGACTCCACCAAGCAGCGCCAGCATCACGCTTTCGGTCAGCACTTGTCTGAGCACACGCAAGGGACCGGCGCCAAGCGCAACTCGAATGGCCATCTCGCGTTCGTGCGCGGCGGCACGCGCGAGCAACATCGTCGTCAGGTTGGCGCAAGCGATGAGAAGAACCAGCGCGACGGCACCGAGCAAAATGAGCAGCGTCGGACGCATTCGTGCCACCGCCAATTCCTGCAATGGAAAGACATCACCGCCAAAGCTGTCCCCCCCGGATAATTGTCTTTATGCTCGATGCGCATCTGGCCGTTAATCGTTTCGATCTCCGCCTTCGCATGCGCGAGCGATATGCCCGGTTTCAACCGGCCGACGATAGAATAACTACGGTTGTAGCGAATGCTCAACTCTTTGTCCGTAAAGGCGAGCGGCTGCCAGATGTCGGCGCGGCCACCGAATTGGCCGCCGGCGCCAAGATTAAAAAGCTGCAACGGAAAATCGAATCCCGCCGGCATGATCCCGACCACGGTGAAGCCTTTGCCGTCGAGAAGCAGTTTGGTGCCGAGAATTTGCGGGTCGCGGTTAAATTTTCTCTGCCAGAGCCGCTCGCTAATGACGATGACATCGTTGCGCCCAACCTGACATTCAGTCGGTTCAAAAAATCTGCCTTTGATCGGCGTTACTCCGAGTAAAGGAAAAACATTGGCTGTGACCTGAGCGCCGGCAATGCGCTCCGGTTTGTCGCCGCTAACGAGATTGAAGTCGACATTACCGAACGCGCCCATCTTCTCGAAGTCTTGGGCGCGACTTTCGTAATCGACGAACTCCGGTGGTGAAACCGGAATCCGCTCGAGGTTCTGCGATTTGAAATGCTGCAATAGCAAAACGAGCTGCTGCGGGGCGCGGTATGGCAAAGGCCGAATGAGCAACGCATTTACCAAACTGAGCACGGCGGTGCTGGCCCCAATGGCCAGCGCCAGGGTGACGACCGCGATCACAACAAACGCCGGGCTCCGCGCCAGTCGCCGAAATGCAAATCGTATTTCGCGCACCATAAGGCTATTCGTAACGCAACCTTTCAGAGCGGGAAGCAATCCAAAGATCACCCCCGTGAGAACGGATACAACCAAAGCGAAACTCAGAACACGTCCGTCAATCTCGAAATGACGCAGGAACGCGGCAAGAGAGATTCCCTGGATGGGATTGAGCGCAGCCAGCGCGGGTACCAGCCAATACGCCAGAAGCAATCCGCTAATACCGCCAAGCACGGCCAAAAGCATGCTCTCGGTGAAAAGTTGCCTGACGAGACGCCCGCGACTGGCGCCGAGGGCACGACGAAGTGCAAGTTCGCGTTCGCGCCCAAACCCCCGAGCCAATTGAAGATTCGCAACATTCGCGCAACAAATCAGCAAAAGAAAACAGACGCCGCCCATTAGTGCGAACAAGGCCTTGTGGACACGGCCCTCCAGATCGCCTAGCAGTTGCTGACGCAAGGAAATTACTCTCACGCTCCATCCGCGGCGGAATTCGGGATATTCTCCTTCAAGTTGGCGCGCGATCGCTTTCAATTCGGCGTCCGCCTGCTTTAGAGCGACGCCCGGTTTTAGTCGGGCAGCGATTTCGTAGTTCGACGCCGCCCGTTCGACTAAAGGCAAGCTGTCGATATTAGCTTGAAATGGCAACCAAACTTCAGCAGCGCCGGGAAGATCAAATCCGGGCGGCATTACCCCGACAATATTATAGCTGCGACCTTCGAGATTCAGGGGTTCGCCGATTACGCCCGCCCTGCCGCCGAAATGTCGTTGCCAGAACTCGTAACCGATCAAGGTGACGGCCGGGCCACCCGGCCGATCTTCGTCCGCCGTGAAGCTGCGACCAAGCGCGGGCTTCACTCCAAGTGTCGTTAGGTAAGTCGCCATCACGGTGGCGCCGCGGACGCGTTCGGGGTCGCCATGTCCAGT
This sequence comes from uncultured Verrucomicrobiae bacterium, assembly GCA_963781735.1. Classification (GTDB taxonomy): domain Bacteria; phylum Verrucomicrobiota; class Verrucomicrobiia; order Chthoniobacterales; family UBA10450; genus AV69. The sequence goes on along the minus strand of CAWAHI010000019.1, from coordinate 21,403 downwards.
CAGGTTGAATGAGCGTTGCGCGGCCACGCCGCTGCTGACGAAAGAATGACTTCGATCGCGATACGCGGCGTATTCGATGAGGGATGACCCGAAAGGATCGAAGCCTTCCCGCAATGCAATGCTATAAACCAAGCGGTCGATATCCTCGACCGGCAACGGGCGCAAGAGGAGCGAATTGACAGCGCTAAAAATTGCGGTGTTAGCGCCAACGCTAAGAGCGAGCGCCGCAATGGCGACGAGGGTAAAGCCCGGGCTCTTGAACAGGAGGCGAAAAGCGAAACGGATGTCGTTCAACATCGTACGATCCCCTATTCGTAACGCAGCGCCTCGACTGGATCGAGCTGCGTGGCCATGCGTGCCGGGAGGTAACACGCCACCAATCCGACGATTAACAAGACAATTGAGACGATCCCAAAGCTCAACGGATCGTGAACGGAAACGCCGTCCAGATTTCCCTGCAAAAGTTTCGTTAGGAAAAACGCAAAGATGACCCCAATGGCAAGACCGAGTGCAACCAGCCGCACGCCATGGCCAGTGACAAGTCGTAACACATCCCCTGCTTGCGCCCCCAGGGCCATCCGCACGCCTATCTCCTGGGTGCGCTGGCGAACAGAATAGGCCATCACCCCATACAAACCGATGGCAGCGAGAAAGAGAGCCAGGCCCGCAAAAACGGTGAACAGTGTCCCGAAAAATCGGCGTTCCCAAAAGGATTCCGTCATCACCTGATCCATTGTTTTCACCTTGTAGATCGGAATTTCCTTGTTCACCGCCAGGACTGCCGCGCGCGCCAGGTTCGCGAAAGCCGCCGGATCAGTCTTGGTTCGCAGCATTACCGACATGAACGACTCGGGATTTTGATATTGCGCGTCATAAACGCAGGGAAACTCGCGCCGCTCAGTCAGACGATCATAGATAACGTTGTGCACAACCCCGACGATTGTGGCCCACTTCAACGGTTCGCCGAGTTTTTCGAGAAGCGCGAGTTGATGCCCAATCGGATCCGTATTCGGAAACCATTTGCGCGCGCCCGCCTCGTCAATCAACGCCACACGCTGGCCGTCTTTGTTGTCGCGATCGGTAAAATCGCGTCCGCGTAAAAGGGAAATGTGACTGGTGGCAAGATAGCCCGGTGTAATAGAAACGCCGTGAGCCAGACGCGCATTCTGCAATTGTTGCGGCTCAGGTTCGCCCTCGAGAACGAGGGCGCTCACACCGATATTTCCCGAAGCCGGAAGCGATGCCGTCGCGCCCGATGATTCCACCCCGGGAATGCTCGCCACCTGCCGCATCAGCGCAGTGAAAAATCGGCCGGCATCTTCCTGTTTGAATTGCGGGGGCGGAAGCCCGACTCGGAAAGTCAAAGTATGTGATGGATCAGCCCCGATGTCGGTGGCCTGGAGTTTGAGGAAACTGCGAAGCGTTAATCCCGCACCTACTAACAAGACCAGGGCAAGCGCAACCTCGGCTACGACCAGGCCATTGCGAACGCGCTGGCCTTTGCCGCCACCAATTCCGCTTCGGCCGCCTTCCTTGATTGCCTCCACTAATTGCGGACGCGATGCCTGGAGCGCAGGAAACAATCCAAACAAAACCACCGAGCCCAGACCGAGGGCGAGCGAAAAACTGAAAACCCGCCAGTCGAAATCAAATCGGATAAAGTACGGCATCTCCACGGGAACTGCGCGAATGACGAGATCGATTCCCCAAACCGCGAGGATTAAACCGAGTGCGCTGCCCACGACCGCGAGCACCAGGCTTTCGGCAAATAGTTGCCGGATAATCGCGCGCCGGCTGGCACCGAGGGCGAGACGAATCCCAATTTCCCGGGCGCGCGAGGCCCCACGCGCGAGCAATAAATTAGCGACGTTCGCGCACGCGATCAGGTGGACAAAAAGCACCGCGCCCATCAGTAAAAGGGTCAAAGTTTTCGCATCGCTCACTGCCTCCTCGCGGAAAAATCTCACCCTTACACTTGCGCCGGTGTTGGTTTGGGGATTATCAGCGGCGATGCGCGCCCCAATCGCTTCCAATTCCGCACGCGCCTGCTCGATCGAGACCCCGCGTTTCATCTTCGCGAAACAGGCATAGTTAAAATTGCCACGCGCGTTTTCTTTTTCCTCGACTTGCAACGGCATCCACAAATCGGATGCCTCCGGAAAACGCCAGCCTTTCGGCATGACCCCGACAATGGTGACGCGCTTTCCGTTTATTGTTACGACGCGATCGATGATATTCGCATCAGAGCCGAAGTGGTTTTTCCAAACCTCGTAGCCTAGCAACGCCACCGGCGCCGCCCCCTTTTGATCTTCGTCGGCACGAAAGATCCGACCCAGAATTGGTTGCACGCCGAGAAACGAAAAGGCGTCTGCGGTAATAAAAGCGCCAAGATAGCGATCGGGTTTTTCGCCGTCGCTCAGGATCATCGTTGCGGCTAGTCGTCGTGCCGAAACCTTCGAGAGTCGTCGCCTGCTTTTTGAAATCCAAATAATCCGGGTAAGCAACCCCGTTGTCGTGTTCGCTGCTTACCTTGGGAAAATATTCGCTGACGTAGAGAAGGCGGTTCTGATCCTGAATGTAGGGCCACGGCTTCAGCAGAAGTGCGTTAACCACCGAAAACGTGGTGGTGGACGCACCAATCCCTAACGCGAGCGCCAGAACTGCAATGATTGTAAACGCTGGCGTCTTGACCAGCATCCGCGCGCCGAAACGAATATCGTTCCACATCGCGGAGGCCTCCAGCTATGCCGCAATGCGATTATCTTCCACGACGCGGCCGTCGAACAAATGCACGGTGCGATCCGCGTTTTGTGCGAAGCGCTGGTCGTGCGTCACCATGCAAATGGTGGCACCGGCAACGTGCAATTCCCTTAACAACTCCATCACTGCTTCGCCATTACGCGAATCGAGGTTTCCGGTCGGCTCGTCCGCGAGCAAAATTGCAGGCTTACCAGCAAGAGCGCGCGACACCGCGACCCGCTGCTGCTGACCACCACTGAGCTGGCTGGGCAAATGTTTGGCACGATGTCCCATCCCGACACGCTCCAGTGCCTGCGTCACCGCGGCCTTGCGATCGCCCGAGCTCATCCCGCGATACGTCAGCGGCAACTCCACGTTCTCGTAAACCGTGAGATCGCCAATGAGGTTGAAGCTTTGGAAAATGAAACCGATTTCCCGGTTGCGGATACGGGCACGCTCCGGAAACGAAAGGTTGGCGACCTCCGATCCTTTAAGCGAATAACTGCCCCCGCTCGGGGTATCGAGCAACCCCAGAATCGACAGCAATGTGGATTTTCCGCAACCCGAGGGTCCGGCGATGGAAACATATTCGCCGTTCCGAATATCGAGATGAATACCGGAGAGCGCGTGCGTTTCCACTTCGTCGGTGAGAAACACTTTGGTCACGTCTTCTAAATGAATGAGAGGTTTGGATCCGTTGTTCATGTTCTGATTTCTGATTTCTGGTTTGCTGATTTCTAACGTGCTCAATTCAATTGTGATCAATTCAGTTTAATTCTTTCGTGTGCATCCCATGCGCTGGTATCGGAGAGAATGACCTGGTCGCCCGGTTGCAGGCCGCTCATGATTTCGATGGAATTAACCGAGCTGCGGCCCAGTTTGACCGGCGTTCGCACCGCTTCGCTGCTGCCCGAAACAAGCTTGAAAACGCCGACGGTATTGTTTTCCTGACCAAATGCCGGCCGGCCGACATAGATGACATCATCCAGGCGTTCCAGTTCGATCGTACCATCAATCGTTAGGTCCGGCCGGGCACCGCGCGGTAACTCGCCGTCAATCGCCGCGTCTACTCTCACCGTTCCCTGTTCCACCGCCGGGTCGACTCGCGTCACATGGCCGGTCACAACTCCGTTGCGGGTGTCAATGGTGGCTTTCTCGCCAATCTGAATGTCCTTGGCCTGGGTCTCGGCGATTTTGATCTCCGCTTTCAACTTCGTCGGGTCAGCCACGCGCGCCAGATTATCTCCGACCTTCACCCGCTGCCCCACATCCACCGGCAGTTGTTGCAGGACGCCATTCATGCCGGCTTTCACATGCGCCGCTTCCACCTGATCGAGTTTCAATTGTGCGGCTGCTTTCACCTGATCGACTTCAGCCTGCTTCGACGCCAGTTGTGGGTCGATGGATTCGCGCGCAAAATTCAGACGCTTTTGTTCAATCGCGTCGCGGTTCGCCAGTTCGGCCGCTTTCACTTGCGCCGTCTTGTATTGCAACTCCGCCACCAGGCCGTTCTTCTTTAACTGTTCGTTCGTCTCACTTTCCATCCGCGCTTGTTCATATTCCGAATGCACGCGCGCCGTCGTTGATTCCTGATCGAGCAAATCGCGTTGCAACTTCGCCTGCAGCGTCGTGAACTCCGCTTCCGACGCTTTCAATTTCGATTCTGCGTCTTTCGCAGCTTGTTCCAGTTCCGGACTGGATAATTCCAAAATCACCGTGTCCGCTTTCACCTGTGTCCCCGGACGGACGACGATCTTTTCCACCCTCCCTTCAGTGTTCGCTGGAATCCAGCGAATCTCTTCCGGAACGAGTGTGCCAAGACCGCGCACTTCGCGCACCATCGGTCCCCGTTTCACCGTATCGATCCACACCGTTGAGCGATCGACACTCGGCACCGCTGGTTTCAAATGCGACAACGCCACCGTGATCACGATCAGCGCGAGCGCGCCGCCGGAGGCGAACAGAATCCGGCGGCGACGTTTCTTTTTCGCAATATGCGGCCGCGCGATATCCATCCCCGAATTTACCGGTGAAAAACCTGCCGGTCGCACAATTGTCTCCTCCGTCCGTACGTTCGATTTCTGTGGCATCATCTCCAACTAAAACCTCCCGGTTGCGCGCGCAAAGTCCGCCAGCGCATGCATGTTGCTCAGAATTGGAATCGCCGCCGTAACTACCATCGCAAAAAATGCCAGCGCTTCCATGCAAAATTCATTGCGCGCTTCGTGACGAAAATATTCGCCGCTGATACTGCGAAACGATAAAGGTTTGGCGCGCAGACATCCGCCGCGATAATTCGGAAGCGCGACGGCGTGATAATTGCAATCAACGAACGGAAACGTCGCGCCATTCTTTTGCGCCCGTCCCCTCGTTTGCTCAAATTATTCTGTTCAACTGTCGGTTTCATTTTCTCTTTCCTTTCCCTTGAGATGCAGTTCGCATCTTCCTTGGATTCAAAAAATAAATTGTGTCCCGGCCCCCCTATTGCAGTGCCCGTGCCAAGCGTAAAACAAGAGTGATAAGTGACTGGTAGACCGCGACTTGTCGTTAACGACTGAGGTGACGAAGGGCGTGCCTGGCTTCGGTTGTGGGAAAATGCCGTCCCGATTTCGGAACGCATTTCACGGCCATCCCAAGCGCAGCGAAGCGGAGCCGACGGATCCCGTTGCGGTAAGCTTTAAGGTAGTTCGCAACGGGATCCCTCGACTGCGCTCGGGATGACCCTGTTATTTCGGCAACCTTAACAACGCTTCCGCTCCGCGCGCGCCGACGCGATTTGCCAGCGTCAACGTTCCACCGTGTGCTTCTGCAATTTGCCGGGAAAGAGCGAGACCAATTCCGGAACCGTCCGGTTTGGTGGTGAAAAACGGCACGAACAAATTCGTCGGATTCATAATCCCCTCACCTTCATCGCGCACAAAAATTTCCACGCCTTCCTCGACCTCCTTCCAGCCGATTGTCACCGGGCCACCCGTCCCCATCGATGCTTCCGCGGCATTATGCAGCAAGTTAATCAACGCTTGCTCGACTTGCCCGGCGTCTGCGCGAATGGTCATGATCGGGCCACCCTGTCGCTGCACCGGCAATCGCGTTTCCAGATTCGCCGCTCGATTCACGACGTCACTCACGTCCATTTCTTCTTTCAGCGGCGGCGGCAGGCGGGCCAGTCGTGAATACGCTTCCATGAAGCGACTGAGCGAGTCGGCCCGTGTTGCAATCACATTCAATCCGCTGCGCGCATCTTCGTGCCAATCGGCCGGTAGCGGATCGCGTCGTAACAGATTTTCCAGGCTTCCGGCCACCGATTTGATCGGCGCCAGCGAATTATTCAGCTCATGACCGAGCACACGCACCAATCGTTGCCAGGCGATCCGCTCTTCCTCGCGCAAAGTCCGGCTGAGATCGGTGAGCACGAGCAGTTCATTCGGCAAACCCTGCTCGCGGAACGTGCTGCGTCGCACGCCCCAGCGGCCGGTGGCACCGGGAAAGGCAAGCGTTAAAGGCGCGTCTTCGTCGGCATCCAGACAAACATCCAGCCGAAGCTCTCGTGCTGTTCGCCCGAGCAGCTTGTCCATCGATTTCTTCAGCAAAATTTCCCCTGCACGGTTAACGAGACGTAGCTTGCGTGCCGGATCAAAAGTGAAAACAGCGACATCGATCTCGGCCATGATCGTGCGCAGAAGCGCGGTGGCCTCGAATGCGCCGAGACGTTGTCGCCGCAAGGTCTCCCCGAGTTCGTTGACTTCGAGCAACGCTTCGCCGAGCGCATCGTTCTCGCGCGCGCCGCGGGCGCGAATCGAGTAATCGCCTTCTCGCAGGGCCGCGAGCAAATTCGTGACCGTTTGCCACGGCCGGACCGCATGTTCGCGCACGCTCGCGATATAACCACACCCGAACCCGACGATCACCAGCGTGAGCGTCCATTGCACTTTTGTGCTGTAGTCGCCGAACCAGAGCAGGCAAAGCGCGATTACCGCCGCCGGGACCACTGCGCCAATCGTCAACCAGGTGAGATGAGTTTCGTGCGAAGTCCGACGCCGCGGTTTGCGACGATCATTCATGCACTGTGGTGGCAGGCGCCTCCAACTCGACCGCTTCTCCCTGTAGTGACAGGCGTGTCGCCTGCAACTACCGCGCCACTCGAGCTGGAAGTGCAGCCGGCACGGCTGCCTCTACAGTCACAGTCCATACTGTTGCAATCGCCGATAGAATGCGCTGCGACTCAACCCGAGCGCTTCCGCCGCCTGTCTCGCATTTCCACCGGCCCGGGCGAGCGCTTTCTTAATTAGGTACGCTTCAACTTCCTCCAAACTCATCTCTTCCAGCCCGCGCGAATCGCCGGTGCCGGTCGAGAGGCCCAGATCGCGCGCCTTAATTTGCGCGCCGGTCGACATCAAGACCGCACGTTCGATCACATGATCCAACTCGCGCACATTTCCCGGAAACGGATGCGTCATCAAACGTTCGCGCGCCGTTTCATCGAAACCGCCCAGTTCCTTGCGGTAACGTTTCGCGTGCATTCTCAGAAAATTGTTCGCCAGCGGCATGATGTCTTCCTTCCGATCGCGCAATGCCGGCAACCCGATCTCGATTGTATTCAGGCGAAAGAGCAAATCCCGACGGAACCGACCGGCGGCAACTTCATCGTGCAGGTTCGAATTCGTCGCCGATATGATGCGCACATTCGCGCGCAGCGTTTTCGAAGAACCGACACGCTCAAATTCGCCGGTTTCAATCACACGCAAAAGTTTCGCCTGCAAATTGAGTGGAATATTCGCAATCTCATCCATGAAAAGCGTGCTCTCGTCCGCCAGTTCGAATCTGCCGGCCCGATCCGTTTTCGCGTCGGTGAATGCGCCTTTGACGTGGCCGAACAGTTCGCTTTCGAAAATTGTTTCCGAGAGTCCGCCCATGTTCACCGTGATCATGGTGTGGGACGCGCGGGGCGAGAGCGCGTGCAGCGCTTGTGCGATCAATCCCTTGCCGGTGCCGTTCTCGCCGGTGATCAAAATGTTCGCGTCCGACGGCGCGACGCGCGAAATCATTTCCAATACCGGACGCATCGCGGGTGATTCCGCGATGATGTTGGGCGCGCCACCGCGCAGAAGTTGATTGGCCGCCTCCAGCTTGCGGCCCTTTCGCAACGCACCCGCCAGTTCAATCTGCGTCCGTACAATCGCGAGCAAGCGCTCGTTGTCCCACGGTTTTGGGACAAAATCCCGCGCCCCGCGTTTCATCGCTTCCACCGCTAGATCGATCGTGGCCCAGGCCGTCATCACCACAATGGGTAGAGTGCTGTCGATCTCCTGTAGCTTCGGGATGACTTCGAGACCCTCCTGTCCCGAGGTGGTGTCGCGCGTGTAATTCAAATCCATCATCAAAAGCGCGTAATCCTTTTTCTCGAGCGCATTAAAAATTCCCGCGAGCGAAGTCACCGCGTCCGTCTGATGCCCCGCGCCTTTCAGCAAGATGCGCAACGCTTCCAGTACATCCGGCTGATCATCGGCAATAAGAATGCGTGCCATGTCTTAACTGTGAACCGTGTTTCAGGTGCGGTGTCAATGATCGCTTCGCAAATCAGTGTGGCGGCAGATGGCAAAATGGACTAACGATTAATAGCGTGAGGTGGATCGGTCGCCTGCTCACAGAAGCCTTCGGAGCTTCATCGTCCGCCAGTGCGGCTCGCACCGATGCTAAAAGTAAATGCGGCTGCGCCGTCATTGTTTTATCGTCGACTGACGAATTTGTGTCTAGCGTTGTAGCCGACCCGCTTTGTCGGGGCGTCGGGTTGTTGCTGCACGGCGACTGAGCGCCGTGGTTACAGCGTACCGTATGATTGCTGAATAATTGATGTCCACGCCTTCCACCCCACATCGTATCTCTCTGCTCACGGCCACGTGCATCGTGATTGCGAACATGATTGGCACCGGCATTTTCACCAGCCTTGGGTTTCAGGTGGGCGATTTGCCGAGTGGTTTCGCCATCGTCGTGCTCTGGATGGTGGGTGGAATCTGCGCGATGTGCGGCGCGCTTTCCTATGCTGAATTGGCGGCGGCGTTGCCGCGTTCCGGAGGAGAATACCATTTTCTCCGCGAGATTTATCATCCGTCGCTCGGATTTCTCGCCGGCTGGATCTCGGCTACGGTCGGCTTCTCGGCGCCAGTCGCGATCGCCGCGATGCCATTCGGCACTTACCTAGCCGAAATTTTCCCAACAATAAATCCGCTGTTCGCCGCTATCGCATCCGTCTCATTGGTCACATTCGTCCTGTTGTGCGACCTCCAACTCGGAAGCGCTTTCCAGATCGGGTCCACCATTCTCAAGGTGGCGTTGATCGCAGTCCTAATTGCCGCCGGTTTTTTCGCGGCAAGGACGCAAACAATTTCATTTTTGCCGATCAAGGGCGATACCGCCGTGATCGCGAGCGCGCCGTTCGCGATCAGTCTCTACTGGGTGATGTATGCTTACTCAGGCTGGAACGCTTCCACTTATATCACCGGCGAAATTCGCAATCCACGCCGGAATGTTCCGCTCTCACTCATCTTCGGCACAATAATCGTGATCATCCTCTACGTTTGCGTGAATGCCGTATTTCTCCGAACCACCCCCGCCGCCGAAATGATCGGTAAACAACAGGTCGCACTCATCGCCAGCACTCACATTTTTGGTCCGACCGGCGGAAAAATAATGGCCGCGTTCATTTGTCTCGGACTGATTTCAACGGTCAGTGCGATGATGTGGATCGGACCGCGCGTGACCGCGATAATGGGCGAGGATCTCGGAGTTTTGAAGAGGCTGTCGCGACGAAGCGCGCACGGAATCCCGACAAACGCAATCCTGACACAATTCGTCATCGTTAACGTCATGCTTTTAACCGCGACGTTTCAGGCGGTGGTGAACTATGTGCAATTCAGTCTCGCGCTTTGTTCCGCGCTCACTGTATCTGGAGTTTTTGTTTTACGCTGGCGCCGCCCGGAATTGGAGCGGCCGTACCGCGCCTGGGGATACCCCATCACTCCGCTGATCTTTTTGGCAATCAGCTGCTGGATGCTCTGGCATTTGCTCGCCGAAGCATCGACGCGCTTGCCGTCATTGCTCGGTCTAGGAACGGCTGCGCTTGGATTAATTATTTATTTTATTTCACCAAAAACGCCGACCAGCGCCGTCTAACCAGAAATGAAATGTCGCATTTTACTGGGCTTGCTCCTGACCATTGCCTTTTACGTCAGCCCGGTTCGGACTTTTGCGCAGAACCCGGCGACTCTTGACGAGACCGCGCATTTTCTTGCGGGCATGCCGGTGACTGGAGCGCTTGAGCCGCTGACGCACGATCCGGCCTGGCAGCAACACGCCCAAGCCATGAACGATGCCTGGAAGAGAAAAGAGCAGCAACAAATCTGGCCGATTCGGCAGTGGATGCAGGCGAACGCGCCCCAATATCACCGCAGCAACGACACCGTTTTCTACATGTTTAGCGGGCCCGATTTTTTGTACGCCAGCCTTTTTTTTCCGCTGTCGAGCAACTACGTTCTCGCCGGGCTCGAACCGATCGGCAACGTGCCCGATCTTACTCGGGTCCCACCCGAAATGCTACGCGCCGATTTGTTCTCGCTGCGCAATTCGATGAATTCGATTTTGCGATTTCAGTATTTCATCACCAAAGAAATGCGTACCGATCTGGGTCGCGGAAATGTCAGCGGAACTTTGCCGATCCTTTACGTTTTTCTGGCGCGCCTCGGTTACACCATTGTCGACGTGACGCACGTGACGACTCGCCGGCCGAGGGCGTGAAGATCACGTTTAGCGGCGGCGAACAACCGCAAACGCTTTATTATTTCAAAACCGATTTAGCCGGCGGCGGAAACAGCGCCTTCCTTCGCTGGTGCGCCGCCCGCGGGCCAGGTCTGAGTTTGCTCAAGGCCGCCTCATTCCTCATGCACGGCGACGGATTTTCCGGCGTCCGCAATTTCCTTCTTGCAAAACAGTCGCGTCATTATTCAGGACGATTCCGGGATTCCGCTGCGCATGTTCCCGAAAGGTTGGAAAGTGAATTGCTACGGGCGTTACGTTGCGCATCACGAGGAATTCGAGAAGTATCACCAGCCTGATCTCGCGGCCATCTACGCGCAGAACCCGCCGCCTCCCGCGCTCGGGTTCGCTTTCGGTTATCACTGGCAAAAGGACGACGGCATTCTGATGCTGGCGACGCGTGAAGCATTACCGGCGCTCCCGGCCGAGGAGCAACCGCAAAAAGTGCGCGTCCGAAAATGATCCGCCGTTGGCTTGTCGCACCACGATGACTTGCAGTGACGGGATAACGAAAAGACGTTGTCCCTCGGATCCAATGCAGGCGACGAGATCGCTTGGCGCATCGCGGCAGAGACAGGCATCACGCCAATCCTGATTTTGCCACTTCGGCATCAGCATTTGTTCGAAATCGAATTCGCGGCCGTTTGGCGCGGCGCGATTATTCCACCAACCGAGCGAAAATGCCCCATTCGCCGCCGTTCCGCGCCAGCATTGTTCCAGAGATCGCCTTGAAGTAACCGGCGCGCCGTTGTTGAGAACCACGCGCCCGATCTTCGCCCACTCGCTCGCCGTCAGAATCCAGCCCGTCGCCAGCAAAGGATTATCGGCACGATCCGGAAGGTAACGTTGCCGGCCAAGGCCGAGTCGATGCAAGACCCGGCGCTCGAGATAATGCGTCGGCGTTTGATCGCCTAGTTTTTCCTTCAGCACATGATGAAAAACTTGGAGTGCGGCCGGTCCGTAAATGAAGGCTGTGCCCGGTTCCGCTACCATTCGCGCCCGTAACGCGAGCGCATCACGATCGCCAGATTGGGTTTCATGCAACCGAAAGAGTGGCTCGATGCCCGAATCAAAGTTGAGCAATTGCCGGATCGTGACCTGCGATTTCCGCGGATCATTTCGCCAGCTCGTGATTGTGTCGGCAACGTGATTATCCAAATCGAGCAAACCATCTTCGGCCGCTGCCAGCGCCGCCAAATCCCAAAACGCTTTTGTTCCGCTGTATATCTTGTGCGGCGTCTTCGCGTCTTGCTCCAGCAACGTTCGTCCATTTTGAATCGCGAGAAACGAAACGCCGCGATGCCGCGCCGAATATTCCGCCGCCGCTTTTACTGCGGCCTGATCGAGGGTAGGCACCGCGCTCGCGCTACTCGCGAACGAAAGCAGTAAGACGATTCCGAAACTTGATGGCTTTAAACCATCAAGTTTATCAAGCCCCGTGCAATTCCCTAAACGCTTCATCGCTTCATCGCTGTAACGATTCAACGCTTTGGCCATTACGCGAACGAACTCGCTTTCGCTCGCGCGATTCTCCTAATTCGCTCCGCTCGTGTCATCCCGAGCCGCGCAGACAGCGAAGCACGCGTGATTCGTGGGACTCAATGTGGGAGGTGCCTAAGTGCCCCGACAAGGATTCAGCCAATCGAGCGACCGGGCGTCTCGCCCTTCCTCGGCATCATGCAGGTCAACCCAGGTTTGAATGTCATCACGATTTTGCCAACCTGCGCGCTTCTTCGCCTCCACTAAATCGGCGCTGCCTTCGTCCCGCCATCCCCGTTTGGCCAGGAAAGCATTCCAGATCTCAATTTCTTCTTCGCCCGGCTTTCTGCCACGCTCGAAGCACCAGTCCAAAATCTCCTCGTCCGAGCCACCCTCAAGCGTTCGCTTCTTTAGCTCATCATAATCAACTCCGAGAAATCTGGTGCATCGAGAATCGAAGAATGTTGGATCTTCCACTCCGACGAAATACCCGGGGGCTAACCTGCCAGCCGCGTGAAGCCTGATCTTGTCCAGCATTCTCGCGAAATAGATCAGGCCTTTCGTCTTCTTATAATCGGTAACCGGAGTTTGATTTTGCATTGCACAAAAAGCTCTCGCCCTGTGCTAAACTGTCAACAGACCACTTTGATGCCGAGGACCAGACCACTTTATAAAGTTCTTGATCAGATCCGCTCTTTTCTGCAAATCGAGGTTCACGCCATTACACAGATATCGACGAATCCATTGATATTCCCGAGGGTTGCTCGGGCAAGGCGTACGCAGCTATCATGAGATCGCATCCACGTAATAATTCGCGAAACAAAAAGCGACGGCGACGTTCCATCATCGCTTTCGAAATGGTTCGTCTGATCAGAAAATCAGCCGAACCGTTGCATCATCAGCTCTATCGTCAGATTCGCGACGAATTAATCGCCGGGAACTTTAGCAATAACTCTTCGCGTCTTCCCTCCACTCGTGCCCTTGCTGCTGACCTCGGCATTTCAAGGCTCACGGTCAATCTCGCCTTCGACAAGCTGCATGCTGAAGGCTACCTCCGATCCAAAATTGGCTCCGGTACGTTCGTCGCCGATCCGCTTCCGGAAACTTTTCTAAGCGCGCGCCGGTCAAAAATCGAGCGGCTCCCTGAACCGCCACCTCGACTTTCCAACCGGGTTCGGGATCTCCCCGATAAACGTTCCGGAAAAGAATTCGATTTCGGGATCGCAGGTCCTCCTGGCGTCACCTTCGTTCCTGCGGTCGCGGCACTCGATGAGTTTCCCATGGAAATATGGGAACGTCTCCGGGCACAGGTTCTTGCTCGAAAAGGAGCACACTTGCTCCAATACGCTTCGAGCCACGGCGACGCCGATCTGCGCAAGGCCATCGCAACATATCTTTGCGATTTTCGGGGTGCGCGCTGTCAGCCCGATCAAATCATCGTTACCGCTGGAACGCAGCAGGCGATGATAATCAGCGCGCTGGCGTTGGTAAATCGTGGTGAAGTGGCGTGGATTGAAGATCCCGGATTCTATCAGGCGCGCCGCGCTTTTGGTTTCGCCGGTGGCACGGTCGTTCCGCGACCGGTCGATCGCGAAGGAATCGTGATCGGTCGACCTGCCAAAGGGCGATCGCCCAAGATCATTTACGTCACGCCTTCGCATCAGTTTCCGCTCGGGATGACGATGAGTCTTGCGCGCCGGACCGCGCTCATCGAGTTCGCCCGCGAGCGGGACGCCTACATTTTCGAAGACGACCACAATTCCGAGTTTCGTTTTACCGGACCGCCGCTCCCTTGTTTACAGGGACTCGATAACTCCGGCCGTGTCATCTACGCCGGAACGATGAGTAAGATTCTCTATCCATCTCTGCGGCTCGGCTACATCCTCGCCCCGGAACAGTTGGTCGACCCGATGATTAAGATCCGGGCGGTAATGGATCAACATTCATCCGCCATCGATCAAGCGACACTCGCCCGTTTTCTCTCCGAGGGATTTTTTCTCAGCCACATCAAACGGATGCGAAAATTGTACTCCGATCGGCGGGAATTTTTCATCGAACAGTTCAATCGTCTCTTAAGTAAACATTTTGATCTGCAAATTCCGGAAGCGGGGCTGCATTTCGTCGCCTGGCTAAAACGGAAACCCGACCTGCCGATAATCAGCCGGGTCTGTAAGGAAATCGGAATGCGGCCGTCACCATTGTCATCATGCTTTATGAAAGCGGAGATGCATCCCGCCCTCACTTTCGGTTTTGCCGCCTGGACCCGCGCTCAAATTCGCGAAGGTCTGCAAAAGTTCGCCACCGCGCTGGACGCGAAATCGAAGTAGCTGACGAAGCGCTGCTTCGATGCAAGAATTGTAGGGCAAGCGCGTCGCTTGCCGAATTTCGGATCGGCGTACGCGCCTCCGCCTCGCTATCGCGAACTTTTCGCCTGCCCGGAAGCATTGCGGCAAGGCGCGTGCGCTCTGGACAAAACGTTTCAACCTTCAACGATTTAACGCTTAACGTCCTGCGGCGTCTAGCCGCAGAAGTGGTCTACCTCAAACACCCGAAGTGGCTCTTTTTCAATCAGAGACCAGTCTCTAAAATATACTCAGTAAACAATTCATTAACTGAGGAAATATTATGACAACATCAAAACAAATCCTTAACTCTCACTCTCCTTCCGAGGCGCCGCCTTCGGGCAGAGATCGCGGGCCGTATTCGGCTCACTATGCCGTAAACGGTGATTACAGTGGATGGATTCTTCTGCTCATTATCCTGCTCGCACTCGGCGGCGTGCGCTGGTCTTTGCCAGAACGCCGCGGCACAGACACCGACAAAGGCGAAGCCAAAGACGCAATACCACGTATCCACTCTCCCTTCACTCGGCGGAACGAGTAGCGGGGGAAACAGCATTAATGATCAGAGCTGGGTAGCAGGTTATTCCAGAATGCCGAACAGGAACCGGCACGCTATCGCTGTGGCGAAACAGTGCGCTCACCGACCTCGGCACACTCGGCGGACCAAACAGCAGTGTAACATGGAACGTGAAAAATACGGCGGGAATCATCGTGGGTATTTCCCAAACTGCGACGCCGGAGCCGCTTGGCGAGAGCTGGAGTAGCGCGTTTTTCTACAGTACGCCTCACAACGTCGGCTATATCAATCTCGGGTTCGTTTGGCAAAACAACCAGATGAGGGCACTTCCCAATTTTCCTGGAGGAAATAATGGTTTTGCCACGGGAGCCAACAATTTGGGTCAGGCGGTGGGGTGGGCAGAGACTGGCTTTCATGACCCCACGTGTTGCTGCCAGTCCGAGCCAGGCCACCAAGTCCTCCAGTTTCTCCCAGCCGTGTGGGACCTTGGATCAGGAGACCAGATCCACGACCTCCCTCTAATCCCGGGCGACAGTTCGGGAGCAGCCACGGCGATCAACGATAATAATCAAATCGTGGGCATCTCGGGTATGTGCGACCAGGCCGTTGGAAGACATACCGCAAAGCACGCGGTGCTTTGGGACAAAGGCACCGTGACGGATATTTATCCAAATGCGCCAGCTCCGTGGTGGAATACGCCGACGGCAATCAATCAACACGGCGATGTCGTGGGATTTGCCGGCGACCCCACCGACGTTGACGGCAACATATTACACGCTTTTATCTGGACTAAGGACAACGGCATCAAAGTGCTCAAACCGTTGCGAGGACGCACACCGCAACATGTAGACAGTGAGGCCTACGGTATTAACGAAGCCGGGCAAGTGGTTGGTGTCTCATGCGCCGCGAACCAGACTGATTGTCGTGCCGTTATTTGGGATCACGGTGTCTACCCGACAGACCTCAACGATCCCGATCTCAAAGGCAGCTATCCTGGCTTTCTCGCAATCGCGAAAGACATAAATAACAAGGGAGAGATTACGGGTAGAGGTGTCGACACTACGGGCTCGTTAATCGCGTATTTGGCAGTCCCAGTGGACAACAATTAAGATGGGATCAATCCCTGCAGCCGCGGCGCGACGCCTCCTTGGCGCGGTCATGTATGTTACCGCGCCGCGGCTGGGTCGGAACTCAAAGATTAGAGGTCGACATATCAATCCATCTACCTTCGAGCGAAAAGCATTCCTGGCTGTTCCGAAGTAATCATCCAGCCGGTAAATAGTTAAAACACTTTGGTAGTAGTAACGCGCGGGGCGGATCAGGTTAGGTCGCCCCGCGCTCATAACACCGTCATCCCGAGCGAATCGCTATTAAAGGTAACTTCCGCGGGATCCCTCGACTTCGCTCGGGATGACTTGGTGCGCGATGCCGATGCTTAATCGTCGAGCGAATAGCGGCCGAGATAGCGCTCGAAATTTTCGCCGAGTTCCTGTTTTAACATGCGCAGAATTGCGGTGCGCTCTTTTGGTTTCAATTGCGGGCGTTCGCGATCGGCAAAGAGTCCGTGATGGCCGCGATACCAACCACGCGATGCTTCGATCATTTCCCTGAAATTGTAAGGTCGCGCACCGGGGTCAATGTCGAAGAAGCGAAGAAAGGCCAGTGTCCCCTCCTCGTTGTTAACGAAATCTTCGAAATAGAACACGCCTTTCTTCGCCTTTAAGGCATCGAACTGATTGATGTTATTGGCGTAGGCTTCAAATCGCTCCAAGCCCTGCTTAAAGTTCACTCCCGTGCGTCCGAGGTAATGCGAAGTAAAGCAGTCGTATGGATTGCGCAGCAACAGCGCGACCCGTTCGTAAACCTCCGCCCCGCTCGCATCATACAAACCGGTGAAATCGCTCCGTTTCGGCTTTCGCCGCACATCATGCGCGCGATCGAAAAAAACCGGACCTTCCGCGATGATTTGTGGGCGACCCGGGGTGCGCACGCCGGTGAAATATTCCGTGCAATAACGCAGCCAGTTCAAACCGCTGCGTTGAAATGAAATTACCATGAACCGCGCAGCCATTCCCTGACTCAAACCCAAAGTGTGCGATCAAAGCTGCGATACTGAATCGCCTCGCTGACGTGTTCGCCGCTGATGTTCTCGGCAGAAGCAAGGTCGGCGATCGTGCGCGCAACTTTAAGAATGCGATCGTAGGCCCGGGCGCTGAGATTCAATTCCGTCATGGCCACCCGAATAAGCTCCTGCGATTCCCAATCCAGTTTGCACCATTGTTTTAAATGTTTTGTTCCCATCCGCGCGTTGCAGTTTGTCTTGGAATCGTTAGCGAAACGCGCCTGCTGTCGTTTGCGCGCGGCCGAAACGCGTTCCCGAATCGCGCTCGAAGGCTCCTCCGCACGTTCACTCGCCATGTCGCGATATTCGATCGATGGCACCTCAATATGGAGATCGATCCGGTCCAGCAGCGGTCCGGATATGCGCTGCCGGTAGCGCTGGACCTGGCCCGGGCTGCAGCGGCATTCGCGCTTCAGATCGCCAAAGTAACCGCACGGACAAGGATTCATCGCCGCTACCAGCATGAACTCGCTCGGAAATGTGACGCTGCCGGCGGCACGCGAAACCGTAACGCGTCCATCCTCCAGGGGCTGGCGCATCACTTCCAGGGTCGAGCGATGAAATTCCGGCAGCTCATCGAGAAAGAGCACGCCATTATGAGCAATGCTCACTTCACCCGGATTCGGAATCGCGCCACCTCCGAGCAGGCCGATATCGCTAATCGTGTGATGCGGCGAACGGAACGGACGCGTCGGCACGAAGGATTGCTCCGGTGTCAGTAATCCAGCGATACTGTGGATTTTCGTCGTCTCGATCGCTTCCTCGAGCGACATCGGCGGGATGACGGTCGCAATTCGTTTTGATAACATCGATTTGCCCGAGCCGGGCGGACCGACCATGAGAATGTTGTGACCGCCGGCCACGGCCACTTCCATCGCGCGCTTCACGTGTCCCTGGCCTTTCACGTCTGCAAAATCGACATCGTAATTTTGATGAGCGGCGAAAAAATTCTCGAGATCGCCGCGGCTGGGTTGCAGCGAACATTCGCCAGTCAGAAACGAGAAGGTTTCGCGCAAATTTCGTACCCCATAGACCGCGATTCCTTTCACCATTGCAGCCTCCTGCGCGTTTGCTGCCGGAACAAAAAGCGCCTTTTTCCGGCGCTTCCGCGCTTCAATTGCGACCGGCAACACCCCTTTCACCGGACGCACCGCACCATCGAGCGCTAGTTCGCCGACAAAACTGTATTGGGAAAATTCGGCAGTATCCGTTTCCTGACTGCACGCGATCATTCCAAGCGCAATTGGCAGATCGAAGCTCGGCCCCTCCTTTCGAATGTCAGCCGGCGCGAGATTCACCGTCGTGCGTCCGCGCGGCCAGTAATATCCGCTGTTCGAAATCGCAGTGGTGACGCGATCCTTACTTTCCTTCACCGCCGCATCGGGCAATCCGACGACCACGATGGCAGACAATCCGCCGGCCGAGTTCACCTCGATCTCGACTTCGTAGGCATCAACGCCATAGACGGCGGCCGAATAAATTTTCGCGAACATCTGGGGCGAGGTTGGCAGAGAAAATTTCGCGGGAAAAGAGGCAAATCGAGCTAGATCAAAAGTGATCGGAAAATAGGCCTATACAGGGCAAGAGAAAAGCGAACGCCGAACGCCGAACATTCAACGCTCAACGCCCAAAGCTCGGCATCCAACGCTCAATCGGACCTATATAATATAGGAGGGCTGGGGCGATTTTGGCTCAGCTGGGAAAAATCGGAGCGAAAAAACGAGAATATTTGGCGCATTTTCGTCGCCGGTGCCGAAAACGATCTAGGAAGGCGTGTTTTGGAGGGCAAAAAACAGCCGGAATTCTCAAATTTCCATAGCGCATAAGTGTCTCTAAATCAAATGGAAGCAGTTAATTGAACAAAACACATTCGGGAAGTGTCAGAAATGCGAATATTTAACCTTGTTAACCGTTTTCGCGCGTGATAAATGCTGCGATTAAGGAACACCTTCGACCCGTGATGAGTCGGAAAATGCATACCCTGCCCCCGGTGCACGTTCATGAAAAAAAGTTTTATGGCTGCTGAAGATAGTGATACAGGAATAAAGATTTACCTGCGAGAGATCGGGCAAATTCCGCTGCTCACCCCGCAGCAGGAGATTGAACTCGCCGCCAAAATTAAGCGCGGCGACAAGGAAGCTCGCGCCCTGATGATTCGTTCGAATCTGCGTCTGGTCGTGAAGATCGCGCATGATTACGCGAACCTTGGGTTGCCGCTGCTCGATTTGATTTCAGAGGGAAACATCGGCCTGATGAAAGCGGTCGAGCGTTTTGACCCGGCGAAAGGTGGGAAACTTTCCACTTATGCCGCGTGGTGGATCAAACAATCAATCAAGCGCGCGCTCGCCAATCAATCGAAGACGATTCGTTTGCCGGTACATCTGGTCGACAAAATTTCCAAGATGCGCCGTGTCTCATTGCAAATGAGCGAGGAACTCGGCCGCGAACCGACCGACGACGAGCTCGGCGAAGAGATCGGTATTGCCGCTGGAAAAGTTTCGCAATTGAAGACGGTTTCGATTCGGCCCGCGTCGCTTGACGCGCCGATCAGTGATGATGATTCCACCGAGTTTGGCGAAATCGTCGGCGACGAGGAAGCGATGACGCCGTTCGAGCTGTTGCGCGACAAAAATCTGCGTAACGAAGTAGGCGGTTTGCTCGAAGTGCTCGACGATCGCGAACGCAAAATTATTTTCTCGCGCTTCGGCCTCGATGGCGGCAAGCCCAAGACGCTCGAAGAAGTTGGGAAGAAATTTGGGGTGACGCGCGAGCGTATTCGCCAGTTGCAAAACATTGCGCTGTCGAAGTTGCGTCGCGCGCTGGCCAAAAAAGAGCGACCGATCGACATCGACCTGGAAATGCCGGTCGAGGCGTAAAACTTAATTCGTCATCCCGAGCGCAGCGAAGCGGAGTCGAGGGATCCCGCAAAGCTACCTTTAAGCTTTCGCAACGGGATTCCTCGGCTTCGCTCGGAATGACCGCTGGTCTAGATCTACCTCGCGATACGCAATTGAACGGTGTCGACCAGCGTGTCGCCGGCCCGCAGATCGCTGATGATTACCAGATTGTCGCCCGGCGAAGTCAAATTTGCCTCGCGCAGATATTTTTCCGCCGCTTCGATGGTCGCATTCGGATCATCGGAAAATTTTATCCGCACCGGACATACCCCCCAGCAAAGCGCGAGTTGACGTCGCACTTCCTCACTTGGGGTGAAAGCAAAAATGGTGGCGTGTTCCGGACGCAGATTCGAAGTGTGGCGCCCCATCGTGCCATGTCTGGTGAAAACGATGATTTTTGCGCGCGGCAATGAATTGGCCAGGACGACGGCAGACGCGACCGTTTTTTGTCGCACGTCTTCAAGGACGGCGTCCTTCGCGTAACCGGCTCCGCCGCTGCGCTCGATACGAAGGGCGACACGATTCAAGATGCGCACACATTCCACCGGATAACTCCCGACACTAGTTTCGCCGCTCAACATGATGGCGTCAGCTTGTTCGAAGACCGCGTTAGCGACATCGGTAATTTCGGCACGCGTCGGCAAGGGATTATGGATCATTGATTCCAACATGTGCGTGGCAACAATCACCGGCTTTCCGAGACGCGCGCACAGCTTCACAATTTTGCGCTGAATAATCGGCAGCTCCTCCAGCGGGACCTCAATGCCGAGATCGCCTCGCGCCACCATGATGACATCGGCGGCTGCGATAATTTCGTGAATCAAACGGACGGCAGACTGATCTTCGATCTTCGCCATCACCTGGGCCTTGCTCTTCTTCTGCGCGAGCAGCTCCCGCAACTCCTCCAGATCGCTCCGCTGCCTGACAAAGCTCAACGCAATAAAGTCCACGTTCATTTCCACTCCCAGCGCGACGTCGCCGAGGTCTTTTTTGGTGAGCGGCGGCAGGTTCACGCGGACGCCGGGCAGATTAATATGGCGGCGTGACCCTAGAGTTCCGGGAGTGATGACCTTGCACCGAATCCGGTTCTCCCGTTTTTCCAAGACGAGCAGATGGATGACGCCGTTATCAACCAAAACGGTGTCGCCTTCGTTGATGTCGTTGATCAATCCATCGTAGTTCACATCCACCGAATAGGCTTCCTCGCTCTTTGCCCCGCGGACGGTGAACTCCAGAATGTCGCCGGGCTTCAGATGCAGATCGGTCTTGAGATCGCCGGTGCGAATGGCGGGCCCCTGCGTATCCATGAGAATGGCGACGGCCCGGCCGAGATCCTCCGCAATGGCCCGGATTCGCGGAACAATTTCACGGACCCAATCATGCTGCGCGTGGCTCATGTTGAGCCGGAAGACATTGGCGCCTTCGTGCACCAATTGCCGTAGTGTTTCCGGTTTCTCGCTCGCCGGTCCAAGCGTGCAAATGATCTTGGTTTTGCGCA
>CAWAHI010000018.1:0-75899 GCA_963781735.1 uncultured Verrucomicrobiae bacterium | reverse complement strand
CGGCGAGCCAATCACAGCGTGACCACTTCCGTCAAGCGAATCTTGGCAGTATCTGTTTGCGACTCGCGCTCTAATTCAGCCGGTAAACCTCAACCAACGCCACGCCAGGTGGTGCTATTCACGCCGCGCACAATCATCGTGTAGTTGCTTGGCGCTAATGTGGCGACGATGGCAGACTCCGCATCATTGGGTGGCTGCAAGCCGGTCGCGATGATCTCGGCCTGCTGGGTGCTGCGCCAGTTGTCGTTTGATTTGATCAAATTGCCGTTGATGTCCCGTAGTTCCAGCGTGGGATCGGCGAGCGCGTTCGCGACGCCGAAGTTGCGCAACGTCGGCCCCAGTGCACGCACAATCAATTCCTGACTGCCTGATCCGCCGATAATCACACCGGCGATCATGACTTTGGCGCCGGTTTGCACGAATCCGCGCGTCGAGATATTTTTCAGTTGTGGATGTGGTGCCCGCATCAATGTCGTAGCCTTCGACCACTGCCACACCGGTGGTGTTGTTCGCACCGCGTAGATTGCGGTGTAATTTCCGGGGTCGAGCGTGGTAAGAATGGCGAGCTATGCTGCATTCGGGGGCGCTAAGTGTGCATCGATAATCTGCTGCTTGTTCGGCGCATCACCCCAGTTGTCGTTGAAGGCGATCAGCGCACCGGCCGCGTTGTGCAGCTCAAGTGTGGGGTTTTGCAGCACGCCCGGCACACCGAAGTTCGAAAGCGTCGGTCCGAGAGCTCGCACGACCAAAAGTCTTCGACCCTGTCCCGGAGATGATAAAGCCACCAATCAGCACATTATTTCCCGTTTGCTCCTGAAAGCCGCGTGGAAACGTAAGTTAGGTCGACAGGTCGAGGTGCTAAACGCCAGACCGCTTGGGGCGCTTAGCCCGGAGGCGAAGATACTCTTGGTGCCGGCTGGCGTGAATTTGAAGATGGTGCCGCTACCTTGATCGGCCTCAAAGAGATTGCCCGAGCTGTCAAAGGCCAGGCCGCTAGGATTGCTTAGCCCGGAGGAGAAAGTGCTCTTGGTTCCATCGGGAGTGAATTTGAAGATGGTGCCGCTGTTGTAGTCGGCCTCAAAGAGGTTGCCCGAGCTGTCAAAGGCCAGACCGACAGGCCCGCTTAGTCCGGAGGCGAAGGTGCTCTTGGTTCCATCAGGAGTGAATTTAAAGATGGTTCCGCTGCTAAAGTCGGCCTCAAAGAGATTGCCCGAGCTGTCAAAGGCTAGGCCGGCGGGGCCGCTTAGCCCGGAGGCGAAGGTGCTCTTGGTTCCAGCGGGAGTCAATTTGAAGATCGCACCACTGCTAAAGTCGGCCTCAAAGAGGTTGCCCGAGCTGTCAAAGGCTAGGCCGGTAGGATTGCTTAGCCCAGAGGCGAACGTGCTCTTGGTTCCATCGGGGGTGAATTTGAAGATGGCGCCGCTATTATAGTCGGCCGCAAAAAGATTGCCCGAACCGTCAAAGGCCAGGCCGTAAGGGCCGTTTAGCCCGGAGGCAAAGGTGCTCGTGGTTCCAGCCGGAGTGAATTTGAAGATCGCACCACTGCTAAAGTCTGCCTCGTAGAGATCTTCCCACCGCCGCGCGGGCGCTGGCGGGAACCAAGGCCGCTGCGAGGCCGGCGACGGTCACAAGCAGATGAAGGAGAGCCGTTTTTTTCATCTGGTCGCGGAACGGCCGACCACCCTCTGAAATTCGCGATCTACGAAGTGCGTTTGCAGCATAGCCGTTGTGCGATGGGGTAGATCACGACACATTCATAATTACCACATATACCATATAAAGTGGAAGCCGAATCTCTGGTAATTGCGGAAAGTCGTCGTTCGCCGCGACGCACTTTAGGCTTACGCGATCGATTGGTCCGCTCCAGCTCGCCTCGGGGGCAATCAAGTGCGACAATGGCTATTCGATCCCGAATGAGGCTGGGCGCTACGGCGGAATGGGCCAGCCCAAACACCCAGCAACGGTTTCCCTAAACCGACACGCAAGCTCGGTGCCTGAGGGTCCGTTTCTCCCGGCGGATAGCCCACGATGGCGGGTGCGTCACGGTATGTTGTGGGAAGTGGATCTGACGATCTATAATATCCACGTTTTCCATAGAGACAAGCGGGGCAAAAACCAACTGTAGACGGGTCGCATTGGGAGCGACGAGCAAGGTGCAGCGAAGCATGGAATCTCGATCTTGCTTTTTTCGCTGCCCAAAGGCGGTCCTCCCCCGCCGATTGAAATTGTCAGCAAACAGGCCCCGGCTGGAATCACAAGTCAGGAGTAGCGGAGGCTAGGGCGAGCCGGAGATCAGAGGTCAGCTTGGCCAAGCCCGAGCGTCTTGTCGAGCCGTAGCTTGGCGGAGGAGCATGCAAAGGCTGGAAGTCAGACTCTCCTAATAACGAATTACGAACAACTGATAACTGCGCTTAACTGGCCACGACAATAATCTTGTCTTCGCCCTAGCTCCATGCTCCGAGCTTTTTACTCGTAGACGGCTTCGAGCTGCTGATTAATCACCTCGCCAGTAAACCGATCAATCGCAATATGGAGCCAGTAACGCTTCTCTCCTTCAACCACAAATTGCGAAAGATTATTAGCTGTCGGTGGATACTTGCCCGATTGCGCGATCACGTCGATCATCAAATTCCACGTCCGCGTCTGGCCGGCATCAGTTAGCGCGCGCATACACACTCGCGAGCCTCCTTGTTAAGTAAGCCGGTAAAACTGGCATCCGCCGCGATCCGGGCGACGAGATCGCCTTTGCTAACTAGCGGGTTTGCGGTAGTAGCGGTAACGATCGCATTGGCTACATTCGTCGCCTGGGCCGATGTGATGATGCTACTGCCATCTATTCGTAAACCGCCTTGCGATATCATGGCGGCGAGAACAGGAGATTGTCGAGTGTTAAGCGACGTTCGACCGGCAGTTAGTGGCACATCTTGCAGCGTGAAAGCATCGAGTAGTCCGGCGTCGGCGGAGTTCGCGATGGTAAAGTTTAGCGTCTTCCAAGGCTGATCACGAAATACCTGGCCTAATTCAGCGACGCTTTGAAATGCCGAATTGAATATTTGAGGTCGATCGAAGTAATTTCCGGCGGGAGCTGTCTTTGTCGATCCATACATTATAGTCGCTTTAGTCGTTGTGCCATTTACGTCCGTGGCCCAATCGCCGCGACGCTGAACGCCGTCGAGGTCAACGTAATGGTTGCTGGCAGTTCCATTCGTCGCATAAAGAGATAGGTTAGCGGGCAGGGCGCTGACGGTGAAAGATGCGCCTTGAGGCCGGGACCAGGTGATCTGTTCGATTCGGTTCGCGGGGGCGCCTAGGTCGAGCGAATCTTCGGCACCATAACTTGCATCTTTCTTTGCGATACCAGTGCCTTGGCTGCTCGCATCAGTTCCCCAAACTCCAAAGCGCAACGTCCGCGGATCGAGGGCAACGAATTCAGGATCTACGAGCTTGTTAGTGTTTGTCCAATCGCCGTTCTTCTTTGCACCCTGAGATGAAAGCACCGCGCCGGTGGCGGCGATGTTCCACTTCTGATATGTCTTGTAGGTGTTGTCGGGTAGTTGAACCTGCAGTTCGATGTTGCCGCCGGGAGTTGTTCCAAAATTAGGAGAAACACTGTCTATATTGTCCTCGTTAACTTGGTCCCTGGTCGGAGGTGAAGGAAAAACGAAATGAAATCCATAGTACTTCTCGGGAGCCCCGACGGATGAAACGGCACCCGTCATCGCGAGTGGCGCAGAAGCACCCGTTTCTTGTGGCGGGCTTGGCGCCATGAAACCGTTAGCAGCTACGTCAATGGACGGCGTCGGAGACGTCACGATTGGATTGGTTTGATATGAAGTTGGTAGGACGGTAAAGACCACTTTGTACGTGGGAGTGCCGGTCAGCGCTATGCGCACGCGGCTGCCTGGCCCGGTGGTCGGGGCGCTACTGCCGTTTTGATGAGGATTCCAGAGGGATGGCGCCAGCCAGCAGTCCGCGGTCTGGTTTGTACTGCTCACCGGAGGAAGACTTGGACAAAGCACGAGCTTGTTTAAGTATGGAAGATTTTCGACTCCTGCCAGTTCATTTCCAGCAAAGTTAATAAAACTGGGAATATTGTCCGCATCCCAGCTATCAATAATGTTGGCGCCGATCTGCATAATCTGGCAGTCGGCGCTTAATCCACCAGTGGTATCCCAGTATTTATTCTCAGCAGCAACGAAGGTAGCGCCGTTCGTACCTAACCCAACCGATCCACTCAGAATAACGGCTTTTAAGATCTCGAAGAAGTTTGGTTCGCGACCTGGGTTCTCTGCCGCCACTTGAGCAAGGGTTTTAATGCTGGATTGAACGGCGGATCCAGTTGCGCCGACGTACTTCCAGCGAAAGTTAATGCCATCCCATTGCAGACCGAAATCGCGTTGAATATTCGGGTCGGCGGTATTGGTTAGCTCATTGATGCGCGCCAAGAGATATCGCCTTTTCAACAAAGGTTCTCCCACAATAGCCTGAGTGCCATCCGGGCGAGTGAATGCCGTGGCAACGCGAACTGCGCTAAGATTGCGATTTATTGCAGTTGAAGTCTCGGGGGTTGGGGTCTTAGCGAGGGTCGCATAATCGATTGTACTGCCAGCTGGAGTAGAGGGCGACCAAGTCGCTCTGTTGAACTCCCTGGAGGATGTGCCGAAATATTCCAGAGCGGTCTGTAGGTTGGCGCGATCCGAAGCCGAGCTGGCCATACCTCGAAGTAGAAGGGCAATTAGTTGCTGTCGGCTGGAAATCGTTCTGTCCGATTGATTGCCGTTAAGAGTTGTGTTGCTCGTTAATAAAAAGCCGTTGGTGTTGGATAACACCGAACTGAAAAACGGAGTTCCCGCCGCAATATTGTAAACGGTTCCAGACGCAAATGTACCGAGGCTTCCGGTGGCAGCAGCCGTCGAGTAATTGCGCCACCCCACGATATTATTCAGGAACTTGGTCTGACTGCCGGTCACGCCCGTGGTGAGGTTGGTAACACCTGGAAGTTGCGAGAGATCAGCAAATCCCGCCGTGCCCTTTCGACCGATAGTTTTGACGAGTTGGCCGGAGTAGGTGCAGGGAAGGATAACCGGCTACGTTTGTATCGAGCAATCCGCCCTCGTCGTAAATTGCATAGGCGTAACGGCCGATGACTGAAGACGTGTTCGTGGTCGACGTCTTCATATTGGTATTCCAGGTAGTAGGATTGGACCCGTTGCGCGCGACATTAATCCAGTCGGGGGGAACGAAGGCGCCGACCGGAGTCGCGTCTGTGTCGCTGGTTAATGTTGCTTTTTGAAGCAAGAAAGACTTGTTCCAACGAGCTAAGGAGACGGAACGACCGTTTAAAGAGGCGATGGTGCTGGCCGACGAAGCGGACGGACCCGCAGCACGATTAGGTGCGGGGTAGGTGCCCGTGTTATAATTCGCGGTGGTGGGATAAAATCGAACGCCATTTGCACTGCGCTTCACCAAATTCTCGAGGCCGCCTGTTCCAGTAGAACCGCCAAGAGCCGGATTGACCGTCGCAGGAGCATTGGGGGTATAAACTGTAATACCTGAAACGGTAGATATTGTAGAGCCCGCAGCGAGCTCTTGCTTCAAATCTCCAACGGTTACAGCAAGCGCGCCTCGAGCTAGCAAGTCAGCTTTAACTTGATTAGAACTACTAAAAGATACCTGTCTGTCCAGAGCGGCACGCGAGAAAAACGCAACAGAGAGAACCGTTAGTAAGACTACAAAGGCGAGAACAATTAGCAACGCAGCCCCTTTTTGGGACACCGCGGGCCTGATTACGTAAGTTCGCCGACGGCGCGCTAATCTATTGTGAGAAAAAGAATGTGCGTTCATAGATCCGAAGCTGGGATGCAGCTGCTGGCGAAATGCCGCTACTGGTCAGGTACCAGCTTGCTTTCCATGTTTGCAATGGGCGGTGCCGTCCACTGCATCTGGCAGCGCATTTACCATGGGATTTCCTACCGGGCTGGTTATTTGCCCGTTGGGCGCCGCTAATAGTCGGCTGGTCCTGTCGAGCATTCCGACGGCAACTATTATTGCGGAGACACCTTGAAGACCATTGTAAGAGGTAACGGAAGTTGAAATGGTTCCATCGGTTTGCAAAAATGAAATTTCTAGCCTATAGACTTGGTCGCCAATGACGTGATAGTCCGTACCCGCGCCATTGGAATAATTAGGACCCGCTCCAACCGCGGCAGGCCAATGTCCAGCAATGTACTGGCTGAAATGGGGGTTGAACTCCCGCTCGGTGTAAGAAAAACCATGCTACCGGGCGAAGAAGGAGCTGGGGCTACTTGTCCGTCCCAAGTAAGACCACGACTTAGTCGCTCTAATTGGAAGTTCGAATTAACTCGATATCCAACCAAGAAACGGAACTTTTGGCAGAATCTAAAACAGACGAATCGAAATACTTCGCGGCTTCGCTGAAGAAGTACATTGTGTCGTTACCATTTTGCTTTGCGAAGATGTAATCGACATCTTGTCGACGGACCATTGCACTGAAGTCGTTGGCCAGGCGGTCAAAAATGAGCCGAACCTGGCTATCGGAGTCCATCCTTTTGCTACTCTGGTTGATTGCCAAAGTAGCACCGCTCATTAGACGGCCGACTAAAATAACTAGCATCACAAGAACCCCGACTGCGAGTACCAGCTCTATCAGTGTAAATGCAGAGGACGGGGGTCGACGCTTCATTCAATTACGATTAAGTGCCGTATAAACCTCGTAAACGCCGGTGTATTTGCTCGGAGTTGCGCTAGCTACGGGATCGGCCAGGGCAGGCCAGGTAAGGAGAATTGTCACCCCGGTGGCTGTTTTCTGCGAAACGTTGGTCGGTGCTGCAAACGTTATAGTTGCGCGATACTTTGGGCTCTGAGAAGGAACAGCGTCTGCGTCCTGCGCCCCGGCCGTCCCGTCATCTTGTAGGAAAATTGTGTGTGTTGCGCTTCCTGTCGTGGGAATGGCAATTCCGTAACGAGGGGAAGTTGCCGAAGTAATGGGAGTTGCTCGCAAATCGGCGGCGATCGCGGCAGCGAGATTGGTATTGGCCGTTTGTTGAATGGTGATCTGGTTCGTCGCTAAACTTGTTGGGAACAAGGCCATGATGCTAAGTAAACAAAACGCCGCGATGCCTACAGCTAACGTAACCTCCACCAGGGAAAACCCTGTAACCCGCGAAATCGTAAGCTTCATGGTCGATATTTCCGCACCGACCCTGTCATACAGTCGATTTGCAAAGCGGCTACGTTCGAACTCGACGAGATCGCGGTACCGTGGGTCTGTTGCAACCCGAGCTCCATATAGGCGGCAATTCCATCAGTATTGCTTGAATATTGAATTCGAGCGACACCTTGAGGGTCGAAATTGATGACTCTGGTAAAGGAGTATTGACCGGTCCCGATTGCTGAACCCAGCGGCCAGTCAAAACGAGTCACACAGTTACCCGGATTCGGGTTTGCGGTAGTGTTTCCCAACTGATAACCCCCCGAGCTAACAGTCGGCCTCGCCGTGTTGCCGCTGTTAGGTATGGTCGAGAAGAACGGGGCCATGTGCACGTTTTCAAAGCGCACGAGCTTGTTGATAGGGACCAGATTCGCGCCATTGTTGTAATTGGTCCAAGCTGGGTTCGGTAAACTGTTGTTAGTTATGTCATAGCCTCGCATTCCATCTCTAGATGCTACGATGGCGATGGCGATGCGACCTATCCCTGTTGTCTGCGGGTTAACCGAGGGATCTTTGGATGCATCAACTTCTTCGAAACCAACCCAAACGTAGGTGCTGTTCGCCATTGCATAGGCCCGCGCCTGTTCAAGCAAACCGCCGATATTGTAAACGGCGCTAGTTACATCGCCGGCGCTTTTCAAATTCGTGAAGGCCGGTACAACAAAGGTGGATACGAGGACGATAACGGCCATGACAACCATAAGCTCGAGCAAAGTGAACGCCTTTGGCTCAATGTTAGAACTATTTGTTTTAATCTTTGTCATCTACTGCCATGAAAGAATGTCACTTGATCCCTTAAACGTGCCCGCCGTCCCCAGCTCATCAACGAATGAGGTGCTGAGTTTCGCCCCGCCCCCAACGGCGCCGTTCTTGCCGAAAGAGTAAGCGATTACTCCCTGCCGTGCTGGACTTTCTCCTGCACTTCCATCTGTATCCGAGTAGGGATTGGCCGTTCCGATCTGGTTGTCGTATGTCGTATCGATGGCAACGGCGTACTGTGAACCCCACGGGTCCATGTATTGTCCAACAGTGCCAGCTGTCTGGCTAATGCCGCCGCGAGGGAGCGTCCCGGTCTTTGCGTTAGCCGGCGAAATGAATACGATTTGGCGAGGGTTCAAGGCGACTGTGTTGCTATCGCTCGTGATGTTGCGCAGGACGTTCAATAGCTTGTCATTGCTAGTGTAACTAGTGCAGCCCGCCGGTGGTGTCCCGCTGCCAAAGTACGCGTCGGTAGTATTGTCTGTAACAGTGACCGGGTATTTGCCGTATTCGGTGTAATAGGCGCTTACGGCGGTGACGATCTGAGTGACGTCGTTCTTGGCTTGCACTTTACGAGCCCGTTCGAACATGCCGGAGCCGGCCGTAAACAGAAGCGAGAATAAAAGAATGATGATGAGCATTACGACCGTCATTTCGATTAGAGTGAAGGCTGCGCGGTCTAGCTGATCAGGGAGATCCATCAGCAATCTCCTTTCGCCGCTGCAACGCGGCCCAAAAAAGTATTGAGGCGGCCAGGCAAAGGGTGATGACGTCGATTGCCACCCGTATCTGGAGCGGAAAGTCGGGGTAAATCCAGACGTAGATCAGGTGAGCGAGAGCAACGCCTAAAAAAATATGTCAGGCCAAGGCCGATCCAATTAGCAGGGCCGGGGCCGGCTTTTGACCAGCGCCTCCGGAACGGTGCGAGTGCGACGCGGTTACTCGTTACCGGTTGTCGGCGATTGGGGACGGTCTGCATCCGGAGCTCTGCACAGCGAGTCCGTCTGGTGCGGAACTTGAAGCGCGAAACCCGCAGGTTGGAGACGCCAGGGGGACCCATATCGCAATTGTATGGAAAAACTGGAAAATTAGGAAGCGTAAAAACTCATCACAGAAGGCAGGGGCAGGGGGCAAGCGGCCATCGAGCATGAGCATGAGCATGAGCATGACGGAACATGAGCACTTCGCTTCCTCGTTCGCTCCAAGATTGACAGCTCGTTTACCGTCCATGCCGGCCTTCTAGTTACTGAGGTAAATCGGCACGTTTCTAGCTTTTCTTGCAAAATGTGCTGGAACACACGCCGTCACCGGAGGAACAAGCCCAAATCCTTCATACGATCGAGATGTTCGAGGTCATCACCCGAACACAACCTGATGATTATCAGTCCCTCGAAATACTAAAGGAAGCGTACGGCAAGCTCGGGCGCCGGGATGATTCCCTCCTCACTTCGCGGAAGCTGGCGGAAGCATATTTTAACGTCGGTTCTTACGCACTCGCGATGCAGGAATGCGAGGTGCTGCTGCAGCACGATCCCAACGCGCCCGAGGTGCTGGCAATGCTGGGCGATATCGAAACACGGTTGCAGGCGGCCGGGCAAAATGTAACCGGCGGCGGCATAAAACATGGGTTAATCGCCAAAGCCATGAGCGGAGGCGATGGCGGGCTGGTCCGGCTCGATCGCAAAGACCAGGAACACTACAACCTGCACGAGCGCGGCGAAGAGCAGCTGGCGAAGTTCCTCATCGTTCAACAATTTTTCGCAGAGCAAGACGTGACCGCTGCGCTGATGAAAGTTGCAGCAAAAAAACAAGAACCTGCCGGGTCACACCATGGCCAACTCGCTCCTGGTGGAGTTGTGCGGGCCCGACACCGATAAGCTCGACCAGGTCATCTCCGTCCTCGTCGACCGGACGAAAGCCGCGTTTATCCCGCTGGAGTATTACGATTTTGATCGGCAACTGGCCCGGATGTTACCGGACAATCTCACCATCGGGCGCCTCTGTGTGCCGTTCGATTTAATCAGCCGTACTATTATGGTGGCGTGCTGTAATCCGTTTGATGCCGCCGGCCGTGCGGCTGTGCAACAGTCCCTCGATTACACGGTCTCGTGGTATCTCGCCCGACCGGCGGCCATCGAAAGAACGCTGCAGGACGTTTACCGGCTCGAACTGAAAGCCTGATCCCGATGCCATGAGAAACAAGACCTTTGGAGATCGGATCGCAGATGTGCTCATTGAAGACGGGCTGCTTCTGCCGAACCAGCTGGAAGAGGCGACCCAGATCCAGAAGGAAAAGGGCGGGCGGTTACTGAAGATTCTGACCGACAAACAATTTGTTACCGATCAGGACATGGCCTTCAGCATGGGGCGCTGCCTGAACGTGTCGCCGGTGAACGTGGCGCGCATCCGGATTCCCGAGGATATCCTGGGGTTGATCCCGCGCGACATGGCCAAGGCCAATAAGCTGGTGCCGGTGGCGCGGTTGAACGGGAAGCTGTTCGTCGCGATGGCCGACCCGACCAACGTACTCGCGGTCGACGACGTGAAGCGGCGCGTGCAGTTGGACGTCGTGCCGATGATCGCGACCGAAAAAGGGGTGATGGACGCGCTCAGCGGCGTGCACGGAGGGGCCAACATGCGCCAGGTGCTGAGCAAGATCGAGGAGGAAGTCGAGAAACCGGTCGATGGCGTCGAAGTCCAGGCTAAGGCCAGCGAAGAGATCGATATCGACCGGCTCGCGGAGGACAGCGAAGACGCGCCGGTGATCAAGATCGTGAACCTGATCATGGTGCAGGCGATGCGGGACAAGGCTTCCGACATTCACATCGAACCCTTTCAGAAAACGTTGAAGTTGCGATATCGCGTCGATGGCGACTTAGTCCCCGCGGAATCGCCCCCCAAAGCGCTGCAACTGGCGATTACCTCGCGCCTCAAAATTCTGGCTGGCCTGAACATCGCCGAGCGACGCTTGCCGCAGGATGGGCGCTTTCGCATCAAAGTGATGGGAAAGGAAGTCGATCTGCGTGTTTCGATTCTACCCACCTCGCATGGAGAAAAAATCGTCATCCGAATTTTGGACAAGAGCGTGCTCACCGGCTCGATCGACCAGATGGGCATTGACGAAGAAACGCTGCTGAAATTGCGAAAGGCGATCGACGCGCCGCACGGAATGATTCTGGTCACCGGTCCAACCGGTTCCGGTAAAACGACGACGCTCTATTCCGTTCTCCAGGAGTTAAACAATCCGCAATACAACATCGTAACGGTAGAAGACCCGATCGAGTACGAGCTCGGCGGGGTCAATCAGGTCGCGGTGCGCAACGACATCGGGCTCGATTTTGCATCGGCCTTGCGCTCGATCCTGCGTCAGGACCCCGACATCGTGATGGTGGGTGAGATTCGTGACAACGAGACCGCCGACATTGCGGTGAAGGCGGCGCTTACCGGTCACCAGGTGCTTTCCACTTTGCACACCAACGATGCGGCCGGCGCGATCACGCGTCTGGACGACATGGGCATCGAGCCTTTCCTAATTTCGAGCTCGATCTTGATGACCTGCGCCCAGCGTCTGGTGCGAAGGGTCTGCGCCAATTGCCGTGAGGAATTTCAACCGGAGCCGGAGGTCTTCACGCGTCTTGGGATTGAACAGGCCGAAACTGTCTTTTACCGCGGAAGCGGCTGCGATCGCTGCAAAGGTCGCGGTTATCTGGGGCGACTCGCAATCATTGAAGCTTTAACAGTAACCGAATCCATCCGCCGTCTCATCATGAAGCGCGCCTCGGCGGCGGTGATCAAGAATCAGGCGGTCGCGGAAGGAATGAAGACGTTGCGCATGGTTGGCGTCGATAAGGCTCTCGAAGGCCAGACCACATTGGAGGAAGTGCTGCGAGTCGCGGCCGACGACCATTGATGGCCATGGTTATTCCATTCCTAAATCTCGTTAAGAAGGCAAAAGAGAAGTTCGACGCGAGGAAACGGTCTCCGACGATTGCGCCCCTGCCTTCGGTGGAAGATAAGCCGGAAGCCGACAAGCTGGCAAAACGAGTTACCCCTTATGCGGTGCGAACAATGACGCCGGAGCCAAGCGGGCCGGCATTGGCCGCGGCCAGCACGATGGCAGGGAGACGCATTTCACTGAATCGTGCCGCTCCCGGAAGTCCGCAGGATTTGGGCCCGAGTGTGGTTGTGGCTGTCGAGCCACGCGGAGAAAGGACCGTTTCGCTGGCCTTGAGTGACGTAATTGCGGCAATGCCTCAGGGCTACTTGAAAACTAACGAGAGTTTTGATACCTCCCGCCGCGTGACGTTGAAAGCGGTGGAGGTGGAAAAGGGATTGGCAACGGGCCGTCCGAGTATTCCGATCGCTGCGATCTATCAACAGGTCCCGGAAATTTTCGAGCATACGGTGGTGCCGTCCGATACCACGGCCGTACTGCTGCCGGTCCAGAAAGTGATCGATGAACTCTCGCAGCTCCGTGTTCGAGAAGACCAGACGACGGAATCTATCTCCGCGCAGGTGGAGACGCCGTTCCTGAAATTGATGGTGGAAGAATCGGCGAAATTTGGAACGACGGTCGCGCCATTTGAAACCACCGAGCTCTTACTTCCCGTGGAACCTGTGGCTCAGGCAGGCCTTGTTACCGAGACAGCGAGGGTCGAGCCCGTGCGGCCGCCGCCGGTCACCCCCCCGGTAGCGAGACCGTCTGCCGGACCTCCGGTTACTCCGCAAGCGCAACCGGTTCAACCGGTTCAACCGGCGCCAGCGGCTAGAGTCCCGCTCACAACGCCCCGAACGATTCCGCCGCAGCAGAACGGAATAGAACCGAGCCGCGATGACGCGACGCCGCGCATTCCTTTGGTTACACCGACGGCGCAGCCAGAAAAAACTTTGCCAATTGGAACGGGTGGGCCCGCGTTTCCGCGAGTTCCAGCCTCCAGCGGGTCTCCCGTTCCTCCCGCGGTATCGCCACCCATTGCGACTCCACCGGTTGCACCGCCATCGGTGGCACCTCCGACTGCGGGTCCGACTCGGATTCCATTTCAATTGCCCGAGGATGCCCCGCCCAAAGTCGCGGCCGAACAACCTAAACCAACTCCAGCCATCGCCAGCGCGGGTGCCATTGTCCGTACCCGGGCCAGCCGCGTCGAAAGCTGTTCCCGTCGCGGCGACACCATCACAACCGACGGGACAACCGGTAGTCACGCTCCCGTTGCGTCCGATCCTACAAAGTCTGCCGCCGATGCAAGTGGCCGGGGACGTCGAGTCGGTGCCAGCCGAGGCAAAGATTTCATTCCAGATCAGCGCGATCGCGCCGCAGCTCGCGAGTGGCAAAGTTGTGATCCCGCCGAAGGACTTTCACGCCGCCTTACCGGAACAGTATCGTGCTTTGTTCCTCCCCGATGCAGTCGAAGCGCCAGTGCAGCTCTCGTTGCCTGATGTGCTGGCCAATTTGCCCGGCGACTCCCTGCGGATGCGAGACGACCAGGAAGTCTTTGCCCAGGATGAAATTTTCGAGACGCCATTCCTGGCGAAGGCAAAGGAAGACGCGGAACGTTTCACCCAGAGCCCGGAAGTCACTCGGCCGGCCGCTCCTCGGCCCGTGGCCGAAGCGCCGAAGGTTGAGACGCCGAAAGCCGAACTTCCTACAGGAGTAAAAGCGGAAGCTCCCAAAGTAACTGTTTCAGCGCTTCCGAAAGTCGAACCGCCCAAAGTCGAGGCTCCGCGTGTTCAAGCGCCGGCCTCGGTCAATCATTTGGACATTTCGATTATGCCGACCACCGCCGCGCCAGCCCGGGCGGCGAAGCCCGCGGAAGAAGGTCCGAAATTTGATGCCAAAGCAGCGATTGCCCAGGCCTGCGCACTGGCCGGCGTTTCCTCCTGCAGCGTGATCTTCACCGATGGTTTGATCATCGCCGGTAACATTCCGGACGATATGCACATGGAAGGATTGAGCGCGGTGGCACCGACGATGCTGAAGAAACTGGAAAAACATATGTGTGAAACTCAACTTGGCCCGCTGACCTGCCTGACGGTGCACGGCGAGAAGTCGCCCGTCACCTTCTTTAGCGCCGGCAATCTTTGCCTGACCGCAGTGCACAATGGAACCGAATTGAGTGCGGAGAGCCGTCGCGAACTCAGCCGCATCACACAGGAACTTTCGCGAACCTATCCGCAACTGGAGACTGCTCATGTCAATCATTAATTACGCCAGCCGCGAGATTCAGTTTAAGATCGTTTATTACGGTCCGGCGCTGTGCGGCAAAACCACCAACCTGGGCTACATTCACCAACGCATTAACCCGCAAAACCGTGGCGACCTCGTCTCGCTCGCTACTGCTGCCGATCGCACCCTTTTCTTCGACTTTCTCCCGCTCAACGCTCTGGTTATTAAAGGCTTTGTCACCAAGTTTCAGCTCTACACCGTCCCTGGTCAGGTCATTTACAATGCCACCCGTCAGCTCGTCCTGCGCAGCGTCGATGGCATCGTGTTCGTGGCCGATTCGCAGTGGGAAAAAATGGAAGAAAACGTCGAAAGTTTCAAAAATCTGGAAGACAACCTCGCCAAGCAAAACATGTCGCTCGACGACCTCCCGTATGTTTTGCAATACAACAAGCGCGATCTTCCGAACGTCGCACCCGTCAACTATCTCGATTACGTCCTGAATAATCGAAAGAAACGTGTGCAGAGCTTCGAAGTCGTCTCCAGCACCGGCCAAAATGTTTTCGCTACACTGAATGCCGTCTCACAGATTCTGCTGCACAAGTTTAGCAAACAGAGTGATGCCAACCGAGCTGGAGCGGCCGGCGTCAAGCCAGGGCAGACGCATGTTGCGCCCCAGCCGCAGCGAATCGTCGCATGAACGCGATCCCGGTCCTGACTATCGACGACGTCGCTACGCTCGATGGCGTGCTCGGCGATTTCTTAAAAAAGGCCGAAGCCGAGCTGACCGTCGTGATCGACCGCGGCGGCAACGTCATTTCGCAATATGGCGATATGACAGTCATGGATGTGACCATCATCGCCGCGCTTGCCGCCGGATCTTTCGCGGCTACCCGCGAGCTGGCACGACGCATCGGCGAAGTGGAATTCAACGCCCTCTATCATCAGGGCAACGGCAGCCACATTTTCATGAATTCAGTCGATGAAGAGACGATCATGATTACGGTCTTCGGCCCGCGGACAACCGTTGGTCTGGTTCGGTTCTATTCCACCGGCGCCGCGCAGCAGGTCGCTCAACTCCTCCAGTCACTGCAAAAAGGCAATCACGGGTTCACTTTCAACGCTTCCGACATCAGCGGCGCACCAATCTTTGCCGATACCCCATCGACCTAGGCGAAGCGGACGATTTCAAATTTCAGGTCCGATTCGGTGGAGGAGCGCCGTTTCGATCTTTCGACTGGGCTCAACCTTTCAGCCCTTCGTCATTTTCTCAGCGACGTTGCAGAGTTGAGGTCTCCAATGCTCAAAGCGTAAGTAACTACCTACTTGATACGAAAGATGAGGTAATGCTCGGGCGGAACTGGTGCGACTTCCCATGGAATGGACCCCATTTACTGGAATAGAATCCGGCACCTATTTCCCGGCTCATCGTTATAGCAAAAACTGGGCGTAGTTTATCTGCCCGAACGAAGCAATTGTCGGAGCGGCAGGTTTGCGACTGACGTTGGTATTATTGATTGGAACGATGAGCACGTCACCCGGAACCAAGCCATGCTGCTCCAAATCAAGCGGCTTTGCCTTCCATTGTTGCATATAATATTGAAATCCCCAGTGTCCCTCAAACCAAATGGTGCCTGATTCATTTCGGAAGCGCTGTTGAAACTGACTGGCGGCAATCCGTGCCGTATTTGCCAGCTTGTAGTCGCCGATTGTAATCAAAAGCGAGACGAGTGCGGACGGCAGAATGGGCCACCAATGCATGAAACTGCCGTTGGCTGGGGGGAGCCGCAATCGTCTAATCAACAGGATTACGACCGCGGGCGCCATCGGCAAAAATGTTCGCGAGGTAATCGTCCAATTCATCACTGCCGCAAAAACGAATGTGCCGAAGACCCAAAGGCCAAGCAGGAGAGAATCCGCCGTTTTGTGCTGGACGATATCGACCAAAGCCAATGCCAGAATCGCAATTCCAATGGTGACAAAGAGTGCTCCCTCAATTGCGATGCCCAAGGGGAGAACTGTTCTCGCCGCGCCGAAATAGAACAATGGAACAAGGAAGGCGAAAATCACAATTCCAGCGATGTGAATCCGGAAGTTAGGCTTCCAGTCCGCCACCGGACGGACTCGCTGCGGCGAGCCTGACTCGGCCGCGAGGCTTCCAGTCTCGCGAGAGCTTCGGCGTAATTTCAACAATGGTGCATAGAACACGACGCTAAACAAACAACCTCCGGCAAAGGAAAGCCCGATGAACAACTGCTGGAAAAAATGCTGTTCGGGTTTTGCATTTTCGTTCCAGGAAACCAGCATCGCATTACTGAACAGACCCTGGCCGTATTTAGCTTTTGTAATTACTTCATAGCTGGCAATCACCAGGATCGGGATCAAAAAATACAGAATTCGGTGAGTGACGCGGCGTTCACGAACCAGAGTATAAACAGCTAAGAGGGGAACCAGCGCGACCCCGAAGTATTTCGTTAGCGCTGCCGCGGCCGCGAGAACAGATGCTAGGAAAAGAAGCTGCGCAGAATTCCGCTCCAGAGCACGCATCCAGCATTCGATCGACCACACCCAAAGCGCTAGAAGCCAGACGTCGCACATCACTCCCGTGGCTGAGACAAGGAAAACTGGAGTGAAAAGGAGGAGAAGCGCCGCAAGTAAGGGCGAATTGCAAAGGCGCCGGGCGAGAAAAAATGTTCCGAGGACCGCCGCAATTGCTGGAACAAGAAACGCGCCGTGCATCGCCGGTTCGCTCCAGCCAAGAAAGCTCGCTATCAGCGCGATGTAGTAGGAGCTGAGTGGCGGGTTCTGCATGATTGAAAACATCGGCTGATTACTTACGTACCAGTTCACGGCAAAACCGTACGGGTCTCCGGGATGGTGAGCTATCTGCTGCGCCATCCAGAGAAAAAGCGGATCGTCGATATGAAAAGCTTTGTTCAGGAATGGCGCCAAAGCGGTAATCACCACGATCGTGGCGAAGAACGCGTCCCGAATCGGCGAATCCTTCATTTCAAAAGTAATAGTAGGATAAAGGTCAAGGAACACAGGTCTGGAGACCTGGCGCGTGTTTAATGAAGTCTTCGACTTCAAACCGACGAGTGGGGTCCACAATCGTGTTTAGGAAATTTGGGTATTTCTTGTCGATAAATGACCAAATACGAATGGTCCGAGCCGGGCTGGCGTTGAAGAATGACGGCCTTCGCCAGGCTGTGGTCTGTCGGCGCGGTCCAAAATACGCTTGTTGAGAGGCTGCTGATCTCCGGCTGGTCGCAGGCGGGCTGGATTCGATGGAGCACGCTCACGACGTGCGGCCTACTCCTTCTCACAACCGCGACGCACTGGCGCTACGAACGCCTGCCGGACCGGCACTGGCCGGACTACGCGCGCCGGATTGAGGCGGGCGAGCGCGTCGAAGGCATCAGGGTGAACCCGGGCATGACCTTCAGCCACCCCGGCCGGCATCGCAAATGAAGGCGTGGGTGACGGGCACCGCGCTCTTCGTGACAATTGCGGGTCGAGCTTCGGCGGGTTCCAATTAAAGCTCTGCCAAAACTTGGAGGCATGAACTCCCTCACGCCACGCCGACCGACCCAAATCTCGTTAGCTGGCGCCTTTAGCCGGTAAACTCCTTCACCACCAACGTGGCGTTATGGCCGCCGAAACCGAATGAATTATTCAAGGCTACACTAACTTTCTTTTCGCGAGCGGTGTGGGGCGTGAAATCGAGATCACATTCCTCGTCCGGATTATCGAGATTGATGGTCGGTGGAATCACACCATCACGGATAGCCAGAGCGCACACTGCCATCTCAACCGCTCCGGCTCCGCCGAGGAGATGACCCGTCATCGATTTAGTAGAGCTAATTGCGACGCTCTTGGCACGTTCGCCGAACGCC
Organism: uncultured Verrucomicrobiae bacterium; assembly: GCA_963781735.1. Lineage (GTDB taxonomy): Bacteria > Verrucomicrobiota > Verrucomicrobiia > Chthoniobacterales > UBA10450 > AV69. Next base: position 57,853 of record CAWAHI010000018.1, on the reverse strand, counting down.
GACTTGATCGCGCGCGTCTCGGCCACATCGCCCAGGCCGGTCGAGGTCGCGTGCGCATTGATGTAATCAACCTGATCGACTGACAATTCTGCGTGTTCCAAAGCAAGTTCCATTGCCTTGGCTGCCCCTCCGCCGTCGTGTGGTGGCGCCGTCATATGATGCGCGTCCGCACTCAGGCCGTAGCCAACCAGCTCGCAGTAAATCTTCGCATTCCGCTTTTTCGCGCGCTCGAGTTCTTCGACCACGACAACGCCCGCTCCTTCGCCGATGACGAAGCCGTCGCGGTCGCGATCCCATGGCCGCGAGGCGTGTTGCGGATCGTCATTTCGCGTGCTCAATGCCTTCATCGCGCCGAACCCGGCGAGACCGATAGGGATAATAGCCGCCTCCGAGCCGCCGGCCATGAAGACATCAGCATCGCCGAACTTAATCATGCGCCAGGATTCGCCGATGGCGTTGTTCGACGTGGCACAGGCAGTAACGATGCACATGTTCGGTCCGCGCATTCCGAATTCCATCGAGATCAATCCGCTCGCCATGTTGCTGATCAGCATGGGAATGGTGAAGGCAGAAACACGGCTGGGGCCTTTCGAGAGGAGAATGGTATATTGATCTTCCAACGTTTTCAGTCCGCCGATGCCGCTGCTGACGAGAACGCCGAACCGATCCGGGTTCTCGTTTGCCATCGCGATTCCGGAATCGGCCATTGCCATTTTCGCTGCCGCCATAGCTAATTGGGCGAAACGGTCGGTGCGCCGCACGTCCTTTGGGTTGGTAAAAACTGTTTTCGGATCGAAGCCGCGCACTTCTCCGCCAATGCGGCAATCGTAAGCAGCGGTATCGAACGATTCGATTCTGCGGATGCCGCTGACGCCATTCTTCAAACTCGTCCAGAACGTCTCCAGATCGTTTCCGAGCGGTGTGATTGCACCCATTCCGGTGATAACGACGCGGCGGTTGTTGTTCATGAAAATGTGATCAGTGATTAGTGATCAGCGAACAGAGATAAAAGTGATTGGGTTATGGCGACTTATCACCAATCACCTATCACGATTCACTTTCTTCATCAACGCGTTCCCATCCCGACGTTTTGCACGGTTTGGAAAAGTTTGCCTTCAGTCTTGATCGAAGGTGCGATGATGATTTCGGTTTGTTGAAACTCGGCCAGATCGCGCGCGCCAACGTTCCCCATGCACGTCGTAATGGCACCGAACAGGTTTTGGCTGCCATCGTCCACTTCGGCTGGGCCGAACAAAATTTGTTTCAATGATCCGGTGGCGCCGACCTTAATGCGTGTGCCGCGCGGCAGATTCGCATGAGGGGTCGCCATCCCCCAATGATAGCCGCGGCCGGGTGCTTCATAAGCTTTGGCAAAGGCGCTTCCCACCATCACGGCATCCGCCCCGCAGGCCAGCGCCTTGCAGACATCGCCGCCCTTGCTCATTCCGCCATCGGTAATGATCGGAACAAAGCGCGCTGTTCTTTTGAAGTAAGCGTCGCGCGCGGCCGCGCAATCCACCGTGGCCGTGACCTGGGGCACACCCAGGCCAAGCACGCCGCGTGAGGTGCAGGCCGCCCCCGGGCCTACGCCGACGAGAACGGCGGCGGGACCGCAGTCCATTATCTCAAGAGTGACGTCGTAACCGACCGTATTGCCGACGATCACTGGGATCCGCATCTCGCGACAGAATTTTGCGAGATCGAGCGATTTATATTCCGAGGAAATGTGCCGGACGGTAGAGACCGTGCTTTGCACCACGAAAACATCGGCGCCTGCATCCTGCGCGATCGCGCCAAATTCCGCGGCGCGTTGCGGGATCGAACTTACCGCGGCCACCGCGCCGCCATCCTTGATTTGCCGCACGCGCGCTCCAATCAATTCCGGCTGCACCGGTTCCTGGTAAATCTTTTGCAGCAGGGCGGTAATTTCGTTCTTGTCCGTCTGCACAATTTTCCCGAGTACTTCCGAGGGATTCTTGTAGCGGGTCTGGACGCCTTCCAGATTGAGCACCGCCAGGCCGCCGAGCCGGCTCATTTCGATGGCAAAACGCACATCCACCACGCCATCCATGGCGCTGGCCAGGATCGGGATTTTCAATTCCAGCGGTGCCAGGTCGCTTCGCGGCAGGCGGAAAGTAGTATTAACCTCGTTAGGGTTAATTGTGATACTGCCGGGGACGAGCGCGATCTCGTCGAACCCGTAAGTCACGCGCGCTTTTCGGTTACGGCCAATCCACATTCCCATATCAAATTAAATGCGTTCGAATTTGAATCGTTCGTTCAGACTCCCACAACGCGGACAGCGCGGCAGCAGAGCATCGGTGCGGTCTTCGAACTCGAAGCCGCAAATGACACACCGCAGCCGGTAGCGAAAAGCTTTGCGTTCGCGCCGCCTGCGGTTCCATTCACTACTTAACCAGACAAGGAAAACCGCCGCAAGAAAAACCAGCAGATAAATCGTGACCAGCGCGGCCAGACTAACGCGAATCACGGCGAGGAAACGGGCGAAGCAGCGACGTTGGAGACGAGATCGTTGCCCCAGAGAATGGTCGTGGTTGTCCAGAAAAGGCCAGTCGCATTTGTCGGCGGCGCATTCTCCTTGGTTTTAAAACGGCAGAGCTGCAAAAAATTCCGTCCTTGCTCGTCCAGAGCCGGATCGCCCGAGGATTCAATTAGAAAACAGAAGCGGATGGCGCCTGCTCCGTCGATGGCAACGCGAAAGCGCGCATTGGCCGGTGCATCCGGCCGGATCAGACGAAATTTGAAGTCGGCGAAAACAGGGTCGCCTAAACCGGGAGGTGGATCGGCGAAGAGGGCCATCGTTTTCCGCATAAATCCGGTCGTGTTCCCTTTCATTTGCGGGGGACGAACAGGACCGACCGCGGCCGAGCTTGGAATGCTCAGGTCAGGCGCAAGCGGAGGCAGTGTTCGTAATTTCGGCTGATGCGTAGCGTAGAAAGGGCGATGCTCGATCGATGGCAGTACAAAAGACTTCGCTTCCGGGGTGCGCTGTGTCGTAGTCGCGAGCGCGGGGTCTTCCGCTTCGGCCCAGCGCAAAAGTGCGAGCGATTCTGGATTATCCGCCGAAATCAATGTCATCCGCGCCGGCGGCGGCAAGAGTGCCACCGTCGGCGGATACACAATTTGGAAGATGTAAAAACAGAGCGCATGCAGGAGAAGCGAAAGAATTAAGAACACGATCAAAGCGCGCCGGCGTTTGCGTGGGGGCACCCAACTAAAAATGAGTGGCGCGGTGGTCGACGCGCTCACTTCGGCGGGGCGGTGGCTAGCGCGACCGACGGAACACCATGCTCGAGCGCGAGATTGGCCACCCGAATGACGGTCTCATAAGGTGTATAGCGATCGGCTTTGATAATGATGGAACGACCTTCCTTGCGCGCGGTCTCAAGCTGCGGGCCCAGGTCATCGATCGAAGTCTTTTGGTCGCGAAAATAAACCGTCGCCCCGCTCGTGATGCTGATGATCTGGTATTTTATCGGCGGAGCTAACATGAATTTCGAGAACGGAACGTTGACCGATATTCCCGGCTGCAAAACGAAGTTCGAGCTGAGAAGCAGGAAAAAAATCATGAGAAACGCGAGGTCGACCAACGGGAAAATCAACAGCCACCCGAACTGATATTGTTTCGTTCGGACCAGTTTCATCGCCAACCATTATTTTTCCCGGCGCAAATCGCGCGGGCTGCTTTCCGTGCTCGGTTGAAACGAAATGATTCCACTTTCCGGTTCGGTCTCGGTCAGCATCTGCACGATTTCGATCCCGGCACGTTCCATATCGTGCATCAGGGTATTGACCCGCGACGAAAGATAGCTGTAGGCGACAAACGTTGGCGTCGCGACGACAAGACCGGCCGCGGTCGTCAGCAGACTCTTGTAAATTCCGCCCGACAACTCGGTCACCGTGGCATAACCGCCGTTGGAAGTGATGATACCAAAGGCCTCGATGATTCCCGCGACCGTCCCGAGCAGACCAAGCAACGGCGCCAGGTAGGCAAGCGTCGCGAGCACCCCGAGAAACCGCTCCAGCTTCGGTACCTCCAGTTGGCCGGCTTCCTGAACAATTTCGCGCAACTCTGATCGCGGTAGATCGTGACGGATAATAGCAGCGTGGATCACGCGTGCGACGGGACCGGGCGTGCCAGCGGATTCGTGCAATGCTTCCGCGAAATTGCGGCGCTTGATCAAATTGGCCAGGCCTTTCAGGAACTCGCCCACATGAATGGTCGCCCGATGCAAATAAAAAAGCCGCTCCCCGAACACGGCAATCGAAATGATGCTGCAAACGAGGATGGGCCACATCAGCAGCCCTCCTTTCTGGAGGTATTCGATCACAAAAGTTCCCCTTAATACCCTTTCGGGCCTGAGGCAAGCGACGGGTTTAGCGCCAACGGGGAACAAGACCTTTTGCTCATACTCATACTCATGATCGAAGAAAAGATTTTCCAACTATGCGGGATCGTTGCATGAGGAGGATGGAATTTATGGGACCGGAGCATGAGCATGAGCATGAACCCTTGCCATTGGCGCTGAATGAGGCAAGCCGCTTACTTGTGTTTTGCCGGCGATGCCGTGGGCGCGACGGTTTGGCCAAGAAGCTTTCCCGCGCCGTCATAGGTGGAATAGCCGATCTGATGTCCGGCGGCATCGTAACGGAAGACAATTCTGCCGATCACGCTCTGGTCCTTGGCGAAATGGATTTCTTCGATCACGTGATTACTGGCGTCATATTTATATTGGGCAAAGAAACGAAACTGCTCTTTCGGGCCCAAGACTTCGGCGCGGGCAAATCGGCCGTTTTCATCGAGCTCGTAGCGAATCTTTTCCCGCATCTTCCCGTCCTTGCCCGTTGTGGTGGCGACGGTCTTGTGATTGGCAGCATCGTTTTCGTAAACCGTGCGCGAGCCATCGGCGTTAAGGACAACGCTGACGTGAACATCGCCGCTGTCCTGCTGGGCGAGGGCACAGAGTGGTACGGCAGCGAGAGCAAAGGCGAGGGCGGAGGCGATGCGGCGCATGGTTCAAAGCGGAGCGGCGGGGGAAATTAAAGGGAAACCGAAAGAAGGCTAGCGCCGATTGGAAGTCGTTTGTGTGCACGCCACGGACGTTTGGGACACGACGAAGTGTGTCCCTCCAGCTTGCAACATGGCGTGGATAATCAATACGATGTTGGAGGGTGCCGCTTCGCCTGCTACGCCATAGCCGCGCGACGGCGGGTCGGCGCCCAAACTTTTTCTTCGAACGGGATTTGTTCGAAAGAAGAAAAGATCGAACAAAAAAGTATTGACCACAAGGGGATGTGGTGGTTAAAAGTGGGACGAAGTGGATTAAAGTGGACGATAATCCCGCCGGCATATGGATTCGATTGCCTCAGCTCAAGCCTTTTACGCCGGTCAATTCCTTCACGCCATCGACGAAAAAAATCGCATCACCATCCCTTCCCGCTGGCGCCGCAAGGGAGCTGAGGAATTCATTCTTCTTCCTGATTCCCAAGATCAGTTCCTCCTCGTCATGGCCCCGGACGAGTTCGCCCGCATGAGCGCCGTCGCCGAAAACAATAACAACGTCGCCGCACGCGAGCGTCGAGTTTTTTTGCGACAGTTGCATTCCCGCGCCCAGCACGGTGTGGCCGACAAACAGGGTCGCCTCGTTTTGCCGGAAGACCTTTGCCGCAAAATTGGATTGAAAGGCGAAGTCGCTCTCGTCGGCGGAAGAGGTCGTTTTGAAATTTGGAACGTGACGCGGTGGAAGCGCGCGCACGAAGAAGAGACCCCAACCTACCAGCACGTCGCCAACGTCATTGGTTTGTGACCAGGATGAACGCATTGCTCTTCGAACGACCAGTTTGGTTCGCGCCCGGCCCGTTCATGCTGGAAGAGGAAGCGCAGGAGCGGGAAGAATTCATTTATCACCGGCCCGTTCTGGTGCACGAAGCGGTCGGGTTGCTGGCGCCGCGTGCAGGCGCCCTCGTCCTCGACGCGACCTGCGGTGGTGGCGGACACAGCGAAGCAATTTTGAAAACCGGCGCCGACGTCCTAGCGCTCGATCAGGACCCCGATGCGATCGCGGAAGCGACGAAGCGCTTAAAAGAATTCGGCGATCGCGTGACTTTACGGAAAGCAAACTTTCGCCACGCCGATAGGGTGCTCGATGCGGTGGGACTCGAGCAGATCGGCGGGGCGATTCTCGATCTCGGTGTTTCCTCCCGCCAGCTCGAAAACGCCGAGCGCGGATTTAGCCTGACACGAAACGGCCCGCTCGACATGCGGATGGACCCGACTACAGAAAAAACGGCCAGCGCGATCATCGACAGTTATAGCGAGGGAGAATTGACGCGGCTATTTCGCGATCTGGGCGAAGAACCGGCGGCACGTCGCATTGCCAGCGCCATTGTGAAGCAACGCAAGGTTGCGCAGTTTCGGGAGACCCTGCCGTTGGCACGCGCGATCGAGAAAATCGTCGGCCGCCACGGACGTCGCCACCCGGCGACACAGGTTTTCCAGGCGTTGCGGATGGAAGTTAACGACGAGCTGGGAGCGCTCGAAGAGGGCTTGCGTGTGATCACCAGTCGTCTCGAACCGGGCGCGCGCATTGCCGTGATTTCATTTCATTCGCTCGAAGACCGGATGGTGAAGAATTTCTTTCGCGATCGCAGTCGGGAATATGTGGATCGGCCGGAATGGCCGGAGCCGCGCGAGAACGTAGCGCGCGATCTCCTCGTCATTACGCCGAAGCCCATTGAACCGGGCGAAAACGAGCAACGATTCAATCCGCGGGCACGGAGCGCAAAGCTGCGCGTTGCCGAAAAACTGAGATGAGGCGGTCCACGCAACTCAATCGTTTGGACGCAGCTTCTTTGGCGCGTTGGATGGTGATGACGGCGTTGCTGGCGGTGGCGGGACTCAGCTACGTCTACCTCACGTTGCAATTGCATTGGCTGGGGGATCGCCAGAAAGCGCTGGAGACGGCACTGGCGGGTCTGCGCAAGCAAAACGACGTCGCCAATGTGCAGATCGCAGCGCTGACATCACGCAGCGCTCTGCAACGCCGGCTGAAGGAAGGCTACCTCAAGATGATTCCGATTACGGAACAAAACATCGTTCGGCTCGCTCCGGTCCGCCCCGCGCCCGAAGAAAATGCCATTCGTCCGGTGGCAAACGACCAGGTTGGCAGATGAGATGGAACGGTCGGACGCGGTGTGCACTTGTTTGCATTTGTTTTGTCCTTCTTTTTAGCGGGTTCTCGTTTCGCCTCGTTTATCTACAACTCGTTAAGCACGACGAGTACGCCGGGCTGGCGGCCGAGAAACACGTTTACAAGCAACCGATCTACGCCGAGCGCGGTGTCATCACCGATGCCAATGGCGAAATTCTCGCCCACAACATCCCGGTCGAAATCGTCGTCGCTGATACCTCGCATTTAACCAAGGAGAAAGTGGCCGAAGCCGTCGCGCTGCTGAGTCAGGAGTTAAAACTCGATCGGGACGAACTCTCCGAAAAACTCGGGAGCGATCGTCATTACATCGTCTTGAAACGAGATGTGCCGACTTCAGCAGCCGACGCGCTTCGGGCCAAACTTCGCGAACAAAATCTGCGCGGGATTTATTTCGAACACGACGCCGCGCGACTTTATCCAAACGGGTCGATGCTTTGTCACGTCATCGGGTTTACCGATTTCGATCACAAGGGAATTCAGGGAGTGGAAGCGTCGATGGATGAATATCTGCGCGGGCAGGATGGTTATCGTTACATCGAACACGATCGAGCTGGCCAGGAGATCGTGCTCTATCGCGGGCAGGAACGAGCGGCGCGGGACGGTTATCAGGTGCATCTGAGCATCGATCTGAATTTGCAGAACATCGTCGAGAACGAGATCGACGCGGCGGTGCGCGAGTATTCGCCGCAAAAGGCGACCATCATCCTGATGCGGCCGCAAACGGGTGAAATTCTGGCAATGGCGAACCGGCCAGACTTTGATCTCAATCAACGCAATACGGCCAAGCCCGAGCAAATGAAAAATCGCGCCGTCATCGACATGATGGAGCCGGGTTCGACCTTCAAAATCGTGACGGCGGCGGCAGCGTTGAATGAAAAGAAGGTGCGGCCGGACACGACAATTTTTTGTGAGAACGGCGCGTGGAATTATGGCGGGCGCACCCTGCACGATCATCACCCTTACGGGGAGCTGAGTGTGCAGGATATTCTTGTGAAATCGAGCAACATCGGCGCAGCCAAGCTCGGCCTTAGCCTGGGCGACCAGAAATTTTATGAATACATCCGTCGCTTTGGTTTTGGGGAACGCACGGGGGTCGAATTGCCCGGCGAAATCACCGGAACGATTCGACCTCCGCAAAATTGGAGTAAGATTTCCATTACGCGGATACCGATGGGACACGAGGTGGCGGTGACACCGTTGCAGATGACATTAGCGATGGCGACGATTGCCAACGGCGGAAAATTAATTACGCCGCGGGTGGTCAAATCGATCACGACGACGGAGGGAAAGACGGTGAGCGAATTTTCGCCTTCGGTCGTGCGGCAGGTGATTCTTCCGGAAACGGCGAGGCAAATCGGCAACGCACTGCGCGGAGTGGTGAGCGATCGTGGGACCGCTGCCGCTGCTGCCGTTCCCGGTTTTGTCATTGCCGGGAAAACCGGGACGGCGCAAAAAGTCGATCCGCACGGCGGTTACGAAAAAGGAAAGTATGTTGTTTCGTTCATCGGATTTTTGCCGGCCGATCATCCGGAGTTTGTCGGGCTGGTCTTGCTCGATGACGCCAAGACTTCCAAACCGGAATTGAATTATGGCGGGCTCGTCGCCGGGCCGATCTTTTCCCGCATTGCCGACAAAGCCGCGCGTTACCTCGACCTCGCCCCGCAACCAGATTTGATCAAGCCGACTGCGCCGGGCCGCGTCGTTTCAACCAGCGCGTCGCGGCATTGAGCAATCATTTTAATTTTACATGCAGCTCAAAGTTCTCGCCCATGCGCTCGCGCCACATCGGGTCATCGGCACACTTGATCGCGAAGTGGAAAGCATCGCGTATGACTCGCGGCGAGTGCAAAGCGACACTCTTTTCGTTGCCATCCGCGGTGAGAAAAGCGATGGCCATCAATTCGTCGATCAAGCGATCGAGCAGGGAGCGAGCGTGATCGTCGCCGAACGGGAAATTGTGTCGCCGCGGGCGACCTGCCTCGTGGTCGACGACAGCCGCGGGGCGCTGGCCGATCTTTCCGCAGCGTTTTACGGGATGCCGGCCCGCAAATTGAAAATGGCGGCGGTTACGGGCACGAACGGAAAAACCACGACGACGTTTCTCATCAAACATATTTGCGAAAAGGCTGGGGTGCGCTGCGGATTGCTGGGCACTGTGCAATATGAGATTGGCGATCGCATTCTGCCTGCGATCCGAACCACGCCGGAAGCGCTCGATATCCAGGAGTTGTTAGCGCAAATCGTTAACGCCGGGGGGCGTGCCGCCGCGATGGAAGTTTCTTCCCACGCGCTCGCACAGGAACGGACCCGTGGAATCGAATGGGATGTCGCGGTGTTCACCAATCTCACCCAGGACCATCTCGATTTTCACGGGACGATGGAGAATTACTTCGAGGCCAAGGCAAAACTCTTTCTCCAACTCGCGTCGCAATCGAAAAAGAAGCGGGCCAGCGCGGTCATCAATATTGACGATCGCTACGGGGAAAAATTGCTCGATCGAATCGCGGGGAAAAGTCCGGTCATCACTTACGGGTTGGGGTTGCACGCCGATTTTCGCGCCTCGAATTATCGCACCGAATTCGCCGGCACTTCCTACCAGCTTGACGCGCGCGGCCGGAGTTATCTGGTGCGGGTTCCGTTGATCGGCCGCTTCAACGTCGCCAATTCAATGGCCGCGTTGGCTGCAGCGACGGCGTTGGGCGTGAATCTGCGCGACGGCGTTCTTTCGCTCGCCCGTGCACCGCAAGTGCCGGGGCGACTCGAGCTCGTGCCGGCAAAACGCCAATTCCAAATCTTTGTTGATTACGCCCACACCGATGATGCGTTGCGCAATGTCCTGAAAACGCTGCGGGAATTGAGGCCTCGGAAACTTATCGTGGTCTTCGGGTGCGGTGGCGATCGTGACCGGAAAAAGCGGCCACTAATGGCACGCGTAGCCGATGAACTGGCCGACCACGCCATCATCACTTCCGACAATCCACGCAAGGAAAATCCGGACGCGATCATTAACGAGGTCGAGAAAGGATTTCGCTCGACCCATTACGAGAAAATTGCGGACCGCACGGAAGCGATTCGACATGCCGCGGCGATGGCGCAGGCGCGCGATCTAGTCCTGATTGCCGGCAAAGGGCACGAAAAATATCAGGAGTTCGCCGATCACACCATCCCCTTCGACGACATTCAGGTCGCGCGTCGTGCGCTGGATGATTTACCGGTGAAATTTTGAATATGCGATTTTGGTTTTCGAACAACGGAGCGCGCGAATCGTGCGCTCTCCAGAATAATTCGCGACAAGCCTTATGAATTCGTTGTCGCTATCGGAGATCGCCAGTCTATCCGCTACCCGGCTGGAGTTGGGTAATTCGGACCTCGCCATCTCCCATGTCAGCACAGATTCGCGCACGATTAAGCCCGGAGATCTTTTCGTCGCTCTGTGCGGAGAGCATTTTGATGCCCACAATTTTCTCGAACAAGTCGCCAAAGCTGGAGCCGCTGGCGCGCTTGTTTCACGCGATCCGCCGCCAGGATTGCCGCAGACATTCGCGATTTTGCGCGCTGCCGACACGCTGGTCGCATATCAAAATCTCGCCGCCAATTATCGAAAAACGCTCCCGCTAAAGGTGCTCGGCATCACGGGAAGTAACGGCAAGACTTCGACCAAGGATTTCGCGGCATCGATCCTGGGGCGCGCTTTCCGTGTCACGAAAACCGAGGGCAATTTTAACAATCATGTCGGACTGCCGCGCACGATTCTGGAGGCAAATCGTGATCATCAGTTCGCGGTTTGGGAACTGGGCATGAATCATCCGGGGGAGATCGCCGCCCTGGCCCGCATTGCCTCGCCCGATGCCGGCATCATTACCAACATCGGGATCGCGCACATCGAATTCATGGGATCGCGTGAAGCCATCGCGCAGGAAAAAGGCGCGCTGGCGGAAGCGATCGACCCGGGCGGTTTCGTTGTTCTGAATGCCGATGATGACTTTAGCGGTTCGATCGCGAATCGGACACGTGCGCGCGTGATTTTCGCCGGAATCGAAGAAGGTGCTATTCGCGCGATTGAAGTGCAGCAAACGGCCGGCGGTTGCGAATTCACCATTGTCGAAGGTGCCCATCGCTGTCGCGCGCAGTTGCCGGTCCCCGGATTGCACATGGTGCAAAATGCCATCCTCGCGGTCGCCGCTGGACGCGCGTTCGGTGTTTCACTGGAGGAATGCGCCGCCGGTTTGGTTTCGGCCCCGCTGGCGAAGGCGCGCTTGCAGATCCGCGAAATCCACGGTGTCCAGTTCATCGACGACAGCTACAACGCCAATCCCGATTCGATGAAAGCCGCCCTCCGCACACTCATGGAATTGGATGCCGACGGAAAACGCATCGCCGTGCTTGGACGAATGCTCGAGCTTGGCGCGGAATCGGAACGCGGTCATCGCGAAGTGGGCGAAGCCGCGGCGACGCTGGGAATTGATCACCTAATCTCGATTGGTAACGACACGATTGCGTTAGCGGCAGAGCAAGCAGGCCTGGAAAATTCCGCCATCGCGCAAGACGCGAGCGATGCAGCTGAGATGTTGAATGAGATCGTGGGGCCGGGCGATCTGGTCCTGATCAAGGGCAGTCGCTCATCCCGCACCGAGTTGGTGCTGGATGAATTCGCCAAACTCCAACCGGTAGGAGGGAACATTCGATGATGTTTTATCTTCATCGCTTGAGCGATCAGGTCGGCGGCCTGAACGTTTTTTTCTATGTCACCTTTCGCGCCGTTGCAGGGGCCGTGACGGGGTTCGCGCTCTGCCTGGTTTTTGGGAATTTCATCATTCGCAAACTGATCTCGCTCAAAATCGGCCAGCCCATCCGCAGCGTCGAGGAAGTCCGCCGTCTGGCTGAACTGCACGGCGGCAAACAGGGTACTCCCACCATGGGTGGCGTGCTCGTCATCGGGTCCGTCTTCATCGCCAGCGTCCTCTGGGCCCGCCCCGATAATCGGTTCGTCTGGCTCGTTCTTTTCAGCATGGTTTACCTCGGCGTCCTCGGATTTCTCGATGACTACCTCAAGGTCACGAAGAAAAAATCGGATGGTATCCCCGGCCGGGTGAAACTCGCCGCGCAACTGCTGCTCGCAGCTGTCGTCACCGTCGTTTTTCTGACTAGCCCGTTGCTGCAAGTCCAGGCCCGCTCTCTTTATCTGCCGTTCTTCAAAGTTCCCGTGATCACCAACATGGGCTGGTTCACGTTGATCTTTTTTGCCGTGGTGATCGTTGGTTCGTCGAACGCCGTTAACTTGACTGATGGCCTCGATGGTCTCGCCATCGGTTGCACCGTAACGGTCGCGCTGGCCTACGCTTTTCTATCCTACGCCGCCGGAAATTTTAGGATCGCAGAGTACTTACAGGTGCCGTTCTATCCATTCACCGGTGAGCTCACTGTGGTTTGCGCTGCGCTCGTCGGCGCCGGACTCGGCTTCCTTTGGTTCAATTGTCATCCGGCCAAAGTCTTCATGGGCGATACCGGCTCGCTCTCCATCGGCGGGATGATCGGAGTGGTCGCGATTTGTTGTAAGCAGGAGTTTCTGCTCGCCGTTGTCGGTGGCGTTTTTGTGATCGAAGCCATCTCGGTCATTATGCAGGTGCTGAGTTTTCAACTCACCGGCCGTCGCATTTTCGCGATGTCGCCGTTGCATCATCATTTCGAATTGGTCGGCTGGAAGGAGAACACCGTCATCGTGCGGTTTTGGATTTTGTCGGCGGTTTTTGCGCTGCTCGGATTAGCGACGCTGAAGGTGAGATGAACTCGCGTTATCAGAATAAGAATATCGCCGTTCTCGGTGCTGGTCTCAGCGGCACCGCCGCGGCTCTGCTGCTGCGTTCGCATGACGCCAATGTCAGCGTGCTGGATAGCGCGACAGAAAACAAGTTGCCGGAATCGACCATCAAAAATCTGCGCGATCACGGAGTGCGTGTGATCAGCGGTTCGGACGCGGAAACGAATCGCGATTCCTACGATCTTGTTGTCCTCAGTCCCGGAATTGATCCGGAGTCACCGCTGGCGCAGAACTTTTCGTCGCGCAATGTCGATGTCATCGGCGAACTCGAACTGGGCTGGCAATTTTGCGAACTTCCCGTCATCGCCATCACCGGTACCAACGGCAAGACCACGACGACGGAGTTGGTGGCGCAAATGCTGAATGCGTGCGGTCAACGAACCATCGCCTGCGGCAATATCGGTAAACCGCTGAGCGCGGTCGTGCGCGACCAATCGAAGTTCGATGTTCTCACGATCGAAGTGAGCTCGTTTCAGCTCGAAACGATCAAAAGTTTTCGCCCGCAGATTTCGGTTTGGTTAAATTTCGCTCCTGATCATCTCGATCGCTACGCCTCGGTCGCGGAATATCGCACGGCCAAGCTGCGTCTTTTTGATTATCAAACCGAAAAGGAGTTCGCAGTCGTAAATGCGAGCGAACAATTGCCGCCGATCAAACCTCGGCGTTTGACCTTCAGCGCCTACGACGATCGTGCCGATTTTCGTTTGTCTTACGGGACGATTTGTTTCGAGACCACGCCGGTGTTGCGGCTGGCCGATGCGAAATTGCGCGGCTCGCACAATATCGAAAACCTGATGGCGACGCTCGCGGTTGGCCACATTCGCGGAATTAGCTTCGAGCAAATGGCAGCGCCACTCTGCGCCTACGAGCCGGCCCCGCACCGGTGCGAATTTGTCCGGACCGTTGCCGGCGTCGATTACATTAACGATTCCAAGGCGACGAACCTTGACGCCGCGGAAAAAGCGCTCGAGGCGCAAACCAAAGCGGTGGTCTTGATCGCGGGCGGGAAGGACAAGGGCTTCGATTTTGGGCCGCTGCGCGATGTCGTGAAAGAAAAAGTGCACGCCGCCATTCTTCTCGGCGAAATGGCGAACCGGATTGCCGAAGACTGGCACGGGATAACGCGATGCGAAATCGCGCGCTCGCTCGCGGATGCGGTGGAACGGGCACACGCGGCCGCGAAACCGGGCGACGTTGTCCTGTTTTCTCCCGGCACTTCCTCTTTCGACATGTTCAAAAGTTACGCCGATCGCGGCGATCAATTTCGCCGCCTGGTTCACGCTTTGCCGAGATGAAAATGATCAAGTTCCGAGGAATTTTTTCGCGTAAGAAAAAACTGCGAGCGACCACGCGACGCGCCACCGCTTCCGGTGCCGACTTCGACGATTTGTCGGAGCCGAACATGAAACTCTCGCGGGCGCTCTTGATCGTGCTCTTGCTGCACGTCGTTGCGGTCGCCGGCATCATCGCCTTCAACGCGATCAAAAGCCGCCAGGGCGGACTGCCAGTAGTCAGTTCGAGCCATGTGACTAAGACGGCGAGCAATCCCGAGGACGTGAAAGAGACGCCATCGTCGCCGGCGAAATCCTCAAAAAAAGCGAAGGAAAACGATTCAATTCCCGACGGTGGCAAAGTTTACATCGTCCGGAAGCGAGACAACCCGGTCACGATCGCGAAGAAATTCAAGGTCTCGTACGACGATCTCCTGGCGGCGAATCACATCGATGATCCCCACAAATTGAAAGTAGGACAAAAACTCATCATTCCGGCGAAAGGTTCGAAACCAAAGAAAGCGACCGAATGAGAATAAGTGTTGAACGCAGGGTTCCGGGTAGCGCACGCGTCTCGCGTGTTGGTGATCGCGTCCTCGCGATCACGGACTTTTTCTCTGCAGCGTTACTGAGAGAAAGATTGTTTCGGCGAGTCGCCGAAACCAACACGCGAGGTCCAAGCCGGACTGGCGTTGCGCGCGCTACCCAATCCGCAGTCGGCACCATCGGTCTCAAATCGTAATGCAACGCAAGAGCGCATATTTCCTTTTTCTGGCGGTGCTGACCATGCTCGTCATCGGAGTCGTCATGCTGTTCAGCACCAGCGCTTTTGCGCGTGATGCCCACGGCGATGTGTACTTTTTCATCAAACGCCAAGCTCTCTGGCTTGGGATTGGGGTCACGGTTTTGATCGGTGCCGCATTGATCGATTACCATTTCTGGTATCACACCTGGTGGCTGTGGTTCCTTCTCGCCCTCGGAACTCTGGCCCTTTGTTTCGTGCCGCATCTCGGCATGCGCATTAACGGGTCGCGTCGCTGGGTCGGGGCCGGCCCGATCACATTTCAGCCGTCGGAAATTGCCAAGACCGCCGCGGTATTCTTTCTGGCGTGGTGGTTCGTTCGTTTTGAGAACCGCACCCGTAACCTGATTTTTGGCTTCATCATTCCACTCGCGGCGACGGCGTTGCTGATTTCGCTTATCATCACCGAGGTCGATCTTGGCACCTCGGCCCTGATCGGGGCGACCACCCTGGTAATAATGTTCGTCGCTGGAACAAATCCCATCCTGCTCAGCGCCTTCTTCGCGACGGCGCTGGGTGGATTTATCTTTACCGCTACCTGCGTGCCGGAGCGGATGAACCGGCTCCTGGCTTTTTTGCATCCGGAAAATTACAAACAGGATGCCGGCTTACAGCAGATGCAGGCGCTGATCGCGTGGGGTAGCGGTGGAATGGAAGGCCTTGGCCTCGGTCACGGACGCCAGAAAATGCTCTATCTGCCCTACGCGCACACCGATTTCATTTTTCCCATGATTGGTGAGGAACTGGGATTACGTGTGAGCTTGGTCGTCGTGTTCCTGTTTATCGTCATCATCGTTTGCGGAATGATGATCGCGCTGCACGCCAAGGATCGTTTTGGCATGCTCCTCGGGTGCGGGATTGTTACGCTGCTGGCGTTGCAGGCAGCGGTGAATATCGGGGTGACAACTTCGCTCTTGCCAAACAAAGGGTTGCCGCTGCCGTTTATCAGTTACGGGGGCTCGAATCTCGCAGCCTGCCTCTTCGGTGTCGGTATTTTGTTAAGCATTTACCGGCAGGCCAAACTGGAACCGGGAAATACGAAACGCATCACCATGCAGGCGCGCATGACGCCGAGGATATGATTTTGACCCGCAATCTCAATCCTATTCCAACACGCGAGAACAAAACACGTGTCTTCCCGAGGCGCGAAGACAACGCCATTCCGGCTCGGACCGAGGGATCTCACCAACTGCGAGTCGGGCGCCGAGAAGTCTTTGCATTCACACATCCGTCGATGCGGGATCCCTCGCTTGCGCTCGGGATGACAGAGGGTGGGAGGCCGCAATCCGCAGTCTTATGAACACCGTTATCGCATGCGGAGGAACTGGCGGGCACCTTTTTCCGGGACTTGCTGTCGCCGAAGTGTTGCGCGAGCGCGGACACGAAGTGCTGCTTTTTGTCTCGGAAAAGGATGTCGACGCGCTCGCCTTAAAGGAACACCCCGAAATTCCGTTCGAGAAACTCCCGACAATCGGTCTACCGTCCCCATTTTCGCCGGCTATCCTGGGATTTGTTCGCCGATTTAACGAAAGCTTCCGGCGTTGCCGTTCCATCTATCGCCGATTTAATCCGCAAGTTGTTCTCGGAATGGGAGGGTTCACCTCCACCGCGCCGGTGCTTGCCGGAAAAATGCGGGGGGTACCGACGTTCATTCATGAATCGAATGCCATTCCCGGCAAAGCCAACAAATTGACGGCGCGCCTGGTGCGGGCCGTTCTGCTCGGCTTTAAGGAATGCGCGCCGTTTTTCCCGAAAGTAAAAACAGAAGTGACGGGCACACCGATTCGGACGGAGTTGCAGCGGCTCGATCGTGGGGCGGCGCGTGAAAGGCTCGGGTTAAGAGCGGACCTCACCACCGTGCTGGTGATGGGCGGGAGCCAGGGAGCGAGCGGAATTAATCAGGCGATGATCAAGTCGCTCCCAGCGCTGGATGGCGCGGCGCTGCAAGTGATTCACCTCACCGGAACACGGGATGAAAGACTTGTGGCCGACAATTATCGCCGCGCGAAACTGCCGGCCTTTGTGGCGGCGTTTCATCATCGGATGGAAGAATTATACAGCGCGGCTGATTTCGCGGTTGCCCGATCGGGCGCTGCCAGTCTGGCCGAGCTGGCTGCCTTCGCTCTGCCCGCCATTCTGATTCCATTTCCCTACGCGGCCGACGATCACCAGACACATAACGCCGAGGTTTTCGTCAAGGCAGGGGCGGCCATCGTGGTCAAGGAATCGGAAATCCTGGATGACGTGCTCGCCCACAAACTGCTTCCGTTCGTGAAAGACCAAGGCGCTCTCCAGTGCATGTCGCAAAACGCCGCCAAACTTTCCACTCGAAATGCCGCCAACGCGGTGGTGGAAACGATCGAGAAATATACCAGCGTCGCCGAATGAAAACCGGGCCTACACACCTCAGTCTGGCGCGCTTTCTTACCCGCGAGCATCACCGCGTCCACCTCATCGGTGTAGCCGGAAGCGGAATGAGCGGTATAGCGGCCCTTTTGCTCGAGCTCGGCCACCAGGTGAGCGGATCGGATAAATCGATTTCGCTCGAAGTGGAACGGTTGCAGCGGCTGGGCTTGAAATTTTTCCAGCAACACCGCAGCGAAGACGCCGCTCAAGCCGAGCTCATCGTCTATTCCTCCGCCATCAGGCCAGATAATCCAATTCTCGTTAGCGCCGGCAAATCGGAGACGCGCACGGCGCGACGCGCAGAAGCGCTGGCGGCAATCATGCAGGGGAAACGCGGGATCATCATTTGTGGCATGCATGGCAAAACCACCACTTCGGCCATGACCGCACTTGTTTTACGGGAAGGCGCCCTGCACCCATCGCATTACGTCGGCGCGGAAATTCCGATTCTCGGCCAGAATGCCCACTGGGACCCGCGGGGAGAATATTTTGTGGCCGAAGGCGACGAAAGCGATGGCACCATTCGCTGTTTTCATCCTGAACATATCCTGGTCCTGAATATCGAGCCGGAGCATCTCGATTTTTATGGGGACCTGGCGGAAATCGAGGCGGTCTTTGATCAGTTAATCGGACAAACCTCCGGCAAAATCTTTTTCTGCCTGGATGACCCCGTCGCGACGCGGGTTTGCAAATCCGATCGCTCGGTTTCCTACGGGTTTAGCGAGAATGCCGATTATCGGGCGCAGGATATTTCGCTGGAGGATTTTTCCTCAGTCTTTGCTGTATTTCATCAAGGCGAAAAACTGGGCGAGGCGCGGTTGAACGTTCCCGGCCGGCACAATGTGCAAAACGCCACCGGCGTGATTGCGCTGGCGAGTGAACTCGGCATCCCGTTCGAGAAAATCGCCTGTGCACTAACGAAATTTCAGCACGCCCGCCGCCGTTTCGAAATCAAATACGCCAGCGATCGCTTTTTGCTGGTCGACGATTACGCGCATCATCCCACGGAAATCCGCGCGACGCTGGCGACAGCACGTTCCACGGGGCGCAAGCGGGTACTGACAATGTTTCAGCCGCACCGTTACACGCGCACCAAGGCATTGTGCAATGAGTTTGGCGCCGCCTTTGACCAGGCCGATCGCGTCGTTATCACCGATGTTTATCCGGCGAGCGAGCCGCCCATTCCCGGCATTAGCGGTCAAACCATCGTCGACGCCATATCCGCGCACGGTCATCGCGGCGTGACTTATCAATCGCGTTTTATGCGCGTGCATCGCGACATCGGCAACATGCTGGCATCGGGCGATCTCATCCTTAGTCTCGGTGCCGGAAACATTCACGAACAACTCTCAATTCTGGCAGCGGAACTCGTCGTTGCCGAAAAATTAAAAGCGATTGTTGGCGAAGAAGGCGACGTGCGTCTGCATGAGTCGATGGCGAAACACACGACCTTGCGCGTTGGCGGTCCGGCGCAGTTTTGGGTCGAGCCACGGACGGAAAAAACATTTGCCGAACTGATTCGTGTTTGCCGGCGCGAAAACCTCCCGCTCTTCGTCGTCGGACGCGGTTCGAATCTGCTAGTGCGCGACGGCGGGATCGAAGGCGTGGTCGTTCATCCTTGTGGTGGAGAATTCGATGACATCACTGTCAGTGGAAATGAAATTACGGCCGGGGTCGGCGCAAAACTGAAGCACGTTGCGTATGCGGGCCGCGATGCCGGTATCGGCGGCCTGGAATGGATGGAAGGAATTCCCGGGGAAGTCGGCGGCGCGTTACGGATGAACGCCGGCGCCATGGGCGGGCAGACCTTTGAGCACGTCGTGAGGGTGCGTGTTCTCGATGACGAAGGAAATGCCCACGTCATGACTCCGTCGGAGATGGAAGTGCATTATCGTCACGTTCCGACCCTGGAAAAACGATATGCGGCTTCGGCCGTATTTCGCGGCACGCCCGCAGCGAAGGAAGAGATTGTGCGCAAACTCGAGGAGTCGCAGCACAAACGCAAAACCACCCAACCCGCGGCCTCCAGCGCCGGATGCATTTTCAAAAATCCGGACAGCATTCCGGCGGGAAAATTAGTGGACGAACTGGGTTTGAAAAATTGTGCGATTGGAAAAGCGCGCGTCTCCGAAGTACACGGCAATTTTATCGTTAATGATGGCGGCGCGACCGCGTCGGAAATGCTGGAGTTGATTGAAAAAATCCAGGCAACCGCGCGAGAGAAACGCGGCGTCGAATTACAAACGGAAGTGCAAATCGTGGGGGAGAATGCATGAAGGGAATGCAATCGAAAGGGGAGAACTGAAATGAGCGCGCTACCAAAACGCATTGCAGTATTAATGGGAGGACCCGGTTCCGAGCGGAATGTCTCCCTCGCCACAGCACGCGGCGTTGCCAAAGCCCTCCGTTCGCGCGGGGCGGAAGTTTTCGAGATCGATGTTCGCGATGAAAATTTCGAGCTCCCACAGAACATCGACGTCGCCTTCCTCACCATTCATGGGACCTTCGGCGAAGACGGCCAAATCCAGCAGATTCTGGAAGATCGCGGTGTGCCCTACACCGGCGATGGCGTAAAGGAAAGCCGGACCGCGTTCGATAAAATCGAATCAAAGAAAAAATTCGAGGCTGCCGGTGTTACGACTCCTCGCTGGCAGATCATCGGTTCGAATGAGCGACCGACCCTTCCGCTTCCTTTCGTGGTTAAGGCGCCACGACAGGGCTCAACGGTTGGCATCTACATTATTAAGAGCGCCGATCAGCTCGAGAACGGCCTGGCGGAAGCGCGTAAATTCGATCGCCGGTTACTGGTCGAAGAATTCGTGCCCGGCCGCGAACTGACGGTTGGCATTCTGGGCGATCAAGCCCTGCCGATCATCGAGATAATTCCGAAGAGCGGCTTTTATGATTTTACCAATAAGTATCCGTTCCTGAATCCGCAGGCCGGCGGCGGAGCAGAACACGTTTGCCCGGCCAAGATTGAAGAAACGCTAACGCGCCAAATTCAGGACCTGGCGTTGCAGGCGTATCGCTCGATCGGTCTGCGCGTTTATTCGCGAGTGGATGTGCTCCTGCCGGAAAATGCGGCTCCGACGGTTTTGGAAGTAAACACTATTCCGGGAATGACGGAGGCGAGTTTGTTGCCGGAAGCAGCCGCAACTGCGGGCATCAGCTATGAGGACCTGTGTCTGCGGATTATCGAATTATCGCGCGCGCGGAGAGGGAGCGGGAAATGAGATCGAGCAGCTCCACTCGCAAACGGTCCCGCAACCAGCGCGTCTCGAATCCGCGTCAGCGCAAACAACAACATCTGCTTGATGTCAAGGTGCGCGCGCGCAAAGCCACGCAGCATCGCAACCGACGCGTCCTCGTTTTCATGTCCAAAATCGTTCTTGCCGCCGCCGTCTGCAGCGGAAGCGTTTTTGGCGCGCGCGTGGCAATGCGACGGTTCTTTTTCGAGAATCCGGATTACCGCCTGGCAATGATCGATGTGCAGACGGATGGCAGTTTGCTGCGCGATCAAGTTTTAAGAGCGGCCAATTTGCGTGAAGGCGAAAATATTTTTCGCATCAACCTCGCGCAGGTCCATCGCGTTTTACAGCAATTGCCGCAGGTGGATGAAGTGGAGGTGGTGCGCAAGCTCCCGGGAGAAATCGACATTCGCATCGTCGAGCGCAAACCGATCGCCTGGATCACGGGCGAGAAAGAGATTTCCGATCCATTTCAGTCTGATGTCGCATTTTTGATCGACGCGCGCGGGGTCCTGATGAAGGAAAGAAAATTGTTGCCGGAATATCTCGGGCTGCCGTTGATCACCGGTTGCACCAACGAATCGCTTGAGCCGGGGAAAATTGTTCAGTCCGTCGAGGCCAAGGCGGCCCTGGAATTACTGCGTCTGAGTGCGGCTAGTTTCATGCAAACCCGTTTCCAAATTCGCGAGATCGACCTCTCCAAAGGCTACTGCCTGGTCGTAACCGACAAGAATCACACTCGAGTCACCGTCGGTTTCGATCAGCTCGAAAAACAGATTCAACGGCTCGAACAATTCCTGGTTTATGCCGACGATTCTAAGCGCGAGATCGAAACGGTCAATTTGCTGGTGCAGCGGAACATCCCAGTCACCTTCATGAAACCACCGGCCGAAGTGATTAATGACACTATCGATCCGGAGGAGACGCCTCGCATTATGAAAGCGATTCCTGTGCATCCGCCGGCTCCGGCGTCGGGAAAAGGAAAATCAGCGCCGACGGCACCGGGAAAAAACCAAAACGGACCGCAACCTTTTTCGTTGCAAAAACAAAACTCAGAAAAGAAAGAGCGAATCGGAAATGGCCAGTAATGATCTGATGGTAGGGTTGGAAATTGGGACGTCTAAAATTTGTGTCGTTGTCGGTGAAACGCGTCTGGACGGGACGACGAAAATTTTGGGCGTCGGGCAGGCGCCTTCGCGCGGTGTGCGCAAAGGCGAAATCGTCGATTTCGAGACGGCCATGAAATGCGTGCTGGAAGCGTTAAGCGACGCCGAAACGAAAAGCGACGTGATGATCAAGGGTGTTTATGTCGGCGTGACCGGCGCGCACATTCAGAGTTTCAACAACCGTGGCTGCGTCATTCTGCCGGACGACCATGATGAAATCGATGAACAGGACATTGACGACGTGAAGATCAATGCGCGCGAAGTGAGCATTCCGGCGCAGAACGCGTTTCTCCATTCCATTATTCAGCACTATCACGTCGACGGCCAGGATGGCGTGCTCAATCCCGTCGGCATGCTTGGTCACAATCTGGAAGCGGATTTTCACATCATTCATGGTGTGCGCACTCGTATTCAAAACACCATTCGCTGCGTCAAGGAACTGCCCTTGGAGGTGGAAGATGTCGTCTTTAATCCGCTCGCCACCGCTCAGGTGGTCCTGGGCCAACAGCAAAAGAACATGGGAGCGCTGGTGATCGACATGGGAGGCGGCACCACTGATTACATTCTTTATGTCGATGGTGCAGTGAAGCAGAGCGGTACTCTGGGCATCGGCGGCGATCACATTACTAACGATATCTCGATGGGATTGCGCATCCCGATGGCACGCGCGGAAAAGTTAAAAATCGACGAGGGCAGCGTAATTCTTGGCAATTGTCTTCCGGGGGAAACGGTGGTGTTAAAGGACGATTCCGGTTTCGCCGGCAAGGAAGTGGAACGCGAGACGCTCAATACCATCATTCATTTGCGGGTGCGGGAGACACTCGAGCTGCTCAGGCGGACGCTGGAGGAAGAATCGTTCATCAATTTTATCGGCGAAGGCATCTTCATCACCGGTGGATGCAGCCTGATTCGTGGCATTGATAATCTGGCCGAGGAAATTTTTGAAATTCCGGCGCGGGTCGCGCATGCCCAGACCATGTCGGGGCTAACTTCTGCCTTTCAGAATCCGCAGCTTTCCACCGCGATCGGGCTGATCAAATACGCGCAGGCGGTGCAGGCGGAGCGGCCACAACGGCGCGGATTTGGTCGCATTTTCAGCCGTTTTATTCCCGGAATGCGATGACCGAGGTGCAAAATGTCAGAGAATTTGTCCTAACGATAAATAGACTAGAAGGAACCACATGATTCAACTAAGCCGAAACTACAGTCTGCCGGAACGAGAAGAGCAAATCATCCCGATCAAAGTGATCGCGGTGGGAAGCGCCGGGTCAAATGCACTGGATCGCGTTGTGCTCGATGGGATGGACAAGTCCGATCTCATCGCTGCCAACACCGACGCGCAATCCCTCGCCAGTTCGGTGGCAGCGGTGAAAGTGCAATTGGGACGCTCGATTACGCGCGGCCTCGGCACCGGCGGCGATCCCGAACTCGGATTCGATGCTGCCCAGGAAGCAGCCGATGAAATCCGCCAGGCCCTGACGCAAGCCCGGCTGATCTTTATCTGTGCCGGTCTCGGCGGCGGCACTGGTTCCGGAGGAGCACCGGTGATCGCCCAAATCGCGCGTGAGATGGGCGCACTCGTGATCGCATTCGCCAATATGCCGTTTACCTTCGAAGGAAAACGCCGTGCCGCTCAGGCTCGCGATGCCCTCGCTCGTTTGCACGAATGCACTGACGCCGTGGTCTGCTTCGAAAACGATCGCATGGCCGACATGGTCGCGCCCAAAGCTGGTATCCATCAGGCTTTTGCGGTCGCCGACATGACGATCAGCCAAAGTTTGCGCTCGATTGTAAATTTGATCCAGCGGCCGGGCATCATGCGCATCGGTTTCGATGATTTGCTCGCGGCACTGCGCGGCGGGGGTGGACGTTGTCTCTTTGGTTTTGGCGAAAGTGATTCGGATAATCGTGCGCACCAGGCCCTGGCGCAGGCGTTGAAGAATCCCTTGATGGATCGCGGGCGCTCGCTCGCTGATGCCTCGAGCGTGTTGGTGCAAATCACCGGCGGTCCTGGCATGACTCTGTCGGAAGTGGAAATCCTGATGCGCGATTTGAACAAACACATCGGCGAAGAAACACAGCTTCTTTTCGGGACGGCGGTTGACGGCCGAATGGGCGATCGGTTGAGCGTTACATTGCTCAGCTCGCTGCCCGTCGAGGAAACGGAAATTACGCCGCGGAAACCAAAGCGCCCGGTAACCGCAACCACTCCGCCAACACAGCCCGTTATCGAAATGTTGCCGGAACCCACAATCGAGTCGTTCGTTGAACCCGAGGCGGCGAATATACCGGCGACGATCGAGCCGGAGCCGGCGCAGCCTGTTTTTCAGGAACCGGAAATTTGGCAGCCCGAGCCCGTAATCGAAGAAAATTTGCCACAGCGCGAAATGTCTGACGCAACCCCGTTAGTCGAAGCGCACATGGAAGAGGACCCTCCGCCTCAGCCGCCGACGCCGCGAATCATTCCGCCGAAAAAGAAACCGCTAATCGCGCCAAAGGCTGAGCCTGAAAACCCGAAGCGCGAAAAAACTGCCGCTCGTCAGGAGGTGTTGCAGTTTGAGCCGGTCACCCGGGGTCGCTTTGAAAAGAGCGAGCCGACGATTGTCGAGGGGCAGGATTTGGATGTCCCGACATTTTTGCGGAAGAACATTCGGGTGAAATAAACGGGACGTGAAATACATGGTCATCCCGAGCGTAAGCCGAGGGATGACAGTCAGTCTCGAGCCGAAGCGTACGCTATCTCATTAACACCGGCCTTCAGGCCGGTGCTCATGACGCATCACTCGTGGCGAAAGCCGTTTCAACGGCTTTTCTCATTCTGCCAGCGCAAACCATGGCGCTCAATGAATTCCCGAAGCTCATCGGCGAACGTGCGCACCCGATGATGTTCCTCCTGTCCGGCAATGTAGGCACCAACCTGTGCGAGCCCGTTGGAAGATCGACAAGCATATGGACGTGATCGGCGTTCACGTAATTGATCCTCATGTAAACGCCTTTGCTATCGGAGTATTCAGTGAGGTAACGAGACAGGCGAGCCGCAGCTTCTTTATTCAGCAATTTTTCGCGGTTCAAGGTTCCCCAGATCAAATGGAGCCAGCAACGGGAGTAGGAATGCACGGACATTGGGGAGTGATGCTAAGCCGTTAAAACGGCTCGTGTCCATCGCGGCGGTGAAGCACCGGCCTAAAGGACGGTGTTAATGAGAGTGGCAGCGGGAGCCTTTCACCACCAGGCGCTACGTGCGCGTGAAATGATGTGGTATTGGCTTCCAGCCAATGTTCTATGAATGCATCGGCAAGATGCCGATGCCAGCAACTATTTCTTCATCAAGTCCAAGACCGCTGCCGTCATTGCCACAACCCCAGTCCGAATAGTCGGTTCCGGCACGGGTGCGAACCTGCTCGAATGCAGGGTTGGGAGTGGCGCCGCGCCTGGCTTTTTTGATTCTGCTAATTTTGCCGGTTCTACCGCGCCGACATGGAAATTGACCGCAGGAATCGAATGGTCCGGTAGTAGACTGTATTCGGAAAAATCTTCGCCGCCCATAGTTGCATCGACCATTTCGACGTTTTGATCGCCGAGCGCCTTCTTCCAAACTGCGACCAGTCGTTTGGTTAGCTCGGGATTGTTGTACATCGCGGGTGCGAAGTGATCACGCAGCACATTCACGGTCGGCATCTTGTCGGCTGACAGCCCAGCGGCAGTCGCGCATCCCTTGGCGATGCGCTCGATTGCGGCGAGGACGCGTTCTCGTACCTCCGCTTTGTAGGTTCGAACCGTCAGCTGCATTTTCACTTCATCGGGAATGATGTTGTGCTTGGTCCCGCCGTGAATGGAACCAACAGTGACGACAATGGGATCGAGCGGATTGTTCTCGCGACTCGCGATCGTTTGCCATTGGTTGATCATTTCCGCAGCCAGCACGATCGGGTCTTTGGTTCGGTAGACATACGCGCCGTGACCGCCAAGGCCGTGCACGGTCACATCAACCGAATCGACATTGGCGGACGTGTAACCCTCGGTAACGCCGATGTGGCCGATCTCCAGGTCGGCTTTGTCGTGAAAACCGAGCGCGTAATTCGGTTTCGGCCAACGTGTGTAAAGCCCGTCGCGCAACATGGCGCGCGCACCAGTGCCGAGTTCTTCCGCCGGTTGCCCGACGAACACGATCGTGCCACGCCATTGATCTTTCAATTTTGCCAATGAACGCGCCACGCCGATGAGGATCGAGACGTGCGCGTCATGTCCGCAGGCGTGCATTACGTGCACTTCATCGCCCTTTTCATTTTTGGTTGTGACCTTGCTGGCATAGGGCAATCCGGTTTCTTCCTGAACGGGCAACGCGTCAAGATCAGTCCGCACCAGTACCGACTGGTCCGTCCCCATTTTTCAGCAGGCCGACAACGCCATAACATTTCTGATCGGCGTTTTCGTACTTGCCCACGTTCCCGGTCACATCGCAGCCGGCCGCTTTCAACTCTTTCGCGAGCAATGCCGCTGTCCGCTGCTCTTGGGTCGACAGTTCCGGATGGGTGTGAATGTCCTTGTAGATGGTGAGCAACGAAGGCAGTTCCGCGTCCGCCAATTGTTGCGGAGTTTGTTGTGCGGATGTCGGGAGTGCCGCAGCGAACAGTAGGGCGAGAAAAAGGCAAACGTTCATTTCGTACTGATACTGTCCACGTTGAGCGAAGTCGAAGCATCTCTTGCTGATTCTGCCTGCGGAAAGGTGTGAGCGTGACTTTGCCTTAGAATACGAACAACCCAATCGCCGCACCGACCATCAATGATGCCGTAAGACCGACAACCGAGCGACAAAGGCGCGAGCTACCGTGGTCATTCATGATCATGCGGTCACCGGCAATCATTAAAATTCCCACCAGAAGAAATGGCGCGAGCAACCCATTGAACAACGCCGCCCAGAAAAGCGCTTTCACGGGGTTAACGTCCGCGAAATCGAGAATAATCCCAATGAGGGTGGAGAGAATGATTACGAAATAGAAGGGGCGCGCGACCGCGAATCTTTGATTCAGCCCATGGTTCCAGTCAAACGTTTCCGCCAGGGCATAGGCCGCGGAGCAGGTCAGGGTGGGGATAGCGAGCAGACCGGCGCCGATAATCCCGAGGGCGAAGAGTGTTTGGGCGAATTTTCCAGCCAGCGGACCAAGCGCGCCGGCAGCTTGCGCGGAGGTCTCGATGTCGGTGACGCCGTGAAGATGAAGGCTAAGGGCGGCAGTTAAGATAACGAAGTACATGACGAGGTTGGAAAAGAACGTACCACCGCCGATTGTAAGGGCCCGCGTTCCCATCTCTCTTCTCATCTCCGCGCGTGTCCAAAAGCGGCGAAGTCGCTCCGTTCCCTGTCTCAATTCCACTTCGTGCGAAGCCTGCCAGAAAAAAATATAAGGACTGATGGTCGTCCCGAGGACAGCAACCAATGTCGCCCACGCTTCACGGCCGTGCGGCCAGCCTGGGATAAAGGTGGCGCGCAGGATTGCGATCCAGTCGGGTCGCAGGACGACGGCGCTAATTACGTAAGCCAGGAGCGCAACCGTGAGCCATTTCAGGATGTCGACAATTTCGTGGTAGCGAAAGTGTATCGTGGCCACGGCAGTGCCGATCCCAAAGAGAATGATGAAATAATGAGAGTTGATGGCGGAGACCATCTCGGCGACATCCGCCATGGCCGAGAGGTCCGCGCCGATGGTAGCGATGTTCGCTAAGAGCAGGGCACTGGAGAGAAGAACAACCAACGACTTTGGGTATCTTTCTCGGAATATTCCGGCCAGTCCTTTGCCGGTAACGAATCCAATTCGGGCGCACATCATTTGCACCGCCGCCATCAACGGCCAGGTAATGAGCGAAGTCCACAAAAGGGCAATGCCGAGTTGGGCCCCGGCGATGGAATAGGTGGCAATGGCGGATGGATCGTCGTCCGCCGCGCCGGTGATCAGACCATGCCCCAGAAGAAAGAAAAAACGGACAAGAGGACTCGACTTGGTCGCGTCAGGACAGAGTTTGTTTTTTTCTTTAGTCGACCGCTGCTTTCTGCCCCTTTCGCCTGTTCGGGGCAGGCACACCTCTTGTGCGATGTGATGATCCATGACCGCGCATGTGTCAGTATGCGGATGGAGGCAGATGTCTCTCGTCCGATTTTTCGGCGGCCTGGTTTCTGGAGGGTGACGAATTCTTTTCCCAGCCTTCATCATCGGGGAGGAAAAAATCCGCTTCCACGATAGTCTGCCTGGCGCTCTGTTTTGCGGAGGGATCGAACTCAGAAGCCGGCGTCAAATCCGGCGACATTGGATCACAAGTCGCAGGTTTACTCGAAGGCGCAGCGGGTCGCTTCATCCCCTCGAGGAAAAATTGGCGCTCATTCTCGCTACAACCGGTCCAGGCTTTGAGCAGCAAATCGAGTGGCTCCTTCCGGGACCGAGGAGTTTCGCTCGTGGGCGGTTGATTGTGCAGCCGGCGCCTGGTTTTGGCCGGATCAATTACCTGACCCAACACTTCGCCATCGACTTTTTTCGGTGCCGGGCAATACGAAAGGTTGGGATTGCGTCCACTTGTGCGCGCCAATCGCTCTTGCGCTGACTCGCGGATCAGATCTTCCATTTTCTGCAAGAGGAAGGGAAGGTCGAGGGGCTTTTCTATGAGAGCGCCAACCCCGGCGGCGACGGCGGTGGCATACTGGTCAGGACGCGCGGTGATCACGATAACCGACATGAAAGGATCGATCGCAGTAATCTGCTCGAAAGCGTCCCAGCCGCTTTTCTTCGGCATGTTCAAATCGAGGAGAACGATGTCGAAGGACCGGTCCTCCCGAAATTTCTCGATGGCCTCATCCGCATCCGCGGCGTGAACCACACTGTAACCTTCCGAGACGAGCACGCCAGCCAATCCTGCCAGAACAGCGAAGTCATCATCCACCAGTAACACTCTTTTTTTCATTCCCGTGCGCATAGCTTTGGGTGTGCCAACTGACGGGCGATATCTGCTAGGCGTTCACCGGCTGGGACTTAGTCGGTTGAACGAAATCAGGTGACGGTTTGTCATGTGATCGCTGGGTTACCACTGGTGGCAAGAAGCTTTCCGCATCCATGAATCTTTCATCGAGATCGCGCGTCATCGCCTTAATCGGAACGATGATGCTCCTCGCCTTCTTGGTCGTTTTGGCAGCGACCACCAGCTGGATAAAATCGCGTGACGTCCGCGGGCACTTCGAACGCATTGGGTCCGAAAGCTTACAGTATGATACGGAACGTCTCCGCGCCCTGATTCTCAATACGAGTGCGACGCTTTTGACCTTCGAGGTCACGGATCGAAGAGAGGATCGGCAAAAATTGGATGAGTGTCACCGAGAACTAAGTGCTTGGATGGAGTCGACGAAAGCGGCCCTCGTGACTGACGATGAAAAGGCCACCTTCGGAAAAATTTATGCGGCTTATAACCGTTATGTTGCCGAGTCCAGCGCTCTGGCGGATGCGAACCCGATCGACGAGCCCAAGGTGATAATGGTCGATCGCTTTGGACAGATCCAACACGCTTCCGAGCAATTGCTGACCCTTACCAACAAGCTGGCCAACATCCGCCGCGAGACGTTAAGCCAGTCAATCCGCAAATCCGAGAGATCCGTTCTGATTCTTCAGCAGGTGATTTTTGGTTCCCTGGTAGCCCTCATCTTTCTGACGGGGTGGGGTGCGCGTGTCATTTATCGCGACACCATCGCTCCGCTAAGACTCAAGTTGATCGAAAGCCGCGAAATAGCCGAGCGACGGGAAAAGCTTGCTTCCCTTGGCGTCCTTGCCGCCGGCGTCGCGCACGAAATTCGTAATCCACTGACCGCGATCAAGGCCCGCCTCTTCACTCAAAAAAAAGCGCTCGCTCGCGGGACGCCTGCCTACACTGACGGCGAATTCATTGCCCAGGAGATCAGTCGCCTGGAACGAATCGTTCGGGATTTCCTCTCCTTTGCTCGCCCCGCCCCGTTGCAGCGAGAAACCATTTCTTCTTCTGAACTTTTCGGCCAGGTCCGCGAGTTGCTCGAGCCACAGTTAAAGGAAAACGCGATCGACCTTACGGTCGAACCCGGCGCCGAGATGCCAATCGAGGTGGACTCGCAGCAAGTGCGCCAGGTTCTGATTAACCTTGTCCAAAATGCCGCCGACAGTATTGGCGAAAACGGTCACATCAAACTTCGCAGCCGCTCGGAAAAAATTGCCCTGAGCGAGCGTGTTCGCCAGGCGGTAGTTCTGGAGGTCGAGGATGACGGCAAAGGAATTCCAGCTGACGTTCAACAACGCTTGTTCGATCCATTTTATTCCACCAAGGCCAATGGGACCGGCCTCGGTCTTTCTATTGCCGCGCGTATCGCTGAGCAACATGGCGGCGTGCTGCAATACCAAACCCAGTTAAATCGCGGCACCACTTTCGGTATCATTCTTCCCGCCAAATCCGAATCATGAAAGCACGTCCGAAAATCCTGTTGGTCGAAGACGACCGGCAAATCGTTACCGCGCTGACCCGTGTCCTGAGCGACGAAGGTTACGATGTCACCCACGCGCAGGACGGGACGAAAGGACTCTCGCTTGCCACAGCGGAGCCGTGCGACCTGGTCATTACCGATTTCAAATTACCTGGCGTCACTGGGATGGAGTTGGTTCAGAGCCTGCACGATGCGCGACCACGATTGCCGGTGATTTTGATGACAGCGCACGGGACAACCGATACCGCAATCGAAGCGACCAAACTCGGCGCCTACGATTACCTGCTCAAGCCTTTCGAGATGCCGGATCTTCTCGCCCTGGTGGAAAAAGCGGTCACACACAACCGCGTCATGCTCGAACCGATCGATATCAGCGAGGTTTCGCCCGGCCATAGCGCCATCGTCGGCAAGAGCCGCGCGATGCAGGAGATTTACAAGGAAATCGGGCGCGTCGCCGGGAAACCGACCACGGTCTTGATTCGCGGCGAGACCGGCACGGGCAAAGAACTCGTCGCTCGCGCAATTTACCAGCACAGCGATCGGGCCAACAAACCTTTCATCACCGTGAACTGCGCTGCCATTCCGGAAACGTTGCTCGAAAGCGAACTCTTCGGACATGAAAAAGGTGCCTTCACCGGCGCTGACATACGGCGTATCGGCCGCTTTGAACAGGCTCATCAGGGTACCATTTTTCTCGATGAAATCGGTGATATGTCGATGAACACTCAAGCGAAGCTGCTGCGTGTTCTTCAGGAAAAGTCAATCCAGCGCGTCGGCGGCAGGGAAGTTATCCCGACTGATGTCCGGGTGATTACTGCGACTCACCGCGACCTGGATCGCGCCATAAGCGCGAAGGAGTTTCGCGAGGACTTGTATTACCGGTTAAACGTCGTCGCCATCAATATCCCGCCCCTTCGGCAACGCAGCGATGATATTCCGGACCTCGCGCGATATTTTCTGATGCGTTACGCGATTGAATTCAACCTCGAAATACCGGCGATCCATCCGGATGCGATCCAGTTTCTTACCGAACAAATGTGGCCGGGCAATGTCAGAGAGCTGGAGAACGCCATTCGGAAAGCGCTGGCCCTGGCGCGGGGTTATGGCATTGGCCTGGAGGAAGTGCGTCAGGCGGTCAATCTTTCGCGCAAGCCGGCGGAGGATGCCTCGGCCCTTTCCGGCTTCATCGCCGAGCTGATCGCCGCTGCCAGTCGTGGGGAAATTCGGAATGCACATGCGGCTGTGATTGAAGAGGCGGAGCGCGAGTTGTTCTCGCAAGCGATCAAGCTCGCTCAGGGCAATCAAGCGAAAGCAGCACGTTGGCTGGGCGTCTCTCGTGCCACCATGCGCGAAAAGCTCATTCAGTTTGAGGCGCATCCCTCGTTGTAACGGCGGCCAGAGCGTGATTTTGTCATACTGAGCGAAGTCGACGCCGCTGATGGAGTAATGGACGAGATTTGTACGCGTGCCGTTTTGTACACGTGAAAAGCTGTACAAAAGAGCCGAGTTTTTTGCCCAAGAAGCACACGAATCGACGCGAAGTGGGTAAGGACCCGAAAAGGTGAACCTTCTGGTCGTGAGCGCAAGCCCTAAAGGTTTAGCGCACAGGTAAGAGGAAGTAGCTGGAGGGCGGAGCTCTGCGACGCCGCGATCCCGGCAAGTCGTCTCGTTCCCACACTTCCTCGGGCTCGCAGAGCTCGCCCTTTCATTCAAGCGCACAGCTCGAAAAGGTTCCCCGCTGCAGAGTCTCTTCCTATTTTTAGCGTCATTGGTGTGATTCGTGGGCAAACCCGCTAGTCGGTTTCAAGTCGAAGACTTCGTTAAACTAGCTTCCTCGACTTCGCCCGCGACGATTCCATAACGATGCGCTACTGTGAGCGCTGATTATGACGAGCTTGCCCGATGGAATTGAAGTTCGCGGCGAAATTGCTTCGGGATTCGATCAAATCCTGACCCGCGATGCGCTTGCGTTGGTGGCGAAATTGCAGCGCGAACTAGGGAAGCGCCGGATCGAATGTTTAAAGCGCCGGCAGGAACGTCAGGCTCGGCTGGATGCGGGCGAGTCGCTCGATTTTCTCAGCGAAACGAAACACATTCGCGATGGCGATTGGACGTGCGCATCGATTCCGGCCGATTTGCGCGACCGCCGCGTCGAGATCACCGGGCCGACCGATCGCAAGATGGTGATCAATGCCCTCAATTCCGGCGCGAAAATGTTTATGGCGGATTTCGAGGATGCGAATTCGCCGACGTGGCGCAACATGATTGAGGGTCAGATCAATCTACGCGATGCCATTCGGCGCGTCATTAGCTTCAGCAGTCCGGAAGGGAAAGAATACAAGCTGGGCGAGCAGCTCGCTACCTTGCTCGTCAGGCCACGGGGCTGGCATTTGATCGAAAAGCACATGCTCGTGGACGGTCAGCCTGTTGCCGGCGGCTTGTTCGATTTCGGTCTCTACTTCTTCCACAACGCGCGAGAGCTACTCGATCGTGGCAGCGGGCCGTACTTTTATCTTCCGAAGATGGAGAGCCATCTGGAGGCGCGGATTTGGAACGACGCGTTCAATCTCGCGCAGGACGAGCTGGGGATTCCGCGCGGCAGCGTTCGCGCCACCGTGCTCATCGAAACCATTCCGGCCGCGTTTGAGATGGCCGAAATCCTTTACGAACTGCGCGACCATTCCGCCGGGCTGAATTGCGGACGCTGGGATTACATTTTTTCCTGCATCAAAAAGTTTCGGAACAGGCCGGACTTCGTGCTGGCTGATCGCGCGCTGATCACGATGACGACGCATTTCATGCATTCCTATTCGCTGCTTTGCATTAAGACGTGCCACCGGCGGAACACGTTCGCGATGGGCGGAATGGCCGCTTTCATTCCGGTGAAAGATGATCCGGCGAAAAACGAGCAGGCATTCGCGAATGTGCGCGCGGACAAGGAACGCGAAGCCAACGATGGCCATGACGGCACCTGGGTGGCGCATCCGGGAATGGTGCAACTGGCGACCGAAGCATTTGATGCCGTGATGCCGCAGCCGAACCAGATCGCTCGCAAACGCGACGACGTGAAGGTGACGGCGCGCGATCTGCTTGATTTTCAACCGAATGAACCGATCACCGAAGCCGGCTTGCGCCAAAACGTCAGTGTGGGCGTGCAATATCTCGAGGCATGGCTGCGCGGACGCGGCGCCGTGCCGCTCTTTAATTTGATGGAAGACGCCGCCACCGCCGAAATCTCACGCGCGCAGGTGTGGCAATGGATTCGAAATTCCCGCGGCGTGCTGAGTGATGGACGGAAGGTGACGAAGGAATTGTTCGGCAGTATGCTCGAGGAAGAGCTGGCGAAGGTGAAAGCGCCGGCCAACAACAGGTTTAACACAGCGCGCGAACTTTTTGCTAGAATCACGACGGATGATCAGTTTGCCGAATTTCTCACCTTGCCGGCCTATGATGCACTCGGCTGATTAGTCTGCTAGCGCGCGTGAATAGGGGAAGCACACCAAACTGGTCGAACGATCCGCGCTGGCGCGGGATCGAGCGCATCTATTCGCCGGACGATGTTCGCCGGCTTCAAGGTAGCCTTGTCATCGAGCACACTTGGGCGCGTCGCGGTGCCGAAAAGCTCTGGGAGTTACTCCAGACCGAGCCATACGTCGCGGCTCTCGGCGCGCTTACCGGCAATCAAGCGGTACAGCAGGTCCGCGCTGGATTACAGGCGATTTATCTCAGCGGCTGGCAGGTGGCAGCGGACGCAAATCTCGCCGGCCAGATGTTTCCCGACCAAAGTTTGTATCCCGCGAACAGTGTTCCCGCCGTGGTCAGGCGCGTTAATCAAGCGTTACAACGCGCCGACCAGATCGAGCACGCGGAAGGGAAAAACGACATCGATTGGTTTGTGCCGATCGTGGCCGATGCGGAAGCCGGTTTCGGCGGAGCACTCAACGTTTTCGAATTAATCAAAGCGATGATCGAAGCCGGCGCCGCCGGAGTTCACGTCGAAGATCAGCTCGCGAGCGAAAAGAAATGCGGTCACATGGGCGGCAAAGTTCTAGTGCCCACTGCCACCGCGATCCGTAATCTAACGGCTGCGCGCCTCGCCGCGGATGTCTCCGATGTGCCGACCATCCTCATTGCGCGCACCGATGCCGGCAGCGCAGCGCTCCTCACCAGCGATGTGGATGAACGCGATCACGAATTCCTCAGCGGCGAACGCACCAGCGAAGGGTTCTACCGGGTGCGCGCGGGAATTGACCAGGCGATCGCGCGTGCCCTGAGCTATGCGCCTTACACCGACATGCTGTGGTTTGAAACATCGACGCCGGATATCGATGAAGCCAGGAAGTTTGCGGAAAGTATTGACGCAAAATTTCCAGGCAAGCTATTCGCCTATAACTGCTCGCCCTCGTTCAATTGGAAAGCGAAACTCGACTCCGCCACGATCGCGCGGTTTCAGCGCGAGCTTGGTGCGATGGGCTACAAGTTTCAGTTCGTAACCCTGGCCGGTTTTCATACGCTCAACTACAGCATGTTCAAACTCGCCCGCGGCTATCGCGATCGCGGCATGGCCGCCTACTCGGAATTGCAGGAATCAGAGTTCGCCGCCGAAGCCGAGGGATATAGCGCGACGAAACATCAACACGAGGTCGGCACTGGTTACTTCGACGAAGTGGCAAAGGTGATCGCAGGTGGTCAAACCTCGACCGCGGCGTTCGCCGGCTCGACCGAAGAAGAGCAATTTCGGTAGCCTCGGGCGTTCGCCTTGTTCTGCGGGGTGCTAAATCGACCCCGGAGGGGTTTCTGGAGATTAGCCGGTGGTGCAAACCACCGGATGAAAATCAATAACATTATCCAGCCCCAACGGGCCGACGGAATCAGAGATAGCGTACGTCGAATTCGATTTTGTGACGCCGCAACAATTCCAAGTACTCCTCGCGAAAAGTACGGGTGCGATGATGCTCTTCTTGTTGCTCAACGTAACGACGCACCGTCTCGCACTGAGACGCGCTTACCGTAAAACCACCGTAGCCTTCCTGCCACGCAAAATTACGGACACCGATCTCATCGCGAATCCAGCCGGATGAAACCGATTTCAACTCGCGTAGCACGTCAGCCAAACAGTGGGTCGCACGAAGACCGATAAGCAAATGCACGTGATCGGAGACGCCGCCCACGCTCTCGGCAATTCCATTCGCCGTGCGGATTATTCCGCCGAGATAGGCGTGCAATTTCCCGCGCCATGACGGCTGGATAATGGGCTCGTGATTTTTGGTTCCGAAAACGATGTGATAGTGCAAACTGAGATGAGTGGATGGCATATTTGTGCGATTCTCCTGCGCCCCTGCCGGGGCTTGGAACTTGTTATACTGTACTACCCGGTGGTTGGCACCACCGGCTAATTTCCTGTCATCCCTTCGGGATTAAACACAACCTTCCCGATTTGGAATGGAACGCAGCTCCCTGACCGATAGTCGGCTCGCAGCGCTTTGCGCGGAAGCAGCGCGTGATGCAGTTGTCGAATACGAGCGGCATTTCGATGAGATCACGCGGCGCGCGCGCGACCGTTTTTTTGCCCGCGACTGGCGCGGCAGTTTCGATGATTCGCGCGAACGGCTCCGGCTTTATTCTCTCATCCTCGACAGTCTGACAAATCGAACGCGGGAGCTCATGGCCGATCGGCTTGATCATCGCTCGATCTGGAGCGCGACCAAGGCGGCCTATTCCGCACTGATCGCGAAATCTGACCGTTGGGAAATTGCCGAAAGCTTCTTCAATTCGCTGACCCGCCGCATCTTCGCGACCGAGGGTGTGAACCAAGCCATCGAATTCGTCGATACGGATTTCGACGCGTCCGCCGGTGAACAGCATAAAATCGCGCGCATTTACTCAGGCGGAACGGTGACAAAGTTGATGACCGAGTTGCTGACCGATGAAGGCGTAGGCGGATTCACGCCGGAACATTGGAGTAATCTGCGTGAGTCGGTGGAATTGGCGGCGAAACGTCTCGACGCAGCGCTGCCAGATGCCGCCACCATTGAAATTGTCAGTGCCGTTTTTTATCGGGGCCGCGGCGCCTATATCGTCGGCCGCGCCCTTGGCGG
Organism: uncultured Verrucomicrobiae bacterium; assembly: GCA_963781735.1. Lineage (GTDB taxonomy): Bacteria > Verrucomicrobiota > Verrucomicrobiia > Chthoniobacterales > UBA10450 > AV69. The sequence continues at coordinate 21,330 of CAWAHI010000018.1, read as the reverse complement.
CGATACTTCAGTTCCGATCGCTTTCGCTCTATCTCACCCGGATGAAAGTGGCATCGTTCTTGACGCACTGCTCATCGGTGAAGCCGATCTCGCCATTCTTTTCTCTTTTACTCGCGCTTACTTTCGCGTCGATGCGCCGTGCCCATTCGCATTCGTGCGCTGGCTGCGTGATTTGATGCCGGGCAAACGACTGGCTGATCTGTATAACGCCATCGGTTACAACCGCCACGCCAAAACCGAGTTCTACCGCGATTTCGTTCGGCAGCTCCAGAATTCCCGCGATCATTTTGTTCAGGCCGAAGGCACACGCGGCATGGTCATGATCGTCTTCACCCTGCCGAGTTATGACGTTGTCTTTAAACTCATCCGCGACCACTTCGACCAACCCAAGGACAGCGATCGCAACGATGTCATGCGGCGCTACAAACTCGTCTTCGAGCACGATCGCGCCGGAAGATTGATCGAGGCGCATGAATTCGAGCACCTGCGCATTCCGCGGAATCGATTTGATTCTTCATTACTGGAAGAATTGCTGCGTGATACGGCCAGCATCGTGCGAATCGAGGATGACGATGTCATCATCGGTCATGCCTATGTCGAGCGACGGGTGCGGCCGTTGAATCTCTTCTTTGCCCAGGCCGACGCTGCCGCCGCCGTCAGCGCGGCCTGCGATTACGCAAAGGCGATTAAAGACCTGGCGGCTTCAAACATTTTCCCGGGCGATCTTCTGACAAAAAACTTTGGCCTGACCCGGCGCGATCGCGTCGTGTTTTACGATTACGACGAGCTTTGTTTTCTCACGGACTGCAATTTTCGCGAGCTGCCACAATCACGGACCTACGAAGAGGAGATTTCAGCAGAACCCTGGTTTTCCGTACGCGTGAACGACATTTTCCCGGAAGAATTCTCGCGTTTTCTCTCATTTCCGCGCGTCGCCGGCGACGAACTAATGAAACAACACGGCGATTTGTTTCGTCCAAAATTCTGGCAAGAGATGCAGGCAACAATTCGCGCCGGCGAGTTGCCAGAAGTGTTGCCCTACGCATCGGAACGGAGACTTGTTCCGGAACATTGATCCCGACAATGATGAGATCATGCGCGTAAACAAGCCCCTGAGTTACGGACCGTGGCTGGTCGGACTCGGCGCGGCGCTGTGGGGAACGGAAAGTGCCTGGCGCATTCCGCTGAACAATCTTTTCGATGCCCGCGTCATCGTCTTCTGGGAACACGTGCTCATATTCATCGGGTTCCTGCCCTTGCTTCTCTACCAGACTCGCGAGCTACCCAAAGTAGACGCGCGCACCTGGGGATTCCTCATCTTTTCCGGGATTCGCTGGTTCAGCCGTCGGGACAATTTTTTTTACCCTGGCTCTGAAGGAAGGCAATCCCACAGTGGTGAACGTGATTTTGAATATCCAGCCGGTCATCTCTACCCTTGGCGGTTTTTTGCTCTTCCATGATCGGCTGACGCCGCGGTTTTTCCTGTACGCTGCGATTGCCGTGGGAGCGGGAATTTTTCTCTCTGTTGAACACCCGGAGCTAATCGGCGTCTCGTTAGCGCAGGCCGGTCTGAATCGCGGTACTGGTTACGCCTTCATTTGTTCCGTTTTCTGGGGGCTATCAACAGTTGCGGGTCGTGGTGTCATGCTAGGCATGCCGCTGCGGCTGGCCTCGAGCTTGCGCATTGTCGTTGGACTCATCTGCATGACGTTAATCCTGCTGGTCAACGGCAAGCTGAATTCCGGTGCGCTCTGGCCCGCTGCCGCCCAATCGCATCCGGGTACCGCATTTACCGCATTGCTTCTCCTCGCTTCGATCTCGGGCGGTATTCCCTTGCTCATTTACTTCGAAGGTCTGCGCCTGACTCGGGCTTCGACCGCCGGCTACTTTGAAATGATGCAAACGCTCGCCGCCGTCTGCATCACTTGGGGTTTCTTTCACGCCGCGCTCCATCCCCATCAGGTCATCGCCGGCATCGTCCTGATGGCTGCGGTGGCAATGATTCAGCAAGTGCAGCGAACGTCAGAGGAGACGGGATGATTGGAGGGACGGGCGCTGTCCCGTCCCAAACCCGCAGGGACGTTTCTTCAAGCTAAATTTTAGGGACGACACGGCGGTCGTCCCTCCAAAAGATGAACGAGAAATGGTAAAAAGATGCGCTTTAGCGACCCGTCCAGGGCCGGTGATCTACGCGCGCAAATGCCGATGGCCCGCTAGCCCTTGCGTCATCGCGGTAGTTGTATTGCAGGGCAAGCGCGTCGCTTGCCGGATTTCTGCATCATCTCTTTGTCATTTCGCGCGAAGTCGATGAATTTCCAGGATGGCTTTTGAGGATAACGAACTCCTTTTCGGCGCCGACAAAACGTCGCGCATCGTCGCGATCGAACTCGGCGAGACCGGCACGGTGCGCGTTTATCGCCGCGAAAAAAAGGGCAACACGACTGTTGATGTTGAGCCTTTTCATCCCTTCGTCTGGACCGATGGCGATATCACCGATCTCGGGCTGGAGAATGCACAAAAACTCGCAGGCGACTTGAAATACAACTGGCTTGTCGTCGTCGATAGCTGGAAAGAGCTGATCGCGTTGCGCAACGGTTTGAAAAAGGCGGGGCGTAATTTTTTCGGGCTGAGCGATCCGGTGCAGCATTATCTCAGCGCCACTGGGCGCACATTGTTTAAGCAATTGCCGTTTGAAGAGCTGAAGCGGATGCAGTTGGAAGTGCTGTCACCGACGGGTGAAAACGATTTGGCTGAGGCATCGCAGAATCCAATCGCCAGCATCGCCTTGTCCGATAACAGCGGCTGGGAACAACTCATCGTGGTCGATCCCGTAAAGCGAGAGGAATCCGAACATGACGCGCTCAAACAACTCACGGCAATTATTAAGGAACGCGATCCAGACGTAATCGAAGGACACAATCTTTTCCGGTTTGATTTGCCCTATCTGGTGGCGCGGGCGCGCAAAGTGAAAGTGAAACTGGATTGGGGGCGAAGCGGCGGATTTCTTCGCTCGCGCCCATCGCGTCTGCAAATCGCCGAGAAAACCATCGATTATCCAAAGTTCCAGATCGATGGCCGCCACTTCGTCGACACGTTTTTGCTCGCGCAATTCTACGATGTTGGCATGCGCACGCTCACGGGCTTCGAGCGGGTGGATGTCGCGCAGCATTTTGGATTTTGCGATAGCGCTGAGCTATCGGCTGTGACGGGCAAGGAACTCCAGCGCGCTTATTTCAATAACGACGATCGTTTTCGGCAGCGTGCTCTTTGCGCTGTGCGCGAGACTCGCGCCGTAGCCGAGTTGTTAAGCCCCAGTTATTTTATCCAGGCGCAAATCTTTCCCTACAACTATCAGGATGTGATCGTGCGCGGCAACGCCACCCGCATCAATGCGCTCTTTTTGCGCGAATATCTGCGCCAGCGCCACAGCATTCCGGAAATGCCGTCGGCAATGAGTTTCGAAGGCGGCTTCACCGCCATTTATTTCACCGGAGTGGCGCGCAATGTCTGGCACTGCGATGTCGCCTCGCTTTATCCGTCGATCATGTTGCAGTTCGACTGCTTCCCGGCCACCGATCAGCTTCAAATCTTTCGGCACTTGCTGACGGACTTGCGCAAATTCCGGCTCGAAGCCAAGGGGCAGATGCAATTGGTCGACAGGCAGGAAGACCGCCGTCGCTGGCATCATCTCCACGCGCTGCAAAATACCTTCAAGATTTTGATCAACAGCTTCTATGGCTATCTCGGTTTCGCACAGGGGCACTTTGCCGACTTCGACGCCGCGGCGCGGGTCACGCAGATCGGCCGCGATCTATTGCAGAAGATGATCGCGTGGCTCAACGAGCGCGGCGCACAGGTTATTGAAGTCGATACCGACGGCATTTACTTCGTCCCGCCAAATTCTGTAGCCGCAAGTGCCAGTCCGGCTCGGACCGTGTCGCCTGCAAAAACGAAACGCCAAGCGGCCGACACGGCCGCCTCTACAACAGAGATTGATGACCTGCGCAAAGGTTTGGCCAAGGAACTACCGCCAGGAATCGAGGTGGAGTTCGATGAGCAGTTCGACGCCATGTTTAGTTACAAGGCAAAGAACTATGCATTACTCACCCGCAGTGGTGATGTGATTATCAAGGGCGGCGCCCTCAAATCCCGCGGATTAGAGAAATTCCAGCGGGTGTTCCTGGAGGAAATGATCAAACGGATCATGGAAGGGAAGGGAGTGGAGATTGGTCAGCTGCGCCATCAGTTCGAGACACGAATCCGGAATCGCGAGATGCCAATCGAGATGCTGATGAAGACCGATACCCTCCAGGATTCGCTAGAAAAATATCGGGCAAAAATTGCCGGTTCGGCGCGTAACCGTGCTGCCGCTTATGAGCTGGCCCTGGCCAGTGGCCGCAACTACAAACCGGGCGACCAGATCAGCTACTATATTAAGGCGACGCCAAAGAAGGTGGCGGCCTACGAAGCTGCCAAGCCAGCCAGTGAGTTTGACCCGCAAAATCGCGACGAGAACATCGATTACTACATCGCCAAGCTCGACGACCTTGTGAAGAAATTTAGCGGAATCACAGCGGAAGCCTCGGCGCCAAAGCAAGAGAGCCTGGCATTGTAGCGGGGCGCCATTATCCCGGCGCTGTCACGATACAGAAAAGGCGTGCCAGCTCGCCACTCAACGGCAACATTAGCGAATGCTGCCAAGTAACTTATGTCGCCTGATTCTCTTCGCGCTGCACTTGTTCATTCCGATCGCGTCGCAAGCCGCGGACAAACGCGGCATTACCGAAAAAGACCTGTTCGATTTCGTCTGGATCGGTGATCCGCAAATTTCGCCGGATGGATCGCGCGTTGCCTTCGTGCGCGTGAGCGTGAACGAAAAAAAGCTCGGTTATGACACCGCCATCTGGACGGTCTCGATTGCGGACAAGGAACCGCCGCATCGGTTGACCAATGGCCCGCATGATAGTTCACCGCAGTGGTCGCCCGATGGAAAGTTCCTCGTCTTCATGAGGGCAACCGAGAAAGACGGCAAACCCGAGCCGCCACAGCTTGCCATGCTGTCGATGAACGGTGGTGACGCCTGGACTTTCACCGATCTGCCAAAAGGCGCCGGCCCACCGCGCTGGTCGCCGGACGGCAGGACGATTGCGTTTACCGGTCCAAGCAATCCCGAGGACATGGCGAAGCAACAAAAGAAAAAGCAGAAGGAAGAAGAAGCGAAAAAAGCAGCTGTTGCTGGAAGTTCCTCACCGGCTGCGTCAGCCAGACCGACAGCGTCTCCATCTAAAGCGGCGGACACAGATGAGGAACGCGAAAGCGATGTGCTGGTCGTTACCCACGCCGTCTATCGGGAGGACAATGAAGGAAACACTGATTTCAAACGGCCGCAGCATATCTGGGCAATTCCAGCACCGAAAACTGCCGACGAAAAAGTGCAGCCGAAGCAATTGACGAAAGGTCGTTTCGACGAAGCCAATCCGATTTGGTCAAGGGATGGAGCGCAGATTTTTTTCCCTTCACTTCACGTAGATGAGCCTTACTACGAACTGCCAAAGACGGAGATTTACTCGGTGGCGGCGAGCGGAGGCGAACCGGCAAAACTAACGACAATTGATATGGACGCGAATGGCCTCGCGCTTAGCCCCGACGGCAAACAGTTCGCCTTTGTCGCTTCGCAAAACCAACCGGTAAATTCCTATACCCAGCCGGACTTGTGGGTGCTCGACGTAGCGAAGGACGCGAAACCACGGAACCTCACTGCGCAATTCGACTACGATGTCGGACAAGGCGCGTTCGGCGATCAAGCGCCGCCCCGAGCCGGCGGCCAAAACCCACCCATCTGGAGCGCGGACAGCAAGAGCATCCTCCAACTTTTCGGACGCGAAGGCCGGACCAACCTCGGCCGCTTTGACGCTGCCACCGGCGTGCTGACGGAAATCACCGAGGGCGACCAGGCGGTGCTAAGTTTCCGCGCTACAGCTGACAATTCGAAGATTATTTGCCTGATCTCGACGCCCACGCGCATCGGCGATTTATTTCTCGTCGATTCCAACGCGCAACAGCAACAACTCACCGACGTTAATCGCGAGCTCTGGTCACAATTGAAACTGACCGAGCCGGAAGAAATTACCTATCAGACGTTCGACGGAAAGAAGATTCAGGCGTGGGTGCAAAAGCCGCCCGGCTTCGACCCGCATAAGAAATATCCGCTTATCCTGAATATCCACGGCGGGCCGCATGCGGCTTACGGCTGGATTTTCGAGCACGAATTTCAATGGATGGCGGCCAAAGGCTACATCGTGCTTTATCCGAACCCGCGTGGCAGCATCACCTACGGCCAGGAGTTCGGAAACGTCATCCAATATCATTATCCCGGTGATGATTATCAGGACCTCATGCGCGGCGTCGATGAAGTGATCAAGCGCGGTTACGTCGATGACAAAAGGCTTGGCGTTACTGGCGGCAGCGGTGGCGGCTTGCTCACCAACTGGGTAATCACCCACACGCAGCGTTTTGCCGCCGGGGTGGCTCAGCGCGACATCGCGAGCTGGGAACACTGGTGGTACACCGCCGACTTCACCCTCTTTCAACCCAATTGGTTCAAAGCCGCGCCCTTCGATGATCCCGACGATTTCAAGGCGCGCTCGCCCATCAGTTATATTAAGAACGTGAAGACGCCGATGATGTTCGTGCTCGGTGAAAGCGATACCCGCACTCCACCCGGGGCGGGTGGGGAGGAAATGTTCCGCGCCCTCAAGTTCCGCAAAGTGCCGACCGTAATGGTGAAGTTTCCGGGCGAATCCCACGAGCTCTCCCGCTCCGGGCAGCCGTGGCATCGGGTCGAACGTCTCGAGCACATCGTCGGCTGGTTCGACAAATGGCTAATGGGCGCGACCAAGCCGGAGTACGACGTCGCGCAGGAAGTCACAGTCAAACCGAAAGGCGACGCCGAAACGAAGCGGCCGAATTAGTGTAGAATGGGCAGTTTCTGTTCCAGCGTCCGAACAAGCTCAGCTGTTATGAAAGCAATCATCGGAATAGTGCTACTGCTCTTCTCTGGCGGCGTATTGTGCGCTGACGATCTGGTTTTTGAATCGGGTCCGAAAAAGGTCCAGCTGCTCGAACTTTTTACCTCCGAAGGATGCAGCAGCTGCCCTCCGGCGGAAGCGGCGCTCGGGCGGCTCGTGAATGACCCACGGCTCTGGCGTGAGTTCGTGCCGATCGCCTTTCATGTCGATTATTGGGATCGACTCGGGTGGAAAGATCCTTTTGCCTCTGCTGAATCGACGAAGCGACAGCGCCTTTATGCGGCTAACTGGAATGCTGAGAGCGTTTACACACCGGCTTTTGTGCTGGACGGAAGAGAATGGCGCGGCGCGATTGTTCCTGTGGTGGAGGAGAAGGCGCCGGGAGTTCTAAAAGTTGCAGTGGGAAAGGATAATTCACTTCTTGTTAGTTTTGAGCCGGCATCGGGCGATGCGCAAAACTTTGACTGCTACGTCGCGCGCCTCGGCTTCGGCATTGAGGTCGCTATTCATGCTGGGGAAAACCACGGTCGCAACCTGCGACATGATTTCGTCGTTTTGTCACTCGCCCATGAAAAACTTGGGCCGGGTGGTAGTCAGAAAGTTCAGCCGGCCGAACGCAGTTCCCAATCTGCGATAAACGGCAGTCGAACAGCGGTGGCGGCGTGGATCACGAAGGCGGGCGAAATCACGCCTGTTCAGGCCGTCGGTGGCTGGTTGCCGACTGCGTCCGGTGCTGACAAGTAAGGATCTAACGGTTCCTAATAATCCTGCGGATGTCGTCATGACTTCCGAGATCGCTGAAGGTCAACGCACCCGCCTCCGCGTCGAAAATCAAAAGGAGATGCAAACCAACGCGACATGCGAACAAACCGCTGCGAAGTCGCCGGATGCCGAGCCCAGAGTGGAGATGAGGTGTGCCCAAGCCGTCGCGCACAGCAGTAATAACTTCGCCGATTTGTCGCAATTGCCGTTTCGGAACGACTCAGACATCGCCACCGCCGAGGCTCATTTCGGTGGTGGGGACGAAGCCGAGCTTCTCATAGAGGGCACGACCATCATCGGAAGCGTGGAGGACGAGACCGTCGAGCTGTTGCTCACGCGACCAGGCGATTATCTGCTCCATCAAAAGCAGGGCGAGGCCACGTCTGCGCCATTCCGGCTCAGTGAAAACGTTAACGATTAATCCCTGCCGGCCTTCCGCGATCGTGCTCTCACCGTTTTTGCGACGAATGGGAAACGGCGGAACTTCCCGAATGATGACGCCCGCGCCCGCAATAGTTTTTTGTGGCTCACCTTGTTTACTCAACAGCCAGCCGAAATAATCACCGGAAGCGAGCGCTTTGCCCAAACGGTCGAGCGCTTTTGTCCGGAACGACTCGAACAATTCGTCCGGCACCAGGCCCATGTCCTGAAACATGCGGGCGCGATGCCAGCCGATTATGGCAGCATCGTCCGGAGTAGCCTGGCGGATGTGAAATTCCTGCCGCACGAAAGCAAAGGCTCTGTCGGCGCAAGGACCCTTGCAAGCAAAGACCGCTCGATTCTGCGCGGTTATTTCGATAGAAACAGCAAGGAAACGTCTTGTTCATAAACATGGCTGATCTCGATGCACAGATTGAAAAGTTGTCAGCAGCGATCGCCGGTTTGGAATCGCAGCGGAAAGGTCTGGGCGATGCTGTCGTCGATCCCGCGATCGCGGCTTTGCGCGAACAAATGGCACAGATCGAGACAGGCGGCGATGCGCCAATCGCCGACGAACGTAAGCTGGTAACGATTGTGTTCACCGACGTCTCGGGGTTCACTGCGCTTTCCGAAAAGCTTGATCCCGAAAAGGTTCGGGACTTGATCAACGCCTGCTTCGACTGGCTGGTCCCAGTGGTTCAGAAATACGGCGGGACTATCGACAAATTCATTGGCGACGAAATCATGGCGCTATTCGGTGCGCCGATCGCGCACGAAGACGACGCGGAGCGCGCCCTGCGAGCTGCCCTTGAGATGATGGATGCAATCGCTGCCTTCAATCACGCCAACGGAACCGAGCTTGGTCTGCATGCCGGAATCAATACCGGACTAGTCGTCGCAGGGCAGATTGGCGGACATGATCGCCGCGATTATTCGGTCATGGGCGATGCAGTCAATCTGGCGGCGCGATTGGAAGACGCATCATCGGTGGGAGAAATTTTTGTCGGACCCGCAACTTACCGGCTGACGCAGCGGATTTTTGAATTCGAACCGGTCGCGGCCTTGAAGTTGAAGGGCAAAAAATCGCCGGTGGAAGTGCACCGCTTGCTGGGGGCGAAGGTCGCACCGAGGTCCACTCGCGGCATTGAAGGTTTGCGCGCGCCCCTGGTAGGCCGTGCTGAAGAGCTGGAAGAGATACGCCGCGCACTCGCAGATCTTGGAGATGGCCAGGGAAGTATGCTCGCAATCCTGGCTGAAGCGGGTCTGGGCAAGAGCCGTTTGATCGCAGAAACACGGGCGTTGCTGCCAGCAAACGTGAAGTGGGCAGAAGGCCGCGCGCTTTCCTTCACCGCGGGAATGAGCTACTGGCTCGCGCGCGAGATTGTGTTGAGCCTCCTGAACGTCAAACCGGAAGCGGCGCAATCCGAAATTGCGGCAGCATTGCAAAAAAGCTTGAACGGCCAGTCCGAGATTTATCCCTTCCTGGCTCGATTGCTGGAGCTGCCAGTGGACGCAGTGACAGAAGAGCGAGTGAAATTCCTTTCGAGCGAAGCACTTCGATCGGGGATTTTGGAGGCGTTGCGCGGGTACGTCCGCCATCGCGCCCATGGGGAGCCATTGGTCTTGGTCTGGGAAGATCTGCATTGGTGCGACCCCTCCTCCTGGGAGGTTTTGGAAACGTTGATTCCACTTTCTAATGAGGTGCCCCTTTTGCTGCTGTGCGCGGCCCGGGTGGAGGACAATCGCCTGTTAGAAGTACTGCAGAGGAACGATGGCAGCGGCGTGCGCCACGTCATCCGCTTGTCACCGTTGACCCGCGATGAAAGTGGCTCGCTCATTCAACAACTGCTGAAGATCGAAAACTTCCCGGCCCGGATGCGCGAACTAATTTTGAATCGTGCCGAGGGGAACCCGTTTTTTGTCGAAGAACTTCTGCGAGCGTTAATCGACGCTGGCGCGATCGTGCTTGAGGGGGACCGGGCCGCGGCCACGCGCGAGATTGATGCGATGGAAATTCCGGAGACGCTCCAAGGCGTCTTGGCTGCGCGTATTGATCGCCTGCCTCTGGACAATAAACAAACCCTACAACGCGCGTCCGTCATTGGCCGGATTTTTCAAAGCCGCGTGCTCGCCTATATATATAAGGAAAGAGCGTCCAATCGACTCGAGGCTGCGCTCGGAGAATTGCAACGGCGGGAGTTCATTCAGTCACGCGAGCAGCAGGCGTCAGAAACGGCCGGGCTGGAGGAAGGGGAATACATTTTCAAACACGCGATCACACATGATGTCGCCTACGACTCGATGCTTTTCACCCGGCGCAAGGAATTGCATCAACTTGTGGCGGAAGCGATCGAATCGTTGTTTCCCGGCCGGCTCGATGAACTTTCCACGACGCTTGGTTTTCATTACGAGCGAGCTGAGGCGACCGAGCGGGCAATATTTTACCTGGGACGAGCGGCCGAACGAGCGAAAGCAACCTTTGCCAATGCGGAAGCGATCGCTTTCTACCAATCTGCGATCGGGCAAATCACGCGCAGTGGCGATAGGCAATTTCGTGAAAGCGAGTGGCGGTTGAACGAAGGTCTTGGCGATGTCTTGACCCTGGTCGGCCGACACGAGGAAGCGCGCGATGCATTTGGCCGCGCTCAGGTCTTGGCTGGAAACGCCGACCCGATCTCGCGTTCGCGCCTTCACCGCAAGAATGGTTTTAGTCACAGCCTGCAGCGACATTTCGCCGAAACCGCCCGCGAGTTCAACCTGGCCGATCAGCAATTGAGCGAGCCCGGCGCTGGTGGCGCGGATTGGTGGGAGGAAAAAGTGCAGATCCAACTGGAACGCATGCATCTTTTTTACTGGCAGGGAATGGTGAAAGAAATGCGGGAATTGGCGGACCAATTTCGACCCGTGATCATCGAGCGCGGTGCCGCCTGGCAGCGAGCAAGGTTCTTGAAAACGCTTGCCCTCTCCATGCTGATGGATTCACGCTTCCAGCCATCGCTAGAATGTGTCGAACTGGCGAGACGCGCGGTCGTGGCGAGTGAAGAAGCGAACAACCTGGCGGAAGCCGTGCATGTTAATTTTGTTCTGGGGTTAATCGAGCTATTCCGTGGTGATCTTCGTGATGCCGCGGAGCAGTGTGGCAAGGCGTTCAGAATGGCCGAGCGCACAGGCGACCTGGTTTTGCAAGCACGTTGCCTCACGTATCGCGCGGTGGCGTATCGCCGGCTCGGTGATGTTCTAAGATGTAGAACGGAAGCCGAAAAGACACTGGTGCTCGCGGCGGAATTGAAAATGGTGGAATACGTGGCTATGGCAAAGGCGAGTCTTGCCTGGGTCGCATGGCGCGACAAAAATGAAGTGGAGGCGGAAAAGCTCGCCACTGAAGCGCTTGAGTTATGGCATGGAATGGATGATCCCTATGGTTTCGATTGGATGGCGCTTTGGCCGCTGATCGCGATCGCCCTGCATCGGCAAGATAGCAGCGCTGCAATCGGATTCGCGCGCGGTTTGCTGGCCGAAAACCAGCATCCATTGCCGGAAACGCTCTTGAACGCAGTTTGGAAAGCCTGCGATCAATGGCAAAACGGTGTGCAAGAAAATGCCACCGCCGACCTTGTCTCAGCTATGGGCGTGGCGCGGGAGTTAAGTTATTTGTAGCAAACGGAATCGATCGAGTGGCCGACCGCGCCCTTTCCCGACTAGTTTTAGTTTTCCGGCAACGAACTCGCTACCGGTGCGTCTACGGCATCGCGCGCGGTCGTCCTCGATAATCCAAGGAAAGCGCCGAAATAAAAGTCGCCTGTTGAAATAGCCGCGCGCATCGCCGGCGGTCTGCTGATTCGCGGAGCTGCGACGATTGGTTGTGACGCCCAATTCCTGTCCTTAATCGGGCTCTTTTCAGAAATAGCCAAGGCCGGCCTCGGACTGAGAACGCGCACTTTCATGAAATGCGGATGCGACTTTTCCCATGCTACAGCTTGTGATTTCGTTTCAAAGTAACGATCGACCACGACGGCGTTTCGCTCCGTTGCGTTACGGCCTAACCGGCGGGCCGCTTTCCGGCTTACTACGGCCGGCCCGGTATCAACGGCGATTAATTCCTCGTCGCCTAGCTGAATCCTGCTGCCATAAGGGATTTTTTTCGGATCGACGGCGCAGTGGCCATTTCGGAGGCGCGCTCCGTTCCAGGCTGCGCGAAATTCACCTTCCTCCCGCCAATAGGTCGTTACCCGCGCGAAAGTTGGCTGTTCGGCGGCATAGGCCATCTGGATCGTCAGAAAAAAGCCTATTAATAAGGCAAATCGCATCACAATTTCACATCAAAGGGGCTGCGGGACGTTCCAGCCCGACAAAAGTCTAGCGGCGACCGGTAACCGGGCCACCTAATAAGAATCGCAAATGCCTGGTATTGTGGATGTAATATAGTATTTATGAGTGCTGCAGGAATTATAGGAACTTTGTCGAAAAATCGCTTGTCAGGCCCGGATTATGCATTATAGAGGGCGCTCCCAATGCGAAAAATTCTCCCCCCAATTCTTCTCTCACTCGGCTGTGCCGTTCTCCTTGCGGCCACTGCCTCGGCCACGACACCGCCGAATAACTCACAACAGCCATCCAAGTTTGTCTTCAAAGACCCTTCCGGCAAAGCGACTTCCGTCGATGTTGTCGAAAAGTATCAGCCCAACAAAATCGTGCGGCCCTTTGCCAAAATTGATGGCAAGGTCGATCCAAAATTAACGCGTGCGGCCACTATTGCCGAAGAGCGCGCCCACGCCCATTCCCGCCGGCAATGCTGGGCCTATGTGAAAGAGGCGCTGCTCGCATCGGGAGTGATCAGGTCCCGCCCGACAACTGCTTACGCGAAGCAAGCTGGCCAGGAATTGGTCAATAATTTCGGTTTCAAAGAATTGGCGGTAAGCGATCCGTATCAGGCGCCGATTGGCTCAGTCCTGGTTTATAATGCGAATCGCGCAGCCGGTCACGTCGAGATTCGGACGAAAGATGGTTTCGTGAGCGATTTCCGTTCGAAAACGCCGTCGCGCCGTCCGCTCCTCGGCGTTTTCGTCAAGTCGTAACCGCGACTTCCGGGATTTCCCGGCGCTGAGCCAGAGCGAGTGCGTGTTGCTTACGCGCAAGCCAGAGACTGAGCAGGCACCAACCGGCGGTGATCGGCACAGCAAACCAACTGATGACGTTGAGACTGAGTCCAAGTCCATTCGGTCCAAGCCCGCCGTACGACCAGGCACCTAACTGGTCGCCGACGCGATAACCAAGCGTATCGGTGACGCTTTTAACCTTGTATTTGTCCTCGCGTCTCAAAACGGTGAAAAGGATCTCGCGTGAGGGACGCATTAAAGCGTAGGCTGCAGCACGACGCGTTACTTGGAAAAACGCCAACATCGACAGGCTCGGCGCAATCGCCATAGCGGCAAAGCCGAGCATGCTGAGGAACGGCAACGATATGAGCGTGAACGCTACCCCAAACCACTTCAGAAGACGACCGGTGAGAAAAATCTGAATGAAAAGCGTGATCGTGTTCACCCAGATTTCCAGGTTCGACAAGAAAACTGTCCGGTCCGTGCTCGTCTTTAACGCTTGGCCCGCGAGAGTGGTCTGCTGAAAATACGCCCACGTTGACGTGGTGGTGTAAAGCATGATGGCGGCGGCCAGGCCGAATAAATAAGGCGAGCGCGCGATGTGCGTGATACCGGACCAGACAGTTCCGCCGATTGGTTGTTCTCGAGCAGCCTCAACTCTGTTTCCTTCTGTGAAATTGTTTGGGAAAAACCGCACCAAAAAGCAGACAATCGCAAACAGTGTTGCTGAAATCGCGACGAGGTTTGCCGGTCCCATGCCTCGAATGAGATTCTTCGTGATGTAAGCGCCGGCGATCGCCCCGAGCGTTCCGCCGACCGCGATGAAAGCGTAGAGCCGTTTACCTTGTTCGACGGTGAAAAGATCGGTCATGAACGCCCAGAAGATGGCGGTGTTGAATAGATTAAAGACGCTGACCCACACATAGAATGCGCGCCCGGTCCATACCTGCTGTCCCGGTGAACCGGTTCTCATCAGCACGAAAAAAAGCGCCAGGACTAAAATAAAGAAAGCGTAGGCGAACGGGATAAATTTCCGCCGTTCCATCCGCGCGACAATGGCGGCAAAAATCGTGTTGGCGATCAGCATGACAATCAGCGTCGCGGTAAACATCCATGGTAACGTTTCCAGTCGATTGCTGGCTGCGATGCTGTCACGAATCGGCTTGATGATGTAATAGGCGGTGAGAATGAGAAAATGAAAAGCGAAGCCTAGCCACAGCGCGCGAACTTCGGCCGCACGAACATCGACGATCTTTTGCAAAACGCCTTTCATTCTAAACCGTGTCATCCCGAGCGAATAACGCTCGTCCGGGTCCGACCGAGGAGTCCCGTTGCGAAAACTTTAAGGTGAGGTCGCGGGATCCTTCGACTCCGCTTCGCTTCGCTCAGGTTGACCGCGCTTTTTGCCTTTTCCTGCCGAAGCTCGAATGACGAAGGACGCAACCTTCGGGCTTCGTCATTCGGATTTGATTCGTCATCCATCATTCGGATTTCGTCATTTTGCTTTTATGCAACGCGGCCAGCACTTCCGCTTCGCGTTCCGCCGTCAGACCTGCTCGCAATTTCGCCTGTCGTTCCGGCTTTTGCGCTTTGAACCAGGTGAGCGCATCGCGTGCGGTATCAGCAACCGGTCGAAAGGTCAGGCCTTTCGCCAACGCGCGACTGATATTCGTGCGCGACAATCCTAATTCGTCGCCGGCCCACACCGGCATGTCCGACCACGCCTCGACTTTTTGTTGTTTGAGAAATTCCGCGTCGGCCCAGGTGAATGTCGCATTCGAATTCAGAGCGCTTTTGATTCCATCGAGCATGCCGCCGACACCAAGTTCCTTCGCTGGGCCAGTGGCGTTGTAGATTCCGGTCTCGCCATTTTCCACCATGCGAATGGTCCATTCCGCCAGATCACGTCCATCGATGAATTGTACCGGATCTTTCGGATCACCCGGTGCCAGGACTTCACCGCCACGATCGATTCGCACCGGCCAGTAGGTGAAGCGATCGGTTTCATCGCGCGGACCGACAATCAGCCCCGGCCGGATAATGAGTGATTTTCCGGGAAACCATTTTTGCGTCTCCTGTTCGCTCAAAGCTTTGAGCGGCCCGTAGGTCTTGAATCCGGAGGCCCTCATCGCTTCTAGCGTTTCCTTGTAGGGATCGGCCCCTTCGTATTTCGCCAGCGTGGTGTTTTCGTCCGGACCGGTGTTGGTATCGGCATAAACCGAAATGGTCGAAATAAAAACGTAACGGTCGACGTTCCCCTTCAGGACCTGCGCGGCGTCGCGCACCCAGGCGGGCAACGTCGTCGGGTTATCAATACAAACGTCCCATTGTTTTCCTTTCAAGGCATCGAGCTGGCCATTCCTGTCGCCAACCAATTGCTCGACTTCCTTCGGTAGTTCGCCGGGGTGCGTTTTACCACGATTGAAAACGGTAACCTTATGCCCGCGACTCAAGGCATATTTTACCTGGAACGGTCCAGTGAAGCCGGTGCCGCCGAGGATGAGAATGCGCAAAGGTTTCACCGAGTTTGCGGCCAACAGCGTTCTCGTTCCCGTGCTTAAAGCAAATGCGCTGGCAGCAGAGACTTTGATGAAATGCCGTCGGCTGGTCTTCATTGTATCCATGGTCGAGGGTGAGCCTAGCTGGGACATCTCTGATTGCTAATTTGTTGCAGGGCGTCTGTGCGTGGGCTCGACGGAGTCTCGCCCTACCAATTTTGCCGCGCCCGTTCTTTTTAGTAGGACAACGCTCTGCTGAGCCATAACAAATTAAACATTTGCTTTCGTGGCTCGACGGAGTCTCGCCCTACCAAAATTTTGCGCTCCCGCTTCTGTTGGTAGGGCGACGCTCTGCGGAGCCACGCTGGATCACCAATCTAATTCGTTAAGGACGCCTTGGTAAGGCCAATGATCTGGATCAGCAATCAGTCCCGCGCGCACCGGATTCTTCCGCACGTAATCCCATTTTTCCGAATAGCTTTCGTTTTGTCGAAGCCGATGATGAAAACTGTGCGCCTGAAAAAGTGGCTCGTTCCTCTTCAAGCGCCGCCGCAAGCAGCGCTTCCAGAATGTCACCCATGTCTCGATCTCATGACTTTCGTCGGACGGCGCACAAAACAAATGGATGTGATCTGGCATGATCAAATAAAAGCCAATCAGCCAACCTGAAGCTTCAAGCCAAGAATCAATTAACGTGGCGTGAACAATAGAATTATCCAATACGGGTTTCCGTTTTCGGCTACAAACGGTGAGAAAAACAATCGTCGGCTGACCTCGAAAAACAAAAACGCCTTCAGCTGGATGGCTACGATTGAATCGTTGATGCATATTTAGTCATCGGCTCGACAGAGTCTCGCCCTACCAATTTTGTTTCGCGCGCTGATTTTTGGTAGGGCGACGCTCTGCGGAGCCTGGTTGGTCGCATTCGCATTCATCTTTCGGATAGAAAATTTCCTCGAATGGTTCAACAAAGTCTCGCTCTACCAAAATTTTGCGCTCCCGCTTCTGTTGGTAGGGCGACGCTCTGCGGAGTTAAACGCAGTTCATCTTAAACATTCATTTTGGTCGCTCACAACCAGACGCGGATCTTCGGCCAAAGCTCGCGCAACGACGTTTTCAGGTCGCGACAGATGAGAATGTGAAGACGCTGCTCATTTGGCATCGCCCAAGGACTGGTTTCGACTGGTCCGCGGTCTTCGACCGAACGAAACTGTTCGCGCTCGTCGGTCGCGTCGTCATCCAGCACGAGCATGATCTCGCCGGTGTAATCGCCCGGCCCCCAGTAAAAATAATTTTGGTGTCCGCTCAGGGCTGGCGGTAATCCATATTTCGGACCGAAGAAGTCAATCGCGCCGGCTTCGCCGTAATTCTGACAAAAAATCGCAGCGCGCTTTTGCTCATCCGGCGGCAGGCTGGTGTAAACCCGCGCAACCGATTGCACCATTTCTTCCCAGCCGAACTGATCGGCAAAAAGTTGGGGCAAGGCAGCGGTGTGCGACGTTTCGGTGCGCGGAACCTCGAAATGAATCGCGCGCATGTAAGCGAGCAATTTCGCCGGCGACAAAATTGGAAGGACGACCGGCGCAAACACTATCGCTGACGCAATCACGAGAATTGCGATCGCCGGTTTTAACCAGCGTAATCGCACTGCGAACATTCGCTCGAAAGCGATGCCACCAGCGGCAAACAGCATCGGGTATGCTCCGGCGAGATAATAGTTTTTGCCGTGCATCACGATAAATTCGATCAGCGCGATCAGATACGTGAAAGCAATGAGTCGGTAGCGGCGACCCTCGCGCGAAATCAGCAGCCAGATCAACCCGCCGAACCAGAGCAGAAACGTCGCCGGGTTCATCAACGTGATTTGTTGGGAGAAAAACTGCCCTGGTGTGAGGACAACGTTCTTATTGCTCTGCGCAATTCCGTGCAGCAGCACCCAGGTCGGCCAGTCATGCTGAATTTGCCAAATGATATTTGGCAGAGCGATGCAAACGGCGATCGCCGCGGCGAGCCAGATCCATTTTCCCGCGAGATGCCGACGTTCCGGCGTTAACAAGATCGCAAGCGCAATTGCGACGCCGAAGAAAGCCATCGAATGCTTGTTTTGCAGTCCGAGACCGATGACCAACCCGAACCAAAGCCACGTGCGCGGCGGCGCGCCGTTAATAATGCGGACCAGAAAGTAAATCGCGCCGGTCCAGAACAATGGTTCGTAAACGTTGGGCGAATAGAAATTGCCAGTGGCCAGGAAGAACAAACTCCCAAGCATCCCGGTGCAAGCCAGCGTGATCGCCCAGGTCCTGCCCCCCAGCTCTCGCGCAAGTATTCCGGTAAGACCGATGGCAAGCGCGCTCGCAATTGCCGGGAAAATGCGCACGGCAAAGAGCGAGCTGCCGAACAGGATCATCTCAACTCGCAGGAACCACGCACTCAGGGGTGAGAAATCGACGTAACCCCAGTCCAAATGGCGTGCGCAGGCGATGAAGTAAAGTTCGTCGCGAAAATAGCCGTAGCCGCGATTGGTGAGCAGATGAATGGCTAAGGCCAGCAAAGAAACGCCGGCGATGATTTTGGTGTGCGCCGCCTGCGTCTGCGATTCCAGCGGTTCGTCCATGTCCCCGATGTAGCGCGTATGGTCTTTGAGCAGAAGAGTTTTTCTTCCGTAAGCTGTTTTAAAAAGTCGAAAAAATTTCTTGCCGAGGGCTGCATTTCAGGGCATACGGCAATCCGTGCCAAGGAGGGTCCGTTCAAGCGTGGCGACAGCTGCGCTCTTGATCATTTTTACAACCATCGCCTACGCCCAGACGCTCGCGCCTCCCAAGCTTGCGGTAACCGCCAGCCAACCACCACCGGCGAAGAAGGATTCCGTTCAGGTCGTAACCAAGGAAACACCTGAAGTGATTGTGACAGAGACGCCTCACGTGCCGCAGGTGATTACGAAAGAACCGCAGGTGGTCACGAAAGAAAAGCAGGCAGTCACGAAAGAAAAACAGTCCGTCGCGGCGAAGGAAATGCCGTCAGTAGTGACGAAGCAAATGCCGGAAGTAATTACCAAGCCAGCGCCGAAGGTTGTTACGAAGGAAAAGAAACCCAAAAACAACGCCGTTAGTCAGCGAGCCAATACGCCCGATCGCGCATTACACCTTTAAGACCCCGGAAGGCCAACGGGAGTCCGTTCAGGTCATCACCCATTATTATCCCAATCAAATCGTTCGTCCGTTGGCCACCGCAGACAAGCATATTGATCCAAAACTAATGCGCGCGGCCAGTATTGCGGAAGAGCGAGCGCATGCACACTCGCGCTCGCTGTGCTGGCATTATGTCAAGGAGGCGTTGCTCGCTTCCGGGGTGATCGACTCGCGTCCGAAAAGTGAATTGGCCCGGGACGCTGCGGACGACCTTGTCACCAACTACGGCTTCAGAAAACTCTCTGTGCGCGATCCGTTTGCCGCCCCGATCGGTTCGGTGCTGGTTTATGGAACGAGCCGGAGCGTCGGGCACGTCGAGATTCGAACGAAAGATGGTTTTGTGAGCGATTTCCGTTCGCCCACTCCATCGAGACGTCCGCTCATTGGCGTTTACGCCAAGCTGTAAGCGCAGCGTTGTAGCGGCGCTCGCCGCGGCGAGCGCCGAAGAGTGTTCCGCTAGGTCACGCATTGTCATCCCGAGCAATCCGCATCCGCTCGGACCGAGGATTCAGCTTTTCAATCTCGCGTTCAGCTTGATCTCCGTCCCGCTCAGTGCGACCGACACCGGACACACTTTCTTTGTTTGTTCTGCAATCTCCTTAAACTTCGCCTCATCAATTCCGGGCACTTCGCCTTCGGTGTCGAGTTCGATTGACGTGATCTTTGGTCCGCCACCGACCATTTCGAGATTCACTTTCGCGGTGGTACTGATTCGCTTCGGGTTATGTCCGGCTTTGCTCAGACCGTTCGATAACGCCATCGAAAAACAGCCTGCCTCGGCTGCGCCGATTAACTCCTCCGGATTCGTTCCGGTCCCGTTCTCGAAGCGCGAAGCAAACGAAAATGGGCCTTCATAGGCATTGCGTCCCACTTTCATTGTTCCTTTCCCCTCCTTGAGATTGCCCTCCCAAACCGCCGAGCTTGTTCTTGTCGTCATAAAAAATTCCTCCTTTGGTTTTAAATTTGAATCCCGACACTTCGCGTTGCGAACAGGAACTGTCCAGTGAGTTTGGTTTGCCAGCCTTCGGCGATCGTTCCAAATAGAGACGCTGAAGCAATGCCGATCCTGAATTTTATCGCCACCGAGCCGAACCGGCTCGCGATGGTGCCGTTCGCAGTCCTGTTGCTGGCGATCGCGCTTGGCCCGCTGATTGCGCGACATCATTGGGAGCGGCACTACCACAAACTCTGTCTCGTGCTCGCCGGCATTGTTTGCTTTTACTACTTGTTGGTGGTGAAGCAGCCGGCACGAGTTGTTCACGCCGGGATGGAATATGCGACCTTCATGGTGGTTGTTGGTTCGTTCTTCGTTGTCGCCGGAGGCATCCATCTGCGGGCGAAAGCGCCGAGTAGTCCGCTCCGAAACACGCTTTTCCTTCTTGCCGGCGCTGTGCTCGGAAGCCTGATCGGAACGATCGCGGCGTCGATGCTGCTTATCCGCCCGTGGATCGCGATGAATCGTAGCCGAATCGCGCCCATGCACACCGCATTTTTCATTTTTGTCGTAAGCAATATTGCCGGCGCGCTTTTGCCGGTCGGCCCGCCGTTGTTGCTCGGCTTCCTCAATGGCGTGCCGTTTTTCTGGACGTTGCAACACTGCTGGCGACCATGGTCGACAACGGTTGGGTTAATTCTGCTCGTTTTTTTTGTTCTTGATCTCGTTAACTGGCGCGAGAACCGGAAAACTGCGGATTTGAGTTCATGGCGATGCGATGGAGCGCACAATTTCGTTTTCCTCTTTGCCATTTTGGCAGCGATCATTGCGGTTCCGGCCGGCTGGCGCGAACTACTCGTAGTTCTGACTGCGGCTGGGTCTTACCTGGGAACGCCGCAGCGAATTCGGGAGTCGAACGATTTCAGTTTCGGACCGCTCAAGGAAGTCGCGTGGTTATTTCTCGGCATTTTCGGCACGATGATCCCGGTCTTGGTTTTCATGGAACAATCGGCGGGCGAACTTGGGCTGCGCAGCGAGTTCGGTTTTTATTGGGCGACCGGTCTGCTCTCGGCGTTGCTCGATAACGCGCCGACTTACCTGGCATTCTTCGCTGCAGTCCTTGGGCTTCACGGATTAGAGCTCAAGGATACCGCGCAGATTGCCGCCTTCGTTACCAGTGATGGACGCGACCTGGCCGCGGTGTCTCTGGGCGCAACATTTTTCGGCGCCCTCACTTACATCGGCAACGCGCCGAATCTGCTGGTCAAGAGCATCGCCGAACAGGCACGCATCCCGACGCCGAGCTTCATTGGCTACATCTGCAAGTTCGCCTTACCAATTCTCATTCCGATCTTTGGCCTAGTCTCAGTCTTATTCCTCACCCGATAACACGCCGGCGCCTTC
>CAWAHI010000017.1:0-378011 GCA_963781735.1 uncultured Verrucomicrobiae bacterium | reverse complement strand
TGTCCGAATGTGATCAGCGATAACGCGGAACGCGACGTCCGTCTGAATGTCCGACGCTGCATTCTCAATGTTGGAGGAATCTGGAAGCGTGCTGGTGTATTTCTTGCCGCTCAGTTTTTCGATCTCATCAAAGATCGGGCGAAAAATATCGGTCTCGTAATTGGAAATGGTGCCGGAAAAATCAGTCAGATTTTTCGTGCCTTGAATGATCGCAGTCACGCGCTCGAAACCCATGCCGGTATCGACGTGCCGCTGCGGTAAGGGCGAAAACGTTCCGTCCGCGTTGGCGTTGAATTGAATGAAAACCAGATTCCAGATCTCGATGCAGCGCGGATCGCCCGCGTTGACGAAGCTTCCGCGGGTGTCGCCGTCTGGCGTCAGATCGACATGCAACTCCGAGCACGGTCCGCACGGACCGGTGTCGCCCATCATCCAGAAATTGTCTGTCTTGTTTCCGTTAATGATGTGAATCGCTGGATCAAGGTCGGCCTCGCGAAACAGTCGCTCCCAGTGGTCGTAAGCTTCCTGATCGAACTCGGCCGGCTCACCGGGTCCCGGTTTGTAAACGGTGGCATAGATTCGTTGGGCCGGAAATTTCCAGCGCTCCACCACCAGTTCCCAAGCCCATTCGATCGCTTCGCGTTTGAAATAATCACCAAAGCTCCAGTTCCCGAGCATTTCGAAAAAAGTGTGGTGATAAGTGTCGAGGCCGACGTCATCGAGATCGTTATGTTTGCCGCCGGCGCGAATGCATTTCTGGGTGTCGACCACGCGCGGTGGATTCCACGACGGTTTTTGCTGGCCGAGAAAAATGGGCACGAATTGATTCATGCCGGCGTTGGTGAAAAGCAGATTGGGCGCGGCGGGCATGAGCGAAGACGAGGGCACAATCGCGTGCTGCTTTTCGCGAAAGAAATCGAGAAAGCTTTGACGGATTTCGGCGCCGGTCATAATGCCGGAATTAAGCGCGACATTTAGTAAGACGCGAGAATTACCGCAATCTTGGAAGGGAAAATAACTAGGCGGCCTGACTACTTCGAGGGCATTCGATCGATTTTTGTATCGAGAAATTTCGCCTGTGCTCGACGTTATATACTGCACAAACGTCCTTCGGGAAGAGAAGGTCCAGTGTCCAGTCAAATGCCACTCGAATCTTTTTGTCCAAGCCGGGCAACTTGCTGAGGTAAATCGTCCGCCACATCCACCAGGCGAAGAAGCCCGAGAAATTGAAACCGAAAATCCGCGCCACGCCCATCCGTCGACCGATTGAAGCCAGCAACCCGATGGTCCTGAACGAAAATGATGCTTTGGCCGACGACCTAAGAGTGCAGCCGCGATATTCCGCGCCACAACCTTGCCCTTCGCGCATGGCATGTTGCGCAGTAGGCGGATGAGATTTCCCCGGATTTCTGATGTCCGGCACAAACGCACAATCCCCCACCGCCCACACATTAGGCCAATCGGGAACTCGCAGGAATTCGTTTACGAGTACTCGGCCTCGTTCGCTTTGCACACGGGAGCGAAGCAATGAGAGGACTGGGCACGGTGTCCCGCCAGTCCACACCAAAGTGCGCGATGGAATTGCCACACCATCGGCTAAGAAATACTCTTGTTCTCTGTCATGCTCTTGACCCGGGTGTTAAGCCGAATCTCCACCCCGCGTCGCTCGAGCACTTTCTCGTGTATCGTCCCAGACTTTCACCCAGTTCCGGCAGGATCACCGGACCAGAATGCACCAGCATAACCCGCAACATATCTTCACACAGATTCGGGTAGAACGGCAGCGCTTCACGAACGAAGTCATTTAACGCTGCAACCGTTTCCACCCCTGCAAAGCCGCCACCCGCCACCACGAAAGTAAGTAACGACTGCCGCTCGGCAGGATCGCCTTCAGAATTTGCCTCTTCCAAATGTTGGAGGATTTGCGCGCGCAATTGAATCGCATCCGGAAGCGATTTCATCGCTAACGCCAGCTCGGCAAGCCCCGGGAGGTCGTAAAAGTTGGTAACCGACCCCAGTGCGATGACAAGATGATCGTAGTCGAGTTGTTCTGATGCGATTACTGTGACCCCGCGAAATCAGGACCCGCTTGTTTGCTAGATCGATCTCGTTTACGTCGCCCACCAACACCTCAACCTTGCGAAGCAGCTTCCGCAGGGGATTTACGATATTCGTGATCTCGAGATCGCTCGCGGCAATCTCGTGAAGCATCGGCGTGAACAGGAAAAAATTATCGCGACTAACGAGGGAAATCTCCACCGCACCCTGGCGCGCCAGCAATTTCTCGAGATGCATGGCGGCATAAACACCGCCGAAACCACCGCCGAGAATGACGATTCGTTTTTTGCGCCGCCTGCGTTTTATCTGAACGATCATTGAGTTCCTTCCGTTGCAGAGCGCCGACGCGGCTGTGGAGAAAGGTGTTAACCCTGTTAGGACTGCCGCGGAGGCGGCAGCTCGGATTTTGCGTCTAACAAGCTAGGCTGCGCTACTCCGCCACCGCCGGACTGACCCAGTCCCTTCTCAATTTCATCTCGGGCAGCGCTGAACTCTTTGACCGCTCGGCCCATCCCACGGGCAAGCTCAGGCAGTTTCTTCGCGCCGAACAGAAGTAAAACAATGAGCAGGATTACCATCATGTCCGGTCCCATAAGATTGAGGATACTAGCGATCATTGGAGTCATAAGCGTGTTTGGTTAGCGGTAATTTGCTCTTCGCTTATTCAACCAATTTGATGGATTTATATTCCCACAGAGTGATGTGGAGCGGGGTTTGACTGGCTTGGCACCTGTGAGATGACCTCGGCTGCCGAGTTTTTGCATGCAAGGATGGAATAAAACTGCGCCCCGCCAGTCTCATTAGATGGGTAGTACTGCACCGAATGGGTGTGTCAGACCAGAACTTACGCACGTGAAAATGTCATGGCTTTATTGTTGAACGCAGAACATGCTTTTGGGCTCGAAGATTTCGAATCGACCGCAAAGATTGTGAAATTCGCCATAGTCCCCAAGAAGCACGAAGAGCCGGATCAATCTCCGAAAGAAGAGCTAATGTCTTTTGAAGCAGCGATGCTCCCTCATCTTGATGCTGCGCACAATTTGGCGAGATGGCTGCTTCGCAATGAACAAGATGCGCAGGACGTCGTGCAAGAGGCTTATCTGCGTGCGTTCAAATCGTTCGGCGGATTCCACGGCTCCAACGGCCGGGCTTGGCTGCTGACGATTGTCCGAAATACCTCGTACACACTACTAAAAAAGAACCATGCCGTCGACCTGACAACAACTTTTGATGAAGAAATACACGGATCTGGCCACGAGTCGGTCAGTCCCGCAACGATTCTGGAGCATGCTGAAGACGCGGAACTAGTTAAGCAAGCAATGGATGAATTGCCAGCCGAGTTCCGTGAGATCTTGGCGCTGAGACATCAGGAAGGTCTCTCCTACAAGGAGATAGCCGACATCGCGCAAATTCCGCTGGGTACGGTCATGTCGCGGTTGGCTCGCGCACGGGACAAACTTAAGGAATGTTTGGCGGCTCGGATCGGTAAGGAGAAATAGATGAACTGCGAAGAAACTACAAAACTGATGGATGGTTATTTGGATGGCGAATTGGATGCCATTACCAACCAGGCGATTGAACAGCACTTGCGCGAGTGCCATAACTGCGATCAGGCCTACAAAACCCAACGCTCGCTAATTCGCGCAATTGGCAACGCCACCCCTTATTACAAGGCGCCCTCAGAATTACGTGAGCGAATTCAATCCTCGTTGCGAAAAGAGATTGCCGAACAGTCTAACGGGAGCGGCATCCGGGTAGATGCTCGGCCGCTAATCGCAAAAGAGCACGCAGAGTCACGGTCGATTCTTTTTGGAACCTCATGGAATTGGCTAGCTCTCGCCGCTGCCATCGTTTTTGCAGCCGTTATCGTCTGGAATGTAGTGCCCCGATTGCAGCGACCAGCCGCTGATCAGTTTCTCGCGACGCAGCTTATCGCCAGTCATGTGCGTTCGCTTATGGCAAACCACCTCACGGACGTTGCTTCCTCCGACCAGCATACCGTAAAGCCTTGGCTGGACGCCAAGCTCGATTTTGCCCCTGCGGTGGTCGACCTTTCTACCGACGGATTTCCCTTGATTGGGGGACGTCTTGATTATCTCGATAATAGGCCGGTAGCGGCTCTGATTTATGGGAGGCGAAAGCATTTCATTAACCTGTTTGTTTGGCCGGCGGGATCGAATACGATCGGCGCCGCCAACGCGATGTCACACCAAGGCTATCAGCTTCTGCACTGGGTCGACTCGGACTTTAACTACTGGGCGGTGTCTGACGTTAACGCTAATGATTTGCAGACTTTCAAAAACAAGTTCGAGGAGCAAACGTCGCGTCACTAAGAGCGGTCCACATATTTAGCGCGTTCAAAGGACCATAATTCCGGCGCTGCGGCGGGTTAGCGAATTCGGTCTTAGCGTCGAGCGCTGATAATCAGTTCCAGAAATCACCTGCATTGACGGCAGAGCAGGTTTGATCTCCTCGCGATCTGAGAAGGAATCCGGCGATGGCGAAAGGGCGCATACTATAATCTGCTCGCAGCTGCGCTCACCACGCGGGCGGCCTTGTTACTTAGAGAGGTTTTGGGATAGGTGCTAATATCAATTCTTGGAAGCGCGGATTGTTCCGGAGCGGATCGAACATTGGATCGAGCCGGAGTAGCGCAGGAGTGAGCGGCAGGCGTGAAGCCAGTGGGCCTTCATACGGTGTCGAGAGTAGTTTCTGTAACGCGGCGATGGCGCGGTCGGGCTCTCCTAGCTGCGCCGCCACCCGGGCGAGAACCTCGATCGGACCGGGACCACCTACCACGTCTTTCTCGATCGGGATCACGGTCATCGCCTGCTCCGACAGAGCGAACGCGGCGGCTTTGTCACCAAGGCCCATATCGGTCAGCGCGAGATCTCCAATGAGGATATAATTTTCCGGCTGTTCTTTGAGGAACGGTTCCAGTTCGCTGCGCGCCTGTCGCCAACTTTCCTGGGCGGCGGCACGGTCGCCGGCGACTTCTTGCGCCCAGCCTAACCAAAAGCGCAGTTCACCATTGAAATAACCCAACGCGGGGTCAGGCTTGGCCAATATTTCCTTTAGCCGAGAGATGATTTGTGCAGGGCGGCGCTCCAGGATCGCTTGGTAAACTTGTGTTCCCAAGGCGGTGGTTTCGTCGGCGTTCGGATGGAGCGGAGCGAGTATCGCAGCAGCCCGCGGAAGGTCGCCCTCGGCTTGTGCAATAGCCGCCTTTTCCGCAAGGGTATCCACGTCGTCCGGTATAATATCGAGAACCTGATCAAGCTTTCGCAGCGCTTCGGGAAAGCGCCGCCGTATAATGGAGGATGCTGCGTGCGAGGCGAGTAGATTAACGTTGCGCGGGTCGAGCCGCTCGGCCTCGTTGAAGTATGACTCGCTCCGCTCCCACTGGCCTCGCCGGCGCGCGACATAGGCCAGCGATTCAGGAATCTGGCTGCTATTCGGCAGGAACTGACGTGCTTGCTCAAAGTAACGCACCGCGGTGTCGTAATCCTTTAGGCAGGCGTAGTGGTAATATCCCTTGGCCATTATGGCCTCGCCGAGATTGGGCTGAAGAGTGAGCGCGGTTTCAGCTGCCTGCCGCGCCTCTTCGCGGAGGGCGACCGTTGGTTGAAGAGTCAGGGTGAGGTAGCCGAGCGCATCGACGTATGACAGCAGCGCCCAACTGAGGGCGAACTTAGGGTCCAACCGCACCGCTTCTTTGAGATATTTCTGTGCGCCAAGGGCGTCGGCGGATGAGTTTCCCGTTTTCAGTGTATAAGCCAGCCCACGCAGGTAGGCATCGTAAGCCTCAGGATTGTCTGTCGGTCTGGCGGCGATGACTTGCTCTTCCTGACCGGTGAGTTTCGCCCGCAACTGATCGGCGATGGCTTTGGCCACCTCACTCTCGACCGAAAAGATGTCGGTCAGTCTGCGATCGTAGGTATCGGCCCAAAGATGTGAATCATTCGCGGCTCTGATCAATTGCACATTGACGCGCACCTGATCATTTGTTTTCTGGACGCTACCTTCCAGGAGATTGGCGACGCCGAGTTGCTTCGCAATCTCAGAGAGATTTTGAGATGTGTTTTTATAACGCTGCGTGGACGTGCGCGAGATCACTTTGAGATCCGCGATCTTGGAGAGGCGCGTCAGAATCTCATCCTGGATCCCGTCGGCAAAGTAGGCGTTAGATTTATCCTCGCTCAGGTTTTCAAATGGCAGAACGGCGATGGATTTTTCATTTGGCGATGGCCCCGGAGCGACGAAGAAAAAAGAGTAGGCAAACGCCGCGGCCGCCAAGATCGCCGCCGCCAGGGTGAGTAACACGCCCCGCTTGTGACGTTTGATTTTGCTGACGATAGATTCGGCACGCGCTTTGGTCTGCGGCGAGGAGCTTTCCGCTTCCAGTTCCCCCTTGAGATTGCGGAGGTCGGCGAGCATCTCCTTGATCGTCTGGTAACGTTCATCACTGTTTTTGCGCAAAGCCTTTTGCAGAATGGATTCGAGTTTGAGCGGAACATCCGACAACACGCCGGATAAAGGTGGTGGCTCCGTCTTCAGGATGGAGGCGATGCAGTCGCTCGGCGTCTCGCCGGGGAACGGCGGGCTTCCTCCCACCATCTCGTAGAGCACTACGCCCAGGCTCCAAATATCCGAGCGCGCGTCCACCTTTTGGCCGCGCGCCTGTTCCGGAGACATGTAGTGCCCCGTGCCTAACACTAACCCCGGTCGCGTTTGCAGCACCGCCGTTGTTCCGACCTCATAATGGTCCGATGTCGGCCTTTGCTCGGTCAGTTTGGCAATCCCGAAGTCGAGCACCTTCGCGTATCCGTCCGGTCGCAGCATGATGTTCTCCGGTTTGATGTCGCGATGCACGACGCCGGTTTCGTGCGCGGCAGCCAGCGCCGAGGCCACTTGCACGGCAATTTCCAGCGCGGCGTGCAGATTCATCCTCCCGCACCCGAGCGACGCGCGCAGCGTCATGCCTTCGATGAACTCCGTCGCGATGAATTGCCGGTTTCCCTCCGCGCCGATCTCGTAAACCGTTAGAATGTTCGGATGATTTAAGGCCGAGGCACTCCGGGCCTCGGTTTTGAACCGGCTCAGCTGCGTCTCGTCCGCCGTCAAGCGCTCTGGGAGAAGCTTGAGCGCGACTTTGCGCCCGAGTCGCTCGTCCCGCGCAAGATAGACCTCGCCCATCCCGCCAACGCCGAGGAGCGACTCGATCCGGTAATGACCAATCAATTCTCCAACCAATGCGCCAGCGCTGATCATTAGTCAGAAGCTCGGGAGCGACGGCGAAGGCTGAAGACTCGAGAAAGTCACCCGATTTTTCGTGAGATTTGACGAGCCGCTCGACCTGTTTGCGCAAGTCTCTGTCGCCCTCGCAGGCTTCCTCGAGAAACGCGATGCGCTCCTTTGGCCCCCGCGTCATCGCCTCGTCAAATAGGTCGGTGATCCGTTGCCACAGCTCAGGCTTCATCAACATCCTTCCGTGGTCAGCTCTGCGTAGAGCCACGCTTTGGCCGCCCTCCAATCTCGCATCACCGTGTTGGGATGTACCTTAAGGACATCGGCAATCTCTTCTACGGTCAATCCGCCGAAGTAACGCATCTCGACGATCTCGCATCTGCGGCGATCAAACTCGGCCAGCTTTTCCAGCGCTTCATCAAGCGCCAGCAGCTCCTCCGCCCGCTCTTCGGTGACCAAAGCCGTCTCGTCCAGAGTCACCCTTATCGCCCCGGCGCCGCGTTTGAGCGCGTGCCGTGCGCGCGCGTGATCCACCATGATGCGCCGCATTAGTTGCGCGGCAACAGCCATAAAATGTGTGCGGTTTTGCCATGGCGGCTGTGTTTTGTCGGTAAGTTGTAGATAGGCCTCGTTGAGAAGCGCGGTCGTTTGCAGCGTGTGCCCGGCGCGTTCCCGGCTCATATAATAATGCGCCAGCCGGTGCAATTCGGGCTGCACAAGCGGAATCAGCTTTTCGAGCGCTCCCTCGTCTCCGCCGCTCCAGTCGCCGAGCAGTTGGGTGACCTCTTGTTGCGATGGAGAGGGCGTCGTCATACAGCCTGCTCGACGCCGCAAATTCTAACACGGTCGAGGGATTTTTACAGCCTGACGGCTTCTTTAGAATATCTCGCGCAGTCGTGGTCGGGTTCTAAGCGGGATTTCCGCTTTAGGAGGTAGAAGCACATTTATGCCACGCATGAAAAAAACCAGACGCGCCGGACAGATGTCACAACCTGAAAAGGAAAAATATGAGAACAACTGATTTGATCAAAGATTTCGAATTGGACCCGAAGATTGTGAAGTTCGTCGTAGTTAGCGCGAAGAAAGCCACGCTGAAAAAGAGGACTTAATGTCTTTTGAAGCGCTGATGCTGCCTCATCTTGATGCAGCGTACAATTTAGCCAAATGGTTGCTTCGCAACGAACAGGATGCGCAGGATGTGGTCCAAGAGACATTTTTGCGCGCGTTTAAATCGTTCAGTGGATTCCATGGTTCCAATGGCCGGGCCTGGTTGTTAACGATTGTCCGAAACACCTCCTACACGTTGCTAAAAAAGAACCGCGTGGCTGATCTCACCACCGCTTTTGACGAGGAAATACACGCCTCCGGCCATGAGTCTGTGAGTCCCGCGACGATTCTGGAGCACAGTGAAGACGCGAAATTGATTAAAGAAGCAATGGATGAATTGCCTGCGGAATTTCGTGAGATCCTGGTGCTGCGACACCAGGAAGGTCTCTCCTATAAGGAAATAGCCGACATCGCGCAAATTCCCCCGGGCACAGTTATGTCGCGGCTCGCCCGCGCGCGGGCTAAGCTTAAGGAATATTTGGCCGCTCGGATAATTAAGTAGATATAAGATGACCTGCGACGAAGCTATAAAACTGATGGATGGCTATTTGGATGGCGAACTGGATCCGATTACCAGCCAAACGATCGGGCAGGACTTGCGGGGTTGCCGTAACTGTGAGCAAGCTTAGAGACTTTCACGCAGAAGTTCGCAGGACAAACGTCGCACCGTTGAGAGTACTTCAGAGATTTTGGCTGACGCATAAGACCTCAGTTTCGGAAAAGTGGCGTGGTAGAGAATTCGGATATTAGCGCTAGCTCCTTTCTTTGGTGACGGGCGGTTCACGCTTCCTGCCTCGCCAAACTCACCTCTCTTCGGGAGCCGCGGCCGTCCGACGGATATCAGCTAACAGGCCGGGAATATCACCGCCGCAAAACGGTATGGATTGTTGAAAGCAATTCTTTCCATGACCGATTCACTGAAACCAAACCGCAGAAAGACCCACATTATGACAACCTCGCCCGCTCATTATCCAAGATCAGCTACCAAGTGCGTGACCGTACTCACTCCGTTTCTGAGACACTTAAATACAGGCACGCTGGCGATCTTTCTGTTCGTTGCGCTGGCTTCTCTTACTAGCATCCGTGGACGGGAAGTCGAAACTAAAGGATCAATTCCCGTCGAAGCGGATAAAAATGAGATTGCCATCGCAGACTTCAGCTTCTCACCCAAGATGTTTACCCTGTCGCCGGGCGCGGCGGTGACCTGGACCAACCGCGATAAGGTGCCGCACGTTATCTCAAGCGCCGACAATCAGTTTCAGAAATCGACCCTATTGCAGCCAGAGCAGAGCTTCTCTAACACCTTCGCGACCTCAGGAACTTACTCTTACTTCTGTTCCATCCACCCCCGGATGACAGAAGAAATCATCGTCAAGTAAACGTTCAACCATATCACACATGAAATCTTCATTTCGTTCATCTCGCTCAGCTTGTTTGAAATCCATGCTTTTGATTGTTCAGCTCGCATTCTGCGTTGGCGGCCCAACCGTGGCCCAGGCCGGCCAAAGAGATTCTTCTACCGGATCTATCCAACCAAAGCTGAACCACCAAGCCGCATTACCTCAGGGCTATCTAATGGTTTACTCGGCTACGGATCGATTCGATGACGGCGGCACGTTCTATTACCCCCACAGCTCCTACTCCATCTACACGACCGACGGAAAGTTTTTTAAGAACGTAGAAAATCACATTTCGCGGAGCGACGAAATTCCCGCGCTTGTGACACTGCCGGCCGGATCTTATACGATTCTGCTTCGATCGGAGAACCGAGGCTACATTCGCCTGCCCATTGTCATCACCGCAGGGCGACGAATGATTCTCGATCCGGACGAGGCACAAACGGACTTACAGAAACGGTTCGCTCAACCCAGGGACCCGCGACGCGTGGCGAAAGCATGCACCACACGAGTTCAAGTTTCCTTCGCAAACTATTCAATCTTACGAAAACTCGGATGAACTCCGAAGCGCGACATGAATTTGACGTAAAGTACGAGGGTCGCGTCCAGAAAATCCGCGAAGCGGCCGTCGCCGCGATAAAACAATTAGATCAATTGCGTTCCGCGACGATCGCGCCAGAAGCGTTCGATGCTCAGGTCGCGCGCATTGCACAAGAGAACCTACACCGTTACGGGTGCGATCTTATTGTTCACCGAACGGCTGATGGGGCAACGCGATTCCTGATCGAGGACCAGAACACTGGGAGAAGATACGATTTAATCAAAAGTTTTTTCCATCATCATGATGGATTGATACCAAAAGCCGAGGCCTGATTTAGTGTTCTGGACCTTGAAGTCACGCCGTCGCAACCGGTAGAAAAGATTCTGCCGGGCCAGTAGCTGCGGTCACCAACTTCGTAGCGGGATTAGTAGTAGTTTTCTCTAGGAGTAACTCGGATCCTGAGCGGTGGATCCTTTCTTGAGTAAGCATCCGCGCAGAATGTTGCGTTGCGGTATGCCAGGGTCTTCTGGCTGTTTTGTTTTGCCAAGCACCTTCTTACAGAATGGGAATATTAGCTAATCAGAGTGGTATGAATAAGTGAAGGCAATTTTACCGATGACATCATCACTAACATCAAGTCCTGGAAGGACGGATCTCATGTTCGGTTCTCTCCTTCCCCATCGGAAAAACACAGCCAGGCGTGTATCCGTACTCTACCCGCTTCTAAGACATTTGAATACAGGCACTCTAGCGTTTGCGATGTTTGTCGCTGTAGCACTTTTGAGTAGCACGCACGGCAAGGACTCTGAAACAAAAGCGTCAGCTCGCGTCATAAAGACCGAAGTTGCTATCGACAACTTCAGTTCCTCCACAAACACCTTAACGCTGCGAGCCCGCGCGACGGTCACCTGGACCAACCACGATAACGTGCCGCATGTGGTCGCGAGTGCAGACAATCAGTTCCAGAAATCGGCCGGCTTGAAGTCTGGCCAGAGCTTTTCCCACACCTTCGTGACAACGGGAACCTACTCTTACTTCTGTTCCATTCACCCGCGGCTCACAGACAACATCATCGTCAAGTAAACATCAGCCCACACCAACTACATGAAATCATCACTTTGCACCTCGTTTTTGAAGGCGATGTTACTAATCGTCTATGAACGCGGAAAAGAGTGAGAATGCTTCAGATGGTAGCAACGGCCGTATTCTAAAAATCCGAGTGGCGGCTGCAGGTACATTAAAGGAATCAGGCCAACTACGTTCAACCGATCCTGTCAGCCAGGAAGCGTGCAACCTTGAGGTCGCCCGGATCGCTTACAAACCATTACAAACGGAGGAACACGATCTGGCTGTTCAGCGCAGGCGAGATGACTTAGCGCGCCTGCTTATCAAAATCCGGAGAGGCGAGGCCGGATACGCTCAAGTTAAAAAGTTTTTCGATGAAAATCAGGGATTGCCTCCAGAAACAGAGGGCTGACTTATGACCCTCGATCTTATAGGAAAAAAGGTCATTGTAATTAACGAGAAACATTCCATCGGGCGCGCCATTGCGGAAGCAGTGGCGCGTGAAGGAGCCGACGTAGTGATTTGGCTGCGGAAGGGCGATGATGAGCTGAACGAAGCGAAAGTATTGTCAACAACACAGCTGAGAGTCCCACCGCAGCAGTCCAATGGAGCAGCGCCAATCTCGCTCTGGCGCCAAGCGATGGCCCGGAAATCTTACTGGTGATCCAGTTGGATAACGCCAAGACCTCACGTCTCAAAGATTCTTTGGAATAAAAATCCTCCGAGCCGGTAGAGAACGGTGTGAGGCAATCTGCCAAGCAACCAAACTAAAACCAAAATAAATCTAGACTCTTATGCAATCCGATACCCATTACGTCCAAGACAACAGCGCCAAAGAGGTCACAGGATCATCGCAATTAGCGGCCCAGGTCTCAGCGCCCAATCGCCTCGCCAGGCGATCTTTTCTCCGAAATCTCGGGCTGGGCGCAGCTCTTCTCGCGCCCGGCGCCGCGTTACTCAGCAGTTCGGCCAAGGCATTGGCAAAGAACGGAAATGGAAAGGAGAAGAACGGTCTTACCCGTGGAGATGTTGCGATTCTTCAGCTCCTTGCTGCTGCCGAACTAATCGAAACCGACTTGTGGAAACAATACAACGAACTGGGAGGAGTAAAGGCGCCAGATTCAGGCTATAAGGCTGGCCTGGTTATTCTTGATGGCGATCAGCCCCAGTATATCGCTGACAACACCGATGATGAGATCAGTCACGCGGCTTTCCTGAATGCCTATTTGAAATCGAAGGGCGAGCAGGAAGTTGACCTGAGCCGACTTCGCTACCTTGGCGCCTAGCCAAGTCTCGTTCGTCCCCCAAACTGGACGGCTTACGAATCTTAAACAGCTCACGGTGGATACCAGCTGGTGGACGCGCTACCGCAGCACCACCAACCCTGACTTCGGTGCGACCTTCCCGAATGCGGTCCCGAGTTTGAGAAGCGGGCAGCATACTGCCATTCCGCGAAATAATGACTGAACTGGGCGACCCAAACAATCCCAGTGACCACGTCAAGGCGATCGCTTTCACCGCGGGCTTTCACTTTGGTTATATCGAACAAGGTGGCACCAGCCTGTACGCCACCCTGGCGCAAAAGGTAACCAGCCTGGAAGTTCTACGGATCCTTATCAGCATCGGCGGATCTGAGATCATGCATTTCCAGACCTGGCAGGACAAGGCAGGCAATGCCACTCCGTTGACCGACTTCGATCCAATCAATAATTCAACGGTGACATTTAAGGATTTGACTACGGGGCAGCCGGAGAGGTTGCAAGCCAACCTGATTATGCCCGAGCCCTGCGAATTCATTAGTCCAAACCTGCCTGCCTGTTCAATCATTCGCCCAACGGGTCCAGGACAGCTTGACGCAACGGGCGTTATCAACAGTTTCATTGCTGACGGCCTTTTTCAGGGGCAATCCTCTCAATTTATGCAGCTAATCACTTCTCTGGCCGGCGCTGCGGACGCAGCGGAGAGAGAAAACGGCGATTAGGTCCGCAATTCCGCGACTGCAAATGCCGCACTCGGCCCAGCCCGAGTGCGGCATTTTTGCAAACACGCAGGAAGCGTCGCTGGCACGACTCATCCGCTCCGCCAAGATTTCGGGAATAAAATCGAACCGCGTCAGTAAGGACAGATGAAAGACAATTTCTCTAAGCATCCAACCCAAACAGAACCAAACATTATGTCCGATTACATCTCTCATGACCACGAACACGACGGCATTGATCGCCGTGGGTTTCTTCAATGCATGGCCTGGGCCGGCACCGGTTTACTTTGGACGATCAGTGGCGGCGTCCTGGTATCGAAAACCCTCGCCCAGGTAGCGAAGGCCGCAGAACCGTTGCCAGCTACCGATCTCAGCTTCTTGCAAATCAGCGATAGCCACATCGGTTTTAGCAAAGACGCGAACAAGGATGTTACCGAGACCTTCAAAATTGCGCTCGATCGCATCAACGCGATGCCAACGCCACCGTCCTTTCTCATCCACACGGGAGATATTTCCCAGCTCTCGAAGCCTGAGGAATTCGATACCTTCGACGAAGTCCTTAAAAGCTGCCGGACAAAGGACGTTTTCTACGTGCCCGGTGAGCACGACGTCCTCAATGATGGCGGAAAGCTTTATCGTGACCGTTATTTAAAAAGCGTCGAAGGCAAGGGCTCGGGCTGGTACAGCTTCAATAAGAACGGCGTCCATTTCATTGGACTGGTGAACGTTTTGGATCTTCAGGCCGGCGGTCTAGGGCAACTCGGCGACGAGCAACTTGAGTGGCTCGAGGCCGATGTGAAAGATCTCGGAACGAGCACGCCGATTGTGGTGTTCGCGCATATCCCACTTTGGGCGGTCTATCCGCAGTGGGGTTGGGGCACAAGTGACAGCGAACGAGCGCTTGGATACTTGAAGCGCTTCGGCTCCGTGACAGTGCTTAACGGTCACATCCACCAAGTGCTTCAGAAAGTAGAAGGTAACGTGACGTTCCATACCGCCATGTCGACTGCTTTTCCTCAGCCGGCGCCTGGAACGGCGCCAAATCCCGGCCCCCTCACGGTGCCGTCTGAAAAACTGCGCAGCATGCTCGGCCTCACGAGCGTGAAGTATTTACAAGGCAAGTCTTCTCTCGCGGTTGTCGACTCGAACCTCAGCTAGATCCTCACAAAATATGATCACACTCAATGCCAGAAAAAAAGTAGCGGCACTCTCGTGCGCCATCGCTTTTCTCAATCTATCCCTCTTCGCGATCGCGGGCGAGATGAAGAACGACGCCAGCACCAGCAGCAAGCAAAACAGAATAGAGATCAAAGACTTCGCTTTCAATCCTCAGACGATAACCGTGAAGTCTGGAGAGACGGTGACCTGGATCAATCGGGACGAAGAACCTCACACCATTGTGAGCGTTGGGAAGCAGTTTAAGAAATCGACCGCACTCGACACCGACCAAGAGTTCACCCTCACGGTGGGAGCTCCCGGCACTTACGACTATTTTTGCTCCGTTCATCCGAAGATGACCGGGACGATCGTGGTCACGAAATAGTCCGGCGCGATTGATCCCCGTGTAGCCGCGGTTCCGTGAACAGTATGAAACTATTTCTGGCGGCTTCCCATTCTCCGAATCCGTTCGATCTGAAATCCGCGCTTCTGGCTGGGCACGCGCAGCATCCGGTTATCATTCATTTCCCGATTGCGCTTTTTATAGCGAGCGTTGTCTTTGAGCTACTGGCGGTCTGGCGTAAGCAACCGCTTTTTGCATCTGTCGCTTATTACAATCTCCTCGGCGCGGCGCTCACCCTCCCATTAGCGATCGCTACGGGGTTGGGCGCATGGCAATGGCAACTCGAAGGCGCGGCCATCAAGGGCAACCTGCGGTTGCACATGATCTGCGCTCTGACGTCAGCTTCGCTAATTTTCTTTCTCTGCTGGATGCGCCGGCGCTTCCGCCTGAAAAGCATCTCGCCAGGTTTCGCCTATTTCGCAGTGACCTTCCTGGCGCTAATGGCGATCACGCTCACCGGCCATCTTGGTGGAATTCTGAGCGGCGTTGAAGCCCCCTGATTATTTCTCTTCGTCCAGCTTCGCCTTCACCGCGGCCTCAATCTCCTCGTATAATTTCGGATCCGATTTTAAGGCGTCCTTGGCCGCATCTCTTCCCTGTGCCAGTTGCGTACCCCGGTAATTCAACCAGGAACCACGTTTCTCGACGATTTGCTTCTCCAGCGCGAGATCGAGCAGCGCGCCGGTGGAGGAAATTCCCTCGTTATACATGATGTCGAATTCCGCTTCGGTGAATGGCGGAGCTACTTTGTTTTTTACAATCTTGACCCGGGTGCGGTTACCGGTGACGACGCCATCAGCCTGTTTGATCGCGCCGATGCGGCGAATATCAACACGAACGCTGGCGTAGAACTTCAAGGCTTTGCCGCCCGGTGTCGTTTCCGGATTACCGAACATGACGCCGATTTTTTCGCGGATCTGATTAGTGAAAATGCAGCAGGTCCGCGCTTTCGAAATAAGGGATGTGAGCTTGCGCAAGGCAGCGCTCATCAAACGCGCTTGCGCGCCGACGGTGGTATCACCGATCTCGCCTTCCAGCTCCGCTCTTGTGACCAAGGCCGCGACTGAATCGACCACGATGACGTCGAGCGCGTTGGAACGGATAAGAGTTTCGCAGATGCGCAGCGCTTCCTCACCGGAACTGGGCTGGGACACGAGCAAATCATCAAGGTTAACACCGAGCTTCCTCGCATACTGCGGATCCAATGCATGCTCAACGTCGATGAAGGCAGCGAGACCGCCGCGTTTCTGCGCCTGCGCGATGACGGTCAGCGTCAACGTCGTTTTCCCGGATGATTCCGGGCCGAAAACCTCGACAACGCGTCCGCGCGGAAAGCCGCCCACGCCGAGGGCACGATCGATCAGAATGTTCCCGGTCGGAATGACGTCGATATCGACTATCTTTTCGTCACCAAGGCGCATGATGGCGCCGTCTCCGTAATCCTTGGCGATCTGTTGAATAGCGAGATCGAGATTTTTGTTACGAGCGGCGATCACCTTATCTTCGCCGGTTTTTTCTGCGGTCTTTGCGGGCATAAATTTTTCAATCTTTAAGTAAGGCGGCAACACCGTATTCGCCAAGAAGAAAACGAGCGAGATTTAGGAGATTTTTGAAAAACCGGGGGAGGAACGCGATTTCAACGCCAGTCCGGCTTGAACTTGCGGCGCCTCGCCGCAATCAAGGACACAAAGTTCGCGATGGCGAGGGCACCATCGTTCCGAGCCAGACTGACGATTGCACGCGAGGGCGTGTGCGCTCCCCGGATAAAAGCAAAAGGCCGCGCACATTTCGAGTGCACGGCCTTTGGAAATCTACGCTTCTCTTCCCCTTAGCTGACAGCGATCTTGCGCGGTTTCACCTGCTCCGCTTTCGGAAGAGTAAGGGTCAAAAACCCCTGATCGATCCGAGCCGAAATCTTTGAGGTGTCGATGCTGGGATCGAGCTCGAAGACGCGCCGGAAATCTTCCGTGCGCGATTCGCGGTGGATCAATGTTCCTTCGATCTGCGCCAAGTCCCGTCGGCCAGTGATCGTTAGTTCATTGTTCTCGACCGAGATTTCGAGCCCTTCTTTGTTCACTCCGGGCATCTCGACCTTTAAGAGATAGGCATCGCCATCCTCGACTACACTCGCGACCGGGGTCACGAATTGTTCAGCTCGGCGCTGAACGGCGTTACGATTTTCGCGAACCAATGTTTCCATAAATAATTTCCTCTCTAAATGAATCAGGCGACGTCGACCTTGATTTGTTTCGGCTTCGCTTCCTCCGCTTTCGGCAGAGTGACCGTCAGGATACCGTCACGGTAATTGGCCGCGACTTTATTGGCGTCGACCTGCGTCGGCAGCGAAATGCTACGTCGGAATTTGCCGACGTAACGCTCGGTGCGCTCAGCTTTGTCCCCTTCCGGAGTCTCGCTCTTGCGCTCACCATTGATGGTCAGCATTCCGTCGTGCAAGGAAATTTCGATGTCTTCCTTACGCATACCTGGCAACTCGACCCGGGCGATGACGTTGTCGTTGTTTTGGTAAAGGTCGAGTGCGGGCGACCAACCGCTAAAAAGTTGCGATTGCCGGCCGAAATTCGACCAAAACGGCATCTCAAACAAGGTATCCAGCTCGTCGCGCAGATTGCTCAGGCGATCGAATCCACTGAAAGCCAGCGTTTGAGGTGGTTGATATCGGATAATACTCATATGTGTTTAATTCCTTCTAAATTGTTTTCCAAAGAGGACCTTTAGCTTGGAAAATGCCAGTTGCGGTTAGAACATCGTAAGTAGCTACAGATGCTGGACTTCTGTGTAATATATGAGGCACAGATCGCATAAGATATGGGACATTATTGCACAGCCGAGGCACCATGATTTTCCAGTCCGCGCGCCAGTACGACCCAGATACTTGCTGGGTTGCGGCCGATACCGTTGCTCATACCTTCAGCTCGTGCCGCCAGAGAACACGCACGAAAAATTCATGCGAGCCGCCCTCGCCGAAGCAAAGAAAGGGCTAGGAAAAACGAGCC
Organism: uncultured Verrucomicrobiae bacterium; assembly: GCA_963781735.1. Classification (GTDB taxonomy): domain Bacteria; phylum Verrucomicrobiota; class Verrucomicrobiia; order Chthoniobacterales; family UBA10450; genus AV69. The sequence goes on along the minus strand of CAWAHI010000017.1, from coordinate 360,043 downwards.
CGAATCCCGCTGTTGGAGCTGTCCTCGTCAAAGGCAATCGCATCATCGCGCGCGGATATCACCGGCAGGCGGGCGGCGATCATGCGGAAGTTGATTGCTTGCGAAAGTTAGCGGGGCCGGTGCCGCCCGGCGCGATTCTTTACGTGACGCTCGAACCATGTTCAACACGAGGACGGACCGCACCGTGTGCGAATTACATCATTGAACGCAGTGTTCGCAGTATCGTTATCGGCACCATTGACCCAAATCCGCAACATCGCGGCCGCGCCGTTGAACTTCTACGTGCTGGCGGCGTCGATGTTACAACTGGCACCCTGGAAGAGGAGTGCGCGCGACTTAATGAAGGCTTCAACAAATGGATTGTCACCGGCGAACCATTTGTAATCGCGAAGTGCGGGATGAGTCTGGACGCTCATCTCACGCGGCCCCCAGGGGAATCGCGGTGGCTTACTTCGGAATCGTCGCGTGCTCATGCACAGAAGCTTCGAGCGGTCGTCGATGCTATCATTGTCGGAGCCGAGACAATCCGCCGGGATAATCCGTATCTCACTGTTCGCAGCGGACCGCGGCGCGTCCAACCATTGCGAGTGATTCTCACACGATCGGGTCGGCTTCCGCAGACCGCGAAAGTCTTTTGCGATTCGAATCGGGATCGCACCTTAATATATCGGAACAAAACATTGCGCTCGGTCCTGCGCGATCTCGGCCGGCGCAAAGTCACGAGTGTCCTAATTGAAGGCGGTGGTGACGTTCTGAGCCAGGCGTTTGATCAAAGATTAGTCGACAAAGTCCAAATATATATCGCGCCGATCTTCACCGGCGGAAACGTCCTCGCTTTTGGGGGTAAAGGTGCCCCTTCCACCGAAGGTTCCATGCGATTGGAATCGCCGCTTTACCAGCGAATCGGCGAGGATATTTGCGTCACTGGTTATCCGAAGCCTTCGAGTTAGTTGGTCGGGCGAATAATCGAGCAAAACTTTGCGCCTCCTGTTCCGTTAAATCATCGAGGAGGAGGTAGAGGAATGAAAAAGTTCATGATCATCGCGCTGCTCGCGATTGGCTTCATCGTGCTAACCGCGCCTGAATCGAACGCTGGTGTTTCAATCGGGATCGGCGTCGGATTTCCAGTCTACGGATACCCGGCTTACTACCCGTATGGCTACGGTTATTACCGGTACAGCTACTATCCCTACGGCGCGCCGTATTACCGACCGGTTATCTATTATAGCAGCGTGTATGGGCCTTATTATTGGTGGCATGGCCATCGGGTGTACGTTCGGCGGAGCCACTTCCGGCATTAAACGCCTGACCACATTCGTGAACACGGTTTGATCCCGTGTCGCGGAGAAATTCCCTTTAGCCAGAGCCTAACGACGCCAAAGATTAAAGCAGCAGCGTGTCATCGCTGTCTTCATCGTTGACCAGAACATCCAGATCGGCAACGAGCTCAGCATCAGGGGTTTCTGCGGAGGCGAAACCCGGTTGAGATGATCGGTCCTGATGATGCAGCACTTGGAATGTGAATGCCGTGATCGCGACGACAGCGGTGGCCGACAGCGCTGGAACCAGTCGACGCAGGCTGAACCAGGCAAGCAGACCTTGTCCCCTCCCGGACTGGCTGCGAACAACGCGGACGACATTGCGGGAAAAAAATGGCGACGGCGACGGCCTTTTTGACTGGCCGAGCAAATCCCACAATTGTGGATCTTCGTCGCGATTCATGCCCATCAAATTTAACTAAAAATCTTACCGAAAGTTTCGGTTCCAAGCCACTCTTTAGACAGGATTAACAGGATTCTACAGGGATTTCCGAAAAATGCTTTCTGAGCTTTTAATCCAGTTAATCCTGTAAATCCTGTCTAGTCGTTTCTCAGACCTCGGCGGCGTCGAGGAAGCCCTCTAACTGTCGGATGCGAGTAGGGTGTCGCATTTTACGCAACGCCTTGGCTTCAATTTGCCGTATCCGTTCACGGGTCACCCGGAATTGGCGGCCTACTTCTTCAAGGGTCCGACTATATCCATCAACCAATCCAAAGCGTTGCTCCAGCACCTGCCGCTCTCGTTCGGTCAGTGTTTCGAGGACGTCTTTGATTTTTTCCTTCAACAGCACAATCGCGGTGACGTCACTTGGATTTTCCGCGCCTTTGTCCTCGATAAAATCACCAAAATTAGTCTCCTCGCTTTCTCCGACCGGAGACTGCAATGAGATCGGTTGCTGGGCCATTTTCAAAACCGCGCGGACGCGATCGACGGGCAGCAGAATTTCCTCGGCGACTTCCTCTGGAGTTGGCTCCCGCCCATATTCCTGGACCAGCTGTTTCTGCACCCGCATCAGTTTGTTGATTGTCTCGATCATGTGCACCGGAATGCGGATGGTGCGGGCCTGATCGGCGATGGAACGGGTAATCGCCTGGCGAATCCACCACGTGGCGTAAGTAGAAAATTTATAGCCACGGCGATACTCGAATTTCTCGACCGCTTTCATCAGCCCCATGTTGCCTTCCTGGATGAGGTCGAGAAACGAGAGGCCGCGGTTGGTATATTTTTTCGCAATGGAAATGACGAGCCGCAGATTGGCTTCCACCATTTCGGTTTTCGCCCGCAGCGCCTTGCGCAACCACAATTTCAAAGCCTGATAATGTTCGACATATTCGTCGGCCGAAAGCCAGGCCGCGCATTCCAGATGCTCTAGCTTGGGTAACTGGTTGCGACGCCCTTGATTCGGTTTCGGCAGATCCGATTTCAGCGCCATCAACATGGCGAAGTGTTGATCGGCCAGATGCACGAATTCTTCGGTGACTTTTTGTTTAAAATAGAACCGCGGATAAAGCCGTTGCAGGCCATTGACGGAACGCTGGAAAGTTTTCGCCCGCGCCTTTGCCGTCCGGGGAGTTGCTTCCCGCATTTGAGCATACTGTTGCGTCGTCGTTTCAGCCAGTTTCTCCACTTTCTGGCACAAGCGCGGCAGCAACTTCATGTAGCGCTCGCGGCTCTCGATTTTCTTATCGAGAATAACGCGATCGAAGCGTTCGTGGCCCTCCGCTAATTTTTGGGCAAGATCGATATGCGCCCGGGCGGTAAAACCAAAACGATTGATGTGCTGCTGGACCAGATGCTCGGCCTCTTCGATCCGCTTGGAAATTTGCACTTCCTGTTCGCGGGTGAGCAGTGGCACCTGCCCCATCTGCTTGAGATACATCCGCACTGGATCGTCCAGAATTTCGAAGCGGCTTTCGGGTTTCTCTTCTTCCTCTTCCTCTTCGCTCTCTTTTTTGCCTTCCTTGTACCGATCGACCTCCGAGGCTTCAATGATGTCGATCTCCATTCGCCGGAGCTGGCTCAGAATCGTATCGAGATCATCCGCGTTCGTCAGTCCTTCGGGCAAAACGTCATTGAGATCGTCGAAGGTGACGTAACCCTGTTCCTTCGCCAGTTTGGCCAGTTCTCGGATGCGGCTTTGTAAATCATCAGACGCGATGTTGAGGCGATTGGTGCCTTCAACTTGCTGAGCGGTTACTACTTTTTCCGACACCACAAGCTGTGTCTTGCGCGGCCGTCCACGCTTTCGCGCAACTACTGGCAGTGCAGTGGTTTTTAATTTCTGATGCGGCGTTGAAATGAGCCGTGAGTTGTTGCCAGAGTGACTCCGTCCCCGCGCACTTCGTTTTGATTTCTTGGCCACGGGGAAAGGATCAGAACTTCGGAACCGCGGGAATATCCGAAATGTTAGGACTCGTGAGCACGGGCTGGCGAAAACCGGAGAACGTCGTGGAGTTGGCTCCGCAGGTCAAGGACTTGTTTCTGAAGTTGCATAATTTCCCCGGTGGTCAGATTTGGAAGCCGCATCCGGCTCTCCGCCGCCTCCAATTCCCGCCGTAAAATCGCCTGTTGCAGGCCACTCCACCAGCCACGCACTACCGCAGCCGGGTTCGCCGGTATTTTTTGCAGGAGCCAGCCCGAGACAAGCGACTCCTCAGAGGGCGTCAGAGTTGTTTGAAACAAATTGAGCGATGCTGGATCATTCGGCCTGAGATCGGCTTCGAGAATTCTTATCAGCAAATCCGCGCCCGGAACATGTGCCAGCACATCCCGCCAATTTTGTTCGAGCAGGAAGGCATGTGCCTCTTCATCACGCAGGGCAAGCAGACAAAGCATGGCCACATCGTGCGATGGAGCTGTGACGGGCGGTCCCACTTTTGAGACCGAAGCTACTGGGCGATTATGTTCGCCGCGCTTCACCAAGGTCTCGAAGTCACCGACACGAATACTGAGCCGCGCGGAAACCTTGTTCATTACTTCCCCGCGCATCACCGGGTCGCGTACGTGTGCGACACTCGCGGCCAGTTCACGAGCAATTTGCATCTTGATTGAAAGGGAATTCAAATCGCTCGTTGCAGCTTTGTTCTCGATCCAATAGTCAAAAAAGTCCGGCGCAGCAGCAACCAGTTCATCGAATTTCTGCCGGCCGGATTTCCGCACCAGTGAATCCGGATCCTCACCTGCGGGCATCTCCACTACCCGCACCACCAGGTCATTTTGCAGTAACGCCTCGAGCGAACGTTCGGCCGCATTTTGCCCGGCGGTATCGGAATCAAAGCAGAGCACTACTTCGCGAACGAACCGCTTCAGGACATGCGCTTGCTGTTCGGTGAAAGCGGTTCCCTGCGGTGCGACCACATTCTGAATTCCCGCTTCAAATAGGGTGATCAAATCGAGCTGCCCTTCGCAGACGATCGCGCAGTCGGCATCAATCAGCGCGCGCTTTGTTTTGTGCAATCCGAAAAGGACGCGGCCTTTGCGAAAGAGCGGCGTCTCCGGCGAATTGATGTATTTGGCCGCCGTCGCATCACTGGCGAGAACGCGTCCGGAAAAAGCAATGACTTCGCCAACGTCATTGCAGATGGGAAACATGACACGCCCACGAAAACGATCGTAGAATTCACCCTCACCGCGTTCTTGATCGCGCAGCTTCACCAGCCCGCTCGAGAGCAATTCCTGCCGGCGATATCCTTCCCTGCTGGCCCACTGGCAAAACGCATCCCAAGTTTCGGATGCGTAGCCGAGTTTCCATGATTTCGCGACCTCGCGGTTGATTCCACGCGTCTTCAAATAGTCGCGCGCGGAAGCTCCTACGTCGCGTTTGAGCAGATTTTCGTGAAACCATTCTGCCGCTTCTGCGTGCAGGCGCAGCAACAAACGCCGTGCTTGATGCTGCTGCGTTTCATCTTCGCTGCGGCGTTCTTCGACAATCGTAATCCCGACCCGCGCCGCCAGTTTGTGCACCGCTGCGGGAAAATCGACATGCTCATAATCCATGACGAAGCGGAAAACGCTGCCTCCTGCTCCGCACCCGAAACAATGAAAGGTTTGGCGCTGCGGACTAACCGTAAACGACGGCGTTTTTTCCTGATGAAACGGACAGAGCGCCTTGAAACTCGCGCCCGCCCGCTTCAGCGGAAAATAAGTTCCGATCACTTCCACGATATCGTTCGCGGCCGCGACCTGCTCGATTGTCTCCGACGGAATCGCCATCTTTTTGCTCGTTGCAGCGTGTTTGTCGTGGCAAACTTAGCGCGTGAGCAGCCGCTTCCAAATTTTCCGTAAAATCGCGCCTGCGTTACTATTTGTCACAGCGATCGGGCCCACCGCGCAGGGACGCGAAATTATTCGTAAGGGCGACACTGTCGTCGTTCCACTGAAAGGTGAGGTTTCCCCGGCGCTGCATCTTTTTGTCCGACGGGGACTCAAGCTGGCGGAATCAGCCGAAGCCAGTGCAATCGTGATTGAAATGAACACGTATGGAGGGCGACTCGATTCGGCGGAAGAAATCACCACCGCGCTCAATCGCGTCACCATCCCCACCTATACCTACATCGATACAAATGCGGGATCGGCCGGAGCGCTCATCGCTCTTGCGACGAAACATATTTACATGGCGCCGGTCAGCGCCATCGGAGCTGCCGCTCCGGTTCTTTCCACCGGGCAAGACCTGCCCGAGACAATCCGAGAGAAAACGATTTCCTATTGGTCGGCACTCGTCCGCAACATGGCCAGTCAGAACGGGCACAACCCGGATGTCGGTGAGGCTTTCATGAACAAGGACAAGGAAGTGAAAATCGGCGACCGCGTTGTGCACGCGAAAGGTTCGCTTCTGACTTTAAACGCCAAGGAAGCAAGTGAGATGATCAATGGAAAGCCGGTCCTGGCAGACGGAATCGCGCAGTCCATCGATGACCTTGCGAAAAAAGCGAAACTGGGCGGCCAGCTTGTTCGGTTGCAGCCGACGGGATTTGAACAATTTGCTTTTTGGATCACCGCGCTTGCGCCGTTGCTTTTGCTTGTTGGAATCGTTTGCGCTTATCTCGAGTTCAAAATCCCGGGCGCGACTTTGCCGGGCATCATCGCCGGAATATGTTTCGTTCTCTTCTTCCTCGGGCACTACCTCGCCGGCCTGGCCGGATGGGAAGCAGTCGTGTTCTTTGTTCTGGGCGTTACTCTCGTTCTCGTTGAAGTCCTGTTCTTTGCCCATTCAACCATCATTTTCGGCGTCGTCGGCGCTTTCCTCATTCTGGCATCATTGTTCTGGGCGATGGTCGATCGCTATCCGGATCAGCCCGTCATGCCCTCGACCAAGATGTTGCTCGTCCCGATGTTGAACCTCTCGATCGCCATCATTGCCTCGATGATTGTGATCGCATTGCTCGCGCGTTATTTACCGCGGACGAGTTTGTATCGGCGTTTCGCATTGCTGGCGGCGAATCCCTCGGGCCCATCCTTCAGCGCGCCGCGAGAATTCGTCACCGGTCTGTCCATTTCACTTGGAGCAAAAGGGACAGCGGTGACGATGCTGCGTCCCAGTGGAAAAGGAAGATTCGGCGATCAACTCGTCGATGTCGTCACCGCGGGCGAATTTATTTCCGCGGAAACTCCGATCGTCGTTTCGCAGCTAGACGGAATGCGGGTCCTGGTATCGCGCAGGCAAATTTCTTCCTAAGAAATCCGAGTCCACATAAAAGTGGCGCAGGCATCTTGCCCTTTGCGAATTCAACCGCCCGCAACAACGCGGATGAATTCGACTTTGTCGCCGTCGCGCAGCGCGTGGGAATTCCACTCCTCACGATGCAACGCCAATCCGTTGTGCTCAATGAGCAACGTTGCCGGGATCAGATTCAACTCGCGCACCAGCGCGGAGATAGTTGTCGGCTCCACGGACCGCGGTTCACCGTTCAGGATGATTTTCATCGCTCCATCAGCGCGGCGTCCCAATCCTTCCACACTGGTTCGATCCCGTTGCGACGCAAGACAGCCGCAATTTCCTGCGGCGACCGCGAATCGCTAATCTCGAATTGGGCGGTGGCGATGTCATCGCCTCGGTCATCGGTTGGAGGAACAACCTCAGGCGGCATGATTCGCCCGCGGACGGTGAGATGGACCTTTTCTCGGCCTTGGCCAGTGTAACCACCCGGTTCCGTATGGCTGCCGGCGCTGATCATTGTTACCCCGACTTGTATGAGCAGATCGCGTAAGGCCGCCGGCTCGCGCGTGCTCAAAACGATTCCGACCTGCGGGAAAGCCACTCGCAGCGCGCATACCAGATGAACCAGATCGCGATCGCCTATCGGGAAACGCGGACGAAATTCTCCAGCCGCCGGACGAAGCCGCGGAACACTGACAGTGAGAGAAGATTTCCAGCAGCGCTTCAGCAAATATTCGAGATGCGCTGCCAGCGCGATCGCTTCCTCGCGCCATGGGGCGAGCCCCAAAAGCGCGCCGATTCCAATCCGGCGAAACCCGGCGTCGTACCCGCGCTCCGGACAAGCAAGACGCCAGACAAAATCCTTTTTTGGACCTGCCAGATGCAGCTGATCGTAAATGGCGCGGTTGTAGGTTTCCTGGTAAACAACGAGACCTTCCGCGCCCGCTTCAACAATCGGAATGTATTCCTCGGTCTCCATCGGAGCGACCTCGATCGAGATCGAGGAAAAATCATCACGCAAAGCGCGGACGCATTCGGCGAGATAATCGCGACTAACGAATCTTGGATGTTCGCCGGCGACGAGAAGGAGTTGCCGAAAACCCGCCGCCGCAAGATGTCGCGCTTCCTTTACCACTTCATCGACCGAAAGCGTGACGCGCAGAATTGGATTTTCACGGGAAAATCCGCAGTAGCGACAACTGTTGATGCACTCATTGGAAAGGTAGAGCGGCGCGAATAACCGCATCGTGCGCCCAAAATGCTGCAAAGTGAGTTGGCGGGCCCGGTCGGCCAACGCATCCAACTCCGCGTCAGTCTTCGGCGTCAAGAGTGATGCAAAACCCCGTACCACCGCGCTCCGGGACATCGCGATATTATCGAGGATCGCGGCGAAGGACATGCTTTGAATTTCACCGCACTCTGCCCGTCCGCAACCTGAAGCTTGGGACCAGCATCCCGTCAGGTCGATAGAATTAATGACGAAGCGTCAATAAACTGCGGGGCGCTGAAGCAAAACGGCGGCACCGGTTCAGGTGCCGCCGTTCGCAAATTCTAAACAGCGTGATTAAAACGAAAAGGTAACGCCGCTGCGGACCATCCCGAAGTTGTTCTTCGACCCGTCGACAACATTCCAGCTGAAGTCATTCATCCAGCCGATTGTCGGGGTGAAACGAACTTCAAAGCCACCGCCAAACTGCCCTACGACTTTGCTTTCGGTATCGTTGTGCCGTTCGGCGATGAGGTCGCCGTCGCTGTCGAACACCAGTATCGAACGGCTTCCACCACCGAAGATCGCACCACCGCCTACGAGAGCGTAAGGTGCGAATCGTGAGCATGGAATCGGATACCGAAACGTAAACGTGCCAAGGACGCTGCCGACTACGCTCTGATTGCCAGCTTCGATGTCAAAAGTTTCACCACCGACAGTGAAGCTGCGGCTACGATTATTTCCCAGGCCCACAGCATAACCTTCGAGCCCGATACCGAAGTAGCGATGGAAGAAAAATTTGACGTCGCCACCACCCCCCCAGGCGTGATCGACACCCAAATACTGATCATCCCTCCAATTTGACCCAGTGAACAAATACGTGCCCCAAAGGCTCACGTTCCACTCCGTGTCCCGATACCATTCCGGACAGGGTGGTGCCGGCTGAACCGCAGTCTGCTTGCCTGAATAAGTCTCGGTACCGCCAAACGCGACTGATGCGAGTGCCGCCAAGGCACAAGTCGCAATAATAAATTTTTTCATCATTCCTCCTTGGTTTGATTTCTCCTTACGGCGATACCACAACCCCATATCGCCTTCTTGTCAATAACGTAATTACTCTCAGCAACGGATGCGTCAAGGTCTAGGTCTTTCAGCTCCGCCCCGGTCGTCGCATCGGTGATGACAAATTTCTCCTGGCGAAAAGTCGGATCGCCGGGAAGATTAATTTGCTGGAAGGAGTATTTTACATTAATACACCGCCCCAGCCGTGATCGCCGCCAAGAAAACAGGTTAAGTCTTTGCATCGCTGATAGTTATAGGCGAATAATGACGCCCGTCAATCTCAATTCGTTCCAGTGCCAGAACGAGAGAGAAAAAGATCCCAAGCGGCTGGAAACAAAACGGCGGCATTGCGTCAACCGAAATGCCGCCGCTGGAAAAAACCAAATCTGTCTAGAACGCGAACGTGACGCCGCTGCGGACCATGCCGAAGTTATTGTCCGGACCATCCACCACATTCCAGCTGAAGTCGTTCATCCAGCCGATGTGGGGGGTTAGACGAACCTCGAGGCCGGCACCCACCTGGCCAAACACTCTGGTGTCGGTGCCCGAATGGGTAGCTGGAAAACCGACACTTATAGCTTTGGCCCCTGGAATCAACTCCACGAAGGAATCGCGCTCGCCCCCGCCGAAAATTGCGCCGGCGCCGCCAAAAATATAAGGCGACAGACGACTGCAATGAATTGGATAGCGCAGGGTAAAAGTTCCTTTGATCGCACCGATGACACGGGAATCCTCGCTGAACGCCGGCTGGCCATTAAAGTCGAATCCATCAAACTGCCGCCGGGTTGATTCCGTTGCCCAACCTTCCACGCCAACACCAAAGTAGCGGTGGAAGAAGTACTTGACGTCGACACCACCACCCCAGGCGTGATCGGATTCGAAGTAGCGGTCTTCGTCCCAGTTATTTCCGGTGAAGATGTAGGTACCCCACAGGCTGACGTTCCATTCCGTGTCCCGGTACCATTCCGGGCATGGTGGCACCTGTGTCACCTGCTTCGTCTCCTTGTCGGAGGAATAAGTGGTGGGTCCGCCATAAGCGACAGTTATCATCGCCGCCAGGGCGCAAATCGTAGTAGTAAGCCTTTGCATCATTTCTCCTTTTTAGTTCTCCTTTTGCGCGATACCGAGGAACGATATCGCGCCTTCGTCAAACGCATGAACGGACAGCAGTGGTTGTGCCAAAACGGCGCGATTATGATTTCAATTCCGCGCCGTTGCTTGCGTCGGTAATGACAAATTTCTCGTGATGAAAACTTGGGTCGCCCCGAAACATTAATTTGCTGGCGTACCGTCGTTCCAATTCGATCAGAAGTTCTTCGTCTTCTTCCCGCAATCGTTTCAAAACATCGGGGTTCAGGATTACCCGGAATTCGTGAACTTCGTCCTGGTATTTCCGCATTACGGTATTCAGAGTGCGATGCAATTCGACGCTCGTGGTCATCGAGGTTTTGACCACGCCGCGCCCCTGACAATACGGGCAGTTCTCATAGATCGAATCACTCAGGCTTTCCTGCACTCGCTGCCGGGTCATTTCCATTAAACCGAGCGGCGAAATTGGCAGGACATGCGTTTTGGCTTTGTCACGCTTCAACCGTTCCCGCATCAGTTGATAAACCAACTGCTGGTCTTTGCGGCTCTTCATATCGATGAAATCGCTGATGATGAGCCCGCCGACGTTCCGCAATCGCAGCTGGCGCGCAATTTCATCCGCTGCCTCCAGATTGGTTTGAAGGATTGTCTTTTCGACATCGCGGGCACCTTTGTTGCGTCCAGTGTTCACGTCGATCGCAACGAGTGCTTCCGTTTCATCAATCACAATATAGCCACCGCATTTCAGCCACACCTGACGATGAAATGCGTCGTCGATCTGTTTTTGCACGCCGAAAGTTTCGAAAATTGGCGACGCTCCGTCGTAAACGTGAAGGCGGTTGCGGGAACGCCGTGAAATGTCGCCAATCAGCTCACCCATTCGATCGAGGGCAGCGCGATCATCGCACAGGACTTCATCAATTTCCTCAGTCAGAAAATCGCGCACTGTGCGTTCGATCAGGTCTGGCTCTTCGAAAACGCGGTGCGGCGCGGGGTGATTTTTAATTTCCTGCTCCACCTTGGCCCATTGATCCAGGAGGAAGCGTAAGTCCCGTACAAAATAGCGCGCACGGGCCCCTTCGCCCACGGTGCGAATGATCACGCCGATCCCGTCGGGAATATCGAGTTGCCGCAAAATTTTCCTCAGGCGGTCCCGTTCCTTTAGATCTTCAATCTTGCGCGAGATGCCGCTGCGATCGCTGAACGGCATGAGCACAAGATAGCGCCCGGCAAAACTCAGATTGGTAGTGACGCGCGGGCCTTTTGTCCCGATCGGTCCTTTTGTCACCTGAACGATAACGTCGGAACCAATCGGATAAATATTCGGAATATCCTTGGCTGTGATCCGTTTGCGCTGACCGCGCTTGCCCGGGCGGTCAATCTCTTCGATGCCACTATCGAGCGCGGCGGGAATCGCATCCCAAAAATGGAGAAAAGCATTCTTCTCGAAGCCGATGTCGACAAACATCGCCTTCAATCCCATCTCGATGTTTTTGACTCTGCCCTTGAAGACAGAGCCAACAATGTTGCGTGAAGTGTTGCGCTCGACGCTATATTCCTCGAGGCGTCCGTTCTCGAGCAGCGCCACTCGCCGCTCCAGTTTCTCCACGCTGACAATAATCTTGTTGCCGGTCCGCCGTGACGGCAGACCTAAAATCTTTCGTACCTTGTCTAACATAATTTTGAGGAAGTTGAGTCATACAAAATGAAAGCGTCAGGTTGATGCGTTTCATTGTGCTGAAATTACATTTATGGTCGGCCGCGCCGCGCCGGACTTGGTGCCGGTGCTGGAGCAGGTTGTCGTTTGACTCCGAAAAGCCTTTGGAAAAAGTTACGCGGCCGCTCCGGAACTGGAGCGGAAACAGGCTGAGCACGCGGGGCACGCGCACGCTTAACCTGGCCGGCAGCGTCGGCTTCCGGTTCAACATCAGGTTGAGCACCGCTGTCGGCCATTTGCACCGTGGCGCCGCTTTGACTGGTATCGGCGCCTTCCTCGTCCTCGCCGCCGAGGTTACTTCCAGTGTAGCTCACTGACTTGATCAATTCGAGCGGATTAGGATGATGCGCGGGTGTAAGCCAGGCGACCTGCATATCGAAGTTCCCTTCATCCTGCGCGAGAGTGCGCTCGAGAATGCGGGTTGCGATCGGCCCCGCGACTTCGCCGCCATGTCCAGAAGCGCCCTGGACCATGACCGCCACGACATACTTCGGATGGTCAAACGGGGCGAAACATGTAAACCAGGCTACGTTTTCCTCTTGGCCTCGATCGGTCGCCTGCGCCGTTCCGGTTTTACCAGCGACTACAACGTCTTTCAAACGGGCTCTGCCGCCGGTCCCCCCGTCTTCGTTAACAACTTTCCACAAACCTTGCCTAACGAGTTCCATATCCTGGGGTGAGACTTCGTTGCGAAGATCGGCCCGAATGCGCGGCGCGAAATTAACGGTCTTGCCTTGTTCATCGACAACTGGCGTGTCGTTCTGGTCAAGTACCTTGTCGACCAAACGAGGGTAATAACAGGTGCCGCCATTGGCCGCGGCGACATATGCCATGGCCAACTGCAACGGGGAAACCAATGTGTAGCCCTGACCAATCGAAACATTGGCCGTTTGCGCCTGCGACCAGCGTTCCCGCGGATGATGAATTTCCATCCATTCAGGGCCGGGCATGTTACCGGTTTGTTCACCGGACAAGTGCAGGCCCGATTCCTCGCCGATTCCCAGCAACTTGCCAACGACGTCAATCGACTGAATGCCAGCCGCATTTCCGTACTGATAGAAAAACGAATCGCATGACACCTTAAGCGCGTCGGCCAGTCCGATCGTGCCGTGCGTGTAATGCTTTTCGGCTACCCAGCAACGGAAAAAATGATCGCCGTAACTCACACCACCGAAGCAGCCGTATTTGGCGTTAGCGAGATTTTTTGTCCCACGCAATCCGGCAAACGCGGTCACAAGCTTAAAGGTCGACCCCGGCGGCAGTGCGCTGATCGCGCGGTTTACCAGCGGATCGCCTTCGTCCTTCTGCAGTGCCTTCCAATCCTTGGCTTTGATGCTCGGAATGAATGTGTTGGGGTCGAACGACGGCACCGAGACCATAGCCAAAATGTTGCCGTTGTTTGGATCGACAACGACTGCGCCGGCGCGGCTGACTGCACGCAGCGCTTCTTCGGCGATCCCCTGGATCCGCGCGTCCAGCGTGAGAAACACGTTGGCACCCTGCTGAGGCGGATCTTCTTTCAACAAGCCGTCAATCTGACCTTTGGCGTTCCGGCGCAAATGGCGAACACCGGGTTTTCCGCGCAGGTATTCGTCCATTAATTTCTCGATGTTCGATTTCCCATCCACGTCGCCTTGGTAAAACGTGTACTTTTTTGCATCCTCCTTATTGATATCATCCGGTGCACCTACGTATCCCAGTAGGTGAGCGGCGAATGCACCGTACACGTACGAGCGAACCGGCTTGATCGCGATATCCACTCCGGGCAGGCCAACATCGTGTTCGGAAAACTTCGCCATCGTCGGGAAATCAATATCTTTGATATAGGTGTACGGGACTTCGGTATTGGTCCGATAGTGTTTTTGCAGCTGGCTGGCGTTGTAATCGCGCGCCAGATCCAAATCGTCGAGTCGCGGAACAATCCCACCGTTTACAATTTTAACGATGTCGGGTTCCTTCAGGTCTTTCGGCATCCCGCTGATGGTCCCGCGGTAATCGGTAATGGGAGGTTGGCCATAACGTTGGCGATAGCCTTTGACCATCTCCGGCAGATAAAAATCCACCTCATAACTGGCCCGGTTCTGCACCAGCGGTACGCCATTACGGTCACGGATCTCGCCGCGAATGGACGGAATGCGCACCGTCGCCTCAGAACTACCGCGAATGCGCGCGGTCCATTCCGCCCCGCGCGCGACCTGCACCCACCAGAGCCGCGCTGCCAGCGCTCCCAGGCCGAGCAGCATGAGGAACCCCAGAAATTGTAACCGCAGGAGCGGGCTTAATTGCGGTCGGTTCATACTAATCCTCGCCGAGGAAGATACGGGTAAGCAGTGGCTCGTGCCAACCAGTGCAAGGCCCAAAAAACAAGCGGCGCCATAATCATGGCGAGCAACCCTGGTCCGCCGATCTGCCACCAGACTTCACGTGAAAAAAAGATGGAGCCCCGGCGAAAGGACAGCATCAAATATTGGCCCAGCAAAAGAGCCGAGGTGCAAATGCCAGTCATGATGCAATGCACTTCCCAGCGCCCACGCGCAAAAAGCGGCCGCAACCCATGCATGATTCCCGCCAGAACAGCGTAGAGCAGTATTGACGAGCCGAATGAAATTTCAACATGACTGCCGATGATCTGTGCTGTTACTGCATCCAGCAAAAAACCAGCCCAGAACACCAGCACCAGTAGAAGCGGCAGCGGTAACGCCATCGCCCCGTAAAAAACCAGAACCGGCGTGATGTAAACATGCGCGTTCGACATCCAATCGAGCGGCGGAATGAAAAACTCCGCGATTTGCGCGACGAACACGAGCACCATCAAAAACAGGAAGAAAATCATTTGCGCCCAACGACGACGAAGACGTCCTCCAATTTCGTTAGATCAACTGCCGGGACCAGCTGCGCCTGTCCGTCCAATTCCCGAGCGCGAAAATCTTTGACGTTTCCAATCAGCAGACCGGGAGGAAAAACTCCGCCGACACCCGAGGTATAAGCCTTTTGCCCGGGCTGCAGATTCGCCTGTTTCGACAGAAAATTTAGATTTAGGAGCGGACTCTGGCCGGCAACGCGCTCGCCGGTAACGATGCCCTGTTCACGTGTGCCTTCGACATTGGCAGCGACGCGGCAGCTTTCATCCGCGACCAACAGGACAACCGTAATGTTAGCACTGACGGTGGTGGTCTTCCCCACCAGTCCTTCGTCGGTCACAACCGGCATGTCGCTCTCAATCCCATCCTGTTTGCCGCGGTTGATGGTAAGGGTTCGCCACCAAGTCGAGGAGTCGCGCGCCACCACCTCCGCCGGTACCAATTTGAACACGGCACGTTCGCGGTAATTCAGCGCGTGACGCAGTCGATTGACTTCGTGCTCGACGTCACGCAACGCCTGATTGGTGGCCTTGAGCGAGCGGTTCTCCACCCGCAATGAATTATTTTCGGCCTGCAGATTATCCAGTGATTTCAAATTGCTCCGCACCGAAGTGATTTGCTTTTGTATTCCTGAACCCGAACTCAAAAATGGCGCGAGGAATTGATAAACATTCGCCTGCAGCTTGCGCGTGCCGCCCGCGCCCAGGCTCAAAAGATATCCCAGCGCTGCAATGAAAACTACCAGCGCGACAATGCTCGTGCGACTCATTTCAGCAACAGAGCTCGAACGCCGAACTCAGCGATGGGAAAGTTCGAACTCTGGGATTATTGGCGCCACTGCCGATCGGCAGATGCAACCTGGCGCAAAAATTTAAGTTCATTGAGGCATTTGCCTGTTCCTTCCGCGACCGCACTGAGGGGATCTTCCGCAACATGGACAGGCAAACCAGTTTCCTCGCTCAAAAGTTTATCGAACCCGCGCAAAAGCGCGCCGCCACCCGCCAGCACCAAGCCGCGATCAACCAGATCGGCTGACAGTTCCGGGGGACAACGTTCCAAAGTGATTCGCACTGAATCGACGATGGTCGAAATCGGTTCCAGCAATGCTTCACGCACTTCCTGTGAAGTAATTTGCAAAGTCTTTGGCAAGCCTGCGACCAGGTCGCGTCCTTTCACTTCCACACTCGTTTCTTTATCGCTCGGGTAAGCCGAGCCAATCTTGATCTTGATTTCTTCCGCTGTGCGCTCGCCTACCATCAGATTGTAGGCGCGCTTCATGTATTGCACGATCGCTTCGTCCAGTTCGTCGCCGGCGACGCGTACACTTCGGCTAAAGACAATGCCGGAAAGAGAAATCAATGCCACCTCGGTGGTGCCGCCGCCGATATCAATGATCATGTTGCCCGCCGGGTCCTGGACCGGAAGACCGACCCCAATCGCCGCGGCCATCGGTTCTTCAATGAGATACACCTCCCGCGCACCGGCGTGAGTAGCCGATTCGCGGACGGCGCGTTTTTCCACTTCCGTGATCCCGGATGGAACTGCGATCACCACGCGCGGTCGCGCTCGCATCCGACGGCCGTGCACTTTGGTGATGAAATGCCGCAGCATGGCCTCCGTCACTTCAAAATCCGCGATGACACCATCTTTCAATGGTCGCACCGCCACGATGTTCGCCGGGGTTCGGCCGAGCATGCGCTTGGCTTCGTCGCCCACCGCCAGGACTTTGTTGGTCCCGGCTTGAACCGCCACCACCGACGGCTCGCGCAAAACGATGCCCTGGTCCTTCACGTAAACCAGGGTGTTGGCGGTGCCGAGATCGATGCCGATGTCACTGGATAACCAGCCAAAAAGTCCGTTGAACATTATATTTAAGAGAGTTAGAAATTTGACTACGCTGCAAGTTTCGAGCCAGTCAAAGCGCGCACGGGAAAACAACTTTCTTGCGCTTCCTGCTCCCCAGTCGTTTCAACGCCCGAAAACGCGTAGAATGTTGGAATAGAGCCCTCCCACGTCAAGGGAAAGTGTGAATAACTTTCATGCGCACGCCGAAAGTGCCACCGCCTCAGAGATTTCAGACACTTCACAGCGAGCAAACCCATTGGAGTAGCGGAAGTGCTGGAGTATTGCGATTGCTCAATTCCCATTACTCCATTACTCCATTACTCCATGCAGGGCGTGCTGATTGCTCCTTCTATTCTAGCCGCAGATTTTTCCCGATTGGCCGATGAGGTGCGCCACGTCGAACAGGCCGGAGCCGATTGGATCCATTGCGACATCATGGACGGTCATTTCGTCGATAACATTTCGTTTGGCCCGGGAATGGTCGCGACCGTTCGCAAACTCACGAGTTTGCCGCTTGATGTTCACCTGATGATCCAGCATGCCGATCACTATTTGGCTCGTTTCATCGATGCAGGAGTCAACTCGATTACGGTTCATGTTGAACCGGAAGCAAAACACAATGTCGGCGAAACCTTGCAGCAAATTCGAGACGCTGGTTGCCACGTGGGTCTGACTCTCAACCCGGCGACGCCGTTTGCCTTGCTCGAACCATTTCTTCACCAGCTCGACCTGTTGCTCATCATGACGGTCCATCCCGGTTTCGGCGGACAATCATTCCGCGCCGAGCAAATGGAAAAGCTTCGTCAGGCGTATGATTGGAAAACAAAGAACAACCCAAACCTGGATTTGGAAGTCGATGGCGGCATTAATCCCGAGACCGCCAAGGTATCGGTCGAAAACGGCGCCAATGTGCTGGTTGCCGGCACGTCGATCTTTAAATCGAAAGACTACGCTGCCGAAATCCGCGCGTTACGCGGCGAGTAAAATTCCGGGTAAACGAGTCTCGCGAAGAGCGCCATCACATACTTATCATCTCAAGCGCAAGCGAGGGAGCTCACCCATCCGAGCACACAGGCTAACTTGTCCGTCCGTCGGCATTTCGTGAGGTCCCTCAAACCCGAAAGCGCATTCGGGATTCGGGATGACAGCAGCACCGGCGCTACTGATAGCTATCCCGCCACTACCGGCTCGGCCTCTTCCGTCGTCTCGGCCATGACCTCGTCGGTTTGGGTAACCCGCACGACTTCCTCGATTGTCGTAGTCCCTTGGGCGACGCGCCGCCAGCCGTCCTGCCGCAATGTTTCCATGCCTTCGGCGATGGCGCATTGCTTCAGTTCACCGCCATCTTTTTTCCGCATGATCATTTTCCGCAACGGCTCGGTCACAACACAAATTTCGTAGATCGCCGTCCGACCCTGATACCCGGTGTGCCGGCAATGGTCGCAACCTTTGCCGCGCATGAACTGTGTTCCGAGTTCTCGCACCGGAAACCCAATCTCGGCCAGATATTCGGCCGGATACGCGACCTTTTCAGCGCACTCCTGACAAATCGTGCGGACGAGCCGCTGTGCGATGAAAGACTTCACGACCGAAGCGAGCAGAAATGGTTCGACGTCCATGTCGAGCAAGCGCGTGATCCCGCCGACTGCGTCATTCGTGTGCAGGGTGCTGAAAACGAGGTGGCCCGTCATGGCTGCGCGAATCGCGATGTCCGCCGTTTCCACGTCGCGAATTTCACCCACCATCACGACGTTCGGATCCTGCCGCAAAATGTGGCGCAAGCCGAGGGCAAACGTAAAATCGATTTCCGGTTTCACGTCCATTTGCAAGACGCCCGGTAGCTTGTATTCAACCGGTTCCTCGATCGTGATAATGCGGCGCGAGACCGAGTTGATGGTGCTGAGGAAGCAATAAAGCGATGTCGATTTTCCGCACCCGGTCGGGCCGGTGAGCAGGATGATTCCATTGGGCTGGGCCAGGAGATGGCGAATCACCGTCTCCTGTTCCTGGCTGAGATCGAGACGCTGAAAACCGAACTGTTTTCCGCCGCGGGCGAGCAAACGCAAACTGATCGATTCGCCGTTCACCGTCGGAATGGTCGAGACGCGGACATCGATTTCCTGATTGGCCGCGTGCAAATTCATCCGGCCATCCTGGGGCAGACGCCGCTCGGCGATGTCCATGTGCGACATCACTTTTAAGCGTGAAATGATCGCGGCGTGCAGCACGCGCAATTGTGGCGGTACTGCCACTTCATGCAGGATGCCGTCGATGCGATAACGGATACGAATGTCGTTCTCCAGCGGCTCAACGTGAATATCAGTGGCACGCTCGGCGATCGCTTCACGGATGATCTGGTTCACAAACTTAACCACCGACGCCTCCGGGTCGTCGGCACTAATGTCCGTCGCGGTCTCGCCTTCCTGCAAGACCTCGAACCCGCGATTGGTCTTGAGAATTTCATCGAACGTTTCCGCGCCCACTCCGTAGAGCGTCTTCATCGCGCGCAGAAGTTGTGTGCGCGGCACCAGGACCCATTCCGCCGGCTTTTTCAGAAGTTGAGTGACCAGCTGGCGACCCGCAGAGTTAAAAAGATCATAGGTCGCAAGAACAACGGAATTCTCCTTCTCCTCGATCGGCAAAATGTGATGCTGAAAAACAAAGCGCGGGGGCAAAATCGAAAGGGTCTGGCGATCGATCGCCTTGGCATCCAGGGCGACCACCGGCACGCGGAAAAAATTTCCAATGGCGGTAAGAAACCGCTGCTCATCCACCTTGCCGGAATCGAGCACCTGCGTCGTCCAGGAACCGCCGTTGAGATTTTGGGCGAGCTGGGCCGCTTCCTCGCGCGATGCCACGCCGCCCGCCATCAAAAGATCGATGATGGATTTGTTAACCGCAGCGCTCATCTAAGTCTCGTTAGGGCAAATGCAACGCTCGCCGCACCGTATCGGTTAGCGTGCCGGTCACACGCATCGAATAATTTTTCTGGAGGCGCGCGATGGCGTCGCTGACTTCGTCAGAAAACACTCCGTCGATCGGGCCGCAATAATAACCGAGCCGCTTCAAATCCCTTTGCAGCGCGCCTACATAAGCCGGCTGCACCATCAATTGCTCATTCGCTTTGAAGTAATAGACCCAACGCCACCTATATCGCCGGTCAAAATCAGTGGCACGCACCGTGGGCATTTGATGAAGCACCCCATGCCCGTCGCTCGGCGCCAGCGGGTCGACGGAATCAGACTCAAAAATTTCTTCGTCCAGGATGAATCCACGAGCGCCACTGCAGGCGAGAAACATCGCGATAAAAACAATCCCGATTCGTTTCATCAGCGCATTCCTACATCCTTGGCAGATGGGATATCTGGAGGTGGCAGTTGCTTCCCATCTCCCGGCTTCGGGCAGTCTGGACAATCATCCTTCTCCAATTCAGGCCCGAAGTGGCTGCGATCCTCGTTTCTTTGCCGAAGGCGATACAAATCTAGTTTGGTCAATGATACTTCCGGACGCATTAAAACGATCAGCTCGGTGCGGTCGCGATTTTTTGTAGTGCTACGAAAAAGTGAACCTACCACCGGCAATCGACTCAAATATGGAATCCCATTTTTGCTTGTATTCCTGGTGTCGGTAATTAATCCGCCCAGGACAATTGTGGAACAGTTTGGTGCCGAAACGTTAGTGCGAATGTAGCGAGTGGCGATCGTCGGCACCGAATTCCCGCCGATATTTACATTGCTGTTGGGAACAACACTGTCGATCTTCTGTAAAATATCGAGCGAGACCTCTTTCTCCGAGTTGATCAGCGGCACGACCTCAAGCTGCAGCGCAACCTTCTTAAACTCGATGCTGGATTGGACGGAAGCGACGCTGTTGACAACCGCTCCGTTGTTCACGTTGCTCAAAGTACTTACCGGGACCGGAATCTCCTGGCCGTTTGCAATGATTGCCTTCTTGTTGTTGCTGGTAAATACCATCGGGCGCGAAATCACGCGAAACCGTCCGGTTGATTCCATCGCATGGACGATGGCGCTAAGGTAATTTCCCGCAGCAATATAAACATTAGTTCCGGTTCCAACGTTTTGCAGAATGTTGGCGAAATTCACCAATCCTGCTGGATCAAGAATTGATCCAACTGTGGGCGAACCGCCCGGACTAGCAGCCGGACTACCGGTGGGGAATGGAATCGCCACGCTGCTTTGCGGATTATTCCGACTCGTCCCGACAACTTTGTTTTTATATTTGAGAAACCAATCCACGCCGAATTCTTCGTCATTGTTCAAAGTGAGCTCACCGATAATCGTGCTGAGCGCGACTTGTGGCGATTTCACGTCCATCTCGTCGAGAATTTTTATGACTTTCACCACGACCTCGCGGTTGCCTAGAACGATGATAGTATTGGCGCGCTGGTCGGCGATGATTTTGGCGTTGCCAACCGTGACCGCCTTGGGCGCAGTATCGACTGGTTGGGTTGAAAGTTCTTCCGAAATATTGAGCTCGCTGCCGGTCGCAGTGCCTGCCTTGACTGGCATTGTATGGATTAGTGACGGTGGGATTAGGCGTGCGCTGCGGCGTTGGTCCAGCTTGCGGCCCTGCGGTTCCGCCGGCGCCACCTTGTTGCTGCTCGCCCCCCGGTTCGGTCAAGGCCTGCACCAGCACGGGCAAAACATCACTCGCGGAAATATAACGCAGCGACCGCGTCACCGGTTTGGCAAACTGCACATTGGCGTCGAACTCCGCGATCAGTTTTCGGATGAACGGCATATTGATGGGCCGGGTAATGACATGAATGCGATTCGTTCGCACATCAGGCGCGAGCTTTATTTTGCCAACGATAACCGAATCTTCCGAAAGCGCGGCCAAGGCACCCAAATCAGTTTCACCCATAGGATTCGGCACCACCGGATTGGGTACCCCGCGCACACCCCGGCCGCCGGCCCCGGGCACGCCAACCCTTGTTGGTTGATCGGTGCTCTTCTCGAAAATGTCTTTCAACATGTCGCAGACTTTGCTGGCGTCGGCCCGTTCCAGCTTGATGAATTCACTCGTCACTTCCGCCGGAGCGACGTCGATCTGTTCGATTATCTTTGCCAGGCCGCGAATGACAGTTGAATTTTCCGTGATCAAAATGCTGGAAGATTTCGGCAATGGAAGAACCGATGTGTAACTTGATGGCGGCGAGAGGTATTGCCCGATTACCTGCTGTAACTCGGCCGGATCGGCATAACGCAACCTAAACAAATAGCTGACTACCTGATCCCCCGGGGGAATATCAGCTTGATCGGAAATGATCGGCACACCTTGTGTACGCGGATTTTTGCCCGTCCCGATCACCTTCACGATATCGGGCTCTTCTGGAACGAGTGAGAACCCATTCATCAAAAGACTAATCTGGATGATCTGGATCGCCTCCTCGCGCGTCGGATCCTTGGTGAGAAAAATATTCACCTTTCCGTTCACAAAATTATCTGTGATCACGCGCTTGCCCGTCAGTTGCTCGTAATAACGGAGCACGTCCTGCACGTCACTGTTGGGGAACTGCAATTTCACGTGTTCCTGGAGATTGGGCGTGGGCGCGGCCGAACGCGCCGGAGCGGCTGGCGCTGGCGATTGCGCCGGCGAAGGACGTTGCGCAAAATTAACCGCTGTCGAAGCCAGCAGCAGAAACACAACCAGCGGGGATCTCAACACAGAGATGCAATAGTAAGGGCGGTGGCGCCCTGGGTCAATAGCTCGTTGGATTGCCCCCGGATCCCAATGCTAAATTCCAAACGCTCAACGCCCAATGTCTGAATCGTGAATTCCCAATACTGAACACTGAACTCTTGAACCCGCGCCCTTACTAGTCGTAAGTCGACAAAATGAAATCGCGTTGGCTTCTAGTTTCCTCCCTATTATTCCTATTCGTCCCATTCGCCCCATCTGACTTATCCGGGACAGAGAAAGAAGACAGCAAAGATGGAGTGATCGCCGAAATTCGGGGGGTTCTGAGCGCGCAACAGGAGGCCTGGAATCACGGTGACATCGATGGTTTCATGAATGGTTATGCTCGCGCTGAAACTACGGTTTTCGTTTCCGGCGATGAAGTGACGCGTGGCTGGCAAACCGTGCGTGACCGCTACTTCAAGAAATACGGCGATCGCGCCAAAATGGGCACGCTTACATTCTCAGATCTCGAAATGGAACAGCTTGGCCCTGCTTCCGCGATCGCGCTCGGGCGCTGGGAACTCAAACGCGCCAACGATAATCCGCACGGCCGTTTCACTCTAATCTTCCGCCACACCCCCGATGGTTGGCGCATCGTTCACGATCATACCTCGGCGGCCAATTAGACTGTCATCCCGAGCGCAAGTCGAGGGATCCCGAGGAAGTTACTTTAAAGATTGCGCAACGGGATCCTTCGACTTCGCTCAGGATGACACGCGCGTTCCGCTTCAACCCTTCAACTCTTCAACGTTTTAACGCTTCAACCTCGTAACCTTTTCAACAACTTCTCATGGATCCCGTCGAACCCGCCATTGCTGAACACGGTCACGATATCGTTCTTCTTCAGCATCGGCGTAATACGCTTAACGATCGCGTCGGCATTTTGCTCGTAGAACGCGAGCCGGCCCGCGCGTTTGATTTCTTTCATCACGCCCTCGGGATTTAATCGTTCCGTTTCCGGGATTTGTTCGAGCCTCGCGACTTGCGAAATGAAAACGCCGTCGGCAATCTTCAGCGCATTCGGCAACTCGTCTTGAAAAACCGCGCGTCGAGTGGTGTTTGAACGCGGCTCGAAGATCGCCCACAGCCGATGCTTCGGATAACGACGGCGCAGCGCCGTCAGCGTCTGCGCGATCGCGGTCGGATGATGACCGAAATCGTCAATCACTTTTACCCCGCGCACTTCGCCGCGGATTTCCTGGCGTCGTGCCACTCCTTCGAACCTCGGCAGCGCCGCTCGAATGGTTTCGGCCGACACGCCATAAAATTTCGCGGCTGAAATCGCCATCGCGGCGTTGCGGACGTTGAACTCGCCGAACATCGGAATCTCAAATTCCTCATCGCGCAAAACGAACCGCGATTTTTTTGCCGAATAACTGACATCCCGGATCTGTTGAGCGCAATTTTTCGAGAAACCGACCTCGACCATGGGCGCGAGGGAATCGCGCGTGACTTCCACACAATTCTTATCATCCCCATTAAGCACGATCATTCCGTTCTGCGGCACAATGTTCACCAGCCGGCGAAAGCTTAACTTAATGGCATCGAGATCGGGGAAGATGTCGGCATGATCGAATTCGAGATTATTCACGATCAGCAGCTCCGGCAGGTAGTGAATAAACTTTGAACGCTTGTCGAAAAAGGCGGTGTCGTATTCGTCGCCTTCAATGACGAAGAACTTCGATTCGTTGAAGCGTGCGCCCTGTCCGAAATTGCGGGGAATGCCGCCGATCATGTAGCTCGGTTTGTGCTTCGCGCTCTCCATGATCCAGGCCAGCAACGCTGTTGTCGTTGTTTTTCCGTGCGTGCCGGTAACAACAAGGTTGTGTCGTCCGCGCAGAAAATAATTTTTCAAGACTTCCGGGAGCGAGAGATAGAACAATTTTCGGTTCAGGACCGCTTCTGCTTCCGGGTTGCCGCGCTTGATTGCATTACCGATCACCACCAAATCGGCTTTCGCTGGAATATTTTCCGCACGATAACCGGAGAAGAGCGCAACGTTGCGCTCTTCCAGAAAGGTGGACATCGGCGGATAGACATTTTCATCCGAGCCGGTGATGGTAAAACCCCGTTCACTCATTGCTGCCGCAACGGACCCCATCGCCGTGCCGCAAATTCCAAGAAAATGGAAATGGCGCGGCGCGGCTTTGCTCACGCGAATTCTTTACGCCGCCAGCGGTGATTTGGCTACTGGCATCCGGCTAAAAGGCCCACCAACCCTGGGCAAAATGCATGGAACAGATCCCGTAAAGGAGCGCGAAGAGAAATGCGATGGAATCGCGCAGCCACTCGGCGCGAGTGAGTCGCGCGAGCAGGATGAAAATCGGGAAGACGACCAGGAGGTAGCGCGGTGAAGAGACCGGAAAATTGTTAAAAAAGATCATCACCCAGCTGACCCCGAGGTAGAGGGAATAACATGGCCGTAATACAAATGGGGCTACGCATAAGGCTACCGTGCTAAAGATGAAGGCAACGAATGGACCGCCGTATTGCACGACGCGCTCATCCGCGGAGAAATGCCGGATGCCGTACCAGTTGGCGGTGACCGACTGAAAAGGCCAGCGCAGAAAAACGCCCCAGCTTTGCTTCTGGGTGGCAAGAAAATGCAGTGGGTCGTGGAAGCAGTAGTAATTAATTAAGAGGTACGCTACAGCGCCGAGGGGCACGAGCAGGAGAAACCCGATATCTGCGGTGATTGCCCGCCATCGAAAGTTACGTTGTTGAAGATATTCGAAGGCCACCGCCGGCAGCATGGCTAAGCCCGGTATTCTTGTACCAGTCGCGAGCATGCCGAGGACTCCACAGACCAGCCACTGTCCACGCCGCGCGTAGTAGAATGCGGCCACGGTAAGGAGCAGAAAAATACTCTCCGAGTAGGCGATGTGGAGAAAATAGGCAGTGGGAAAAACGGCGCAGAAGAGCACGGCGCGTCGCGCCACCACGGTATCGTGTTCCATTTGCACTAGCAGAAAGAGATAAATCAACGCGGCCGCGCAGCAGCAATTAGAAAGCACGACCGCAACCGCGTGCCATTCAGGAATGAACAGATGCGCAACCCGGATGGCTAGGGGGTAAACTGGCAGCAAGGCAATCAGATGCTCGCGAGGGCCAGATTGAAGTGGATAACCATGCTGCGCGAGATCGAGAAAATGCGACGCGTCCCAGCGTTGCCAAGTACCTAGCCAGCTTTCACTGGGGACGGTCTTCTGAAAAACGAACGCGGCACACACGCCGAAGGCAAAAGTGATGATGGTGGTGCAGCAACTGACCGCGAGTGGGTAGGTAACGCGACTAATGCGGTCGTTACATCCCAATAACAACCCCCGCAGCTTGAGCATTCGGAGGCTGTCGTTGCTCACTTCTTCTCGAACACCTCCACCGCATTCCACTCTTCGTCGGGCGGGGTCTGCTCGTATTCCAAGGAGCGCTCGAGATACATTTTCGCCAGCAGATCCTCCGGGTAAAATTCGAGGAAACGTGAGAACAAGATTTTGGACTGGGTGAAATCGCGATCGCGAAACTTTCGGATGCCTTCCTCGTAGGTTTCCAGCCAGATCAATAATTCCTGATCCGGGTTGCTATCGCGTGCTTCGACAATGGTGAAAACCTCGACCGGCTCGGTTTTGCCTTTCACCTGCGCGCGCGCCACCGAGCGCAAATAAAATTCATCGCGAATCAAACCCGCCACGGTCGCGCCGACCAGAATGTCGACACCGAAACCACGCGTCAGCCCTTCCAGACGCGACGCCAGATTGACGGCATCGCCGATGACCGTGAGATCCGCGCGATCCTGCGAACCGATATTTCCAGCGAGAACATCACCCTGATTAATGCCGACGCCCATTCCCAGCGGCATGCGGCCTTCCGCGTGCCACGCGTTGTTTAGTCGCGCCAACTCGCGTCGCATCCCCAGAGCGGTGTGCGCAGCCGCCTTCGCATCCTTCGCCTTACCCTGACTTTTTACATTCCCCCATACCGCCATGATGGCATCCCCGATAAACTTATCGAGCGTGCCGCCATTCTGAAAAACGAGATTGGTCATGGCGCTCAGGTACTCATTAAGATGCCGGACCAATTCTTCCGGATCGGCTTTTTCACTCAAAGTGGTGAATCCGACAATGTCGGAGAACAGAATCGTGGCTGGCATGCGCGAACCTTTCAACGAATTGAAGTAGCTGCCGGGATTCTCGAGGATTTCTTTGACCAGATTCTTGGAAACGTAACGCTCGAGCGTGCGTCGGGTACGCAGCTTTTCCATGCGCTCGACGATGTAATCGATCCCGAGAGTGCTACCGCCGCAGAGGAGCAAAGTGGAAAGCACGGGAACAGTTGCGAGAAAGAAGCCGGACTGATCGTAGGCAATACGCGCGGCCGTGAAATAAATCACGCTAACCGTGATTAGGAAAAGCAGTGAAAGACTGGGACGACGCAAAACCGGAATGACGCCCCATCCAATCAGCCCCGCCAACGGGACCAAACCGAGCATTATTCCGGTCGGTGTTTGGCGCAAAAACTCGTGTTCCACGGTCGCTGCGATTACTTGCAAATGGACGGACGGTCCCGGTGTCGCCGGATGCATCGGGGTATCGATGACGTCGTGCAGGATTTGCGCGGATCCGCCAACGACTACGATTTTGTTTTTAAATTTTGCGCCGTTACCGTAATTCGCTTTCCAATAGCTCGGGTGGAAAACCTCCCACAGCGGGAAGGGAACGTAGGCATCATTTGAGCTGAAACGAAAAAGGTGATCTCGCTGGTCCTGGGGAATATCGGCCTTGTGTCCAAGTTTCGTTAGCGCCCGCGCGGCAAGCGAAACGTAGAGATCATCGTCGGCGAACAACGCATTCCCGGCAAGTTGACGATCGGACGTAAAAAAACGAGCCGCCCGCAATTTCCCGTCAATCACGTCATTCCAATAATTAATGAATCCGACGCGATCATCCTTTTGCGCGGGCTCGGGAATCAGTTGCGAATTTGGAAATACAACAGTGGGCGCCGTTCCTTCCTGTCTTCGCATCTCCGCCGTATCCTGCATATCCACATTCATTGCGATGATGACCCGATCGCGATAGCGATCCAAGGCCGCACGAAAGGCCGGGTCCCCGTCATTCGGGTTATTGAAAACCATGTCAAACATGACCAGGCGCGCGCCGGCCCCAAACAAGCGATCCAGCAGAAGCGCCCAGACCTCTCGCGACCACGGGAACGGCCGCTCGGTCATCAATTCAAACGCGCGATTACCCGCGATCTCTTCCTTCCCGATCGTCGCATCCAGTTGCAACGATTGCTGATCGATTCCCAGAAAAATCAAGTCGTCGTGCGTCGGAGTTTTCCAGCCCTCTTTGCGCAGCAAATCCTCAAAACTTTGTTCGCCCCGCCATGGCATCGAGATGAATGGCAACGCCGGGAAAAAGTAGCCGGCAAAAACCACCACCGTCCAAAACAGACAGATTGCGGCAAAGGCCAAACGACGATGGCGTGCGAGCCAGTTCACTCGAAGATTTTAGAAAATCGCACAGGAACCGCCAATCCGAAAGGTGGCATTGGCTTGCAGCCAATGGAGGTTCAGGCTGCTAGCAGCCTGACCTCCAGAGCACGTCTCGCGAAGTATCGACGACACGCGTTGGAGGGGTGAGCTCTGGCAGCGCGATTGGAAACGCGAATTTTGCAGCCGGTACAGCTGCCGCTACATGTTCCCGCGATGGAAGCTGAACTTCTTTGCCCGGCCTGTCGGATTCCATTGACCGAAATGCGCACGGGCACGGGCATCATCTGGCGTTGCGAAAAATGCGATGGGCGCGCAGTGGGCCTGCAATTGTTGCGTCGCACCTTCACTGCGGAATCGATCAATCCGCTCTGGCTCCACGCCATTCATAACGAGGGAAGCAGTGCCCGGCCGTGTCCTTCGTGCAGTAACCCAATGATCGAAGTCGCACTGGATAGTAGCAGTGGAATCAAACTTGAAGTCTGTAAAATTTGCGAATTTGTCTGGTTCGATAAGGGCGAAACACAACCGCTGCAAGTGCGTCCACCGCCCAAGCCGCCGCCAGCACTACTCCCACAAAAAGCGCGCGAAGCGATCGCATTGGCAAGAGTTCAGCAACTCGCCGAGCAGGCGCGTGGTCCCGATTTCGACAGCGCGCCACCCGACGAATGGTGGAAATCGATCGCCGCGTTTCTCGGAATGCCGGTGGAATTCGACGCGCCGGCGGAGGAACGGCGTCCGGTTGTCACCTGGTTTCTGGCCGCAGTCATCATCACGGCAAGCGTTCACTCCTTTTTTCATCTTCACGAAGCCGTGCAGCTTTTCGGATTAATTCCAGCGCAGGCGACACGAATGCACGGCTTGACTTTCGTCACGTCATTTTTTCTGCACGCCGGAATCATTCACCTCGTCGGCAACATGTATTTTCTTCTCGTCTTCGGCGACGACGTGGAAAATTTTCTGCGTCCGCTGCGTTACATCGGGCTGATTGCGATCGCGGCTTTTGTCGGCGACCTCATCCATATTGCATCGGAACCAAACTCGACGATTCCCTGCATCGGGGCGAGCGGAGGCATTGCTGGAGTGATCACATTCTACGCCTTGGCATTTCCGGAGGCGAAGGTCGGATTCCTATGGCGTTACTTTTTTAACTTCCATTGGATTCGACTGCCGGCCTGGTTCGTTTTCGTGCTCTGGATTTTTTTTCAAATTATCGGCGCGTATGAGCAAAAGATCGGAATCAGCTCGGTCTCGTCATTTGCGCATTTGGGCGGCGCCGCGGTCGGGCTGGCGGCGTGGGCAGTCTGCAGAAAAAGCTCTGGGTTGATTGCCTCTAACCAAGGAACAGCATCTTCCTAGGCGTCGAATTGATCATTTCGCCCATTTGGCGAATAGACGTTTGGGCGCCAACGAAGCGGCGCCCTCCAATTGTTAGGCTGGAGGAACACGCTTCGTCGTGTCCCAAAATTTCAGGCGGCGCGGCGTCCGCGAGGGAACTGCTCGATTCCACCTCGGAAATTGTTTGTCATTTACTAGGGACGGCCTATTTTCCCCGCCCGACGTACGATGCGTCGTAAGATCTGCACACCTGATCCCGCCAATGCGGGATTACATCAGCGCGCGAGGTCGCGCAGATCACCTATATAATAAGAACAGCACGCTGAAAGGAGGCCCGAACCAAAATTCGGGAATAACAAAATGCCGAGAGCAACAAACGCCCCGGCCAGTCGCGAACGGCGACGCCGGGTGTTAAGAAAAGCGAAAGGTTATCGCGGACGCCGATCGAAACTTTTCCGTTACGCCAAAGACGCGACCATGAAAGGTCAATATTGGGCCTACCGCGATCGCAAAACACGAAAACGCAATTTCCGCATGCTGTGGATTCAGCGGTTGAATGCCGCTGCTCGCGCCAATGGCATGACGTACAGCCGCCTGGCTGAAGGTTTGAAAGCGGCCGGCATTGTTCTGGATCGCAAAATCCTCGCCGACTTGGCCGTGACCGACGAAAAAACTTTCGCCTCCATCATTGAACAGGCGAAAGGCGCGCTGGAAAAGAAATCGAAGGCGAAAAAAGCAGCCTAAGCTGCTCGTTAAAAAGTTAAAAGGTTGAAACGTTAAATCGGTTGGGCGGAACGTGCCTTTCCGTTGTAACGATGTAACGCTTTTAACAATTTAACCCTTCCAACCATGCATCCGCTCGAACAATTGCGCGAGGAAGCACTGGCGCAGATCGCGTCGGCACCAGACGGCCGCGCCCTCGAAGCGGTACGGGTGAAGTTCCTCGGCCGTGGCGGAACCGTCACCGAATGGAGTGACAAAATGAAGTCGCTGCCGAGAGAGGAAAAGCCAGCTGTCGGAAAACTGCTAAACGAGATCCGCACCGCAGTGACAATGGCGATTGAAACGCGTGCCGAGAATTTTCGCGCCGAAAAAGAATCAGCCGCGGTTGCGAACATCGACATTTCGCTCCCGGGAACTTCACATGAGCGCGGCGCAATTCATCCGCTTACGCAGATGCTCGATCGCAGTATCGGTGTTTTTCGCCGGATGGGATTCGCGCTCGCCGAAGGCCCCGACATCGAGACGGAATGGCATTGCTTCGACGCGCTAAACACTCCGGCTGATCATCCCGCACGCAACGAGCAGGACACATTTTATCTTCCGGATGGCCGGCTTTTGCGCACCCACACTTCGACCGTGCAAATCCGCACTATGGAATCGGCGCCACCGCCCATTCGCGTGATCGCTCCCGGCGCGGCTTATCGGCGCGATGAAGTCGATGCCACGCACGGCGCACAGTTTCACCAGATTGAAGGGCTTTACGTTGATGAAAAGGTCAGTGTCGCCGATCTCAAGGGCACGCTGGAATTCTTTCTGCGCGAGCTTTTCGGCGCCGACACCGCCGTGCGTTTTCGTCCGCATTATTTTCCGTTCACCGAACCGAGTTTTGAAATTGATGTGAAATCGAGCGCGCTGAAAGGCGGCGAACAATGGGTTGAAGTCTGCGGCTGCGGAATGGTGCATCCGGCCGTTTTCGAAGCGGTCAACCAATCCCGCCGCGACAACGCTTACGATCCGGAAAAATGGACCGGGTTTGCCTTCGGTCTTGGGATGGACCGGTTGGCGATGATTTTGTTCGACATTCCTGACATCCGCTTGTTCGCGCAAAATGATCTGCGCTTCTTGCGACAATTCGCATGAACATTCGCCCCAAACTTCAAATAGCATGTCATCCCGAGCGAAGTCGAGGGATCCCACCGCGAAACGTACAGGTTACGCAACGGGATTCCTCGACCCCGAAGGATCGGGGCTCGGAATGATAAAAGCGCAAAATGAAATTTTCCGTTAACTGGCTGCGCGAATTTGTGGAGCTGCCGCCAAGCATCGAAGCGCTGGCGGAATTGCTCACGATGTCGGGCGTTGAAATCGAGGCCATCGAAAAACGCGGCGCCGATTTTGACCACGTCGTCATTGCGCGGATCGACGACTCAAAACCGCACCCGAATGCGGATCGACTCAGTGTTTGCATCGTTGACGACGGGAGCGGAACGAAACGCCAGATTGTTTGCGGCGCGAAAAATTACAAAGTGGGCGACAAAGTGCCGCTGGCGTTACCCGGAGCGGAGCTGAGCGGTGGCCTCAGGATTCGCGCGAGCAAACTGCGCGGAGTCGAAAGCGAAGGAATGCTTTGCAGCCCCAAGGAACTTGGCATCGCCGAGGACGCGGCCGGGCTGCTCATTCTGTCGCCCGAAGTAAAAATCGGCGCGCCGATTCGTGATTTGTTCCCGCCGGACACCGTTCTCGATGTCGAAATCACGCCGAATCGCGGCGATTTGTTGAGTCATTTCGGTTTGGCGCGCGAGATCGCGGCGCTAACAAACAAACCGGTTCGGTTGCCTTCCACGTCGGCAGGCGGTGCGCCTGCCCTGCAAAAGAAGGGCGTCGTCATTTCAGCAATGCGCGAATGTCCATTTTATTCCGCGCGCCGAATTGAGAACGTCAAGGTCGGGCCAAGTCCGGATTGGTTGCGCGCGAAAATCGAAAGCGTCGGCATTCGTTCCATCAATAACGTCGTCGATGTCTCGAATTTCGTAATGCTCGAGCTGGGCCAGCCCACTCACGCTTTTGATGCGGAAAAACTCGACGGCGACATCAACGTGCGACTGGCGCGCGAGGGCGAAAAGTTTCTCGCCCTTGATGGGAAAACGTACGCGCTGACCCCCGACAACCTGGTCATCGCCGACGATCAACGCGCCGTTGGAATCGCGGGAGTAATGGGTGGCGAGGAAACGGGGGTGACCGACTCCACGAAAAATGTGCTACTGGAAAGCGCGTATTTCCTGCCGGCAAGCATCCGACGAACCGCGCGGGACTTGAATTTGCCGAGCGATGCCAGTTACCGTTTTGAACGCGGCGTTGACCCGCAAATGATTTTTGGGGCCTCACAACGGGCGACAGACCTAATCTGCGAAGTCGCCGGCGCGACGCCAGCGCGCACAATTGCGGTCGCGGGCGAGGTGCCGCCGAACCCGCCGGATGTCTCAATGCGCTACGGGCGCGCCGATGAGCTCCTGGGCATTCACATCGAGCCCGCAACGGCGGATGAGATTCTAACGAGATTTGGACTAAGCAGAGGCGATTCAGCGAACCGACGAGAATCAGGTTCGTCATGGAAAATTCCAAGCTACCGGCGCGATCTTCAGCGTGAAGTCGATTTGATCGAAGAAGTCATTCGCGGGCATGGCATTGAAAAAGTTCCGAGCGAGGACCGTAGCCGCTTCACGCCGCTGAGCGCAGCAGACCGCAATTACGATTTCGAGGCCAAGTTGCGACGCAACCTGGTCGCCCTCGGTTTGTCGGAAGCGCGTACCTCATCGTTGATCGCGCGTTCGGAAGTCGCGAGGGCCAACGGCGCAATCGAGTTGCGTAATCCGCTAAGTGAAGATCATGTGGCCCTGCGAACCACTCTGATTCCGGGTTTGCTTGCAGCGGTCGAGCGAAACATCCGGGCTGGCGCAGAGCGGATCGCGATTTTTGAAATCGGCAACGTTTTTGCCCCGCCGACCGGCGAACAACAACGCAAGCTGGCAATGGCGCTGTGCGGCCAGGCCGCTTCAGCCAAAAACTGGCGTGCCCAAAAGAAGCGGGCACTCGATTTTTTTGATCTGAGAGGGGCGCTCAATGCATTGGGCACGTTCGAGTTTCGTCGCGGCAAACAATCAGGCTTCGCTTTGAGTGCGGAAATTTTTCACGGACGAGATCGGATCGGCCGTGGCGGGCAGCTCTCCAGCGCAAGTTCTTTTGGCGCAACCACACCGGTGTTGGTGGCAGAAATCGATCTCGCGACTATCGCCCAAGCAACCGAACACGCGGAACGGTTCAAAGAAATCGATCGCTATCCGGCCGTGACACGCGACGTGGCGATGTTTGTCGGCCCGGAAGTCACGCACGCAGAAATCGTTCGAGTAATCGCAGCGGCTAACGAGGCTTTGCTGGAGAAGGTGGAGCTATTCGATTTATTTATGGAAAATGATGCCAAAGAACTGTCGCAAGCACGAAAGTCGCTGGCCTATTCATTGACATATCGCGACAAAAATCGCACACTGACTAACGAAGAAGCGAGCGCGGCGCACGCGCGGATTCGTGAGCGGTTGCGAAGCGATATTGGTGCGGAATTGCGCGAGTAGTTCTTTTGACATAACTGGGAGTTGTTGGTTGAGAGTTGAGCAGGAAACCAGTGCTTTTCTCTCAACTCTGAACTGACAATTCTCAGTGCTTTACCCTGCGTTGTTCGAGATACAGGTGAGATTCCCGAACCGATACATTTAACTAAGGAGGCTTGGTCGCGTCTTGGGGAATATGGCATGCCTTAATTGGAAGTCAGACGCTCTCGCGACGGTCATCCGCCCGTTACCGAAAGGGACGGGAGATCCGCCTAAACGGCATCTGCGGGGTAATACTTTAAAAAGCCGGGTCGAAGACTTCGATTCGGCTTTTTTTGTTCTCGCAATCCCGTCATCCCAAGCGAAGTCGAGGGAGATGTAGAGGCGCTTGTGCCAAGCGCCTTTATTTTGGTTCGGCGCTTGCTACAACGCCGCTCCATCCGCTTCAACCCTTCAACGCTTCAACCCTAACCGCTCGCCCCTTGCCTGCGGATTTGAATTTCTTTCACGACGATCGACAATCCCCACCAACAATGCGCGCTCTGCTCGCCCTTGAAGACGGCCGAATTTTCGAGGGCGAATCGTTTGGTGCCACCGTGACGTGCGTCGGCGAGATTTGTTTCAATACGTCGATGACGGGTTATCAGGAAGTGCTGACCGATCCGTCGTATCGCGGACAAATCGTGGCGATGACTTACCCGTTGATCGGAAATTACGGAACGAACGCGACCGACCAGGAAAGTAGCCAGCCGCATGTCCGCGGTTTCGTTATCGAAGAGCTGAGTGAAGCTCCGAGTAACTGGCGCGCCGAAGAATCGCTCGATGATTATCTGCGGCGATGGGAAATTCCCGGCCTGCAGGGCGTCGACACCCGCGCGCTGACTAGGCATCTGCGCACTCGCGGGGCGATGAAGGCCTGTCTTACCACCGAAATCACTTCGCACGAAGAGGCGGTTCGACGCGCGGTCGACGGTGAAGGCGTGGTCGGAATGGATTATGTGCGCGAGGTCACGACGCCGAATGTTTTTCAATGGGACCCAGATGATCAACTGAGCCGGCAATGGACGTTACAAACCGGCGATCAAGCGCCGCAACTCCCGCCCGTTCGTCATCGCATTGTGGCATTTGATTACGGGATGAAACGCAACATTTTGCGCTCGCTCCGCCAGCGGGGATTCGGCGTGACCGTTGTCCCGGCGACAACCACGGCAGATGAAGTGCTCGCTCTCAATCCAGACGGCGTTTTTCTTTCCAATGGACCCGGCGATCCCGAAGCCCTGCCATATGCCCATGAAAGCGTTCGCGGTCTGATCGGCCGTAAACCGATTTTTGGAATTTGTCTCGGGCACCAGGTGCTTGGCTTTGCCTACGGTGGGCGGACTTTCAAACTGAAATTCGGACATCGCGGCGGAAACCAGCCGGTGAAAGATTTGCGATCGGGCAAAGTGGCAATCACCGCGCAAAATCACGGGTTTGCGGTCGATCCTGAGTCCTTACCAAAAGAGATCGAGGTCACGCATATCAATCTGAATGACGGCACGGTCGAAGGAATGCGACACAAGGAGCTCCCGATTTTCAGTGTACAATATCACCCCGAAGCCGCGCCGGGCCCACACGACGCGAGCTACTTCTTTCAGCAGTTCGCGGAATTGATCGATCGCGAGAAAAGGTAGATGCTCAAAAGCGCCGAGGGTGGCGAATCGCGCTATCGTAGCACGGCCGTCTCGGCTGTGGGGCCAACGGGCATCTTGCCCGTTGTTTTAAAGCTCAGCGATCTCGACTGTCGTGTAGGGGGGAGGTCAAACGGGCGAGACGCCCGTTGGCCCCACAGGCAGGATGCCTCTGCTCCATTCAGCACCACAATTGACCATTGCGAATTTCGAGCACACGTTTCATGCATGTTCAATTCTACAATTCCAAGAAGTTTGAAGGTGGCGGTCGCAGCTGGATTTATTTCCGCGCTTGCTTTATCGCCGGTCGCCCTCGCGGCCGAGCAAGGGAAAGAGAATCTCGACGCCTCGGCCTCCAAAGAGATTACCGGCGAAGTTGTTGATATGATGTGCTACGTCGATCACAACGCGGTGGGTGATAAACATGCGGGTTGCGCGGCCAAATGCATAAAAGGCGGCGGCCCGGTCGGCATTGTTTCCGATGGCAAAGCTTATCTGATCGTCGGTGATCATAAGCCGATGAACGATCAGCTGGCGGAATACGCCGGCAAAACGGTCACGGTTAAAGGCAAAATGGCGGAGCGCGGTGGCGTCGCCATGCTGGAGAACGCCGAGATCGTTAAGCAATAGTTAGGGTTAAGAATTAAATCGGCGCGCAGTCGAAAAGTGCGCGCCGTTTTTGTTTTCAGCCATGCTGTTTGCCGGCATTCGGTTGCGCCCAACCACGGGGACGTCGCCTCTACCTGTCTTCATCCTGAAGCGCGCGTAGACGCTGAGAGACCTCCCGATTGCAAGTTACGTCACGCAGCTCGGTTCGGGATCACGGGCTTGTTCGCGCGCAAGGACAGCACCTCACGCAGCATTCGCACACTGTCGTGAACAAGCCGAATCTTGCTGCCTTCATGATGGTTCCAGCGCACCGGAATTTCCCTGAGTCGTAGTCCGGCACGTTGGGCAAGAAGAAGCAGTTCCACGTCAAAGCCAAAGCCGATGACTTTCGCCGATTCAATAATTGGCCGGCACGCCTCCATTCGAAAGGCTTTGAAACCACATTGCGTATCCCAGAACGGAAGACCGGTTGCCACCCTCACCACCAGGTTAAAAACGCGGCCGCCTTGCTCGCGCCGCCAAGGCTGACGATTTCCGATTAGTTTGCGATCGAGCGCGCGTGAACCGAACGCGATGTCCACTTCCCCGCGCGCGATTGGCTCGACAATTTTTGGAAGCTCATCAATTGGCGTCGACAGATCGGCATCAAAAAAAACTCCGATCGGTTTGGTTGCGCTGGACAATCCCGTTCGCACGGCTGCGCCTTTGCCGCGATTTGGAAAATTCTCCAGTAATCGAATCGCTACCGACGAAGGCACCGCCGAGACTTTGCGGATCACTTCGCCGGTCGAATCGGTCGACCCGTCATTGACGACGATCACCTCGCTTGTCGGGCTTTCCTTTTCCAGATAGGCGATCGTTACCGCGACAGTATCGCCAATGCGCACCGCTTCGTTAAACGCGGGAATAGCGACGGAAATTGGAGGAAGCATGAATCGCTATCAAAGTGTGTCGGTTGTGACCGCGGAATTCGCAAGCCAGAAGCTCGTCCTACTTCATTTGTAAATCTCGATTACGAACTTGCCGTCCTCGCCAAGATAACCGCGATACATCCCGCTGGTATTAAAAGGCAGTGTCACATTTCCGTTTTTGTCCACTGCAATCAGACCACCTGTGCCGCCGAGTTTTTGCGCATCGGCCAAGGCGCGTTCCGCCGCTTCCGCCAACGACATCCCGCGCAGCTCCATCAACGCAGAAACCTGGTGCGCGACCACTGCCCTAATAAAAAATTCGCCGTCGCCCGTGCAGGAGATCGCGCAGGTCGCGTTGTTCGCATAAGTGCCGGCGCCAATGATGGGCGAATCACCCACCCGACCCGGAAGTTTATTGGTTGTCCCGCCAGTCGAAGTTGCGGCGGCCATGTTCCCTTGCGTATCCCGCGCCACCGCGCCGACGGTTCCGTGAGACTCCGCCTCGGAGATAATAAACTTTTTACCGCCTTCCGCGTGCCGCCTTCGCCTTTTGCAACTCCTCCCAGCGATGCTGCGTGAAAAAATATTTCGCATCTACCAATTCGATACCGTTTCCCTTAGCGAATTCCTCAGCGCCGCTCCCGACCATCATCACATGCTTCGATTTCTCCATCACGGCGCGCGCCAGGACGATCGGATTGCGGACATGTTCGACGCTGGCGACCGCGCCGGCGCTCAGGGTTTTTCCATCCATGATCGCGGCATCCATTTCGTGTGTGCCAGCGCTGGTAAAGACAGAGCCTTTGCCGGCATTGAAATTCGGATCATCCTCCAGCACTCGGACCGAAGCTTCGACTGCATCGAGGCTCGATCCGCCGCGGTCCAGAATTTCGCGACCGGCGCGGAGAGCATGCTCGATTCCAGCGCGATATTCCTGCTCGCGTTCCGCAGTCATTTTACTGCGCTCGATCGTGCCAGCTCCACCATGGACCGCGAGTGCGATTCGATGGGCCTTTTGTTTCATTGTTGGCGAATTTTCCTGGGCGGGCGCAGCTAATCCGCAAAGAGCCAAAGCCAAACAACCAATTGCCAGCGAAGTCAACTTCATGATAGGAAAGAAACAACGTGATTGTTTTTAATCCGCGCGCAATCTCGAGACGGATGCGAAATTTTATTCGCTTTCACAAATGGCTACTGCGGCCATTGAAGCGATTTGTTCACCGACGCATTTTCCGCTTTTCCGTCTGAGGAACTAAGGCACGTTCCGTAACCATGCCGACCCGGGAAGCAGATAGCGCGACCATTCCGGCTAATCCGGTCGTTGTCGTTCAAGGAGTCGGACATCTCAGCCGCGAATTTATGCGCGAAGTGGGAAGTCTCTTCTGGTTCATGGTTCACACCTTGGACGAAATGGTGGAGCGGATGCGGGAAGGCCGCGTTCCATTTCGCGCTGCGAGTTTTTTCGAGCACTGCGAGCGTGCCGGTGTCGGTTCAGTTCCGCTGGTCGGTCTCGTTTCGTTTTTTCTCGGCCTAACCATGGCTTTGTTGACGGGTTATCAATTGCAGCGCTTCGGCACCGAGCGCCTCGTTCCCGGGTTGGTGGCAATCGCTTTTACCCGCGAGCTCGGGCCGTTGATCACGGGGATCATGCTGGCTGCCCGAGTCGGAGCCGCTTTCACTGCGGAATTGGGAACGATGAAAGTCTCCGAGGAAGTTGAAGCGATTGAGGCAATGGGGATCGGACCGTTACGATTCCTTGTCGGGCCGCGCATGCTCGCGCTTTTCTTCCTGATGCCCTGTCTTTCCACCATTGCGAACCTGGCGGCCATTTTCGCGAGTTGTCTCGTTTCGCGCGCTTATTTCAGCATCGCGTTCGTCTATTTTTTTGATCTGGTCCGTGACGCTCTTCTCATCCGTGACATTATCACTGGCGTTCTCAAAAGCTTTTTGTTCGGTCTACTAATTGGTGGGATCGCCTGCTATCGGGGTCTTTCCGTGAAGGGCGGCGCGGCCGGCGTTGGGACAGCCACTACCTCAAGCGTGGTTACCGCCATCGCCACCGTAATCGGATTCGATACTCTATATAATATCGTTTACACCGTTTTCTTTCCGACATGACAAATTCATACGTTGCCGAACTGCGCGATGTAACGATGCGATTCGAAGACAAGCTCGTCCTCGACGATCTTTCATTGAAGATTCAGCCGCAGGATCGACTTGTCATTCTCGGGCAGAGCGGCAGCGGCAAGAGTACCATTCTCCGCCTTATTCTCGGCATTCTTTATCCAAATGCCGGCTCGGTCTTCTTTAAACAATTTGAGATCACCAGGCTGCCACGGAGAAAGCTGCAACGAATCCGGCGGCACATTGGAATGGTCTATCAATATTCCGCCCTGCTCAGTTCGCTCACAGTTCGCGACAACGTCGGCCTTCCTCTGGAGGAAACGACTGATAAAAGCCAGGATGAGATCGATACGATCGTAGACGAAAAGCTGGAACTGGTTGGGATGAAGGACTCCAGAAATTTGATGCCATCGGAACTGAGCGGCGGAATGAGAAAAAGGGTTAGTCTGGCGCGGGCGCTTGTACTCGAGCCCGAGCTGATTCTTTTCGACGAACCCGTCGCCGGACTCGATCCCGTAATGTCTTCGGTGATTGACGAACTAATTATCACTCTCAGCGAAAAGGCGAGGGTCACTTCGATCATCGTGACTCACGAAATGGAGAGCGCATTTCGCATCGCCACACGCATGGCTATGTTGTATCAGGGTAAGATAATCGAGGAAGGTAAACCCGAAACATTGAAGCAATCGAAAAACCCGGTGGTTTCACAATTCTTAAGCGGCAGCACCGAAGGCCCCATTCTCGATGAGATAAACCATGCAGATACGGCGTAACGAAGTTCTCACTGGATTATTAGTCGTTGCCACCCTCGCGGTCCTGACGGGCATTCTCGTGCTATTGGGAGCGCCGGGGCTCTTCCGACCGCTGACTACTTACAAAATATATTTTGATAATGCTGCCGGTATTAAACTGGGCGCGCCGGTTTTGCTGGCTGGTCGCAAGATCGGGCAAGTCGCGAAGTTGTTTTCCCCCGTTTCAAAGGAGGAAAGTCAACGCGCGGTGGACGTCGCAAAATCTCTGCGCGAGGCGGAGGCAAACGCCACTCCCGCACCCGAGAAGGCCCCGCGCTATGAAGTTCGGGTCGATGTGCAAGTGGATCGCGGTGCCCTGCTTTATCGCGATTCCAAGGCGCGCATGATTACACTTGGGCTTCTCGGCGAAGTTGCGATTGACTTCACCGAAGGGACAGAGTCTTCCGGCCGCGCAAAATCCGGCGAAGTATTCGCGGGCGAACGTGTGCCGGACTTCGGGGAGGCCATCGCCAGAATGCTCGATATTATCGCGCCGGTGGCGACGGAAGCGACCGCTACTTTCAAACAACTCGAATTAACTGCGCAAAACCTGAGTCATATCACCGACGAAACCTCGGAACTGAATCTTGCCCTCGGTCAGTTCAAGAATCTGGGCGAACATCTTAATCAGCTGACTGGTCCGGAGAGCGCCCTTTCCAGTTCACTGTCGAACTTGAATCAAATCACCACCGATTTGACCAAGAACGACAACATCGCGGTAACTCTGCAAAACCTTCGCGGTTCTTCGGAAAAGTTGAAGTCAACTCTGACTTCGCTCGGACCTTCTCTTCAAGAAAGCGCAGAGAACGTGAAAGACGCCACGGCGACGTTGAAATCGCAACCATGGCGTCTGGTCTGGCCGAGCACAAAGAAGTATCCGGAAAAAGCCCAACCAGCAACTGCGGCTGGACAAAATGTTAAAGCCGCCAAGTCGAACCGATCTCCACGGCCTAGTCCAACTCCGGAGCGCGGAGCTTCCAGATAGCTAAAAAATACTTCAAAAATAGTTGCGAAATTAGTTTGCACATAATTGACAGACTGCTAGGAAAGTCGTCATGGACTTATCACTTAGGCAGTTGGAACAAGCGGTTTCTATTCGTCGCCAGATCGATGTCCTCGAACGAAGGTTCGCGGGTTTAGTTGGTGGGGGACGCGCTACTACCAGCGCGGGGAGAAAAACTGGAGGTGGCCGACGTCGCACCATGTCGGCAGCAACACGAGCCAAGATTGCGGCGGCTGCGCGCAGACGCTGGGCCAGGGTTCGGGGCAAACGTAAAGCTGGAGGTGGCGGAACGAAAACTCGCCGTCGCGGCCGTATGTCTCCGGCAGCGCGAAAGAGACTCAGCGATATGATGAAGGCGCGCTGGGCCGCGCGCCGGAGAGCTGGAAAATAAAGTAATCGAAAGCAACAATTCAAAAGGACCGCGTAGCTCGCTGCGCGGTCTTTTTATTTCTGCAAATTAAGGAAGTTCAGAACAGCTCTTTCATCATCACTAAAATCCGGAATTTCTTCAGCTTCATCAAGCTTGGTTTTTAATCCTTCGATTAAATCGCCGTCGAGATACGATTCCACAATTGCCGGATGAACATAACATTTCCGACAAATCGTCGGCGTATTACGCAATAGCTTTGCCGCTGCGGCGA
This sequence comes from uncultured Verrucomicrobiae bacterium, assembly GCA_963781735.1. Lineage (GTDB taxonomy): Bacteria > Verrucomicrobiota > Verrucomicrobiia > Chthoniobacterales > UBA10450 > AV69. Next base: position 318,686 of record CAWAHI010000017.1, on the reverse strand, counting down.
TGGCGTTTTTGACATTCGACTTCGCTTCCTTCTTGGTCGCAAACTTCTCCTGCGCGTTAAGCGCCATTGCCGTCAGAACTGTGCCCGCCCAAGTGCGGAAATCCTTGGCGGTGAAATCTTCGCCCGTTATTTCCCGAAGATAATCATTCACATCCTGGGAGGTGACGTTGCAAAGTTTGCCGTCATCGTCGAAATACTGAAAAAGATCCTGACCCGGCAAATCCTGTAACTTGCGGACGATCTTCGCGACCCGGCGATCCATGAAATCTACTTCGTGTTCCTTGCCGCCTTTGCCGCGGAACCGGAATCGCAACTTCTTTCCTCGTACCTTGACGTGGTGGTCTTTCATCGTGGTCAGACCAAAAGACTTGTTTTGTCTGGCGTACTCCTCGTTGCCAACACGGATGAAAGTGCGCTCCAGTAATTGCACGACCGCTGCCAATACCTTTTCTCGTTTGAGTCCCGGTAACTTCAAATCGGCCTGAACCCGCCGCCGAATTTTTGGCAGCGCCGCGGCAAAGGTCAAAATGCGGTCATATTTATTCTCATCGCGAATGGTCCGCCAGCGCTCATGATAGCGATACTGCTTTCGGCCGCGATCATCGCGTCCCGTAGCTTGAATATGCCCATTGGATAACGGGCAAATCCAGACGTCGTGATAAGCCGGCGGAATGGCAAGCCGCCCAATTCGAAGCAAACGGGATTCGTCCCGAATCAATTTTCCTTCGGTATCAAAGTATTGAAAGGACTCACCGTTGCGTTTGCGAGTGTAACCAGGGCGCGTGTCGCTGACATAACGAAGCCCGGCTTCTTCCGCAGCGTCAGCGGGATCAGTAACAATATCGGAACGCTTCCGACTGCCTTTCCTCACGTTGTTTAATCGGATGCAGCTGGGAAATAGCGTGCACGGCGCCGCTATCGTGCAGCGAGCCGATTAGGCGCCGTAACTTTTGGTGAACTTCTTGCGCGACTCGCCTTCGGCACCAGTCACGGGCGATTCCGGTTCCTGAGCGGCCGGCTCGCCAGCCGGAGCGGTCGCCGGGGCGCTCTTCTCTGGAGGAGCAGCGGAAGCACCTGCCCGGGCTACTTCGACATAAGCGAGCTGCAAGTTAGAAAGCGCGTTCCGCAGCACCGTTGATTCTTCGCTGGTTAAATTGCCGCGCGTTTTTTCCTGAATCATCGCCAGTTGATCGATGAACATCTTTGCCACTTCCAGGTTCACTTCCCCTTTTCCGGTCTGCGGGTTTGGAATCTGGCCGAGAAAGAGAGCGGCATTCTGCGCTTGCATCAGGACGAATTCGATAAATCGCTGAGTCATTTCTCCCGCATTCGTGCTGGTTTGAACTTCCGCCATACTATTTAGATTTCGCTGTTGCCGGCTTTGCTGGCGGTCGCACAATCGCGAGAACGTAGGGTTGTTTCGCGAAATATTTCGCCGCCACGCGCTTGATGTCGCCCGATGTCACTCCATTCACTTTGGCTACCAGCTCCTGACTATGATTAAAGCCTAATCCATAAAGTTCGTCGAGCGCCGTCATGTAAGCAAAGACATCGTTGCTCTGATTCTGGATTTGTTGCTGGCCGATCAGTTTCTTTTTCGCACGCGCCAGCTCAATCGGCGTCAAGCCTTCGGTGGATAGTTTGCGAATTTCATGCAGAAAGGCGCTCTTCACCGACTCGATTTTTTCCGGATCGGTGCCCAGATAGAAAGCGAACAGACCAGGAGCAAGGGTTTGGATTTGCGAAGCCCCGACATAATAGGCAAGGCCCATTTGCTCACGAATGCGAATAAAGAAACGCGAAGCGAGATCGCTGCTCGCTTCGTCGATCAGCTCGAGAGCATAACGGTCCGGATCAAAAACATCAGTGCCGCGGAACCCTACGACCAGGACCGCTTGCGCTTTTTCGCGCTCGGCTTCTACCACTTTTGTTTCCGTTAAGTAAGGCGACACTGGCGGGCTCTTTAACGCGAGTTCACCTGGAGGCAGTGCGCCAAGTTTTTGCTCGAACAATTCCATCACTTGCTCGGCTTTTACGTTCCCGAAAACCGCGATGACGCCATTCCGTGCTACGATGTAACGATCCCGAAAGGCGAGAAGGTCTTTGGAATCCAGACGCGCAACTGATTCCGGCGTGCCTTCCGATCGAAGCGCAAGCGGATGGTTCAGGAAGAGAGTTCGCTTGAGAAGATTGCGGGCAACTGCAGTCGGCTTTTCATCCTCGTCCTTGATTTTAGCCAATTGAATTTCTTTTTCGCGCGCCACTGCGTCAGGCGGCATGGTAGCGTTGAGCAACACGTCGGCCAAAATATCTGTGCCGAGTGCGAGATCCGGTTGAGTGACATCGAGATTCACTACCAAACTGTTGTTACCACCTTCGGCTGTGATCTCGCCGCCCACTGCTTCCAGGTGATTCGCGATTTGCTCTGCTGTTCGCGTTTTGGTTCCCTTCAAAAGCGACTTGGCGACGAGCCGGGTAATTCCGCTGGTTGCCTCGGTCTCAACTAATAAGCCGCCCCGAAACACCGCCGACATCGCAATCAGAGGCAGGCGCGCATCTTCCCGCACCAGCACACGCAAGCCGTTGGACAACTCGAATTTTTGGATTTGCCCAATCACCGCCGGCACCGCCGTCTCGCTTTTCGATCTGAGCGACCCCTTGGGGTTAAGAGAAACGATGGTGAGATTTTCGTCCGTCAGATATCGAACCGCGACACGTTTGATATCATCGAGAGTTACCTTCTGAATCTTGTCGAGGTATTCGCGGCTGAAGTTCAGATTACGAGTGAGAAACCAGTTGGTGCCGAGGTCGGTTGCCTGACCGCGCATGGTACGGAGAGAAGCTAGTTCCTGCGAAAGCACAATCTTCTTGCCCTTGGCTAATTCTTCAGCGGTGACGCCGTCACGCCGAACGTCCTCGATCATTTGCAAGATCAGGTCCTGGGTCGCCTCGCGATTCTGCGGATCCAGGATAGCGTCGACCCCGAGAATTCCGGGATCGCCCGGGGTGTAGGAAAATGCCGAGATAGCAAAAGCCAGCCCCGATTCCTCGCGCACTTTGCGATAGAGACGCGAGCTGTGGCCTTCGCCCAGAATCACCGTCAGAAGATCAAGCGCGGGAACATCGGGATGAGAAATTTCCGGGACGTGCCAGGCCATGGCAAAATGAGTCAACTCTGTTGCGAACTCCTGATGCACTTCGCGCCGTCCAAGTTGGGGCGGCTCGGCCGGGATATAAATTGGAGCGAGGGATTTTGCCGGCCGGTCTTTGAAAAACTCTTCCACCTTTTTCCGGACTTCGGCAGCGCTGACGTCTCCCACGACAACAAAGGTGAGATTGTTGGGCACGTAGCGAGTCTTGTAGTATTCCATCACCTGCTCGTGCGTCAGCTGATTGTAGATATCGATTAGCCCGATCACCGGGAGCCGATAAGGATGTCGTTGATAGGCGGTCGCGAAAAGAAGGTGTGTCACCATGCGGCCTGGATCATCCATTCCCATGGCAAACTCGCGCCGGATGACCTCTTGCTCCTTGACGTATTCCCGTGCCGGCAACGTTGAGTTCATCATCGCATCCGCCAGGATGTCGAGTGCAGTCAACGCCCCGTCCTTTGGAACATCGATCCAAAAAACCGTGCGATCGAACGAAGTATAGGCGTTGATGTAACCACCAACGTCCTGAATTTTTTGCGCAATCTTGCTAGTCGATCGCGTCTTCGTTCCCTTAAAGAGCATGTGCTCGAGAATGTGGGAAAGGCCGGCGCCAAGATGCTTATCCTCGGTGGTACTGCCGGCCACGCACCACGCTTGCACGCTCGCCACCGGCGCACTCCGATCTTCCTGAACAATGATGGTCAGTCCGTTCGCCAGCGTCCAGCGTTGCGCAGTATTGGGCGGAAAACTGATGACCGGCGACTCCATCTTTCTCATCGCCTTAAGATTTGCGCGGTTATGCATGAAAGAGGAAAGGCCGCCTCAGGCGCAAGCGGCTCAACCGGCCTTGGGTGCGGGAAGAGATAATTCCTTACCGGTGGAAGGCGGCTCGGGCTGAAACGGTTTCACAAACGCATCGCGAAAATCATAGACCGCTTTGAAATCGTCCATCGAATCCTCATCGGTTTTCCCAAAAATCCCGGCCCCGATCAGATTGAAAACCATGCAACCAATATCCTCGCAGCAGTTCACCCCCCAGTGGGAAAGAACGCTCAGTGCCATCGGGCCAAATTCCCTGAGCGCGTACTGTCGAACGCCTTCCAGCAACTCCGGCCCTGCCACATGCTTAATTGACGCACCTTTGAGTTTTTTCTGTTGTTTAGTCGTAAAATCGAGGGCGTCCCGCAGAAAAATGTAAGCGTCGCGCTGATAACGCGGATCGCTCGCTACAATCGAATCGAGGGCTTCGGTAAATCCAATCTTTTGCATAATAAATCCTGCGTCGGAGCGCGTCTTACGATAAAGGGCAAGGTTCGCTCGAGCAAATCACACGCCGACTTATCACTGGAGCTGCGTTTCGAGAACATCAAGATAGACGGAAAGGGCGTCGCGCCGGCGTGGTATTGCATCGTTGTTCGCGGAAGCGTGCAGGTAATCGCGAAAAGCGCCCGACGCAGTTTTCGCCTGCGTCGCCTCATACCAGTTCATGAAATCATCCACCTCGCTCATGCGCGCGGCAATCTTTTCGCGCAGTGCTCTGCTGTTGGCCAGGCGTTTCGCAAGTCCATGTCTCTTCTTCCGCGCAACTGATTCCGCGGCCAGTTGGTAATCAACGACGATTGGTCGCAACAGCGGATGTGCACGAGTCGTCAACAGCATGAGGCGCTCGCCCAATTTTTTTGCCGACACGGTATCAATATTCGATCGGCTCGTTCGTACCGTCTCATCCAAAGTTAACGAATCCTTTTTGTCCCGATCCTGCGCAATCTTTGTCAGCAAACACTCGTCGAGTTGCTCCGAAGTTGCGGCAAAGGTAAGCAGCGCAAATCGCCGTTCGCTGGCTACCCGCGGGATGTTCTCGCGCCAGGTTTTTTCCATCGCGCCCGAATCGCTTCCGAGCCACGGAAAATGCGATTGGAAGTCGGCGAGCATGTCGGTCGATGCACGAGGCAGATCGGCGATATAGCGCGCAAGCTGAGCGTGACCATTGTCATGCTCTAACAACACTCTCAACAGCGCGCTGGCACAAGCACGGTAGAGAGTGCGCGACGGAGAATCGAGCAGAGAGGGGCGTTGAGTCAGGAAGTCTTTCAAGGTCGGCGGATTTGCGGCCACAGTGTCGAGACCATCAAATATCTCGGGACTTTCGTTATCCAGCGTCAGAATTCCGTCGAGCAGCCAATCCGGCGGGGCGATGTAGGGCGTTCCAGCCGGCAACGAAGGCAGCGACCGGTAACTCATTTCCAGAAGGACCGCGCGCAATATTTCGCGCTGGAAGACTGCCGGTTGAGAGTCAGGTGTTACCAGAAGGTCGAGTTGAATTTTGAGCCCAGCACCCGTCTGACTGAAGTCGAGCAACACCGGGGGAATCTCGGGAATATTCGCCTGCGGCCGCTGGAGATTGAGCAAAATGGGGACGCTCCATTGGTCCCGCACCTGCAGCAAAGTGAGCACTTTTGATTTCGTCCGTTCCGCTGCATCAGAAACGGCGCTGCGCAGGACCCTGTTTCCACCGAAAATGATGAACTGCCTCGAAGGGCTGACACTGTGCTCGAGCGGCGCGGCGAGGAGAGTGCTTGAAGAACAAAGCAGGCCCAAACTCAACAATTTGACGACACGAATGGCGACCGTAACACAGGCATCTAATGCCAGTCCGGCTCGGACCCTGTGGGGCCGACGGGCGCCTTGCCGGTTGATTGCGAAAGCACTGTAACTGAAGGAAAGATTCAACTTACTGAGACGCATTTTCTCTCGATTTTGTTACCGCATTCGACTCTTCCGTCACCAATTTATCTCTCAGCGGGCGAATAACCAGCACACTTAAAGGCATTTCCGAAAATTACGGAAAAATCGAAGGATTTTTGTCGGGCAACCGTCTAATTTGTAAAGGACTTATGAAGACAAAATTACTCATTCTTACAGCCATTGCTGCACTAGGCGTAACGACTACGGCGTTTGCCAAACACCGGGTTGTCCAAACACGAAACGGCCGGGCGGTTGTGGTCAATACTCATCGACACGATTCGCGGAGTAGCCAGGTTTTTTGGAACGTCGGAATAGGGTTTCCGTTCTACGGAGGATATTATGGCGGGTACCCGTACTACGGCGGTTATTCCTCGGGCTATCCCTATTACGGAAGTAGCTATTACTACGGGGTTATCCATACGGATACGGCTATTATCCATACGGTTATAACAACTCCTACTACGGCTCCGGTTATCCGTACTCTTACAACAGATATTCCTATCGGAACCACAACGATTCAGTCGTGATTCGCGTCCAGGAACGGCTCGCCCGCGCCGGATATTACCGCGGCTCGATCGACGGCGTAATCGGTCCGCGAACTCGATATGCCATTCAAGCGTACGAGCGCAACCACGGTCTGCCGGCTGATGGAATTATCGATAACCGTTTGCTCAGGACGATGGGGCTTGCTTAAGCGAGCGAATTTTCGCTACGGCTGTCGAAGTTAGGCTTGCAGCGATTCGTCAGCCCTGCTCGGAACCTCGGCCGACAAGGTTCCAGCTTGTCGCCGGAGAATCGATGGGCAACATGCCCATCGGCCGAGGCAGGGTCTGAGGCTGGCGTTGGATGCCTATCTTCCAGCCACAAGGGCGGCGCCGCAGGGCGGGCAGGCTTGTTATTGCGCCGCTGAGCTGACTTCGACCGTTTTGTCGTGCATCTGAATCGATCCGACCTTGTTCAACAACTTGTGCTCGCGATCCATGGCCGCGACCGCGTCACTAAATAGAAATCCCGCGTACGGAAGCACGCTGGGATGAATCGGCATGCGTCCGATAGCTGCGCTTTTCGGCGTAGCTCTGACCTTGCCGTCTTTAACTTGGACGTCGTAATCGCCGGAGGTAAAAATCGAGTAGCCGAAAATCGATCGTTCCATTGTCATGCGACAATTCCCTTCGGTGAACCCAAGGATCGCACGCTCAAAACCGAGTAGAGGATGTTCCAGCTTTTCCTTTTTGTGCTTCATGACGTTGCCGAGGTAGGCGTTAACATCTTCCTCCGAGAATTGCATCGTCTGGGGCTGCCGGGATTCCGTCAGGGTCTCCAGGCTCAGGTTAATCTGGGGCGGTAATGTCTCCGTTTTCACCGCTGGCGGGACATCGGGCGGAAGTAAAATCTCCAGCAGGGCAGCCCCGGCACAGGCAGCGAGGAGGATCTTGACAGTCTTAAAAAGGGCCAGTCGCGCCTTGATCCGGCGCTGGCTGAACATTCCTCGCATCCGCTTGTGTAACTCCTCGGCCGTTTCAATCTTGGCGGTCTTGCGATTAGCCAGAACCGAACGATCTAGCCGAGCGCCGCAATCATGGCAATAGATCCGCTCCGCCTCGTTCCCGCGCTGGCATTCCGGACATGTGAGTTGAATTGAAGTTGCAGTCTTCATTCGCTCTTTTTCTCCGGCGTCGGGGGCTTCGTCGCCCTTTCGCCTTTTGCCTCGGCCTTCGGCTTGTCCGAACCAGGTGCCTCCTTTTTTGCGGCTTCCTTATAGGAGTTGCTCCGGTAATCGGTGCTGTAAAACCCAGATCCTTTGAAGATGATTCCGGCGCCGGTGCCGAGCAGTCGTTTCACCTTGCCCCGTCCCCACTTCGGCAGCCGGCAAAGTTCCTTCGGACACTCGCGAAACGGCTGGTCCCGCATCGACTGAAAAGCATCGAAATGTTGGCCACACTTGGCGCAGGCGTACTCGTAGGTTGGCATGGAAAGGTTTGGGAGCTGCAAAGTAGATGCGTTCAAAAGCAAAATTCAAGCCCGCGAAGGGGTGACTGCACCGATAACTTATGATATCCAACCCTCCGCCATTTCTTGACTTCAGACGCGTGATAAGGAACGTCCTGACCGATTGATGAAAAACAGGAGCAAAGGGCCCGTCACCGGGCTGATTTTGGCGGTTTCCACCATCCTTCTTAGCAGTTGTGGAGAAGACGCACGGTTTTCCAGCCAGACCCAGTATCTGGGCGGCGCTTACGGCCCGGGACCAGTCTCCGCGGCGGCCCCGCAGGACAATGTCTCTTACTGGGATGGCGACGATATGAGCGGAAAACCGAGCGTGAAGATCAGTCTGGGCGAGCAGCGCGCCTATTTTTACAAAGGCGGGAAACTAGCCGGGATTTCACAGCTATCGACTGGCCGCGAGGGGTTAAATACGCCGATAGGACATTTCGCGATTCAGCAAAAAGACGTGAACCACGTATCGACCAAATACGGCGATTATGTTGATGCGGCTGACAACGTCGTGAAGCCGAACGTCGAGCTCGGCAAAGACCCAATGCCGCCTGGTTCCCATTTTAAGGGTGCGCCCATGCCTTTCTTCATGCGCATTCACGGCGGGGTTGGAATGCACGCGGGGTATTTACCCGGCTATCCGGCGTCGCACGGATGCATTCGGATGCCGGAATTCATGGCCGAAAATTTTTTCAAGTCGCTCAGCGTCGGCACGCCGGTAACGATCACGAATTAACTGAGTAGCGCAGCCATCCAACGCCAGTCCGGCTCGGACCTCTGCTACGCCGCGTTGAAGTTGACGTGCTTTTCGGCGACAGCTTCTAGTGGAAAAAAGCAGCACGGATTTCCTCAAACTTGCCGCAGCGGCCAAGCCGATCGACCGGAAACTGCGCCAGATCGCGACAGCGGATTTTCCGGTCCGTTTCAACCATGTCATCGAAAGCGCACAGCCCTTCCTTGTCGCCACCATCGCGAGCATCTGGCATCGGGATTCCGCAATTTGGGTCATCTGCCCGACCGTGCGTAAGCAGGAACTCTTTTTCGAAAGCGTCTCCAATTGGAATTCCCGTGCCGCGTTTTTTCCGGAAGCGGAGTTCGCGGCGGTCGAGAATATTTTGCCCGATCCCGAGATCGCAGCGGAACGACTGGCGCTATTGTCCCAAATTGAAAAAGGGAGTGCATCCGAACTGATCGTCACGACTCGGGCGGCGTTAGATCAGCCTGCTCCGAAGCGCGGCAAATTGCGCTCCGCATTTGTCGAAATTCGACGCGGAGCAAGCTTGGGAATGGCGGACCTGTTGAACGCATTGTCGAGTGCAGGCTATGAGCGCGTGGTCCAGGTCACGACCCGCGGTCAATTCGCGGTCCGTGGCGGAATTGTGGACATTTTCTCATGGCAAACAACGCTGCCATTCCGGATTGAGTTCTTCGGCGACGAAATTGAATCGTTGCGCGAATTCGACCTCGACACGCAGACATCGGTACGCAGACGCGAAGAAGCCAGCATCCTGCTGAGCGCGGCTGACGACACGAGCGGTTACGTTCGAGACTACATTGCTGATGACGCGCTGGTGATCGAACTCGATCCCGCGATGGAGCGCGGAGCTCCTGCGACGCCGGAAACGCCAGTCCCGGCTCGGACCTGGAAAGCTTATCTCTCCATTCCACATTCGAGTAAGCGAAGCCTGGGATAGCGCTTCGCCCGGCGCTCCGGAAGAAGATTTCTCAGGCGCATTCGTCGAATGCGACATCGGTGAATTTGCAGTCGGCGATTTCATGCTCGCAGAAACGAAGCGCGCACGATTTATCGCACGCCTGAAACAGTGGCGCGACGAACACGCAACCGTCGCAATCTATTTTCAAACCGAGGGCGAGATCGAACGTTTCCGCGAGATCATTTCGTCCGATGCTCTCGCCGATATCAATCTGCTCGAAGGAACACTAAGCCGCGGATTTTGTTTTCCGGCGGGGAATCTTGTCATCCTTTCCGCTAACGAATTGTTGGGGCGCTTCCCAATTCACGGCCGCCGGCAACTTCGCCGGGCAGAGCGACGCAATCGAGCGCAGATTGATTTCAGCGAACTCAATGAAGGCGAGCTCGTCGTTCATCTCGAGCACGGGATCGGCCGGTTTCTTGGCCTGATCGAAATGCCAAGCGTAACCGTTGCAGGGCAGGCGCACCGCCTGCCAGCCGAGAAATTGACCAGCGAAGCTCTTGCCTTACAAAAACAGAAAAGTGCCCAGGAGGTTCTCGTCCTCGAATTCGCCGACGAAGCGAAACTCTACGTCCCGTTAGAGCAGGCCTACCTGGTTTCGCGTTATGTCGGTGTTGGCAAAAAATCCCCGCCACTTAGTTCACTGGCCGATGCGAAATGGTCGCGAGCGAAGAAGCACGCCGCTGCCTCCATTTTTGATTACGCCGGAAAGATGCTGGCACTGCAAGCGGAGCGGCAGACCCACCCCGGTCTTGCGTTTGGCGCCGATACCAAATGGCAGGCGGAATTCGAGCATTCTTTTCCGTATCGTGAAACGCCCGATCAGCTAACCGCCATTATCGATACCAAAGCCGACATGGAACGGCCACAGCCGATGGACCGCCTGATTTGCGGTGACGTTGGCTTCGGCAAAACTGAAGTTGCAATCCGAGCCGCCTTTAAAGCGGTGATGAATGGAAAACAAGTCGCGGTTCTCGCCCCGACCACGGTCCTGGCACAGCAACATTTCGAAACTTTTCGGCAGCGAATGCTCGATTATCCGATCCAAATCGAGATGCTGAGCCGGTTCCGTTCGCCGGGGGAGCAGAAAAAAATTCTGCAATTATTGCGCGAGGGCGGCGTCGACATTGTCATCGGAACGCATCGGCTCATTTCCGGCGACGTATCTTTCAAAGATCTCGGCCTGGTAGTGATCGACGAAGAACAGCGCTTTGGGGTCCTGCACAAGGAGAAGTTCAAGGAACTGTTCAAACTGGTCGATGTTCTCACCCTTTCGGCCACTCCGATCCCGCGCACTCTCTATCTCTCGTTAGTCGGTGTGAAAGACATGTCGACAATCGAAACGCCACCGCAAAACCGGCTTCCGGTCGAAACAGTCGTTTGTGGTTACGATGAACGAATCATTCGCGACGCGATCAATCGCGAACTGGAACGACAGGGCCAGGTTTTTTTCCTGCACAATCGGGTGCAAACAATCGAAAAGATCCGCGATCGCATCGCCGATCTTTGTCCAAATGCCAGGGTGGAATTTGGCCATGGCCAGATGGATTCTGATGAACTGGAAGCGGTGATGCATCGCTTTGTCGGCGGAAAAATCGACGTTCTGGTCTGCACCACGATTATCGAAAGCGGCTTGGATATTCCAAACGCCAACACCATTATCATTGATCGCGCCGATCGTTTCGGCCTGGCGGATCTGTATCAACTGCGCGGCCGCGTCGGGCGCGCCGAGCACAAGGCTTATGCCTACCTCTTACTACCGCGCGAACTAATGATGGTTGGTGCCGCGCGCAAACGAATCAGCGCGATCAAACAGTATAGTTCGCTCGGCGCTGGATTCCGGGTGGCTATGCGGGACCTCGAGATCCGCGGCGCGGGGAGCATTCTCGGCACCGCCCAAAGCGGCCACATCATGGCGGTAGGATTCGATTTATATTGTCAATTGCTCAAACAGGCTGTCGCCCAGATTAGAGGGAAAAAAGCGCGTTGGCGCCTCGAAGTGGATTTACGGCTCGATTTCGTCGCTACCAACGAAGCCGAGTTTGTCCGAGGGGCTGGCCGCGTCTCCGCTTTTTTCCCTCGCAGCTACATCAGTGATACGACTTTACGGATCCAGGCTTATCGACGCATCGCCGAAATCACGACTGCCGAACAATTAGAACGATTAATTAAGGAATGGCGAGATCGCTTTGGCTCGTTTCCCGAAGCCGTGGAAAATCTCATCACCTTTACCCGGATCAAACTCGCCGCCGCCGCAGAGGAGGTTACCCGGGTGGAAACACGTGAGGACAAACTGATGTTGACACGACGAGGAGATTTCATACTTGTAGCGGGCAAATTCCCTCGTTTAGTAGCTCCAGAAATCGAAAAGCGCTTGCCGGAGATTCTCGAGCTGCTTCGCAAACTCTGAAAAATATGGTTCGTCCCCTCGTATCTGTCCTGGCCGCGGCAGCATTGCTGTCAGAGTCACCGCTCTGTCGCGGAGCGTTGGCCGCTGAACCCGAAGTCATTGATGGCATCGCTGCGGTCGTAAAATTAAACGAAGCGAGCAGTGCAGACGTTATCACTTATTCCGAGGTGCGCGACGTGTCCGCCCCAAAGGAAAAGCTCCTGCGCGACCAGTACCCGGGGCGAGGAGTTGGTCACCAAAATCAAGGAGGCGCGGGCCGAAGCCCTCAAGGATTTGATCGACCGCCAGCTCATCGTTCAGGCGTTCAAAAAAGAAGGCTACCAGATTCCCGATCATTACCTCGACCAGCGGGTGCAGGATATTATTCGCGAGAACTTCAATGGCGATCGCAACACCTTTATCAAAACGCTGCAGGCCCAGACTTTTACCCTTGGTGAATTTCGGAAGCTCGAGACCGAAAAAATGATTGTGCAGGCAATGCGGCACAAGAATGTGGAAGTCAACACCATCATTTCGCCTAACAAGATACAGGATTACTACCGCAAACATGCCGCAGAATTCACCAGCAAGGAACAAGTTAAATTGCGCATGATAATGATCTCGGCGGGCACTTCCGACCGGGCCGGGCAGAAGGCAATGGCGGAAGAGGTTCTAAGCAAGCTCGTCAACGGCGCCGAATTCGACCGGATGGCGCAGATTTATTCAGAAGACAGCACGCGGGATCTCGGCGGCGACTGGGGCTGGATTGACCGCGGCACGCTGACCGCCCCGCTCGAGAAAGTCGCGTTCAGCTTACGACTCGGTAAAGTCAGCAATATCGTCGAAGTCGGCGGTAACTATTACATTCTCAAAGTCGAAGGTAGACAGGGCGGCGTTACCCGACCTTTTGCCGAGGTTCGCGATGAAATTGAGAAAAAACTCACCAGCGAAGAAGCACAAGCGATGCAGGAACGCTGGCTCGCCAGTCTGCGCCAGAAAGCTTACATTAAGATGTATTGAGGTTCCGTAGTCCTCCGACACCTCGTATTAGCCTCACGCCCATTCGGCGGTCGGTGTTCGATTTGCGTTCTGTGTTTCCGATTCACGTCCGATCACAGTTCCTGATAAGAATTCCTTAACGAACCGCTCGTTGCGCGCGACCGGAACCTCCAAGAAAGTACACGATGCCTCTCCGCATCGGAATTACTCTCGGCGATCCCGCCGGAGTCGGCCCGGAAATTATCGGGGCCGCCCTCGCCTCTCAAAAACTCCCGCGTGATGTCGATTGTAAGGTAATCGGCGATGTAAGAAATGCAGTCGCCGGAACGCCGACAGCCGATTCGGCTCGGATAGCGCTCGCGGCGATGGAAGAGGCCGTGGCTCTGGCAATTTCCGGCGAAATCGACGCCATCGCGACTGGCCCAATCCACAAGGCGCGAATGGCCGAAATCGGATTCGCGTTTCCCGGCCAGACTGAATTCTTCGCCGCGCGTTCGGGGACAATAAACTACGCCATGCTCCTCACCGGAGGTATGATTACCGTCGCGCTCGTCACCGCTCACGTTCCCTTTCGCGACGTTCCCGAATTGCTAAAAACATCTGAAATCATCCGGGTCGGCAAACTGCTCGACAATTTCCTCCGCCGTCGTGGAATCGCACAGCCCGGCATCGCCGTGGCGGGCTTGAACCCGCACGCCGGCGAATCCGGGAAATTGGGTCACGAAGAACTTGCAATCATCGCCCCAGCTATCACCGAGTTAAACCATCAACCATCAACCATCAACTACCAACCATCCTATTTCGACGGCCCCATCTCTCCCGACACACTCTTCTTTCATCTCGCTAACCGGAAGTGGGACGCCGCTCTCTGCATGTATCACGATCAAGGTTTAATTCCGTTAAAGCTTCACGCTTTTCACTCCGGCGTGAACGTCACCCTCGGCTTACCTTTTCCTCGCACCAGTCCCGATCACGGCACCGCCTTCGATATCGCCGGCAAAGGCATCGCCAGTCCCGATAGCATGATTGCCGCGATCAAGCTCGCGGCGGAACTCGCGAAAACGAAAAACAGAATGACTTGAAAATTTCTCATCTCGCCCTGCTCTTCTCAGTTCTCGCAGTCTTGATCTGGTCCAGCATCGAGCCACACGATCGTCTCACTTGGTGGCTTGAAATATTCCCGGCGCTGGCCGCACTAGTGATCTTATTTGCGACTTATCGACGCTTTGAATTCACAACCTTAACCTACACTTTGATTGCGCTGCATATGTGCGTGTTATTTGTCGGTGGACACTATACCTACGCACGTGTCCCACTATTCGACTGGCTAAAGCCGATCTTTGGCTGGTACCGCAACCACTACGATCGCCTTGGCCATATTGTGCAAGGCTTTGTGCCTGCCATAGTCACCCGCGAAGTCTTCATTCGTTTGCAAATCCTGAACAGAAAACGCTGGCAACCTTTCCTCGTCGTTTGTGTTTGTCTGGCCATCAGCGCCTTCTATGAACTGATCGAATGGTGGACAGCCTCGGTCAGTGGCGATTCCGCAGTCAGTTTTCTCGGAACGCAAGGCGACCCCTGGGACACGCAGGAGGATATGTGTTGCGCCCTGCTCGGCGCCATTGCCGCCATCGCTCTCTTGTCGCGAGTCCAGGATCGCGCGATCAATCGTCTGCGTGCTCAAAATACTTAGCCACTAATGCCCACGAACCACACGAAACAGGTCGTAGCGGCGGCGCACGCGGCCGAAAGTGTGTCTCGACGAGAACATTGTCCTTTTTCTTTAGCGTCCTTTTACGTGTTTAGCGGATTACTTTTATCATCATGAACCTGACCAAATACGTCAGCGTTTTTAATATCGGGTTGCAGAACACCTTTGTTTATCGCTGGAACTACTTCCTGCGTGCCCTTTTTGGCCTGATTCCGCTTGCCGGCACCGTCTTTCTCTGGCGCGCGATTTTTCAAGAGTCGGGCGGCAAAGGCTTTGGTGGCTACGATTACGGCTCGATGATCTACTATTATTTACTAACGATCCTTGTATCGAATCTCGTCACCCCCACCGAAGACGACTGGCAAATCGCCGCGGATATCCGTGAAGGCCAGATCAACTCCTTCCTTACCAAACCCCTGAACTATCTCGGCTATCGCACCGGCATCTTTCTGGCCGGCCGATTGGTTTACACCACCGTCACGATTATCCCGATCGCGCTAATCTTCTTTTATTTTCGCGACTACATCAGACTGCCTTCGGATGTCGCCACCTATTTTCTGTCAATTAGTTCGCTAATTATGGCTGCGTTCATTCAATTTTTTATCACCTACTCGCTGGCGATGATGGCGTTCTGGATCCTCGAAATCTCTACCATTGTCTTCATCGTCTATTCATTCGAGTACTTCCTCGGGGGCCAGATGTTCCCTGTCGACATCATGCCCGTCGGCGTGCAAGCCGTCATGAAATGGCTTCCATTCTACTACGAACTATTCTGTCCGATTGCAATCTTCCTCGGCCGTCTCCAAGGCGCCGAGCTAGTCCAAGCCTTTGCTATTCAATCCTGCTGGCTCGTCGTCACCTGGTCCGTCGCCCAGTTCATGTGGAAACGCGGCCTTGGCCATTACCAGGCCGTCGGCGGGTAAAATCTAATCGCGAGTCGCAGGCAACCCCGCGGCTTTCCAAGCTTTGAAGCCGCCGGCCATCGATTTGACGTTTTTGTAGCCCATGCGTTGCAGGCTTTCCGCGGCCAAAGCTGAGCGGCCGCCGCCGCCGCAGTGAGTGATGATCGGAGTAGAAAGATCGGGCGCGGCTTCTTCGATCTCCAGTTCGACCGTTCCGCGACTGAAATTTTTAGCGCCCGGAATGTGGCCTTCCTGCCATTCATCCGGGTCGCGCACGTCGATCAACAAAGCGTCGCCGCGTTTCAGCGCCGACGCGGCTTCCTGCGGAGAGATTTCCTGAATATTCTTCTTCGCCTCTGCGACCAGCTTTTCGAATCGAGCGTGCTCTGCCATCAGACTAAAGTATCCGCAGATTTCGCAGATTTCCGCAGATTTCTTGGGATTTACAGATTATTCAGGATAGGAAACCGAAGCTCCTTCAATCAATCCTACAAAATCTTAAATTCTGTCTAAAATTTTTCGCTTATTCGTAGCGTAACGCCTCGATCGGATCGAGGGCGGCGGCTTTTCGCGCCGGATAAAAGCCAAAGAAAATTCCAACGGCCGCGCTGAAAAGGAATGCCAGCACGATTGATCCGGGCGAAATCAGCGACGGCCAATGTTTGATCGCGGAAAGAATTTTCGAGGCCACAATTCCGAGAATAATGCCGAGCAATCCGCCAACGGAACTGAGCGAAACCGCTTCGATCAAGAACTGGGTAAGAATATCACGGCCGTGCGCGCCCACCGCCATGCGCGTCCCGATTTCGCGGGTTCGTTCCGTTACGCTCACGAGCATGATGTTCATAATGCCGATGCCGCCAACCACCAGCGACACGCCCGCAATCGCACCCAGCAATCCCGCCATGACGTCGGCCGTCGCCGTTGCCGCCTCCGCGATTTCCTGCTGATTGCGCACGGTAAAGTCGTCATCGCGACCGGCCCGGATGTTGTGTCGCTGCCGTAACAAGGAGGTGATTTGCTGCTGCGCCGGTTCGAGATCGGCCGCATTTGCCACCTGGACATTAATGTTGCGCAAGGTCGTGCCGCCCGCGACTCGCTTCATCGCGCTGGTATAAGGCATGACTATGACATCGTCCTGATCGGTCCCCTGAATGCTGAGTCCTTTCGGGGTGAGCACGCCGCTAACGATAAATGGTACGTTCTTAATCCGCAAAGTTTGACCAACGGGATCGTCGTTGCCGAAAACTTGCGTGGCGGTTGTTTGTCCGATCACACACACCTTGTTGGCACTGCGCACGTCCTGTGCGGTAAACGGAGCACCCTCGGCCAGAGGCCACTGTCGAATATCGAAATAATCCGGTGATTCGCCCATCACCCGGGTAAACCAGTTCTGGTTGCCCGCCGCGATTTGCGCGGTGGACGGAACTTCTTCGCTGACCGCCGTAACGCTTGGCACTTCGCGCCGGATTGCTTCGGCATCTTCGATTTTCAAGGTTCCAGCCCCGCCCCAGCCGGTGCGAATGCCACTGGAAGTCGTACTGCCGGATGAAATAACGATGACGTTCTGCCCCAGGCTGGCAATCTGCGCTTCCACCTGAGCTTTGGCGCCCGAGCCAATACCAACCATGGCGATGACCGCACCGACGCCGATGATAATGCCGAGCGCGGTGAGTGCGGAACGAAGTTTGTTTCGCCGCAGGGCGCGAAACGCGACGTTGATCGTGGATCCAACTCTCATCTTTTGCGGTAGCGACGGTCATAAACCGCCGCTACACAGTTTGGTTCATTCGCTCTCATCCCTTACTCGATGTTGCGAGTCGTTCCATTTCGACCACGGCATTCCGACGCTCTGCCACGGCAAGATCATTTAAGACGAGACCATCGCGCAGGACGACATTGCGTTGGGCATAGGCGGCGATGTCCGACTCGTGGGTGACCATCACGATCAGTAATGCCTCGACCGTTCAGCTCCTGAAAGATTCCCATGATTTCGATGCTGGTTCGGCTGTCGAGGTTGCCGGTCGGCTCATCCGCGAGCAAGACCTCGGGGTCATTAATGAGCGCCCGCGCAATGGCGACGC
This sequence comes from uncultured Verrucomicrobiae bacterium, assembly GCA_963781735.1. Classification (GTDB taxonomy): domain Bacteria; phylum Verrucomicrobiota; class Verrucomicrobiia; order Chthoniobacterales; family UBA10450; genus AV69. Next base: position 300,994 of record CAWAHI010000017.1, on the reverse strand, counting down.
GCTGCTGCTGTCCGCCCGAAAGCTGACTGGGATGATGTTCCTCGCGGCCTTGCAAGCCCACCGAAGCAAGAACACGGTCGGCACGCTCGCGCAATTGCTGATTGCTAAGCTGATGCCGTCCGTAGAGCAACGGAAGCTCGACATTTTCGCGCGCGGAAGTACGCGGCAGGAGATTAAAGCTTTGAAAAACGAATCCGAGCTTGCCGTTGCGGATATCGGCCAGTTGATCGCGATTCAAATGCGAGACGTCTGTGTTATCGAGAAGATATTGTCCACGCGTCGGCCGATCAAGACAGCCGAGCAGATTCATGAGGGTTGACTTGCCGGAGCCGCTTGCACCCATCAAGGCAACGAATTCGCCGCGCTTAATCTCGAGCGACACTCCGCGCACGGCCTGCACTTCTACTTCGCCGGCCCGATAGGTCTTGTGAACGTCGATTAACTTAACGACCGCGCCATTGTTCATCCCGCTCTTAACCTATTTGGACAATACGGAGATCGTCCCCCCACCACGTAAATGTGATCATGGGAAGCGTCGTGGTGCCCCGAAGGGATTTCCCTGCTGCGGCGAAGTGGCAGCGTTGGGCGCGTTGAGTTGTCCGGTAATCACACGATCTTCCTCGGCTAATCCCTGCAACACCTCCGTGGTCGTCCCATCGCTAATGCCGGTTTTGATTTGCGCTGGCTCGGCTTTGCTCCCGCGTAAAACATAAACCGTGCGATCCGTCGCCCGCGGACCAGCCGACCCGCCACCACCAGTGCCCCCGCGATTTTGACCAGACGCCGAACGCTCCGGAGTGGGAGCGTATGCCGGCCGATAACGCAGCGCCGCATTGGAAATTTTCAGCACATCATCCTTGTGCGCGATGACGATCGAGACGTTCGCCGTCATTCCCGGCTTGAGTTTCAGATCGGCATTATTCACGCCGATGACCGTGTCGTAAGTGACCACGTTCTGCACTGTGATCGGCGCGTTACGCACTTGCACCACCTTGCCGTGAAAGGTGCGGCTCGGGAACGCATCAACGCTGAAGTCGACATTCTGATCTACCGTTACCGTACCGACGTCAGCTTCGGCGACGTTGGCGTCGATTTGCATTTTCGTGAGATCATTCGCGATCGTAAAAATCACCGGCGCTTGCAAACTGGCCGCGACCGTTTGTCCGACGTCGACGCTGCGGGAGATCACCTCGCCGTCCACCGGCGATGTAATCGTGCAATGATCGAGATCGGCTTTCGCTTTATCGAGCGCGCCTTGTTTAATTTTCACATTCGCTTCGGCCTGATGCAGGTTCGCCGTCGCTTGATCGACGTCAGCCTGCGCAGAATTTTTTTTCGCGAACAATTCCTGGATCCGCGTCGCATTCACTTTGGCCAGTTCTAAGGCTGCCTGGGCATTCGCCAGATCGCCCTCGGCTTGCGTCACAGTCGCCTGAAACAGTACCGGATCGATCTGTGCGACAACGTCACCCGCTTTCACCTTGGAATTAAAATCGGCGAAAAGTTTTTGAATATTCCCCGAAACCTGACTGCCCACCTGCACGTTCACGACCGGGTTCAAGGTACCGGTGGCGGTCACAGTTTGCGTGATCGGACCGCGCGTTACCGTCGCCGTTTGAAACTGAGCAGCACTCGATCCGCGCTGCAAACAAACCCGCGCATAAACAAAATAATTCAACGACTACGATTGCGATCATAAGGTGACTATCGCCGACGATCAGATCCGAGATGTGGTTCGACGACTTGTCATCCCTCCCTTGCTTCGGAATGACAGCGCGGACATGGTTTATTGGCGCGATGACGCATAAGCATATGTTAATGACAATCCAAGCACGTGCGGCGTTACATCGAAATTTACGGCATTATGCTGCGCAACTCGCTCATTCGCGAGATGAGTTTCAAGGCCAACTTTCTTCTCTGGATGGTAGTGGAAGTGCTTTGGTTCCTCGGTCAGATCGTTTTTTTCAGTATCATTTTTGGTTCCGTCAATCACATCGGTGATTGGTCGAAGTGGGAAGTCGTCCTGCTCGTCGGCACGCATCAGATTATCGCGCAACTTTTTCAGGCATTCTTTTTCGTCAACGTCGCTAATGTTCCGGAATTGGTGCGCACCGGAAAACTGGACTCTCTCCTGGTCCTTCCGATCGACAGCCAGTTCGCGGTTTCAACGAAACAATTTGGACTCGACAGCGTGGTCAACGCCGTGCTCGGCGGGGTCGTGGTTGTGATTTCGCTGACCCGTCTCGGAGTGGTGCCGCATCCCATTCACATTCTGCTCTATCTGGTCGCGATCGGATTTGGAATCGCAATCCATTATTCCATCATGTTGAACTTGGCGGCGATAAGCTTCTGGATCGTGCGGGCCCAGGGACTGGTTTACGGTTATTTCAATTTCCTCAACATCGCCCGCTATCCAGACGTGATTTATCCGCGCCTCTTCCGACTGATCTTTAGCTGGATTATCCCGGTCGTAATTGTCGCCAATATTCCAGCGCGAGTCTTGATCAAGTCGCTCGGGCAGCCGCTGCCATTGATGCTGCAAATGATTGCGGCGTCACTGATCATCTTCTGGTCGTCACGCGTTTTCTGGCGATTCGCCCTTCAGCGCTATTCCAGCGCAAGTTCCTAGACGAAAAGGCCTTTGGGGGGCCTTAAATCTTCCCTTGCACCACGGTAGATTTGTTCTTAATTATGCGCTCTCCTCGCGCCGCCAACGCGTCGCGAGATTTGATTTTTATGGCCAAGTCGAAGAAAAAAGCCACCCCTCACAAGTCGAAAAAACCTGCTGCCCGCAAGCCTGCCAAGCTCGCGAAGAAGGCTGCCAAGCGTCCGGCCGGAAATAAGGCTAAAGTCAAAGCGAAGCCCGGCGCAGCCCGGCCAAGAGCGGGCCGCATGCAGACGTCGGATTCGCCGACAGAAATGTTCCGTGACAACCACAAACCGCGACGACTTGACGCTTTCACCAAAGCGCAAAAGGAAAAATTGCTGCAATTGCGCGATGCCATGGTCGATTCCATGGCTGGAGTCGCGCAAGACACGTTGCGTTCGCGTGCAGAAGGAAGCGAAGCCTCCGCCTTCGGAATGCACCAGGCCGACGCCGGATCGGACGCGTACGATCGCGATTTCGCGCTCAGTCTGCTTTCACAGGAACAGGACGCGCTTTACGAGATTGATCAGGCTCTTAAGCGAATCGAGCTGGGCACCTATGGCATCTGCGAAATGTCGGGCAAATCGATTCCGCGGGCGCGTTTGGAAGCAATTCCATTTGCTCGGTTCACCGTCGAATGTCAGTCACAATTGGAGAAACAAAATAAAGCCTCGCGTGTCCGGCAATCGGTCACCTCGCTTTTCGGTTTAACCGAAGAAGACGCGCCTGAGACCGAGGAAGAAGAGCAACCGGCGCCAACGGCGGAAAAGGAATAGCATTTCGCTACGAAATTATGGCGCAGGAAATCATCACACTGGAATGCACCGAGGCCAAAGCGTTGGGTAAACCGCCGTCGCGCTACATGTCGACCCGGAACAAGAAGAGCCCCCGGACGCCAAACCGGTTGGAAAAGAAAAAATACAATCCGTTTTTGAAAAAACATACCCTTCACCGGGAGGTCCGCTGATCTGATGCAACCGAAGACCGCCAAACGCCGCTCTGCTTTCCGGCGCGCCAATCGCAGCATGCCGCGGCGTCGGATCGATATCGCGACTGAAGCAATCGATTACAAGAATCCGGATCTGCTGAAAAAATTCGTGACCGAGAGTGGCAAGATCCTGCCACGTCGTGTCACTGGCATGCCGGCACACATGCACCGCAAGATCACGCGCGAAATCAAACGCAGCCGTTCCGTGCTGCTGATGAAATAGCTGGTTCGCACGGGCTGGAAAACCAAGGAACGGCTGTTTCCAAACTGCCGTTTAGTTTAGTAAGTCGGCGCTTGGAAGCCGCCGCACGCCAAAGGTCGGCAGTCAGAGAAACCGCTCCTTGAGACGCCATGGCCTTTCGCAGAAACGCCTACAATTGATTTAGCACCTCCGCGATCCGTTCCATCTCTGCGAAAGTGTTGTAAAAATGCGGACTCACCCGAATCCAGCCCCGATTCGCGCGGTCGATGCGCAACGAAACAACGATGTCGTTTTTCGCGAGTGCGTCGATGAATTTTTCAGAGGCAACGCGACACGGACGAAAGGTTAGGAAGCTGGCGTGATCTGAGCTTCCGTCTGGACTTAGGAATTCAAAATCTGCTGGATCAAGTTTGCTTTTCAGAGTCGCAACCAACGACAAAATTCGCTCCGAAATTTTCGAAAGGCCGACGTCGCTTAGGAGCGCAATCGCTCCCTGCATTCCGGCGATTGGAATATTATTGTAGCCACCGGGTTCAAATTTCCGTCCGCCGTTTTCGTATCTGATTTCGCGTTGCGCAACGAAGTTCGGTGACGCCACATTCCATCCGCCGACCATCATCGGTCGCAGCAATTCCTGCCGGCTCTTTTTAACGAAAAGGATCCCGGCACCCGATGGTCCGAGCATCCACTTCTGCGCACCGGCGCTGAGAAAATCGACGTTCCTTAGCGGGATGGAAAACGCACCAACCGTTTGAATCCCATCGACCGAAAATAAGATGCCGCGTTCTGCGCACATTTTGCCAATTGTCTCAACGTCGATTCGGTATCCGCTGGCGTTATTCGCACTCGCGAGTGCGACCAATCGCGTTCGTTTCGTAAGAGCGCGCTCCACAATCTCCGGCGTAATCTCGCCGAGTCGTTCCGTCTGAAGTAACACCGGGGTAACGCCGCTTCGCTCGAGGCCGAGCCACGGATAAACGTCAGCAGGATAATCATCCAGATAACAGACGACCTCATCACCTACCTTCCAGTCCAAGCCGTTCGCCACGGCGTTCAGACCGCTCGAAGTCGGTCCGCTAAGGGAAATTTCCTCCGTCTCTGCTCCCAAAAAATCCGCGAGCAACCGGCGAGTATCGGCGATGAAACCAAGTGCTCTGTCGAACTGTTTCTCGTTAGTTGAAGCGTCCTCAATCGCATCCTGCATCGCCTCAGCCGCGCGACGCGGCAGCGGCGCATCGGCAGCGTGCGCGCAATAGATTTTCCGCGCGCAAATCGGGAATTCGCGCTGGCGAAAGTCTTCGTTCGTATCCAGCTGGGCGATCACGTCTTTTTGCGGGTGCGTTCGCCTTGCTCGATCAATTTCCAAAACTCGCGCCTTTCTTTGAGTTGCTCGTCTTCACCCGTCGGTAGCTTGGTGCGGAAGAGAAAATCGCGCAGGGTGTTTTTGTGAAGGACCCGATGCACGGTGATGCCTTCCGGCGTCTTTTCGAAATAGATGCGATAATCTTTGGCACGATAGCGATAAAGTTTTTTTCCGTCCCGCTCGAGCAATCCAAACCTGCTGCTGTCGAGATTTTCCAGATCCTCGGGCAAAATCTGAAACTCAGCCAGAAGATCGAGTTGCAATGTTTTTGGCAGCGCCGACATCTCGGCCGCGCTCAGCTGGTTGAAAATGATTTGGAACATTGGTTGGGGTTGAAGCGTTAAAGAGTTACGGCGTTGAACTGTTCAAAGTTTATTCGCGCACCGCGATCGGATGGTTGTCCGCTTCATCGCTTCAACTCTTGATCGTTTCAACGCTCTACACATAAACCCGCCGCACGCGCGCGCCAATTCGCGTCGTGATTTCCCATGTGATGGTGTGAGCGCGATCGGCCAATTCGGTGCAACTAACCTCTTCGTCGCCCTGTCGACCCATCAACACCACTTCATCGCCCACCGCCGCCGCAGGCAGATGCGAAACGTCGATCATCATCAGATCCATCGTTACCCGACCCAGGAGCGGGCAGCGTTGACCGCGAACCAGTACCTGAGGTTCCCCGATTGGAAAGGTGACGCGGGTATCCATCGGCGTAACCACAGGAAAGAGTGGCCACACGCATTTTTTTTGGAGTGATAAAAGTGCGGCCGTAGCTGATGCCGTGTCCAGCCGGCATGTCGCGAATAAGGGCGATCCGAGCCTTCCACCTCATTACTGGATGCAAGGCGCTCTGAAATTCCGGCAACGATGAAATGCCGTAGATCAACATTCCGGGCCGCACGATTTCGAACGGCTCCTCGGCGAAGGCGAGCACACCCGCGGTTTGAAGCACATGCGCTTTGTAATCACCGGGAATCTCGGCGCGTAATTGTCTGATCAATCTGGCGAAGTGGTCTAATTGTCCGCGCGTGAATTCTTCGTCCTGATCAGACACAGTGAGATGGGTCGAAACGCTGTGAACCTCGACACTCGAAAGCGCGTGGACTTCCTTGAAAACGGCGACTGCCTCTCTCTCTAACACGCCCATCCGTCCCATGCCGGTATCGATTTTGAAAATGACCGGGACCTTCCGACCGCCGGCGACGCGATCAAAATCCCGTGCCTCCTCCAAGGTTGAAACCGAAGGGATGAACGCACGCTCCGCGATCACCGGCCGTTCCTCGGGCAAGGCTGGTCCGAGAATCGCAATTGGATTTTGGACCGCGCCGCGCAGCACAGTTGCCTCTTCCAGATTGGCGACACCGAAGATGTTCGTTTGATCGGCGATGGTCCTGGCGACGTCGATCATTCCATGACCGTATGCATTTGCTTTGACGACTGCCAGAAACTCCACCCCGGGACCAAATTTCTGGCGCAGAAACGCTACGTTACCACGCAGTGCGCTCCGATCGATCTCAGCCCAACAACGGTGGTTCTCTTTCATCGTATTTGCGCAGGCCGCGGGGTAGTGATGTGGGGCTCACGGAGGTAAATCGGAGCGAGCGGCGCGCGAACAAGATTCTGCGGGAATCTCTGCGCGCGCAGACAAAGCAATCTGGCCAAAGGAAAACGCAGCTGCACTTCCGTGAACTGTGGCAATTCGTCCGAAGTGTAAATCGGAATTGTTGTGATCGATGAGATTCGCTCATTCATTTCGTTTTGGGAAAGCAAGTCTGGCTCGGTTGCAAACAAACCCCCGCTAATCGTGGCGAAGAAAAACGATGCGCGTTTCGCGTCCCCGATCACAATGTATTCGTTTTCCTCCGAGATGCTGCTGAGGGATGAAAGTCCTGTGAGCGCGGCCCCAGTTGTCGCCTGCAACCCAATGGCTGCAGAAATAGCGATCCGCGTTCCAGTGTACGAACCCGGACCAAGACCAACGACGATCGCCTCCGGTGCGCCATGCTCGCGGATGATTCCATCGAGCGCGGCAAAAAATGGTGCGGAATTTCGTCGATCATTCGGCCAATCACGCGCGCACAAAATTTTACCGCCGTTAACAAGCGCGATCGAGCCGCGGCGAGTCGAAAGATCGAATCCGAGTAATTTCATGCCAAGGAAGAGAGGTCGATTCGACGTTGATTTTCCGATACGATCTCAAACCTGATCCAACGAGCTTGCGACGGAATCGCGTCGCCAAATCGATCGGCCCACTCGATCACACTCACGCCATCGCCGAAGACAGTCTCGTCAAATCCGATCGTCCACAGGGCCGTCAAATTTTCGATTCGATAAAAATCGAAATGATAAATGGGTAACCGGCCACCGCGATATTCATGCAGCAAGGTGAACGTCGGACTCGTCACGGCCTCGTTTGAGCCCAATCCCCTAGCCAATCCCTTTACGAACTGGGTCTTGCCCGCACCCAAATCTCCTACCAAAGCCAGCACGTCCCCGACTTTTATTTTTTCCGCAAGGCGCGCCCCGGCCCCCTCCGTTTCAGCGGCGCTCACGGAAATGAACATAACCGCGGAGGAATGTTTGATGTTTGATCTTTGATCTTTGATGCAAGTAGCCAATGCGCCTAAGCCCCAGTTTTGGAAATTTCCTGCGCCACATTCGTTCCAGGCGAGCGCGATCGCGCCGCGAAACGGCAAACAACAGTTCATAATCTTCGCCATCGGATATTGCCTGTTGCACGGTGCAGCCGCGCGAAACCGGCAGCGCGCGTTCATCAATCGAGAACGCGAGCCTGCTTGCACGTGCCAACCGCGGCAAATCGGCGCCCAGTCCGTCGCTCAGATCCATCATCGCGTGCACCTTGAAATTTGCGGTCAACCAGCGCGCTTCTTCAATCCGGGCGACGAAATTCAAATGCCGCCGGCGAATCGAGCCACCCAATTTTCCGGTTACAAAAAGGTCGTCGTTGGCTTTTCCACCGCTGCGCAAGATGCAGCGGTCGGGCTCGACAGACCCTACGACACTCACGACTACTACGGTTGGGCCATCTGTGTCACTGGTTTCACCACCAACGATGGCAATGTCGAAATACCGCGCGGCCTGATCAAGACCGCGATACAGATCGCGAACCCACATAACTTGTTTTTTACCGGCGATGACGAGGGTGATAAGAGCGAACTGCGGGACCCCCGACATCGCGGCGAAATCACTCAGCCCTCGCATCATCGCTTTCCAGCCGACCGCACGGGCATTGCTTCTCGCGACAAAATGAATTCCTTCAACGACGCAATCGCTCTTTAGCAGCAACCACTGTTTTGCCCCGCGGAATTGCACCACCGCGCAATCATCGCCGGCTCCAGTAACGACCCGCGAATTCTGTTGCAGTTGCGGAAGAATCTGGGCGAGGAGCCGATCTTCGCCGAGTTCCCACAGCGACCGCATCATGGCTGCAATGTGCCAGGGAAGGCGAGCGCGAGAAGGGTGATTGCATTAAAGATTGCGTGCATCGTCATTGAGACGAGCAGTGATCCGCTCCACTCGTATGCGAGAGTAAAACAAGCTCCGAGAGCAAACAGCGGCGCGAATGAGGGCAGGTGAGCGTGAACCGCGGCAAAAAGCAGAGCGGAAACAATGAGCCCGATGCTGCGCCCGAGATAGCGGCGCATCACTCCATAAAGGAAGAATCGGAAAATGAACTCTTCTGCGACCGGCGCCACCACTGTCGCCAGCAAAATGATGATTATCCGTTGATCCATCGATTGCGATCCGCTGAACAACTCGATGATCCCCTGCCGACTCGAACCAGATCCGAGCATGCGGGCGGTCAACCAATCGGCAAAGATGATAAGCGGATAGGCAAAAATCAGGAGAACCAGGCCGGTGATAAAAGTCCTGGCAAAACTGAGCTTGGCCAGTCCGGTCAGTTCCGTGATGTTGAACCGCCGCAGTTTCAGAAACGCCACCACAAAGAGAACAATGCCGATCGAAACAACGGCATTGAGGATGAGGTCGGACGTGCGCAGGCGAACAATTTGGACGGAGCTTGCGCCAAGACTGCTGAAACCAAAGACGCCGATAAGAAAAGTCGCCAGCGCTACTTCAGCGACCCCGAACTCGGGCTCGGTTGCCAGCACCTCACGATCGCGACGGTTAATCTGGCGCAGAAGCGCAATGTAAATGTAAACGCTCGCGATCAGGAACAGCGCATTCGTAAGCGAACCGAGTGCGCTGAGAACATCGTCGCCGCCCATGTTTGAGTTTCTTCGGCAGGCTCCTAAGGAGCGTAGTAACTCGGGAGGAAATAGGCGCGGCCGCTCTCGAGCTGCGGCAGGAGTTGTTTAGGCAATTCAATTTGCAGCTTCGATTGGTTGGTCTCCCCCAATGCGCGCAAGAAACGACCCAGAGTAAACGGCGGAGCATATCTTACTACTGTCGCTTCGGGCGCACCGCCCAATTGTTTTGCTTTGGCATACGCGTCCTCGATCTGCCCCACTCCATCGATCAACTTGTTTTCCAGTGCTTCTTTCCCTGAAAGTATGCGGCCATCGGCAATCGAATTGCGCAAACCGTCGGCCGGGAGATTGCGTTCTTTGGCGACGATACCTAGAAATTTATCGTACGTTTTCATCACAAATTTCTGCACGAATTCACGCTCCTCCTGCGTCATCGGACGCGCGCCGTTGAGCAGATCCTTAAACTTACCGCTTTTGAAAACGACGGCAGCGAGTCCCACCTTATTGAAGAGCTGTTCGTAGTTCAGGGTCTGAATAATCACGCCGATGCTGCCGGTAATCGTCGTCTCGTTAGCCATGAGATATTTCCCGCCACACGAAACGTAATATCCTCCGGATGCAGCCAGTGAGTCCATGTAAACTACCACCGGTTTGCGCGCCCGCGTTTTGACCACAGCATTGTAAATCACATCCGAGGCAGTCACTTCGCCCCCCGGAGAATCGACCTCCAGAACCACGCCTTTGACCCGATCGTCGTCGCGGGCTTGCTGCAATGCCATGCGCAGGTCGTCCACCATATTGTCGCTGGCGCTGCCGGGAATGGAACTGCTGATCAAACCGCGCAGGACGATCACTGCGATCCGATCGGAGGCGCCGCTGCCGCCACGCTGCACGATGATTTCGCGGAACTTCGTCATCGGCTCTTCGCGCGCGGTGCCCGTGCTGACGCGTCCAAGAACGGCAATGGCGAGAAAAATATTAAGGATGGCACTGGCGCACAGCGCGACGAAGAGAAAGAGCGTAAGGCAGCCCAGCTTACGATTTGCCATGACCGCCTGAAACTGGCGGAAAAGTGGGACGCAAACAAGCGGTTTTCGCGTGGCACGGACATCTTACCTGTGGGGACAACGGGCATCCTCCCCGTTGATGACTTCCGATCCGTAGAGCAGAACCGTCCACAGAGCGGAAACTCCGGCTGCCGGTGGCTTGATAAATATCAGCAACTAGCTTAAATTACTAGAATCCAAAATCCCACTGGAAAACGAAGTAAGGATACCCGTTTTCTTCCTCCCGTTTGAATCTCTTAAATTTGTTTAAGAACTTGAAAACCAAGTATATAGGACTCTATCTGCGAGGCCGGCGAAACCAGCCTTCCGGCAATGGCCTGGGCTTGGAAGCTGCTTAGAAAGCGGATCATGAATGGAAACGGACATTTAACCGTCACCACGCCAGCGGCTAAACGCGTCCGCAGAACCAAATCGAACGGCCGGAGGCCAAAAACACGCTCTGGCAACGGTAATGGCGCAACAAAAGTGGTTACCCGCGAACTCCCGGCTGCCGGCACCCTCGCCCGCACTAAGGCCTTGCTCCTCGCAGCGCTTCGGGTTTGGGAATTAAAGCATCGCGTCAGCGAGTAAGGATCGGAACATAGACTTGCACAGTCTGTGCGCCGAGCGGGTTTGGAACCCGCTGAACCAGAATAAGAGCAAACAGAAGCGAAGACAGCGGACAACATGTCCGCTGGGCAGAGCCCTGTGTTCCGGCAGCCGCACGACGTCAAACTGGGCGATCACCCTACTTACGCGGCTCGACCTTCACGTAAATTTCCTGTGATTCGCGTTTACGATGTCACTGGTAGTGTGATCGAGATCCACGAGTGCGCTGGCGATTTCAAAGAATGGTAGCGTGGCTGACAAGTTATCGCACCGTCGATTGCCATTGCCATTTGTAAGCGTGTTTGTCGTCCTGCAACCAAGCGGTGTAGAGCGGATTTTCTCTCCATGCCGTGGTCCCGGCATGGCCGGGCGGTTCGGGCCTACGTGGGGGATGCAGTCGCAAATCGTACGCAGAATCCTCTTTGAGTGCGCACCAGAATAATCGACCGCCATTACGCCAGCCATCCATAAGGATGCCGTTTTCGAAAGGCTGGTTAATGGCGGTGACGACTAGACCATTGTTTTCGTCCATGGTTCCTGCAAAAGCAGCGCCCCAGTGAAGCACCAGCGTCTTGACCTTGAGCTCTTTCAAACGTTCGCCAATATCACGCGTATAATGGCCGCAAAAGCCACGTTGTCGCCTACCCGTGTTGATCAGTATGTTCTGAACCCCTGCGCACCAGACGACGCGATACTCACGCGCAAGGCTGCGCGAGGTGGTGTGCGCCGTCACTGAGACCAACTCGGCTTCGCCTGGATCCACGTCTGGGGCGAGCGCCACGAGTGCGTCACGCAACTTCTTGATTGATCTCTCGTCTCCGGCCCAAACCGCTTTTATGCAAACGCCGAATGCAATGATGAAAACAACCGTTCGAAGCAAAGTTGGCATAGGTTAACGGGCGAATTATACCAAAATCACAGATGATTCAACGCGCAAAGGGCTGCGCGTTCCTTCAGTGGTACAAATGCGCTCACTGATTGGTCAACAGTCTAACTGCTTTGGGATTGCGGAGTTTGTGCGCAGCAAAAGAAGGAAGTAGTGACCACAGGCGCAGGCACCGCCGGCTACGCAAAACAAACCGGCCGGCCAATTTGTGACGGCTCAAAAAAGTGAAGAAAAGCATTGCTTCTCCTTGATTCCCCGCCTAAACGGAGCGGAGCAACCTGCGATGAAAGGAGGCGAGATAGATTGAAATTTCTGAAAATGATCATGATGGTGGCCGTTCTGGCCACCGCTTTGGGACTCGGAGCTTGTGCTTCGCCCACGCAACAACACGCGGAGACCGTCGCTCCAGCTCCAAAGGGGGGGAAATAGATCGAGCACGCCGTACTTTCAATTGGGGGCTTATTTCGCCCAAAAAGCCAGGTCGTGTTCCGGCCTGGCTTTTTTCAATGAACGCATAAGGCCTGGCTAACTTCTTCCCATCTCAACGTTTTCCGATTAAGCTGCGCGAATGGAACTGAAAGGGGAGCAGATTTCTCTTGTCCTACTCGCGGCGGTCGCTCTCGAAGGAGAGTTCGTTGAGATTTCTTCTCTCGTCCGTCCACGAAACGCTTTCCGTCGCCGCGATGCGCGTGAACGACGAAGATCGTTCGCCCCGAAGAATTCACGGCCCAGACACAACCTCGTATCCATCCGGCTTTACTGAGATTGTCAGCGATTATTGACGCATCTCGCGCGCTGACCAAGAAGACGCCGCGCTGGAGAAGCAAGCCGCCTCTGCAATTTTGGGTTAGCATTTCGCAAGATCGGCAACGCCTGCTTGTCGCAGCGCTTCGGGTGTGGGAACTAAAAACATCGCGTCAGCGAGTAGCCTCAACTACGCGGCTCGACCTTTACGTAAATTTCCCGCGGCGCACTCCTGAAATACTTGAATAACGCCGGGCACAGCCAGCCTTCCTGATTGAATTCCGGACTGTAATACCAGTTGCCGTCCGATTCCGCTCGACGCCATTCCAGTTTGAAGCTCGCGCCGGGAAATTGTCTGGCGCTAAAGATCGCGCGAAATCCGTGCTGCGCGTCCGGAATATTCGCCGTCGCCTTGTCAATCAACGAATCAATTCCGGCAATGAACGGCTCCTTGCTGAGGCCAACCGCCGCATCATCGAAAACCCAGAGGCCCTCGTATTTGTAAGGCACAATCACCATCAACGAATTCATCGCACTGTTTTCTTTTCGATGTTCCGAGCGCAGCAAACTAATGCACACGACCAGCCCAATCACCACGAGCGCGACCACAAACACGATCGATTTCATTTGCCTTACTTCGGTGAGGAGAAGTTGCATCGCAGGGTCGGTAGCGGCAACTTCGCTCCGCCGAATGCGCCCGTAGCTCAGCCGGATAGAGCAACGGATTTCTAATCCGTAGGTCGAGTGTTCGAGTCACTCCGGGCGCGCACCCTGCCAAATACTGATATGACAACGAAAGTAAATCCTGCGGACGTAGAATCGATCGATGCGATTATAGCAGCGACGTACGATGTTATTTCAGGACCGGCGGGCAAGCAGCGCGACTGGGACCGAGAGCGGTCGCTGTTTTATCCGGGCGCTCGATTGATGCCGACCGCGACCGTTGCCGGAAGGAATGATGTCGAGCTTGCGCCGCAAATTTTGGACGTGGAGAGCTACATCGCGCGGGTCGAGCCGCTGTTTGCGAAAAGCGGCTTTTACGAAACGGAAATCGCCCGCCGAGTCGAATCTTTCGGGAGCATCGCGCACGTTTGGAGCACGTACGAATCGCGCCGTGATCCCAGCGATCCCGAGCCGTTCATGCGCGGGATCAACAGCATCCAGCTTTTCAATGATGGAAGGCGTTGGTGGGTTTTGTCGATCTATTGGCAGCACGAAAGCACGCAGCAGCCTCTGCCGAAGCAGTACCTCTAACGCGGGCGCTTTGCGCGCGCCCTTGCTCTTTCGTTAGGAAGTTACCAGCGGTGAAATGCGGGGTGACCTTCCTTGACGGCGACAAATGTACCGCGGCAGGTCGCACACACTCTCGCACCGGCAGTTAAGGTGCCCTCCACCGTCGCACGATCATCAGTTGATTCGACCACTTTCGCCGACAAAAAAACCGAGCCCTTTGTCGGCGTTGGTCGCAGCAGCTTGATCGCGTAATCGGCCGTCACGGTACATGGGGGATGGTCGGCGCCGGCCTTGTTCATGAGGTGCCAGGCTGCGGTCCAATTACAGTGACAATCGAGGAGCGTACCGATGATGCCGCCATTCAAAACGCCCGGAAATGCTTCGTATTTCGTTTCCGGCGTCCATTCGGCCACCACCTCATCTCCTTTCGGGAAACTGCGAATGCGTAAGCCTTCGCGGTTGGCCGGGCCGCAGCCCCAGCATGAATTACTCGGCGCGTATTTTTCCTGAAGCGATTGGTTCATCTCAAGTGCACCTATAGATGCTGTAGTCGCCTCGCGCTGTCGAGGCGTTCGTTGAAGCACACGGCGACCGACTGCCGTGGCTACACGTCTTTGGTTACTCGCAGCGTCCTAGTCGCGCGGCCGCTACAGCCTTTCCTTACCGTTTTTCGAAACATCGGTGTAAGGCCGGATGGCCGGACCGGTGTAAAGCGAGGTTGGCCGGATCAATCTGTTATGATCGTGTTGCTCGACCACATGCGCGCACCAGCCTGCCACGCGCGAGGCGGCAAAGATCGGTGTGTTTAGCGCAGGATCGAATCCGAGCATCGTGAATACCGGCGCGGCGTAGAGATCGACGTTGGCGCAAAGATGTTTTTCGTGCTCCATCGTTTGCTCCAGCTTCTCACAAATCGGGATCCAATTTTCTTTTCCAGTGCGTTTACCCAGATCGCGCCCGATTTCACGCATAATCGGCACACGCGAGTCGCCCTTTTTATAAATACGATGGCCAAAGCCCATGATCTTGGCTTTCTGCGCGAGTTTATCTTTCAGCCACGCTTCCGCACGATCAGGTGTCTTGATTTCATCGAGCATACGCATCGATTGCTCATTGGCGCCGCCATGCAGCGGCCCCTTGAGCGTGCCGCATGCACTCGTCACCGCCGCGTAAATATCCGCCAGCGTCGACGCCGTCACCCGTGCCGCAAAAGTCGAGGCGTTAAATTCATGATCGGCATACAAAATAAAAATCGTGTCCAGCATCCGGATCTGCCAATCCTGCGGCACCTCGCCTCTCAGCTTGTAGAAGAAATTTCCGGCCATCGTCAGATTCTCACGCTCTGGCAGCGGATCTTCATTGTGCGCGATGCGATACCCGTCCGTGATTAAGGTCGAAACCTTTGCAATTAACCGAATAGCCTTACGAATGTTCGCGGCATGCGAATGATCGTTAAGCTCCGGATCAAATGCGCCCAGCATTGAGACTCCGGTCCGAAGCATATCCATCGGATGCGCGTCCTTCGGCATCAGGCGCAACGCATCGAGCACCTGTTTCGGGACCGAGCGAGCCGCGGCAATTTCGCGAGTAAACTTGCTCAGCTGCTCGGCATCGGGCAATTCGCCCTTGAGCAAAAGATGCGCGACCTCTTCGAAGCTCGCTTCTTCCGCCATTTTGTGAATGTCGTAACCGCGATACGCCAGGCCTGCGTTCGGATCGACCCAGCAGATTTCTGTCTCGCCCGCGATTACACCGGCGAGGCCTGGACTGTAAGTTGCCTTGGTTTCTTTAGCTGCCATCGTTTTTCTCGTGGTTCTGAGCCCTGAATATTTCCGGACGTAGCGTCCATCTTAAGTTTACACAAAGGGAATCATTCTCAAACTTCTGCGCGATACCCTTCCCAAAAATCCTGTGCCGGATCGTAGTCGAACAACTCGTAAAGCTCAGCCCGCGTCTGCATTTTCTCCAGCCAATCCACCTGGCTCGAGCGCTTTTTCAAAGCGCGCAAAAATTCTCCCGTCGCTTTCATGGAAACACGAAATGCACTCTGGGGGAAGATGACCATCCGATAACCGAGGTCGCCCAATTCCTCGAATGGAAGCAAAGGCGATTTGCCGAATTCGGTCATGTTCGCCAGTAGCGGGACGTCGATTGCCCTGGCGAATTCCCGGAATTCCTCCTTCGATTGCAACGCCTCGGGAAAAATCGCATCAGCCCCCGCGGCGACATAAGCCCGCGCGCGCTTAACCGCGCCGGCGAAATCTTCAATCGCCCGCGCATCCGTTCGCGCAATCACCAAAAAATTCGGATCGCGTTTCGCGCTGACAGCGGCCTTGATTTTTTCCTCCATGTCAGCCGACGCGATCAGCGATTTGCCTGCGAGATGTCCGCAACGCTTGGGAAATTCCTGGTCTTCCAAGTGACAACCAGCCAGGCCAGCAGCTTCCAACTCACAAATCGTGCGCGCCGCATTTTCGCCGCCGCCAAATCCGGTATCGGCGTCCACAATTGCCGGTATTTTGACCGCTTTCGCAATAAAACCAGCGAGCAAGACGACTTCACTCAACGTCAGCAGCCCGATATCCGGCAAGCCCGCGGTACAATTCGCCAGTCCCGCACCGCTAACGTAAACGGCATCGAATCCGGCCCGCTCGATCTGCCGCGCAATCGACGCATTCGGCGCGCCCGGCATCGCCACGCAATCGTTCGCGATCAATTCGCGTAATCGTTGTGCGCGCGTCATTCCGAGCGAAGCCGAGGAATCCCGTGGCGAAACCTTTGAGGTAATTTCAACGGGATCCCTCGACTTCGCTCGGGATGACGATCTTTTCTTCATCAAGACATTCGCAATCGCTTCATCAAACGATATACGCCCTTCTTCTCATCGAGCGACCAGGCATGGTCCAGAATTTTGGCGCAATGATCTCGTCCCAGCGCGGGTTCGACCAGCCGCAGGAATTTTCTTTCGAGCTCCCCGTCCGAGACCGGATTCTTCGCGTTACCTAACGGATAATCGACTCGCTTTGTCAGGGTTTTCCCATCCTTCAGCGTCACGTGGACGATGTTCGCTACCGCGACCGCATAAAGCGCGCTGAGTTCGGCATTGCGCGTGACTTTCACGTTTTCCAAGAACTTCCAAATCGCCGGGTCAGTAAATCGCTCGGGTTCAAATTGTCTGTCCGTCACGTCGCCGTCGATCAACGCGATCGCGGTGATGTACGGCAAACTGTGATCGGCCGTCTCACGCGTTTCCGGTTTCCATTTTTCCGGCTCGCTCCCGATGATATCGACTGAGGCATCGTGTGACTCGATATGAACCGATGCAATCTGGGAAGGATCGTCGATCTGCTCACGCAAAAACAGCGCCGCTTCAATCGCGCTCTGGCTGTGATATTCGGCCGGCCAATATTTAATGCTTGTATTCAAAATCATCGACGCCGGTCCCTGTGGATTTTGCGCGAATGGCACGGCAAATTTTTCGCCTACGTCGCCGAGTGAAACACCGAGTTCTTTCTCAAAACCCATTTGTCCTTCGAAGATCGGCGCAGGACCCGTCATTCCCGCACGCGCGAGCAGTGCTGAGTAAACCCCATGCCGCGCCGCGTGCGCAAAAGCTACGCCCTTCCAATGGGATAGTTCACCCACGCGCGATTGTCGCATCCCCATTCCCGCGACGCCCGCAATGTTAACCGCGTGCCGCGTTTTCTCCGGATCGAGCTTCATCAACATCGCCGCCGCCAGCGCGGTCGAGAACGACCCGTAGGTCGGATGATCCCAACCTCGGGCACGGATGCTGGCCGCGTCACACAAGCGGCATTGCACTTCATAGGCGAGCGCAATTGCCGTGATGGCATCGCGTCCGCTCGCGCCCACGCTCTCTGCCACCGCCAACACCGCGGAAATGTTGTCGCTTGGATGCGCCGGCTCCTTTGAAAGATAAGTGTCGTTGTAATCGAAATATCGAATGCAACATCCAGTTGCGAATGCCGCCCAATCGGGTGGCGCCTGATGACGGGTCCCAATAATAGTCGCGCCATGCTTCGCGGAAAATTCGGACGCCACCTCGCGCGCGATCCGGCACGGTTCTTCGTTCCATGCGCCCAGCGCGCAGCCGATCGAATCGATGATTCGCCGTTTCACTTCGTGCACGGTTTCCCGTGACAAATCTTCGAAGCGGAGAGCACAGGCGTATTCGGCAAACTGATGGGCGAGTGATTTGGTCATAGGAGATAGAATCTGCAATGTGACGACATCACGCGATGCGGCAACTTCCTTCATGTGCATTCATTTAATCTGTGGTTAAACTTCGGCCCACATGAGCAAAGTTTTTCCCAACGCCAAGGCTGCGCTTGATGGCCTGCTTCACGACAATATGACGATCGCCGCCGGCGGCTTTGGCCTCTGCGGCATACCGGAGAATCTCATCGCGGCGTTGCGCGACAGCGGAGTCAAGGGTCTCACCATCGTCGGCAATAATGCTGGCGTGGACGATTTCGGCATGGGGCTCCTGCTCACCACCCGACAGGTGAAAAAGGTGATGGCCTCGTACGTTGGCGAGAATAAGGAATTCGAGCGTCAGGTGTTGGGGGGTGAGCTCGAACTCGAATTGATCCCGCAGGGCACACTGGCCGAGCGATTGCGGGCGGGCGGCGCCGGTATCCCGGCGTTTTACACCCGCACCGGTTTCGGCACGAAACTCACTGAAGGCAAGGAGACGAAGAATTTCAACGACATGGAATATGTGCTTGAACCTGGCATCACAGCCGAGGTGTCCCTGGTGAAAGCGTGGAAGGGCGACAAGTCCGGCAACCTGATTTTTCGAAAAACCTCGCGGAACTTCAATCCAATGATCGCCAGCTGTGGCAAGGTTTGCGTGGCCGAAGTCGAACAACTCGTCGAGGTCGGCGAACTCGATCCTGACCAGATCCATACCGCGGGTATCTATGTCGACCGCATCATCCAAGGCGAACACTACGAGAAACGCATCGAGTTTCGAACCGTCCAGGGGAGCGCGACTTCGAAGAAAGAAAACCCCGTTCGGGAGTTGCTGGCGAAGCGCGCGGCGCTGGAACTACGCGACGGCTACTACGTCAATCTCGGCATCGGCATCCCGACCCTCGTGGCCAATTACATTCCCAAAGGCATGAACGTCACGCTTCAATCCGAAAACGGCCTGCTTGGCATCGGCCCGTTCCCGACCGAGGACACGGTCGATGCCGATCTGATCAACGCGGGCAAGCAAACCATCACGGCGGTGCCGGGTTCAGCTTATTTCTCCAGCGCCGATTCCTTTGCCATGATTCGCGGCGGCCACATCGATCTTGCAATTCTCGGCGCCTTCGAGGTGACGGACAATGGCGATATCGCCAATTGGATGATTCCCGGAAAAATGATCAAAGGCCCTGGCGGTGCGATGGATCTGGTGGCGGGGGTGAAGCGCGTGGTGGCGGTGATGGAACACACTTCGAAGGACGGCAAGCCGAAGATTCTGAAAAAATGCACGCTGCCGATCACGGGTCTAGGAGTCGTTAATCTCATCATCACTGACCTGTGTGTGTTTGAGGTGAAACCGGGTGGCGGGCTCGTCCTGACCGAGCTGCACCCCGGCGGTTCGGTTACGGTGGATCAAATTCGCGCCAAGACCGGCGTCCCATTCGAGGTTAAACTCAAGCACTGAGTAACTTAGTAAATGTGGGAAGAGCCTCAGCGCCCCGAGTGTTCTCGCGGGCATAACAACACCAGCACGGATGCAACGATCCAGGACGCGATCATGAAAACGAATCCTGTGTTGAACGAGCCGGTGCGCTGACTCAGTTCTCCAAAAATCTTCGGCCCGAAATATCCGCCGATGCTGGCGGTGCAGTTGATGAACCCGACCGCTGCGGCCGCGGCTGACGCCGATAGAAACGCGGAGGGCAACGCCCAAAATGAGGGCAGATAAGCAATCGTCCCGAAGCCGACGAGGGCGAAAATTACCACCAGCATGGCGTTGGAGTGCGGCAAGAAAAACCACGCCCCCAACGCGAACGCAGCCGTCAATTGCGGAAGCGCAAAATGCCACCGTCGTTCGCGCATTCGGTCCGAGCTCCAGCCGAAGAAGAGCATGCCGGCTAGCCCGGCGCCGAAAACGATCGGGGCCATCCAACTGACGCGCTGCACGCTCCAACCCGTGAGTCGTTGCAGCATGGTCGGTTCAAAAAACCAGAAGGCGTAGCCGCCGGAATAGGTAAAGAAAAGTCCCGCGGTTAAAATCAGGACGGCCGGATGACGCAAGGCTTGCCAGACACTGAGTTTTTCGAGATGCGCTTTCGCTTGCCGCTCCTGCGCGAGATTACTGCTGATCCAGTCGCTCTCCTCGCGCGTGAGCCAGCGCGCTTCTCTTGGCCAGTCCGGCAAAAAGAACAGCGTTGCCATTCCGAAAAGAATCGCCGGCGCGCCTTCCAGCAAAAAGAGCCAGCGCCAGCCTGCCAGACCGAGCCATTGGACCTGCAGCAGACTGCCAGCGATGGGTCCGCCGATGATGAAACCGATGGGAATGGCGGCCATGAAACGCGCCACCGCCTTGCCCCGATCACGATCGAGAAACCAATGCGACAGATAAACGATTACGCCCGGAAAAAACCCGGCCTCGGCGGCACCTAACAAGAAGCGGGCGCCGTAAAGCTGCAGCGGCGTACGCACGAACGCAGTCAAACCAGTGAGCGCGCCCCAGGTGATCAGTGTAAGCGCCAGGAGACGCCGTGCGCTCCAGCGTTCCACCAGGAGCGCGCCGGGAACTTGCAGCGCAAAATAACCGATAAAGAAGATCCCACTGGCTGTGCCGAAAACGGAGTCGTTTAGTCCCAACTCGCCCTTCATCCCAAGCGTGGCGTAGGCGATGTTTGTACGATCGAGATAGTTGGCGATGTAGAGCAGGAACAAGAACGGCAGGAGCCGCCACGCGATCCGCCCGCGCGCAGTTGCCCCAGCGTCTGTTTGCAGAGAAGCCATGGTGTGGGAGGGGTGCCTCAGCGCCCCGATCGCCGCAGGATAACGCGCGGCGCGTCCCGCTCACAATTCGAATCCTGGGTCGCCCATGTCACGATGATCAGAACATTGGAAGGTAGTCTGCCATCGACGCGACCAAGAAAAACAGGCAGGATTTAAGACAATTACATTATGATAACATTGGAACATCCGCTCGATGAGGCATCCCGCGCCTTTCTAAAATCAGTCGAAGAATTTGCGCAGAAGGAAGTGGCGCCTTTCGCGGACGAATGGGACCACGACGAGAAATTGCCCCGCGAAATCTTTACCAAAGCGGGAAAAATCGGATTGATGGGAATGATCGCGCCCAAGGAATTTGGCGGTCGCGGTTTGAGCTATGTGACTGCTGCCTTTGCCATCAAAGAGCTGGGAAAGGTCTTCGCCGCGTTATCGATGGATATCGCCGCCCACAACTCGTTAGCTGTTGGGCAGATCAACCAATTCGGCACAGTGGAACAAAAGCAAAAGTACTTGCCCAAACTGACAAGTGGCGAATGGCTCGGCGCCTGGGCCTTGACCGAGCCGAACGCCGGCAGCGACACCGGCGGAATCGAAACGCGCGGCCAGGAAAATGGCGATCATTGGCAGATTAATGGACTAAAAAAGTTCATCACCAGCGGACGCACCGCCGATTTGCTGGTGGTGATGGCAACGACCGGAAAAACCGAAACGGGCAAAAACGAAATCAGCGCTTTCATCATGATGAAGGATCAGGTGACGCCGGTCCGCAAAATTCATACTTACGGAATGCGGGCCAGCGACACCGCGGAATTGCGTTTTGAAAACGCAAAGGCAGAACTCCTCGGCGCGCGCGGGCGCGGCCGCGAACAGGCGCTTTCAGTTTTGGATCGCGGACGCATTGGCATCGCTGCCCTTGCGGTCGGGATCGCGGAGGCGGCCTTTGACCGCGCGAATTCCTATGCTAACGAACGGAAACAATTCGGTCATCCGATCGGCGATTTTCAGGCGGTGCAATGGATGCTGGTTGATTCCGCAATGGAATTGGAGGCCGCGGAAGTATTGACCATGCACGCCGCGAATTTGCAGGACCAGGCTAAGAACACGACCAAAGAATCGGCCATGGCGAAATTGTTCGCCTCGGAATCGGCGGTAAAAATTTGCGATCGCGCGATGCAGATTCACGGCGGTTACGGCTACAGTCGTGATTTGCCGATCGAACGCTACCTGCGGGACGCCAAGCTTTGCGAAATTGGCGAAGGAACTTCGCAGGTGCAAAGACTCGTTATCGCCCGGCATGTTTTGAAAGAGGCCAAGCCGCTCAAGCTCGCGCACCGCGAACCGCGCCGACCGAATATCTAAGCCAGAAAGATTTCATCGCTTTTTAGGGCTTCAACCGCTTTGAATGAAGTCGCAGGTTTTTATGCAAAGTTGGCTCTGTAAATCCGCGGTGATCCTACTGGCAACAATTGGAACAACGCTGACAGCAGGACCGGCAAAGTTTGACGGCGAGTTCGTAGACAAAAAATTTCTGAACGGGCAGGGCGTGTTTCAGTTCAGCGTTCATCAAAGTGGGAACGCGCTCGATATTGCCTTCGATGCCGCCTATTCCGATGGGCACGGCGCTACCCCGGATGCCACCGGAGCGGGTAAGGTCAACGGCAACACCGCGCAGTTCACCTGGAAAGACAGTTACGGTAATACCGGAACTGGCACGATCAGTCTCGCCGGCGACGACATTGTCGTATCGATGAAAGCGGTGCATGTCGCCGATCCAAGCTGCCTCGCATTTTATCGCCAGAACATGAAGCTGAAGCGGACGGGGAAGAACTAGCGCCGTACAACCTGCTTGGCGGAGCCTTCGTTCGGCGATGCGCCGGCTCGATAGAGTCTCGCCCTACCAAATCGGTTTACGAAACACTGGGATTCTGCCGAGTGCTTACACCATCGGCCGGAACCGCCCCACAATCTCTTGCAAGCGGCCAGTGATTTGGCCAAGTGAACAAACTTCCACCGCTTCCAGCAAAGCCGGAAAACAGTTTTCGCCTCGCTCAACGACGGTGGCCAACTTGTCGAGCGCGCTTTTCGATTTCTCCGCGTTTTTCTTTTTGAACTTCTTCAGGCGCTCGACTTGTAACTTTTGTTTCGCCCGCGGTGTCCGCGCCAACTCGATCTCGGGCATCTCATCGGCACCATTGCGGTAACGATTCAATCCGACAATCGGCCGGGTCCCGTCGTAGATTTGTTGCTCGTAACGATGGGCGGCATTTTGGATTTGGCTGCGTTGATACCGATTCTCCACCGCGGCGAGCACGCCTCCGAGTGACTCGATCTCGCGGAATTCATCGAGAATTGCTTTCTCAACCGCGCGCTCGACCGCTTTCATCCCGGGCGAGCCGCTTAACATGTTCATGGTATGCTTAAAGATTCCGGATTCTTCGAGCAGGATTGCCTGTCCATGGGCGGCGAGCCGGATCCATTCTTCGCTCGGCGTGGTGAATGGTTCGTCGGCGCTGTTGGAATGACACGAGTTGGTGCCGTTCATGTAGGCCAGCATCAGTTCCGCCGCCGTCCGGGTGAGATTGTTTTTGAATTCAGCCGCGATAAGCGAACGCCCGCTCGTCTGCGTGTGCAATTTGAACATTTGCCCGCGCGCGTTCGCGCCAAAGACGTCACGCATGCCGATTGCCCAAATCTTTCGCGAAACCCGGGCGAGCGCGATGTATTCAACGTCCAGCCCGCAATCGAGGAAGAAGGAAAGCCGCGGGGCGAACTGATCCACCGGCACGCCGCGCGCGGTGAGCATTTCCGCGTAGGCGAATCCATTCGAAAGGGTGTAGGCGGCCTGCTGCACCGGCGTCGAGCCCGCTTCACCAATGTGATAACCGCTGATCGAGACCGGATACCAACGCGGCATGTTCGCCGTCGTCCATTCGATCATGTCGCAGAGAAAGCGAAGCGACGCTTCCGTCGGGAAAATAGTTTCGTTCTGCGCCTGAACTTCCTTGAAAATGTCGGCTTGAATTGTTCCGCGCAGATTCGGCACCACCTTCGGACCGAAGCGGCGTTTCGCCGCCGCGATGTACATCGCCATGATGATCGGTGCCGGCCCGCTGATTGTCATTGATGCCGAAAAATTCGGCGCACCGAGCTCGAAACCGTCGTAGAGCCGCACCATGTCTTCGACCGTGTCGACCGCAACGCCCCCTTCCCCGATTTTTCCGAACACGCCATCGGCATCGGAATCAATTCCGTAAAGGGTCGGGCCGTCGAATGCCGTGCTCAGCCGTTTCGAGCGCTGATGCGCGCTCAGGAAATGGAAACGCTTGTTCGTGTCCTCGGCCAACATGAGACCGGAAAACAGTCGGGTTGGTTCTTCCTGTAGAGGCGGCCGTGTCGGCGGCTCCGGGGTCTTTGCGCGCGACACGCGCGCCGCTATAGCGCCATTGGAATCACCGTTTGAAGATTTCTTGTTTCCGTAACTGCCGGTTTCGATTTCGCGCAACGGCTCGAGATACATTTCGCGATACGCGCCATTCAAATAAGGAAACTCACCGGGTAAACCCTCGCTAAATAGGTAACGCGCGATTTCGCCGGGCTCATCGATCTCGGGCAAAGCGAGGCGAGGCAACGGCAACCCAGTTGGAGCTTTCGCAATTGGCGTTTCGGCTTTGATCTTGTTCCAGCGCTCGATCACTGCATGCGCAAATCTCTCATCGCTGCGCGCGCGTTTAACTTGTTCGAGTACAAACCGCCCGTGTTTCTCTACTGCTTCAACTACCGCTCCAAGTTTGCTCACATTAAACCTCCAAATCCACCGTCATCCTGAGCGCAGCGCAGCGAAGTCGAAGGATCCCGATACGTTACCTTAAACACTACATCGCGGGATCCCTCGACTGCGCTCGGGATGACATAATTTTTCATCTCGTAATTAACTCGAACAATTCATCTACGCCAGGATCACGATGACGTTTCGCAACTGTGGCCACGATCTGCTGTTTGCGCTTGTTCTGCGTCAATCGCTGCTCGATCTCCGACAACGCCGCTTTTGCCCGCTCCAGATCCGTCTTGTTCACCACCACGATGTCGGCCACATCCAGCATCACAATTTTCTGCAACTGCAACCGCGCCCCGTAATCGGGATTCATCACCAGGACAGTTTGATCCACCAGCTTGTTGCGAAATGGCAGTGCTTCCTGACCAGTGCCAACGGTTTCGATAATCACGTAATCGAACCCGGAACGCGCGAGCAGCGCGAGGCAACTTTCGGTCGCCGGCGAAAGCCCCCCGGCCTGGCCGCGCGTCGCCATGCTGCGCATGAACACCCGATCGTCCTGCGAGTTGATCATCGTGGCACGATCCCCAAGCAACGCGCCTTCGCCAATCACGCTCGGATCGTGCGATAAGATTGCGACGCGTGTTTTAGGCTGGTGCTGGAGAAAACGCAAAACAAGTTCATCGATCAACGTCGTTTTACCTGCACCACCCGGGCCAGTGAAACCGATAACTTTGCAGCTCTTCTTATTGGGCGTCGAGTGTTGGGCGGTCCGAGCCGGACTACTAGATGTTGAGCGTTTTCGGCTGCTGTTTGCAAATGCATCTTCGATTTCGCTCAACTTGCGCGCGAGCGCTAAATCGGGTTTCGAGTTAGCGCGGCGTCTCCGTGTCTTTGCGTATTGCCTCCGCACATAATCCGCCATGTCGGTGAGCGAGGTTCCGGCAAAGAAAATTTGATCGACGCCTTTGCGTTTCATTTCCCTCGCATCGTCATGCGTAATCGTGCCGCCGCCACCGCCAAAAACCGCGATATCGTCCGCCCCTTTCTTCTTCAACTGCCGAACGACGTCGGCAAAGAACTCGATGTGGCCGCCGTTGTAACTGGAAATCCCGATTGCAGCCACGTCCTCCTGAATGGCCGCACGTGCGATGTCGCCAACATAGCGATGGAACCCAAGATAAACCACCTCGATCCCATGCCTGATGAACTCGAGATTAATGGTGTTAATGGCGCTATCGTGCCCATCGCAGATCGGGACCGCGGTGAGAATACGAATCGGGGACGCCATCGTTAGATAGGATTAACAGGATTTGTGGGATTAGTAGAGAGCAAACCAAACCGTAACCGATTTGCTTTTCAAATCATCCTGTTAATCCTGTTAATCCTGTCTATGCCCGATCCATTGGATTTCACCGGGAAAATCGTGCTCGTGACCGGCAGTTCACGCGGCATTGGTGCCGAAACGATCAAAGCCTTCGGGGACCGGGGCGCGAAATGCGTGGTCAATTACGTCGCGGATCCCGAGGGAAAGAACAAAGCCGATGCGCAGAATGTGGCCCAAGCGCTGAGAGATCCGCTCGTCATCGAATGCGACGTCAGCAATCCTACTCAGGTCGAATCGATGATGATGGAAATTGGCGACAAGCGCGGCGGCCTGGATTTTCTCGTCAATAACTCCGGAATCATTCGCGATCGGACGATGAAGAAGATGACGTTGGAGGAATTCGAAAGCGTGGTACGAGTCAACCTGACCGGTACGTTCAATGTCACTCAGAAGGCCGCGGCAGTCTTGCGCAACGGCGGTCGCGTTATCAACCTCTCGTCCGTCAGCGGGCAAATGGGACTCTTCGGCCAAGCCAATTATTCTTCGAGCAAAGCCGCTATCATCGCATTGACGAAAGTGAGCGCGCGCGAGCTCGCCCGAAATCAAATCACCGTTAACGCAGTTGCGCCGGGGTTCATTGACGTCGGCATGAGCAAAGGAATGCCGGATGAGGTAACACAAACTTTCATTAAGCAGATTCCACTCGGCCGCCTCGGTGACGTTAACGAAATTGTGAACGCGATTCTGTTTCTGGCATCGCCAATGGCTTCCTACATTACCGGCCACGTTTTGAACGTGAATGGTGGTTACTACATGGGATAACCGTAGCACAGGCGTCCCGCCTGTCGGGGCCAACGGGCATCTTGCCCGTTGACGTTGTGAGCTGTGCTACCAATCACTCTTCGCCGTCGAAGTAATCGAGGGGATCGGAGCGAAGGATAGCGCGCTCAGGGCAGCGAACGAGCCATTTCTTACTATCGGGGTAATAGGCCGACTCGCCGATGGGATTGTCAGCAACCACGTACATTACCAGGTCTTGATCACCCTCGTTAATTAGCTGATGCGGCTCGTTCGGACCGAAAATGAAGGCGTCGCCGGGTTCGATCGATGTTTTTCCATCTTTATGACGCGCCGTTCCGCGACCGGAAATAACATGATAGAATTCCCACTGGACGCTGTGGGTATGATAGGGATAAGCCGCTTTCCCCGGTGGTATTCGGCAAATCTCGACGTCGAACGGATGCCGTTCCATTAAGTCGGTGGAAAATGGTTTCCGGCCAAGCGCCTCGGAAACTTGTTTTCCCGCACCGACGAATTTGCCCTTAGGTGATGACCAAGCAAGCTCTTCCATGTTGTTGGTATTTACTTTGCGCATTCCCTTAGCTTAAAAATCAGCTCGTCTTCGACAAGCTATAAAAGCGGCAGTTGGGCGACTTCCTGTTCTATCTCGGCGAAACGAACGCCGATGCCGATCAAGCGAATTTTCTTCCCGGTCCGGGCAAAGGCTTCTTCGAGTAGTTGACGATAGCTGCCGAGGTGGGGAAGAAGCCCCGCTCTTTCAATGGTGGTGCGGGTGAAATCCGAAAACTTCAATTTCAGGAAAATCTTGGTGATCCGTCTGGTCGGCTCTTTCTGTGCCAGTTCGGCCGCAAGTTCTTCAAATAACTCAGCCACTTTCTCGTCGCATTGTTCAAGTGTCGTTAGATCACTGCTAAAAGTTTCTTCCGTGCTTAATGATTTGCGCTCGCGATTCGGCTCGACCGGTCGATCATCTATTCCACGGCAAAGATCGTAGAGTTCGCTGCCGAACTTGCCGAAGAGCTCATGTAACTCCGGGCGCGAAAGCCCTTGCATCTCGCCGCAGGTAGTGATTCCGGCACGGGCGAGTTTTTCCTCAGTGACGGCGCCGATCCCCCACAACTTGCGCGCCGGCAACGGATGCATGAACTCAGAAACCTTTTCCGGCTTTACCTCGTATTGACCGTTGGGTTTGTTAATTTCGCTGGCGATTTTCGCGACCAGTTTATTTGGACCAATGCCGGCGGACGCGGTCAATTTCGTTTCCTTGAAAATCGTATCGCGAATTTCCCGTGCCAACGGTCCTGGCGGACGCGGATTCGCCGTGACATCAAGGTAAGCTTCGTCAAGGGAGAGTGTTTCCACCAGCGGCGTGAAGCGATGCATGATGTCACGAACTATTCCTGCTTCCTTACGATAGACATCAAAACGTGTCGGTAAGACGATCAAGTTTGGACAACGTTGCAGCGCCATGAAGGTCGGCATGGCCGAGCGAACCCCGAAGGCTCGCGCTTCGTAGTTACAGGTGGTGAGGACGCCACGCCGATCGCGCGCGCCGCCCACGCCGACGGGTTTACCTCGCAGGGAGGGCCGGTCGCGCACTTCGATCGCGGCATAGAAACAATCCATGTCGAGATGAATGATCGCGCGCGGTGAAGACAGCCCATAAGCCGAATCTCGCGCGAAATATCCCAGACTCAAAAGGCGCCTACGAGAAACTGGAGTTAGTAACTCAGTGACGGCCGCTATTTCGCAGCACGCGTGAGTTTAATCTCGGCGCCTTCGGACGCAGCACCTACTCGCAAATTCGAACCGCTTCTGGCAATTTCCTTTTGTCCGCGCGCAACCATTTCAGCAATTTTTTCGTCCATGCCGCCATCCATTCTAACGGGGGGTTACCTCGTTTTGTATTGGTTGCTGATACTCTGGGCCAGGGTGAAGTTATCAAAGCTAGCATTTTTCCTGGTGGAGCAATAAGGCCACTTGAAACCAAACTAGCTAGCGACGGCACCACCCGGTGCAATTATGTCATTCGTAAACGCCTTGAACAGCTTGTGTTGTAGCTCGCGCCAGAGCAGCAGAAGATTGAGGCAAGCCTGGATTAATTGCGATGCGACCGACAAGTACCAGACGTACCGGATTTGGAATCCGGGCGTACGCGAAAGGAGAATGGCCGGAAGAATGAAAAGAAAAAGTCGCGTCATGGAACTGAAGAGCGGTGGAAGCGTATTACCGAGGCCCTGAAAAATGCTGGAGCTAGTGAAGACGATGCCGGCAGCGATGAAGTTGAGCGCGACGATGTGCAAATACTCGCCACCGAAATTGATCACGTCCGGATCGTTTGAAAATGCGCGGATCATGGGCGCAGGAAAGAAATAGGCGAGCAACGTGAGCACAACCATCATGGCGATCGCAATCGCGATGGCGGAGTAGACGGCGTGCCGGACGCGGTCCGCTTTGCGTCCACCGAAGTTTTGTCCGACGACCGGCGAAGCGGCGAAACTTAGCGCCACCACCGGAAGGAAGAGTGCCTGCATGACGCGCGCACCTATACCGAACCCGGCCTGCGCCGCCGGGCCGAAACCGCGAATAATCACGTACACGATCAGGATGTATACGAAGAGAAGGACAAACTCGGCGCCCGCCGGCACGCCGATGCGCAACATCTTACTCCAAGTCCTAAGTTGCGGCCGCATCGATGCCAACCTGAATCGGAGATATTGATATTTTTTTTCGAAATAGAGAATGAGCAACACGTCGGCGATGAGGATGGCGATGAAACTGGCGAGCGCCGCGCCGGTCACGCCGAGACTCGGAAGAGAAACGAAGGTCGCCACAATTCTGCGAATCACGTCGAACGCCGGCCATGTGTGTCCTGTTCCGAAAATGAGAAATGGCGCGAGCACGATGTTGAGCGCGATACTGAGCACCTGCAAGATGACAGTCGGTTGGACGATACCGGTTGCGCGCAGGGCCGACCCGAGCGCCACCAACGGAAATTGCAGCAGCAGCGCGGGAAGGAACCAAAGCATGTACGATTTCGCCAGCCGGGCCGTGTCGGCATCGGCGCTGAGCGAGTTGCAATACCAGTTCATGAGCACGAATCCGCAGAGACCGAGCGCGATCGCCACTAAGATCGACATGATGAAAGATTGATTGAAGACGAACTCGCCGCGTGGCTGATCTTTTTGTCCGGCGGCGTGCGAAATGAGCGCGGTCGTTCCCACGCCAAGCATTTGCGTCAACGCCAGCACAATCATGGTCAAATTTCCGGCCACGCCCACGGCGGCGATCGCTTCCTTACCGAGACTGCCGACCCAATAAAGATCGGCCAGCAAATAAAGCGTTTGCACCACCATGCTCACGGCCATGAACGCCGACATGTGCAGCAAATGTTTGGTGACCGAGCCCTGGGTCAGATCTTTCATTATTCGCCCCCTGATTGCGTCTCTGTTACCGTGCATTCATGAGCGTGCAAGTTTATGGATGCAATCACCTCGCGATCGAAGTAAGCGATGTAGAGGCGGCGGTAAAGTTTTATAAGGATGTATTCAATCTGCAGAAAATGGATGGCGGCGAAGGCGACGCTTTCTTGAAACTGGGTGAACACCAGTTTCTCGCGATCTTCCAAGTCGATGAGGTAAAACCGGACCGGGTTCGCCATTTCGGATTAATCGTGCGCGATGAGAAACAACTGAATGAGGTGCGCAAGAAGGTGAAGGAGAAATATGGTTTGAAACTGGAACCGCCGTTCCGGTGCGACTTTCGCGATCCCTGGGGCAATCGAATCCAGGTGGTCGATCTGCACGATGAATCGTTGATCTGGCTTTTGCCCTACGCCGAAGTGCAAAAAGTCGGAATCAAGTTTTAACCATTATACTTGCGTTCGAAGCGAAAATCGCGAATAGTGCCGCTTCTGAAATCAGGCCCGCTTCTTCCTTAGGCGTGCTCTACAGCTTAACTCATTCGATATATGAACTTCCTCGAAACGACAGCTCCCCCGAAAGCCCGGGGACCAATTATCAAACGGCTATTAATCAGGTGCCCCTCGACGGCGAAACTCACGCCGAGTGGGCAGACAATCAGGGAAGATTTGTGGATCAAAGCCAAGATTAAAACGACCAAATTCAATTGCCCCCACTGCGGCCAATCTCATAGCTGGTCAAAGAAAGATGTAGTGCTTGCTCGGTAAGCCCGAGCTTCCACTTGTCGCCGGGTAGCGGGTGATGGCAGTGCCTGTCCGGCTCGCACCCGGGATCACCGCCCGGCTCACGGCAGAAATGTGGCATAACCAGCGGTTTATTTGGACGAATCACGTCGCATGTAACACACAAGCAAGAGGCGATTGTCCAAATAACTAACGACTTTAAGGAGCGACGCCACCCTGCCATTCCGCGGCGATATGGAGACTTAACTTCTGTAGCCGCGTCCCGGTGTTTGTTTAGCATGTTAGCCCGGAGGGCTAGCGGAGATTAGCCGGTGGTGCAAACCACCGGACTGACAACCGCATCATGATGAGCCCCGGTAGGGGCTGAGGGAACACATCGCACGCTCAATCCATCGCCCCGCCGGGGCTCATTTTCTCTCCTCGTACCCGAACCGGTGGTTGGCACCACCGGCTAATTTCCTTCAGCCCTTTGGGCTTTATCCAACAAGACGCTGAAACTATCGCCGCGCTAAACAGATACCCGTTCCCGGTGGGATGGGTGTACGCTTGGTGCAGCCAAGCGGCTATATCGACAATGCCCGCTCTCGTGCGCTAATTTCGGCCCGAAAGAGCCGCCTAATCCCGTCCCCAAATCATGGCCACGGAAGTAGTCAGACTTCCACCCATGTTGAAGGTTAGGAAACGTTTTGCGCCTTCGATCTGTCGTTTGCCCGCTTGACTGGTCAGCTGCTGATAGGCTTCAAAGACCTGGCGGACGCCCGTTGCTCCAACCGGATGACCATCGCCAATTAACCCGCCGCCGGTATTGACCGGAATTTCCCAGCCGACTTTACCTTTGATGTGCTCACCCCGAACTTGCGGAAGCGTGGTCGCTCCACTCTTCGCTAACTCAGCGCCTTTGCCTTTCTCCGCCAGGCCGAGAATCTCGTAGGTAACGATTTCGGTGATGGAGAAACAATCGTGCACTTCCACGCCGTGCATATCACGCGGAGTGAGGCTGGCCATGCCAAATGCTTTCTCCGCCGCTTTCCGCGCAGTGGAAAATATGGGCGCATCCTTCTTTTCCAACGCGAGATAATCGGTGGTGTGACCGAATCCGAGCAGGCGTGGCAAGGTAGATTTGTCGCGGCCGATGCGATCCAAGTATTTGCCGGAAACCAACACCAGCGAAGCCGCGCCATCAGTGATCTGGGAACAATCCGACACCTTCAATGGCGGCGCGACGCTCGGGTTTTTGTCCGAGACCTGCGAAGCGCAATCGTAGGTAAGATCGGCCTCGCGCATTTGCGCCAACGGATTCAGCCGGGCGTGGGCGTAATTTTTGTAGGCCACCCAAGCCAAATCCTGCTCGGATGCGCCATACTTATCGATGTAAATCTGCGCGATGCGGCCAAACAATTTCGGGAACATGAAATCGCCGTACTCCGGTTTCTCGATGTGATAATCGGCGGCCGCACCGAGAACATCCGAGCCATCGAGGGACGACATTGTCTTTTGCTGCTCTGCGCCAACCACCAGGACGGAGTCGTAAAAACCGCCCATGATCCATTGCGCGCCGAGCAGGACCGAAAGCGCTCCGGATGCGCAAGCCGCCTCGGTATGCATGGTCGGGAGGCCATGCAATTTTGGATCGATTTCCGGAATAAACGCGCCGAGATGCAGTTGCTTGGTGAACTGCCCGGCATTGAAATTCCCAACCGCCGCAGCTTGAATTTCCGCGGGATCAGTCTTCGCATCATCGAGCGCTTTCTTTCCGGCTTCGGTGATGAGATTCCGGATCGTTTTCCCTTCCTTCTTCATGTTGCGCTTAAAGTCGGTGCGCCCGCCGCCGAGAATGTAAACAGGTTCCATAGGTAACGTTGAGAGTTGAAATTTCGATCTTCTCACCCTTCGTCCTGCCCAATTGCTGGGGGAAGAGAAAGAGCGGGAAGTCGCTTTCTTAATCTAACCAATCTTCACGCTCTGTCATCCGGCGCTGCTGTAGCCGCCTCGCCCTGTCGAGGCGTTTCTAATGGATTTTTGGTTCATGGCGACTGAGCGCCGTGGCTACATCAAATCAGCCGCCGAAAGCGCTGATACCGGTAATATCGCGACCAATCGCCAGGGTGTGGATATCGTGAGTGCCTTCGTAGGTCGATACGGCCTCAAGATTCATAAGATGCCGGATCACGGAATAGCGATCGGTAATGCCGACGGCGCCAAGTAAGTCACGAGCTTTACGGGCGCATTCCAATGCCATCCAGACGTTGTTGCGTTTGGCGAGCGAAATTTGCTCCGGACGAACCGGACCCGCTTCCATCATTCGGGTGAGGCGCAAAGCAAGCAATTGAGCCTTGGTAATTTCCTGCACCATCCAGACCAGTTTTTCCTGCACCAATTGGAACCCGGCGATCGGACGATCGAATTGTTCGCGCGACTTGGCGTAGGCAAGTGCTGTTTCATAGCAATCGATCGCCGCGCCGATCACACCCCAGGCGATCCCAACGCGAGCCTGCGAAAGACAGGACAGGGGAGCCCGCAAACCCGAAGCATTCGGCAGGCGATTCGCCGCTGGGATACGGCAGTTTTCGAACCAACATTCCGAAGTGCGCGACATGCGCAGACTGAACTTGCCTTCGATGTCGTTTGCCCGAAAACCCGGCGCGTCTTTTTCCACCACGAATCCTCCAACTTTGCCGTCGTCATCCTTCGCCCAGACCACCTTAACGTCGGCAATGGAAGCATTCCCAATCCAGCACTTACTGCCGTTTAAGATATAATGATCGCCCTCCAGCCGGGCACGAGTTTCCATTCCGCCGGGGTCAGAACCGTGTCCATGTTCCGTTAACGCGAAACACCCGACACGCGCGCCGGTGACCAGTCCTGGAAGCCAGCGTTCCTGTTGTTCCGGCGTTCCGAAGGCGTGAATGGCATATATAGTAAGAGGACCCTGGACCGACGCGAGGGAACGGAGACCGGAATCAGCTCGTTCCAGTTCCTGCATGATGAGGCCGTAGGCGGTATAGCTCAACCCGGCGCAACCGTGCTCTTTTAATTGCGGAGCATAGAAACCGAGCGCGCCCATCCGTGCAATGAGGTGCTCGGGGAATTTGCCCGCCCGATGGCAAGGCACGACCTCCTGCATTACTTCCTCCTGCACGAAGCGCCGCGCCCGATCGCGGATTGCACGTTCCTTATCGGTGAGAAGTTCTTCTATGCCGTAGTAATCCAAAGAAGGCGTGGTCATGTGATGCGGGTACGAAACGCCAGAGTTTAGAGGCCGGATGATACGAAGACAACGTCCGCGTCGTCACATACGTGCGCGATCCGAAAATCTCGCTAGGGTCATCGAACTCAACCCATGGCACGACTGCACGAATATCAAGGCAAAGCCATCCTCGCGGCTAACGGATTCAAGATTCCGCGCGGTCGCGCCGCCTCAACTGCTGATGAGGCGTTGTCGGTGGCCAAGGAACTCATGGACCAGAAAGGTAGCGAAGTCGTCATTAAGATCCAGGCTTGGACCACCGGGCGCGCCGGGATCGGCGGGGTCGCCTTTGCGAAAAAGCCAGACATCGCCCGTGGTCACGCTGCGCGGATGTTGGAGATGAAAGTCGGCCAATTTCCCGTCGAAGCGGTGTTGGTGGAGGAGAAGATCGCAATTGAGCGCGAGTTTTTTCTTTCCTTCGCGATCGACGATGCAGCGCGGGCACCGATGATTATTTTCGCGGCCGGCGGCGGGACTGGAATCGAAGAACGTGCGGCGTCGACCCGACGTATTCAGTGCGATGTGAAGCACGGCCCCGATAAATCAGCGGTGGCCGATGCGACGACCGGCTGCGGACTTTCATCGGAGCTAGAAGCGCAACTCGGCGATTCGATCCAGAAATTATTTGGCGCCGCGCGCAAAGTCGAAGCGCGATCGCTTGAAATTAATCCACTCGTCCTAACGAAAGATGGGCAATTTGTTGCCGCCGATTGCCGAATCACGATTGATGATTACGCCGTAGCTCGGCATCCGGAATTGAACATTGAGATCGCGCGTGAATTCGATCATCCGCCGACTCCTCTCGAGCGCGTAGCCTATGCGGTCGAACAAAATGATCATCGCGGCACGTTCTACTTCGCGCAGCTGGCAACGGCGGCCGGAAAGGATTCCAAAGGTCTGGTTGGTTTTCATGGCGCCGGCGGCGGCGGCTCGATGATGTCGATGGACGCGATCGTGAACGCCGGCTTCACCATTGCGAATTTCACCGACACGAGCGGCAATCCGTCTGCCTCCAAGGTCTATCGCGCCAGTCGAATCATCTTGGCGCAACCGGATTTAGTCGGATATTTCGGCTCCGGTTCCGGTGTTGCCAGTCAGGAACAATATTGGTCGGCCTACGGACTGGCGAAGGCATTTTGGGAGCTCGATCTAAATATTCCTGCGGTGATTCGTTTGGGCGGCAATACCGAAGATCGCGCCGTCGATATTTTGCAACGCATGGCGAAGCTCCTTGGCGTGTCGATCGAGGGCTATCGCAAGACAGATGCGCCGGCCACGATCGCGGCGCGTTTCGCCGAACTTGTCGCCGCCGGAAAAGGAACAAAATGGAAACCGCGCATACCGCGCAAGCCGGAGTTCGTGAAGGATTCCTCAGTCACAACGATTCCGGTAAAAGGTGGCCGCGTCTTGATCGACAACTCGAACTGGCCGCAAATCCGCCGCGCGATTGAAACTCACTCGGGTGGATTGATCGTTGATCGGGCGGGTGTACCGGCGGCGTCATTACCAAACGAGGAATTCGCGACCAAAGATTCGGAATTACTCGCGTGCGATGTTGAATGCCGCCTCGCCGGAGTCGATGGCTTCTATTTGGAACTCGATATTCCCGGACTGGACGAACTGATTGGAGGTGCACGCTAAATGCGAGCTCATCTTCGCCCTGCTTACCTGCCTGTTCTGGATGGCGATGGGTCAATCGCGACCGACGATGGCCGCTCAGGAGCATGAGCACCCCGTACCGGAGAAGCTCGGTACCGTAAAATTTGCGATCTCGTGTTCCGCCAATGTGCAACCGGAGTTTGAGCGCGCAGTTGCACTTTTACATTCCTTTGCCTACTCCGCCGCGGAGAAAGCTTTTCGCGATTTAATAGCCAAAGACCCGAACTGCGCGATGGCCCACTGGGGCGTAGCGATGACTTATTTCCACCAACTGTGGGAGCCTTACGTTGCGGCAACAGATCTGGCACGTGGCCAAGCCGAGATTGATCAAGCAAAACGTCTCGGCGGTTCAGAGCGCGAGCGAGGATTCATCGATGCCTTAAACATCATCTACGCAAAAGCGGAATCGGTGCCTTATGCGGAGCGGGCTAAAGCTTATACCGAAGCTATGGGTAAACTCGCTGCACGCTTCCCCGACGATGTCGAGTGTCAGGTCTTTTATGCGCTGGCGCTAATCGGCACCGCGTCGCCGTCCGACAAAACTCATGCAAACGAAAAGAAAGCGGCCGCTTTGCTTGAGCCTTTATTTCAAAAACATCCGCAACACCCGGGAATTCCGCATTATTTGATTCACGCCTGCGACAATTCGGAAATGGCCAACCGCGGGCTCGCTGCCGCGCAAGCGTATTCGGAAATTGCTCCGTCGGCACCTCACGCCTTGCACATGCCGTCGCACATTTATACGCGATTAGGAATGTGGGAGCAGTGCATCGCCTCAAACGTCGCCGCTAGAAAAGCAGCGCATGTTCAAGGAGACATCGGCGAGGAATTGCACGCCATGGATTATCTCACCTACGCATATTTACAGCTCGGTCGCGACGCCGAAGCTGCAGGCGTGCTGGCGGATCTCCGCGGAATATCGGGTCTGCAGGCTGACGTGTTCAAGATAGGTTATGCGGCGAGTGCGATGCCTGTGCGTTATGCCATCGAGCGCCGGAAATGGGCGGAGGCTGCGCAGCTTGAGCCTATGG
This sequence comes from uncultured Verrucomicrobiae bacterium, assembly GCA_963781735.1. Classification (GTDB taxonomy): domain Bacteria; phylum Verrucomicrobiota; class Verrucomicrobiia; order Chthoniobacterales; family UBA10450; genus AV69. The sequence goes on along the minus strand of CAWAHI010000017.1, from coordinate 264,058 downwards.
CTGGGACGCAACCGCATGTCTCTGCCATCACGGCATGGGCGCGGGCGATTGGATTGGCGCGCAGTGGAAATCCAGCAGCGGCGCGCCGGGAGCTCGACCGATTGGAGGACGCTTATAAAAAATTAGCCGGCGACGACTACTGGGCCACGCAGGTTCACGTGCAGTCGAACGAGGCGCTGGCATGGATCGCTTATGCCGAAGGCAAAAAGGATGATGCTCTCAAACTCATGCGCGCAGCCGCGGACGAAGAAGACGCGGTCGAGAAACGTCCGGTCACACCCGGTGCAATTGTCCCGGCACGCGAGCAACTGGGCGACATGCTTTTGGAATCCAACCGCGCGCAGGAAGCACTTAACGAATTCGAAAAGGCTCTGACAATGGCGCCGCAACGTCGTGGCGCACTGATGGGCAGGGCTCAGGCTCGCCAGATAGTTGCCGCTGAAAAGAGTTAACCAATCATCAAATCGCGATGGCAATCTTGATCGACGAAAAGAAGCGCGTGCTGGTGCAAGGCATCACCGGGCGCGAAGGACGAGCGCGCACGAAGTTGATGCGCGAGTATGGAACGAACGTTGTCGCCGGCGTAACGCCGGGCAAAGCGGGACAAGCGGTGCTGGGGGTGCCGGTATTCGATACGCCGCAGGAAGCGGTGAAAGCTTTGGGCAAGATCGACATTTCCGTGCTTTTTGTGCCCGCGGCGGGCGTGAAGGAGGCGGCCGTCTCCGCGATTGATGCGGGAATTAAACTTACCGTGCTCGTGCCTGATCGCGTGCCGGTGTGGGATGCGATGGAAATCGCAGCGGCAGCGAAAACGAATGGCGCGATGTTTTTGGGCCCTAACACACTTGGAGTATTGAGCCCGGGCAAAGGTGTGGTCGGCATGATCGGTGGTCGCGCGGAAAGCGCGCGGCAATGGTTCAAGCCCGGCATTCCGAAAGGCGTCGGTGTGATCAGTCGCTCCGGCGGAATGGCGTCAAGCACCGGTTATTATTTAGGACAAGCCGGTGTCCGCATTTCGACCATCGCGCACATCGGTGGCGATGCGGTACTCGGAATTCGTATTCCCGATGCTGCGCTGATGTTCGAAGCGGATCCGCTTACGGAAGCGATTGTCATCTTTGGTGAAATCGGTTCGTCGCAGGAAGAAGAGCTGGCACAGTTAATCCGCGATCGAAAAGTGACCAAACCGGTCATCGCATATATCGGCGGCAAAGCGGCGCGCGAAGGAACGCGATTCAGTCACGCCGGCGCGATCATTGAAGGCGGGCGCGGCACGCACGCGGGAAAAGTGAAGGCGTTACGCGAGGCGGGAGCCACTGTAGTCGATGCCTTTGGTGAATTGCCGGGAGCGGTTGTTGAGATCTTGAAACGAATGAAAGGTCAAAGTTTGATGAGCGAGGCTGACAAGAACGCAGTGTGGAATACAGCGATAACCCGCATCGAACCTAATCGAGTCGCAGTCCGCGGCTACGACATCGCCGAACTGATGGGGCGCGTCTCGTTTGGCGCAGCCGTCTATCTAATATTGACAAGCGAACTACCCTCCCCCGCAGTAGCGCGGTTGATAGATGCGATTCTGGTTTCATCGATCGATCACGGCGCGACACCGCCGAGTGCATTGGCTGCGCGGACTACTGCTTCAACCGGCGCATCGCTCAGCGCGGCCGTCGCGGCTGGCATTATGTCGATCAACCGTCATCACGGCGGAGCAATCGAAGATTGCGCGCGCCAGCTCAAAGTCATCGCCGATCGCGCCACGCGCGAATCAATTTCAATTGAGGAAGCAGCAACGCACACGCTTGCGGGCATGCGGGAAACCGGAGAACGAATGTCAGGATTCGGACACCGAGTTCACACCAAGGACCCGCGCACTGTGCGATTGTTTGAGCTCGCGCGCGAAGCCGGCGTGGATGGCATACACATGAAGGCCGCGCGCGCGGTCGAAAAATCGTTCGCTGATGTGAAGAAAGCGCTGCCAATCAACGTCGATGGCGCCATCGGGGCGATTCTGGCCGATCTCGGACTGAATCCGGCGACGTTCAATGGCATTTTCATGATTGCGCGGACGCCGGGATTAATTGCGCAAGTGATCGAAGAACAAACGCGCGAAAAGCCAATGCGCCGCATCGATCCGGTCAGGCACGGCTACGACGGACCCGCTCCGAGAACAATGACGAAGCTCGAATGACGGATGACGAATTAATGTCGAAGCACGAATAGTCTAATTATCCCGCACCTCAAGAAACTCCGCGGTCCGAAATTCGTTTTAGCTTCTCAATCGCATCGAAACGCCCATTTTAAGAAATCCTATGTTTCGTCATTCGGATTTCCTTCGTCATTCGCCTTCGATTTCGTCATTGGATCGGCTGACTAACGAGAACCAGGCAATAGTAAAGAAATTAGGATAACCATTATGCCAACACCTGAACAGGGCCGCTACGGCGTCAAAGAAATCGCGAAACTTTTTCCCAGTTTGATGAAGATTAAACAGAAGTCATTGCGCGAAAAAGTCGCGGCCGTCTGGAATGAAGCGATCACGACCGGTTGCGGCGGGAAAGGCTGGACCTTTGCCGAACTGCGTGCGGTCAAGTTCACCCTCCTAGCCGGCGACATCGACATGAGGTTCGTCGAGCATCTCAATTCCTGCGCGCGGCAATGCATCGCCATTGCGGACGTGCTGAAAAAATCGTTTCGCTGCAGTATTCCCATTCAGCGCGATTACCTCATCGCCGGCGCGTTGTTGGCCGATGTGGGCAAGCCGCTCGAGTATGACAAGGACGCGTCCGGAAAAGTGATTCAAGGAAAATTCGGCCAACAACTTCGACATCCGTTCAGCGGCGTCGCGCTCGCCTACAAGCATGGCATTCCCGCGGAAGTCATGCACATGATCGCCACTCACAGTCACGAGGGCGACAAGGTGGAACGCTCGATCGAATCGATTATTTTTCATCACGCCGATTTCGTGGATTTCGATATTGCGAAGCTGTTAGGGAAACGTGCGGCCAGGAAACCGGAGGCGTGAACAAGGCATTGTAGGGCAAGCGCGCCGCTTGCCAATCTGAACGCCCGGCAAGCGATGCGCTTGCCCTACAAACAAATGGCTCTTTCGGCATAGCCACTGATCTCGGGTCGGACAAGACTGCCGGCATCATCGATGCCGGCCACAGGACTGGACGGACGAACACAGGCTGGATACCGTTATCGAAGCTTCACATGGGTCTTACGCTTGCAGAAAAGATAGCGGCGCGACACGCTGATGGACTGGCACCCGGCACGGTGATTCGCGCGGGGGATTTTGTTTCCATTCGGCCGCGTCATGTCATGACGCATGACAACACCGGCGCGGTGATTCCCAAGTTCAAGCAGATTGGCGCGACGAAAATCGCGGATCCGGCGCAACCGGTATTCGCAATTGATCACGACATTCAAAACGTCACGCCGAAAAATCTGGAGAAGTATGCAAAAATCGAGGCGTTTGCCGGAGAACACGGGATTGATTTCTATCCGGCAGGGACTGGCATTTCGCATCAAGTGATGGTGGAACAGGGTTACGTCGTGCCCGGCGCTTTGGTGGTAGCGAGCGATTCGCACTCTAATTTATATGGCGCGATTGGAGCGCTCGGCACGCCGGTGGTGCGAACCGATGCCGCCAGCATTTGGGCTACTGGAGTGACGTGGTGGCAGGTGCCAAAGGTGGCCAGGGTCATGTTAAAAGGAAATCTCTCACCTGGCGTCACGGGTAAGGATGTCATCATCGCTTTGTGCGGACTTTTTAATAAAGACGAAGTGCTCAATCATGCTGTTGAGTTCCTGGGCGACGGCGTCGCGAAGCTTCCCATGTCTGCACGGATGACGATCGCCAACATGACGACCGAGTGGGGCACGTTGGCCGGCGTGTTTCCTTTTGATGAAGTAACGGTGAACTACTTGCGTTCGCGCGTCGCCGAGTTCAGCAATCCGAATCGCCCGGGGAAACGCGGCCCGAAAAGTCGTTCCGGTTACACGAATGCCGATATTGATGAGTGGTGGAAGAACCGAGCGGAGTTGAGTGCGGATGCAGACGCTGAGTATGCGATAGAACTGGAGCTCGACCTGGCCACGGTTGTCCCGCACGTCTCCGGACCTAACGAGGTTAAGACCATGGTCTCGCTTCCGGAGATGGAGCGAAAGCGCGTTCCCATTCAGAAGGCCTACTTGCTGTCGTGCGTGAATGCGCGCTTCGAAGATTTGCACGACGCTGCCGAGGTGATCCGGTCCCGCGGCGGACACGTCGCTGCGGGCGTGGAATTTTATCTGGCCCCGGCGAGCGCTGAAGTTCAAGCGCGGTCCGAGTCCAACGGAGACTGGCAAACGCTGGTAGACGCCGGTGCGATTCCGCTGCCGCCGGGTTGCGGAGCCTGCATCGGTTTGGGTCGCGGTCTGGTGCAAAAAGGTGAGACCGCGATCAGCGCAACCAATCGAAACTTTAAGGGCCGGATGGGCGATCGCGACGCGCTGGTGTATTTGGGTTCGCCAGCGGTGGTGGCGGCGAGCGCCCTTGCCGGGTTCATCTGCGCGCCGCAAACATTCGCCGAGCGCACCGCCGGCACAGCCGTTCGACGCGCCGAACGCAAACCGAAAGCGTCGGGATCCGTAGAGATTATTGCGGGGTTCCCGGCAAGCGTGCGTGGCCGCATTCTCTTCCTCGACAAGGACAATTTGAATACCGACGGGATTTACGGAAGCAAACACACCTACCGCGATGACATGACGCCGAAGGAAATGGCGGCGGTGACATTTGAAAATTACGATCCGAATTTTAATGCGCTTTACCAAAAGGGCGACGTCGTTGTCGGGGGCCTCAACTTTGGCAGCGGCTCCAGCCGCGAGCAGGCAGCGACGGCATTGAAGTTCAAAAGTATCCCTTGCGTTATCGCGGCGAGCTTTTCCGAAACCTACAAACGCAACGCTTTTAATAATGGTTTTGTCGTATTTGAATGCCCCGACCTGGTGACGCATCTGCGCCTGACTCTGAAAAATCGCGCTCCGACCACTGTGGCGGCGGAGATCACAATCGATTACGGCAAATCTGTCCTGACCACGGATGGAAAATCATTTCCCTTCCCTCCGCTCAGTCCGGCCGCGCAGGAGTTGATCGTGGCAGGCGGCGCGGAAAATCTCGTCGCTTCCCGATTGCGCGGAAAAACCTAGTTGTAGCCACGGCGCTCTCTCGCCGTGTTTTCCCGCAAAGTAACGCCTCGGCACGGCGATGCGGCCAAATTTATCCGTATCATGCGCGATATCCGCGGTTTCCCTGAAAATCTGTACGCAGCTTGCGGTGCGCAACGCTCATCGATAAGATCGAACTCTTATGGCTAAATATAGAATTGCGTGGATGCCCGGCGACGGCGTGGGCCACGACGTGATGGAAGCGGCGCGGACCGTTTTGGATCGTTTGAAACTGGATGCGGAATACATTCCGTGCGACATCGGCTGGGAATTCTGGTGTAAGGAAGGCAACGCGCTGCCCGATCGGACGGTTAAGGTTTTAAAGGAGACCACCTGCGGTCTCTTCGGCGCGATCACGAGCAAACCGCAATCGGAAGCGAAAGAGGAGTTGATCCCGGAATTTAAGGGGAAAGGTTTGGTCTATTTTTCGCCCATCGTGGGGCTACGGCAGATGTTCAATCTGCATACCAACATGCGGCCGTGCAAAAGCTATCCGGGCAATCCGCTGAATTATCGAGGCAACAAGATCACGAATCCGAGTGGCGCAGATGTCCCGATCGATCAGGTGGTGTTTCGTGAAAACACCGAAGGTAGTTACGGCGGTGTCGAATTTTTCCCGCTGCCCGAATCGGTTTACACCGCGCTGTGCGCCAATCCAAAGATGAAGAAGTGGAAGGAAAAAGGATTCGAGAATGTAGCGCTCTCCACTCGCATCATGAGCAAGCAAGGTTGCACGAACATCTGCAAACAAGCCTTTGAGTTCGCGAAGAAAACCGGTCGCAAACGCGTCACGCTGATCGAAAAACCAAACGTTCTGCGCGAAACGGGCGGCCTGATGATGCGTTGCTTCCGCGAGGTGGCGAAGAATTATCCGGATATTCGGGCGGATGACGCCAACATCGACGCGATTTGCATGTGGATGTTTAAGAATCCGCAGGACTACTCCGTGCTGGTCGCGGAAAATATGTTTGGCGATATTGTCAGCGATTTGTGCGCCGGGTTGGTCGGCGGACTCGGATTCGCGCCGAGTGCGAACCTTGGTGACAAATACGCCGTCTTCGAACCGACTCACGGATCAGCACCGAAGTATGCGGGGCAATACAAGGTCAATCCGATTGCGATGCTTTTGACTGCCAAATTAATGCTCGACTGGTTGAAAGAAACTGAAATGGCGAATCGTCTCGAAACTGCCATCGCTCGTGTCATTTCCGAAGGGAAAGTGCGCACCTACGACATGGGTGGCAAGAATTCCACGCTCGAGGTAGCCAAAGCCATCGCTGACTACGCCAGCGCGTAGGCCACATTGGGCCCGGCACGCCTATAAGCGAAGGCCAGTGCTTTAGAAACAGCGCCCCCACGACGTGGAAGCGACGGTGTTATTGACGCCAGTAGCTGGATTTATACGGCATCCCGGCGTCCGACCCGATCCAATAACCGGCTGTCCCGTTGACACCTGAGAGCGAGATTCGTACGCTTTAAGGGTCAACGGGAGAGCTTACCGTGCATGCTAACGACGATTATGTGCTGAAAGTGCTCGAGGAGATCGGGCTGGTTTCGCGCAAGCAAATCGCGCAAGCGCGCGCCAAGCTTAACGGCGCCCCTGGTGTGGTCGACGTCCTGGTCCGCGATGGGATCGTTTCCGCCGACGACATTTCCCGCTCCCTCGCCGCGCAGGCCCAGATGCAGTGGATCGATCTTTCTGCAGTTGTCATTCCGCCCGAAATCATTGCGCAAATTAGCGCAGCCGATGCACGGCGTTTCAAAGTCATTCCCGTCACCTTTGGCGAAAGTGGACTGGTCCTCGCCATTAGCGATCCGCTCGATGTCGATACCATCGACAGTCTGAACTTCCTTCTTCAACGCGACCTCGAGCTAGTTTGCACCTCGCCTGAAAAAATTAAGCAGGCGCTAATCAAATACTATGGCACCGCGGAAGAAGCGGCCGACGTTCTGCGGGACAAAATCGGCGAGGATGTCGATCTTGGTCTCGAAATCGGTGACGGCACCGAAGCGTTCACGGCCGATGAAGCCGACGCGCCCATCATCCGGCTGGTTTCAATGTTGATCATCGAGGCACACAAGCTTGGTGCCAGCGACATTCATCTTGAACCACTCGACAAAAAATTCCGCGTCCGTTTTCGCATCGACGGCGTTCTCCAGGAAATGCAGGCGCCGCCCAAGCGTTTGCAATCTGCCATTATTAGCCGGCTAAAAATCATGACCGGTTCGATGAGCATCGCGGAAAAGCGTTTGCCGCAGGACGGGCGCATTCAGGTGAAGATCAAAAAGAAACCGATCGATCTGCGCGTCTCCACCGTCCCGACCAATCATGGCGAAAGCATCGTCATGCGCGTGCTCGACAAGTCGAGTCTGCTTCTCGGTCTGCCCGAGCTCGGGTTCCTCAGCGACGATCAGGAAAAATTCGAACGGCTGTTGCGTTCGCCCGATGGAATTTTGCTCGTAACCGGCCCGACCGGTTCGGGGAAGACCAGCACCCTCTACGCCTGTCTCAATTACATCAACAAGCCCGACCGCAAAATCATTACGGTGGAAGAACCGGTCGAGTATCAGATGACCGGGATCAATCAAGTTCAGGTGAACACTGAAGTCGGAATGACGTTTCCGATCGCGTTGCGTTCCATTTTGCGACAGGCCCCGAATATCATCATGATTGGTGAGATTCGCGATCTGGAGACGGCGTCGATCGCGACCAACGCCAGCCTGACTGGCCATCTCGTCTTCAGCACCCTCCACACCAACGACGCGCCGTCGGCAATTGCGCGTCTCGTTGATATCGGTGTGCAACCATTTCTAGTCGCGTCCTCGGTGCGCGCGATCATGGCCCAACGCCTGGTCCGTCGCTTGTGCACCCATTGCAAACATCCGGCGGAGCTGAGTGAAACTGAAATGCGCGCGCTCCGGATCGAGCCATCACAGATGAGCGATGCGCAAGTGATGAAAGCACCCGGCTGCGAACATTGCCGGCATACCGGCTACCGCGGGCGAATGGGAATTTTCGAGATCTTCATCATCGACGACGACGTCCGGCACATGATCAACAAGCGGACCTCCACGTTTCTGCTCCGCCAGCGCGCACGCGAACTGGGCATGCGCACTTTGCGTGAAGATGGCGTGCGCAAGGTCCTCACCGGCCTGACCTCAGCCGATGAAGTGATTTCAGTGACAATTGCCGATGCAAGCTAACGATGAATAGGACAAACGCGTCGCAACATTTGATCTAGGAAACATGAATCATCAGCAGGTTCTCGATCTTTTTGTCGACCAAAACGTTTTGCAAAAAACGCAAGCCGACGATGTCCTGACCGAAGCGCAGCAGAACGGCAAAACCATCGTGCAGGCGATGGTGGATGGCGGGTTCATGGATGAATCCGGATTTTATCGCACCGTCGCTGAAGGAATCGGAGCGCAATTCATCGATTTAAACGATCACGAAATCCCTCCCGCAGTGGTGAAGCTCGTTCCCGCTGGTCTCGCTCGTCTGCATCGCGCACTGCCGGTCGATCTTGTCGATAATACCCTGAGGGTGGCGCTGGCGGATCCGTTGGAATCGCGGACCGAGGAAGATCTTCGTTTTGCGTTGGGTCGCGATATCGAGGTCGTGGTCGCGCCGGTCGAACAAATCGAAGACCGCATCCGGATCTTCTACGGCAGCGACACCTCGAGCATGGATGAGGTGCTGAAACAACTCGGGGAAGTGGGCGAGCTCATGCAGTTGCGCGAAGGCGATGGCGCGGGCGGAGCGGAAGCCGAAGCAAATGCCACCCCGATCATTCGTTTCGTCGATCTGATTTTGTACCAGGCGATCCAGGACCGGGCCAGTGACATTCACTTCGAGCCGTTCGAAAACGAATTCAAAATTCGTTATCGTGTCGACGGTGCGCTTTACGAAATGGCCCCGCCGCCGCGACATCTCGCTCCGCCCGTAATTTCGCGCGTGAAGGTGATGGCAAGCATGAATATCGCCGAGCGCCGCTTGCCGCAAGACGGTCGCATTCAAAAAAATATCGCCGGTCGCAATGTTGACCTTCGCGTCTCGACTTTACCCACGCAGTTCGGCGAAAGCGTTGTCCTCCGCGTGCTTGATCGCAGCACCGTGAATCTCGATCTCGATATGCTCGGCATGCCGAAGTATGTCTACGATTACATTCACGAAGTCATCGAGCGACCAAACGGAATCTTTATCGTCACAGGGCCGACCGGCTCTGGGAAAACCACGACGCTTTATTCGTGTTTGCGCAAAATCAACACGCTCGATTCCAAGCTGCTGACGGCGGAGGAACCGGTGGAGTACGATCTGGAGGGCATCATGCAGGTGCCGGTAAACGAAAATATCGGACTCACTTTTGCGCGCGTGTTGCGGGCATTTTTGCGACAGGACCCGGACCGAATCATGGTCGGCGAAACCCGCGATTTGGAGACAGCGCAGATCGCGATTCAGGCGTCCCTCACCGGCCATCTCGTTTTCACCACCCTGCACACGAACGATGCGCCCGGGGCGATCACACGTTTGATCGATATGGGAGTGGAACCATTTTTGATCTCGTCGACGCTCGAAGCCGTGCTCGGCCAGCGATTGCTTCGGAGTATTTGTTCAAATTGCCGGACCAGTTACGAACCCAACGCAAACACCCTGGATCAACTCGGGCTAAGCCGCCGTGAGTTGGGCGAAAAGAAATTTTATTACGGCAAGGGATGCGACACCTGTAATAAGACGGGATACAAGGGCCGGAAAGGTATTTACGAATTGATGCGGATTAGCGATCCGCTGCGCGAGTTAATTAATGAACGCCCGCCGACCGTGACGCTGAAGCAAAAGGCCATTGAGCTTGGAATGATCACCCTGCGTCAGGATGGATTACGCAGTGTCTTCGACGGCGACACTACGGTGGAAGAGGTGCTGAAGTATACATAAGGGTTAAAGGGTTAAGGGTTAAGGGTTAAGGGGTTAAGGGGTTAAAGGTTAAGGGGTTAAGGGCCCCAGATTTCAAACCTCAGATCTCAATTTTCAATTTTTGGCGTTTCCCGCTTCAACCCCTCATCGGTTCAACGCTTCAATCTCTCAATGCTTCACTCGTCAGCCGACAACGCTTCAACAAATAAGATCGACTTCCCTCTCGTTAAATCGTTAAATAGTTAAACCGTTAAATCGATAATAATTCACCCCCATGCCCCGTTTCCAATACGTTGCCCTCGATGCCCGCGGCCAGGAATCGACCGGCTTGGTCGAAGCCAACTCCGCCAATGAAGCGATCGGCCAGCTCCGCCAGGCAGGATATTTTCCAACCGGCGTTTATGAAGAAGGAAAAGCGCCGGCCTCACGCAACGGCAAGGTAAAAAAACCGCGCACGGCTCGCGTCGCCGTCGCGGCCGCGCCAGCCGCGAAGCGCAAGGGAGTCAGCATCACTCTGTTCAAAAAACAGAAAGTGAAATCGAAAGTACTGATGATTTTCACGCGGCAACTTGCGACGCTGATCGATTCCGGTCTGCCGTTGTTGCGTTCGCTCAACGTGCTGGCAAGGCAAGAGCGCGATCCTGTTCTCAAACGCACCACGGAAGCGCTGGCCGATTCGGTGCAGTGCGGTAACACCTTTTCTGATTCGCTCGCGCAGCATCCGAAAATTTTTAACGACCTTTACATCAGCATGGTGAAAGCGGGCGAGCTTGGCGGTGTGCTCGAAGTCGTGCTGGGGCGATTAGCCGAATTCCAGGAAAAAGCGCAAAAAATCAAAGGCAAAGTTCTCGCAGCGATGATTTATCCGGCAATCGTCATGACCATGGCGGTTGCGATTATGGGATTTCTCCTGGTCTTCATCGTGCCGAGGTTCGAAGCGATCTTTAAGGACATGCTCGGTGATAAACCACTGCCCGGGATCACAATTTTCGTCATTAGCATCAGCCGGTTTGCCCAGAGCAACTGGGCGATCCTGATCGGCGCCGTGGTCGCGTTGATTGTCGGGATAAAGGTCCTTGGGCGAACCAGTGGCGGTCGCAACTTGCTCGATCAATTTAAACTGCGCCTGCCGCTTTTCGGTGATCTCATTCGCAAGACTTCGATCTCGCGTTTCTCTCGCACGCTCGGCACGCTCGTCACCAGCGGCGTTTCCATTTTGCAGGCGCTGAATATTACCCGCGAGACCGCCGGCAACACGGTGATCGCCAACGCCATTTCGCAAGTGCACGATCGGGTGAAGGAAGGCGAATCCATCGTGCAGCCGCTCGAAACCAGTGGCGCGTTTCCGCCCATGGTGGTGAGCATGATCGACGTTGGCGAGGAAACCGGTCAGTTACCCGATATGCTGTTGAAGATCGCCGATGTTTATGATGGCGAGGTGGACAATTCGGTTGCCGCGCTGACGTCCATTCTCGAACCAATCATGATTGTCTTTCTCGCGGTCGTGGTCGGAACAATTGTCATCGCACTCTTCCTTCCGCTCATCAGCATCATCACCACGCTACAGCAGCAAACGTGATCGCACGTAGAGCCGTAGAAGCAGCTGTGTCGGCTGCAAATCATCGAAGAATGCAGGCGGCACGCCTGCCACCACAGAAGAGCGAGCTGTCACCATCATCGAAATGCTGGTGGTCATCATGGTCATCTTCATTCTCGCGGCGTTGGTGCTGGCCGCCAGCAGCTATGTGCAAAATAAAGGCGCACGCGCACGCGCTGAAACCGAGATCGCCGCCATGTCTGCCGCGCTCGAAAGTTACAAGGCAGATAACGGGATTTACCCGCGCGATCCAGCGACATACACGAATTCGCTGAATCAGCCAATCTGATCCAACGCAGCGCGTGCCAATTCATCAGCGCCAGTCTCGATTTCTTTACAGAGCAGCTGATCTGGCGATGCCGACGGCAACCGAACGCACTGAGCACAAATCACGAAGTACTACTTCGCGTTCAAACCACAATATGCTCAGCCGAACCACCGTCCGAGCGAACTAACGTAGTTACATTCGTGATCCGTTCGGGAACCGCTTACGGTTATTCGACTTCGAAAAGCCGTGCCAATCCTGAGCAATTCACGTCGGCAATAATCCTACGTTCGACCTTTGGACGTGACCAGTGCCGGCGATGACATCTCGAGCAATACCGACGAAGTGGATCAAGAACTGGTAACGCAGTCATCCTGAGCGGAGCGCAGCGGAGTCGAAGGATCCCGGTGAGTTACCTTAAAGGTAACGTTAACGGGATCCCTCGACTGCGCTCGGGATGACGAGAGCACGTTGAAGCGGCGTTTGTGTTAAACGCCGACCTGGGAAACAGACGCTCGCCGCGGCGAGTGCCTCTGCACTATTCGCCGCTCGTGTGAACGACGATCACCACTCTTCGATTCGGTTGCTGCCGCTGGATTTCGGCTTGTTCCATCGCCGGATCCATCACCGGACGCGGCGCCACCAAAAACTTCGCCGCGCCGTATCCGTGCGTCTGGATTTGCGCGGAATTAATTCCCATCACGCTTACCAGATAATTCTTCACGCTATCCGCGCGGCGCTGGCTGAGATCCAAATTGTATTCGTAGCTGCCAAACGCGTCTGTGTAACCTTCAATCGAAAACGTCGCCTTCGGATTGCGTCGGATCAGCGTGCCTAGCTTTTGCAGTTGCTCGACCGAACTCGCCTGCAACTCCGCGCTGTCATATTGGAAGAGCTGATCGTCTGGCATGCGAATCGCCGTCCCCGACCCGAGCGGACCCTTTTGTGCCAGCAAGGAGTCCAGGTCGCTGAAACCGGCGACTCGATTCTTGACCGGCCCGGCACTATCCGCCTGGATTTTGCTGGTAAAGGTGTTTGGCCTCTTAATAGAAGTGCTCGTCGCCAGTTCGGTTCCACTGAGAGCGGGCTGCGGGCGACCCGACACGGCGGAGTCGTTCAGTAACGACTGTTCATGCGTAGCATTCGGGCTATTAGAAAGTACCTGCGCGGTACTTCGCTCGATCTCGTTCAACATCGACGTCGCAGGCGCTGGATCGACTCTTGGTTTGTCGGGCAACACGTCCTGTGTGTCGTCCGGCATTGCTGTCGTCGCCTGTACTTCCTGCAACAGCGCATCGAATGATTTTTTCTCATCGGGCAATTGTACGTTGGTATTGTCCGGTTCGGGTTTTGCCGCGGGGTTCGTCTGGTCTACGCTCGCTTTGTCCAGCGTCGATTGCGTGTCGATCGGTTTTACTTTGAAAAGTGGGGGCTCACTCTTAGGCGCCAGCGCGAGATCCGCTGACGCGAACTTTGTTTTGTAAAGGTAAACACAGAGCAGAAGGTGAAGCGCGAGCGACAGCACCAACCCCAGAAATAGCCAATTCCGCTGGCCCGTCGCGTTCAATAACGCGTCATTGTAATCAGAATCCGGAAGCTCCATTTCCTCTTAAACGAACCGGCAACCGCCGGTCGTTGTCAACCGCGGCGTCGATGTTGTAGCCGTGATCGGTGATCACGGCTGCCGGGGCCACCGACCCCGGCTACAAATGATCTGCTCGGCCTCGTTTGCCCTGAGCAGATGATTCAGCGTCAATTTCCCCGCGTCCGGGCCACAAATGCTCGCGCGGCATTTCGGATCTGCTCGGCCACCTTCGCTTCCGGGGCGACGAACTTCGGGGTGAACCACGGAAAAAATCCAATCAAATCGTGCGTCACCAAAATCTGCCCATCGCATTCTTTCCCCGAACCGATCCCAATGGTTGGAATTGCGATCGCCTGTGAAATCATTTTCGCCGTGTCCGGCGCGACGATTTCCAACACCACTGAGAACGCACCGGCCCTTTCAACGGCGCAGCGCATCGCGCAGCAAAGCTTCCGCCTGTTCCTGGGTGCGACCTTTCACCTTGTAGCCGCCCTCTTCCCTCACGCTTTGCGGCAACATTCCGATGTGCGCCATGAATGGAATCCCAGCCGACACGATTGCCTCAATTTGCCGAACGTGACTCACGCCGCCTTCGAGTTTTACTGCTTGCGCACCTGCCTCGATAAGAATTCGGGCTGTCTCCAGCGACTGTTCTGGAGTGTCGTAGCTGTGAATCGGCATGTCCGCTACGATCAGAGCACGCTTCACTCCCCGGGCGACCGCGCGGGTGTGATGCACTATTTCGTCGAGCGTCACCTGCGTCGTGTCTTCGTAACCCAGCACAACCATCCCGACCGAATCGCCGACCAGAATGATGTCGAGGCCACTTTCATCGAGGAGACGCGCCGTCGGATAATCGTAAGCAGTCAGCGCGGTGATGCGTTCCCCGCGTCGCTTCATTTCCCGATATTTTTCTGTCAGGTTCACGAATTTTAAATTCTTGGTGGATCGACTCTGCGAGACCGGTCCGAGCCAGACTGGCGGTTCCGGAGTTGCACAGCTCCGCCCTCCATTAAATTACCAGTTATCCATCAGGCGCGTTATTTTACCCTGCTCGGGTAGCTCTGCGAGTAGTTCGCCCACATTTTTTGTTTGCCTCGGTAAACGCAAATCCGGTGCGATATCGCACAACGGCTGCAGCACGAATTTGCGCCCCGTCATGCGCGGATGCGGCAGTTGCAGAGGCGCCTCGGCGCGCTCTTCGCTGCCGAAATACAGGAGGTCGAGATCGATCGTGCGTGAAACATTGCGTTTGTGATTGGGTTCTCTTCCCAGCGCACGCTCGATCTCTTGCAGCGCCTCAAACAGTTCGTCCGCTGACTTTTCGAAACCGATTTCAATCACTGCGTTGTAGAATTTTTGCGCGCCCGCTTCGCAATCGACCGGCGAAGTTTCATAGACCGCCGATTGCACCGTCGGCAAGGTCACGCCATCAAGCGTTCGAATCCGGTCGCGCGCCATCTGCAAATTCCCAAGGCGATCGCCCAGATTAGAACCAATCGCAATCGCTGCTCTCTTACTCATCGCACTTGCACTGTAGCCGGGATCATCGGTCCCGGCAGCCGCGATCGCCGATCGCGGCTACAACATTAGCCAATCGCACAACACGGGAGAACATTCGTCAGTCGTCATTCCGTCCTCGGGCTACAGCCCGAGCACATCCCTCATGTCATAAAGCCCCGGCGATTTTCCGATCACCCAACGCGCTGCGCGTATTGCGCCGCGTGCGAACGTTTCCCGGCTGCTCGCGCGATGCGTCAACTCAAGGCGCTCGCCCTGCCCGGCAAAAATCACGGTGTGATCACCCACCACGTCACCCCCGCGCACCGAGTGAATTCCGATCTCCGACTTGCCGCGCTCGCCCACTATTCCTTCACGACCATGGCGCAGGATTTTCGTTTGCCGGGCGCGCTGCAAAATTTCAACCAGTGTTTTTGCCGTTCCGCTTGGCGCATCTTTCTTCATCCGGTGATGCGCTTCGACAATTTCCAAATCGAAATCCTCGCCGAGAATTTTCGCAGCGTTTTCGGTCAAGGCGAAGAGCGCGTTTACTCCGACGCTGAAGTTCGAGGCGAGGACAACCGGAATTTGTTTCGACGCTGCGACAATATCGTCGCGCTGTTTCGCGGAATGACCTGTGGTCCCAATTACTAATGGCGTCTTCGATTTTATCGCCACTGCACAGATTGAAGTCGCGGCGTCAGCATGACTGAAGTCAATCGCGACGTCCGCGTCAGCGAAGGCGATTTTATCGCCCAGATCAATTTTCGTAACAACTGCTATCCCTTCCCTTTCGGCGGCGTTGATAATCGCCTGGCCCATGCGGCCAGCCGCACCAATCAGTGCCACGCGAATTTTGTGCATGTCGGGGGAGCTTACCTCAAAGAGCAAATGAGGACGGTCTTAAGACCGCCAGTGAATTAGTCGGCAGGTCCGAAGCCGGACTGGCGTAGGAAACAGCCGCTCCTTGGTTTGGCTCATCGGCCACGTTCGAAATCCTCCAGGGTCTTGCGCAGGCGGGCCTGGTTTGCCGCGCTCATCTCGCACAGCGGCAATCGCACCTCGGCCGACATATTCCCTCGCCACGAAAGCGCGGTTTTTATCGGCACCGGGTTCGGTTCGATAAATAAATCTTTGAACAACCAATAGAGCTTGCGGTGCAGCTCTTCCCCGCGCTTGATGTCCCCGTTCGTCACCGCGCGTACGAGTTCGCACATTTCCGCTGGCAACAAATTCGACGCCACGCTCACCAATCCGACTGCACCCGCCGCCAGGAACGGCAGGGTCAATCCATCGTCGCCGCTCAAGATCGTGAACGCGTCGGGCAAGCGCGCCCGCAATTCACTGACGCGATCGACATTTCCACCAGCTTCTTTAATCGAAACAACATTCGGACAATCGCTCTGGATTCGCGCCACAGTTTCCGCGCCGATATCAACGCCACAGCGTCCGGGAATGTTGTAGAGCATTATCCGCAGACCGGTCGATTTCGCGATCGCGGAAAAATGGCGAAACAATCCTTCCTGCGTCGGCTTGTTATAGTATGGCGCCACCACGAGGGCTCCATCGACACCCATTTTCTCGGCCTGCTCGGTGGCACTAATTGCTTCCCTGGTTGAGTAGGAACCAGTGCCTGCGAGAACGAGACAGCGTTTGTTCGCGGCTTGAATTGAAAAACGAATTACCTCCTTGCGCTCGTCGTGCGTCAGCGTCGGTGATTCACCGGTCGTGCCGACCGCGACAATTCCGTCGATCCCTGCTGCGATTTGCGATTCGATTAAACCTCCTAGCGCCGTGTAATCAACCGCGCCCTCGCGAAACGGCGTGACCAGAGCGGTGAACGTGCCGCGGAACATCGCTCTTCTGTAGCGGCGCTCGATCAGCGTCGCAATCTTTCCTTTTCGCTAAAAACTCGGCGGTTATAGACCGCCGCTACAGCTCGATCGTGCCTTCGAAGGCAAACTCGGCCGGTCCCGTCAGGGTCACATCCGTGAAACCCTCACCGTCGCGACGAAAATCAACGCTCAATTCATTGCCACCGCGTACCAGCACGCCGATCGGTCCGCCGGTTTTTTCGGTGGCGGCAAAAATGAGCGCGCTCGCCACCACTCCGGTGCCACAAGCAAGCGTCTCGTTTTCGACCCCGCGCTCGTAAGTTCGAATTGCGATTTTGTTTCCGCCACATCTTTCCAGGAAGTTCACGTTCGCCCCCTTGGGCGCAAACATCTCGTGTCGCCGGATGGCCGCACCTTCTCGCGGCACATCCACTTCTTCGATATTCACCACTGGAACGACAACATGGGGCACACCGGTATTAATGAAGTGAATGCTTCTGGTTTCGTAGCCGACTGCGAGCGTCACATTTAACTGCAAATCGGTTGGCTCGCTCATGTTCAAAGTGACAAGCTCACCGTGCAGGTGTGCGGCAATGATTCCGGCGGGGGTTTCAAACGAAAGATCCTTACCTGCACCAGCGATCTTCTCGGCAAAACGAGCAAAGCAACGCGCCCCGTTGCCGCACATTTCCGCTTCCCCGCCGTCGCTGTTGTAGTAACGCATGCGGAAATCGGCGCTGTTGGTAGCCGGCTCGATCAGCAAAATTCCGTCCGCACCGACGCCGCGATGACGATCGCAAATTTTTGCGATTTGCTCCGGGCTCAAGCGCACCGCGCCGGTGCGATTGTCGATCATGACAAAATCGTTTCCCGCACCATTCATCTTGGTGAATCGCAGCATGTGATTTGTGTACCACAGGGCCCGTCCGTTGCCAACTGCATGCCGGTCATCCTGAGCGAAGCGCAGCGAAGTCGAAGGATCCCGTGGCATTACCTTTAAGCTCTCGCTCCGGGATCCCTCGACTACGCTCGGGATGACCGAATTTTTGACACGATTGGCGAGACAAAGTTGCCGACACGGTCGGCCAGGTTCTCGCGATCGCCGATTTTCCCGATCAAATCGACAATCGCGCTGCCGACCACGACGGCGTCGGCCACACGAGCAACGGTCGCAGCTTGTTCCGGATTGGAAATACCAAAACCGACCGCAATTGGCAGATGAGTATGCTGTCTAATTATCGTTAGCTTTTGTTCGAGCGACTCGGCGATCGAATCACGCGCACCGGTTACGCCTTCCCGCGAAACATAATAAATAAACCCGCGCGCCGCCGCAGCGATCGCGGCTATCCGCTCCGCCGGCGTGGTCGGCGCAATCAGTCTGATGCGAACCAGATTTTCCTGACCGGAGTTTTCATTTTGGCGGATCGATAAACTTGATGGCTTTAAGCCATCAAGTTCACGGCTGCCACGGTCTTCTTCTGGCGGCAGATCGAGGATGAGAAGGCCGTCGACTCCGGCATCTGTCGCGTCCCGCTCGAACTGGTCGACGCCATACCGTAGTAAGGGATTGAGATAAGTGTAGAGGACGATCGGGATTTCAGACGCGCTGCGAATCTCACGCACACATTTCAGCACACCCGAAACAGTCGCACCATTATCGAGCGCACGTTGCGATGCGAGTTGATTGACGAGGCCGTCCGCTAATGGATCGGAAAACGGAACACCGAGCTCGAGCAAATCGGCTCCCGCCTTTTCCAAGGCCAGACCGACCTCCAGCGTGCGCGCAAAATTTGGATCACCTGCGCAAATGTAGGGAATGAACGCGGCGCGCTTCTCCTCCCGGCACCGGGCAAAAAGACGTTCGATTCGTTCCGGCATCACTGGCATTCTTAGCGCAGAATTAGTCCACTTGAAACGATGACGCTGAGCAGCCTAATAAACGGTTATATTATAGGCTGGTCGGTTGCCTGGCCACCGGGACCGATCAACGCCGAAATGGCGCATATTTTCGCCCACCCGAGCTGGCAAATCGCTACTGAAGCGATCAGCGCAGCGGTTATGGTATGGTTCGCCATCCGGCTGCTGCTCCATTTTCCATGAAAACCATCGCCGAACCGCGCACCAAGACGCTGACCGTGAACGAGATTTATCACTCGATTCAGGGTGAAAGCACGTGGGCCGGACTGCCCTGTGTGTTTGTGCGACTGACGTTCTGCGATCTGCGATGCAATTATTGCGACACCGCTTACGCCTTTTATGAGGGCGAAAAAAAGACGGTGCCCGACATCGTGGCGGAGGTTCTGAAATTCAATTGTCCGCTGGTCGAGATCACCGGCGGCGAACCGTTATTGCAAAAAAACGTTCTGCCTTTGATGGCCGCGCTGGCTGACGCTGGAAAAACCGTGCTCCTGGAAACGAGCGGCGCACACGATATTTCCCAGGTCGATCCGCGGGTGCATCGGATCATGGATTTGAAGACGCCCGGGAGCGGCGAATGCGAGCGCAATTTGTGGTCGAACATTGAACATCTGACGAAGCGCGACGAAGTGAAGTTCGTCGTCGGCTCACGCGAAGATTACGAATGGTCGCGCGAAAAAATGCGCGAACACAATTTGGCGGCGCGTTGTCATGCCGTTTTGTTTTCGCCGATTTTTGGCAGAATCGAACCGCGCCAAATTGTGGAATGGATGCTCGCCGACCGAATCTGCGGAAGCGCGTTTTCAATTGCAGATGCACAAGTTCATCTGGGCACCGACGCAGCGGGGTGTATGAGGGCAATTGAGCGCTCCGAAGCAATGGCAGACCCGGTGAGGAAGCAAAAGTGTGTTGTCACAGGTGCCAGGTTACGCTTTAGTACAACCGCGAGGTTTACTATGAGAATTGGCGTGATCTGTTTATTGCTATGGGTCTCGAGCGTTTGGGCAAGAGCCGGCACGCTTCAAGGAACGGTGAAGGATTCCAGCGGACATCCAATCAAAGGCGCCGAGGTCCGGATCGAGGCAAAAATTGGAAAGTTTGCAAAAATCGCAAAGACCGATGCCGCTGGACATTATTTTTCCGACGGGCTGGCTGCATCGACGGACTACAATGTCACGCTTTTCGTTAACGGATCAGCCAAAGCGTCAACTCCGAATGTCAGGGCAAATGCAGCAAAGCCGACTGATCTAAATTTCGATCTGCGCCAGGTCAAGGGATCCTCAAAGAGACACATGGTCTATGTTAAGCAAGAGACCGGCACGCATATTGGCAGCGGCCGCTGGATAGTGGTCGACGAAAACGGCCAAGTTGTTAATGACAACGCCGATATGCAAAAGGCGGGGTCAAATTACGCGAAGCAGCTCGAAAACAGTAAAGCCAACATCCCGATAGGGCAGTAGTCCCGCAGGCCCTAACCATTTGGTTCGAGCTTAAAATTCATCTTTCCGCGCATCCCCACGCGCTGTCTGATGGCAGCGGTTAATTCTCAATGCTTCGGCGCGCGGACCGTGCCGGTCTCGATTGCGAGCTTCCGTTGTTCGACCATGCGATTCGCCGTTTCTTCCACCATCTGCTCGAGCAACATCCGCAGGTGGGTGTCTTTCCGATAATCGGCCGGCGCGATGTGTCTGACGCGGTCGGCGTGCGTGGAAAGCTGGTAACATTTCTTAAAACCAACGCGCTGCGAATCGTCGGGATTGTAAACCGCAATCGCCTGTCCTCCGTTTTTCTTCATCACGGTGAAGCACGGCACATCGGTGGGCCCGTCGCCGACGTAAATCATGTTCGGAAAAGGAATCGGCCGAATTTCCGGGTCCATGTGGTCGTTCACGTCCTGAGACATATCGAGAAACCCTTTGTTAATGCGGAAGAGAAACTGGGTTTTTTGGGTGTGACTGATCACGCGCTTGGGAAAGCTGATGCGGCCTTCGGGATCAGTGGCGAATTCGCAGCCGAAAATGGCGCGAACGTAAGGTGCGAGCCGGCTGCCATCGATCAACACCTTTAACCCCGATGAAATAATGTAATGCTCGACGGTGATGCCGTGAGCCACATGTTCGGCCGTAAGCAGACCTTCGCCGCCGCGAAATTCCTCAAACATTTCCGGCAATCCTTGGTAGAAGTTCAACTTCGCGCCCAGCTTTTTGAGTTCCTCATTGGTGGGCCG
The DNA here is from genome assembly GCA_963781735.1 of uncultured Verrucomicrobiae bacterium. GTDB lineage: Bacteria > Verrucomicrobiota > Verrucomicrobiia > Chthoniobacterales > UBA10450 > AV69. The sequence continues at coordinate 243,012 of CAWAHI010000017.1, read as the reverse complement.
ATCCATCCCGAGCTGGTCGAGCAATACCTTCATGTAAGCGAGCTCGTTATCGTAGCCATGATCGCGCACCAGTTCAGAACAACGCCGCCAGAAAATCTCGCTCTTAATCCCAAACGCAGGAAACACGACTTCGTCCTGCATATAGCTCGGACTCAGTGTCTGATCGTAATCGTAGACGATGGCGATGGTATTTTGCGGAGTGGACACTGTGTTAAGGGTTGAAACGTTAAACCGTTAAAGCGGTAGGAAACAAATACGTGTTGTCGAAACCCGCTTCAACGCTTCGACTCTTCAACGCTTTAACGAATTGGCCACTCGCGACATAAAATCGTCGAACAACTCATCATAAATCCGGCCGCGCTCGGGATGATATTGCACCGCCAGGGCAAAGGGATAGTCGCGCAATTTTACCTGTTCGATGATATCATCTGTGGCGCACCACGATTCTACTTCAAGACCGGCACCAAGCTGGTCGATCGCTTGATGATGCGAGCTGTTTACTTTCTCGAAGCGATGGCGCGTTTTGCGATCGGAGCGAAGCGGCTGAACGTCGTGCGTCTTCTGATCCGGCAGGTTATGACCGCGGATGTCGAGGTTAAGCGTGCCGCCGAGTGCGACGTTTAGAGTTTGTAATCCTTTGCAGATCGCGAATATCGGCAGGCCGCGCTCGATCCCCTGCTTGATCGCATTCAGTTCCCAGCGATCGCGGTCGGGGTGCACGTCCTTTTCTATCACAGATGGATCTGGCACCGGCTGGTTTAAACATTCCGGAGCGATATCGGGGCCGCCGGTTAGCAACAGACCGTTCATTTGTTCGATCGGAACTTTGCGCCTGGCAGCGTTCCGAACCTTCACCTCTGGATAGCGCGAGAGAAAAGGAGCGAAATATTTTTCATCAGAACGCCGCATCCAGGTCGCGAGATTGCGCATTTAACAACTTGCCGTCATCCCGAGCGAAGTCGAGGGATCCCGGTGATGAAATCTTAAAGGTAACGCACCGGGATCCCTCGACTGACGCTCGGGATGACCGGTGTTAGCGACCCAGAAGGATGAAGATGCCGGCGATGAACGCGATAATTCCAGTAATAAAGCCGAAGTGGAATCCGAAAACTCCGATCAGGCCGACAAGGATCAGATAAATCGCCAGCAAAAGCATTCCGATGTTTTTTGTAAAGGTCATGGGGCCATGATATGCGGTTATTCCGAGCGAAGTCGAGGCTGCAACGCAGCCGACATAGTCGGCGAGGCCAGGCCTTCCATCCCGTTCAAGCTTAAAGGTAACGCGTCGGGATCCCTCGACTTCGCTCGGGATGACGGGAGAAAATTACAAACCCATCAATTCGCGGACGTATTTTACCGGGGGGCTGCCGAAGGAGAGAACGGTGTCGTTATACTTCTTGAGATTGAAGGCGCTGCCATCTCTTGCCTTGGCGCGATCGCGCAGGTCAAGATGCTCAGTCACACCGACGAAGTAGGTCGATAGTTGTGCCGAACTAAGCCGCGCTCGCTTCCATTTCGCGACCGCTTCGCCTTCCTGCTGAAAACCTTCCTTCGTCATCAAGTCCATGGCTTCTTTTTCGCTCATGTTTTTGGCGTGAATGCCCTGGTCGAGGATGGCATTGCAGATAACGCGCAACCGCATTTTCAACTGTTGCATTTTCACTTCCGGCCCGCCGTAACTTTGTTCAGCCATCATTTGCTCACAATAAACAGCCCAGCCTTCAATGAAGGTGCCGCTCTGAAAAATTGCGCGCACTAAGGTCGCGGCCCGGAATTCGTTGGAGTGCGCCAATTGCAAATAATGTCCCGGCATCGCTTCGTGCACGGTCAGGTCGCGAATCATGTAGTTGTTGTATTCCTTGAAAAACGACTCCTTGCGCTGCGGGCTCCAATCTTTTGGCGTCGGCTCGACCGCGAAGAATGTCTTCCCATTCTGCTCGAGCGGTCCCGGCGAATCGCAGTAAGCGATCCCCTGCCCCCGTTTGAATTCCGGCATGACAATGACATCAAGCGGTTTGTCCGGCACGGTTACGAGGTCATGTTGTTTGGTGAAATCGGTTGCTTCGCGGACAATTTTCTGCGCGTAACCGACGATGGTATTGTCGTCCGGATGTTGCTCCGCCAGTTTCTCGAGCACAGCAGCGGTGACTTTCTTTTTGTCATTCAAGGCTGATTTAGCCGCATTCGGAAAATACTTTTTGTAAAACGGCAGCGCGGTTTCGTAGATGGCCTTCTGGGTTGCGGCGAGATCAGCCTGAGCCCGTTGCATGATCTCTTCCATCGACAGGTCGGAGGAAAGAGCGAACCTTAGTTTTTTACGAAACTTATCCGCGCCGATTCGGAAATCGCCGTCCGAACGCGGAAGCAAATCCTTTTGCAACCACGTTTTGTAGTCCTCCAGTGCTTTGGCCGTCTTTTCCTGGATCGGTCCCAAATCTTTCGCGGCCTGCGGCGCCTGGTTCAGCAAAGGTGAAAGACCTTCGCGGACTAACGAGATTGCGCCTTGTGTCTGCTCGATGGCGGTTTCGGTATGAATCCTCGGCGAGTGTTTCAGATTGGCTTTGGCCTGGGCGATGACTGCGGGAATTCCTTCAAGTCGCTTCCGCAAATTCGGTATGCGCTGCTCGGCCGGAGCAAAATCGCGCGCTACCAATAAATAAATGCTATTGGCGAGACTCTGATTGTAAACGAGCGGGTTCCATTCCCATTCCTTCAATTCTTCGAGACTGAAGATCTGGTAGTCGATCTTATCCTTGAGCAACCGAAGATCGACTTTGTTGGCGCCGGTCAGCTGCGAAAGGTCGGTTATTGCTTCGAGCTTCTGTCGCGCCTCTTTAGCACGCGCCAATTCCCGGGCTTGGGCTTCGGCTGAGTAATCAGTCAGTTTGTCATCAAACCGGTGATCGCCCAGCTCCGTAGCATCCTCGGGGCTGGCGGCCAGGTATCCTTCAATGTAATCACGCGCAATTTGTTGAAACTGCTCGTCCTGCGGAGTAGCGCGAACGCTTGTGAACGGTATGGCTAATGAGAATAATACAAAAAGACAGGCAATCTTATTCATAGTTTTTGCGGCTCTCGGCGCCCGCCGCGGCGGATGCCCTACAATGCTTGAATATTACGCTTCCGGCTGAGCGGCAAAGCCAACGGTAGTCTCCGCTTCAATTGAAGCTTCGGCCTGGTCCTGCAAATAGGTGCGACCTTTGTAGAAGGGCGTCACGATGACAAATAGCACCGCTGTCCCTAACATGACCCACACGAAAAACATGAAGTAACTGGCTCCGTGTAACTTTACCGTGCCGTCAGGATTTTGGATGAAGAAATCGACCGCGGCGGTGAACTGATTGCCCAGCGAAACGGCGAGCAGATAAGTGCACATGCAAAGCGATTTGAGTTTCACCGGCCCCTGGGTGTAGGAAAACTCGAGATGTGTCGGCGAGACGAGTGTTTCGCCAGCGGTCAGGACCACGAACGCCCAAACCTGCCAGATGATGCTGGGCCGGGCGCCGGCGTCGATGCGCGTTTGAATCATCGCGACGATAAAAAACGAAGCCGCCGTGACGAACAATCCCGCACCGATCTTCCGGAGCGGCGTTAAAGGGATGACCTTTTCCACCATCGGATAGAGCCAGTAGGAGAAGAGCGGCAGCATGATCAGGATGAAAATTGGATTCACCGTTTGAATTTGCGATGACAACCACTCAATGCCGAAAAGATGCCGGTCCATCGACTCCGCCTGAACGATCCAGGAAGAAAAATTCTGCTGCCACAGCGCCCAGAAAGACGGCAACAAATGGAACTGGAATCAGAATGTTCAGCAAAATCTTGCCGGTTTCCTTGTTGAAAAGTGCGCGCGCATAATTACGCAGGCCCGCCGGCGGAATATGCACGAATTTTTTGCGGCCCGCTCCAGAAAATGACGGTAGCGATGGCCATGAAAATGCCCGGCAGCCCGAATGCGATGTCGGGACTATGCAAACGCGGGCTCTCAAGAAAACCGACAATCGAGGGGGGCAGTTTCGCGATCAATCCGTTCGGGTCCGCCTGGTATGGTTCGAGGAGCCATGGAATGAGCAATGTGGAAATGGCCGAGCCGGCGTTAATTGAAAAGTAAAACCAATTGAAGAGCGCGAGTGAGCAAATGCTTGTTCGTCTCGCCAAATTGGTCGCCGACGTTTGTAGAAACACAGGGCTTGATGCCGCCGGCGCCGAGCGCGATTTGAAAAAGTCCGAGCGCCAGCAGAAGACGCGGCTCGAGCACGTGCGCGACCGGCGAGCCTATCAGGGCCAGGGTGGCGTGGCCGCCGCAATAGACGATCGACAACCAGAAGACGACCCAGAATTTCCCGAAAAGCGCATCGGCCAGAAAGGCGCCGAAGATCGGAAGAATATAAAGCGTCGAGACAAATGTGTGGTACCAGCCTTCGGCCTGATGCGGCGGCATCACTGCCAGATTCCCCATCTTGTCCATGAGATATTTCGACATGAAAATGGTGAGGATCCCATTCATGCCGTAGTAGGAGAAACGCTCGGCCGCTTCGTTGCCGATGATGTAAGGCACGCCCGGAGGCATGGTGGTGATCTTCGGCGGCGAAGTCAGGTATTTAGCCATGGATGATTTCTCGCTACGGAGCTTTTTTCTCAGGGAAAAACTTTACCGGAGTTGGCGTGGCCGATCCGCCGGGCGCGGGATTGGACGCTTCTTTGTCCAGCGTTGCCGTTAGATCCCTTTGAATTTCGGGATATTCGCCGAGGTGATGTTTTTCACAGGAGATGGAAAAGAGAAGCGCAGCGCCAGTAAAAATGATGCCAGCGCATCGTGTGAAGCTCATGAGTGAGGGGAACACTAACGAAGAATTCCGCGATGACGCAACCAAAACAATGGCCTCACAGTACGTCCGCAAACGGACACAAAGGTCCGAGCTCGCCACGGCGAGTGGCGGCGGTCGCTGACGGCAGGTTTGTTTCGGTCGGCAGTTTGGAAACAGCCGCTCCTTGAGGTGCCAGTGCACGGGGGTAGGATGTAGGCGTCGATCAGGGCGTTGCCAGTGTTGTTTTTCCCGCGCACGATCGCGGTGTTGTTGGCCGCAGGCCGAACAATGATGATGGCCGACTCATTGTCATTGGGTGGGGCCTTACCGCTCGCCTGAATCTCCGCCTGCTGCGTGTCCTTCCAATTATCGTTAGAGGTGATCAGGGTCCCGTCCAGATCGCGCAACTCCAGCGTCGGATCCGCCAGTACATTGGGAGCTCCAAACGCTGAAAGTGTCGGTCCCAGCGCACGCACAATCACCCGCACCATCACGTCCCCGGAAATAAAGCCTCCAATCATCACGTTCTGGTCGGTATCCACAAAGCTGCGCGTACTAACATTCGTTAGGGTTATGCCAATGGACTCATCCAGATCGTAGGCTTCGACCAAACCAATCCCAGTGGTGTTGTTCTTCCCATGCACAATCGCGGTGTAGCTACCTGGCGTGAAGGTGTGCCGGATGGCTGACTCCAGATCATTGGGCGGTGCCTTGCCCGTCGCATTAATGACAGCCTGCTGGGGTGTCTTTCCAATTGTCGTTAGACATAATCAGATTTCCACCGCCGTGCGGACATGATTTTCCAGGTTTTTCGATGTCGATCAGGGAAACCATCCAACCCTATCAAGAAGCGATTGCGGCCCCTAACAAACTTCCACCGCTTTCAGCTTTGGTGCAGGTCACGTGTTTTGGCTCGAGGTCTTTGCAGGGCTCTGCCTGACGCCAACAAAGGTGAGTGGATGACAAGTTTTTGCGCCTCGGCCGCAACCACTTGCGCCTCAGGACACAGAAAAATCTTCATTTTAAATACCAAAAATAGTAAATTTTCTAACAATGGAAGTCCCTCCCGACAATTCCGCCGACGTCACTCAAACATTGGAGCAATGGCGTGACGGCGACCGCGATGCAGCCTTGCGCCTGATGCTGCTGGTCAACCAGGAATTGCGGGCCCGGGCGTCCGATTACTTCCGTCGGGAACGCCCTGACCACACGCTTGAGGCAACTGCTCTTGTTCACCAAGCTTACTTGAAACTGGCAATTGAAGACCGGGTCACGTCGAAGAACCGCGCTCAATTCTGCGCCGTCGCAGCGACCTTGATGCGTCGCATCTTGGTGCAGCACGCCCGCGAGCACAACAGGCAGAAACGCGCGGATCAGGGGGTGAAGGTTTCCCCCGATGAAACGCGCGGGATGCATCAGGAAGGCGCACCAGACCTGGTCGCGCTGGATGAGGCATTGGAACGATTCGGACTCGCTTACCCACGGGCAAGCGCAGTCGTAGAGATGAAGTTCTTCGGCGGAATGGACACGCGAGAAATCGCGGAGGTCTTAAATGTTCCGGAAAAAACGATCTTGAGTGACTGGAGTTTCGCCAAAGACTGGCTTTCGCGCGCGTTGATGCAAGGCGCCGGCAACCAAGCTGAGCGGGTCGCGCGGCTCTTCAAGTCGACCTCAGAATGTAGCGAAGAAGAGTTGGCAGAATTTGTCAGGATACCATTGCGGAGGTGATCCGGACTTCCCGGCGACGTCGAATCGACCATCGTGCGCTCTAATAATATTCGGCACGCGGCCCAATCCCAAACCCGTTTTCTTTGCCTAATGCGTCACCACTTGGAACGTCCAATCGCTGGGTATTGAATTGAAAGGCGCGCGGGCGGGATTACTATCCCGACAAGTGGCTCGGTCGACAAAGAATAGCGCGTGGAATGAAGTCTTCGCCATCATTCTGCTTCTTACCGGCACCCTGCTCTTCTTCGCGCTGATTTCCTATAGCCCGCGTGATCTCCCTTCATGGGTGCCGTGGAGTTATCTGTCGCCGCCGAACCGTCCGGCACAAAATTTCATCGGCCCCTTCGGCGCCATCTTCGCCAGCATTTTCTATCTACTCATCGGCGCGGCCTCTTATTTTCTCGCCGCCGTCCTGCTCGGCTTCGGCGCCGCGAAACTTTTCTACCCGCGTTTGCGCGTGCTGACACGTCTGCCCTGGATTGTCCTGTTCCTCCTTTCCGGCGCGTGTCTGTTGCAACTGCAGACCCGCTATTTCTTCGAATGGAAGAAACTAAACATCCAGGGCCCGGGCGGATCGATTGGCTATTTCTTTGGCAAAAAACTCTTGCTCGGCGCGATGGGCGACGTCGGCTCGATGATTCTTCTCGCCGGAATCTATCTCAGCGCGCTCATTCTGATGACCGGATTGCGCCCAATCCATCTTGTCCGCGAAACCGTCGGTGGCATTCGCAACAGCGTGGTTCGTTTTCGCCAATGGCGATTGCGCCGCGAAATGCGCCGCGCCGATATCAAGGGTCAGTTGGCAATTAGCGAGCGCGAGCTGGCCAAGCAACGCCGCTTAATTGAAAAGCAGCTGAAGAAAAAGGGCGCACCGGTTCCCGAGCGAACGGTAGTGCCGCCAGCAGAACTGGTTGGTCGTCCGAAACCGAAAGTTGTCGACACCACGGCGCTGCCAGAAGACGTGGTGTTGCCGCCGCGGAAAAAACCGTCGCTCGCGGAATTGCAACCGTCGAAGGTAAAGGCGCCAATCAAGATGACGGAAGCGCGCAAATTCGACGCCGAACATTACGTGCTTCCGAGCATAGACCTGCTCGACGAACATGATCCCGAAAGCCGCGGTGGAACCGACCTGTCCGAACTCGAAAAGGTGCAGGAAGTTTTGATTGAAACGCTCGGGCAATTCGGCATCGCCGTTGCTGCTGGCGACATCACCAAAGGACCGACGATCACGCGTTATGAAGTCTACCCGGCCAAGGGAGTGCGGGTGGACAAAATCGTCTCGCTCGAGCGCGATCTGGCGCGAGCTACCCGGGCCGAACGCATCAACATTCTGGCACCAATACCCGGCAAGGACACGGTCGGAATTGAGATCGCAAATACGCGCAAGATCAAAGTGACATTGCGCGAACTGATGCAATCGGCCGATTGGGAAGAAGCCAAGACGCGCTGCAAAATTCCGCTGACGCTAGGCAAGGACGTTTACGGCAACGTTATCATTGCCGATCTGGCGCAGATGCCGCACCTGCTCATCGCGGGAACGACGGGCAGCGGCAAGAGCGTTTGCATCAACGCCCTTATCTCCAGCATTCTCTTTCGCTTCACTCCCGAAGAACTGCGCTTCATCATGATCGATCCCAAGGTGGTGGAGATGCAGATTTACGAAAGATTGCCCCACCTGGTTTTCCCGGTGGTGACGGATCCGAAAAAGGTGCTGATCGCGTTGCGCTGGTTGAACGACGAGATCGATCGGCGTTACAAGATTTTTGCGCGGGTGGGGGTTCGCAACATCACCAGCTTCAATGCCCGGCCGCCGAAGAAAACACGAAAGGAATTGGATGATGACACTGTAGCCGGCGTCGCTGACGCCGGCCCGCGGTCAGCGACCGCGGCTACAGAAATCCGCGTCCCGCGCGAGGACGAACTGATCATTCCCGACAAGCTTCCGTACGTCGTGCTCATTATCGACGAACTGGCGGATTTGATGCAGACCGCACCGGCTGACGTTGAGAACGCGATCGCGCGGATGGCTGCGATCGCGCGCGCCGCTGGGATTCATCTCGTTCTGGCAACACAGACGCCGCGAGCCGACGTCATCACCGGGGTGATCAAGGCGAACGTCCCGAGTCGGATCGCTTTCCAGGTCGCGAGCAAAATCGATAGTCGCGTGATTCTTGATGAAAATGGCGCCGACAGGTTGCTTGGCCAGGGGGACATGCTCTATCTCCCGCCAAGTACATCGCGGCTAATCCGCGCCCAAGGTGTGTTGGTGACAGACGAGGAGATCCGCGAACTGGTAGAGTTCGTGTCCGGACAAGGTGCACCGGCGTTCGATACCGGGATGCAGGAAAAACTCCAGTCGGGAGCTGCTGCGGAGGAAGATGTTACAGAGGAAGACGAGGAACTGGTGGAGAAATGTCTCGAGATCATTCGTCAGGAGAAACGCGCTTCAACTTCCCTATTGCAGCGCCGGTTGCGACTTGGGTATACTAGGGCCGCGCGCATCGTTGATATTCTCGAGCAGCGCGGTATCTTAGGTCCCGGCGAAGGTGCGAAGCCGCGCGAGATTCTTGTCGATCTCGACGCCGCGGTGTAATCGGCAAGAGAGAGACAAAAAATGTCCATCGAAGGACTCGGCAGAAAATTTCAGGAAGCGCGCAAAGCGCGTAATCTTTCGCTCGAAGAAGCCGCCAGGCTAACGAGAATTAGACAATCGCGCCTGGCCGAGATCGAGTCCGACGATTTCTCGAACTTCCCCAGTCTCGCTTACGCCAAGGGCTTCCTCCAAATTTACGGCAAATTTCTCGACGTCGACGTGTCGCCCTATTTGGATGCGTTTGACACTTCCAGCCACATTACCGTCGATGGCTATTCCTATCTGCAAGATGCACCCGCACCGAAAGCGCCGCGCACACAAGTGACTCGCCGGAATGAAAATGCTCGGCCTTCCATTCTCCCATTTTTGCTCGGGCTGGCAATTTTGGTCGCCGGTTTTTGGTTCCTTCGCTTTATCTCGAATCTGCAGCGCATCACTCCGCGGCCGACAGAAGCAACTGCTCCCGCTACTCCCAGTCCGACCGCTCCGGTTGCGAGGATTGTCGCTCCTCGCGCAGAACCAGTGGAGTCGCCGGCACCGTCCGCCCAGGTCGCAGCGGCAACGGCAACAACGACGCCACCGGTAAAAGCCACGCCGACCATTCCGATTGCGTTGCCCGTGCCGACGGCCATCGCGGTCGCAACTCCAACCATCCCGGTTGCACGCGCGGTCGAGCCGGAAGTTCGCCGTGCCCAGCCGGTGCGACCCGAAGAACTCGCTGCTGCTCAGGCTGAAAACGTAGCAGCGGAAGCCAACGCTCCGAATCTCGTCGACATCAAACCACTAAAGAGGACCTATATGCGGGTGACAATCGATGATGACCCAACTAAGCCTGCATTTGAACGCTGGGTCTCGCCTTCCGACGGCACGGTGGAATTTCGTGGTCACCGCTTCAGCGTAACCGTCCTCGATCGCGACGCCGTTCAGATCCGTAAGAACGGCAAGATCGTCTCCAACAGCGACACTGATTTGCGAATCACTGCGCAGTGAACCCTAATGTCGCTGTAGGGGCAGCCGCCCGCCACGCCGAAGCCGTGCGAAGGCAGGTGCCGGCCGCAGATAATTTCTCGTGCGGCGGCCGTGTCGGCCGCAAAACCAGAACTCGAGCGACCGACACGGCCGCCACTACAGCGCGCCAAAGTCGGCATGATCAGTCTCGGCTGCGCCAAAAATCTGGTCGACGCCGAAATCATGCTTGGGAGCGTGCTCGAGCGCGGCATGCAAATCACTTCGAGCGCCGAAGACGCCGACGTGCTCGTAATCAATACCTGCGCCTTTATCGATTCAGCCAAGGAAGAGTCGATCGACGCTATTTTGGAAGCACATCAACAACGCGGGCTGTACAAACGCGCGAAGCAAAGATTGATTGTGAGCGGCTGCATGTCACAGCGGTTTTCCGACGAACTTCGGGAGCAGTTGCCGGAGGTGGATGCATTCATCGGGCTCGATCAGGTACGCGAGCTGGGAACCATTGTTGAGCGAGTTTTACAACAACGCCCAACGCTCAACGCTCAACGCTCAAGGTCCAATGCAGAAAGTTGGGGGTTGGATGTTGATTCTGATGCAAATCAGCCAGCGCTCAATTTCGTCACCCCTCGCCCTACTTACATTCCCGATTACGACACGCCGCGCTTTCGCTTAACTCCGCCGCACTCCGCTTACTTGAAGATAGCCGAGGGCTGCAATCATCCCTGCAGTTTCTGTGTTATCCCGCAAATGCGCGGGCGCCATCGCAGCCGCACGCCGGAATCAGTTCTGACCGAGATTCGCGCGCTGGTGACAGAGGGCGTGCGCGAAATTAGTCTCATCAGCCAGGATACTACCTACTACGGAATGGATTTGTGGGAGGAAAAAGCCGGCCCGCGTCAGCCGGTCGATTCCACTCGCGGCCTCACGCTCGCCGGGCTCTTGCGCGAGATCGAAAAAATCGAGGGCGACTTTTGGATCCGACTCCTTTACACCCATCCGGCGCACTGGAGCGACGAGCTGATCGCAACCATCGCCGAATGCCGGCACGTGGCGCGTTACATCGACATCCCGTTGCAACACATTGACGAATCCATGCTTCTCCGGATGCGGCGTGAAACCACCCGGGCCCATATCGAAGATTTGATCGCGAAGTTGCGTGCCGGAATTCCTGGGGTGGCATTGCGGACCACATTCATTGTCGGTTTCCCGGGCGAAACCGAAGTCGAATTTGAAACACTGCTGGATTTTCTCGACCGAACGCGATTCGAGCGGCTCGGGATTTTCAAATATTCGCGGGAGGAAGGATCGCGCGCCGCGAAAATGCCTGGGCAAATTCCGGCGAAGGTTAAAAACGAACGCCATCGTCGTGCCATGACATTGCAGCAAAAAATCGCGCATGAAATCGCCGCCGCTAAGATTGGGACCGAAGTGAAGTTGTTAGTCGATCAACCCCTTGTCGCCCGAACTGAAGCCGACGCGCCGGATGTTGACGCGCGCGTATTGCTTTCCGAACCGGCGCCGGTCGGCGAGTTCATCATGCGGCAGATTCGCGGCAGCCGCGGCTATGATCTGTTGGCGTAGTATTCCCGCCAGTTAAGGTAGGAGTCTGGCTGACGGAGGATATCACCACTCCAATACTTCATTACTCCAAGAGATGGTCGCGCACGAAAAACACGAAAGACACAAAAGTGGGAAGAGCCTCGATGGAGACGCCACCTTTTACCGAGTGACCGTAATTTCCCAGTGACAACGTAGCCAATTTTTGGCAATCTTATTTTTCCACCCGTCAATGTGACCATGGCCGAAGCCAACCAACCAAAAAAAGAAACTGTCCGGATTACTCTCCCACCCCGTCGTGGAGATGCCGTCGCCCCGCAAGATGACGATACCGTGCGGATCAACCTGCCCGCGCGGCCACCGACGTCGGAGCCTCCGCCGACATCGACACCACTCGCGCCGAAACCCGGTAACGTCCCAATTCCGCGACCGCCGGTGTCGCAGGTTCCGTTCCCCAAACCACCGGTCGCCAGTGTGCCGGTACCGCGGACATTCGCTCCGCCTCCGCCGCCCCCAGCTGCTGTTCCACCACCTCCGCTGCCCGCGCCAAAACGCCGGTGCCTCGACCCATGGGAACCGCGGCAGCGGCCCCGGCTCCCCCGGCCGCGCCACCGACAACGCCGTTGGCTAAGGAAACGGCCCGCATCAGTATCCTGCCCGATCCACCGAAGCCGGCCCCGGGGAAGATGTCCAAAACGCAACCGCTCTTTACCTTGACGGCGACTCCAGTTACCCCGCCAACTGCGCCCGTTACGATCGCTCCCGCAGTGGCGCCCCAGCCGGTTATCGAAAGCATTCCCACCTCACTTTGCTGGGGACTGGTCTTGGTGTCAGCCGCCATTTTGATCATTGAGATTTGGAATTATATTTCGTGATGGAAAACGCCATCACCCTTAACGAATCGAACTTTGATCGTGAAGTAAACAACAGCGACAAGCCCGTCCTGGTTGATTTCTGGGCGGAATGGTGTGGGCCTTGCAAATTGATTGCGCCACTGATCGAAGAAATCGCCCGCGAAAAAGCCGGTTCCGTCAAAGTAGGCAAAGTGAACGTCGACGAGAACCAAAACCTCTCCTTTAAATTCAACATTCGCGCCATTCCCACGCTGTTAATTTTCAAAAACGGGCAGGTGCGCGACCAGGTCACCGGCATGACCAGCAAGAAAGATTTGGTCGGCCGGATTGAAGCGCTCGCCTAAGTCTGGCCTGAATCTGCTAAACGCCCCGACCTCGCTGTGGCGGCGGTCTATGACCGTCGCCGCTTTTGGGGCCGTTACAGGCGTCGGCACTCAAGAGCGCCGCTACAGATTTGATTGCAACTCGCGGCGAAGCGCCGAATCATGTTCCTGTGACACCGAACGTGATTGGCGTTGATGAATTGCTGGCGAAGAAATCTGCTGTCGATCAATCCGGAAATCTACGGAATGCACTAAATCTTCCCACCTCTCACCAATCACTCTCACTTTAAAAAAATGCGCCCGGCGCGGCTCGAACGCGCAACCTTCAGCTCCGGAGGCTGACGCTCTATCCAGTTGAGCTACGGGCGCTGGTGCGGGACGGAATTATAAGTCGGCGCGCTCCAATCACAACCGCTCACCCAGGCAATTGCCGGCTCTTCCTCTTGCCTCAGCTGAAGCTCTCGTCCCGACAGTCGCGGCACTAAGGCCGCTCCCACATTTTAGACCCAGTCCGGCTCGGACCACTTGCGTTCCGCCGGTATCTGCGGAGATTGAGCGCCCGCTACTGTGGCCAGGATCGCCGATCTGGGCCTGCGCGGCCAATAACCTATCTGTCATGAACCGCATCATCGACGCCATCGAGAAAGAACAATTCAAAACCGAGATACCGGCGTTTCGGGTAGGCGATTCCGTTCGCGTCCATACTCGAGTCGTCGAAGGCGACAAAGAACGCATTCAAATCTTCGCCGGCATCGTCATCGGGCGAAAAGGGAGGGGCTTAAACGAAACGTTTACGGTGCGCCGTATTTCTTACGGCGAAGGAGTCGAGCGCGTTTTCCCATTGCATTCACCGCGCATTGCCAAAGTGGAAGTGGAAAAAGAAGGCCGCGCCCGCCGCGCCAAGCTGAATTACCTGCGCACTCGCAAAGGCAAGGAAGCCACCGCCGTTCGCGAATAGCGCACGGACAGAGGTGAACGGTGATCTGTGACTAGTGAATAGTAGTCTTGGCGCGAAAAGTTTCGTGAATTGCGAGTGTATCAGGCCGCTCGCGAGGCTGCGCGCCGCATTTTCGCGATAAGTAAAACGTTCCCACCAGAGGAGCGCTACTCGTTAACCGATCAGATTAGAAAGAGCTCGCGAGCAGTCAAAGCAATGATCGCGGAAGCGTGGGCCCGCCGACGTTATAAAGCGGCATTCATCAACAAGATTGATGAAGCAATCGGCGAAGCGAACGAGACACAATCCTGGTTGGATGACGCTCTCGACGCAGGGTATCTGTCGCAGGAAGACTTCCAAGACTTGGACGCCCGCTATCAAGCCATTGGCGGAATGCTTTCGAGAATGATCGACCGAGCTGACGATTTTTGTAAACACGGACCTGCCACTGACTATCGCTCCATCGTGCGCGACGATGGAGAGCCTCTATTCACCGATCACTAGTCACCATTCGCACTCCGCAACTTCCCTGATCCCGAAAATCGGGTAATCTCCCGCCGATGTATCGTCGCTGCGGGTTTCGTTACGAAAAGAAACTGCGCACGCTCGGTGTCGTCCGCATTGCCGGAATTGATGAAGCGGGGCGGGGCGCGCTCGCCGGCCCGGTAGTGGCGGCGGCCGTGATTCTGCCGGAAAAATTCCGGCATCGGAAATTAAAAGACTCGAAACAGCTGCTGCCGGAGTTGCGTCAGGAAATTTACGATGAGCTGGTCTCGTGCGCCGATATCTTTTGGAGCGTTGGCATCGTCGATCCGGTCGAGATCGACCAGATCAATATTCTGCGGGCTACACACAAAGCGATGCGGTTCGCGCTCGATGGGCTGACCGCCATACCCGAGCACGTGCTCATCGACGGACTTCCAGTCTCGCCATTTCCGCTGCCGCAAACCGCGATCATCGATGGCGATTGCATCAGTCTGTCCATTGCCGCCGCCAGTGTCATCGCCAAAGTGACACGCGATCGCTTAATGCGTGAATTTTGCACGCAATTCCCCGAGTATTGTTTCGGCCAGCACAAGGGCTACGGCACCGAACTCCACCTCATCAAACTTCATGAACATGGGCCTTGTCCAATCCATCGCCGATCTTTCGAGCCGGTGGCGCAGCCGCTTCTCGCGCTCGAAGGAATTATCTGAGCACCTGCAACTCGGCGCCCGTGGAGAGAAACTGGCCTGCGGTTTTCTCCGACGCCAGGGCTACAAAATTCTCTACCGCAATTTCCGGGCTCGGCACGGCGGAGAAGTCGATATTGTTTGCCGCGATGGCGACACACTCGTCTTCATCGAAGTAAAGACCCGTAGACGCGATGATACCACGCGGCCGTCAGAAGCGATCAACGCCGCCAAGCGCAAATTGATTTCGCGCGGCGCACTGACCTGGTTGCAGTTGCTTGATAACCCCGACATCCTGTCGCGATTCGACGTCGTCGAAATTGTCCTGGCCGAGGACGGAAAACCGCGCTTCGAACTAATCCGCGACGCGTTTGAAGTTTCGAGGCCGTATGTTTACTAGGACGTCTTGGGACACTTGATAGTCAATCTCGCCAACTACTGGCTCCATTCTTAGCGACCTGAAGGACAAAAAGGATGACAGGGTGAAGTCATGGGCGTTGCCGCCGTTTGGCGCGAGCGGCGAGCCGAGCACGAGCCATGCGCTCGCGGGCCTCCTTCACGCAAGAAATCTTCTCCCAGACGACGGAGTTGCAGGTCGAGCAGATAACACGTCACCTTAATCAGACCTACAATTACATTGACGCAAATGGCCGGGTCGCGGTCTTCGATACCCTTCTTGAAGGTTTCGTAGGTCCCGCCGGGCGTGCGGTTGAGCTGCCGAAGGCGCCGGGCGTAGGGAGGCTCAAGTGTCCATTCGGTAATCCGGTGGGCGCGCATAAAGTCCCGATAATGTCATGCCTGAGATCGTTCCAAAAATACACTCTAACGCGAGTCAACCTCGGCTAACAGTTCATAAGAGAGAACGCTCAGGCAATAGATGGCGGCGGTTTCCACGCGTAGAATAATGGGGCCGAGAGTGATGGGGCGACAACCGCGACTTCGGGCGAGGTTGAGTTCCGCCGGAGTGAAATCCCCTTCCGGGCCAATGCACATCAGAACGCTGGTGGGACGGGACTGATGTTCGCGCTCGTATTCAGCGAGCACTGTTTTCAAATGCACCGCATCAGATTGAAGTGAGCCGATTAGCCGAAGTTGTAGAGGCGCTACACCATCAAAGAAATCGCTCAGCTTCCTCGGTATCTGCACCGTCGGCAGCCAGTTCTGTCCACATTGTTTTGCGGCTTCGATCGCGACTTGCTGCCATTTCGCCTGTTTCTGAACCGCTTCCTTGCCCTGGAGATGGACAATGGTGCGGTCGGAAATAATCGGCGCGATTTCCGCTGCGCCCAGCTCGACCGCTTTCTGCACGATCAGATCCATGTTTTTTCTTTTCGGAATGGCCTGCGCCAGCGTGATCTCACAGCGCAACGGCGGCACCTGCGCCTGGTGCAGTTTGCGCAGTTGAATTTCTTCGCGAGTTACCTTCGTAATCTCAGCCGTGATTTCATGTCCGCGCCCGTTGAATACCACGACCCGTTCGCCCGGCTCGAGACGAAGCACATCCCGCACATGATGTGCCTCCGATTCGCGCAGAACGAGTGCGTCAGCGTTCCAGTTTTCGGGCGCGATGTAAAAGCGATGCATGAAGAAAATGACGAAACAATGACGAAGCCAGAATGTCGAGAAAGCCTCGATCAATTGCTTCCAATTTTCTCGTCTTGCGAATGAATCTAGAATCCAGGAAACAGCATAGCTCCACTTTCTTTCCTGGATTCCTAGGCTTCCAGAGTTTCTCTTTCGCTCGATCCGCGTGATCCGCGCTGTCCGCGGTTGATTTTAGCGGAAGAAGTTTTTGGCGCGTTCGAAGAAGCTCTTGTGCAACGGCGTATTTTCCTCGCCGACGAGCGCGGAAAATTCCTCCAGCTTCCTCCGTTGTTCCGCATTCAAGCGTGTCGGCACCTCCACAACTACACGCGCGAGTAAATCTCCCCGGCCGCGACCCTCAACGTTGACGATGCCTTTGCCGCGCAATTTGAATATCTGACCCGTTTGCGTACCCGCGGGGATCTTTACGTTCGCTCTGCCTTCGAGCGTCGGCACCGGGACCTCGCCCCCAAGCGCAGCCAGCGGGAACGAAATCGGGACCTCGCAATAAAGATCGTCCTCATCGCGTTGAAACACCGGATGCTCCTTGATGTGGAGCACGACGTAAAGATCGCCCGGCGGCCCACCGCGAATGCCAGCCTCGCCCTTCCGGGAAGAACGCAGGCGCGAGCCGCTACCGATGCCAGCCGGAATTTTTAGTTTGATCCGGCTGGAATTTTCGACCCGCCCTTCCCCGCCACACTTGCGACAGGGTTTCTCAATGATCTGGCCCACGCCGCGACAACGTGGACAGGTTTGCGACACCTGGAAAAAGCCACGAGAGCTGATGACCTGGCCGCGGCCGCCGCAGGTCGGACAGTTGATCGAACGCGACCCCGGCTCGGCGCCGGAGCCGTGGCATTGATCGCAGGCGTCGAGTTTGCGGACCTCGATTTCTTTTTCCGTTCCGAAGGCCGCTTCTTCCAGGGTGATCTGCATGTCGTAACGCAGATCGGAACCGCGCTGCCGTTCGTCAGCGCGGCCAACACCGCCGCCACCAAAGAAACTTTCGAAAATCCCGCCACCACCGCCTCCGAAAACTTCGCGGAAAATATCGAATGGATCGTGGAACCCGCCGCCAAATCCGGCTCCCCCCTGCGCAAAAGCGGCGTGTCCGTACCGATCGTAAGCGGCGCGCTTATCGGCATCGATCAACACATCGTAAGCTTCGCCGAGCTCCTTAAATCTCTCCTCGGCATGCGGATCATTCGGATTTTTGTCCGGATGGAATTTAACCGCGAGCTTGCGATAGGCGCGCTTGACTTCATCCTCGGGCGCACCCCGCGGGACACCGAGCACTTCGTAATAATCGCGTTTGGTCGTTGGCATCTAAAAATAGTGATGGGTGACGTATGACCACTGACAAGAGTCAGCAATCGCCGCGCCGGAATTACGTCTCACTTCTCACTTATCACCTTTCACTGATCACGGATCACTATTCACTTTCTTCCAGCCGGTCCGCTCGAAACCACCACTGTCGCCGGCCGCAGAAGGCGATCCTTCAAGCGATAGCCGCGGCGGATTTGTCGAATGACATGCCCTTCGGGAACTTTATCGTTCGGTTCGTGGCCGATCGCTTCATGCAGGTTGGGATCAAACTGTTTTCCCACCGCATCGACCGGCTCCAGTCCACTTTCCGTTAGGAAATCGGTAAGTTGTTTCAAGATCATGTTCATTCCCGAATAAATCGGCGAGTGTTCGCTTTTGTCGCGGGCGGCGGATAGTCCAAGCTCGAAATTATCCACGATCGGAACGAGCCGCTCGAGAAGAGTGCGATTGGCATATTTGATCGCCTCATCTTTCTCGCGCGCACCGCGTTTCTTGTAATTTTCAAAGTCTGCTTGCGTTCGTAAGGCCAGATCGCGAAATCGATCCAGATCGCTTTGCAAACTGGCAACCAGATCATCGGCGGTTTCGGTCTCGGCGAAATTGTTTTCCGGCTCGGTCGCAACCGGGGGCGGAATCTTGTCTTCTTCGCGAGGTTCAGGGGTTTTTTTCATGTTTACGAATGGTAATTAAAGTGATGTCATCGTTCTGCGGATGCGAGCCCACAAAATTGCGGACATCATCAATTAATCGCGTGATGATGGCCGAAGCGCCGTGCGCAGCGCTCGCCCGCACCGATTGGATCATCCGATCAGCACCGAATTCAAATCCCTCTGCATCCAAAGCTTCCGTCACGCCATCGGTGTAGAGCACAAGGCAATCGTCTTGTTCGAGCAGAATGGCGAAATCGTTTGTGATCCGATCGAAAACACTTCCGCTGTCGATCCCGACCACCATCCCCGGCGGCTTGACTAATTCCACCGTTTGCTGGGCGTGGCGATAGAGCAGCGGCGCATCATGACCTGCGCGTGCCAGCGTAATCGAGCCAAGGGAATGATCCACCACCAAATATGCCATGCTGATAAACATGTCCTCTTTAATGTCAGGATAAAGCTGGCGATTCACCGCCTTTAACACTTCGGCCGGCGAGGGATTCTGCGGCGCCTGGCTCCGCAACACGCTTCGACAAATCGCCATGATCAACGACGCCGGCACGCCTTTGCCCGAAACATCCGCAATCGCCAGCCCAAGCCGATTCTCGTCGACTCTGATGTAATCAAAGTAATCCCCGCTCACCTGTTTCGCCGGAATATTGATCCCAGCAATTTCGAACCCCGGAATGGCCGGCGATTTTTCCGGAAGCAAAATCCGCTGAATGTCGCGCGCGATTTCGAGATCGTGATCAAGCCGCTTCTTTTCATTCGCCTCTGAGTAAATGATCGCGTTGTAAAGCGCGAAGGCAGATTGCTCGGCGATCGATTTGAAAACGACAAAATCACTCGGGGTAAAGGGCCCGCCCATCGGGCCGTTCCCAACCGCGAGCACGCCCATGTTTTGCTTACCGTAAAGCAACGGCGTCGCCATCAACGATGCGGTACCGAGAGGTGTCTCGCGCAGACGCGTCAACTCGGGCACTTCCGAGACATCACCCAGCGAGACCGGTTGTCCCGTTTGCCAGACCGTGCCGATCAGACCTTCACCGGCCGCCACATTATGCATGCGCAAAAAACCTTCCAAAGCAGCAGGCGCCGTCGCGGCTTGATGTAAGATATGGCCCGGCACCAGCACCAACGGCGGACAACCCTTGGAAAGAAATACCGGCACGAGTTTGTTGCCGCTGCGATCGGAGAGATAAAGCGCGCCGCCATGGGCATCGAGAATCCGCGTCGCTCCCTCGACAATCAACCGGTGCAAATCGTGCGGCTTGATCGTTTCACGGAAGGCTTCCCCCAGCCCGTGCAGGAAATCGAAGACGAGGGTTTCTTCGACCTGGATCTCTTCCTTCGACCGCTCGAGAGCATGAACTTTGCGAGTCTGCCGAAAGGCGGTGAAAGCCCAACCCAAAATCGCAAAGGCCAAGGCCGCGAAGAGAAAGCTTGGCCACATGACGGTCGAAGCCAAGTTACTTCTTTACTGGGTTGTCGTGAAGGTCCTGCTTCAGGTACTCGAGAACGTTTTTGAACCGCAAAATATTTTCCGGCGCCGCTTCACACAGCGCTTCGTGAGCGGCCAGCATTTCACTGGCCTGCTCCTTTTTCCCCATGGTCGTGGCTGCGAGCGCGTCACATTCCGGGGCGCGGGCGCCGTTGCTGGAAATTTGGAAAAGCTGATCGAGACCGAGGCCAGAGAGCAACTGCCGGCTGCGTTCGCCGCAATGCACCACCCTCAAGTGCCCCTGGCCCAGTTCCTTTAACCGCAAAGCCAGCCCGGCCATTGTCCCCATGAAGGTCGAATCCATCATCGCGCAGTCATGTAGGTCAATCACAAACTCGCGATAGCCGCGGTCTACCATTTCCCGGGCAAACTGCTTGAAATTTCCGCTATTTAGAAAACTGCCTTTGCCCTCCACCCGGACCCAGACGGCGGGGCCGCTCACACCGACCTGAATGGACGATTCCACAATTGATTATTAAAAGTTATTAAATTTAGCGCGATCAGTCAAACGCTCTTATCCCACAGGAAAGAGCGTTTCTCGGCTACAATCCGGCCGTGTTCGATCAGTAAACATCGCCAGGCCAGCACCTGCCCATCATCAAAATACTCGTCCCCAATGACCCGAAACTCGCTCCGGTTTGTTCCATCGACGTTCTTGTAGGTCTGCTCTTTGGCCTGGACAAAAGCTTTGAGTTTTTCCTGTTTGTACTCGAACCGGACGGTCACATCCGATGGGCGCTTTGCCCGCCAGAAGAAGTCAAAATATTGGCCGAAGCGTTGCCGTTGATCCAAAGCGGTAACCGCGCCATACAATCGATAGGAGCGCTCAAAATTTAACGATACCTCTTGGTCCACACTTCTCGACGAGGATAATCCCTTCTTGCTCGTATCCGCAGGTCCCGGCGTTCTTTGTCCCCTTACGTACGGGTTCTGGCTCATCGTATAAATCTTGGCTTTGCGAAACCCGAAATCGGAGTTGAGCGCGACCGGATATTTCCCAGGATCGTTATCCGCTCCGGCGACAGAGCCCACACCGAGCAAAAGCGCGAACGCGCAGATAAATCGCATTAACAATATCAAACTGGCTGCGCGCAGTCCTGTCAATTGTAGAGCGGACGGTGGAAAGGCCGATATGCCGAAAATGCTCAATGTGGCTGCTTGTAATAGTCGACGGAGGCTTGCGCCACTTCCGTATCGGTAAGGAACTTTGCGAACAGCGCATGGCCTTGTCCCCGGGCGTAACACTTCTCGTTGCAGCTAGACGAGAGACGGGAGGATCCATGCTCACCAGGGGGGACAACATGTTTTGAGGCTCGCCATGGCGAGTCCGTCCGGTGGCGGAGTAAAGTTTAGCCTCCGAATGGCGGTTTCGCTGCGCAAAGTGTCAGCTAAATTTTGGCGTGATTGATGTCCGATACGAGCGCGGAGTGTTTTTGCCGCAGCAAAATCTTTGGCTTGATCCGTGGGAAGCGAAGGATTTCGCATTCGTTTCTCACGCGCATAGCGATCACATCGCGCCGCACCGCCAGATTATTGTTTCGGAACGGACGGCACGTCTGATGCAGGCGCGGCTGCCCGGGAAACGCATTGAAATTCTTCTGCCATTCGGTCAGGAAACAAACGTCCGCGGAATGCAGGTCACATTGTTCCCGGCTGGCCACATTTTTGGCTCAGCCCAGTTCTTTCTGCGGACGGAAGACGACTCGGTCCTTTACACCGGCGATTTCAAATTGCGTCGCGGTCAATCAGCGGAACCTGCGGAATGGACAACAGCCGACACATTGATCATGGAGACCACCTACGGCCTTCCGCGTTATCGCTTGCCGCCGACCGAAGAAGTAATTACCCAAATCGTCGCCTTCTGCCGGGACGCGATCGACAACAACGAAGTTCCTGTGTTGCTCGGCTATTCCCTTGGCAAAGCACAAGAGATTCTTTGCGCACTGGCCGGAGCCGAGCTGACACCAATGCTGCATGGCGCGGTCTATCAAATGACGCGCATCTACGAACAAAACGGTCAGAAATTTTGTGAGTACGTTCGCTATCGTGCGAACGATGTCGCCGGAAAAGTTTTGATCTGTCCGCCAAGCGCGAATCGCTCGCGCATGCTCGAAAAGATTCCACGCAAACGTGTGGCCATGATCAGCGGGTGGGCGGTCGAACCGAACGCGATCTATCGCTACCAGGTCGACGCGGCTTTTCCGCTCTCAGATCACGCCGATTACGACGATCTCCTGCGTTATGTCGATTTGGTAAAGCCAAAACGAGTTTTCACGTTGCACGGATTCGCCGGGCACTTTGCTCGCGATTTGCGCGCACGCGGGATCGAAGCGTGGGCGTTGACCGAGGAGAACCAAATGGAGCTCACGCTCGGGACATCCCTTGCTGGAATTGAGGATGTGACTCCTGTAGCCGGCATCGCTGACGCCGTACGCTCGTCCGGCTCGGACCCGCGTCCAATGACCGCGGCTACAGTTCTAGCGCCATCCGAATTTCTCGCTTTCGCCAATGTCGGCCAGGCGATTGCGGCAACCCCCGCGAAGCTAGAGAAGGTCCGTCTGTTGTCAGAATATTTCTCGACGCTGGATGACGCGCGGCTCGCGATCGCCACGGTTTATTTTACCGGCTACGCTTTTCCGCAAACGGATCTGCGCACGCTGCAAGTCGGCGGCTCGGTTATTTACCGCGCACTCGCCGGCGCGACGAAGATGAGCGACGCAGAATTTCGTCGCATCGCTTCCAGCTATGGTGACGCCGGCAAGACGGCGTTCGAAGTGCTCGATGGCCGGACAAGTCCGGAACCGTTCGGTTTGATTGATTCTTATGAATTTTTTGAACAGCTCCATAAGTTGCGCGGCCCCGTCGCGAAAAAAGATGCACTGCAAAATCGTTTGGCGCGTCTTATTGCCCGCGAAGGTCAGTACGTGGTCAAGATTCTGAGCGGCGATTTGCGCATCGGATTGCGTGAAGGCCTGGTCGAGGAGGCCATCGCCAAAGCCTTCGCGGCACCGCTCGATGAGGTGAAAGAAGCGAACATGCTCCTCGGCGACATCGGCCGCACCGCGGTGTTGGCAAAAAGACAAGAACTTCATCGCGCTGAGCTCACGCTCTTCCGGCCGATCAAATGCATGCTTGCCAGCCCTGAACCGACGGCAGAAGCGATTTGGAAGCGGTTTGTCGAATCAAATGTTGTAGCCGCGGTCGCATCTGTAGCCGGGGTCGCTGACCCCGGGCCGGCATCAGCGATGCCGGCTACAGTCTATGTCGAAGACAAGTTCGATGGAATTCGTGCGCAACTTCACGTGAATAGCGATCGCGCCGAAATCTACTCTCGCGACCTCAAACGCATCACCGGTCAATTCCCGGAGATCGCCGATCGGGCCCGCGGGTTTTCTGCGGACGTGATTCTGGACGGAGAGATCATCGCCTATGCCAAAGACCGGAAGCTAACTTTTTTCGATTTGCAGAAGCGGCTGGGACGAAAAAGCGAAGGGCTCGACTTGTTCGAGGCCGCTTCTGCGGATGTGCCGGTAATATTTGTCGCCTTTGATTTATTATTTTTCGATGGCCGGTCGCTCTTACGAACACCATTACGCGAACGCCGCGAACTTTTGCGCGGCCTCAAACTCCCGCCAAAATTTCAAGTCGCGACTGTGGTCGCGGCCCATTCAGCTAACGAGATCGAGATTGAATTCAAACGGGCACGGCTGCGTTTGAACGAAGGCCTGATGATCAAGGATCCGGAGAGTTCTTATTCGCCGGGACGCCGCGGGTTGTTTTGGTTCAAGCTCAAAAAAGAGCTGGCGACGCTTGATGTGGTGGTCGTGGCGGCGGAACTTGGCCACGGTAAACGCAATCACGTGCTCAGCGATTACACCTTTGCCGTGCGCGATGGAAGCAGCGGCGAACTGTTACCCATCGGCAAAGCCTATAGCGGACTGACCGACGCTGAGATCGCGGAGCTAACCGAGCACTTCAAACAAAACACGCTGGTTGATCGTGGCCGGTATCGCGAAGTGAAGCCGGACGTCGTTCTGGAAGTTGCTTTCAATTCCATCCAACCGAGTACGCGCCATGCCAGCGGCCTCGCCCTGCGTTTCCCTCGCATCAAAGCCATACGGCGCGACAAGACGATCGAGAATATCGATAGCCTCGCTTACGCGCAGCAACTGGCCGCTGAACAAAATCGCAGTAACAGCTCGTAGGTGGGGCCGGAAGTCCGCCGATAACAGCGGACGTTACAGGCGCCAGCTATACTCCGATCCAGAGTTCTGACGCGGTGCCCTTCGGGCGCGCTTCTCCGTGTTGTATCCGGGATCGGTGATCCCGGCGCTCTGTCTACGGCATCGGTGACGCAGATGCCGAAGGAGTTGGTGTGATTCGCGTGACGGTCGTTGTTTCAATTACATCGCGATGCAGATTCTGCCAGTTGGCGTAGACTGCGACGACAATCAGGCCAACTACGATTGCGATCATGGCAATGAGCGCGCCCATCGAAATTCGCTCGTCCTTGTTCGAATCCTCAGTCGTTGCCATCGATCGTTAATTTGGCGATTTCATTCATCACCCGCTCGCTTAATCTTTGATACATCTCTTTTCCGCGACCCGCGATGTCCGTTTCGCTAAAAAAAATCGGGTGCCCAACGACAATGGTGATGGGATGAAGCCGGATCTTGCTGCTGCCGCGAGGCCAGGCTTCGTGCGCTCCGAAGATGCGCATCGGAACCACCGGGGCGAGCGTCTTTGCAATCACCAAACCAAGACCGGGCTCGGCTGGTTGCAGATTGCCGTCGAGTGTGCGCGCGCCTTCGGGAAAAACCAGCGTCGCTTCTCCCGCGCGCAAAATTCGGATCAATGCCTTGAGGGCACTGCGGTCGCTCCCTTCCTGATCGACTGGAATGACGTTCAATTTCGGCAGCAACCAGCCCCAAAACCAGTGGTCAAGCAATGTCCTGCGGGCGAGGAAAAAAATCGCGCGATCCGACGCATTCCCGGCCAGCGGCGGATCAAAGAAGCTCTGATGATTCATCGCCAGAATCACCGGCCCGCTCTGGAGCATGCGCTCCCGATGAAGAATGCGAAATCGAAAAAAGATCTGGGCGAGCAAACGTGAAAGCGAGTAGCCCAGCCAATAGTAGAAGTTCACGGCAAGTGCAGCCGATGGATTATTGGAGTCATGGAGGTCCGAGCCGGACTGGCATTTTGGAGTAAGGGGGCGCGCATCGGTAATTTTAAATCGTTAAATCGGGAGTCCTTTTTGTTTGAGCCGGCGCATGATTTCGTTAACGACGCCGTCGATCGTGAGGGTCGAAGTATCGATCACTTCGGCATCAGGCGCGACGATGAGTGGTGACGTCGCGCGCGAAGAATCGGCGCGATCCCGCGTGGCGATTTCATCGCGTTGGCCTTCGGCCCGTCGACGTTGCACCCGCACTTCCGGCGATGCGTCGACATAAAACTTGAACGGCGTTTCGGGGAAAACGACCGAGCCGATGTCGCGCCCTTCCATGACGACGTTGTTTGCCTTCGCGCATTCGCGCATCCGTGGAACCAAAATCCGGCGAACGCGCGGAATGCTGCTCACGATCGAGACGGCACGGTTCACATTGTCATCCCGCAAATGTGAAGTGGGATCGTGATCGTCAATCAAGATGCGCGATTGGTTATCGACGAGTTCGCAAACGATTTTTGATTGCTCGACTGCGGCGACAACGGCGGCGGGTTCGTGCACATCCACGCTGCGCTGCAAGACATGCCATGTCACCGCACGGTACATCGCGCCAGAATTGACATAGGAAAATCCAAGCCGCCGTGCCAGAGCAAGGGCAACACTGCTCTTACCCGAAGCAGCGGGGCCATCGATGGCAATGATGCGATGAGATGACATACAGTTGCGCAAGTTCTTCATTGGAAATTGCAGGGAAGCAAGCGCAGCGTCACTCCGACCAAGCCCTTGGAATAAACCCGACTATCATCCCAAGCGCATGCGAGGGACCTCACCTATAGGGCTGGATCACATAGGGTAGCTTGCACACGGACCGCGGACTTTGTGAGGTCCCTCACCCCGAAAGCGTTCGGGTTGGGGACGACATGCGAAAACGACAACCGACCATCACTCAGCGGGGGCGAGCGAGAGCGAGCCGATTACCGGTGTGCTTCCCGGACCGCGCTTCGGATTCATGAATCCTTCGAGCGCGCCTCTGAAACCCGGGTAGGAAATTTCCGCGCATTCGGCCTCCTGCACGATGGTTTCGCCATCTGCGAAGAGTCCGGCGATGGCAAATGCCATGGCGATGCGATGATCACCAAAACTGGCGACGCGACCTCCCCGCAACGGCGCCGGGCCATGAATCTCGAGGCCGTCGCTGAGCTCAATCACTTGCGCGCCCATCACTCGCAAATTTTGCGCGATGGCAGCGATGCGATCGGTTTCTTTGACCCGCAATTCCTGGGCCTGACGAATAATGGTCGTGCCGTTGGCAAGCGCGCCGGCCACGGCCAGCACCGGAAGCTCGTCGATCAATTGCGCGACCTCCTTCCCTTGAATGACCGTTCCCTTTAACATCGCACCGGTCACTTCCACGATGCCGTGCGGTTCGAGTTGGTCGACATCTTCAATTGCTTCCCGCACTTGCGCGCCCATTCGCACGAGCACGCCGAGAACCGGGGTGCGCGTGGTATTCAAACCGACGTGGCGAACGAGGAGGTGGCCGCCCGGCTGCGCCGCCGCAGCGGCGAGCCAGTAGGTAGCGGAGGAAAGATCGCCCGGAATGCGGAAGTCGCGCGATTCGGGAACTTGATCGCCAAAAATCGAGATTGTTCCATTCTCCTCCCGCGTAGTACGCACGAAAAAATAACGCATCATGCGCTCGGTGTGATCGCGAGTCTGGATTTCCTCTACGATTGACGTTTTGCCTTTGGCGAAGAGGCCGGCGAGCAAAACTGCGCTTTTCACCTGCGCACTTGGGATTGGCATTTCGTAGCGAATTCCACGCAACGACCCACCACGAATGCACAGGGGCGGAGTGTCGTCAGGACCTTCCGCCGTAATGTTTGCGCCCATCCGCTGCAACGGCGCGATGACGCGCCCCATTGGACGCTTGGAAAGCGAAGCATCGCCAACCAGCCGGCTTTCGAATGTTTGGCCGGCGAGTAGTCCCGCCATCAGCCGCATCGTGGTCGCGGAGTTGCCGCAATCAATTTCATCGGTCGGGGCATTGAGCACGCGTCTTTTTCCATGAACGACAATCGTGTCCGGTTCCGGTTCATCGATACGAATACCGAGAGCGCGCAAAGCATTCACGGTTCGCAGGCAATCATCGCCCATGAGAAATCCGTTCAGCCGGCAAATCCCATTGGAGAGAGCGGCAATTATGGCGGCGCGATGAGAAATGCTCTTGTCCCCCGGCACAGTGATTTCCGTGTCGATATGAGGTGCGCGTTTAACCCGAAGTTCCATGTGCCTTTCGAATCCCCCAGCCGGCCAAAACCTGGAAGGAGGAATCATGCCGGTATCCAACGCGCTTGTCCAGCAACGTGATTTAATGCAGCGTGCCTAATGCCGTTTTTACAACAAACCTGTATCTTGGTCCGGCAGCTATAAATTACCTGTAAGAAACGGCGCTTAAATGGCACAAGGTGGATCGGCCGCTCCGGCGGCCGATGCCAAAAAAAGGACTCGGGCTTTGCCGCCAAACACCGGCATCGAGCAGGACACTGCTCGATCCACCTTGGACAATCACACCGTATTTAGGGCACTACGCAGGAGCGCCTTGAAAGGCAATGCTACTACGGTACTAGAAAGATTTTGTTAGTGTAGGGGTCTTTTACTTCAGTGCCCGGCGGAAACCCGCGAACATCGACGTAGCCCTGATTCGGTGCGTAAGGGCTGGTCACAAATCCAGGCTTATTCGGAACCGGAATACCGTACGGCAGGTCGCCTTTGGTCGTCCGCGCTGCCGGCGACGCCGAGGCCTCTGGCGGCGCGTTTTCTTCCGTTGTCTCCGGTGGAGGAGGCGGTTGGTTCGGATTGTAGGGTTGTGTTGTCGGCTCTTCTGGCGCGTTTGGATAACGCGCCACGTGATGACGCACCGGCGGCTCATTATCCGCGCATGAGACAAAAACAAAGCCAGCAAGAAACACGAGCCACGGTGAGAATTTCATAAGAATCGATTCGAGGAATCCGTCCCTTTTCTAATTCAACCTTAATATACTGACAATCGAAAAGCGCGCGCTTCGATAATTGCAACACCATGGTGTATTTTTTCAGCCATACATGTCGTACAGGATTGCCTTGCGATTCTATTTTTAAGGAATGACCAGCGACGACAATCCAATTCTGGTGGTTGACGACGATCGCGCGAGCCGGCGGTTGCTGGTACGAACATTAACCGCTGCGGGGTACTCGTGTGCCGAAGCGGAGAGCGGCGAAGAAGCGCTGGCGTTTGTGCGCAAACAGCCACCTCGTCTTCTCCTGCTGGATTACGACATGCCCGGGCTCGATGGCGCCGATGTCTCAAAACAAATTCGGGCCGATCCGTCCCCGGCGGTCGCGCAGATTCCGACCATCATGCTCACCGGTCACGGTAGCGAGGAAAGCGAAGTGCTGTGTCTCGAGGCGGGAGCAGATGATTTCGTCACCAAACCCATTCACCCTGAAGTGCTGCGCGCGCGTATCGAAACGCAACTGCGTCTGCGTTCAATGCGCGAACAATTGCTCAAGCAAAATGAAGAATTGGAAGCATGGCGGGGAAACCTTGAGCAGGACCTCGAAGCCGCGCAACGCACACAACGCTCGCTCATTCCGGCAAAGCCTCCGGAGTTTCCGGGATGGGAAATCGCCGCATTTTATCGGCCAGTCATTCAGGTGGGTGGCGACATTTACGGCTGGCTCCGGATGCGCGACGGCCGGATGCTTTTTTGGATCGCTGATGCCACCGGGCACGGCGCGGCGGCCGCGTTGCTGACAACGTTGGCGAAATTACTTTTTCACCATGCCAATGGCGAGAACGACACCCCGGCGGGGATCATGCATGCGGTGGATCGCGATTTTCGCAGCATCCTCGGGGCGCGTTCATTCATGACCGCAATGTGCGTCGCGCTCGATGTGAAGAGGGGCGCAGGCACCATTGTCGGGGCGGGCCATCCACCGCTGCTGATAGCACGAGGCGATGGCGCCACCGAATCGATCGCATCGACCTCGCCGCCGCTTGGGCTGGTCGCGGCTTCGAACTTTACCGAAACAGAGATGGAACTGCGCGGCGGCGACTTGTTTCTTCTCTACACCGATGGTTTGTACGGCGTTGGCGAAGGCGACGACCGCCGGCTCGCGCCCGCAACGGTCGCACAACGTTTACTCTCCGCGCCGGGCAACGCCCAGTCCGCCCTACGAGATTTTTTGCGCCAAACTGCGCCGACGCCGTCTAATGTCGTTCCCCCGGATGATATTGCTGCGCTGGCCGTCCGGCGTCTCTAGGGGCAAAATTAATTTCTCCAAGGCAAAAAAGTTATTGCCCTGCTCGTTGCTTCGGTTTTAATGAGCGGTCATGCCGAAAACCAAAGCTAAAAAGTCCAAACGCAAGCCGAACGCCGCATTCATGCGCCCCGTCCAGCCTGATGATAAACTCTCTGCCATCGTTGGCTCGAAACCGCTCCCGCGTTCCGAGCTCACGAAAAAACTGTGGGACTACATTAAGAAACACGGTTGTCAGGATAAAAAGAAACGAACCCAGATTAATGCCGATGACGCGCTTCGCCCCGTTTTCAACGGCAAGAGTCAGGTCAGCATGTTCGAGATGACCAAGCTGGTCTCCGGGCACATTAAGTAAAATCTTTTGGTGGAAGCCCGGTGTTTTGCCGCGCCGGGCTTCCCTTTTCCGAAAGGCAGCGGAGTAGCCTTGCGCAAGCCGCTTCTTTGGCGGAAACTTGTGACGTGAAGAAACTGTTCCTCCTAAGCTGTCTCGTTTTCGTTTGCTGCGGCCCGGCCCTGGCCGAGGCCAACTGGCTGACGGATTACGAAGCAGCCAAAGCCAAGGCGAAATCGGATCACAAGCTGGTGCTCCTTAATTTCACCGGGTCGGATTGGTGCGGCTATTGCAAGCACATGCAGGCCGAGATTTTTTCCAAACCGCAATTCCAAGATTACGCGGCCAAGAATCTAGTCTTGGTGGAACTCGATTTTCCCCGGTTCAAACAGCAAAGCGACGCAGTGCGAAAACAGAACATGAAATTGGCGAGCGAGTATGACGTCGAAGCTTTCCCGACCCTGATTGTGCTGAGCCCGGAGGGGAAACCGGTAGCCAATATCATGGGCTATATTGAGGGCGGCCCGGAGCCGCTCATAACCGCGCTGGAAAAATTGCGCAAGAGCTAGTTTGAATCCCGAGCGCGGGCGCTGATCAACAAGATGGATCGACCGCTCCGTCGGGCAATGCCGAATCATTGCGGCTTCGCCGCCTAATTTATCATCGAGGTCTGAGCCGGAGTGGCATGACTGCTCGATCCATCTTGAGCGTTGTGAAAGTAGCGCGTTTCTTTTGCTACCAGCTAACAAACGCCGACTTAGTCGCTAATTCATACAGGCACGCTGGAGCACGTCCGCCAGATCGCGCCGGGTAAATGGCTTCGGTAGCGCCCCGCGAAATCCATATTGTAGAAACTCCGCCAGCGCGGCCTCGTCAGAGTAACCGCTGCAGATAATGGCGACCACGCTGGGATCGATGTTGCGCAAGCGCGCGATGGTCGCCAGCCCGCCCATGCCGCCACGGATGGTCGCGTCCAAAATCACGGCCTGGAAATTTTCGCCACGGCGCATGGCGCGTTCGTAAGTGTTGACCGCTTCGACGCCATCAGTCACGGCCGTTACTTCGTAACCGAGTGTATTCAGCAACTGCGAGGTGAGTTCACGAATTCCTTCCTCATCGTCCATGACAAGGATCCGTTGCAGCGGAGACGGCATCCCAGGACCGTCGCCGATCGACTTTATCACCGCCGGTTCTGCCCGGGCTGCTGGAAGATAAAAGGAGAAGACCGCTCCGGAAGGCGACGATTGCTCCAGATGCAACATACCGCCGTGTTTCTTGACGACGGAAAAGCTAATCGAAAGTCCGAGTCCGCTGCTCACCGACTTGGTTGTGAAATACGGATCGAAGATCTTCGTCGCGATATCGGATGGAACACCACCGCCGTGATCCGCGATCGCTACTTTAACATAACGGCCGCCGGGTAGGAGCGCGCCCGGTTTGTTTTCCAACTCAATATTGCGCGCCGAAATATCCACTGTTCCTCCGGACAGCATCGCTTCGCGCGCATTGATCATAAGGGCGTTGATCACCTGCTCGATTTGGGCGGGGTCGACCTCGGTCGTCCAAAGGTCAGGCGGAATATCCATTTCCGCGCGCAGATTCGAGCCATGCAGTGAGAAATGGGCTGATTTCGCCAACAACTCGGACATGCGCACAACCTTCTTCACCGGCGAACCCCCTTTGGAAAAGGTCAGCAGCTGACTCGACATGTGGGCGGCTTCCTGCGCCGCTTGTGATGCTTTCGCCAGACAGGCGAACAGATTTTTTTCTTCCGACGGTGCTTCGAGCTGGGCTAGACCGATGTTGCCGGAAATTACGGTCAAAATGTTATTCAGGTCGTGGGCAATACCGCCGGCCAGAGTCCCCAGCGACTCGATTTTGCCTTTGGTAAGCCGATCATCTTCCGCGCGCTTGCGTTCGGTCACATCGCGAAAGAGTGCCGAAACCCCGCCACCGCTTGGATAGGCGTGAACTTCAAACCATCTGGTCGTGCCGTTTGGCTCGCACGCCTCAAACTCCGCCGGCGTTTGGTTCGCCATCACCCGACGATAATTCTCCTCGAAAGGCGTGTTCCGGAGCTCCGGAAATTTCTGCCAAAGTTCGCCCCCGAGAAGTTCTTTACGGGCTCGACCAAACAACCTCTCGGCCTGCGGATTCACATATGTAAACCGCCAGGCGTGATCCAAGCAAAAGAACCCGTCGGTCGTGTTCTCGAGAATGTCCGTCAACGTCCGGGCCGACTGCTGGAGTGCGACGCGCGCCTGGTTGCGTTCGGTCAAATCACGAATTTGTCGCTCTGCGACTGCGAGGCGTACATTGAGCAATGCCACATCAATCGGTTTGGTCAGGTAATCATTGGCCCCGGCTTCAAGCGCCATTTCCAGGTCGGCGTGATCGGCTTTCGCCGTCACCAGCAGGATGAACATTTCGTCGCCGTCCTGGCGGGCCCGCAACTCGCGACACAAATCAACCCCGCTTTTCCCCGGCAATACCCAGTCGAGGATAAGGAACGGGAAACTTTCGGTCGTCAGAGCCCGCTCAGCTTCCTCCGCTGTAGCGACCTGCGTCACCTTGTGGCCGCGCATCGCGATCAACCGGCTTAGCGCCTGCCGGCTGTCGTCCTGATCTTCGACAAGAAGAATATTCATTAAGCGATCTCGGCGTCAGTGTGGCCTCTCGGCCTCCCGCCGAAGCTCCATTCTCCCAACGTCGATCCCAGTTTCCCAAGCAGCAGATTAGTTGCCAAAATCGGCCTCGGACCGCCCTCGGCTGGGGTCTATCCAGTCCGAATCTTCATAAGACACTGGCGCACTTGTATGCCCGCAAAAATAGGGCAATCTGTCGCTCTTCCTGGTCTCATGCTGCGAAAATTCCGTGCCCTGTTTTTTCTCATTCCCGCGACCGTTTTATGGGCGCAGCAACCCTCGCCTTCGCCCACAAAACCGAAAACGGCGCCCGAGCCGGAACCAAAGACGACGGTCAGCTCAGTTCATGTCGATGGTCCCTACATCGCTCTCACTTTTGACGACGGCCCAAACCAAAAGTTAACGCCGCGTCTGCTCGATTTACTGGCAGAACACCACATCCACGTCACCTTTTTCGTGGTTGGAGAAAATGCGGCAGAGTACCCCGAAATCCTTCAACGCGCGGTCCGCGAAGGCCACGAGATCGGGAATCACACCTGGTCGCATCCGAACCTGGCGAAAATGTCCGACGAGAACGTGCGCAGTCAGATCAAGCGCACGGAAGAGGCGATTACTAACGCGATTGGTTCGCGCCCCACTTTATTTCGTCCACCCTACGGCTCCGTCACCGCGCACCAAAAACGTTTTATTCACGACGAGCTCGGTTACGAAATTATTTTGTGGGAAGTCGATCCGCTCGATTGGAAAAATCCGGGTCCGAATGTCGTTAGCAGCCGAATTTTGAAGGAAACCCGTCCGGGGTCGATCGTCCTAGCCCATGATATCCACGCGCAAACCATCCAGGCCATGCCGGCGACATTGACGGAGCTGGAAGCGAAAGGATTCAAGTTCGTCACCGTTTCGCAACTGTTGAAACTTCAGACACCAACACCGCCGCCAACGCCCAAGCCGGTTGCACCCGCAGCCACGCCCTCGCCGTCCGTCGCCGCATCGCCCAGCGCTTAGTCTCGCCGGCATGATCGCCGATCATTATCTGCAGCTTCGAACGGATCTCGAAACTGCACTGATCCGCCTACTCAGACTCGGGGCCGACTTGCAACGCAGCCCTGCCTCATTGGAGACGCTGCATGCCCTACTTACCGATATCCGGCAACCGCTTCTCTTCGTTGCAGTCGGCGAAGTGAAAGCCGGAAAATCCTCCCTCCTCAATGCCCTTTTTGGCCATGAATTCGCCAAGACCGGCGTGCTTCCGGCGACCGATCGCGTTTGCATTTTCCGCTATGGCGAGGTGGAAAAAACGGTCGAGGTCTCACCCCAACTCATCGAGCGTTTTCTGCCAATCGATTTCCTGCGCAACTTCAACGTCGTCGATACTCCCGGCACCAATACCATGGTCGCGGAGCACCAGCGCATCACCGAGAAATTCGTCCCGCGTGCCGATCTCGTGCTCTTCGTTTTTTCTGTGGTCAATCCCTGGACGCAATCGGCCTGGGATCTCCTCGCCTTCGTACAAAAGCGTTGGTTGAAAAATATCGTTTTTGTTTTGCAACAGGCTGATCTGCGCGAGCCCGGAGAGATCGCGGTGATTCGCCGTCATCTGCAGGACACCGCGCTGCAAAAGCTCGGGACCGTACCACCTATCTTTGCGGTTTCCGCGCGTCAGGCGTTACTCGCGCGTACCGGAGCGCCGAACGCTGCCAGCCTTGAGGAAAAGAGCGAAATTGTTCCTTTGGAGGAGCACATCGATTTGATCATGACGGACACGAGTGCGCATGCGCTCAAGGTGCGCTCGGCCTGGCAAACCGCGCAGGTTTTTTTGCACGAGATCGCGTCCGAAGTGCGCGAAGCTTTTCGCGTTATCAATCAGGACGAAGAACGCTTCGAGCGTCTGATCCATTTTCTACAGGCGCGGAAAGAGCAAACGCTACGGCAGGTCCACGGTTTTGTGCGCGGCATCGACCAGGCGTGTCGCGATTGCGCGGCCCAAGGAACGCGATTCCTCGAGAACAAACTGACGTTCTGGACCACGGTGAACATGATCTGGCGACGCGATTATTGGCAGCGGGATTTGCAGGGCGAAATGGAAACGAAGCTTCGACAAGTGGTCCAGCCCCAAATCGAAAACGTTATCCAGTTGCTTGAAACCGATCTGCGCGGCATCTGGCCACAACTGCAGGACATGATCGAGACGCATTTTGGCGGCGAAGTGAAAACGCAGGCGCCGCGCACCCCGCCAGATTTTGCCCGACAACGCCGGGAGCTGGTGCAATCGATACAGCTGGCCCTGGCCGGGCGAAGTGGCGAAGATGTCATTGCAGAACAAATGGGGACAATCTTTCGGGAAACGTCGAATCGCCTCAGGATTCCGGCGGGCGTGGCGGCAGCGGGTGGTCTGGTGGCACTGGTCGCAGCGATGAGTAGCGCGGCAGTTGCAGATGTCACCGGTGTGCTGGCGGCTTCAGCCGCGATTATTGGAACTTTCCTGGCAAGACGGCAGCGCGGGAAAATTCTGCGTGTCTACGCCCAACAAATGGACGCGAAACGGACCGAACTCGTGGCCGCGATCGAGAATCAGATTTCGCACGCGATCGATTTGTTCTACGGCGAAATCAATGCCGCTATCCAACCCCTCACCGCTTTCTGCACGGCGCAGCGCGCACATTACCAGGAATTGGTCGACCGCATTGACGAGCTCGACTCAACCTTCGAAAAACTGCGCCCGCGCGTGATGGGAAGTAGCGGCTAGCTAACGCAGCGAAATCTTGGGACCGCACGCACCCTGGCGTGCTACGCCCGCCCGGCTCGAACCTAGCGCGAGCTCCCGTTGGTCTGCTGAACAAGCCGCGCTTCAGCCTGGCGCTTGGCGATCACGAAATGATTGTTATCTCCATAGGTGCGCCATGGACCGGGCGGAATATCCCGAACTTCGATAAATTGCCAGTCGGTCACATCGGTCGGGCCGAGGCCGAGATAATCGCGCACGGCGGGAGAGACATCGAGACCAGCGCCATGATTCAAATTGGGCATTGGGCGTTCATTCTGGAAAACATATTGGAAATGGTCGGTCCGGAAGGGCCCGCAGTCTTCCCATTGCGCATAGCACACGCGGTTGCCCTTGCGGATTGCGAGCCAGCGATCCTTGCAAACAGAATGGCCCGGCTCGGTGTAAGCGGTCCTGAACCACGGAATGACCAGCGGCGCTTCCGGCTTGAATTGGCCGTGCGTCACGTCGTTATAGGGCAGCGCGCAGTAGAATGGATTCTGCCGCGGCACAAACGACGCCGGTATGTAATTCCTGCGCGAGGAGGCGTCCGGGCTATCAAAGCCGCCATAATTTGAGGTCCAGTTCGCGTCCCAGGCGCTCTTGTAATTCGGCACCGGATTGTTTCCGCCAGCCTGTTCGCCCACCCAAAACACCGTCGTCACAATGTTCGTCTTCCACGGATAGCGGGTGGTGGTGCTGTTGCGCGACGCGGTCGGCACAAAGACTTGGGGCTCGACTTTCAGCAGCGCTTGGTCACGCAACTTGCGGGCGTATTTGGCGAAATCCGCCGCGCTCTCATAGGGCGATTGGGCCATAACGGCGGCCCCCGTCCCGAGGAGCGCTAGAGTGAGGGGGGTGAATCCTAATCTCATTAGCGGTGGCCTTTTCTATGCGAAAACCTGCCGCCAAGCAAGGGGTTTTCCTCCTTTTTAGGAACCCTTTCCCAGCGGGCTACTTACACATTGCAGCAGCATCCGTTCCAAGCATTTACCCACGCCAAAGCACGGTATCATGCCGGAAATGAGCCTCATCGGTCTCCGGGTAATCCAGGGTGTAGTGCAGCCCCCTGCTCTCCTTTCGCAGAAGCGCGCTATCGACGATCAGGGCCGCCACCGTGGCCAGATTTCGCAATTCCAGCAGATCGACTGACACCTTGAAATTCCAGTAAAATTCCCGGATTTCCCTCTGGAGATTCCGTAGGCGCGAAGCCGCGCGCTGCAGGCGTTTGTCCGTGCGAACGACCCCGACGTAATCCCACATCAGGCGGCGGATCTCATCCCAGTTGTGATAGATCACGACCAGCTCGTCCACATCCTGGACATCGCCCGCGACCCATTCCGGCAGCGCGATTTTATGGTCTTGCTCCCGCGGAAACTCCCGCACCATTGCCGCGGCGGCGCGGCGCGCCACTACCACACCCTCGAGCAACGAATTGCTGGCCAGCCGATTCGCCCCATGTAAGCCGGTGCAGCCCACTTCGCCGATGGCAAACAAACCGCGCAGACCGCTTGCACCGTTAACATCGGTTTTAATTCCGCCACATTGGTAATGCGCCGCCGGCACCACCGGAATGGGCTGCCGGCTCATGTCGATTCCGAGTTGCAAACAAGTCTCGAAAATGTGCGGGAACCGTTCGCGCAAGAACGCTTCGGGCTGGTGCGTGATATCGAGGTAAACGCATTGCGCGCCGCTGCGCTTGATCTCGGCGTCAATCGCACGTGCCACTACATCGCGCGGGGCCAGCGAACCGCGCGGGTGAAATCGCGGCATGAAATCCTCGCCACGGTTGTCCCGCAAAATTCCGCCTTCGCCACGGACGGCTTCGGAAATCAGAAATGAACGTTGTTCGGGATGAAAAAGGCAGGTCGGATGGAACTGCACGAACTCCATGTTTGCGATGGCAACCCCGGCGCGCCATGCCATTGCTACCCCGTCGCCAGTCGCGACCGCGGGGTTGGTGGTGTAGAGATAAACTTTCCCGCATCCGCCCGTGGCCAGCACGACCCGATCGCTTCGGATCGTCTCGACGTTGCCGGTTTTTTCATCGAGTGAGTAAAGACCAAGACAACGATCTTCCGTCGCGAATCCCAGTTTCGCGGCCGTGATCAAATCGATCGCAGTATGATTTTCCAGCAGCTGCACTTCTTGCGATCGGCCCAGCGCGGCCAGGAGCTTGTTTTCGATCTCGCGCCCGGTCACGTCCTGCACATGCAACACTCGCCGCTTCGAGTGTCCGCCCTCGCGGCCAAGGTCGAGCTCGCGATGACCGGAAACGTCACGTTCATCGAAATGCACGCCGACGTCCATCAGCTCGCGAATTGCTTCCGGCCCTTCCGTCACGATGGTGCGCACGACTTTTTCGTCGCAAAGCCCGGCGCCGGCTTCGAGCGTATCGCGTACGTGCAGCTCAAACGAATCTTCATCGCTCGTCACACAGGCGATCCCTCCCTGCGCCCATGCCGTGTTGCTGTCGGCCCCTTTGCGTTTCGTGATCACTGCCACCGAACCATGCTGTGCCGCTTTCAGGGCAAAGCTCAAACCCGCGATCCCGCTCCCGACCACCACGAAATCGAATTCCTTCACTTTAGTCGCAGGTTATCAATCAGTCGCGTTTTGCCGATGAAAACCGCCAGCGCGATGACTGCGTTCGGCCGCAAGGTTTCCAGAGGCTGCAAATTATCCGCGTCGACAATGCTGATGTAATCAACGCGCGAGCTGTTCGCCGAGGCGATCACGCCTTTCGCCAGATCGATTAATTCGCGCACGGACTTTTGTCCCCTATCAGCCAGCTCCTTCACTCGAGTCATCGCACGATACAGCACCGTTGCCTGCGCCCGCTCATCCGTATTGAGATATTGGTTACGCGAACTCAACGCCAGCCCATCCGCTTCGCGCACCGTCGGCACCCCAATGATCTCGATTGGAAAATTCAGGTCCCGAACCATTCGGCGAATGATTGTGAGTTGCTGGTAATCTTTCTCTCCGAAGACTGCTGCGGTAGGCGCGAGCAAATTAAAAAGTTTCGCCACCACAGTGCAGACGCCGCGGAAATGCCCCGGCCGCGCCGCGCCACAAAGCCCGGCCGAAAGCGTGATCTCCTCAACGTAGACCGAGCGATTGTCAAAATACATGTCGCGCGGACGAAATAGCAGATTCACGGCTGCTTCCTCACAGAGTTTTTCGTCCGCCGCTTCCGGGCGCGGATACTTTTCGAAATCCGAACCCGGCTCGAATTGCAACGGATTGACAAAAATGCTGACCGCGACTTCCCCATCCATTCCAGCGTGCTCCCGCGCAACGCGAATCAGCTCGACATGCCCGCGATGCAAAGCTCCCATCGTCGGCACGAGGACAGACTTAGTCTCCCTCCCTCGCACGTGCGCCTGCGCGGCTTCCGTCGATTCGATAACTCTCATGCGCCAACACCTTACCAAGGAGCGGCTGTTTCCAAACTGCCGAGTATCTAAGTCGGCGGTTGCAAGCCGCCATTATATCGACTGCGCGGTCGGAGACTGCGCAGCCAGTACCAGCCGGACCGGGGCCATCCCAAACGGCTCCCACCAATGAAAGCCCGTGTGCTGTGGCAAACGTTTCAACAAATTCGTTGTAGCCGATCCATGCGATGATCGCGAGACCGATGACAATAGCGAGAACTCCGAAAATTCCGCGAAGCACTGCGACGGATGAGGTGACCTTTGCATTAGCCCTAACGAGTATTCGACAGAATCCTTCTGCCTCTTTTCACAGAATGATTCTGTGTGATCCATTTTCAGATCACAACCAGATTACCTGGCGTCCGACGGGGAATTTTCGGTGTCCGAAATTCTTCCAGCTGGCGCGACGAGCCAGCTCGCGCAATTCAGCAAAACTAAAGGCGCGCGCGGCGGAAAGGCGCGCATCGGTTTTCGTCATCGCCTCGTGATAGACTGTTGCCGTCACCAGATAAACACCAAGCGTCAGCCAGAGCGATCTCCGCAAGTCGGCGACCAGGGCGTGTTCGCGGGTAAACTCGCGGCACTTTTGCAGGACACGAACAGCGTCATCTTCGCTGAAATGGTGAAGGGTGAGCGAACAAAGGACGATGTCGTAGGGTTGCGACGGCTTCCATGCGAACAAGTTCGCGCAGGAAAATTCGATTTCAGGATAATCGTTGCTGAGGCGACGCGCGATTTCGATGGTCGAGGCCTGTTGATCGATGGCGTCGACCTGAACCGAAACATTTCCGCTTCGGGCAAAATCAACGATCAGGCGCGGGATATCGCCCGATCCGGTGGAAACATCCAGAATTCGAGCCTTTTCGTTCGGCTTCAGCCAACGGCGCAAGAAATGTCGCACCTGGCGATAGCTGCCAAACCGCCGATTAAGCGAGCGAATGTTGGCAAGATCGCGTTCCAGTTCGCGCGTTACCGGCTGCGGCCGGTCCATCAATTCCAGCACCGCCGGATCGAACTTTCGCTTCACTTATTCCGCCAGAAAACTTCGCCAGCTTTCCGGCAACAGCGCCGATTCCACGTCGGTGGCGATCCGGCCTTCAAACGCCGGCTCAAAATTCGTGCTCGTGCCGTAAACCATGATGACGTCTTCGCTCCCTTCTACTCGCAGGGCATGTGCGACGCCCGGTGGAATCACGACCGCGACATTGTTCGCGCTGCGATGATTATCGCCGTCGATGTAAAAATGCATGATGCGACTGCGAAACCCTTCGCGAACATCGCGTAAAATAATCTCCACCCGGCCCTGGACGAAAAACATCACGTCCCACTGTTCCGCCTCGTAGTTAGCCAAAGTTTTTTTCGCGAATTGTCGCCGCAACCATTTCGCAGCGTCTTCCCCTTCGGGAATAAACGGCGGATGAACATGAAAACCTTTAGCGGTGTTGGCGAACATGCGCGCAGTCGCCCATTGCCGGGGCCAGAACTTCAGATTCGCCAAAACTCCCTCGTCGCGCCGGGCGAATTCTCCGAACAATCCCCGATGCCTCTGCACGTAAATGGTGCGCGGGAAAACTTCCACGCCCGGAATCCAAACCGCCGCCAGCGAACGTCGGTTCGCCGACACGATCTGCCCTGCTTCCACGCCGACACCGGCAAGGCGTTTTGCCAGCGCTGGAGCCCGATAATCGCGCGCGCTCAGCGCGCTCTTGGCGGTGGCCTGCAAACCGCGCCAAATATCTTCTTTTTTCATTTTGTACAAACAGAATTCACAGGATGAAATGCCTTTTTCAAATCCAATCCTGCCAATCTTGTCAATCCTGTCTAGTTCGCTTGTGTCCCTAGCGAGAAATCGGCTCGTCCGCTAGCAAGATTTGGATTGTAACAAGGGTCGCGTCGAAACATTTCCGGCCAGCGCTTCTGTAAATCCGGACACGCCACGCTGGCAGCTTGCTTTGTCGAAGCGCGCCGCAGCTCCGCGTAGGGGACTGAAACCGTTCGCAATCCTTGCTCGCGTAGCGCCAAACAAAACTCCACCGCCATGCATACACGGTCATCCCGAACGAAGTTGAGGGATCCCAAGGCGGAATCTAAAAGCAATCGATCGACAAGGTCTTTGCGCGTTAAAAGGCACGAACCACTCACCGCACTGTAATTGCGCACGCCTTGCAGTTGCCGATTTGCTCCCCGGAAATCGCGCGCGTATCCAGCAAAGGCCGAACCCACCGTTCCATCCGGCGACAAAATTAGCCCAGCGCTTTCAATTGTCTTGTCCGGCGAAATAATGCGCGCCCCGACGGCACCGACCCTCGGATTCGACAGCTGCTCAGCCATCGCCGTGAGCCAGTTTTTCTCCAGCGGCTCGAGATCAGGGTCGAGAAATAAAAGGTATGCGCCGGTTGCTTCCTTCGGATCGGTTACGATTTCAAGATTCGGAAAATCCGTTTTTGCTCGTATTCGACCGCTATCAGCGGCGCCATTAATAATGATAGAGATTTTCTCCGGAGAAACTTCGCGGCGAACACGAAACAGATGCGTCCCCCAATCGATCGTTACCCGCGCATTTTCCTGTCGCCGATCCAAGTGCTCTTGAATTCCACGCCGCGCCGCTTCGAGCGCACCCGGTTTGCGCCGGATATTATCCGCCGTGGATTCTCTCGTGCGACGCCAGTGGTAAAGCACCTGCGGAATGTGCCGGATTCGGTCGGTCTTTTCTGAAACGCGCAGGAACAGATCGTAATCCTGTGCGCCATCGAACTCGCTGCGAAATCCGGCGCCTGCCAGGTCGCGCCGCATGACCATGAAATGGCCGAGGTAATTCTGCGTTACGAAAAATTCCGGCGACCAATCCGGTTTCAGCATCGGCGCCGCCAGGTTTCCATCGACGATCTTGTCTTCGTCGGAATAAATCACGTCGGCCTCGCGATCGGTCTGCAAGAGTTCGATCGCGCGAAAGAGAGCATCGGGCTCGAGCAGATCATCGTGATCGAGCAGCGCAATCCACTCGCCCTTTGCCAGGGCCAGACCAGCATTCAAGGCCGAGGAAATTCCGCCGTGAACTTGCGAGCCGGTCTGAATTCGTGCATCGCGTTGCTTCATCTTTTCCAGCAACGCCCCCACGCCCGCCGTATCCGAACCATCGTCAATCAGGATCAGCTCCCAGTTTTCGTAGACCTGCGCGATGACAGATTCGACGGCGGCAGCCAGAAACTTTTCATTCGGATTGAACGTGGGCACCAGAATCGAAACCAACGGGCGATACGAAAATCTTCGCGATTGCTCGGGTAGTTTTGCGGTTTCGCCCGCGGAAAGGCGGTGGCGCGCGAACCATTGAGCGTACTCATCGGGCGCCTCCGCTTTGGTTTCTTTCCGCGGCCGAAGCAGTCGAAACGGTGCGGAAAGAATCTGGACGAAGCGTCCTTCGACGCCGCGGCGCAACTTCTGATGTTCTTCGCGCAGCGATTGCAACTCGCGCTTCACATCCTTCAAGCGCAACAGTTCTCCTTCCAGCCGCGCGATATGCGCTTCCGCTGCCCGGAGTTCGTCCCGATCCACGGGCGCAGTGTAGCTCAGAGTCATCCGCCAAACACGCCAAACGATAGAAATGACGAATGACAAGAAATCGAATGCCCAAATGACCAACTGGCTCCCACGTTACTTTTCTTCCGAATTCTTGGAGAGTGGCGCGACGTCCATATAATCCCAGGCTCGCAGGAGTTCACTCGCCTAGTCGGATAAGCAAATTAAATCGTGACCAAACCGACATTCAAAAGTGAGTTGGCAAGAAACCAAGAAATTCGGGCTTCGTCATTCATTCGTCATTCGTTATTCGTGCTTCGTCA
Organism: uncultured Verrucomicrobiae bacterium; assembly: GCA_963781735.1. Classification (GTDB taxonomy): domain Bacteria; phylum Verrucomicrobiota; class Verrucomicrobiia; order Chthoniobacterales; family UBA10450; genus AV69. The sequence continues at coordinate 200,522 of CAWAHI010000017.1, read as the reverse complement.
TTCCTTTCATTGATTGCTGCCCTGAACGGGCAAACGTAGGCACAACTTAATGGTCGATTACGCTGTTTATCTGCTTTATCGCATCGGGACAGGGTTGTTCGGACTGCTACCGCTCCCTCTTGCATTCGCCATCGGACAGATGGGCGGCGTCATTGCCTGGTTAGTCCTGCCGCAATATCGGAAACTTGCTCTGCGCAATGTGCGAATCGCTTTCGCCGGCGAACTTTCGGAAAAAGAGATGCGGCGGATCGTGCGTCGCCATTTCCAGCAGCTGGGCGCGAACCTGCTTTGCAGCGTGAAGTTCCCCCGGATGCCGATGGAAAAAATTCTGCAGCGGGTGCGAATCGAACATTTCGAGCACGTCGAAAATTGTTTCCGCGAAAAACAGCCGTTCGTCTTGTTTCTGAGCCACATTGGCTCGTGGGAGTTTTGCACTCGGCTACTCCCCCATTTCCTCGCGCGGTCACCGAGCGCGACGATTTATCAACGCATCCGCAATCCGCATATCGATCGGCATGTTCGCGAAGCGCGCAGCCGATTTGGGCTTGAGGTTTTTGAGCGCAGCGAAGGGTTTGGCAAAGCGATTGAATTGCTGCGCAGTGGCGGTGGGATCGGGATTCTGATGGATCAACATGCAGGAGACGGCGGCCTGTGGACGCCGTTTTTCGGCAGGCTGGCTTCGACAACCCCCTTGCCGGCGCTGTTGGCGCGTCGAACGCAGGCGAAATTAATCGGGTTCGCCGTTCATACCGACGGTTTTGCGCGCTGGCGCGCCGTGGCCGAGCCGCCAATCGATGGCTCAAGCGAATCGATTGAAAAGTTGACGGCGCGCGGAAATGAAATTTTGGAAAAACAGGTCCGACGCACGCCGGAAGATTGGTTCTGGGTGCATAATCGCTGGAAAACGCCGCGGCCAAATTTCCTCCTGGCCAGATACAAGCGCGGTGTTTTTCTGCCCGACGCTGTTGAGCTGAAACCGTTCCGGATTTTGATTCGGAGCAGCAACTGGCTGGGCGACGCCGTCATGAGCATACCGGCGGTCAGAGCGATAAAAAACGGACGGCCCGATGCGCGTGTCAGCATTGCCGTTCCGGAAAGACTGGCGGCGCTCTGGAAAATCGTGCCGGAAGTCGATGAGATCATCGCATTGCCATCGAAATCTGTTGTCGCGGCAGCACGATTATTTCGTCGGAGGCCGCCATTCGATGTGGCAATCCTCTTTCCTAATTCGTTACGCAGCGCGCTCGAAGTTTTTCTGGCGGGCATTCCACGACGTGTAGGCTGGCGGGGGCACTGGCGGCGCTGGCTGGTTAATCAATCTCCGCGCGAGAGCATTCCCGTCGGAATCGTTCATCAAACCTACAAGTATCTCGAGCTCGCCAGCACGCTGGGGGCTGTGGTGACGCCGGAATTTCCCCCGGCGAATTCGATTACTGACCGCAGGGAACAGTTTAAATTCGGGCTCTGCCCTGGCGCGGAATACGGACCGGCAAAACAATGGCCACGCTTCGCAGAGGTGGCGCAGGAGATTGCAGGGCGATTCCCGGTTCAATGGATTCTCTTCGGCACCGCTGGTGATGGCCCTAGCGGCGACAAAGTCGCAGAGGTGCTGGGTGACAAATGCGTGAATCGGATCGGCCAAACTACACTCGCGCAGCTAATCAATGAACTGCGCGAGTGCGACCTCCTGCTTACTAACGATACCGGGACAATGCATCTGGCCGATTTGCTTCGCGTTCCGACGGTTTCGATTTTCGGTTCGACCGAACCGCAACGAACGGGCCCACTGGGTCAGGGGCACCGGATTTTTCGGCATCATGTCGAATGCAGTCCCTGTTTTTTGCGGGAATGCCCGCTCGATTTCCGTTGCATGGCTGCGGTGACGAGCGCCGAAGTTATTGCGGGGATTGAGCAGATGATGGCGAGGCGCGGGTAGAAGGCCTTCCTGCTTTTGCAGATGGATCCGGCACTCGTGCCCTGCGGTTCGGACCTCGATGCCGAGGCTAGGCGGCGAAACCGCCATAATTAACATAGCCTGACGGAGCGGCCGATCCACCCTGCAACTTCGCCAGCAAATAGCAAACAGTCGCTCCTTAACGTTGCTTTCGGGCGCACCTTCGCAAATCATTGGCCGATATGACTACTGCCGAGTCGCCCCGTGTTCGTACAGAAGTGCAGGTGATGTTTTTCGATACCGATTGCGGTGGGGTCGTTCATAACATCGCCTACCTGCGTTTCATCGAAATCGCGCGCACTCTCCTGGCCGAACAACTTGGACTGATGCTAACAGAAATGGCGGCCACCCAAAGATACCCAGTTGTCGTTCGCACCGAGATCGATTATCGCCGCGCCGCCAAGCTTGGTGACCATCTCACTGTCGAGGGTTGGCTCGATCGGCTCGATCGCGTGCGGTTTTGGTGCGCTTTTCGGATTTTGCAAAAGGACGTTCTCATCGCCGAATGCCGGCAGATGCTGGCATTGATCCAGATGCCCTCGGCAAAATTGTTGCCCTTGCCCGAGAGCTGGGACCAATATCGTACTGCGCTGAGCGAGTCTCACTAAATGACTATGGGCACCGGGACTCTCACGATTGAGGAAACCCTCCTGCGGCCACAGGCGTTGCCGCCCCCGCCGACACGACACGCGCTCTTCGCTATTCTGATCGCGCTGGCGGTGTTGTTGCATCTCGGCACCATCGGCATCGGCGACCTTTACAGCGAGACGGAAGGCCAATACGCCGCAGCTGCGCGCGAAATGATTCAAACGGGTCAGTATTTACTGCCGACGAACGACAGCATTCCACGTCTGCAAAAGCCGCCGTTACTTTACTGGCTAATCATCGCCAGCTATAAATTGTTTGGCGTCCACACCGCAGCCACGCGTGTTCCGATCGCGCTGTCGGTGGTGGCGACGGCGATATTCACATTTTTGATCGGCGAACGGCTGGCCGACTATTGGCGTGGATTCGCTGCCGGGCTGATTTACCTCACCCTGAGCGGGACATTCATTTTCGGTCGCATTGTGATGCCGGAGCCACTTTTCAGTGCGTTCTTCGCCGGAGCGATCTATTGCGGACTCGCCGGCTTCCAGCAACGACGTCAGCGACGAACCTGGTTCGCCGGTTTCTGGATTTGCGCCGCGCTCGCGTGTCTGACGAAAGGTCCGCATGGGATGATCCTTCCGGGGACGACGTTTGTTGTTCTGGCGGTTTGTTATCACGAGGCGCGGATGCGGTTCCGCTCCCTTCTGTGGTGGCCGTATCTGTTGCTTTTTCTGGCCATCATCGGGCCCTGGTATATCTGGATCGAAATTCATTTCGATGGCGCATTCCATCGGTTCGTTGCTGAGGAATGGACCAAACATCTCATTGGACGCTATCCTAACGGGACTTGGTACGACGACGTTCCGCGGTGGCAATTCGCCGCCAGCCACCTGGCATGGTGGTTTCCGTGGTCGGTGGCAATTCTGCCGGCGCTGATCTTTTCCTGGCGGCGGGTGATGCGGCCGCGGGAGATCAGTTTCCAGGATGCGCTACCGATGGTTTGGGCTCTGGTGGTCCTGGTCCCGGTGCTGGTGATCGGGCAGCGGCAGGATTACTACGCTCTGAGCATGTTCAGCGCTTTTTCCCTGTGGGCGGCAATGATTTTCGAGCGCGCTTCAAATTCTCTCCGTAACGCCGGCGCCGCAATCATTGCCCTTACCGGAATGATCATCGGTGTTATCGCTGTGGTGCTCCCACGTATAGTCCCTGTGAACGAACGCGACTGGGGCGAAACAGATTTTCGCTGGACCGCCTGGAAGGCACTGGCCGACATGCCCGCCAGCGTCTGGCTTCAATTCCGGCCACTCCTCGCCATCGCCGCGATTGCGCTCCTATTTGGGGCGATTGCTACCGTATATCTGCTCCGGCGGGGCCGGGAAAAAATCGCGGTTGTCGGGCTCGCCTGCGGGTTGATCGTATTCGGTCTCTGCATGGTCAGCGGCATCGCGCGAATCGCGCCCTTTTTCTCCCTGGCTGATGCTGCGCGGTTTTTAAATGGTCGTCTAGGAACGAATGGCCAGGTGCTATTCGAGGGCTCGCCCGGTGTCGCCAGCAGCCTTGGGTTTTATCTCGAGCGCAAGTTCGCGATGGTCAATCAAGAACCCGATCCGCGGATTCCTCTTACCGGGGAGCAGCGCAATCTTTTTCTGGACGAAAAAGCGGCGCTGGAGCATTGGCGTGTGCCACGCCCGGTTTTTCTCATTATCGAACAGGATCGAGTCACTTACTGGCGCGAATTACTAACGCAGCATTTTCATGTTTATCACCAGGTGGCGAGCTTCGGCACCTACATCATTCTTTCGAATCAGCTGTAACGGCGGTTTGAAATAATGCGGCACCTGGCTACTGTCCCCTGCTCCCTTCCGCTTCACGAAAAACGATTAAACGCTTCGACCCTTTAACCTTGTAACGTCTTACCTCTCATCCCATGTCACAACATCGCAGTCTCAGAGGAGCCAGCACCATTGCCGCCAAGCGCAACGTTTTGAAACGGTTCGAACGCGTCGATTTGCTAAAGAAACGCGGTCAATGGAAGGAAACGAGCAAGGTGATTGGGCTGCCCAAGACCAAGCCGGATGTCTAATTGGTGCCGTTGAAGAGATGAAACGTTGAAGGGCTGAAGCGGCCGACTTCAACCCTTCAACGAACACGAAGTGCGTCTGAATCGTTTCCTCGCCGCGACTGGTATCACATCCCGTCGCGGCGCGGATGAGTTGATCGCCGCCGGGCGCGTGACGGTGAATGGAAAACCGTGCACAGATTTTCATTTTCAACCGGGCCCGACTGATCACGTCAAAGTCGACGGGAAACTGATCCATCAACGGGCGCCCGTTCACATTTTGCTAAACAAGCCGCGTGGTTTTGTCTGTACGCGGCGCGACCCACACATTATGGACACGATTTACGACCTCCTGCCGTCCGAATTTTCCTCGCTGGCGTACGTCGGCCGGCTCGACGCCCAGAGCGAAGGATTACTGCTCCTCACCAATGACGGAGAGCTCACGCAGCGTCTGACGCATCCGCGCTTCAAAATCGAAAAGGAATATGAAGTGGTACTCGATCGCGCGGCCAGTCTGGACCTGGCACAGCGATTACTTCGCGGCGTACTCCTGGATGGAAAACGCGCCCGCGCCAAACGCGTGCAGCAAATTTCGCCAACACGTCTGCGCATTGTGCTCGAGCAAGGGATCAATCGACAGATCCGGCGGATGCTCGAGCGCTTTGGATTCCACGCGAAAATGTTATCACGAATTCGGATGGGGAGTTTGCGACTCGGCGATTCGCCGCGCGGACATTGGCGCTTGTTAACCAAGCGCGAGATTCATGTCATCTCGAGCGAATCCGCCAGTCCGGCTCGGACCGAGCGATCTCGCCGCCGGGGTAGCTTTAAGGTTGCGCGGCGGGATTCCTCGGCTTTCGCTCGGAATGACGATGGATCTCGATAATTGCTCCGCCGTAATCACGGGAGCATCGGCCGGCATCGGGCGCGAATTCGCCAGACAGTTAGCCTCCCGTGCAAAACTTCTCATTCTTGTCGCCAGAAGGCGCGATCGACTCGAGCAGTTGCGTACCGAATTAGTTGCCAGGAATCCGGCGCTGCTTGTCAACATCCGCGAGACCGATCTTTCAAATCTCGAGCAGACGATGCAACTCGCTGCCTTGCTCACGAATGAGCCAATCGATTTCCTGATCAACAATGCCGGCGTCGGCGATCACGGTACCTTTGCCACAGCCGACCCGATTCATGTCAATGAGCAAGTGCTGGTGAACGTGCTGGCGTTAACCGCGCTGACTCGCGCGGTACTGCCGCGGATGATCGCGCAAAAACGGGGGGCAATTTTGAACGTGAGTTCCTCTGCTGGATTCCTCCCGCTACCAGGCATTGCGGCTTACGCGGCCACAAAAGCCTACGTTACCAGTTTTTCCGAAGCGGTCCGGGCCGAAACGCGGGGTTGCGGGATTACTGTGACAGCGCTCTGCCCGGGGCCGGTGGATACTGAATTTGCAGAAGTGGCCAATCGGGAATCGCGCGGAGAAAAACCTCGCTCCGGTCTCATGCACGTGGCGGTAGAAAAAGTGGCACAGGCCGGGTTAAGCGCCATCGAGCAGGACAAGGCTTTAATCATTCCCGGCCTTGCCATGAAAATCGTCATGGCGATTACGCGCGGGTTGCCGATGTCTGCGCTACGCGTAGCGTTGCGATTTATCAGTTATAACTAAGCTCTAGTCGGGGGCGCTATTGGCAAATCACGAAAACGGAAATTTCTGATCGATCGCGGTCTTGTCTGGCATGATCCCGATCTCTCCCCCAATGTCCGGAATATAGACAAAGGCGTAGCGCCGCCTCGGCGTTTGCCAGCCAGTAGCCTCGCTAACCACTCCCTTTTTCCGTTTCTCGGCATAATCGAAGAATTCCGAGGCAGGTTTCACCGACCAGTTTGAATACTTCCCGATTTGGCTGAGTACCTGTTCGCAAATCTCCTTCGCCCCACGGTGTGCCCGTCCGTTTCTTGAACGCGATGTAGCGGGCTTTGCCATTAAAAAAGCCGACCGTAATGTCGAATCCTTCACTCATGTCGCCGGTCAGGAAACCGAACGCTTCTTCGCCTTGGCCGACCATACCGAGGAGATTGGGCGCCATGGTCGCCTTTTTTCCAAAGCGCGTCTCGATTTCTTCTTTGGTCTGCAAGAGAATGTTCATCCTGGCAAAGCGAGGGACCGACTTACACTAAAGAGTACCGCCCTGCCAGTGTTGAATCATATGGGTTTTGGTAACGCTAGACTCCTGGAGTGTAGCATTCGCCCGCTCGCGACCGAAGATCTGGATGGCTTCATCGCCTACTTCACGCGCCCTTCCAAAGCTGACGCCGAGCGCATGGGCCTCGATGTCAACCGTGTGCCGTCGGCCGCCCAACTGCGCTCCGACCTCAATGCGATGATTGGCGCTCCGCCAGATCGCCTTTCCAGTTTCGTGCTCGCATGGTGTATCGATGGTAAAGCCATCGGACATTCCTCGCTCAAGGACATAGTGCCGGGCGACTTCGGCCGCATGCATCTCCACATGTGGCGCGCCGACCTGCGCGGTAAGGGCTACGGCTCGCGCCTCTTTTGCTTGTCGGCGCTCGACTTCTACCAGCGATTCAGTCTGAAGCGTATCATTTGCGAGCCTAAAGCCGACAACCCAATGGCGAACCGCATGCTAAAGAAAATCGGTTTTCCCCTCGTCCTGACGCATGTAGCTGCATCGTCGGAGATAAGCGTCGTATGCGAACTGAACCGTTATGAGATCCTTCGCGACGTGGCTGAGCGCTACCTGCACTCTGACGCAAGGTGAGGATATTTGGCCTTTAGCGCAGCCACAACGTGACTGACTACCGACGACGACGGTGAAACCCATCACCAGAGTACTTCTAACTTACACGCCCATCGGTCTCGTTTTGATATTGGATGTTTGGGCATTTAGCACGGGGACTTATGCGAGTGATCGGGACAGGATTCTGCCGTACTGGTTCGCTGTTTGCGCTTTCCTATACATGCTGCCCGCGATCATCGCCTGCCATCGGAATCACTCGCACTTTTTCGCTATTTGGGTGATCGATCTGCTGTTTACGCCGTTATTCCTAGTCGGGTGGATCGCGGCCTTGGTCTGGGCCCTTATCGACCCGAAACGCAGGAGCTGAGCGTTTCCTAGGCAAGTTCCCCGCCGGCATCATCGATGTCGGCTACAATTGCAAACCGCCAGATCGGCTATTTGTATTTAATCGAGCAGCCGTAGGGCCGGGTATTGGAGTTCGAGACGGATTTGCCGCTCATCGATTCATCGAGTGCAGCTTTCACGTAATTGGTCGAGCTCGGAATGTCGGCTGGATTGGGCGTAGCTTTGCTGTCGATCGCGCCCTCATAAACGATTTTGCCCTCGGGATTGATAACAAACATGTGCGGCGTGTTGCGTGCATTATAAGCGCGACCGGCTTTGCCTTCCGGGTCAAGCAGCAGCGCAGTTTGCTTGGTATTCCAATCTTTCATCACTTTCTGCGCTTGCTCCGCGGTCAGGCTACCCTCCAAGCCTGGTGCACTGGAGTCGATCGATAGCCAGACGACACCTTTGCCGGTGTATTGGCCCTGCAATTTCTGCATGTTGCCACTGCCGTAATGCTTTTTCACAAACGGGCATTCCGGATTAAACCATTCCAGCACCACGTATTTGCCTTTGTATTCGGAAAGGCTGTGCGGTTTTCCCGCAGTATCGGGAAGGCTGAAATCCGGCGCAGCCGCTCCGACCGGCGGTGAATCGGCGGCGATAAGCGTGGTGGCTGTGAGTGAAATCAAGGCAAGAAGAACTGTTTTCATATCTATTGTGACGCGATGTTGCGGTTAACGGTTTCCAATTTTTCTAGCACGATATTTTTCGTGAGCAATTCCGGGAAAACATACGGTTGCGCTCTGCCTCCCGGATAAAGCACATACAATGGGACACCTGGTCGGCCGAATTGTTTTAATAATTTCGTAATCGCCGGATCGCCGTTCGTCCAATCGGCTTTTAATTTCACGACTTGGTGCTCGGAAAAGGCGCCGCGCACCGCGGCGGTCTCGAGGACGGTCGATTCGTTGAACTTGCAGGTGATGCACCATTCAGCGGTGAAGTCGATAAAAACGGGATGCCCCTGCTGAAGTTCGGAGGCGAGGCGTTCCGGGGTAAATTTTTCCCAGCCGCTACCGGCGGAGACGGTGGCGCTCGCGGCCACTGATACGCTTTGGAATTTCTCCCCAATGAAATAGTAGCCGCTCCCGATTACGAGCAGGAGCATGAGCAGGAGCACGGAGGCGCGGGTTCGCGCGGAGGCAATTGGCGTGACGAACGCGCCTTTCAACCAACACACCACGCTGAGCACAAGCAGAAATGCGCACGTCCAGATGAGGGCGGCGACGCCGCGTTGCGCACCGAGCACGGAGAGCAAAAAGAGCAACGTTGCGATCAGCAGAAAACCCATCAGCTGTTTCACCCGTAACATCCATGGGCCCGGTTTCGGCAGGAATTTGAGCCAGGCGGGCTGTGCGCTTAACAAGAAATAGGGCAGACTCATTCCGAAGGCGATCGAGGCAAACATCGCCAGAATAACGATGGCCGATTGAGTGAAGGCAAAGCCAAGCGCGGTCCCGAGAAACGGCGCCGTGCACGGCGTCGCGAGCACGGTCGCAAAAACTCCCTGGAAAAACGAACCCGCGTCCCCATGGGCCGATTCCGCGGCGACGGCACGGCGACTAAGCCATTGTGGCAGGTTAATCTCGAAAACGCCGAAGAGGTTCAGCGCAAAGACCAGCACAACCGCGCTCATAGCGAGGACGAAATAGGGGTTGGTAAATTGTGCTGCCCAAACTGGCTGACCTCCGGCCGACTTGATGATGACAAGGACAAGCGCCAGACCGAGAAACCAGACGAAAATTCCCGCTATGAAGGCGAGACCACTGCGAAAAATGCGGGCCCGACTTTGACCCGCCTGCTGAACAAAACCAAAAATCTTAAGCGAGATCACCGGCAAAACACACGGCATCAAGTTAAGAATGAAACCGCCGATAAACCCGAAAATAAGGAAACGAATGATTTCACTCAACGTCGGCTTCTCGTTAGCCGCTGCCGTTTCATGTCCAAGTGAAATATCCCAGGCGCTGCGATCGGGCGCGTCGTTGGAGCTTCCGAACACAAGCAGACCCGGGAGCGATTTGAATTTCCCGTTCGGATTGTCCAGCGGAACATTAAAGGTGGAGACATTGCCATCACGCGACGCCAAACGCGGATGACCGACAGCCACATTTTCCGGTGGCGACGGGAAGAATTCGACGGAAGAAAATTTCCCCAGGTCGGGATGGCTCACGCGCAAGACCAGCCCCCCAGCGTCGCTTTTCCACGAGGCGGAAGAATCGGCAGCCGGCGAGGTTGGCAACTGCTTTTGAAACCGTGCAAACAGGTCGGTGTTGGCGGGCGAATTGGCCGGTGCAATCGGAAGCGACAAGGTTACGGTTCCATCGCCGGGAATGCAGATTTTCTCGCACACAAGCCAGCTGACTTTGGCCGACAGATTCGCACTGGCGCCGGTTAGGTCTTTTGGCGGCGTGACCTGTTGAATCAAAAGGACTTCATCGTGATAACCATAAATCAGAATGTCACCGGGTTCCTCGAGCTTCAGGGGGATGGGCCACTGAATATCGCCGACACGCCAGCCTTCGGGTAATTGCCACCTGATCTCGGTCGGGATTCCCGCGTCGCCCGGATATTTCCAATAGGTGTGCCAGCGCGGCTCCATTTTTAAGCGCACACCGACAAGGAACGGTTCGCCGGGAACGATTGCACTGACATTGGCCAGGGCATCAGCGTGTACCAGCTGCCGGCCCTGATAAAGCTGGGCATGCGCCGTCAAGGCAAGCCACGTCGGCAACCAGAGTAAGAATACGGAACGCCGAATTGCGTTCATACGACTATTTATCACTCGGCATCGCTTCGGGCAATGGTAGGAACTGGCTCATATTGTGCTGATGAAACAGCATGCGCTACTTCGTCATCGTGGCATTGATTGTGGGGGGCGTGATTTTCTTGCGTCAGCAGACAACGCAGAAGGCGGAGGCCCCGAAAAAAACAGCCCAAGTGGCAGCCCAGCCGACATTAACGCCGCGGCCAGCAAGCGAACACGATTGGGCAAAGGCTGCGATTGATCGGACTAACGAAGTGAGGCAGCAGGTAAAACGCGAACGCGCTTCGAACGAAGTGCCTTGAATTAGACCGAAAGTCGACGCCTAGAACCCGACCCGCTAAACGGCCTTATCGCTAATGCGTGGCTTGCGCCTGCGCTTTGGCTTGGATCGCGTTCTTGAATTCCTGCTTGGAAATGGCACGCCCAGCGGAGGCCGCTTTTGGATTCTTACCAAGCTGGGTGACATCGCTTAACGGAGAGCCTTCATCGGTAAAAACGGTGTCTTGTCCTGTAGTATCTTTCTTCACATGGAAGCGACCATGCATGATCCCGACGAGAGGGACGAACTGAGTGCCGTTGTTTTCCACAAACAGAATGTCGCGGTCGCCAACTTTGAACTTGGGAGCATCAGCTACTTCCATTGTCTCACCACCGACAGTACCGCCCAGCATACGCAGAGTGACCGTCGGACCAGGATTGCCCTTGATGGCGTCTTCTACCTTCAGCGTCACGTAACTCATGATGTGACGTTGCGCCCCCTCACCCGTCCATTCGGAGCGCACATCAGTCACGCTGCCTTGAAAGATCAATTCGGCCCGGGAAACGAGCTCATCGAATGAAGGTGGAATAACCGTTGTCGCCAGCGCGCTACCGGCAAAAATCAGACACGCCCCGGAAATCAGTAACTGGGAGAATTTTTTCATTGGAGGAACCTAAACCTAGTTGGATTTACGAATGATTCAAAAGGAGAGCATTTGATCGCGCGTACGCGGTTTTCGTTCAATCTATGGATCAAGGTCATATGCATCCACAAGCGCGATACCAGTGCTGTTATTCACGCCGCGGATAATCGCAGTGTAGTTGCCAGTTGGGAGAGTCGCGATAATCGCCGACTCCTTGGCATTCCGTGGCGAGTAACCACTGGATGAGATCGCGGCCGCCTGCGTCCCAGTGCCCCAATCGTCATTGCTTGCGAGTAGGTTACCGGAGCTGTCATGCAGCTCCAAGGCCGGATTAGATAACGTTCCCGAGAGCGAGAATGGCGGCGCGGCCAGGGACGGACCTAGTGCGCGAATAATCAGTTTCTTTGATGTCGAACCTTCGATGATGAGCCCGGCAATGAGAACACTTTGGTCCGTGCCAACTTGTCCACGGGTCGAAATATTAGATAAACGACTTGATAAAGTGTCCAATTCATACACCTCGACCAATCCAATGCCGGTCGAATTGTTGTAACCGCGCACGACCACGGTGTAGGAGCCGGCTGCGAGGGTTGCAATCAGGGCGGGTTCGTTGCTGTTGTTGGGCGCGTACCCACTGCTGCTGATTTGTGAAGCTTGCGATCCGGTCTGCCAGTCGTCGTTCGTCGCGATCGTAGCACCCGAAGAATTGTGCAACTCAAGCATTGGATCGCTCAATACGTTAGCGATCCCATAGTTGCCGAGAGTCGGCCCAAGCGGCACGGACAAGTATTGTTTTGGATTGCGAGCCCCAAACCATAAAGCCGGCGATCATCACATTGCTTCCGCTGCCGACGTCCATTCGTGTCGAAATATTGCCAAAATGGCTCCCTGACGGATTCGGTGTCGGTATCGGCGTAGGTGTTGGCGTCGGCGTTGGCGCGCCATACATCGATTGCGCGCCGGCGGTATCGTCGGCAGAGAGCGTCTCGCGGTTGCTCGTCACCGAGTTCATAATGGCATCGACATGCTGGCCGTGCTGGTCAGGATGATCCAAACCGAGCGCATGACCGAGTTCATGGATAAAGACACGTCGAATATCGCCTATGGCCCAGCCGCTGGTACCATAACGCAGCGGCCCCCGATAGGAATCGAACTGCTGATTTTTGTTAAACAGAATGTCGGCCTCAACAATCGTGCCGCCCATATTGTGCCCATATACTTGTAGTAAGTGACTGCAAGGGTTCCCGATCCAAATTTCTGTCCGAAAACTGTGGTTGAAAACACCACTGAGTTGACGTGGTCACCAGACGAAGCAGAAGTGCTGGCGACGTTGCTCGTGTACTCGAGCCTGGCTACGACATTGTCCCAAGCAGTGAGTGCCGGGGCTGCCGCGGTATCCCAGGATGTATTGCCGTCAATCAGGGTGCGGCCAGCCGAACCGAGCCCCATTTTGAAAGTAACGACGCTCCCGCTCGGCCAGCTGACGCCCTCGAGGACGTAGCCCTCTGCGCGGTGAGAAAGAAGGATACCGATGGTCAAAACGATCAGGATTGAGAGGATTTGCAGAGATGCGACGGATCGTTGCCGGGGGGAGCAGCCGCGGGGTATGCGAAACAGGGTAAATCCCATAAATGCAATAAAAGCACGAAGTATGCATGCCCGTTAAAAAACGATCCCAATGTTCCTTCCAACTTATTGCAGAACCGCGAAAGCCTCAGACTTAATATGTAATCTAAGTAAGCTACACGGCCCCGTTTTGGGCTCTTTCGCAATTCTGCGCTTGCTTCCGCACCCTTAACGAAATCGGGCAACCGCCAAGATCGATCCTTGGACCAACGGCGACCCGCAGACGGACGCCCAGGGAATCTTATGGAACCAGAAAAATCTTCTGCGAGTAAGGATCTTTCACCTTACTCCCAGAAGGATAGCCACTGACATCGACGTAACCGCCGTTGGGATCGTAAGGACTGAAAACATAGCCAGGTTTCCCGGGAACCGCCTTTGCCACCGGAAACTGCGCCGCTGAATTTGTCGACGAACTCCGCGGCGTCGCACTCGGATGGGACGTAGCAGACGTTGACGGATGAGTTTCATCCTGCTGAGGCGGCGACGACGCGGTCGTCGTCGTCGATGTGATAGTGCGAGGCGACCGTGCAGGAGACGGTTGCGGCGGTGGAGGCGCTGTCTCTACTGGCTGATTCTCGTAAACTGTCGTGTCCGTGGTCTCAGTGGTTGTCTGCTCGCCTCCCAACTTCCTGCTGACATAATGCGCGGGCGCGGTTATAAATGCCGCGGAAGTCGAGGCCACATTTTCCGCGGTGCGGCAACCACAAACAGCCACCGACAAAAGGAAAACGATCGCCCCAGCGCGAGTCATTGTACGATGTTATCAGCGCACCGAAGACACGCAACTTTCGCAGTCGGAAAGCAACGCCGCAATCGCCTCGTCGTTGGCCGACCACGCGCACATCAAACGGTAAACGTTCGGCTCGATGAACTTGTAAAAATCCCATCCAATTTCGCGCAACTTCCGGGCGCTCGTTGCATCGAGGCGAACAAAAACCGCGTTGGACTCAACTGGAAAAACGATCTCAACTCCGCAATCACGCAGTCCGTTGGCTAATCTCAGTGCTGCATCATTCGCGCGCTGCGCATTTTTCAACCAGACATCGTTCTCTAACAAAGCGATCCAGGGGACCGCGAGAAAGCGCATCTTGGAAGCGAGATGACCGCCCTGTTTCGCCCGATAATCGAAGTCAGCACTGTGCTGCTTGTTAAAGAAAATCACCAGCTCGCCCGCGGCCAGACCGTTTTTTGTCCCGCCAAAGGAAAGAGCATCCACGCCTGCCTGCCACGTGATCTCTCTTGGCGCACAGCGAAGCGCAGCAACGGCATTCGCAAAGCGCGCGCCGTCCATGTGCAAAAGCATCCCATGCTTCTTCGCGAATGCTGAAATTTTTCGAATCTCATCTGCCGTATAAACCGTTCCAAGTTCTGTCGGCTGCGTAAGACTGATCACGCGCGGCTTGTGCGAATGTAGTTCGTGTTGGCGCAACAGCGCCGCCTCCACTTCGCACAAATCGATCTTGCCGTTCGCGCCGCGGGTGGGAATCAGCTTCGATCCGCCAGTATAAAACTCGCACGCGCCGCATTCGTCATTTTCGATGTGCGCGTTCTCATGACAGATGATGCTGTGAAAGGGCCGGCAAAGTTGTGCCAGGGCGAGCGCATTCGCCGCTGTTCCGTTGAAGACAAGAAAAACGTCGCAATCGATTTCGAAAAGCTCGCGCACCCGATCGCATAGCTGCCAGGTCCACTTATCGTCGCCATAGGATGGCGCTGAACCGGCATTGGCCCTAGCCAGCGCTCCCCCCGCTTCCGGACAAATGCCGGCCGTGTTGTCACTCGCGAATTCCTGGCGCGGTGGAATCATTTATGGAGTCGCTACCCGAGTTTTATACTTCGGGCAATCGCGTAATCAGCGACCGGCGTTTGATCAGTCGCGGCTTTGCCAACGGCGAGGCGCGGTTTACAGTCGAGCATGAGTCCCATCCAGGCCGAGGTCGAGCGCCGCGGCATGCAAATCTTTGATCTGGTCGATCGCCACCCGGAATCGATTTTCAGCAAGGCCGGTTTTTATCAACGCATGATGGAGTTCTCGATGCGTGACGAACATTTCAAAGTGCAAATGTTCCGGTTCGTCGACGTTCTCGCTTCGCTGCGCCGCGGCTCTGATATCGTGCAGCATCTCGACGAATATTTCGCCGACATGCGCAACGGCTATGCGCCGCTAATCCGCACAGGCGTCTCCTTGGCGCGCATCGTACCAATCATTAGCGGGAAATTTCTGCGCTGGAACGTCTCGGGCATGGCGCGGCAGTTCATCGCCGGACGCAATCCCGAGGATGTGATGAAGACGTTGCGCAAGAAGCGGCGGCAGGGAATCGGATTTACCGTCGACCTCCTCGGCGAAGCTGTCGTCAGCGAAGAGGAAGCCGCTGAATACATGGGGCGTTGCCAGGAATTACTCGAGCATCTCGCTCGCGAAACTCGCGGCTGGACCGATCCGCTCGGCAAGAATTCCGAACTGTTTCCCGTCGTAAATGTCTCCGTAAAAATTTCCGCGCTCTATTCCCAAATGAATCCGGCCGATCCGGCCGACGCCATCGCGCATCTCGCTCCGAGGCTGCGCCCGATCCTGCGCCGCGCCAAAGAGCTTGGCGCTTTCATCAATTTCGACATGGAAAGCTACGCGCACAAAAACGCGACGCTCGAACTCTTTCGCACGCTTTTCACCGAGCCGGAGTTTCGCGACTGGCCGCACGCCGGCATTGTGATTCAGGCTTACCTGCGCGATGCCGAAACGGATCTGCGCGATTTGATTGCATGGGGACAGGCGCGCGGAACACGGTTTACCGTTCGGCTCGTCAAAGGCGCCTATTGGGATTACGAAAAAATAAAATCGACGCAGAACGGCTGGGTCATTCCGGTCTGGCTGCAAAAGCCAGAGAGCGACGCAAATTTCGAAAGACTCACCCGCATCCTGCTCGAGAACGAGTCGATCGTAACCTCGGCGTTCGGTTCACACAATGTTCGCAGCATCGCCTACGCGCAGGCGCTGGCGGAAGAGCTCCGGATCGATCGCAGCCGTTTCGAATTTCAATTGCTTTATGGAATGGCAGGGCCGATCAAACGCGCACTCGTCGATGTGGGTTATCGCGTCCGCGAATACTCGCCGGTCGGCGAACTGCTGCCGGGAATGTCGTATTTGGTGCGACGGCTCCTTGAAAACACGTCGAACGAAGGATTTCTGCGGGCAAAATTTTCCGAGCATATTTCGGCGACGCAATTACTGCGCGACCCGCGCGAGCTCGTGAATGGTGTAGTGCCGGCCGCGGGAAGGGAAGGTCTTGCGGGCGACACGCCAGCCTCTACAGGTGTCTCCGATTTCTCGCGCAATGGCGCCACCCTAGAGACGCCTCCGGGCGACACTTACAAAAACGCTTCGCTCGTCAATTTCGTCTATCCAGAGTGTCAGGAAAAAATGCGCACCGCGTTACGCGAAGTGCGAGCACGTTTCGGTCAGAAACACCCCTTGGTGATTGATGGGAAAGAAATTTGGACCGACAAGCTCCTGAAGTCGGTGAATCCGAGCGCGCCAGACGAAATCATTGGTTACGTTGCCGAGGCCGGGATTCCCGAAACCGAACGTGCAGTGAAAGCGGCGCGGCGCGCTTTTGAAACATGGGCGCGCACACCGGTGGAAGAGCGCTGCCAGTTACTTGAGCGTGCGGCCGCAATTCTCGACCGGCGCCGTTTCGAACTTTCCGCGGTCGAAGTTTTCGAAGTCGGCAAAGCGTGGGCTGAAGCTGACGGCGACATCCGCGAGGCGATGGATTTTTGTCTTTTCTACGCGCATCAAATGCGCCTCATCGGATATCCCCGCCTGACGCAAAATGTGCCCGGCGAGGAAAGCTATCAGCATTACTGGCCGCGAGGCGTGGCGCTGGTCATCGCGCCTTGGAATTTCCCGGTCGCGATTCTCTGCGGAATGGTCACCGCCGCCCTGGTTACAGGAAACGCGGTAATTATGAAACCAGCCGAGCCGTCGGCGATCCTTGGCTCACTCTTGATGGAAGTTTTCCAGGAAGCAGGCGTTCCACCGGGAGTTTTGAATTGTCTACACGGTCGCGGTTCTGTCATCGGCGCATACCTGGTCGATCATCCCGACGTAGAAATGATCGCATTTACCGGCTCACGCGAAGTCGGTCTGCGAATTTGGGAGTCGGCCGGCAAAACCCGCCCGGGCCAGCGCGAGCTCAAGCGCGTCGTCTGCGAGATGGGCGGGAAGAACGCGGTCATTGTCGATTCCGACGCCGATCTCGATGAAACCATCGTCGACACGATCTACTCGGCTTTCGGTTATCAGGGGCAGAAATGTTCCGCCTGTTCGCGTCTCATCGCGCTCGAGGAAAATTACGAGCGCGTGATGCATCGATTACTCGCGGCTGCCGCCAGCCTGCGCGTCGGTAATCCCGAACAACCGGGGATCACGGTCGGCCCTGTGATCGACGAGACCGCATATCATCGAATTCAGGAAATCATCGAGAAGGGCAAGACCGAAGCGACGCTAGCTTTCCAAGCCACCAACATTCCAGACAAAGGTTATTTCATTCCGCCGACAATTTTCACTGACGTGAAACCGGAGATGACGCTCAGCCAGTGTGAAATCTTCGGCCCCGTGTTGAGTGTATTGAAAGCGCGCGATCTCGACGATGCGATCAGAATTGCCAACGATACCGATTACGCGCTAACGGCCGGGTTCTTCTCACGCAGCCCGGCCAACATCGAGCGGGTCAAAGCCGAACTCGTTGCGGGGAACGTTTACGTCAATCGCTCCTGCACCGGCGCCGTGGTCGGTCGTCATCCCTTTGGCGGATTCAAAATGAGTGGCGGCGGCACCAAAGCCGGTGGTAACGATTACCTCCTCAACTTCCTCGTCCCGCGTGTTGTCACGGAAAACATCATGCGCCACGGTTTCGCCCCCGAAACCACCCCTGAACGTCGCGCCGAATTTCTCTGGCCAGCGTAATTAGACGCGGGATTAGGAACGGCGCGTCGCGCCTGAAGTTTGGGACACGACAAGTGTGTCCCTTCAGCTTTGGATTCGAACCAATTGGAGGGCGCCGCTTCGTCGGCGACTCGAATTCTTGCTGGATAAATTCGAGTCTTGAGAGGCGAGCCTAATCCAGCGGTTGGCCTTTGAGCAGCAGTTTTATGACGCTATAGATCATGTAGCCGACCGGCCAGGCGGCGGTCAGCATTACTAACGCGAAGACATACATCTCTTTTGCTCGTTCTCGCGCCGACTCCAGCATGAACTGGCGCGTGAAATCGTAAAACCGGCGCCGAGCAGATTCTCCCTCGTCGCCCGGAGTCCACCAATGCCCGCGCCATTCTCCCATATCGGAGCGGAAGCAATAATCGGTCTGCGGAACCCGCCAGCTTTCGGTTTCGCACGGACTCCTCGGTTTCATCGCCTGCGCTCCCTAGCTTGAATCGTTCCAAACTATCACACAAGGGGCAGCTTTAAAAGGAACCGAGCCGCGGATTGCCCTCAATTGTTCATCCAATGGATGATTTTATCGTGCGCCTCAGATAAAACGCCAACGTGATTGGCACCGTCGACCGCGAAAAACTCGATGAACGGAAATTCCCGCGCTAGCTCGCGCCCCATCCGCACCGGGATCACCTTATCGTCCGTGCCGTGAAAGATGGCAATTTTCGCCTCCGGATTTCGTTTTCGAATTTCAGTGATGCTGGAGCGGTTATCATAGCTTTCGATCAGTAAATGTGACAGCGGACCGCCGATGATACACGCCGCTTCCTCGCGCAAAGTCGTGAATGGCGAAATCGCGACCACTCGTTGGATGCGATGGCGCGCCGCAAAGTCAAGCGCCACTGCCGAGCCAAGCGAGTGGCCAATCGTGCACAGGCGCGGGTCCAAGTCTTCCCCGGAAAGACCGAGCCGTTTCGCCAGCATGTCCAGCGCGGCATCACTCGACGCGCGCATGTTTGCGATGGTGGCATAGCCCTGGCACTTTCCATAACCTGGATAGTCGACGAGCAGGAACGCGTCGTCAGAATTCGGATACCCGGCAAGAATCGTCGTCCAATCCAAGGCAAGCGAGCCATTTCCGCAAAACGCAATCCACAGCCGCGCCGGCAGTCGCCCGTTATCGCGTGCAGGAATATAAAACGCGGTCTGCTTTCCAAAAGGCAGGGTATAGGAAATTTCTTCGCCGTTGGCCGGTAACACCTGGGCGTAGCTCGGGTCGTAAGGCCGCGGGTGATAAATCATCGAGTGTTGCTTGAAGTAGATCAGCGCGACCAATCCAAGAAAGCCGAGACCGATCGCAACCAGTGCGCAAACAACCGCGCGCGTCAGCCGAATTGGTCGCGGCGCGGGTCGATGCATAGATCCACGAACGCGCCCATCCCAACGTTGAGCAAATCGATTCCTTTACCGGCAAAATCGATTTGCTCGATTGAACCAGGAGCGAAGCTTACCGCCAGTGACCGGCGATCCACACCCAGCCGCCCGCCCTGCGTTCCCAGTGACCTTCCATCCATACTGCCGTCGTTCGCGGACGCACAATCCAGCCGCCAGGCACCCATTCGTAACGCGCGCCAGTCCATCGCCAATAACCGCTCGTCCAAACATAACCCGGACCAGGCGCAACCGCTCTCGTTTCAACTCGCACCGGCGGCGGCGCCTCTGTTACTAAAACGTCGCGCTCGACCGTCCTTGGACCAGTGGTCACCGTTTCACGCGTAGTTGTGGTTGTCGTCGTTGTCGTGACCGGCGGTTCGGCAACGCACCCTGCCAATCCAAGCAGCGCCAGCAAATAAAAAGGCATTCTCATAAATTCCTCCCTATTTAGGTTCGTTTAGCCTCCGCCGTTCGGCTCTGTTTCCCGAACGCGAAACATTAGGTAGATTCACCTCAATCGCCCGGGCGGTTCGGGGCAACCGGCCCTGCCTGAGTGACTCATCCGTAGCCTGTGAAAATTCTCGACGCGTCAGGCACGTCGAATGGCACAAAACCAAATCTTATCCGATGATCGTGGCATGCTTTACGTAGTCGCCACGCCAATTGGAAATCTCGGCGACATTACTTTGCGTGCGCTCGAGGTCTTAAAATTGGTCGACGCAATCGCGGCGGAAGACACTCGGCACTCCGGCATGTTGCTAAAACATTTTGGAATCAAGAAGCCACTGGTCAGTTTTCATGAGCACAATGAAGCCATGCGCACCGCACAGCTGATCGAGCGCATTGTCGCCGGTGAAAATCTCGCGCTAGTGAGCGATGCAGGAACGCCCGGATTGTCCGATCCCGGCGCACGTCTGATCCGCGCGTGCATTCGACGTAATCTGCCGTTTACTGTTGTTCCCGGTCCCTCCTCGATTCTAACTGCGCTCGTCGGTTCCGGATTTTCCACGGAAAAATTCTTCTTCGGCGGCTTTTTGCCCTCGAAGAGCGGTGGCCGCGAGCGCGAGTTACGCGCGGCCGCCGCGCGCGATGAGACGACAGTTTTCTTCGAGTCACCACACCGATTGACGAAGACGCTCGCCGCTGCGGTCGAGATTTTGCCACATCGCCAACTCTGTGTTGCACGCGAGTTGACCAAGAAATTCGAAGAATACCGCCGCGGGAGCGCGGCCGAGTTGTTCGCGCATTACGAAACGCATCCAGCAAAAGGCGAAATTGTGCTACTGGTCCAAGGAGCGGCCGTCTCCAGACTGCCGACTATTTTAGATCGGGCCCAACCCGCCGCCAATTCAGAAGGTCGGCAGTCAGAGACAGCCGCTCCTTGAGGCGCTGCGAGCTCGCCGTGGCCAGGGACAGCCCTAAATGCTTTCCGTTTGCCAAATCCGCACATGTGTGGGATCGTGCGCGGCTTTTCCCTCAGAAGCATCACTACCTAATCGGCGGCAAGTAATTCCCTTATGGCATTTGCAATCATAAAGACCGGTGGCCGGCAGTATCGCGTCGCGGAAGGCGACACGATTGACGTCGATTTGCTCGACACCGAGCCAGGCAAGCAGGTCGTAATTGCCGAGGTTTTGATGCATGCCGACGGCGACAAGCTGACGCACGGCGCGCCGATCGATGGGGCAAAAGTGACGGCGGAAGTAGTCGAGCAACGCAAAGACAAAAAGGTCGTTGCCTACAAATTTAAACGGCGGAAAGGTTATCACCGTACTGTCGGCCATCGGCGAAAACTGACGCGACTCAAGATTAAATCGATCAGCGTGGGCGCAAAGAAGAGCACGAAAAAGGAGACGGACTAGTCATGGCTCACAAAAAAGGACAGGGCAGCGTAAAGAACGGGCGCGATAGCGTCAGCAAGCGGCTGGGCGTGAAAAAATTTGGAAGCGAGCTGGTCGTTGCCGGCAACATCATTGTCCGGCAGCGCGGAACAAAATTTTTACCGGGCAAGAATGTCGGGCTCGGCCGCGACTACACGATTTTTGCGCTGGTCGATGGGAATGTGCGGTTTGACCGAGCGGGACGACGGGTGAATGTCGATCCCCTACCGGCGAAGTAGCTGTCGATTGGTAGCATTGGGGAGACTTTAAGACACGGGGTTTTGGCCGAACCGACCTGGACTTTTGGCTCGCCATCAGCTGCAACCATTGCTCAGATTTTTCATTTGTTTTATTTTATAAAGGAAGGTTCCAGTTGTTATGAGATATAACACGTTCATCCTCTTTGGCGCGCCCGGAAGCGGCAAAGGCACACAGGGCAAAACTCTCGGCAGTATCCCGCGCTTTTTTCACTGCCCCTGTGGAGATGTTTTCCGTTCCATCGATACGCGGACAGAAGTAGGCAAGGCCTTTCTCGAATACTCCAGCAAAGGTCAACTCGTGCCCGACGAGATCACGGTCGAGCTTTGGAAAGAAGCCATCGACGCTGCGGTCGAGGCTCACAAATTCAAACCCGATATCGATACTCTTGTGCTTGACGGCATTCCGCGAAATGTCAGTCAGGCAAAAATCATGGAGGACATGATCGACGTTCGAAAAGTCTTTCACCTCGCCTGCCCGAATCGCGAAACGCTGTTCGAGCGCCTGAAAAAGCGCGCCCTGAAAGATAACCGGCTCGATGACGCCAATGAGCAGGTGATCCAAAGACGGCTCGACACTTATGAAAAAGAATCGCGCCCAGTGCTGACCTACTACCCGAGGGAATGCATCACCGTGGTTGACGCGATGCAGCCACCAGCAAAGGTTTTGTTCGACATCCTCGCTAGCGTGAACGGCGTGGACGGGCATAAACAATGAGTCAGTTTGAGAATTTCACCGCTTCCACTCTTTATTGCGACAAGTGCAAAGCGACCATGCCGGTGCGCGAACGGCTGCTGTTAGTTTTGCCCGACAAAGAACTCTACGATTATCTCTGCACTGGTTGCGCTTCCTCGGTTGGATCGCGCGAAGTCACAGCCGGTGAAAAAATGATGGCGCAAACGATTGCGGCGCAACAGGCGCGCCGAGGAAAGCGGGTTCCGATTTCCCTGCATTCCTAACGAGAATGCGGATCGTTTTTATCGGCACGGGCGAGATCGGCGTGCCGACACTGCGACTGCTGCGCGAATGGCGCGAGCATGAGTTGGCCGGTATCGTCACCCAACCGGACAAACCCGTCGGTCGCGACCAGAAAATCACGCCACCTCCGATCAAAGCAGCGACTCAACAGTTAGGTGTCGCATATGCGACATCTGGATGTGAACTCGAGCTGCCCGTTTTGCAGCCGGCCCGGATCAAGATGCCAGAGGCGATTGAGGCAATTCGCCGTCTGAATCCGGATGTGATTGTCGTAATGGCCTACGGACAAATTCTTCCGCGCGAGGTCCTCGAAATTCCAAAGATTGCATGCCTCAATTTGCACGCCTCGATCTTGCCGCGTTGGCGCGGTGCGGCGCCAATTCAGGCGGCGATCGCGGCGGGTGATCGCGAAACCGGGGTCACCGTCATGTATATGGATGAAGGTCTTGATACCGGTGATATTTTGCTCGAGAAAAAAATCGGAATCGCGCGGACTGAGACCGGCGGTTCTCTGCATGACAGGTTGGCGGAAATTGCGCCCGAGGCTTTGAGAGAGGCCATTTCGCTCCTCGCGAAAGGAGACGCACCTCGCACTTCGCAAGAGAGCGAACTTGCAACCTACGCACCGAAACTCGAACGCGAACACGGCCGCATCAATTGGACCGAGTCTGCCGACGTCATCGAGAGAAAAATCCGCGCATTCAATCCCTGGCCAGGCGCGTTCACGGAGCTCCACCAACGCAAGTTGAAGATCTTCGCCGCATCAATTGTCGATCAGAACGGCAAGCCCGGAGAAATTTTACAAAAGGAAAATGAACTGATCGTCGCTGCCGGGAAGGGCGCCTTGTTGTTAAATGAAGTTCAGCTCGAGGGAAAACGGCGAATGAGGATCGCGGAATTTCTGCGTGGCCGTTCGCGGGTTGCCCCATTGTAGCCCGGCCCGTTCTACGCCACCAGCGCAAGGCCGCGGTCACCGACCGCTGCGACAGATGCATTTTTGTTTTCATTACGGCCGTGATGCGCCATGTTTGACGCCCGATGCAGACGGAAGCCGCCGTTTACGAACGCATCGTGCTTAAATTAAGCGGCGAGGCGCTTCAAGCCGCTGGCGCGCGGGAGAATATTTCGCCGCAGGTCGTCCTCGCTATTGCCGAGCGGATCAAGGAGGTGCGCGACTTGGGCGTGCAAATCGGCGTTGTCATCGGCGGAGGAAACATCTGGCGGGGAACTTCGGCCGCTCATCGCGGGATGGATCGTACCACGGCTGATTACATGGGAATGCTCGCGACAGTGATCAATGGTCTGGCGTTGCAAAGCGCCTGCGCCCGGATTGGGGTAGAGACGAGGGTGCAGACCGCGATTGAAATGAAAAATGTGGCGGAGCCATTCATCCGTGGTCGCGCCGTTCGTCATCTCGAGCTTGGCCGCGTTGTCATTTTCGTCGCCGGCACTGGCAACCCCTATTTTTCTACCGATACCACCGCCGCGCTCCGCGCCAGCGAGATCGGCGCGCAGGTGATTTTGAAAGCGACCAAGGTAGATGGCGTTTATGATTCCGATCCCCAAAAAAACCCGAACGCCGAGCGCTATGACCAAGTGAGCTACACCGAGGCGCTGAGCAAGCGGTTGCAAGTGATGGATTCGACTGCTTTCAGTCTATGCATGGATAACAAAATCCCGATTGTCATTTTTAACATGAACCAGCCTGAGAACATTCGTGACGTAGTGCTGGGGCGAAAAATCGGGACGTTGGTTTGCGATTAGGATTTGCTCGCGCCAGAATCTTTTTATGACCAAGGACGACATTCTTCTCGAGACAGAAATGGCGATGGAAAAAAGTGTCGATTTCATGGTGCACGAATTCGCCGCGGTGCGCACCGGGAAAGCTTCGCCCACCCTGGTCGAGAACGTCGATGTGCATGCTTACGGCTCGACCATGAAACTGAAACAGCTTGCCCTCATTACCACGCCTGAGCCACGGTTACTGGTGGTACAACCATTCGACGCCGGAACAGTCCGCGATATCGAGAAGGCACTTAACGAATCGCGCATCGGTATAACACCGTCGGTGGATGGGAAAATCATCCGGCTGCCAATCCCGGAATTGTCGGAGGAGCGCCGCAAAGATCTGGTTCGTTCGCTTGGCAAAATGGCCGAAGAAGCCCGTGTGCGAGTGCGCGGGAATCGGCGAACTGCGCTGGATGAAGCGAAAAAGCTGAAAGCGTCTGGTACGCTAACGGAAGATGGAATGCGCGACACCGAAGACGAGGTCCAAAAATTGACCGATCGCTTTGTGAAATCGATCGACGAGCATCTCGGACGCAAGGAAGCCGAGATCATGAAAGTGTAACGACTCTTCCTCTTCCGCCGCTCTCTGTAGATAAAGGTTAAGAGGTAACGGAAGAGGAAGAGTTATAAACGCACCAAATCGAGCAGGAACTGGCACCAGAGATAAATCATCCCGCGCCAGGAGTATTTGACTTCATCATTCGCCGCCGCTTTAAGCACGCCAGCACGGACGTTATGTGCAATTTGATCGCGCAAATCATTTTCGATGTCAGTCTGGATGCGTTCATCGTCGAGAGAATCGAGCGAAGCCGTTTCCACTGAATGGCTTTTCAGAAATTCACGGTGGCTTTGATAAAGCTGCCAAAAGCTTTGGTCCGGCCGCTGGCGGTTGATCCGAAACTGCGGGGTTAACTTCAATCCGTAAGACAACGGGTAATTCCAAGTCGTCCAAATCAGACCATTTTTCGCGCGCGACGAAATGCGCAAATAATAAAACGACAGATCGTGCTGCTCGTTCAGGCAAATCGTGGCCTGCGCACGATCGTCGGTCCGGTAAAAGAGCCGGAAAAACTGCCGGTAGTCCTCCCAGTCCCAGCCGGCGTCATTAATGTGGGCAAAACCTTCGTTTTCGATTTCACGGCTGATGTCGTCGAGCGCGGGAAACAGACTGGCCGAAGGCGGAGTCTTGGGTCGCAACCGCTTCTCTTTCGGCAGGCGCAATGTGCGAATACGGGTGAGAATCTCCAGCCACGGCAGGAACAGCCAACTTGCTCCCCCCGCAATACCCCACCCCATGTTTCCGGTAATGAAATAAAATGCCAGAAACGTCGCGATCAAGATCCCCAGCGCGCCCAGCTTTTGCGCGAACGAGGTCTGAAAACTCCGCAACGCGACGCTGAGGACAGCGACGCCCAGGGTGAGGAAAAGTCCGAACAGCATTACGGTTCGATCCGATGCTCGTCTAAGAATTTCTCCAGCTGCTCGACGTCGAAATTTGCCAGCACTTCCTCTCCGGCCACCAGCGTGGGCACATAACTTTGCTCGGAAATTTCCTTCATCTCCTCGTAAGCGGCGCGATTCCGGCCAACGTCGATCTCAGTAAATTTGTAGCCGCGGGATTGCAAAAAATCCTTGGCGTCGATGCACCACGAACACATGGCGCGGCTGTAAAGTGTGAGCTCATTGCTCATGAATAAGGGTAAAACAACGCGCATTCCGACGTCAACCAATCCACTAGTATGCCTTAGCCCAGATCACTCGCCTCTCGCTCGCCTGGCCGGTAAAAATGCATCGACCAGGTTCCGGATCGGTTAAGGGAATGCAGCGGATGGTGACTTTGAGGTCACTCTTTATCTTCTCCTCGATCTCGCGCGAGCCATTCCAGTGGGCGAGCGCGAAGCCACCATGAATTTCAGGTCTTGCCGAGTCTTTGGGAGTGAAGAAATCGTAGAACTCTTCCTTGCTCTCAATCGTCCGCGTATTGGCATCTCGAAACTTCAGTGCACGCTGGTAAAGATTCTGTTGGATCGAGCCAAGAATCTCCGGCGCGCGGGCGACGAATTCGCTCGTCGGCATAAATTGTTTCTCTTTTACCGGCTGATCCCGCCGGCTCACTGCCACCGAATTTTTCTCGAGATCACGCGGACCAAGTTCCAATCGAATCGGGACACCTTTTTTGATCCATTCCCAGTTCCGGACTCCGCCACCGAATTGACGACGATCGATCTCTACCTCGAGCCCGAGGTCGGCATACCTTTT
The DNA here is from genome assembly GCA_963781735.1 of uncultured Verrucomicrobiae bacterium. Lineage (GTDB taxonomy): Bacteria > Verrucomicrobiota > Verrucomicrobiia > Chthoniobacterales > UBA10450 > AV69. The sequence continues at coordinate 173,955 of CAWAHI010000017.1, read as the reverse complement.
GACCCGAAGCTCGGCGACAAGCTTGTCGCAAGCTTCCAGAACCTGCTGCTGCGTTTCCTCCTTCGGCGTAATCGGCAGAATTACAATCTGTGTCGGCGCGATACGGGGTGGTAAGATCACTCCATCGTCGTCGCCATGCGCCATGATGACAGTTCCAACCATGCGCGTCGTCATTCCCCAGCTCGTCGTCCAGCCAAATTCCTGTTTGCCTTCGCGGTTTTGAAATTGAATGCCGCTCGCGCGCGCGAAGTTTTGCCCGAGAAAATGCGAAGTGCCGGCCTGGATCGCCTTGCGGTCCTGCACGATCGCTTCAATCGTCATCGTCTGCACCGCGCCTGGAAATTTTTCGCTCTCCGATTTTTCCCCCGCAAAAACGGGAATGGCGCAATGATCGCGCGCAAACGTTTCGTAAACACCGAGCATACGTTGCGTCTCCTCGCGCGCTTCCGCTTCGGTCTCGTGAACAGTGTGCCCTTCCTGCCAGAGAAATTCGGTCGTGCGCAAAAATAATCGCGGCCGCATTTCCCACCGCACGACATTGGCCCATTGATTAAGAAGGATAGGAAGGTCCCGATAGGATTGGACCCACTTTGCGTAGCTCGCGCCGATGATGGTTTCGCTTGTTGGCCTGACGACTAACGGCTCGGTCAATGGACTGGCCGGTTTCATTTTTCCTGCGGCGTCCACTTCCAATCGCGTGTGTGTCACGACCGCGCATTCTTTAGCGAAGCCTTCGACATGCTCAGCTTCTTTCGCGAAATAACTCAGCGGAATGAAGAGCGGGAAATAAGCGTTGCGATGGCCGGTGGCGCGAAACAGGACATCGAGCTGCCGCTGCATATTTTCCCAAATTCCAAAGCCCCAGGGGCGAATGACCATGCAACCGCGAACATCCGAGGGTTCAGCCAGCTCAGCCGCACGAATGACCTGTTGATACCACTCCGGGAAATCTTGTTCCCGAGTTGGCGAAATGGCGTTCTTCTCAACTTTTGTCATGACTTAACGGCAGTGGCTTGAACCGGAGAGTCATGTCCGATTTGCGCCAGCAGTAGAGGAGAGCAAATTTCATCTAGCACGCAACTTTGCCAGGCGTTTTGGGTTAAACTTTAGGCTATGAAACGACAGCTTTTGGTCGCCATTTTGCTCGCCGCCTTGGTGTCGGTGAGCGCTTTTGGCCAGACACCACAAGGCGGCGACCTTAAGCGCATCCCGTTTTCCAGGCTTTCGCTCGAGGAGCAGGCAAAGTTACGCTCGGCGCACGACATGGCGATGCGAGATCCGGCGCTGGTACAATCACGGGCTCGCTACGAGCAAGCGCGCAAGGAATTTCGCGATCGATTACGCGACGCCTTGCTTAAGGCCGATCCATCCGTTCAACCGATTCTCGAAAAAGCGCGGCCTCAGCGGCACCGCGACCGATAGTTGGTGTCGCGTCGTTAAAACGAATTCGCGGCATCGGTTCCAGCACGTACGAACGTGCCCTCGGCGTAGCCACTGGCAAAATCGATACTGCAAACACTGTCGTATCTGGCATGCGGACCGTAAGCCGCTCCGGCCGCGTTGTAATTCGGGTTGAAAATGTTCCTGCGATGGTCGCGACCGCGCACGCCATCATCAACGATGAGCGCCATGACAATGGCGCGGGCAGAGCGTTGACCATAAGCAATGTTCTCCGCCCAACCTTGCGCGACTACGCCGTAACGACTAATTCGGCTTCCTGCATCGCTCCCATCGCACCCGTGATGTCCGACGACACCGCCAGCCTGCTCACGGCAATGATCAGCGACGGCTGAACACAAGCCCGACGAAAGCGCAAGCGCTGGAAATGGTCGTGCGTGGCGCAAGAATCGTATCGCCTCATCCACTGCATGGACACCCTCCTGAGTGCACACGGGGAGTCTGCCCGGCATCAGGCGAACCCGACCGGCGTAGTTCTGGCGGATTTGTTCGAGGAAATTCGCGTAAAGCGTCGGGTTTTGCCTAGCAATATTTATTTCACGAATGATCGCGGTGCCGGTAACCTTGTCTGAATCTCCGGGTAAGAGGTCCGGATTGGCGGCGAACAATAGCGGCAAAAAAGGCCAAAAACGAGCGGCAAAAACGAAGCGAGGGGCTTCATAATTTCCATAAAGCACCCGCGGTACCAGCGGCTGATCCAACACCACTACTCGAGGCGCGCAGGAGGTTGACACCTGCGGCCATCGCCCGTAGTTTCCGTGCCTTTTCCCGCCCGTTTATGAAGACGTTTTCAGCGAAAGCATCGGAAGTCCCACGCAAATGGTGGCTCATCGATGCGAAGGATCAGGTGCTCGGTCGTGTCGCCGTGAAAGCTGCGAATCTATTGCGCGGAAAGGAAAAATCTGTCTTCACTCCACACGTCGATACCGGTGATTTCGTCATTGTCGTCAATGCCGACAAGGTGCGGGTGACCGGCAAAAAGGAAGAGCAAAAAACTTTCATGAGCTTTTCCGGTTACGTCGGCGGCCATAAATCGGAAAACGTTCGAGCACGGCGCGTGCGGCATCCGGAATTGCTCATCGAGCGCGCTGTGCGCGGAATGATTCCGCACAATCGCCTGGGCCGTTCGGTTTATCGGAAGCTGAAGGTTTATCGGGGCGAAGATCACCCGCACGCAGCCCAGCAGCCGTCGCCGGTGAAATTACGTTAGGAGAAATATTATGGCACAATCTCAGGAAATCGTTGCTACCGGTCGGCGCAAAACTTCCGTCGCGCGTGTGCGCATGACCACAGGCAGCGGCAAGATCGATATCAACGGGCGCAGCTTTGAAGAATATTTCCCGACTGCGCCGCTGCAGAACGCGGTATTACAACCGCTGCAAACGGTGAAGCTGGCGAACGCCTATGACCTCTCGATTAATGCTACCGGCGGTGGCAGTAGCGGGCAGGCTGGGGCGGTGCGTCTGGCAATTTCGCGGGCTTTGTTGCAAGTCGATAACAATTTGCGAGCCACCCTTAAGGCGGAGGGTTTGCTCCGGCGTGATCCGCGCATGAAAGAGCGCAAAAAATCAGGGCAGCCGGGAGCCCGTAAACGCTTCCAATTCTCCAAGCGCTAATCGCAAGGAGCGGCTTTCTCAAACGCGAGTCCGGCTCGGACCTGCCGACTAGCAAAACGGCGATTGAAAATCGCCGCCATTTTTTTGAAAAGTAGCTACGGCGTTGTACTCGGCGCGGGCGACGGTTTCGCTGCCACTGATGGCGCACCATTCGGCGCAGGTGGCGCGGCTGGCATTATTTTCATGGTTGGTGGAACCGTAGCGGTCACCGAAGCGCCCGTTTTCGCTGGCGCGACAACCGGCGGTGTTTCCGGTTTCGCCGTCTTCAAAAACGTTCGCAGCAACTGGCTCGCTTCCATGGCTGCGTAGCTGTCGCGATATTGCGTCATGATCGTCTCGCAGATGCGCCGCGCATCCTCAGTCTTGCCCTTCTCCTGCAAAATGTGCACCTGCTCGATCAACGCCATCGGGGCATTGAAACCAGGAACATTAGCCGACGCGATTTGCTGGTAAGTGGCAAAAGCTTCGTCCTCCTTGCCCATCGCTTGCAGGTTTGCGGCCATCGCCATTCGCGCTGTGGTCGCCAGTTCGTGCCGTGGGAATTTCTCCAGGAATTTTTCCAGCGTTGCATTCGCTTCCGCATATTTTCGATCTTTGCGCTGCGCATCTGCCAGCAACAGATATGCGGAGGCAGCTGCCCCCGTATTGCTGTACTGATTGATCAGGTCCTCATACGCGGCAGGCGTTTTGGCCGCAGAAAACAATGTCGCCGCGGTTGCTTCGCGCCGATCTCGGTAGAGCCGGTAGCCCGCGACACCCACGATTCCGAGGACCGCCAGTCCGAGTAGAATGGCAATTTCTCTTCTGTATTTGTACCAAAAAACCTGCGCTTCGAGCGCGGGATCGGTGGTGGCTTCTTTTGCGATTGGCATGCGAATTTGCAGCGGGCGAGTTTATGCCACGCGCCCGGGCGCCGCGCAAGATCGCTACTTCAGTTCGTTTCGCAATCGCAACAAGATTGGAATCGTCGTCAGGACGCCGACGGCCAGGAGGGCCAGACCGGCGCTGCGTCGTTCATCTTTTTCCAAACCATTGCTGAGGAGAAGACCAATCCCCACCCCCAGTGCGCCTCGCGTCATCGCGATGAGCCCAATCTCCGGTAGCCCCAAAGTGATGCGTTTTGCAGGCATTCTTATAAATTTTACTCCCTATCTCTGATTCGCGTTCGTTGACGATCCCGGTCGCTGACGTGCGTGGTTAGCATGCAAATAATTGTTCGGGCAAAACAGGAGCGATGGTTCCAAACTGGCGATAATCCCAACCGACATGAAGCAACGTCAGGCCCGAAATCCGCATCGGCAATCGCTCCAGGTTCGCCGTGCGCGGAAAAATGATCGCGACGCGATCTGGAAGATTTTTCGGGCGGTTGTTGCGAGAGGCGATACTTATGTCTTTGATCCGCACATCTCGCGGACAAAAGCACTGGGATACTGGTTCGGTCAGAAAAGGCGCTGTTACGTTGCAGTATCCGACGAAAGGATCCTCGGCACCTACATTCTCAACGCCAACCAGCCGGGACTCGGATCTCACGTCGCCAATGCAGGTTTCATGGTTGCGCCTTCTGCTCAAGGTCGCGGAATTGGCCGTGCCATGGCCGTGCATTGTCTGCGCGAGGCTGAACGCCTTGGCTTTCGTGCAATGCAATTCAATTTCGTCGTCTCTACCAACAAAACTGCACTACGCCTTTGGAAAGACCTTGGATTTAGAATTGCCGGTCGGCTGCCGGGCGCATTTCGCCACACCCAGGAAGGATTTGTCGATGTCTATGTGATGTATCGGCGGCTTAGCCCTGCCGTATAGTTCTCGTTAAGTTCCTTGCGCGTCATCCCGAGCGAGAGCCGAGCTATCCCGCCGTGAAAGCTTTAAGGTAATCTCTTCGGAATCCCTCGATCCCGCAATTGCGGGACTCGGGATGACGGGTTCGGCCACCGAAACAAGCTTAACGTTTCTTCTTCCGGCCGCCTTTTCTTCCACCTTTGCGTGAGCTTGCTTTGCTGCCTTTTTTGCCCCGGCCGCTTCCGCTCTTTTTGCCGCCTCCGCTCGATTTGTTGACCGTGGCCCAGGCGCGTCGGGCTGCTTCTTTTCGCCCTACTCCCCGCTTTTCGTAACCCTCTTCAATATGCTCGGCTTTCCGTTTTTGTTTACTCGTGTATTTCGATTTGCTTCCGCGTGCCATAAATCCTCCCTTTGCCACAAATTTCGCCGGCCACCGCATTTGCGGATTTATCGCATTGCAATGCTGATACACGCAGCAAACGCGAACGACGCGAACTTTTTTCAGAATGGACGCCTTTTATAATTTTGTCGGACCACTTCTAGGTCTTGGCGCGGAGCCGAAAGATTTGACCTTCATTCAAATCTCCCTCCGCGGAATTATCGTTTTCATAGCGACTCTGGCCATGATCCGGCTCGGTCATAAACGGTCGCTTGCCCGCAAAACCGCGTTTGATGCCGTTCTCATCGTCATTTTGGCATCAGTGCTCTCGCGCGCGATAAACGGCAGCTCCGCATTTTTTGCCACCTTGGGCGGGAGCGTAGTGATCGTTGTCGTCCACCGGCTCTTCGCTTTTATCGCTTATTACTCACATTGGTTTGGAGTGTTGATCAAAGGCACGCCGGAACTCATTATCGAAGATGGCGATCTCATCCTGAGCGCGATGCGACGCAATCACGTCTCCAAACACGACCTTGAAGAGGATCTGCGGCTGGAGGCGAGAACTGAAGAAATCAAGGACATCCGCCACGCCTACGTCGAACGCAGCGGCGACATCAGTTTCATCGAGAAGGAAAAGTAGCGCGGTTTTGGATTTGCGCACCGTCCGCGAAACTTCTGCATTCGATATTGGACGCTGGACGCCCGCCGCGCCGCAGCCTTGCGAAGGCGGATCGGTCGTTGGAAGTTTTCTTCTGTGATGCCACACGACAAGCTTTTCATTCCCGGCCCAGTCGAAGTTTCTCAAAAAACCCTAGCTGCCTTTTCGCGCCCGATGATCGGGCATCGCGGCGAAGCCTTCAAAAATCTTTATCGCGAAATTCATCCGCACCTCCAGGAACTCTTCGCCACGAAACAACCCGTTTTTCTTTCTACCTCATCGGCTTGGGGCGTGATGGAAGCCGCCATCCGCAATGTCGTCAACAAGCGCGTGCTTTGCTGCATGTGCGGCGCATTTTCAGATAAATGGCTCGACGTCGCGCGGCGTTGCGGAAAAGAGGCTGAGCCCTTGCAGGTGAAATGGGGCAAACACATCGATCACAAAGAAGTCGATCGCGCCCTCGCCTCCGGAAAGTTCGATGCTGTCACGTTGATTCATAACGAGACCTCGACCGGCGTGATGAATCCGCTGCCGGAAATTTGTTGCACCCTCGCCAAATATTCAGACGTCGCGCTCATCCTCGATACCGTCTCATCGTTTTCCGCTGTTCCGATCGCGATGGACGCACTCGGCATTGATATCATGCTGACCGGGGCCCAAAAAGCATTAGCGCTACCACCGGGATTCTCGCTTTTCAGTGTTTCCGAGAAAGCATTCGCGCGCGCTGAAAAGCAAAAAGATCGCGGCTATTATTTTGATTTTCTTGAATTCAAAAAACAGCAGAACGAGTTCATGACCCCGAGCACGCCGAGTATCGGACACATCTTCGCCCTGCAATCAAAGCTCGATGAAATCTTCGGCGAAACGTTGCCGAAGCGTTTTGAACGTCACATCCGGACTAACGCATTAGTTCACAATTGGGTTAGCGAGCGCGGATTCGAATTTTTTGCCGAAGAAAATTTTCGCTCGATCACGCTCACCTGCGTGAAAAACAACCGCGGCATCGACATCGCCAAGCTCGTGCGAGATCTCCGCGAAAAACATCACCTCGTCATCGACGGCGGCTACGGCAAAATCAAAGGTCAAACCTTCCGCCTCTCGAATATGGGCGACGAAACCGAAGAAACCGTCGCGCATCTCCTCGCCTGTCTCGACGACTGCCTCGAGTAGCGATCTTTTTCTTCGCGGACACCGATAAAAGAAAATCGCGGATGTCATATCGTCGTCGCATCGCTGTGCAAAGACTGGCCCGCTTCATCGCATTTCGCCCCCTTAGATGCGTGGCGCGGCGACCTCTGATTCCAGCGCACGCTCCCGCGTCGCTTTTTCATCCGCCAGTGGCCGAAATATCATCCACACACCTGCGAGAACGAAACAAGCACCAAGGAGCGACCAAGCTGACAATCGTTCCCCGCCGAGAGCCCAGCCAATCGCGATCGCGCCGGGCGGAGTGATCAGCGAGATGGTTTGCAATTTCGTTACCGACATCCGTGGCATCAGCCAGTAGAGAAGCAAAAAGGTGAGCGAGGATCCGATGATCGCGAGATAGAGCAGGCAAAAAATTGCCGTCCCGGTCCAATGAAAACGGGCCGGATTGCCATCGACAATCCATCCGATAACCAGCAACGGTACCGTTCCGAAAATCATTTGCCAGGCCGCCATCATCGCCGGGGCGAGGTCCATTCGTCGCGATTTCAGCAACACATTCGAGAATGCTGCGCTGGCAGCGCCGAAGGTAATCCCGAGACCGCCCAGGAACGCAAACCAGCCGTTGAAACTGAGCAGACGCACGCAAATCAAGGCCACGCCCCCGATGGAGACGAAGGAACCGAGCAGTCGCTGCCACCGCAGCGGCTCCTCGGGCAAAAGCCAATGGGCAAAGACCATTCCGAAAATCGGAATTGATGCCTGCAAAATCGCCGCCAATCCCGAGGAAACGTGCAATTCGCCCCAAAACAAGAGCACATAATTGATGGTGAACATGAGAATGCCGGTAAAAGCGAGGACGACATAATCGGATCGGCGTTGCGGCAGCAGACGAGCCTGACCAATGGAAACCGCAACCAATGCAATAATTGCAATCAGGAACCGTATCCCGACGTATGAAATCGGCGGCAAATCGCGGAGGCCGACCTTGATCGCGAGCCAGGTCGAGCTCCAGACAATGCAAAGTGTTAACCACGCCGCAGGTATGCGCCAGTCAATGCGTCCCGTCGCTCCCGAAGTTTCCGCAAACATTCAGCAACACTCGCGGCGCTCGCCTAAACCGTAAAGCGCCGCTAACTTTATCAGGGCCGAGCCAATTGCGACCCGAGGCACGATTTCGAATACGATGGGGCGCAACCTGGTAAATTTTGTCACCCTTCTAGATGTCGGATGCTGGGCGGTTTGTTTTTGGTGGATGCATCGGATTTCGCAGCGCCAAGATGCCATGCTGAAAGAGCTGCACCAGCAGGCCCACAGCATTGAAGAACTTTCCAAGAAAGAGCACGAAATTCTCAAAGAATTGCACCCAACGGTGCGGAAAATCGAAAAAGGCGTCGATCAAGTGAAAGAATCGACCCAGGCATGAGTGGCAAAAAGCGAAGGGCGCTCCGTTTCCGAAGCGCCCTTCATAGTATGATGGCGGTAAGCCGAATTCTGTCCGGCTGATTTCTCAGCCGGGACGATCATTTATCTCATCGAATTTCTTCCACGCCCACTACGTTTTTCACGCAGCGTGGTGCGACGATACCCGGAGATCGGCCCCGAATTTCTTCGAGGCATTGGCGGACCGGCTGTCCTCCTCCTGTTTTGTCTTGCACCGCATGGGGTTTTTCCTGCCATCCCGCTTACGCGGGACGCGGTGAGCTCTTACCTCGCCTTTTCACCCTTGCCTGCGCTTTTCTCAAAGAACCGGCGGTATCTTTTCTGTGACACTTTCCGTCAACGTTCGCTTTCGAGAACGCCGCCCGCGTATTCTACGCGGCATGCTGCCGTATGGTGTTCGGACTTTCCTCTGGTGGGCCTCACGACTCACCAGCGATCGTCTGCCATCAACCCTAGTTTAGCACAATCCAGGACTCACAAAACCGGGAACTGAACCGCAGATCACGCCGATGATGCGAATGAAGGAACAGCAGATCCGCTAAGCACGCCAGAAGACGCGAAAGGTTGTAGCTCGTCGGTACGACGCGTTATTTCTTCCGTGCCGTGTCGCTTCCATTGATCGTTTCAAACCAATTCGCCAGAAAAAATTTCTTTTCCGTTGGCAGAAATGTTTTCGACGGAGCAATGATTGGTCGCAGCGTCGTCGTCATTTGAAAACAGACGAGGATGAAAATGACGCTCCATAGTCTGAGATGCCCTCTGCTCGTAGCACCGAGAAACCGGCCCATCGCATCGATCAGCCGCAGACCGAAGCGGATGCCGATTACCCAAAAAAGCAAATGCAGCGTGCCCATGAAAACGATCGAGTCGGTCGATTGGGAAAAAATCCAAGCGACCGGCGCAAAACCGATTAACAAAATCGAGCTCAGACAGACAGCTGCGAAAAGCGCGCCGCAAACACTGCGCAGTTGCGCGTCGATCCCACCGAGACAAGTGAAAATGTAAAGACTCGGCAGGCAAATCAACACTGAGAGCAACATGCCGAGTCCAAGCTTGGCGGGAGCGATCCACATCTGCGCCCCACCTGATTGCGCGCCGACGACGATTCCGTAAATCGCGACGCCAGCGATTCCGAAGATAAGGAGCCATGTCGCTAAAATTGCGGCGCGCGTTTGATGTAGCTCGTGGACGATACGTCCCGGATATTTCAACAAATTCTCCAGGGCCCGGATCGGATTGGCGGGATCCGGCATTGGTTCGAACACGAAATTATTGGCAAAAAGCGATGGTTGTTTCGATGGAAGTGGTGGCGGGTTCATTTCTTGGTTTGGATTTTTTTTGGTTGTTTAGAGGAAGAGGTGTCGAAAGGCACGCCAGACCGCCTCGTAGAAGTTTCCATGAAGCGGATCGTCGCGAAGGAATTGCACTGCAAGCTGTGGAGAGCCGATGAAGGGACGCAGATTCCAGGCGAGTTGTGCGCCCAAAAAAAGGTTACCTGCGAGCCAGCTAAATAAGACCGCGCGCGCCGTCGCATCCCGGCCTTTCATTCTTCGCAGCAACCCGAAAAGTCGCCGATTTGCCATGACGCCGGCGAAAGCGATGACACAGACGTGCGCCAGCAACATCACGCTGTGGCCGATGATGGCGTGTTCCGATGCAAGCGGCGGCGCGTTGTAGAGGATGAAGAGTGTGATCGGGCTAAAGCCTCCGAGAATCAGAGATGCGATCGCGAAACTCATTAAAATCGCGAACGCCGTTTGTCTGAACGAGAGACCCGATCCCAGAACTTGCGCCAGCATTCCATTGACCGCGCCGTTGCCGATGCAGGTTAGAAAAATCAGGAGCGGAAACTTGATCGCCGTGAAAACCGACTGCAGCGGCGCTCGCCATAGTCCGATGGTCGCACCGTAAACAGACGAGCCTAGAACAATGGCAATGCAATAGCCGATAAACCACCTGACGTTCGGTTTTTCCAGCCAACGCGCGTCAACTTCACCATGCAACAGTGTCTTGAGATGTTTAATCATGGAATTCCTCGAGCCGCCGGCGCACGGCTTCGACCGTTTCCGGCAGGGTGGAGGTTCCGCCGGTGAGTCCGACCACGGCGACACCGCGAAACCATTCCGGCTGCAATTCTTCCGGGCGCTCAATGTGCAGCGATCTTTTGCCGGCCGCCCGACAGGTCTCGACCAGTTGCCGCGTGTTGTTGCTTTGGCGGCCGCCGACAACCACGATGACCTCTACCGCTGCGATCAATTTCTTGAGCGCGAGCTGTCGATCTTTCGTCGGTTTACAAACCGTATCGGCAAACCGGATCTTTGCGTTCGGATGTGCACGCGCGATTTCCGCAACCAGCGCGCGAACCCGATCGATTGGTTGGGTTGTTTGCGAAACAATTCCGTAACGACGCCGCGGAGGAAGCTTTCTGATGTCGGCGACTTCGTTGATGACGCAGGCATCCGCAAAATCCCCGACCAAACCGCGGACTTCGACGTGATCAGCCAGACCGATCACTACCGGGAAGTAGCCAGCGCGAACAAGGCGTTTGAGCTGGTCGTGCGCGTATCGCACGAGTGGGCAAGTGCCGTCGGCCACCTCCAAGCCGCGTTTGTTTAAAGCCTCACGCTGCTTGTCGGATGTCCCGTGCGCGGTAATCATCACGCGGCGAGTTGCGGCATCCACACTCGACTGTTCCTGAACGCCCTGGGTGCGCAGTTGCTCGCGCACGATTGGATTATGGACAAGCTCACCGAGGATGGTGAGCGGCCCTTCCCGAGCGAGCGCGTGGGCCTGGGCGATGGCGTCGCGGACGCCGAAACAGATGCCGAAATGTTCTGCGACAATAACTTTCATTTACTTTGTATCACAAAGTCCCAACCCAAAATTTTTTATTTCCGCCCTGCTTTCACGATCTGCTCCAGCACCCGCAGGTACTCCTGAAAGGCGGCACGCCCTTTCGCCGTCAACGCATAACTTGTTTGCGGGCGATCCCGAATTTCCTTCGTCACCGCCACCAACCCTAGTTTGTGCAAAGTGCGAAGGTGCGTGATGAGATTGCCGTCGCTCATGTTCAGCTCGGCCTTGAGGTCCTGAAACGACCAGGCTATCCGCGTTGCCAGCAAGGTCATGATCGAAAGGCGACCCTTCTCGTGAATCGCTTTGTCGAGTTTGTCGAAGTCGAGCATTTTTCATTCGCTGCCAACCCGCACCGGCGATTTCCAGACACACGCCACGTAAATCAAATGATAAAGGCCGAAGGTAAGTCCCATCGCGAGATTCGGAACGAGCGGTGTCGAGTAATATTCCAGCTGACGGGAGGCGACCATCATTCCTGCGGCGGTGATCAGAAAAGCCCATCCCAAGAACACGAGAGATCGCGGTGCAAAATGCTGGGTCGCAATCAGAGCCAGTCCGTAAAATCCGATCCAAATGCGCACCAGCAAAAGCTCATTGTCGGCTTCGTACCCGTCGTAAAAAAACCAGATTGTGGTTGCAGCGGGAAAGATGAGGCAGGGAAGAATGGAGCGAAGGGCCAGCTTCATCGATGGCGAGATGAAAGGCCGGCCGTCGCGCTGCGCTTGGCGCCAGACGAAAAATGCATTCAGCGTGAGCACAATGGCGAGGGCACCGAGCCAAAGTGCGGCGAAGCCGCGGGTAGAAACATGCCGCATCACTTGCGGAGCGATTTGCGCCCAATGACGCTCGCTCGCCCAAATCGTCGAGGTCAACCCGAGCGCAATCAGGCCGCCGATGAGGGCGGTGGGGGCGGAGATGGCGCGGTAAATAGTGGCGCGTTCCATCAAGGTTCGAATGACCCGCAGATGCTCCTCAGCGCGATGGCGTTCGTCCATTCAATTTACTTTGTAACACAAAGTGCAAAGCTGGCAAGAACTTTTTTGTCGTCGACTTACAGCGGCGACGGCACGTTCATCAAAAAAATCACGATCATGATCAGCCCGATAAATAGCTTTGCGATCAACCCGGCAAGGCTGCCCAGGAATGTTCCCCAGCCCGCCCGTCCGGCTTTCACGATTTCCTTTCCTCCAATCAGTTCGCCCCCGATCGCGCCGATCACCGGGCCGACGAAAAGCCCGAGCAAGCCAAAGAATAATCCTGCAAGCGCGCCCGCGGCGCAGCCAATCAAACCCCACTTCGTCGCGCCGAAACGTTTGGCACCGAGATAGCCTGCCGCAGCATCAATCACGTAAGTCAAGAGCGTAAGCAAAAGCATCGCGATGAGGGCACTCCAACCAAGGCTTCGGTCCGCGCCCAATGCCACCCGATGAACTATCGCTGCCGCCAGTATGATCGTCGTGCCCGGCAAGATTGGAATCACGGTGCCGATCAACCCAAGCGCCATCACCACGACCGCGAACAGCCACCAGAATACTTCCATTCGTGGGCCAACCGTGATCTGTTAATTGTGAATCGGCAATTTAACGTTTTCGCGATCTTTTTGACCGGGGAACGGTCGCTTCTATACTGAATTGGCCATGCCACTCTCAGTCGGAACGAAAGCTCCGGATTTCACGCTGCCAACAAAAGCGACAGACGGGCCAAAGCAGGTCACGTTGAGTGAGAATTTCGGAAAGCGAAATACCGTGCTCGCGTTTTTCCCGATGGCGTTTACCAGCACGTGCACGACGGAAATGTGCGGTGTCAGCTCCGATCTTGCGGCCTACGCAGAGATGAACGCCGCTGTCTATGGCGTTAGCGGAGATAATCCGTTTGCGCAGGAAGCCTGGGCACGGAAGGAATGCATCGCCGTCACATTATTGAGCGATTATGACCATCAGGTCGCGCGCATGTACGACGCTGTTTACGACACCTTTCTTCCGCAAATCGGGCTCGGCATGGGCGGCGTCCCGAAACGGGCAACCTATGTGATTGATCGCGCTGGCGTGATCCAATACGTCGATTGCAACGAGGATGCGCGCGTAGTCCCCGATTTTAACAAGGTGAAAGCGAAACTGGCGGAACTGAAATGAACTCACCCCGTGGCCATAAGGGTCAAAACGGATTAACGAAAATCAGACTGCATTCCTTTGTGCTCCGTTGCGGAGGTTGTGTGAAACAAAATGAATAACGAATTCAACACCCTCCAAAAATTCGATGCTGGAAAAGGCCGCGAAGGTTTTTTCCATTCGCTGCCAGAACTGGAAAAGCAGGGCGTCGGAAAAATTTCTCGTCTCCCCATCAGCATTCGCATCGTTCTCGAATCGGTCCTGCGAAATTGCGACGGCAAAAAGGTCCGCCGCAAGGACGTCGAGACGCTGGCGAATTGGAACGCAAAGAAGCCGGCCAACGAAGAGATCCCGTTCGTGGTTGCGCGGATTGTTCTTCAGGATTTCACCGGTGTGCCGCTGGTGGTTGATCTGGCGGCGATGCGCAGCGCGGTGAAACGCCTCGGTGGCGATCCAAAAATTATCGAGCCACTGGTCCCGGTCGATCTTGTGGTCGATCACAGCGTGCAGGTTGACTTTTTCGGATCAGCAGACGCCTTGCGATTGAATTTGGAGATGGAATTCAAGCGGAATCGCGAGCGCTATCAGTTTTTGAAATGGGGCCAGCAAGCGTTCAAAACATTTCAATTAATCCCGCCCGGCATCGGCATCGTGCACCAGGTTAATCTCGAGTACCTGGCCAAAGGCGTGCTGGCTTCGCAATTTGAAATTTCAAATCTGAAATCTCAGATCTACTTCCCTGACACCCTCGTAGGAACCGATTCTCACACGACAATGATCAATGGTCTCGGCGTTGTCGGTTGGGGTGTAGGCGGAATCGAAGCTGAAGCCGGGATGCTTGGACAGCCGGTTTACTTTCTCACTCCGGAAGTCGTCGGAGTGCATTTGACCGGCAAGCTTCGCGAAGGCGTCACGGCAACCGATCTGGTCTTGCACATCACCCAGATGCTGCGAGCGCAAAAGGTAGTTGGAAAGTTCGTCGAATTTTACGGCGAAGGCGCAGCCTCATTGCCAGTGCCGGATCGCGCCACGATCGGAAATATGTCGCCGGAATACGGCGCCACCATTGGTTATTTCCCGGTCGATCAGGAATCGGTGAATTATTTGCGCGCAACTGGTCGCAGCGACGAACAATGCGCCGCCTTCGAGAATTATTTCCGCGCGCAGAAAATGTTTGGCATGCCGCGCCGGGGCGAAATCGATTATAGCGTCGACCTGCAATTAGATCTTGGACAGGTCCAGCCGGGCGTTGCCGGACCGAAACGTCCTCAGGACCGGATCAATCTTCCCGATCTTGGCCACACTTTCCGGTCACTTCTGCAGCAGCCGATTAAGGACGGCGGCTATGGAAAGGAAAATGTCGATCTCTCGACCAGACATCTCGTGCAATTGAATGGAAGCGCGCCACACGATGGGGACATGCCCGGGATCGATCCAGGCGAAGAGCGCAATAAAGCCGAAATGGTGACGAACCGGCCAACTCCTGATCCAGCGAAAGATTTGCAAGGGGCGGATCCCTTTCATCATGGCGAAAGCAAGATTGGACACGGCAGCGTTTTGATCGCAGCTATCACCAGTTGCACGAACACCAGCAATCCGAGCGTAATGCTGGCGGCGGGTTTGCTGGCGAAGAAAGCGGTCGAGCGCGGCCTGCGCGTCGATCCGGCAGTAAAAACCTCACTCGCTCCAGGGTCGCGGGTCGTTTCGGACTATCTAACGAAAACTGGACTACAAACTTATCTCGACCAGCTCGGCTTCAATCTTGTCGGATATGGTTGCACTACCTGCATTGGCAATTCCGGTCCACTTCACCCCAAGATCGAGAAAGCAATTCATGATCACGATCTGGTTGCGGCGTCAGTCCTTTCCGGAAATCGTAATTTCGAAGCGCGCGTTCATCAGAACATCAAAGCCAACTTCCTGATGTCGCCTCCGCTGGTTGTCGCGTTCGCACTCGCAGGTCGCGTCGATCTCGATCTGACTAAAGAGCCGATCGGCAAGGACAAAGACGGGAAGGAAACGTTTCTGCGCGACCTCTGGCCCAGCCTGACCGAAGTGCGTGACGCCATGCAATCCGCCCTCACGCCGGAAGTTTTTCGAAAACTTTATCGCGATTTCGCCGATCAAAACCCGAAGTGGAACGAAATTCCGTCCAGCACGGGCGACATTTATCAATGGGACGAGAAGAGCGACTACATTCATGAACCGCCATTCTTCGAAGATTTCTCGATGAAGCCCGGAAAGATCGAGAACATCGTCGGCGCGCGTGCGCTGGGGATTTTCGGCGACTCGGTTACAACCGATCATATCTCGCCGGCAGGTGCGATCAAGGCGAGCTCACCTGCGGGGCAATATCTAATTTCACGCGGAATTGAGCCGGCGGATTTCAACAGCTACGGCTCACGACGCGGGAATGATTTGGTAATGACCCGCGGCACGTTTGCCAACGTGCGGATCAAAAACCTGATGGTGCCGGGAACCGAGGGAGGCGTAACGAAGTATTTGGGGAAGCCTCGGCAAGGTGCTGATGCCACGGGCGAGCAGATGTCGATTTATGACGCCGCGATGAAGTATCAAAAAGATAACATGCCGCTCGTGATCCTGGCCGGGACTGAGTATGGCACCGGATCATCGCGCGATTGGGCGGCAAAGGGAACGCGATTGCTCGGAGTAAAAGCCGTCGTTGCTTCGAGTTTCGAACGAATCCATCGATCGAATCTTGTCGGCATGGGCGTTTTGCCTCTGCAATTTGCCGAAGGCACAAATGCGCAAACTTTGAAACTTGACGGTTCAGAATTGTTTTCGATCACCGGTTTGTCTGATGCAATTGAACCGGGGATGACTTTGACCTTAAAGATCGAGCGAGCGGACGGGAAAAGCGATTCAGTTCCCGTTAGCTTGCGAATCGATACCCCGATCGAAATCGATTACTATCGGCACGGCGGCATCCTGCAATTCGTCCTGCGCCAACTGCTGGCGAAGAAGTGATGGAAGAGGGCCGTCCTATTCTTCGGGCTGCACCCGATAGCGGACGGCAATTCGTTCTCCTTCCGGCACTGGACTAAGATCGGCGCGCTCCCTTGCCGTCATCCAATCCGACCATTCTTCATCTTCTTTGGTAGGCTTCGCGCGGAGCTTCAGCTTGATGAACTGGCTGGCGCCGCCTTCGCTCTCGATCGAAACCAGTAGATCGCGGTTAAACGTTTGGGAAAGCAGCGACGCTTTGCCGGCAACAAAAACGAAGCCAATAAAATTCAAGGAAAAAGACGCGTGACTCTAAGTAAGATTTTGCCGGAAAAACATAATCGATAGGGTGGCGCACTCTAAGCTTTTACCATGCCTGTATGCGACGCGCGTCCTGGCTTGATTTGGCTTGCCGGAAGATTGTCGGATCACCGGTCGCCCTCACGCTGGCGATTGGTGTTCTTGTGACATTTTCTGCCGCTCATGCCAGTACAACTCCTAATGGCAGAGAAAACACTGCGGCTGTGGCCAAGAGGGAGATCGACACCAAATTTCTCGTGATGGACCACGACACGGTCAGCTCTCCGCTGCGCGAGGGCGACACGACCTTTATCATTTTCCTCGCCCGGAGTTCCACGCTCGATCGGTTCACCTTCATCAACGAGAATAAGCCGGCTCGCGGCGAACTCAGAATCGCGGTCGCAAACGAGAAGCTGTCCGCCGACAGCGACAAGTGGACGTCGGTCGACGGAGCGGTGCCATTTAAGCATAGCCGCCTGTTCAATGTCTCGATCCTCGGAGTTGAAGCCAAATATGTCCGGCTCACCTTTCACGTTGAGCACGAAAAAAACGTAGGACCGTTGAACGCCTCCGAGGCTGTCGCGCTCAATTAAGCCGTCGGCGGCGGCTGAGTCAGAGCGCGGAGAGCAGCGGGCAACAAGCGATTCAATTTTGTTCCGAAATTTGAGAAAACCACGGTCATGTTTTCCATAGATTTCCGCTTACAAACGCATTTTCTGTTTTGATCCAGCCGCCGATTCGCTAAATCTCGACCCACTCGCGCTAACGGCACAGAATTAGCTTTTTCTGGCCTGGGCGTCACTGGCGCGGCGAATGCGAGCAACTACGGCATCTCACATCCAGACGCGGCAGCAACCGAAGCCTGCCAAAAAGATTTCCCGCCAACGGAAAAATAATGAGAACCTACGGAAGACTTCGCGGAAAACCGCTCCGGCGAAAGATGCTGATTATCATCAGTTGGTTGCCCGGGCTACAAACGATGCAGTTCGGGATTGGGATCTAGCGAGCGGCGACCTTATCTGGCCGCAGGGCCTCGATACTCTTCTCGGTTATCCCCCGGATAAATCAGATCAGACGATCGCGTTCTGGCAACGGCAGATTCATGGCGCGGATCGTTCGCGCACCGCGGCGTCTATTCGGAATGCCATCAAATCCAAAGCCGAATATTGGTCGGGCGAATATCGTTTTCGACATGCCAAGGGGCATTACCTTCAGCTACTGGAGCGCGCTTCGATTGTGTGCGACATCAACGGGCGCCCGGTGAGGTTCATTGGCGTGCTGATGGATGTGACCAGGCGCAAACAACTGCATGATCAGCTTTCTCATTCTCAAAAAATGGAAGCGTTTGGTCAACTCGCGGGCGGCGTCGCTCACGACTTCAATAATTTCCTGACCGCGATCCTCGGCTACAGTGATCTGCTCGTTGCTGAGGTCGAGGGTCGCGGAACGGGAGCCAAATACTTGAGTGAGATTCGCAGTGCGGCCGGGCGCGCCGCGTCGCTGACAAAACAACTCCTCACCTTTAGCCGTCGCGAGCCGTTAGAACCACGCGTGCTGGAAGTGAACAAGTTGATCCATGATCTGGAGCGCTCGATGCTTCGACTCCTCGGCGAAAACATCTCGGTCCTGTGCGAGCTGATGCCGGGAAAGAAACACATCAAGGTCGACCCGGATCAATTCACCCAGATCATTATTAACCTCGCCGTCAACGCGCGAGACGCGATGCCGGCTGGAGGCACGCTGGTACTAAAGACCGAGGCGGTTTCTACCAACGGCAAGTCCCCAGCGGAATTGCCGCCCGGAAAATACGTGAGCATTAGCGTGATCGATAACGGCATGGGGATGACCGATGACGTAAAGGAGCATCTGTTCGAGCCGTTCTTTACCACCAAAGAAGATCGCCACGGCAGCGGGCTCGGCCTGGCTACGTGCTATGGAATTGTTCGCCAGAGCGGCGGACACATCATTATCGAAAGTGAGCTCGGAAAAGGCACCGCCGTGCAGATCTACCTCCCGGAGGCTGTCGCACCGCCACCGGCTCCGTACCGCAAACGCCCGAAATTGCCCAGCGGCACTGAAACAATCCTGGTAGTCGAAGACGACATTAGCGTGAGACATGTCGCGGTGCGGACATTGCGGATGCTCGGCTACAACGTCTTGGAAGCATTTCGCGCCGATGAAGCCAAACGCTTGATTCAGTGCAACATCGTCAACCTTGTCGTTAGCGACGTTGTGCTGCCTGATATGAGTGGATGCGACTTCGCCGACTGGACGCGAACCAACAGCCCGTCCACGCAAATTTTGCTCACCTCTGGCTATTTGCCCGAGATAACCCTGGACACCCCAGCCAGCGATCTGCCTTTCCTGTCGAAACCTTTCGATCCAGAACAGCTGGCAGAAACCGTGCGGGCGTCGCTTGACGGTGTCGTTGTTAGCTGAATCAGGACACTGACGCTTCGAAAACGTTGCCACCCATTTAGGCGCGGTGTATGCAATCGCGTGGTCAGCTTTGCCGACGTCGAAGCCGCACGCGAACGAGCCAAGAGCGCGGTTTATTATTCCCCTTGTCTGCCCTCGATTCCGTTGAGCGACATCACCGGGATGGAGATTTTCTGCAAGCTCGACAACTTGCAGCGCACTGGGAGTTTTAAGGAACGCGGTGCGCGCAATGTGCTTGCGCAATTGCCCGCCGATCAGAAAAAACGAGGCGTCATTGCGGCGTCGGCTGGGAATCATGCTCAAGCGCTCGCTTATCAGGGCAAACTGCTCGGCATTCCTGCGACTGTGGTAATGCCAAAGCACGCTCCGCTCATCAAAGTGACCACTTGTCAGAAGCTCGGTGCTCGCGTTGTTCTGCATGGCAAGGATTTTGCCGAAGCCAAAACGCGCGCGCACGAAATCGGCGAGAAGGAAAAACTGGCCTACATCGATGGCTACGATGATCCGTCGATCATCGCCGGCCAGGGGACAATGGGCTTGGAAATTCTGGAGCAGGTTCCCAACGTCGATGCCGTGATCGTGCCGGTCGGCGGGGCCGGATTAATCGCGGGGGTTTCGTTGGCAGTGAAAACGAAGCGCCCAAAAGTAAAAGTCATCGCCGTGGAAGCGGAAAACGTCGCCAGTTTTTCCGCTGCATTAAAAGCGGGAAAGCCGACGCGGATCGAAATGCAACCGACCCTCGCCGACGGTCTCGCCATTCCACAGGTTGGCAAGAATGCATTCGAGATTGCGAAATCGCGGGTCGACAGGTCCGTCATTGTCACCGAAGAACAGATCGCGCTTTCCATTTTGCGAATCGTTGAGCTGCAGAAAGGTGTCGTGGAAGGCGCCGCCGCCACTCCTCTCGCTGCCTGTTTGTCCGGCGATCTAAAAAGTCTCGCCCGCAAACGTGTCGTGCTTTTGCTTTGTGGCGGAAATATCGATCCCAACGTTTTGAGCCGCGTCATCGAACGCGGGCTCGTCGCCGACGGACGGCTTTCTCGCTTCACCGCGGTGATTAGCGATCGGCCCGGCGGTCTCGCAGATCTGACCGCACAAATCGCTGCCAGCGGTGCCAGTATCAAACAAGTGGTGCACGATCGCGCTTTCGCCGGCTCTGATGTTTCGGCGGTGCACGTCCTGTGCACGGTGGAAACACGCAACCGCGAGCACTTGACTACGCTGCGAAAGAAACTGCGCGAGAACGGCGTGGAAACCTACGATTCGCGCTAGCCATAGCCGCTTCGCTGTGCGAAGCGCACGCGTGCCCACGGACGACCGCTACACCCCCTTCACTTGAAGCACCCATCGCGTTCCGTAGTCTTTAACGATGCACTCGGCCGAAACGGAGGCGATCGAAAAACCGGCAGCAAAAAGGCAGGAAAAATCTGCGCCGGATAACTCCGTCGCGCCGACAAATGCCTTCACCACTTTCGCTGACCGCCACATCGGCCCGAGCCCGGAAGAGACAGCGCAAATGCTGCGTGAAATCGGCTTCGCAGACTTGGATGCGCTCGTCGACGCCACCGTCCCGAAAAACATCCGTTTGGATCGTGTTCTCGAATTGCCTGCGGCAAAAAGCGAGAATGACGCCCTGGCGGAACTTCGTGCCCTGGCGTCGCAAAATAGAATTGCGCGCAATTTCATCGGGGCCGGATATTCCGACACCATCACACCGCCGGTCATCCAGCGGAACATCCTCGAAAACCCCGGTTGGTATACCGCCTACACACCGTATCAGGCCGAGCTCGCTCAAGGCCGCCTCGAAGCGCTGGTCAATTTCCAAACCATGGTCACCGACCTCACCGCGCTCGACATCGCCAATGCCTCATTGCTCGATGAAGCGACGGCCGCCGCCGAGGCGATGGCCCTGTGTCATCACGCCGCGACCGATCGCTCGCGCAACAAATTTTTCGTCGCTGACAATTGTCATCCTGAAACAATCGAAGTGGTGCAGACACGCGCAAAACCGCTCGGGATCGAGATCGTTACCGGCGATTTTGCTAATTTCAAATTTGACGACGCTGTCTTTGGTGCACTCGTCCAATATCCCGCGACCGATGGAGCGATTTACAATTACGAAAGATTCGCAGGAGCGGTGCACGACGCGGGCGCTTTGTTTGTTGTCGCAGCCGATATTCTCGCGCTCGCTCTGTTAAAACCGCCGGGAGAATTCGGGGCGGATGTTGCGGTTGGTTCCACCCAGCGTTTTGGCGTTCCGCTTGGATTCGGCGGGCCACATGCCGCCTACATCGCGACGCGCGACCAGTTCAAACGTCATCTTCCCGGGCGATTGGTCGGCGTTTCCCACGATGCCGAAGGGCGTCCTGCGTATAGGCTGGCACTGCAAACGCGCGAGCAACACATCCGGCGCGACAAGGCCACCAGCAACATTTGCACTGCTCAGGTCTTGTTAGCTGTCATCGCCGCGATGTATGCGGTGTATCACGGACCGAATGGATTGCGAGCTATTGCGCAACGCGTCCACGATTTTGCGGCCAAACTCGCGCAAGGTCTGCGCCAGCTCGGTTTCAAAATCGCTCACGAAAATTTCTTCGACACGATTCGACTCGAACTTGGGCAGGGTTCAAGCCGTGATCTTATCGAACGGGCCGCGCGTGCCGGCTGCAATCTGCGTGCTGTTAGCGATCACGCGATCAGTATCGCGCTCGATGAAACGACGACCGGTTCGGATATTGAAACCCTGTTGTCGATCTTCCGCGGCACCGCGGTTCGCGATTATGCGGATGAGAATCTCGACTCCTCTTCGTACCGCATTCCACAATCCGCAATCCGCAATTCTCCTTTCCTCACCCATCCGGTTTTCAACACCTATCAGAGCGAAACCGAAATGCTGCGCTACCTCCGACGGCTGGAATCGCGCGATCTCTCACTCTGTCATTCGATGATTCCGCTCGGATCCTGCACGATGAAATTGAACGCCACGGCGGAAATGTTTCCGATCTCGTGGGCGGAATTCGCGAAGCTGCACCCGTTCGCGCCGGATTCGCAAACCTCCGGCTATCGCGAGATGTGCGATCAGCTCGAGCGCTGGCTCGCGGAAATCAGCGGTTTCGCTGCCGTCTCATTGCAGCCTAATGCCGGCTCGCAAGGTGAATTCGCCGGTCTGCTCGCCATTCGCGAATACCACGCCTCACGCGGCGAAGCCCATCGCAACGTCTGCCTCATTCCGCAATCCGCCCACGGAACGAACCCCGCCAGCGCAATCATGGCTGGGTTCAAAGTGGTTGCCATCGCAACACTAAAAGACGGTGACATCGATCTCGCTGATCTCCGTGCAAAAGCCGACGCCCATGCGCGGGATCTGGCAGCATTAATGGTCACATACCCGAGCACGCACGGTGTTTTCGAAACAACAATTCGCGAAATTTGCGAGATCGTGCACGGCCGCGGCGGTCAGGTTTACATGGACGGCGCCAACATGAACGCTCAGGTCGGCCTCTGCCGGCCGGGCGATATCGGCGCGGACGTGTGTCATCTGAATTTGCACAAAACGTTTTGCATTCCACATGGCGGCGGCGGTCCCGGCGTCGGCCCGATCGGCGTAGCGAAACACCTCGTCCCGTTTTTGCCGACGGCTCCTTCCATCAACCATCAACCATCAACCATCAACGCGGCGACCGGTCCGGTCGCCGCTGCTCCCTATGGCAGCGCCAGTATTCTCACTATCTCATGGATGTACATCCGCATGATGGGTCCGGATGGATTGAAGCGCGCCACCGAAGTCGCGATTCTGAGTGCGAACTACATTGCAAAACGACTCGATCGTTACTTTCCCGTCCTGTTCAAAGGTAAACGTGGTCTCGTTGCCCACGAATGCATTCTTGATCTTCGCGAGTGGAAACGTGTCGGGATCGAAGTGGAAGATGTCGCCAAGCGTCTGATGGATTACGGATTTCATGCGCCGACCATTTCGTGGCCGGTCGCGGGAACGATGATGGTCGAGCCCACGGAGAGCGAATCGAAGGACGAGCTCGACCGTTTTTGCGATGCCATGATTTCAATTCACGCGGAGATGACCGCGATCGCGAACGGAAAAGCCGACAAACAAAATAACCTGCTAAAAAACGCGCCCCACACGACGCGACAAATCGCTGCCGAAAAGTGGGATCACCCTTATTCGCGCGAGCAGGCCGCCTTCCCCGCGCCCTGGCTGCGCGACCACAAATTCTGGCCGAGCGTCGCGCGCATCGACAACGTTTACGGCGATCGAAATTTGTTTTGCTCCTGCCCTCCAATCGAGGAATTCGGGTCCGAATAATTTCAAGGGTGGGCCACCAGTCACTCCAGTGGTCGGGCTGCGAAATGGAGTTCGCCCGGACTCGTGATATTTTAGGGGACGCATGAAGATGCCGAAACGGCTGATTGATTGTTTGGATGAGAACAAGATCAGTTACGAAATTCTGAGTCATCCGGAAGCTTTTGCCGCGCAAAGGATCGCCCAAGCCGAGCATGTGAAAGGACGGCGTCACGCCAAAGTGGTGATGGTAAAATCGACAGGGCAGCACCTGATGGCGGTACTTCCGGCAGAACGTCTGATCGATCTTGAGAAGCTCGGGAAGATTGTCGGCCAGGACATCTCCCTGGAGAGCGAAGGGGAATTCGAGCCCCTCTTCCCGGACTGCGCGATCGGAGCGATGCCACCGTTTGGCAATCTCTACGGTGTGCCCACTTATGTGGACAAGAGTTTGGCTGAGGAAGATTACATTGTCTTCGAAGCAGGCACTCACACCGAAGCGATAAAACTCAGCTATCGCGATTACGAAAAAATCGTGAAGCCGCGCGTAGAAGATTTGGCGATCAAGTTACAACCGATGAAAGGAGTGTAAGATTGCGCGCGGCTCTAACGGGCCTGGCGCTTTGGCTGGTGTGCGCGGCGGCGGTAGCTGCGGCCGAGAGGGTTTCGCTTATCAACATCGATGGCGCGATTGGTCCGGCGACAGCGAGTTACATTTCGCGAAGCATCGATGAAGCGCGGGCGCAGAACGCGCAATGTCTCATCATTCAGCTCAATACCCCGGGCGGTTTGCTCGATTCCACGCAAACGATCGTGAAAAGTTTTCTGGGTTCGACGGAGCCGGTGGTGGTCTATGTGGCGCCGACCGGCTCGACCGCGACGAGCGCCGGTTGTTTCATTACCATCGCTGCAAGCGTCGCGGCCATGGCACCGGCCACGACGATTGGTGCGGCGCATCCGGTAACAATTGGCGGGAATCCGACCGGCAGCGAAGAAAAGCTCGACGAGACGATGAAACAGAAGCTCGAGAATTTTTCCGTGAGCTACATCGAAGCGATCGCGGCCAGGCGCCACCGTAACGTCGAGTGGGCGAAATCGGCCGTGCGCGAGAGCGCATCGATCAGCGCAGAAAAAGCGCTCGAGTTGAAGGTGGTCGATCTTATCGCGACCGATCTACCGGATTTGCTAAAGCAACTGAACGGGCGCGTGGTCGATGGCAGGACGCTCAAAACCGCGGGCGCCGAGGTTTCCGAGATCAAGATGTCGCCCTCCGAACGCGTTTTTCAAAAACTCTGGCGACCTGAAGTCATGTTCATTCTCATGCTCATCGCCATGTATGGCATCATTGGTGAGCTAACGACTCCTGGCGCAATTCTGCCCGGAGTGGTCGGCGCGATTGCGCTAATCCTTGCGCTTTATCTGGCGGCGATCCTGCCGGTAAACGCAACCGGACTCGCGTTGATCGCTCTTGCCCTCATGCTTTTCGTTTTCGATATCTATGCGCCGACGCACGGTGTCCTCACGATCGGCGGAATCATCTCGTTTTTGATCGGTTCGCTCATGCTCTTCAACCGCGCCGATCCGCTTTTTCGTTTATCGCTCGGCTACATCATCCCGGCCACGTTGATCACAGCGCTGTTTTTTGTTTTCGTCGTCGGCAAAGGTTTGCGCGCCCAGCTTCTGCCGGTGAAGGCTGGGAGCAGAAACGATGGTTGGGAAAACTGTGACCGCGTTAACGCCAATCGACTCGCGCGGCGGCAGGATTTTCGTCGAAGGCGAGAATTGGAATGCGGTCAGCGATACGCCGATTGGAAAAGGCGACATAGCAGAGATCGCAGCTGTACAAGGGTTAACTTTAAAAGTTCAGCCGGCGAAAGGAGCCTGAGATTTCGCGTTGCCTCAGTCAGCGTCTTAAAGTTCGAGCTTCGGATTTTGCCGAACTTCGATTAGAAATTAGGTATGCCATTACTTGAAGGCCTCGTGAGGTTAGTCGGCTGGGTCATTCCGCTCGTCGTCCTGGCCATCATCATTCTGCCGCAGGCGATCCGCATTTTGCGCGAATACGAGCGCGGTGTGATTTTTCGCCTTGGAAAATTGCTTGGCGCGAAAGGGCCGGGGCTGATTTTCCTCATCCCGATCGTCGATCGAATGGTGCGCATGGATTTGCGCGTCGTGACTATCAGCGTCGAGAAGCAGGAAGTGATGACGCGCGACAACGTGCCGGTGACGGTCGATGCGGTGGTTTATTTTCGCGTGGTCGATCCGCAAGCGGCGGTCGTGAAAGTGGAGAATTTCCTCAAGGCCACCTCGCTCATGTCGCAGACGACGCTGCGAAGCGTCCTCGGCCAGGCCCCGCTCGATGACCTGCTTTCGCAGCGCGAAACCATCAACCAGAAGTTGCAGGAGATCATCGACCGGCAAACCGAACCGTGGGGCGTCAAAGTCACGGCGGTCGAGGTAAAGGACGTGGCACTGCCCGACACCATGAAGCGCGCGATGGCCAAGCAGGCGGAAGCCGAGCGCGAGCGCCGCGCCAAAGTCGTTAACGCCGAAGGTGAATTCCAGGCCGCGGAAAAAATGGTGCAGGCCGCCGCGATGATGAGCAAGGAACCGATTGCGCTGCAGCTGCGCTTCCTCCAAACCATGCGCGAGATTTCGAGCGAGCACAACACAACCACATTTCTTCCTGTGCCGATCGATTTGTTCACGCCCTTCATAAACAAAAGCGGGCCGCCCAAGCCCTAAGCTTTTGCGCTCGAATCGACAACGTTCACGGCGATTTCCCCAATTCGACTGCTAGAAGCGGTTTAAAGATACCTGTAACCCACGAAACACACGAAGGACACGAACCCGGAATCCTTTTCCGCTTATTTAGCGTGTTTCGTGGGCAATCCGCCTCCGCTATAGACTCGCTAGCCGAATTGCTAAGATCTATCCGACTCCCTGCGGTACGACATCTCTGACCGATTTCACGCTCTCCGGGGCGGTATCGGCGTGAACGGTAGCCGCGCCGTCGCGCGGAATCTTTCTGGCGGCAAAGGAGCGGCCTTTGAAAACGCCGTCCAGAATTTCTTTGACGCGAAAAGTGAGACCGTCGGTTTTGGTAAAGCTTTCGATCTTCGGTTCGCAGTAGCGCGCTCGCAAAATGATCGCGAGCTGGCCGAAGCCGTAAACTCCCTGGTCGTTCATTTCGACAACGACGATCCGCTTGAACTTCGCGAAGATTTTTTCAATGCCGTTCGGTAACGGATGAATGTGACGCAAATGTATTGCGCCGACTTTTTCTCCATGTTCGCGGGCTTGTTTCGCGGCGTCGTGGATCGGACCGTAAGTCGATCCCCAGCCAATCAGGAGAACGTTGCCTTCTGTGTCGCCATAAATTTCCGGCACCGGAATTTCCTCCGCCAGTTTGCGCAATTTATTGCGACGCTTCGCCGTCATCACCATGTGCAACTTCGGACTACCCGTGGGGTGACCCATTTCATCGTGCTCGAGTCCCGACAAGAGCGGATATTTGCCGTCAAGAATCCGCGTGCCCGGGGGAATATGCTGGGTAATGGCGTCGACCGGGTACGGCTTAAAACTCTGGCGTGGCGAGAGGTCCGGTTTCGGATCAACCATCAATTTCGAAAGATCCGGTTCGTCGAACGCTTCAATCCGCGTCGCCAGCGAAGTGTCGCTCAAGATGAAAACCGGCGTGCTGTATTTGCGGGCGATCCGCGCGGCTTCGATCGCGATGTAAAAACAATCTTCCACCGTCGCAGCGGCGAGGACGACACGCGGACTGTCGCCATGTCCGCCGTAGATCGCCTGATGCAAATCGCTCTGCTCGACATTCGTCGGCAATCCCGTGCTCGGTCCACCCCGCTGAATATTGCAAATGATGAGTGGAATCTCCGCCATCGACGCCCAGCCGATCGCTTCCGTTTTAAGCGAGATTCCCGGGCCGGCGCTGCCGGTCACGGCAAGATATCCGGAATAAGAAAAACCGAGCGCGATGGAGACGGCGCCGAGCTCGTCTTCCGCCTGCACGAAAATTCCGCCGTACTTCGGCAACTCGCGCCGCAATATTTCCATGATTGACGACCAGGGTGTGATCGGATAACCCGCGCCGTAGCGCACGCCGGCGGCGATCAATCCGTACGCCAGCGCCTGATTTCCATCCATCGTAATCTGGGCGCGCCCATCGGTCTTGGGGATGTGCTCAAATCGATATTGATGCGTCAGCACCTTGCCGACGGGATAAGCGTAGCCAGCTGTAAACGCCATGATAGCAGTGTTGACGATGCTCTCGTCTTTGCCCGCGAACTTTTCTTTAATCAGCCCGGCCAGCTTCTCGACATCGAGGGTGAAAATTTTCGCGATCAAGCCGAGGACGAAAATATTCTTGCCCTTATCCTTGGCCGTCCCGCCCAGCGCTTCGACGGTTAATCCGGTAATCGGCACACCGACATACACGAAACGTTTGTCGTCGAGATTCGGCTCAACGTTATCCGAATCATACAGGAGAACCCCGCCTTCCTTGAGAAAATCGAGGTGGTCCTGATAGCTGTGTTGATAAAACGCGACCAGAAAATCCGCTTCGTCGCCCGCCGATAACACTTCTCCGGAACCGATCCGCACCTGAAAGATCGATGGCCCCCCCGAAATCGTGGACGGGATCGTCATGTAAGTCATGACATCCTGATCGCTGCGTCCGGCGAGTCGCGCCAGAAACGCGCCGGCCGTTTGAATTCCGTCCTGCGAATTCCCAGCAAGGCGAATTACGGCGTCTTGAATGTTTTCCGGCCGGAGATCAGCGCGATCTGGAGCCGGATGGTTCGGTGTAGTGCCCGCTTCCGGGGCAACGGGAGATGGTTGGATAGTGTCAGCCATGAGTGAAACTCGACTCTCAATTTCAGGCAATTCTCCCGTTTTGCCAGAGCAAATCTCGTTTGCAGACCTGACAGGATTAACAGGATTATTCAGGATTAAAGACGGCGGAAGATGTGCCTTCTAACCATCCTGTAAATCCTGTTCCTGTCTTTCCTCTGTGTTGAGTCCTACGGCGTCGCCGGTTCAGCGGCCGATTTGGAATCATCCGCCGCCGGTTTGTCCAGCCCCCGTCGCTTTAACAACGGCTCGACGTAGGGATCGCGCCCGACAAAATTCTTAAACAAGCCAAGTGCATCAGCCGAGCCCCCACGACTCAGCAGCGTTTGCCGTAAACGATCGCCATTTTCCCGTTTCAATCCGCCGTGTTCCTTGATCCATTCCACCGTGTCGGCGTCGAGCACTTCGCTCCAGATATACGAGTAATACCCCGCCGAGTATCCGCTGGAAAAAGCATGAGAGAAGTACGCCGTCCGATATCGCGGCGGCACGGGAGGAAAATCGACGCCCGCCTTTTTCAGCGCCGCCGCTTCAAAAGCCAGAGCATCCTTCGGTATCTCGGATGGATTGAGCTGGTACCATGCTTGATCGAGGAGTGATGCAGCCAGGTACTCCGTCGTCTTGAACCCTTGATTAAACTTTTCCGCCGCCACCACTTTGTCGAAGAGCGCCTGAGGGATCGGCTCCCCAGTCTTGTAGTGTTTGGCAAAGTTCTTCAGTACCTCCGGCCAGCTTGCCCACATCTCGTTAACTTGCGACGGATACTCGACAAAATCCCGCGGCACACTGGTTCCGCTAAAACGCGGATACTTCACGTTCGAAAACATTCCGTGGAGGGCATGACCGAACTCATGGAAGGCGGTTCGCACTTCGTCATGAGTCAGCAGCGTTGGCTCACCCTCCGGCGGTTTCGGAATGTTCAGATGATTCGCCACCACGGGCTTGGTCCCGAATAACCCACTCTGCTGGACGTAGGCAGTCATCCACGCCCCGCCGCGTTTGGAAGGCCGCGCATAATAATCGCCCAGAAACAGCGCCAGCGGCTGACCATTGGCATCAAACACTTCCCACACCCGCACGTCGGGATGATAAACCGGAAGATCGTGGCGCTCCTTGAAGGTCAGGCCGTAGAGTTTTCCTGCGGCAAAGAACACGCCATCGGTTAAGACATGATTCAATTCATAATAAGGTCGCACCTCCGATTCATCGAATTGATACCGGGCCTTGCGCACCTTCTCGGAATAGAAATCCCAATCCCAGGACGCAATTTGGAAACCGCCTTTTTCCTGATCGACGATCTTTTGCATGTCGGCCGCTTCACGCCGGGCGTTAGCGACGGCTGGCACCGCCAGATCACCCAGAAGCTTGTTCACGGTCGGCACAGTTTTCGCCGTCTGATCTTCCAACTGATACGCGGCGTGATTATCATAACCGAGCAGCTTGGCCCGCTCCGCCCGCAATTGCGCCGTACGCATCACGATCTCACGGGTATCGAATTCTCCGCCCTTACTATTACGTGAAAGCGACGCTTCCATGATGCGTTGGCGTAACGCGCGATTCTGCAACGATCCGAGCACCGGCTGGTCGGTCGTGTTCTGCAAACGCAACACAAATTTCCCTTCCTTGTGTTCATCCTTGGCAGCAGCGCTCGCGGCTGCAATCTGGTTATCGGAGAGACCGGCCAGATCTTCGCGGCGATCGACCACGATTGAGCTGGCGTTCTTTTCCTTGAGAACGTTCTGATCGAACTGGGTTTGCAGCGTCGCCAGTTCAGCGTTGATTTTCTTCAACTTCTCTTTGTCAGAATCGGAGAGCTTCGCGCCCGCGCGGACGAAATCCTTATAGTAACGCTCCAGTAAATAAGCCGATTCCGGATCGAGCCCCAGCTTCTCTCGATTGGAATAAAGTTCCTGAACACGCGCGAACAGTTTGCTGTTCAAAAGGATCGCATCGTGATGCGCCGATAACTGCGGCGCTAGTTCAGTCTCAATTTTTTGCCGTGTCGGATTGGTATCGGCAGCGTTGAGATTCGAGAAGGTCCGTTGCACCCGATCAAGCAATCGTCCGGTTCGCTCCAAGGCGACGACGGTGTTATCAAACGTTGCCTTATCCGCGTTCGCCGCGATGGCGTCGACCTCCTTAAGCTGTTCCTGCATCCCGGCCTTAGTTGCCGGCACAAATTGGTCGTCCTTGATCTTGTCGAAAGGCGGGAGGCGATACGGCAGAGAGCTTTCGGTCAGGAAGGGATTGTCAGCGGGCATGGGTGAGGAATTCTTTTCAGCGGCAACAGCTATAGCCGCGATTTGCATTGTTGCGAGAAGGGCGCAGATGCGCGGTGATGATGACCGAGTTGAGAAAGGTTTTGATGAATCCATGGCGGGGCGTTTCGTTGAGCCCAGAACTTGTCTGCGCCAACAGACAAAGCAATCGCGCGTGTATGTTTGGGTAGCGCACGCGTCTCGCGTGCATTCGCCAGTCCGGCTCGGACCGAGCGCGTCTCGCGATCGCGGACTTTTCTAGAAAGATTGTTTCGACGAGACGTCGAAACCAGCGCGCGAGACGCGCGCGCTACCCAGAGCCTGCAATCGCCACTCAGCCCTAGATCGATTAAATATTCCTCCGATGAGAATTCTTTTCACCACCTTGATTCTGTTTCCGTTGATTACTTTCGCAGCCGAAAACATGACTGCTCCAACCTTTGATGCATCCGCTGCCGAGCGCTTCGCAAAGCTCGCCCTCGCCTGCGTCCACAAGGAATACCCAAATAAGATCAGTCACGTCTTGAACAGCGACGCGGACGTGGCGCCGCCGCGCAAACTCACTCCTGCTTTCTGTGGTTGCTATGATTGGCATTCGTCCGTGCATGGGCATTGGTTGCTCGTGCGACTGGTGCGCACATTTCCTAACGCATCCTTCGTGGCGGATGCGCGCGACGCACTGAAGAAAAGTCTGACCGCTGAAAATCTGAAAGAAGAAGCCAACTACCTTCGCGGACAAGGCCGCGCCAGCTTCGAACGACCTTACGGATTATCCTGGTTACTCCAACTCTGCGCCGAACTTCGCGACTGGGACGATCCGCAAGCTCGCGAGATGTCAGTAAACCTGCGTCCTCTCGAAGAAGTGGCGGTCGATCGATTGAAAACGTGGCTGCCGAAATTGTCCCACCCGGTCCGAATCGGTGAACACGATCAGACGGCTTTCGGCCTCGGGCTGATGCTGGATTACGCCCGCACTGCCGGAAATGAAGAATTCGCGAAACTCGTTAGCGATTCCACGAAGAAGTTCTTCCTCGCCGACAAGAATTGCCCACTCGCCTATGAACCCTCCGGCGAAGATTTTCTCTCGCCCTCATTAGGCGAAGCCGACGTAATGCGTCGCGTTCTCCCGCAAAATGAATTCGCCAAATGGTTGAAAGAATTCATGCCGCAGATTCCAACGAAGGCGGCCACCGACTGGTTGCCAGTCGCAGTCTCGCCCGATCCCAGCGATCCGAAGCTAGCACACCTCGATGGTTTGAACCTGAGCCGCGCCTGGATGTTGGAAGGAATTCTCTCCGCCTTACCGTCAGATGATCCGCGTCGCGCAGCTCTGCAAGCCACGGCCGACGCCCATCGCCACGCCGGCCTGGCAGCAGTAACCGGTGAACATTACGAAGGCGGCCATTGGCTCGGCAGTTTTGCGGTTTATCTAGCGACCAAACGTGGCAGTGAACATACTAAAGCCGGCAACTGAACAATCATGGCGTGTAGCTAATGCCTTTTCTTTCTGCCTGCTGGTGAATCGTCTCGGCGACTTTCTCGTCGAACCCGTCGCCCTTTCCAGCTTTCGCCAGCCGCTTGTTCTCCGCCTGAATATAGGCATCACGTTTTTTCGCGAGCTCTTGAACTTCCTTTTGCAGGCTATCGCGTTCCCCGCGCGTTTTGGCGATTCGCGCTTCAATCTCCTCCTTCGTTAGCTTCTGGAATTCTGCCGGCAGATCTTTCTTATCGATGGATTCGAGTTTTACCTCACTACTAGCCAGCGCATCGAGTAATTCGCCACGGCCCTGCACGCCTTTCTTCGTCTTCGCGTTGTAGCTCAAACGATCCGCCGCAGCGGTGGCCGGAGCACTTTCCGCGAAAGCTTGTTTCGCAGCGACTTCGCGCCGCAAATCAGCGTCGCCATAGGGAATCAACGTTTCGCCAATCTTCTTGTTCAACTTTGCCAGCTCGTCATCCATCGGCGTCGCGATCATAGCCACACCGCCAGATTGCGCGATCGCGGCGTAACTGCCCTCCGATGACTTTGCGATCTCCTTCCAGATCGGAGTGGTCGCCGCGATACTTCCGCATTGCACCGTGTTAATGATCAAATCCTTCTTCGCCGCAATCCGGCAAAGCTCCGGATATTTTGGTCCATCGGCGTAGTCCATGTGCGGCGGCGCATCGCCGACGAGGAAAATAATCTTCAAAACTTTGCGATCCTGACTCCATGGCATTTTCTCGATCGCTTCCGCCAGCGCTTCGTTCACACTCTCCGGTTCGTCGCCACCCCCGTCGGCTTTGAAATCGCGTAGGTGCGCATAGATCGAATCGATGTCGTCGGTGAGCTGGAATGATTTAACGACGTATTCGTCGCCACGATCGCGATAACCAATCAAGCCAAGCTTCAATTCCGGTGTCGGCTTCGCGCTGATCATTTCATTGGCGATCGACCAGATTTTCTGTTTCGCGCCCTCGATCAGGCCACCCATCGAGCCGGTAGTATCGAGAACGAAACAAACTTCGATTCGCGGCTTGTTCTCGTTAGGCGTTTCTTTCGCGGCCATCGCGCTGTTCGCCAGCAGCAGCGTCAATAATGTAATAGTCATTTTCATACAGCTTTTTCCTTTCGCAGCACTAACTCTTTCCAGAGACCGCACAGCCTGCCCGCCTGTGTGCGGGCGTCTCGCTTACATTCGCCAGTCCGGCTCGGACTCATTTGAAGACGAGATTTCGCTTCGCACCCTGCTCGCGCACGGCCGAGATCACCGCGGTATCCAGGGTGTCAGTGGTCGCTGCTTCCTTCGTGCGTTGCACCACATACTGGTCGCGATCGGCCGTGAGCTTTTGAATTTTCGCCTGTAGCTCGCTGCGTTCTTTCGCTTTCTTGTCGATGAAGGCTTTGCGCTCGGTCACGTTCATCTTTTGCATCTCGGCCGGAAGCTCTTCGCTTTTCAGTTTGGAGACTTCGAATTTTTCATCTTTCGCAGCATCAACCAGGTCCCACGATGAGTTCTGGTAGTTGGCCGAAGCCTTGGCGATGGCGCGTTGCACCACCGCGCCGGAAGCGGGTGCGAGCGCGGCCGCGTTGGCATCCTGGCCTTTCTGGCGCTCAGCACCCGCCTTCCCCTTTGCACCAAAAGCCACGTAACTCTTGTTCAGTTCTTCACCGAGCCGGGCGATCTCTTTGTCCTGCGGCGCTTCGATGGTGACGACCGCGCGATTGTGATCGATGACAAGATATTTTCCGTCGGCGATGGTCGCACCATCTTTCCATTTCGTGTTAATGCCTTCGGCTTCGGTGCCGCAGTGAATCGTATTTACGATGATGCCCTTGTTGATCGCAGCCTTGCAGGCGTCGGCATAGTTCACGGGCCCTTGGGTGAATGGCTCATTGCCTGCGATGAAGATGACCTTGTAAACATCAGAGCGCGGACTCCATTCGAGTTCGTTCACCGCGTCTTTGATGACCCAGCCGCAAAATTCCTCGCCGCCATTTGTCTTTAAGGCGAATAGCTCCTCCGAAATTTTATCGAGATCAGTTGTCAACGGTTGAATTCGCCGAATCCAGCCGGACTCGCCCGACAAACTGCTCTTGCCGTATTCATAGAGCGCGACCTGCACCTCCGGCGCGACGCCCTTCTGCTTCGCCTTAATGAATTCGTTGCAAATCTTCCACAGCTGACCTTTGGCCTGTTCGATCAGGCCATCCATGCTGTTGCTGGTATCGAGCAGGATCGCAATCTGGACCAGCGGCTTCGGCGCAGCCGCCTTTTCCCCCGCCGCGCTGAGCTGCATCTGCATGCTCGCGGCGAGAAGGGTAAGAATGATGAGTTTGGTTTTCATGAACTTGGTCTTTCTATTCAGTGATTTCGTAAACGGTGTCGTCGAGGGCGAGCAGGACGTTCTGGCCAAGCGCCATCCACGGCGCGGCCTCAGGATGTTGCTTGAGAAGGTCGAAGTAGGCTTCGGAGTTGAACTGAAGATGTTGCCGCTTGGTCGCGTTCTGCGCGTTCGCATCAATCCATTGCTTGCCATTTTGGAAAAACGCGCGGCCGTTTACGAATTTTGATTGCCGCGTGTACTGCGTCAGCCGATCCGATTCTGCCGGCGCCGACGGAGCATTGAGAGTGAAGCCGCGCAGCGACTCGGCGGCACCATAATTAATTGAAGCTCCAGATTGCTCGGCAAACTTGAATGCGTTTTGACTTCGCGCGTTCGCCACTGCGTCCGCCCCGTCCTTTTTCTCCTTGAATCCGTCCCAGGCTTTCGACACTTCCGCACGCGCTGGAGCGTCTGCGCTCATACTTTGCATCGAACGGTCTGCCATCGGCACCCGGCGCCGATCTTCATCTTCAACGATCAAGTAGGCGGTGTACGGGGTAACTATCCCGTATCGCCGCGCCAGATCGGTAGCTTCATCGCGCAGTTCAGTGGTTTCGCCGTGAATTCGAATTTCATCCAACAAAAACCCAACGCGGCGCGTCGCCCATAGCCGCGCCACGTAATCGTTAGATGAATCATCGAACT
Organism: uncultured Verrucomicrobiae bacterium; assembly: GCA_963781735.1. Classification (GTDB taxonomy): domain Bacteria; phylum Verrucomicrobiota; class Verrucomicrobiia; order Chthoniobacterales; family UBA10450; genus AV69. The sequence goes on along the minus strand of CAWAHI010000017.1, from coordinate 138,873 downwards.
TCACCTTGTAGGTGAAGGTTTGCTCGCGACCATTGGCCATGCCGGTAAGCTTTGCTTCGACTTCGCCGGAACCGGAATATCGACCGGTCAGAACGAGCTGATCGCCTTTGAACAAGTCTGGTAATTGCGCCGGATACAATTTGCTGGTCCGAACCCCGCCGCCGAACTCCAGACGCGCATTCGTCAGCACCGGTTCCCTGATTCGGGTGTAAAAATTCGAAACCTTTACTTCGAGGTCTTCATTCTCCAGCACGTATTGACTGAAGGCTCGTGTTCCCTCCGCGATCTGATCAAGCAGTTGCGTGTTTACGTCCGACCCGATCCCGAACGAGAAAATACGTGCGTCGCCAGCCTTCTTTACATCCGCCACGATTTCATCCGGATTACGCGTCCCAACCGTGGGCAATCCATCAGTCAGGAAAATAATGACGAATGGGCGCTCGCTCTTCTCGGTGCGCGCCTTGAACGCGGTTTGCAAGGCATCAGCAATGGCGGTGCCGCCAATCGGCTTTAGATCAGCAATGAAATTCGACGCGCGCTTTCGATGTTCGGAATCAGCCTCACTCAGTTTGCCGAAAAGCGATTCCGCCTCGGTCGAAAATCGGACGATCTCGAAGCGATCATCTGTGTTCAAATTCTCGACGCAGAATTGCAGCGCCTTTTTCGCCTGTTGCAATTTGGCGCCCGCCATCGAGCCCGAGGTATCGACGACGAAGACCACGTCTTTGGGAGCAGGTTTGGTCTCTTTCGCAACTGTCGGCGCGGCCAGAAGCAGGAAGTAACCATCTTCGCCGCCAGATTTGTGCGTGATGAGGCTTAGACCGATATCGCGTTTTTCCGAGCTATAAACGAGCTGGAAATCTGTATCCGGTTTCTCGTCCTTGGACTCGTAACCAATGACCGCGCGATTGGGTCCATCTCGTCTAATTTCAACCTTGTGGCTGGGGGAATAAATCGAAGCGAGCGGCTGCTCTGTTTTTACTTCGACCTTCAGGCTCAGGCTCTTAATCGGCCGCGCGGAAAACTTCTCCGTGCTCAACGCATAGCTGTAGGTCACCGTCCCGGCATCGGAGCGCAGCAGTTCGGTGTAGGAAATTTTGATTGGCTTGCGGCTGCGTGGCTCGATCGGAAATATGCGGGCCTTAAATAGATCCCGACCCGCGTATTCCAGCAGCGCCGGATCGCGCATCTTGCGTACGATATCCTCGTAAATCTGGCGCGCCTTGTCCGCGCGCAACAACTCGGCGTCGACCATTTTCCCGCCGATCTCCATGCTGAACTTGTCGATGTGCGCGCCTTTCGGCACCGGAAACATGTAAATGCCTTCGAGGCGCTGATCGTTGGGATTGTAAAATTCCTGGTCAATCGAAGTGACTGCTACCTGACCATCGATCTTGACGTCGACGTGATGACTGGACACCTCGAGCGGCGCAAAAGGGAAATGACCGGGAGGGATTAAGAACGGGCGCTCGACGACGATAAAACCATCCGCCCGTACGTGAAAAATCGCGCCGAACAAACAGGCTGCGAAAATCAAAGCCGACCTTTTCATTGCCCTGTTAGTCGGCAACCCCGCCAAAATGCTCCCGCTTTTTTCTCAAGGAGCGGCTGTTTCTGTAGCGCCAGTCCGGTCGAAGACTCGCCGTGGAGAGCTCGGACCTGCCGACCAAAAAAAACGGCGGTCAGAGACCGCCGCGTACTTCACACTTTGGTTCCGAAACTCTGCTTCTCTTTGGATGTTCGCTACAAGCCGCGAATACCCGTTCCAAACGCCCACGTCTGGCACAGGGAATGGTATTAAAGGAATGCAACCCGCCCGAAACAACGTAGAATCGTTTTCCCTTAAATGAGCGATCATCGAGCCCCGGTCCCCGATCCAGGAAAGGTCGATGCGGATTTAATCGAACGCTGTCGCGAGGGCAACGCCGACGCCTGGGATGCCTTGTTCGATAAATATTATCCCGTTGCGGCGCGCTTCGTATTCCAGTTATCAGCCGATTTCTGCCATGAAGACACAGAAGAGATTTGTCAGGAGACATTCCTCGCCGTGGTCCGCAACCTCGGCTCATTTCAGGGAAAGAGTTCGTTTCAAACCTGGCTGCTCCGCATCGCCGCGAACAAGGCGATGGATTTCCGCGGGAAAAGTCGCGCCGAGAAACGCGGCGGTAGCTTCGTCCATTTCTCGCTCGACGGCGCGGACGAACGAGAACAAATCGAGTTGCCCTCGCGGGGACCCGGCCCCGACGCCTTGCTGGCCAATGCGGAGACCTCTCGCCTCGTCCGGCAAAGCCTCGATCAACTGGATGACGACTGTCGTGAAATCATTGAGCTGCGTTATTATGGCGACCTGAGTTACGCCGAAATTGCTGATGAGCTGCAACTAAATCCCAAAACGGTGAGTTCCCGTCTGAGCAAGTGTCTCGATCGGCTCAGTGTGATCGCGAAAAAAATCTTTCCACCGGAACATTCATTTGCCGTCTAACTTAAGAAGTCATGTCGCTCGAACCCAAAAAACCGATTGAAGATCTGCTGGAAGCGACCGCCAAGGCGCGACGGGCACAGTTCGGTGCTGATCCAAAGATGCCGAACCCGATGCGGGCGCAGCTGCACCACGAAATTGCACGCGTCGCGCAAGACGAAGACTCGCGACGATCGGAGCATTGGTTTCGGATTCTGTGGCCGCGCCTGGCGTTTACTACCGCTTTCGCCCTAATTCTCGTTAGCATTTCAACCCTGTGGTGGTGGCGCGAACATCAAACCAGTAGCGGTGAAACGATGAAATTGGCAATGCAGGAACCGGCCAGGGAAGCCCCGCCACCGGAGAAAGTCTTCGAGCAAGGTGCAGCGGCTGCGGCAGCCGGTCCTGCGGCGCCAACTTTCGCCGATAGCAACGCCGCCGCCTCACGACCCGCTGAAGCAGCCAAAGACGCCGACGCGTTGGGACGTTTTGCCGAGGCTACGACCGCGCCCAGTACTTCACCGATGACAGACGGGCTTGTCGCAGGAGCAAACAAGACCGATCAACCATTGCTTGCCGACAAATCGTTAGCCGCGAAAGAAGCGAAGCCCGCGGCGCCAGCAAGTGCCTCGCTCGCACAGAGCCGACAGATGACGAATTTTCGCCAGCAATTTTCAAAGGATGCTGCCAACCAGGCGTTTCGCAGCAAACTCAAGCAGACGGCCAATATTTTGAACGAGTTTCAGGTGGAACAAAGCGATCACGAAATCCGGCTCGTAGATGCCGATGGTTCGACCTACTCCGGCAAGCTCGAATCTTTGGCGCAGAACGACGCCCGGAGCATCTACAATCAGAAAAAGAACGCGCCTTTTTCGCAGGGGGCTCGAGCCTTTGATGAGAAGGCGCAGTCGGCTAATGCCGAGTACTACTTCCGTGCCACTGGCTACAACACCAGTCTCAAGAAGTCGCTCGTATTTGAAGGGAATTACATTGCCCCGTTAGGGGTCGCGCAAAAGAAAGTGGCGAAGGCGAAAACCGAATCTGAAGAACGCGATGAAGAAGCGTCGGCTCGAATCACGGGCGTCGCAAAGGTTCACGGCGAATCCCCCGTCCAAATCGATGCCGTCGCCGTGCCGTAGTGATCAAAACCACGGATCGCCCAGTGCAGTTCCGCCGCAACCGAAGTTTTAAATCCGCAGATTGCGCAGATTTTCGCAGATTGCTGGAAGCTCAGAAAACTAATCTGTGTAAATCTGCGGAAGAACCAAATCTTAACAGAGTTAAATTCCGAGCTCCGTGGCGGGATCGCGCCCAAATTGAAAACCACTCAGCTTCTCGGAAAAATTTTTGCCCAAGGCGAGGATTTGAAAATTCCGACCGAGCATTTCTGGATGTAACAAGGTCTGGAGGGCGCGCTTTTCCGAAGCGTCGAATTCTACTTTTGGAAAAAATTTCGAAATAATTCCTGTGAGGAAATGATGTTGATCGGTGAAGCCGATCGGTTTTGCTCCGGAAGATAGGGCCGCCTCGGCCAGACCTGTCCACTCCACATGCGCAGAAATATCAGCCAGGCCGATCTGCTCAAAAGAGGACGACAGCTTTTTCTGTTTCGCCCTGACTTGGAGCGAGCCGTCGCTGCGATCAAGAGAGTAGAACACTGTGCGAACAAAACCGTAGTCGATCGTTAGAATCACGCCGCGTGAGAGTTTCAAGGCGATCTCGCGCATTAGTTTCGGAGCCGCCACGCTCACTTCCGTTCCAAAACCGGCCGGGAAAAATCCCAGTTGATCGAGTCGCAACTCAGAACGACTGATGTTCGCGGTCGTGAATACAAAATCGTTACCTGCGACGGCAACGAATTTCTCCTTCCAATCCGTTGCACCCTTCGCGACGCCACCGGAAACGATTAGGTGAACCGGCAGGGAATCGAACAGCTCATTGGAAAAATGAACGCCGGCAAACGGCGCTAGTTGGTCAATCGATTCCAGCCAGGAAATTTTACCTCCGAATTCGTGCAGATGTTTTTGCTGTCGTTCCCGCCAAATCAGAAACGGCTCTAATATCACGTAGGAGGTGGCGTCGAAACATTTACCGGCAGACTTGCGCAGCGCGTTCAGCACATCGACCGCGAAAACGCCATCGTGCGCCCCTTGCTCCACGATGGTGAAGTCGTCCGGCCGTCCCAGCTTCTCCCAAATCTCGGCAAACTGCGCGGCCAGCAATTTCCCAAACAACGGCCCAACACTGACGTTGGTAAAAAAATCACCGCGCCGTCCGATGCTCGCGCGCCCGCTGGCATAATAACCATGCTCAGGATGATAAAGCGCCAACTCCATGAAGCGGGCGAACGGGATTGGCCCATCCCGTTCGATCTCGCCACGAATAAATTGAAGTAGCTCAGGATTTTCCATGAATTGCTTTGGCCTTTGGATTTTCCGGTGAATTGCGCCTAAGTTTTCCCTCCAAGTCTATTCCAGTTTCTTCTCGTCCCGGCATGCCTGTTTCCTTTTTGATTCCGACCCTCCCCTACCGTTCCCGCCGCCGGTGGTATGCGCGACCACAATTTTACCTGCCGGTGACGCTGATTGTTTTGCTCCTGATTATTTTCGGCGCGATCTACTTCGGTCTGGTCTCCTCACAGCTAAAACGCGAAGCCGCCACTTACGATTTGAGCAAGCTTGAACAGATGGAATCGGCCAGCCTGATCCTCGATCGAAACGGAAAAATTTTCGGCCAGATCTATGTCGAGAACCGCGAAACCATTCCCTACGATCAACTGCCGCGCTATCTCGTGGACGCGGTGGTCGCGATGGAAGACAACAAATTCTATCAACACAGCGGTTACGATCCTTCCGGTATTGTCCGGGCCGCGTTCAAAAATTTTGTCGCCGGCCACGTGCGACAGGGCGCAAGCACGATCACCCAGCAACTGGCGCGCAACAGTTTTGCGCTCAAGGAAAAAACTTATCGCCGGAAACTTCTCGAAATCTACCTCGCCGAACGCATCGAGCAGAATTACGACAAACAGAAAATCATGGAGCTGTATCTGAACCGAATCTATTTCGGGGGTGGGCTCTATGGCGCGGAGGCAGCCGCGCGTGGTTATTTCGACAAACCGGCGCGCGAGATGTCGCTGGTGGAATGCGCGACACTCGCGGGCGTCATCCGAAGTCCGAATCGACTTTCACCCTGGTCTGACCGGGCCACAGCGCGCGAATCGCGCAATGTTGCCCTCGCCCGGATGCGCGATCTCGGATTCATCGATCGCCAGCGCTGCGCCGAGGCCCAATCACAAGATGTCGTCATTGGCAATCGACAGAACGCGCAGGGACAAACCTACGCGGTCGATTACATCCGGCAGAAGGTGATTGAGGCGGTGGGATGGGATCGCGCGATGAACGAAGGGTTTCGCATTTACACCACCATCGATTCCGATTTGCAAAAAGCGGCCGAGGAATCACTGCGATCCCATCTCGATCAGGTAGAAAAACATCCAAATTACCGGCATCAAACTTACGCTGAATACACCGCGAATTTTCGCAAGACGCGGCCCGGAGCAAGTCCACCGCCGGCACCCGATTATTTGCAGGGGGCAGTGATCGTGTTGGACAACGCGACCGGCGGCATGCTTGCGCTGGTGGGCGGTCGCGATTTCGAGCACAACCAATACGATCGTGCATTGCAGGCGCGCCGGCCGGCGGGAACCGCGATGACGCCATTCGTTTTCGCCGCCGGATTCGAGAAGGGAATGTTTCCCGGCTCCGTGGTGGACGATTCCGCGCTCGATAATCGCGCGGTTATGATCGGCGGCACGACCGGAATTCTCGGCGAATGGGGACCGGAAACCGCGGAGAATCGCTATGAAGGGCTGATCACCGCGCGCGAGGCACTCTCGAAATCGAAAAACGGCGCCACCATTCGGCTCGGGATGAATCCGGGCGTTGAGAGCGTGATCGATCTCTGCCGCAAAACTGGAGTCAAATCTCCGCTGCGACCGTATCCGGCGACATTTCTCGGGAGCAGTGAAGTTACTTTGTCCGAGCTCGCACTGGCCTACACCATCTTCCCGAACGGCGGTTGGCGACCAAAGCTGCCGCACGTTTTGGAACGGATCGAAGAAAAGGACGGCACGGTCTGGCACGCGCAAGGTGATTACGGCAAACAGAACGTGATAAGACCCGAGATTGCCTACGAAGTGCATTCGTGCCTGGTCGATGCGCTCGAACGTGGCACCGGCAAGGACGCACGCGCCAACTTTGGTTTAAAGAAAATGGAAGCGGCCGGAAAAACTGGGACCGCTTACGATTTCACCGATGTGCTTTTCGCCGGATATGACAGCGCGATTACCTGCGCGGTTTGGGCTGGGTTCGACAAGCCGCAGCAGATTTTTCGCGGCGCGTTCGGACACGACATCGCGTTGCCGGTCTGGGTAGATGTGATGAACGCTTCGGAGGCACATTATCCACCGAAGGAAATTCCACAGCCGCGCGGATTGGAACGAGTGAACATTTGCGCGAAATCCGGTTTGCTCGCCACCGATAAATGCATTGAGAAAATCAAAATGGCCAACGGCGAGATGGACGAGAAAACGACTTACCTCGAGCTCGCGACATCCGCGCAAAAACCAACGGAGACATGCAACATTCATGGAGAAATGCATGCTTCGCTGACACGCGACTTGCCGATATCGGAATTTCCGCGAGCGGCCCTTGCGGTGGACACCAGCGCCGTGAAACCGATTATGCCAAAAGAACCGACCCTGCTGGCGGCACGCGATCCATACAATTCAGTGCATGCGATGGTGGATCCGAAACCCACGCCTTCGCCCTCACCGGAAGCGGAAAAAGAGGGGACGTCCGAGGAAATGCCCGATCCGACAAAACCGGTATTGAAAGCGATACCGGTGCAACCCAGCGAAGGAGAGACGAGCGAACCAACCTCTTCGCCTGTTCCGTCAGAGACAGTAATAAAAGCGATCAAACCGACGGGGTCGCCCGTGGAAATTCGCCGCGCCATTCCCGTCGTTCGGCCAACTCCACAAGCATCGGAGCCCGAAGTTCGCCGCGCGGAGCCGGTCGACCAAGACGAAAGTAATTAGACATGAGGTTTACTCACACAAAGTTCACAAAGGACACCAAGAAGATCCGCTAGTCCGGTTCAGACTCTTCGTGCCCTTTGCGTTCGTTGTGTGAGATCTTCTTTTCATGACGCACGACCCTAAGATAGCGCCTGCGGACGCGGGAAATTTTCGGCTTGCGGTCTTGAACCCCGGCGGACGCGATCAAGAGCAGCATTTTGCTGAAAATCGTGCGCCACAGGCCAATAAACATGCCCCAGTAAATTTTCACGCATATGCGGCGTGTACCCACGGTGCAGTCTTTCGCGACACCAAGCGCGCAATCGCGAGTAACTGGCCGGTGCTATTGCTTTTGCGCGGCGATTTCCACGCCAGCGAGAGAGCCCTCGCAGAATTGAAAAAATCGAAACGAAAAACTGTTGTCGCGTTGAAAGAGACCGGTGCACACCAGATTGCACAGCAGCTGAGCGATCCGGCGCGTTTCGCTCGGTTCGTTAAAATTGTGCGCGAAGCCGATGGCTGCATCGCGAGCGCTCCGGAAGCCGCCGAATTATTTCGTTCATTCCGCCCCGACGGCGTTGACTTCATCCCAACGCCGTACCCGATTGAAGACGAAAATTGGAACTGGGCGATGGCGCATCGTTCCGGAATATTCGTCGGCACGCGCGAGCTTACCGTTTCCACTCGGCATCACTTTGCGGCGCTTCTTGCTGCAAAAAAATTGAGCGACGAAACGAAGGAGCCGGTCACAGTTTTTAATTCCGACCACCGGCGCGCAGCCAAACTTATTGCTGAAATCGGCTTCCGTAAAATTCGCGTTCACGAAAAGCGCATGGAATATCGCGCCTATCTGGGCGAGGTAGCGCGTCACAAAATTGTCTTCCAGCTCGATCGCAGCCGCGTCCCAGGCCAGGTCGCCGGCGATTCTCTTTTGTGTCGTTCTGTCTGCGTCGGTGGCGATGGCGCGATTGAGCGGATCGCGTTCCCGAAAACCTGCGGCGAAAAAAGGAGTGACGACGAGTTAATCGAAATCGCGCAGCGGCTACTGACTAATGAAGATCAGCGACAAGAAGTTGCTGAGGGTGCGACGAAGATTGCCAAGGAAAAACTCTCCTTTGCCGTTGGTCGGGCCGCTCTCGCACGTTTCTTTGCGAAGCAGTAGCACTTAACCCGAACTTCTGGTTCCCAAACTCCAAGTTGGGGACCCATTTCTTCCGAAACTCTGTTTCCCTCCCGGAATGGTGGCTACAAACCGCCGATGCCTATCCCAGGCTCAGGTAGGGGCGGTTCACCCGAACCGCCCGGGCGATTGAGGTCAATCGCCCCTACCTAAGGCGCTTGGCATGCTCGGTACAAACTGCGATCAGCGACATCAACCACCTGGTTTCAAAACTGGAGTCTGGGAACGAGAGGATGAACCCTAGCGACCAAGCTCCCGTAAATAAATATCTTCGAGTCGGCGCGTTTGCTCTATTTGATCAAAATTTCTCGTGACGCTTTCCGATGCAGCGTGACCCATCGCGGCCAGGCGAGCGGAATCCTTCGCGCAATCGATCAGGGCGTCGGCCAGCGATTCGTAGTCACGTTCTTCTACGAGAATACCGCCGATGTTGTGTTCAACGGCTTCTGGAATTCCACCGTGTCGCGTCGCGAAAACCGGCAGCCCGGTCGACATCGCTTCCAACATCGAATTCGGTACGCCTTCCTGGTTTCCGTTGGGGCCCGTCTCGCTCGGATGCAGAAAAAGATGCGAAGAATCGAAAAGCTCGCGTAATTTCTCCTGCGAAACGAAACCGGTGAAATCGACTGACGACGCGATCTGCAGCTCGCGCGCGAGCGATTGCAGTTCGCCAAGTTGCGATCCTTCACCCGCGATAGTGAGTTTCGCGGACGGAAATTCCTTTCGAAATTTTGCAAACACTCGCAACGCCGTCTTCAACCCCTTCTTCTCGATCAGCCGGCCGGCTTGCAGCAATCGCCACTCGCCGTTGTCGGGGACGCTCCGTTCCCTAAATGGAAATTGATTCAGCGGAATTCCAGTACGCTGAATTTCGATTTTCTCGGGCGCGCATCCGAGATCGATTACCGCCTGCCGCAAGGATTCCGATCGAACTAGAATCCGTCGCACCAGGGATAACATTTCCTCGGTCCCGCGCCGATAAGCGGGTTTTTGCATGTCGACCAAGACATCTGCGCCATGAAACGAAACCAGCGAGGGTTTTGGCCAATGACGAATCAGCGGCCGCAATAGAACAGCGATGTGTCCAAAATAAATGTGCAGTAACTGTGCGTCGCTTTCAGTGAACGCGCGCTCAATTTCAGTAACTTCATCACCGGAAATTTGCCACGGCCGATCAACAATTTGTTTGAACCAAATGCGCCGCAGAAAATGCCAGGCCGGCTTTTTCACCACCCGAATATCTTGAAACGGAAAACGCTCTTCGTTTTCTCGTTTCTGCGCAACCACCACCGGCCGGACCCGCCTGAGCGACGTGATTTGCCGGTAGATGTGCAGCATCTCCGGTTTCAGAAAGGTCGCACAATAGGACGCGACTACCGGGACGTCCGAAGTCCGGTTCAAAAATAAAATTCGAACAGCTTAATACCGTTCCATTTCGCCGGGTCTTCCGGCTTGCCGTTCCTGTTCCCTGGTTCTTCCGGCTTGAGCGCCACACTCTGCTGCGCCGTTCCGTACCGCGCGGGTGCAGCCGGGTTCAACATTTGCAGCGGATTGCCTCCACGAAGGGCACGCGGAACGACTCCGCTGGGCGCGATCGCAGGTAGCGGCGGCGCCGGTTTCGGCGGGCCCGGCGCTTTGCGCGTAACAACCGGCGCGGTGTAGGTCTGAGCGAAGGCGGCGCTGGATATCAACGTCGTCACTACAATTGCGAATAACTTTTTCATATTTCCCTCCTCTAATGGAACTGTCTTGCCCGGTTTGCTGCTCCGGCTCAATTATACTCCGATGGACTATCTTGAAAAGGCCGCACGTGTGCTCGAAATCGAGATTTTCGAGCTACAGCGTTTGCGCCAGCGTTTAGGTAAGAGTTTTGCCGACGCCATCGAGCTCCTGAAGGCGACAGCCGACGCGCGCGGGAAAATTGTCGTGCTCGGAGTGGGGAAATCCGGTCACATCGGCAGCAAAATCGCCGCGACTCTTACCAGCACCGGCTCGCCCGCGGTCGTACTTGATTCGCTCAACGCGTTGCACGGCGACCTCGGAATGGTGGCGGACGGCGATGCCGTTCTGGCCCTGAGCGCAAGCGGTGAGACGGAAGAGCTGCTGCGGATTTTGCCGGCAATCGCGCGATTTCAGGTGAAGATCATTGCGATTTGCGGCGATGCCGATTCGACGCTGGCAAAAAACGCGCACGTCTTCCTCGACGTAAACATCGAACAGGAAGCGTGTCCGTTGAACCTTGCACCAACTTCAAGCACGACGGTTATGTTGGCGCTGGGTGATGCGCTCGCGATGGTGCTGCTCGAGGCGCGCGGATTTCAAAAGGAAGACTTTGCCAAATTTCATCCGGCCGGAATGATCGGCCGCAGTTTGCTGATGCGCGTGCATCAGATCATGCGGCCACGCGAGGCGTTGGCGCTGGTAGCGTCCGATACCAGGATTCGCGACGTCTTGAAAAACATGACCGCAGTGCGCGCCGGCGCCGCCGTCATCGCCGATACCGATGGGAAATTGCTCGGAATTTTTACCCACGGCGATTTCGCCCGGCATTTTCAAAAAGATCCGAAAGTGGGCGAGCGCTTGGTGGCGGATCTGATGACATTGAATCCGGTAAGCGTGCACAAAGACAAACTCGCGGTCGAAGTTCTCAATCTTCTTGAGAGCCATCGCATCGACGATCTCGTCGTGGTTGACGACAACAATGCCCCCGTCGGCATCGTGGATTCACAAGATTTGACGCGATTGAAGCTGTTGTAATGAACCTCCTAGCTCCCACTTATGCTCATAACCATGTTTGGGGGTGCCTATTCGATCATGAGCACGAGCAGGAACGCTTCAGACCGCGGATAGTTGCGCAAGCTAGTTCCCCGTGGCACAATCCGCCTCTTTTCTTACCACCTGTCACCAGGCACTTCTCACTTCTTCCCAAAAATGGCCGCGGCAAACGATCTCCGAAAAGGAATGGCGATTAAATACAATGGCAACACTGCCATTGTCCTGGAAGTGCATCATCGCACCCCGGGAAATTTGCGCGCCTTTGTCCAGGCCATCATTCGCTACATCAATACCGGCAAAAGCGCCGATGTCCGTTTCGGTTCCACCGACAAGGTCGAGCTTGTCGATATCAACCGCTCCACCCTGGAATTCAGCTACAAGGACCACAACGGTTATCATTTCATGGATCCGGAGACGTACGAGACCGTGACGCTACAGGAAAACCTGCTCGGCGATGCCAAGGATTTCCTGGTGGAAAATCTGCCGGTGCAAGTCCTCTACGCCGAAGGCAAAGCCGTGCAGGTGGAACTTCCGGCCTCGGTCAGTTTGAAAGTGATCGAGTCAGCCCAGGGTGTCCGCGGTGATACCGCCAGTAACGTAACTAAACCGGCAAAACTCGAGACCGGCAAGACGATCAACGTCCCTCTCTTCATCAAAGAAGGCGAAACCATCAAGATCGACACCCGCACCGGCGCCTACATGGGCCGCGCGTAGAAGCGGGTTATCCGCCAAATACGCTAAAAGACGCAAAAAAGCAGAGGTAAATCGCGGATTACCCGGATATCGCGGATAATTTGCCGTCCGCGCAAACTCCTACTCATGCTCGATCTTCGAGTGGAAAATGATTCGCTTGTCCCTTGGCGTGTTTAGCGGATTATCCGTGCAATCCGCGGTTAAAAATATTTTGAAGTGTCTCGACTGCATTCGACATGACACAATGATTTTATGCCGTATCGCCGGTCACCTTCTCCGCGTCATCGTCGCAAGCCGCCACGAGTAAAAACCGTGCGCTATGTCGTGCCGACGACACGGCGCGCGCCGGACCACCTAATGCCGTTAACGGTCCCGACGCGCTGGGTCAAAAACATCATCGCGATCTTTCTGTTGCCATGGTGCGCGATTCTGACCCAGACATTTTTCACCGCTTTCACCCGAGCAACGATTCATCAGCGCTTGTGGGCGGGCGCGGAATTTTGGTTCTTTTCGCTTGGTGTCATACTTTGGCTGATCGCGTTCCTTGGTTTGCCGCGGCCGGTCATCGTCTACGTCTTTGGCCACGAGGTGACTCATGTGCTGTGGGTTTGGCTAATGGGCGGACGCGTCAGTAAATTTCGGGTCAGCGGCGACGGCGGCCATATCGTAACCAACCGGACAAATTTTCTGATCGCGCTCGCCCCGTATTTTTTTCCGCTCTACAGCGTGCTCGCGATTCTGGTCTATGGGATCGCGAGCTTATTCGTGAACGTCGCGCCATACGGCCAGCTCCTCTACGCCGTTCTCGGTATTACCTGGGCGTTCCATCTTACCTTCACCTGCTGGATGATTCCGAAAAACCAGACGGATCTGAGCGATCACGGAACGTTTTTTTCGCTCGTTTTCATTTATCTGATGAATCTTGTGCTTTTGAGCGTCCTGCTTGTGATTGCATCGCCGCAAATCACTTTTGCCAGTTTCGGTGAAGATTTGGTGGCGAACCTCCGAAGTTTTTCTGAATGGGTCGGCGGATTGCTGAATGCGTTTACCCGCAGCCATCAAGCGCCGGTGGAATTGCCGGGGCAGTAGTTTGTCGGCCCTCGCGATCGACGAATTCTCTTCCGGACATGGCGCGATGCGCCTAGGAATTCGTGAACACCGCAAAGGGAAGCTGCAACATCGCTTCCGACAATTTCAGCTGTGAATTTTCAGCGCGAACTTCGCGATCGCTAAAAACATCGCGCAAACCGGACGGGCCAGATGCCAGATTAGCATGCGTATCCTGCCAGGATTCGCCGACTGGCGGGAACCCGACACGCGATGATAACCGTGGCACCATCACGACGATTGCACGGTCTTGGTGACGCCTCACAAAACCGATCGCGCAGTCGGCGAATGCGCCGCCAAAATTGATCGCCTCATAAGTTCCCTCACGAAACAGCTCCGCGTTGTCGCGCCGCAAATGCAAGAGCCGGTGGGTTAAACGCAACTTAATCCGACCGTTGGCCCAGCATCGCATCAGATCGCTTGGGGGCACATGCTCGACCTGTTTCAGCATCTTGCGCCGTCGTGCATAATCGACCGGGCGCCGATTATCCGGATCAACCAGGCTGTCGTCCCAAAGCTCGGTTCCTTGATAAACATCCGGCACGCCCGGCGCCGTAAATTTGATCGTAATCTGCGCGAGTGAATTGATCGCTCCGAGTCGGGCGATTTCTTCTGCCACCGGCAAAAACGCTGGCAGGAATTTATTGCGCGGGCTTTTCTCCAAAATCCTGGCGACGAAATCCCCCATGGCGTTATCCCAGTTCTCGTTAGGCTGAATCCAGCTCGTGTTCAGCTTCGCTTCCTTCAGCGCCTTGGCCATGTAACCCTGGATCCGGCTAACGAATTCTGTGCTAACCGATGCCGCCGGCACTCCATCAACATTGATTGGCCAGGCCCCGAGCAGGGTTTGATACAACAAATATTCCTCGTCGGCATCGGGCGCCTCTGCCTCGTCGATTTGCTTTTTGAAGCGGCGGTTCGCTGTGCGCCACTTTTGCAGCGACCGCCCCCACAACTGCGGAATCTCCGAGATCGCGAGCATCCGCGCACGCACGTCTTCGCTGCGTTTGGTGTCGTGCGTCGAAGTCGCGACCAGACTGTCCGGCCAATCGCGCTGCCGCCGCAGATTGCGTTGGTGAAACGCCTCAACCTTCAGCCCAAAGAAATGTGGTTCGCCCCCGACTTCGTTTAGCGCGGCTAGTCGGTTATAAATGTAAAACACCGTGTCTTCGAGTCCCTTGGCCATGATCGGGCCGGTGAATTGTTGAAACTTGAGCACGAATTGCGCGTGCGCGGCGCGTTGCTCCTCATCGAGGTTCTCCGGAAAACGAAAGAGCAAAAGATCGCGCAAAAAGTTAAATACCGATTCCTCGATCGCGGGATTGCGACGCTTTGCCGCCGCCACCGCACGCTCGATCACCGCGCGATCCTCCGGGCTCACCGGTTTGCCCGGCTCCAGATAAGTGCGATAAACTGGGAAACAGGCAATTGTCTCGCGCACTGCCCGGGCCAGCGCTTCCAAAGTGTAATCGCGAAACCAGCGATTCTGTTCCGATAACCGATCGACCATGTTGCCAAGAACGTTGACTTCGTTGGCCAGCGAAATCCGCATAACCAGCCGCTTCTTCGCGTAAACGAGGTGATCGAAGTGCAGGGAGTGACCAATAAAGCGCTTGAAGACTTTCGTGATCGCGTCTTCGGCGTTATGATCGACTAGCACGCCCGCGACTTGGTTGGCAAAATCGTAGCCGGTAGTACCGTGGACCGGCCAGTTTTTCGGCAACTGTTCGTCGCCACTCAGAATTTTCTCGACGATGAGATAAATCGCTCGCCCGTCTTTCGGCAACGGAATGCGCAAGGCTTTGGCACAGCGCAGTTGCAGTTTCTCGAAATATTCGAGCGGCCGATAAAGCCCGTCGGGATGATCGATCCGCAATCCGCTGACGGCACCGCCGGCGACAAGTTCAAAAAGAAGTTTGTGTGTGGCGTCGAAAACTTCCGGCAATTCCAAGCGGATGGCTGCGAGATCGTTAACGTCAAAAAACCGCCGGTAATTGATCTCCTCCGCCGCGACGCGCCAGAACGCGAGCCGATAAGATTGCGCGTTCAATAATTCGTCGAGCCGGTCGAAACTGCGCGGGTTGCCAACGTGGCCGTTAATGGTCTCCACTGCCTTTTCAATTGCGCGCAGGACCGGTGGCGCTTCCGCACATCGACGTTCCAAACGTTTCTTGATAATCTCCTTTTCCCGCGCCCGCTCCTTGATGCGTTCGGGATCGGTCTCGGTCCGACGCGGCAAATATTCGAGCGCCGTAAGGATGCTCTGAAATTCTGCGTAGAAATCTTCGTCGCGGAGCTCGGCCAGATTTTCCAGCGCGAGCTCCAGAATGTAGCGGTAGGTCCCAGGCGCGATTGGAAAAACGTGATCGAAATAATTCAGGGAGAATGACCCGGCATCGAAGCGCACATGCAACTCGCCACGTTCGAGAACGCGACCGTATTGATCCCCGAGAATCGGGAGCAGGACTTTGTCGTGCAGATCGGTTTTGAGCGGACGCCAATCAATGTCGAAATAGGGCGCGTAAAGTGAGCTCGGACCATTTTCGAGCACATCCTGCCACCAGACATTTTGCGGATCGTTAATGCCCATGTGGTTGGGGACGAAATCCACGATCTGCCCCATGCCATGGGAATGCAGTTCCGCGATCCAGGCGTCATAATCTTCACGCGATCCCATTGCGACATTGAGCTTGTTGTGATCGGTGATGTCGTACCCGTGCATGCTCTCCGCGCCGGCCTGGAAATAGGGCGATGCGTAGGCATGACTGATCCCGAGCTGATCAAGATAAGGCACAATTTCGCGCGCCTGCCGGAAGGTGAAGTTCTTGTTGAACTGCAAGCGGTAGGTCGCGATTGGAATTTTGGGATGCTCGGCTTTCACAATGTCCCCGTCATCCTGAACGGCAGCGAAAGATCTTCCGCTGCTCGATCAGAGAATCGAGCGACCATTTTCGCTCGCCCAACATCATGTCCTTTGCAATCGCGCGCTTTTTCTACTTTTCTGTCATGTCGAGCGCAGTCGAGACCTCTCTAACTATTTGTGTGAGTCGGCTCGGCTGCTCCGGATAGCGAGAGATTCCTCGACTACGCTCGGAATCACAATGTGCTACATCCTTTCTGGCACCTCGATCCCGAGCAATTTCAGTCCACGTTGTAGTACCCGTCCGGTCAAATCGCACAACGCCAGTCGCGATGAACGCGCTGGTTCCTCCGCTTTCAGAACCGGGCACGCCTCGTAAAAAGCATGAAAGCTGTTCGCCAGCTCGAACAAATAATTCGCCAGAATGTTCGGCCGGAAATCGTTCAGCACCTGCGGCACGACCTCCGCGAACTGACACAGGCGTTTTGCCAAACCCAGTTCCGTCGGCTCCGCCAAAGTCACGGCGCTCCGTTGCCGTGAGCCGCCAGATCGTTCGAAGACTCGCTGTGGCGAGCTCGGATCTGCTTTGCGGAAAATCGAGCGGATCCTGACGTAAGCGTTCTGCAAGTAAGGCGCAGTGTTTCCATGCAGCGCCAACATTTTGTCCCAGGAAAAAACGTAATCGGTCATCCGATATTGTGAGAGATCGGCGTACTTGACCGCGCCAATGCCGATGATTTTCGCGATCTCTTTTCGTTCCGGCTCACTCAGCTCCGGATTTTTTTCGGCGATGATTTTCTCCGCCCGCGTGATCGCTTCCTCCAGCAAATCGCGCAGTGCAACATTTTCGCCCGAACGCGTCTTCATCAGCTTTCGGTTTTCACCGAGAACGTTGCCAAACGGAATGTGGCGGAAATCGGCCTTGTCCCCTTCGCGTCGTGCAATCTCGAAAATCTGTTTGAAGTGCAGCGTTTGTGGCGCGCCGACAACGTACCAAAGAGTGTCGCGCTTCAGTTCATTGATTCGATAATCAACTGTCGCAATGTCGCTGGTCGCGTAATTGAATCCGCCGTCGCGCTTGCGAATGATCGCGGGCTTGTCCGCCAGTTCAGGAATGTCGCGAAAGAAAACGCAGACCGCGTCTTCGCTGATCTCCGCCAGTCCTTCTTTGAGCAACCGATCAACCACGCCCGCCAGCCGGTCGTTATAAAAACTTTCGCCGCGGACAATGTCGTAATGGACGTCGAGTAACTCGTATGCTTTTGAAAATTCCTGCAGCGAAAGATCGACACATTGTTTCCAGATCGCGAAATTTTCCGGATCGCCGGCCTGCAACTTTACGAGCTCGGCGCGCACCGCCTCCCGCACCGTTTCATCCTTGGTTCCGCGCTCGTTTGTCTCTTTGTAAATCCGAACCAGCTCGGCAATTGGATCACGTTTCAGTGACTCCAGATCGAGCAGATTTTTCCAACCCCAGATCACCATCCCGAACTGGGTTCCCCAATCGCCGATATGATTATCCCGAATAACGTCGTGCCCGAGGAACTCCGCGGTCCGCGCCAGGGCATCGCCTAAAAAGGTGCTGCGGATGTGACCGACGTGCATCGGCTTGGCCACATTGGGCGAGCCGAAATCGACCACGATTTTTTTTGGTGACGAATCCGTCGCCACACCGAGTCGCTCGTCAGCGAGCAGCTCCGCGATTTTCTCCTCAACCGCTGCTCGCTTCAGGGTAAAGTTGATGAAACCGGCGCCAGCGACACTTGGCGGCTCGGAAATTTCCGCGACGTCGAGTTTGCTGACGATGTTCTCCGCTATTTTGCGCGGATTCTCGCCGCACTGTTTCGCGAGCACCATCGCGACGTTGCTTTGGTAGTCGCCGAAACGCGGATCGGTCGCAGGCGTAACTTCCCCGGCGAATGGCAACCCCGCGGACGAAAGTGCATCCGAAAGCTTCCGCGTAAGTCGCGCCTGAAATGTCTCCATCGCGTCTGGAGTGTAGACTGGGAGGAGCGACTTCCAAGTCGCTCGCTTGTAGTGGCGGCCGTGTCGGCCGCATAACGTTTTCGTCTTTGCGGCCGCCACTACAGAACAGAAAACAGGAAAGAAAAAATTGCGTGCCAAGCGCGCGCTTACCGCCAGTCCGGCTCGGACTTACGCCGTTGCCTGGGCTCGGGCGCGGAAAATTGAAATAATTTCGTCCGCCGAAGTGGCGTTGGCGAGCTGATCGCGCACGCTGCGATCGTTCAAGAATTTTGCGATGGAGGCGAGCGTGCGGAGATGGGTCTGAAACTGATTTTTGGGAACAATAAAAAGGACAACGAATTTTACTGGCGCGTTATCGAGCGCATCGAACTCGATTCCGGTGCTGGAGCGGCCAAAAGCGGCTACCACTTTGTCCAGCCGGTCCGATGAACAATGCGGAATGGCAATGCCGAAGCCGATCCCGGTGCTCATCGTTTCCTCGCGCTGCTTGAGCGAGGCCAGAATTCCGTCGCGATCTTCCGGTTTAATTTGACCGCGCGCCACCAGTAAATCCATCAGCTCAACGATGGCGTCCCAGCGTTCGGTCGCCTTCATTTCAGGGATAATCTGATCAGCAGAGAGAAGTTCAGCCAGCGACATGCAGACCCCAGTGGGGCGAGAAGCTTATCGTGGGGCCTCAGGATGACAAGCGCGATTTGGTGACAAACAGGGTTCTTCCACCTGACTGGGAAGGGTGGCTTCCGAGGGCAACAGACAAATTCGTCCTGCGGCGAACAAATCGGGAGATGTAGGGGCAGCCGTGTCGGCCGCACAACAATCGTCTCTGCGGTCGACACGGCCGCCGCTACATCATCTTCACGCTCACGAACATTTTTGGAATCGATCCTGTCGAATTAGAGCTCCCGCACTTTGTAATTGAGGCGGCGCGACAGCAACCAGCGCACACCAAACATATCGATCGTGGCGCGGACTGCGCGATTACCCAAGCCGTACTTGCTCTGGCCAAACCGCCGCGGGCGATGATTTACCGGGATCTCAACCAACCGATATCCCGCACCTTTCACCAGCGCTGGGATGAAACGGTGCATGCCCTTGAACGGAACCAGCGCCGCAATGCAACCGCGCCGCATTGCTTTCAGCGTGCAACCAGTATCGCGCACGCCGTCGCGCGTGAACCGGCTGCGCACGGAATTCGCGACCCGGCTGGTGATACGTTTGACCACGGTGTCTTTGCGTTGCGCCCGATATCCGCAAACCAGATCAGCGCCATGCGAAATTTCCGCGAGCAAGCGCGGGATATCGGCGGGATCATTTTGTAAATCGCCATCAATCAAAACCGCGACCTCGCTGCGCACCGCCTGCAAACCAGCGAAAATCGCCGCGCTTTGTCCTGCGTTTCTTTCAAAGCGCAAAACCCGGACCCGCGGATCGGGGGCAATGCGTGAGACGGTTTCGTCGCGTGAACCGTCGTCGACAAATATGATTTCGTAATCGAGACCGCCAAGCGCTTCAGTCAATTCGCGCTGTAAAATCGAGACGTTCTCTTCTTCGTTATAGAGTGGAACAACCACCGAGACGTTGCTCATAACGGCAGTGTTCGATAACGCAGGCAAAGATAAACGTCCCAGCTGCGAATGAGCCGTCCCGAGCGATGGACTTCGATCCTGGCGACGCGCTCTGCCCGGGAAAATCCTCGCTGAATATTATGCGGAACATTTTTTCGACCGGCGTCCTGAATATAAAGAGCGCTGCGTCCCTGAAACAAATTAACCCCGCTTTCTTCGGTATAGGTCTGCTCTTCCGGATTGGGCGCGCCCGGCGAACGCTCGACAAATTCATCGTAACGCGGCCAGAAGGAAAATTGATTCACCACGTCCTGCGACTCGACGATATAACAGGGCGGATGGCCTGGACCTTCCCTGCGTTTTTCATGCAAATAGAACGAAATCTCGGAGGCACGATCGCGTTCGTCCGCGATCAGGAAAAATTTCTCCTCCGTTTCGCGTTCGAAATCGACCCGAAAGGTCTCGAGAGCGACCGTGGCGCTTTTCCAGCCGCGCCATCCATCGGACGGATCGCGACGCATAATTTCAATGCCGACGCTCCGAAGCATGTCGCTATTGAGCGCGGGCATGCTTGTAATGATCCCGAGCCCGAGCGCGCAACCGCCCAGAACTCGCCAGACCGGTTTCGCTTCTAGATGCGGCTGCCAGAAAGCGACTGCCAGTAAGGCAAAACTGGGGAAAGCGAGCGCATCCCAATTTGGCGCCGCGGCTTTATTAAACGAGAGCAGCGCATAAAACGCGAAGACCGGCAGCCCGAACCACATTAAGAAAAGGCGACGCGGTTGCTGTTGCGCGCGTTTCCAAACCGCAATCGCGGCGATGGCGACCCCGAGAAACAGCAGCGGCGAATAGGGAAGAAAATGTTCCCCGATGAACTTGAGGAATTCCAGTGGGTGAAAGCCGAGACTTTGAGCCACTCCGCCCCGTGATTTCAGATGCCCAATCGTCACCCAGGCATGTTGCTGGTTCCATCGCACCGGCGGAACACAACACGCCGCGAAAATAAGCAGCATCAGATAAAAACCCGGCCGCCGGAACTCCACCCGCAATTTTGGAATGAGTGCAAGGATTACGATGACGGAGAGCAGCTCGAATACGTTTGTGTATTTGCACAGAAACCCGAGACCAATGAGCGCACCGGTCAACGGCCAGGACCACGAAAACTTCGGACTCGTCTCGACCACCCGCCAGAAAGAAAACATGGCCGCGACCCAAAAGAAGATTGAGAGCGGATCGATCGTCATTACGAAGGATCCAATGTTAAAAATCGGTGTGGCATTTAATCCAATCACAGCCCAAAGCGCGGTTTGGGCATTGAACATCCGGCGCCCCAAATAAAACAGCAGCAGGCTCGTGCCGGCACCGAGCAACGGGCTAAAGAAGCGGACGCCAAATTCGTTGTCGCCGAAAATCATGGTGCTGGCGCGGATGGCAAAAGCAACGCCGGGACCTTTGCTGAAGTAAGCCGGCGCGAGTCGCTGCGCCCACATCCAATAATGCGCCTCGTCGAATTCGAGATCGGTCGTGCCCAGCAAGGTCAGGCGCAAGACTGTAATCGCGATGATAAAAAACCAGACGGCACGCTCGATTTTCATGAAGCCGCAGAAGAGATCAGTCGAGGATGACGCGCGACGATTTCAGGCAGCCGGCGGGAAACGATTTTTTGCCAGATCAATTCGCATAGGGCGAGAATGAGCAGGGTTTCGCCGGTCGCGAGGAAAACGGTGGCGAAGACGTCGCTCGGCCAATGCGCGCCGAGATAAATTCGCGAGTAAGCCACGGCTGCAGCGATAATCCAGTAGAGCTTGCCCCAGCGCCGGTAAAAAATCGTGCAACAAAGCGCGATCACGGTGTTGTTATTGGTGTGGCCGGATGGAAATGAAGCGCCGGAGCGGGCTCGTTCGGCTTCGGTAGAAACACGGATGATCGGTTTCCTGAAAATGCTCAGAATCTTGGGGCGGGTTTTCTCCAGTTCGATCATGCGCACGGTCTGCACCTGCTTCGGACGAGGTCGCTCGATGGCGTGCTTGAGCGGGTCGACCGCGGCATTAGAAAGGGCAAGCGCGAAGGTGGTGCAAAAGACAAATGCGCGCCCGCGAAAACCGCCGAAGATGAGAAAGGCAATGGCTGCGATGATAAAGCACGGCGTCCAGATATCGGAATAACTAATGGCCGGCATGAACAAATCGAAAACGGGATTCGTCCATTGCTCGTTAATTAAATGAAAAATCATCTCGTCCATTCAATCGCCCCGGCGCGGTGCGAGAATAAAAGCGCACGGCGAACGAAACAAGTTACTCTCGTCGCTGCTGTTTTTCTCTCGCTGGGTTCAGCTTCGGGACAAAATTTTCCCGACGCCAATGAATTGCTGGCGAATGTCCGCCTGCGTCAATCGCAACAACAGATCGATTTGCGCGGGCAACTGCGGCAGGAGGCGAAGGTTGTGCCGTTCCATCTCGTCCAAAATGGGCCGCTGATTCGCTACATCTTCAATAATCCGGATGAAACCTTGCAATTGCGGATCGGGGCGAATGATTCACGGCTCGTTGAAATCACCCGCTCCGGCTCGGAGAAAATTACCCGCTTGAACGAGCCGGTTCGCAGCACCGCCATCACTTACGAAGACCTGGCGCTGAAATTTCTCTACTGGCCGAACGCCCGCGTTACCGGCTCCGCTTTCATCCGCACTCGCAACTGCTGGAAGCTGCAATTGCAGCCCCCGGCCGGTGATCCGCAATACGGCTCGATTCTTTTGTGGGTCGATAAGGACAGCGGCACGCTTATGCGCATGGAGGGATACGATTCCGCAGGAAAATTGATCAAGCGCTTCGAAGTCGTCTCCGCTCAGAAAATCGAAGATCGCTGGTATCTAAAACAAATGCGGGTAGAACAAATCGACCCCAAGTCAAACAAGGTCACGGCCCGCACCTATTTGGAGATCAATAAATGATCCCCCTTACCCCGCGAGCGACTTGCCTAAACCCAATCTTGGGTTAAGCAAAACGTCCCCTATGACGAGAAATCTAACGCTGATCCTTGCCTTTTGCCTGGCGATCTGGACAACGGCCTCCGCGCAAAACGTTGCCCCGGTTGTGACGACGCCGATTGCAGCATTCACGGAATATGCAGGAGCTCCAGCCCGCTCGATTGATCTAACGGCGGCGTTTAGCGATCCGGATGCGTCGAACGCAGTGCAGATGGCGTTTTGCTTCCGTCAAGCACGGGCTTTTTCAACATCGCGCTGGATGGACAACATAAGCCAATCACCGTCGCCAACTTTCTGAATTACGTGAATTCTGGGCGATATTTTATGACCGACCCGACGACGCATGGGCTCGCCTCGAGTTTTATCGCATCGTTCTGTTTCCAATTTCGTCGTGCAAGGTGGCGGATTTATTGGCACCGAACCCAGCAAGACCATTCTCGCGCGTGCGCCAGGCCCGACTCTCACGCGATTCACTGAGCCGTGGCATCAACACGCTCCCTGACCCCGCTTTGGAATTGCGCAATGCCCAGGGGGCGCTGGTTGATTCTAACGACAATTGGCAAACCAGCCCGCAGAAAACGCAAATTCAGGCGACCGGGTTTGCCCCGCCTAATGCAGCCGAGCCAGCTCTCTATGTTTCCCTCCCCACGGGAAATTATACTGCAATTGTCCGTGGAGTCGGGCCGGCACCCACCGGAACCGCCTTAGTCGAGGTCTATCCGCAATAGCCCACTGATGTAGAGGCGGCCGCGCCGGCCGCAATCACAATTCCCCTGCCGCCGGCACGGCCGCCCTCCACAAAACTTCCCTCGACCGCATGTGATCGCATCGCCGGATAAATCAAGGAACGGTCGCCTGCTCGCGAGGACTTTCGGAATCCCTAACGCCAGTCCGGCTCGGACCTAGCCCGCTTCCGCACCCTCATCCTCATCCGCGGCCTGCACAATTTGCGCGAAACTCCGTGCTTCCAGACTGGCACCGCCGACTAACGCGCCGTCGATATCCGGCTGCGACATTATCGCGCGTGCGTTCGCCACCTTCACGCTGCCACCGTATTGAATGCGCATACGACCAGCCGTGCTCGCATCCGACAACTCGGTCAATGTTGCACGAATAAATGCATGCGCTTCCTGGGCCTGTTGCGGGGTGGCATTACGGCCGGTGCCGATCGCCCAAACTGGCTCGTATGCAATCACGGTTTCCTGAAACTCCTTGCTTTTGAGTCCGGCCAGGCTGCCGCGCAATTGCAGTGACAAAATTTTTTCCACACTCCCTTTTTCGCGTTGCTCCAGCGTTTCGCCCACACAAACAATCGGCCGCAACGTTGCTTCCAGCGCCGCCCGCACCTTCCGATTCACAATCTCGTCCGTCTCCCCAAACATCTGGCGTCGTTCGCTGTGGCCAAGCACGACGTAGCGCACAAACAAATCGCGCAACATCGGAGCCGAAATTTCGCCTGTGAACGCGCCGCTGTGTTCCCAAAACATGTTCTGCGCACCGACCTTGATGTTTTGTGCTTTTCCCAACGACTCGACCACTTTCGCAATGGCAGTGAATGGCGGCACGATTACCACTTCCACCGCCGACATGTCGCCGATCTCCAGCAGCAAATCTTTGACGAACTCGGCCGCCTCGGCCTGCAGCATGTTCATCTTCCAGTTGGCAGCGACGATCTTTTTTCTCATCTCATTCTCCCGTCATCCCGAGCGTAGGTCGCCGTGGCGACCGAAGTCGAGGGATCCCGTAGCGAAAGCTTAAAGGTAACGCCGCGAGATTCCTCGACTGTCGCTCGGAATCACTCATTTGTCCGTCAATGCGGCCACGCCTGGAAGTTCTTTCCCTTCCAGTAGCTCGAGCGAGGCTCCGCCGCCGGTGGAAATAAAAGTCATCTTGTCCGCCACGCCGGCTTGCTTGACTGCGGTCACCGAATCGCCGCCACCAATAATTGTCGTCGCGTTCGATTGCGCCAGCGCATGCGCAATCGCAAATGTGCCCTTCGCAAAATCGGGAATCTCGAAAACTCCGAGCGGCCCATTCCACAAAATCGTTTTTGCAATGGCGATTTCGCCCGTAAAAAGCGCAATTGTTTCCGGCCCGGCATCGAGATTCTGCCAGCCATCGGGAATTCCATGCTCCGGCGTGAGCGTTCCGGATTCGCGGCTAGGCGCACCCGCCTTAACTTCCTGCGCAATGATCGCATCGGCCGGCAAGACCAGCTTTATGCCCTTCTCTTTCGCGAGGGCCAGAAGTTCGTTGGCCAGATCCACTTTGTCCGCTTCGACCCGACTGGCGCCGATCGGAATTCCCTGAGCCTTGAAAAACGTGTTCGCCATCGCGCCGCAAATCAAAATCGTGTCGGCCTTTTCCATCAGCGCCTTCAGCACTCCAATTTTATCCGACACTTTCGCACCACCCATGATGACGACGAACGGTTTGCCCGGCCGATCGAGTTCTTCGTGCAAATAACGAAGCTCCTTTTCCATCAGGAAACCCATCGCCGCCTTCGAAATAAACTTCGTGATCCCCGCAGTGCTGGCATGCGCACGATGCGCCGCACCAAACGCGTCGTTCACATAAAGATCGCCAAGCTTCGCCAGCGCCTCCGCAAATTCCGGATCGTTCGCCTCTTCCCCGGGTTGAAACCGAAGATTCTGAAGCAAGGCCACGTCGCCGTCCTTCATGTGCGCCACAATTTTCTCTGGCACCTCGCCGATGGTATCGTGACTGAAAATCACCGGTTGATTCATCAGCGTGTGCAAATGATCAGCTACGGGCCGTAGCGTGTACTTGTCGACCTGCTTGCCTTTCGGCCGACCGAAGTGCGACATCAAAATCGTTTTCGCGCCGTGCTCCCGCAGCCAGTTGATCGTCGGCAATGCCTCGCGGATCCGGGTATCATCCGTGATCACAATCTTTCCGTCGCGCTCCTCCACCGGCACGTTGAAATCCACCCGCACCAAGACGCGTTTCCCGCGCACTTCAAGATCGCGGACGGAAAGCTTCATCACATCAAAGGGTCATCCCGAGCGGAGCGAAGCGGAGTCGAGGGATCCCGCTGCGAAATCTTAAAGGTAACGCCACCGGATTCCTCGACTTCGCTCGGAATGACCGAGTATTCATTTCGCCAGCATTTCCAGCAGTTCCACGCAGCGATTGCTGTAACCCCACTCGTTGTCGTACCAGCCGACCACTTTTACGAAACGATTGCCCAGCGTGAGCGTAAGTTTGCTGTCGAAAATGCAGGAATGCGGATTGCCCACGATGTCCGCCGACACCAGCGGTTCGTCGCTGTATTCCAGCACGCCTTTGTAGCTCTTGTCGGAGGATGCTTCTTTGAACGCAGCATTAATTGCATCCACCGTCGCATCCTTCTCCAGCACAGCGGTGAAATCCGTTACCGAACCGTCCGGCGTCGGAACCCGGAACGCGCCCGCCGTTTAATTTCCCTTTCAACTCCGGGATCACCTCGCCGATCGCTTTCGCCGCGCCCGTGCTCGAAGGAATAATGCTGATCGCGGCCGCGCGGGCCCGCCGCAGATCCTCGTGTGGGAAATCGAGAATCCGCTGGTCGTTGGTGTAGCTGTGGATCGTGCTCATAAACCCGTGTTGCACCCCGAACCTCTGGTGCAACACCTTCGCCAGCGGCGCGAGACAGTTTGTCGTGCAACTGGCATTCGACACCACCGTGTGTTTCGCCGCGTCGTAAATGTCGTCGTTGATCCCGATGCAAATGGTGGCATCGGGATTTTTCGCCGGCGCGCTGATCAGCACCCGTTTCGCCCCCGCCTTACTAATATGCAGTTCCGCTTTGTCCCGGCTGGTGAAAAACCCGGTCGACTCCAACACCACATCGACACCCAAATCCTTCCACGGCAGTTTCGCCGGGTCGCGTTCCTTCAAAATTCGAATCTTGTGCCCGCGCACGATGATGTTCTGGTCGTCGTAGCTGATCTCGCCGTCGAATTTCCCGTGAACCGAGTCCCACTTCAGTAAATGTGCCAGCGTGCGGGTATCGGTCAGATCATTGATCGCGCGGACGCGTTTGACGTCGCTTTGTGACATGGCGCGAAGAACGTTGCGTCCGATGCGCCCGAAGCCGTTAATGCCGTAATTTGCCATAATAAAACATTTTCAGGGTTAACGATTGCCGAGAATGTCGGAATCGAGTGAGGGCAGAAAGTAAAATGCGGAAACGACCGAAGCAATGGCGAATTGGAGTAGCGGTGCTGCTTTCTTTGTGGTGCTGCCAGATTGGCTGCGCCCGTCCAACTGGTCCCTCGCAAATGAAAGCAATACTCGTGTTCGGCGACAGCTTATCGGCTGGTCTTGGGATTAGTCCGCGCGAAGCGTGGCCGATGCTGTTGCTCGATAAGCTCCGTCCGATCAGTTCCCATTTTCGGGTGATCAATGCCAGCGCTAGCGGTAGCACCACCGAAGACGGGCTGCATCGTCTCCCGCCGCATCTCGATCGCCCGATCGATATTTTTGTTCTCGAGCTCGGAATCAACGATGCCTGGCACGGCATTCCCATCGAAACAATTCGCGCCAACCTGCAGTCGATCATCGATCAGGTGAAAACGCGCAATCCGAATGTGACTTTGGTGATTGCGGGAATGCAATTTCCGCTGCCGTCGTCCGAGGCCGATTACATGACAATGTTCGGGAAAATGTTCGGCGAACTGGCCGAGAAAAATCACGCCTCGCTTGTCCCGTACTTATTAGATGGTGTGGCCGGAAATCCCGAATTGAATCTGCCTGATCGCATTCATCCCAACGCCGCCGGCCACAAAATCCTCCTCGAAAATGTGTGGCGCGTACTCGAGCCCATCGCGCGCGACGCCGCGACATCCCGCGCGCACACAAATCTCATTCAAAAATAAGACAGGATTTACAGGATCGTTCCTCAATCCGGCTCGGACCTCGGCCGACGGGCATCTTGCCCGTCGCTGTTACTGGGAGCGGTCAATTCGTCATCAAAAGGAACTTCGCCGGCCCGCCGATTGCTATAAATCGACGACATGCCGGGCGCCGAAGCACCCTTCCCTTCTTCTACTGCTTGCGTTGAACCGCATAGCGAAACCAGGCTCCCAGACGCAGCTCGTTCCTGGAGGCAGATATGGCAGCGATCACGCCTATATTCTACCGAGCATTTTCCTCTCACTTGATCGTTTGCGCCTGGTTTGTCACCTGGGGGGATTGGAAGTTTTTCGAGCCGGAAGATTTCTGCGGTTTTTACGATGCTCAGGCGCGGTCGCTCATCGAGGGCCGACTTGATGTCCCGGCCAGCCGCGATCGGTTATGAAGCATTTACCTTCCAAGGCAAAACCTACGGATACTTTGGAATTGCCCCGGCCCTTTTGCGCATTCCGTTAGTTATCGCATCGGCAAAAATGGATGGCTTGTGGAGTCGCATGATGATGATGATCGCATGCGCCATCAATCTCATTTGCATCTATCGCATCATGAGACTAATCCGCACGCGATGAAGCAGTGAGTCAGCCGCAGTCAGCGTTTGTTTCATTCGCTTTTCATGCTCTGCGCCGGCATTGGCTCAAGCAACGTTTTCCTGCTCGGTCGATCCTTTACCTATCACGAAGCGATTATGTGGGCTGGCACCTTCGCTTTGCTTTTTACCTGGGCGTTCATCAAGTATTTGGCACGACCGGGCTATGGTTCGCTGGCGTTAGCGAGCTTCTTCGCGTTTATGTCCTTTCACTGTCGCCCAACCGTCGGTGCCGGAGTCCTGCATGGCGATGTGTGTCCTTTGTGCGATTCTAATCTGGCGCACAATCGCCCAGCCCGGAGCAGGACAAGCGCTCCTCGCCTTCGGTCCAATTGCCAGACCACTGCGACACGCGCTCATCGCCACTCCTCGCCGTCTTGCTGACACTCGGCACATATTTCGGTCGTGAATTACGCAAAGTTTCGCACCTTCAACGGAATTCCTGTGCAGTACTACAACTGCTACCATGCAAATCCCGAATCGCATGCACCTGACCGGCGGAAAGCAAATCCATCTCGAAAACATTCCAACTGGACTGGCGGCGTATTTCGGTCCGAATGGCATCACGTTTGATCGCAACTTTCCCTGGATTACGTATGCCGCGCGAGACTTCGATGGTCGGTTCACCCTCAATCGATGTTGTCGAAAGCTTCTCGAGTGTGCCGGTCAGTATGCCGGCGTTATTGCTGCTCGCCGTGGCTGGCTGCATGCCCCTGGTGCACGGTTCGAGACCGATGATTCGCCGGGTTCGTCTCCCGGCCCTTACCCTGTTAGTCGGAGGCGGAATCGTCCTCACTACCGTTGGCATAACCGAGCGTTATCTGCACGATTTCTATCCTGCGTTGATTCTCTGCGCCGCTGTCGGGATGTCACGGATCGAAGTGGAGAAACGCCTGTGGGGACGAACCACAGTAATGGCGGCGCTAACGATTATTAGTATATACATTAACTGTTCATTTTCATTCGTTCACCAGCGTACCACCTCCGGCGCGCCCCTGGCCAAGCGGGTGGAGTTCAGACATATTCAACATACGTTTTATCAACTCACGCGTGGTCGAATGACGACCGAGGAAGTTAGGCATCCTTGCCATCCGCCAGTCCGGCTCGGACCAGGGCCGATGGGCATCTTGCCCATCGCTTTTTTCGAAACAGCCAGCGATGACTACCATCCAAAACTACACCGCCGGCTGCTGCTGCGTCAGACAATGAAACGTGCCCAACCCCCAGATTAATTCCCGACAATCGATCCCGATCACTTTTCGGTTCGGAAATAATTTCTGCAGCGTCTCACGTGCCGGTTCATCCATCGGATCGGCAAAGGTCGGCAGTAAAACGCACGTGTTCGCGATGTAAAAATTCGCGTAGCTCGCCGGCAAGACCAAATCTTCGCGCACGATCCGCTTCGGCATCGGCAGCCCAAATATTTCCAGCGGTTTCCCGTCGATTTTCATGGCGCGCAGCCGTTCCAGATTTTCCTGCAGCGCAACGTAGTTCGGACTATCACGATTCTCCTCCACTACCGTCACAACCGCGCGCTTGCTCACAAACCGCGTCAGATCATCGATGTGACCATCGGTGTCGTCGCCTTCAATCCCGTCACCAAGCCAGAGAATCTCGCGCACGCCCAGAAAATCGCGCAGCCGTTGTTCGATCTGTTCGCGCGTCAGGTCCGGATTCCGATTTTTATTGAGCAGACACGATTCACTCGTAAGCAAAGCACCAGCGCCGTTCACATCAATCGAGCCGCCTTCCAAAATCATGCGCGGATAAAAAACCGGCACGTCCAGGATCTCGCCGACACGCGTTGGCACCACTTCATCGAGATCGCACGGCGGATATTTCCCGCCCCAGGCGTTGTAATCCCAGTCCACGATCGCCAGGCGCGGCTGTTTATTTCTCGTTAGAAAAATCGGACCATGATCGCGGCACCACGGTTCGTTCGTCGGAATCCGGTGAAATGTGATCCGCGAGTGATCAAGGTCACGCAGCACTTCCATCGCCTCTGCTTCGTGCGCGCCGTTGCAAACATTGATGCAGACTCGTTCCGATTCCGAACTCTCCACGGCGAGTCTTCGACCGGACTGGCAATTGATCAGCGCCGCGACCAGCGCACGCAACGCCGGCATCACCCGGTCGAACGATCCCGGGAAACTGATCCCCTCCCGCCGCGGCCACGACAGCCATGTCGCTTCATGCCGCTCCCATTCAGCCGGCATCCGGTAACCCAGCTCGGCCGGAGTTCGCTTCACTCATCCCGCGACTGTAGAGGCGGCCGTGTCGGCCGCACAACAATCAATCTTTGCAGGCGACACGCGCCTGCCTCTACAGAAAAATCTGCGGCCGACGCGGCCGCCTCTACACCGCCTCGGGCCCTGCCCACCCATCCAAAACATCGGCTGGAAGCCGACGCCAGATGGCGTAGATTCCCCCCCGATTTAAATGGAAAAACCGGGTGAACCCGCCGGCACGGTCTTGGTCTTGGTGTCGGGCGGCAAGGGGCTAGTATCAAAGCTAAAGAAGCAGGGAGGCGTTCACGCTCTCGCGTGCAAAAATCTCGCCGAACTAATCAAGCGCTTCGATGATTCCACCGACGCCATCGTCCTCGCCGAAAAAAACTTACCCCGACCAAATCCTCTTCGCCGCGTTTTGACGACGCAACCGCCCTGGTCCGACGTCCCGCTGATTCTCCTTCCAAAGCCGCGCAGCAAAGGAAAAAAGGCAGGCCAGCGTCCGCTTGAAATCCTTGGCGATGTCAATGTTACCGTCCTGCCGGTTTCTTTGCGAATAGGCGCGCTTGTGACCGCACTACGAGCGGCGGCACGAACACGTCAGCACCAGCGCGCAGTCCGTGATTTGCTCGTGCAACGCGAAGCCTCCCTCGCCAGTATTAGCGACGCTTTCTCCATCCTTGATCGCGATTGGCGCTACACTTACGTCAACGACCGCGTCCTCGAACTCACCGGAAAGCGAAGAGAAGAACTGATCGACCGTGTGATTTGGGAAGTTTTTCCTGAGGCGGTCGGCAGCGAATTCCATCAGCGCTGTCATCGCGCCGTGGAAACGCAGGTCCCGGATCAGTTCGAAGTTTTTTACCGGCCTTGGGGCCGCTGGGTTGATACCCGCATTTATCCGAGCAGCGATGGCCTCGCCATTTATCGCGCAGATATCAGCGACCGGATGGAGCAACAAAAGCGCTCGCGTGAAAATGAGCAGCGCCTCTACGTCGCAGAAGAACGGATCCGTCTCGCGCTGGAAGCCGCTAACGTTGGCACGTTTGATTATTATCCTTCCCTCGGGGTCATCCGTTGGTCCGATCGGTGCAATGAATTATTCGGTTTGCCTGCCGGCACCAAGCCGGATTACGCCGGCTACCTTAAGGCCGTTCATCCGGACGATCGCCACATCATTCATGAAGCCATGCGCGAAGTTTTGAGTCCCGGCAGCAGCGGCCATTACGAGATCCAATATCGGGCCATTGGCGTAAATGATTCGCGAGAACGTTGGCTCGAGGAAAAAGGCCGCGTCATTCTCGACGACTCCGGGCGGCCGGCGCGATTCCTCGGCACGCTTCTCGACGTCACCCAACGCAAACAGGCCGAAGACGCACTAAGAAAAGCGAAACAGGATGCCGAGGATGCCAGCCGCGCCAAGGACCAGTTCCTCGCCATGCTGTCCCACGAATTGCGCACCCCGCTCACGCCCGTGCTCATGACCATCGCGTCGCTTCAGCGCAACTACGATATTCCCGATACCGCCCGGCGCGACCTCGACGTTCTCCGCCGCAACGTCGAGCTCGAAGCCTTGCTCATCGACGATCTCCTCGATCTCACCCGCATCGCGCACGGCAAACTGGAGTTGCGCAACGACGCCATCGACGTGCATTCAGCCCTCACTTACGCGCTCGGAATTTCCGCCAGCGATTTGAACGAGAAGCAAATCAATGTTCAGCAGGATTTCGCCGCCAAAGAACATCATTGCTGGGCCGATGCCGCGCGTTTGCAACAGGTTTTTTGGAACATCATCAAGAACGCGGTCAAATTTACGCCGGCGCGCGGCGAGCTCCGCATCAGCACACGTAACGACGCCGGGCACAACATCATCATCGATCTCACCGATACCGGCATCGGCATTAATCCCGAATTACAGCCGCGTATTTTCGAGCCGTTCGAGCAGGGCGGGAAAGGTATGACCAATCGTTACGGCGGACTCGGACTCGGTCTCGCCATTTCCAAACGCGTCATCGATTTGCATGGCGGAAAAATTTCCGTGCACAGCGAAGGCCAGGGCAAGGGGTCGACTTTCACCATCAAACTCAAAGCCATGGAAACATCGTTGCTCGAAGGTCCGGCTTATCCGCTCGATCGCGACGGCATCGACCAGCCCAGCGCCGACATTTTGTTGGTCGAAGATCATGAGGACACTGCGCGAGCTTTGCGACGGATGCTCGAAAATGCCGGGTATCAGGTCGGCTACGCATCGACTCTCGCCAGCGCGCGTGATCTCGCAGCGAAACGCCGTTTTCAATTGGTAATCAGCGATCTCGGTTTACCCGATGGCAGCGGCTTGGATTTGATGAACCAGTTGCGTCACTCCGGTCAGGTAAATGGAATCGCCCTTAGCGGATTCGGAGCCGACTGCGACGTCGCCGCCGCCAAAGCCGCCGGTTTCGCGGAGCATTTCACCAAGCCAGTCGATTGGGAGCGTCTGCGTCACACCATCCGCCGCCTCCTCAACGGCCGCGCCTGTTCGTTGTAGCGGCGGCGTTTTTGTTTTGTCTCCGCTGTAGCGGCGGTCGTGCCTGCCGAGTCGTAGCCTTGCCGCGAAGACTGGTCGGCCGCATAACGATCGTCTCTGCGAGCAATTGCAGAGGGCACTTCTTATTCTCTCAACTCCGTAAAGGAGCGTGGCTCCCACGGAGCTTTACGCTCTCAACCAACAACCCTCAACTGTCTCCGACTGGGAGAGGCAATGCCAGTCCGGTCGAAGACTCGCCGTGGCGAGCTCCGGACCCGCTCTCGGGAGGCGTTCACCGGGTCGATTCCGCGTATCAGGCGGATTATTGAATCCGTCCGGTGGGGCGCGTAACCGACCCAGGAACAAGTTCGTTCTCGCACAAAAGAAAAACGAACTCAACAAAGATTTCGCGCCCCGCACCAAATTCGCGTCGCTTTTTCTACAGGAGGCAACTCTGAAAGCTTTCGCGAGCGGGCAGAGATAACGGCGAGGTCCGCGGTCAGTCGTCCTCATCACCCCGATAACCGATAACTGATAACGCGAAGCCCTCTTCAATCCCTGAACGCTTCAATCCTTTAACGCGATCCTCCCTTCTTCACTCTTCATTGGGCGTTGGGCGTTGAGCGTTGAGCTTTCCGTTTCTCCTCATCTTTCATTCGGCTTTCGGCGTTCGGCGTTCGATGTTCGGCGTTTTCTGAATACCTTCCGCAATGCCCAGGAAACGTCACTCCTCACCTCCCCGCCGCACTCCCCCATCCGCCAGTCCGGTCGAAGACTCGCCGTGGCGAGCTCGGACCCGAAAAATCAAACGCTACGGCTGGATTCCCGATATCCCCGATCAACGCGATTTCTTTACGCCGCGCCACCCGCCTTCCTTCGCGCCTTGCCGCCCAAGGTCGATCTCCGAACAAAGTGCCCGCCACTTTACGACCAGGGTCAACTGGGGAGCTGCACCGCCAACGCCATCGCCGGCGCCATCGAGTTCGATCAGATGAAAGAGCAGCTCCCGCAGGTCTTCGTTCCCTCGCGTCTCTTCATTTACTACAACGAACGCGTCATCGAAGGCACCGTCGACTCCGATTCCGGCGCCATGCTCCGTGACGGGATCAAAACCGTGGCCAAACAAGGCGCCTGTCCCGAGCCGATGTGGCCGTATGCAATTGCGAAGTTCAAAACCAAACCGTCAACTGCTTGCTATACCGAAGCGGCAAAACACACCGCCGTCAGCTATCAGCGGCTGGTTCAATCCCTCACGCAAATGCAAGGTTGCCTCGCTTCGGGTTATCCGTTCGTGTTCGGGTTCACCGTTTACGAAAGCTTCGAAAGTGACGCGGTGGCGCGTACCGGCCACGCCCCGATGCCGGAGTCCGGCGAACCCGTCCTCGGCGGCCACGCCGTCTGTGCCGTCGGCTACGACACGACCCGGCGCTGGTTCCTCTGCCGAAACAGCTGGGGAACTAGATGGGGAATGCGCGGCTACTTCACCATCCCCTTTGCCTATTTAACGGATAATGACTTATCAGCGGATTTTTGGACAATTCGAGTCGTTCAATGACGCGCGACGTCATGCTCATGCTCATGCTCGTGCTCGTGCTCCTGTCTCTTTTATTCGATCATCGATCCTGGA
Source organism: uncultured Verrucomicrobiae bacterium (assembly GCA_963781735.1). Classification (GTDB taxonomy): domain Bacteria; phylum Verrucomicrobiota; class Verrucomicrobiia; order Chthoniobacterales; family UBA10450; genus AV69. The sequence continues at coordinate 104,322 of CAWAHI010000017.1, read as the reverse complement.
CGCTTCGATCTTCGATTCTTATCGCAATTGCTCCGTCCGCTTCGACCTTCGATTCTTGTATGGCTCCGTCGATTTCCCCTCTTGCTTCGATTCGACGTTCGGCGTTCAACGTTTCCGTGTTTTCCGCCCTCTCGACCATTCACTAATCACTTCACGAATTCACATTTCCTTAACCCCCTGCACCCCGCGATTTTCCTTCCCCTCGCGCCCGCCATTTACTACGATTGCCCCAGTGCGGACGCACCCTTCCCGTCCCCACGACCACGGGCGGCAGCCTGCCCTGGTGTCAAGCTTGCCTTGGTAATGTGGGAGAAACGCCTTTCCGACTCGGACTCTCAGCGTCCGAATCGACCACACTTCGCGTCGCGGAAGATCCGCCGTCTTCCACTGCCACCCCACCACCACGCAAACTCCTCGACCGCGTTCGCTGGCATCTGCGGGTCAAGCGTTACAGCATTCGCACCGAGCAAGCTTTACATCGACTGGATCCGCCGCTTCATTCTTTTCCACAAAAAACGTCACCCCGACCAAATGGGACACGTAAAAGCTTCGCTCACGTGTCGCTCGCAGCTACGCTTCGGCGATGTTTTACGTCTATGTTTTGCATTCGCTTAAGGACGCCGAGCTTTACATCGGCTTCACAGCCAACTTCACGAAAGCGGGCATTGCAACATAAGGCTGGGGAAGCTTTCGCTACCTCCTTCAGGGCGCCGTGGAGACGGATCTATTATGAAGCTTACCTCGATCGGCAAGACGCGCTGGGGCGCGCAGAGATTCCTGAAGAGCGGTTCCGGTCGCAGATTCCTCATGAAGCAATTAGCCCACTACTTCCGGAAAAACCGTTTCGGACCGCGTGAGCGCGGCCGGACGGCGCGCTTTTACGCGGACAATGATTTACACACATGTGCTCAATAAACCTGGTCTCGGCGTTTGTAGCCCATTGGACGACGACAATCCCAGTCGTCCCCACCAGGTCTACCCACCTCCTGAGTCGTGATAGGTTAAAAAATGTTCGCCTTTAATTACGAATATTCTTCTAATTATCGTTAGACCTATAGAACCATCTTTATGCCATCATCGCGTTACTTACCGCTAGTCGTTTTCACGTTCGCTCTTGCGAGTTGTTCGCAGCGAGAGTTCGACCCTAGGACGGAAGCAGAGAAGTTGTTACGTCGAGACGCTGAATGGGCAGACCTCGCCACCGCCGGCAAAGATATCGAAAAGGTCCTCTCATTGGAGCGATGATGCTGTCCTCATTTTCCCGGGGCAACCTGTCCTCGAAGGAAAGACTGCTATTCGTGCTTACGTCACAACGAGTTTTAATACTTCGGGATTCAAAATCCACTGGGTTTCGGAAAAACCGGTATTCTCGCCCGACGGCAAATTTGCCTACATGCGAGCTACGGAGATCTCACGGTGCCTGGGCCAAGCGGTGGTACGATGACACTGCACCTTCGTGGAATATCGATCTGGCGTTTAGATCCCGATAACCAGTGGCGTTGTGTCATAGATATTTCGAATGAGGCACTACCGGCCACGCCCAAATCGTAGTATTTCGCTGCTTCTCCGACGCGCAGTCGGTCTAACCAAGCGCTGCAGCCAACGGCTCGACTGCGCCATGTCTTCGAAGTCGCTCTGAGCTAGTGTGAATCAACTCGCCGTCACTTGCGTTCTCCCGAACCGTGGCTGAGCTTATTCTCGTTAGGTCTTGGCAAACATCGTTCATCGTGAATGAAGCGATTCGTCAGCATTCTGATCTTTTTCGCCCCGATCTGTGATTGTTGGAGTGCGTCGCACGAGGCAGCACATGTGTTCGATGCCACCCTCACTCACCGAGTGCATTTCTCCTACCTTTTGTTCCTGCCAGCGAGTTACACGACTTCACCAAAGACTCATTGGCCTCTCATCCTTTATCTACACGGTGGATCACTGCGTGGCGACAATGTCGAGCAGTTACGCACGCTGGGATTGCCACACAAATTGGAAAGTGAGCCAGATTTTCCTTTCGTGGTTGTTTCGCCACAGTGTCCTGCGGGCGAGATCTGGACGGACGCGGAAGCGATCGACGGCTTGTTGGATCGTGTGATGCACGATTGTCGCATTGATCCGCAGCGTGTTTACATTACCGGGCATAGCATGGGCGGGCGCGGTGCGCTTTATTTTGCTTATCGGATGCCCTCTAGGTTTGCAGCGGTGGTAGCTTTGAGTCCGTATTCGCCCATCACTGCTTGGGGCGACAAGCTCACTCAGACTCCTCTTTGGTTGTTTCATGGCGCTGCAGACACGCTTTCACCCATTGCCGAAACAAAGGACTTGGTTCAGGCCATCGAGGCGGCAGGCGGACACCCTCGTTTTGACAGTCTGCCAGCGCGTGATCATTCTATTTTGGACATCTATGACCGACGCGATATTTACGAGTGGCTGTTGCAGCAGAAGCGAGACGCCGTGCTTACTCAGCCGCCACCAAAGACCTAACCAATCGCTCGAGCCAACCGCTGGCCGTTGTACTGAGAAAGTTGAGGGTTGAGAGATGATAGTTGAAAGTCCAGCAAAGCTCGCCACCGCCAGCGGTGGCTCAGCTCTGTCTCGTTAGATGCTACCGAAGATCCTCCTAGGCAGCCTCATGGCGCTTGTGCTGCTTGCCGGATGCAAGCCATCGCCTGAGCAGATGCTCGTCGGCACATGGAGAATTCAAGGCCTGAACGCCGGTGGAGCTTGGACCTACCACGCTGATCACACACTCGAGTTCCACGGCTATGATGGGCAGGGCCGCGTGTCGGCGAGTGGCACTTGGCGAGTCCAGGGCAATAAACTCACCTTTAACTTGGGAGATTCGGACAGACACGCGGGCGTTCCCGACACTACAGTCACCATCGTGAGCCATACCCCCACGCAATTGCAACTCCAGACCGTTGGAGAAACCGTGGTTACATTCGACCGCATAAAGTGATTTTCGCATTCGCATCTAACCAAGCGCTGCAGCCAACGGCTCAGACGGCGTCGTTCCATCTATGCTCACCTTAGTTAGTACACTTAAAATTGCAGCCATTTGCGCTCTCCTGAGCCGTGGCTGAGCTTGATCTCGTTAGATGGTGACTCATCCGAAAAGTTTTTGATGCTTAAACGAACAACTGTTTTGTTGAGCCTTCTATTGGCGGGGCTTCCGGTGCTGTCTCCGGCTCAGGCTCCCCCTGAACTTCGCGAAGCGATGCGGGCGCGCCTCGAAGCTGTGTGGAAGAAAGACTCGGTGGCATGGTCGCGACTGACCGCCGACGAGTTCACGATAGTAGTTCCAGAAGGAAGGCTGATGAACAAGGCGGAACGGCTGGCCGCTTTGAAAGCCGAGAAAGCAGAGCCCGTTCATGCTTTAAAGCATGAGCAAATACGCGTTTACGGCGAGACCGTTCTCCACCGCTTCGTTGACGGCAACGAGTGGGTGCTTGAGGTGTGGGTGCGACAGAATGGTGAGTGGCGCGTCGTCTCGGCTCAAGTCAATTTCATGAAGCCGTGAGCGGCAGCGTAACAAATACTAAATTGTGGTATCCGGTGCATTCCAAGTCAACACGCCGACAAATCATGTCTAGCTCGATTTTCATCTAACCAACCGATGGAGCCGACCGCGAGCCGCTGTATATCCAGCTTTCCATGAGCTCACCTCGTCAACCCGCTGCCACGCGCGCCCCAGCTCGCGGCGACTCATCTTGTTCTCGTTAGGCCACTACCATCGCGCGGTTCTGGTCTTGATGCTATGAGCGTAAAGGAGAAGTTTAGATGCCTGTGAAAGCTGCCGTATTGCGTACGCTTGGAAGACCGCCTCGCTTCGAGGAGTTCCCTGATCCAAAACCGAGTCAGGGTGAAGTGATCGTCCACGTCAAGGCCGCGTCGCTGAAAAACATCGACAAGATGATGGCCAGCGGTTCGCACTACGATGGCCATCGTGAACTGCCGGTGGTATGTGGAAGCGATGGAGTCGGCATCCTTGAGGATGGGACACGGATGTTTTGCGGCGGGTCTCGGCCGCCCTACGGGATGATGGCCGAGCGTACCGTCGTATCCCGATCCTGGTGTTTGCCAATTCCTGACGGGATCGATGACGTCACCGCAGCGGCCCTGCCGAATCCCGCCTTATCGGCCTGGCTTTCGCTCGTCTGGCGAGCACAACTCAAGCCGGGCGAGACGGTCTTGATTCTCGGCGGGACGGGAGTAGCGGGCAAACTCGCCATCCAGATAGCCAAGCATCTTGGCGCCGGACGTGTCGTTGCCGCCGGACGCAACGAGCAAGTATTAAGGACGTTGAACGATCTGGGTGCCGACGTGACCATTCACCTCGACCAATCTGACCAGGAACTTACCAAAGCTTTTATCCGCGAAGTCGGCCACAAGCCTTTCGATGTCATCATTGACTATCTATGGGGTCATCCTACTGAAGTGCTGCTTAATGCCTTAGTCGGTCACGACGTGAAAGCCGGCGCATCCAGAATCCGCCTCGTTGAGATTGGTGAAATGGCCGGGCCGACCATCGCGCTTCCTGCCGCTGCATTACGTAGTTCGGGACTTGAGCTGTACGGAAGCGGCGGTGGCAGCATTCCGCACGCAGCCATCTTCGACGCCTTCCCGCAGGTCTGGGCACTGGCCGCCAGTGGCAAACTCAGCATCGATACCGAGCAAGCTCCGCTCGCCGACGTGGAAACCGCTTGGCAACGGGAAGACTTACCTGGTCGCAGACTCGTCGTTATCCCGTAAGCAACTGTCAACCGTGAAAAATGTTTTCTATAAAGAATGAGGAATGATTGGGATAGCCGCGACTCGCTCAAGCAAGTGCCCTAACACTTCGCTGGAGCCAACAGCCTATGCCGTTGCCGTTAGAGACATGACTGATTCACCGATCACCTCGGCAGCATCGTTGCCGCGGCTTACTAGTCTGTGGCTCACCTCTATCCGTTAGATGAATAGCCCTGTTGTTTCGGCGGGAGAACTGCGGAAAGGTTTGCAATAGTAAAAACTGACCCGTTATGTCCTATAGCATATCGACCTTGCTGACCCGCAATCTTCAGGACGTCTTCGGTGAAAACGATCCCGCGCGTCGGCGCGCGGCTATCGACGAGCTCTGGACTGAAGATGGGGTGTTCTACGACCCAAAAACGGGTGTCCACCGTGGCCGCGACGAGATTGATCGTGTCGCAGGAGCGATCAGGGCTACTCATCCTGACTTTCGATATCAGCCAATTGCAAAACCCGAGGAATTGGGCGATGGCGGCCGGGTCAAATGGGTAGCGGGCCGGCCTGGTGAGGCGCCAGCTTACGCCGGAACTGATTTCATCATTGCCCGGGACGGCCGGATTGCCGCCCTTTATCTCTTTTTCGACGAGCTACCCTGAGCTCGACTGTGCGATGTCCTACGCGTAGCAGCGAACTTGCACAGCCAATATCTAACCAGATTAGATGAGAAGGGGCGAGTGCCGAGCGCGTTGGCGTTTGGGTAAACTCCTGGCCTTATGAGAGAACAGGACGAACGCAATAGGATAACGATTGAATTGGATCTGGGAGATCGGCGCCACCGGTTTTGTGCGCTGGATGGGAAGGGTGAGGTGGTTGAAGAAGGCACGCTCAGCAATAAGCGTGAGTCGTTAAGCGAGCTGAGTAGGCGTTACCGGAGAGCGCTGGTGGTAATGGAAGCGGGATGTCACAGTCCCTGGATTAGCCGGCATCTGGAGTAACTTTAACTTGAATCTCTTCTCATGGAAGACGCTGCAGCGACGCCTATCCGGGCTTGTCTCGTCCCCTTCCCTATGATTAAACTACTTACAGAGGTAGCCAGTCGCGCCTTCGCTAGGCGCGGCTGAGCTCTTACTCGTTAGGTGTTAACAGGTGAATTAAAATGAATGATCTTGAGTCTGGCCAGCTTCTATGTGTGCGGTGCGACGATCTACCGTGGAAGCCATCAACCTTCGCCGCCGGAGTATTTGTCAAAGACGTTGCTGTGACTGGTGGCTTGGAGATGCAGATCGTCCGGTTCGAGCCTGGCGCACGACTTCCGCTCCATACCCATGAATGCCCGGAATTTATATACGTGCTTGAAGGCGAGCTTATATTGGGAGATCAACATCTAGGTCGGGGATGGGCGAGTGTGGCTAGTGTAGGATCTGTGCATTCCGATGTTTATTCCGAAACGGGCTGTGTGTTTGTCCTCGTCGATCGCCCACTATGAGTGCTGGTTTTTAATGTGCACCTTTGTTGCCCCACCTTCTTCCTCGAGCCACGCCAACACCTAACCAGGCGATGCAGCGAACCGCGAACCGTACTTATGCCTAGTTTTGAGAGCATGCGAACATCGTTTTTCGCTCGCGCGGTCGCTGATCTTGTGTCTCGTTAGGCGACTAGCCCGTAACCCTTAAGACCTCTTCGATCATATGAAAATTGCCTCAACTGTTAGAACCCTGCTGTTAGCCGCGAGCTTGGTCTTTCCGACTTACGGGATTGCCGAGACCGCCGCCGATTACAACAACCGCGGAATTGCCAAAGTAGGCAAGGGCGATTTCGACGGCGCGATTGCCGACTACAGCCGCGCGCTGGAACTCGACCCGAAATTCGCCGCCGCTTACCGCCGCCGCGGAATTGCCAACAAGCCAAGAGCGATTTCGATGGCGCGATTGCCGACTACAACCGCGCGCTGGAACTCGACCCGAAATTCGCCATTGCTTACGCCGACCGCGGAATTTCCCACTTTTCGAGTCGCCATTGGAGCGAGGCGTTGAAGGATTTCAACCGTTTTTTCGACTTATCAAAGGATGAGCAGGACTATCCGCGTCTGTTCGTTTGGATGATCACCGCGCGATTGAACGGAGCGGACGCGGCAAACAAGGATTTGACAGCTTATCTCGACAGACGCTCGAACGCCGAGCCCAGCGATTGGTTTTCCAATGTCGCGGGCCATCTGCTCGGCAAGGTAACCCAGGCCGATCTATTCGCCGCCGCCAGATCGCCGGACACCAAGAAGGAGCGCGGCCAGCTTTGCGAGGCGTGGTTTTACTCGGGAATGAAAAAGTTGCTCGACGGAGACAAGACCGCCGCCGCCGATCATTTCCGGAAATGCCTCGCCACCGAGCAAAAGATCTTTGTCGAGTACCAGTTCGCCCAAACAGAACTGAAATCTCTAGCGCAATAGCGCGTTTTGGTTTCAACAGATGTTGCCTAACCATGCGATGGAGCGAACGGCTGGCAGCCTCGGGTCCTCACCTTTCATGAAATTCCACCCTCAATCCGCAGCGACGCGCCACTCCCGCCAGCCGTCGCTCATCTTGTTCTCGTTAGACGGAACAAGGAAGACACGCGTCAGACTAAGCATGAGACCGATCACATTCTTTTTATTTCTTCTCATAGGATGTGCCGGAATACATGGGAACGTCATGGGCGAGGCAACAAATGCATCCGCGGTCGCAGAAGACTATCCAATCAAGCCGGTGCGACTGATCGAACCGTTTGGGGCTGGCGGCGGACCTGATCTGTTGGCCCGTGCTCTGGCCCAGCAGCTCTCTCAGCTGTGGGGCCAAGCTGTGACAGTGGAGAACATTCCCGGGGCGGGAGCTACGGCGGGCCCCGCGCAGGTCGCGAAGTCACCACCCGATGGTTACACGCTACTCATAAACACCAACGCTCAGGCATACAGTGCCGCGTTCTCGAAGAATCTCCCATATGACCCGTTGAAGGATTTCATCCCGATCGTTCCGCTCACGAGCCAGCCCTACGTGCTCGTCGCAGGTAAGCCGGCTGGTGTCGCCACCGTCGGCGAGCTCATTGCCGCGGCGAAGGCGAAGCCGGGTGAGCTCAAGTTTGGCTCCGCCGGTATAGGCACCGGCACGCACCTCGGGGTCGAGAAATTCAACCTCGCCGCGGGCATAAAGGCGGTACACGTGCCTGCCCGACCGGCCGATTCGAACGCCGACACGATCGCCAACGCGATCGCTGGGCGCACCACCTACTATATGGCGCCCATCTCTCTCGCCCTACCCCAAATTCGCGACGGCAAACTCATTGCGCTAGGAGTGAGCACTGCGCGGCGCTCGGCCCTGTTACCGGAGGTGCCAACAATCGCGGAGGCTGGTGTCGCCGGTTTCGACTTCCCCATTTGGTATGGGCTATGGGCGCCGGCTGGCACTTCGGCCGGAGTGATTGACAAACTCGTGAAGGACATCGGACGCGTGCTCGCGGGGCAGAGTCTGCGCGACTGGGTTACCAAGCACGGAGGCGAGCCGATGAATATGACGCAGCCCGAGTTTGCGCGCTTCGTGCTGAGCGAGAGTGAAAGTGCGGCACAGATCATCAAAGCCGCTGGGATCAAGCCCTAATAGTCGCCCGTGTGATAATAGCAATTCCGCCTAACCAAGCGATGAAGCCAACGGCCCCATTTCAAAATGCGTTCAGCGTATTTGCCACGACACCCTGCCGTGGCTTATCTCTGTCTCGTTAGACCCCGCGTATTTGCGAAACAAGGCATGACCAGCGAAGCTTCGAATCTGCCGGAACACGGATCTACACTCCCGCCCGAAACGCCAGCCGCACCGCCGGCCGACGATCCCGTCGCCGCGCAACTGCGCGGATTTGGACCGCTGGGGCTTCTCGCGATTCTCGTCATCGTCTCGGCGTCTGCTGTTAAACCTCTCGGCGGCCTTCTGGTGCTTCTGTGGGCTTGGCGATCGCATACGCCATGGCGTGACATCGGCTACGTGCGGCCGAGGAGTTGGCTTGGAAGTCTGGCCGTCGGCATCATTTTCGGCTGCGTGTTTAAACTCCTAATGAAGGCGATCGTGATGCCGCTGCTGGGCGCCCCCGAAATCAATTCCGCCTACCATTACGTGATAGGAAACCCGGCTGCACTCCCCGGACTGATGTTCACGATGATCGTCGGCGCGGGCTTCGGAGAAGAGACCATTTTCCGAGGGTTCCTGTTCGAGCGTCTCGGCAAACTTTTTGGAACGGGGGCCGGGGCAAAGGTATCCATCGTCCTGCTCACCTCCGCGTTGTTTGCCCTTGGTCATTACGCCAATCTCGGGCTTCCCGGCGTCGAACAGGCGATGATCACGGGTCTCGTCTTCGGGACGATCTTCGCCATTACAGGCCGGATCTGGATGGTGATGTGTGCCCATGCTGCGTTCGATCTTGCGGCGGTCGCGATAATTTATTGGAACCTCGAAGCCGCCGTCGCCCACCTCGTGTTCAAATAGCCGCTGTGACAGCAAAGAAGTCTAACCAGGCGAAGGAGCGAACGGCGGACCGCGGTACGCTCCACTTTTGATATGACTTCCACACTCTCACTCCGACCAACGCGCGCTCCCGTCCGCCGTCGCTCATCTTGTTCTCGTTAGGTCTCATGCGTATTGGGCAACATTCCAAGATCAGATTCGCCTTAGCCCTATTCCTCGTGATGCTCAATGCCCCGGTGCAGGCGGATCCCGCAACGGTGGCGAAAAATTCGCGAGCCTGGCGAGCAAATCACGAACGCGAAATCCTGGCGGAATTCGCTGAGCTCCTTTCGATCCCGAACCTGGCGAACGACACGCCGAACATCCGACGCAATGCGGAGGCGATCCGCACGATGTGCGAGAAGCGAGGCCTGATTGCCAAACTCCTTACGATCGAAGGCGCGCCGCCTGTCGTAGTCGCGGATCTCGCAGTGCCAAATGCGAAACGAACGATTGCATTCTACGCCCACTACGATGGACAGCCGGTCGATGTCTCCCAGTGGAAAAGCGAACCATGGAAGCCGGTCATGCGTGACAACGCAGGCAACGATGTCGATTGGCGCAACGCGAAAACCATCGATCCGGAATGGCGCTTTTTCGCCCGCTCGGCCGGCGATGACAAGGCTCCGATCATCGCCATGGTCGCGGCCCTCGATGCTCTCCGCAGTCTCGCGGTGAAGCCGGCGGTAAATCTGCGCTTCTTTTTTGAAGGCGAAGAAGAAGCGGGTTCGCCGCATCTCGCCGATTATCTAAAGAAATTTCCGGAAATGTCGCATCCCGATGCGTGGGTCTTTTGCGACGGACCCGTGCACCAAAGCCGCAGGATGGAGCTGGTCTTCGGAGCGCGCGGTACCGTTGACCTGGATCTGGCCGTTTATGGTCCGATCAAAGGGTTGCACGATGGCCACTACGGCAACTGGGTGCCGAATCCGATCGTTCACCTCACCCATCTGATCGATTCGATGCGGGACGAGAGCGGACGCATCTTGATCAAAGGGTTTTACGACGATGTCCGCGAGCCGACCGCGATCGAAAAAGAAGCACTCGCAAGAATCCCGAACGTGGAGGGCGATCTTCGCCGCGAATTTCAGATCGGCGCCACCGAAGGAAACGGAAAACCGCTCAATGAATTGCTCATGCTGCCGAGCTTGAACTTGCGTGGCATTGAAGCCGGACATGTCGGCGCGCAAGCGTCCAACACGATCCCGACTGAAGCCCGCGCCTCGATTGATTTTCGTCTCGTGCCTAACGAAACGCCTGAATCGATCAAGCCCCTCGTTGAGCGGCACATCGCCGCGCAAGGATTCTCGATCGTGCGGCAAACGCCCGACGCGATGGCGCGACTCGCGAGCGCCAAGATCGTGAAAGTTGCATGGGGCTCCGGTTATCCCGCGTCGCGCACGCCGCTCGACCTTCCGTTTTCCCGCGAGCTCGCTGCCATCATGGCCGCCGCTGGTCACGAACCAGTCTGCTTACCAACTGCGGGCGGAAGCCTGCCGATGGATCTTTTTCAGCAAGGCAACAACGCGCCCGTGATTGCCTTCCCCATCGCCAATCACGACGACAATCAACACGCCGCGAACGAAAACGTGCGCCTCCAGAATATTTGGGACGGGATCGAAGTCTTCGCTTCTTTTTTCACAAGCCTAGATAACGCGAAGAAGTAGCAGGCGACGGCGTAACGGCGGCCATTTCTCATTTCGCTTCGCTTCGGACCTTGTACTTTCTGATGATGACTCGTATCGCATCACAAATGACAACGACTTACCAATTGAATCGGCCTAACCAAGCGCTGCAGCCAACGGCTCAGACATGCTTCGCGAGTTAATGGTTATCAGATATCAGATCACGGTTAGAGCTGCCACCCGCCACGGCCGGCAGGCTTGCGCTCCCTGCCTGCCCGCCGAAGTTGCGCAGGCGGGAGCCGTGGCTGAGCTTGGTCTCGTTAGATGCAACCGCAGCAGCCCACTGTTCACATCCACTTGAAACGGGACGGGAGCGTTCTCGTTCTCGGAGCGGACGAGGCACGGCTTCGGTGGTTTCCACTTACATTGGAGCTTCTGCAGTCTACGTTGGCGGGCGCAAAGTCCGAGGGTGCCGTGGTCGAGTATAGTCGCGACGATCCCCATGCAGACCCACCGAGGCCTGTCGAGCTCACCTACAAGATTATCATGAGTTATCACATGCCGATAAAGTTGCTAAAAGATCCGCCGTTTCCAGTGCCATGATCGCATCTAACCATGCGATGGAGCGGACGGCCACCCGTCGTGTGTTCACATTTTTCGTAGGTAGAAGCTCTTCACTGCAACTGACGCGCGGTCTCGGCGGCCGTCGCTCATCTCTGTCTCGTTAGACGACCAAGGAAGCACTGATAATCTACATGCCCATGTTGAAGAAAAACCGCTCGGCACCAAACACCGCCGTGATACCCGTGCTCTACTACCCCGACGTGCCCGAAGCCGTCGCGTGGCTCACAACGGCCCTTCCATTCACCGAACGTCTCCGCAACTCCCAAGATCGCCGGCAGCTCTTGCACGGCAATGGGGCCATCATCGTCGCCAAACCCGGCGTCCACGCTAACGCCGCTCCTTCGACACAGCAGAGCCCCGCGGCGCACTCCGTCACGCTTCGTGTCACGGCGATCGACGAACTCTTTGGACGCGCCAAGGCAGCCGGTGCTCGTGTACTCGCTGAACCAGCGGATCACATGTATGGCGAACGCCAATGCTCGTTCCTCGACCCATGGGGACATCCGTGGACACTTTCGGAGACGATCTTCGATTCCGACCCAGCCGACTGGGGCGGCGAACTCCTTGTCGAATGACCGTGCTTGTCACCACTCCCTGCGATGGGTTAGGCACGATGCCACAACTTATCGAAAACTTGAGCCATGAGCCTCGGTAGATCCATTGCTTCTGTCATTGTCGGTTACTTGATCTTCGCTCTATCTGCGTTTGCTCTTTTTCAGATCTCTGGGCAGCCACCGCATCAGGCCGCACCTGCGTCGTTTATGGCTGGTAGCATCGTATATGGCGCCGTATTTGCACTGCTTGGGGGATATGTGGCGGCGTGGCTCGCCAGGCGTCGTCCCCTGGCCCACGGGTTAGCAGTCGCAGTTGTCTTAGCGCTAGGAGCAGCAATCTCGTTAATTAGCACACTTGGCAAGGGCGCGATCTGGTCACAAGTTGCGGCTCTCGTGATCATGGCTCCGTGCGCCGCCTTAGGTGGTTGGTTGCGCTCCAGGCAGGTGACTAGTACCTGAGCCCAAATTCCAGCCCCAAAATTCCTAACCAGTCGATGAAACCAACGGCCCATTGCGAAGCTGCTTCAGCGTGTTTGCCACCACACCCCGCCGTGGCTTATCTCTTTCTCGTTAAATCTCGCAAGCGTGTACCTGTATGAAACACATCTTTCGGTTGCGGACACGGCTGCATCGCAGGCGTTCTACACCCGCGTTGTTGGGCTGAAGTTTGCACACCGCGATCTGACGCGGGATATCATCTTCCTTTGGGCTGGCGATGATAGACGATCGATGCTGGGGCTCTGGGGCCCGACTACCACTTACGGTCGTGACTTTCATAGGTCACATGTCGCTTTTGCCATATCGCTCGCGGAGCTGCTCGCTGTCGGCGAGCGGCTGCGCAGCAGCGGAGTCGCTTGCCAAGATTTCCAAGGTGAGCAAACGAACGAGCCATCAGTCATCGGCTGGATGCCGTCTGCTCAGCTCTACTTTCGTGACCCAGATGGCCATTCTGTGGAGTTCATCGCGTTGCTCGACGGCACACCAGATCCGAGCTTCATTGGACCACTTTCCGAGTGGCGCAAAAAGACTTAACCAACCGCTGGAGCCAACTCCGAAAGTATTCGCCCGCCACGGCGGGCAGGCTGGCCGTTGTACTAAGACAGTTGAGGGGGTTTGGTTGAGAGCGTAAAGCTCCGTGGGAGCCACGCTCCTTTACGGAGTTGAGAGTAAAGCAAAGCTCGCCACAGTTTATCCGTCGGGACGGGCCGGCAGTGACTCAGCTCCGTCTCGTTAGCCGTAGTTGCATTCCATTATGGCCGAGTTTTACCGACAGTTCGCTTTTGTAAGCTCGGTGCTTGCCGGTTTCGCTTTCACTTTCTACGGTACGCTGCTCGTGGCGGAACGTGAGCATCGGGCAGGTGCGTGGGCAGCATTTCTTGCGGTCGCGGCGTCCGTGGCCTTTCTGCCCGTTACACTCGGCATGACATTTGGTGCTGTGCATGCCGTCAACCAGTCGAGCGAGTTCAGTGTATCGACTTTGGCGGCGGATCCGCAAATCGCGCTGCTCTCGATGTTGTTCCTCGCCGGCGTGGTATTTCTTCTTGGTAGTTTTGGTGTCAGCGGGTGGATGCGTTCTCGTGGTTTAGGCATCGCCACTACCAGTTTGTCTTTCATCGGTGCTCTTGCCGTTTTCGCTGCGCTTAGACCGTTTTTGCATGTGGTGTCCGCTCCATGAGCACGTCTAACCAATCACTCCAGCCAACCCGCTCTTTGGCGTTGCGCGTCGATGTCGATTTTGATTAGGGTATCCCCAACTACAGCGCAGCCTTGCTCCCAGAGTGGCGGCTGAGCTCTCGTTAGGCGAACCCCGCGCACCCCCTGTGAACGAGAGCAAAGACATCCGTCTCGAAGTCACCGATGGGTTCTACCTCAGTCCAATTGTGCGAGCCGACAAGGCTGCTTACTTGGAGCACTTCGCCGACCCGGAGATTGCCCAGAACCTATTGGCCATTCCGTTCCCCTACACAGAGGCGGATGCCGACTGTTGGCTCGACCGCTGCGAGCAATCCGTCGGCTCCCCAATGACGAATTTTGCTCTCCGCGCGCCATCAGGCTACCTCATTGGTGCCATCGGCGTCGTCGGAGCACTGTCGGCAGATGCACATAGCGCAGAGTTCGGTTACTGGCTGGCGCAGTCTTATCGCGGGCACGGTCTTATGCCTCGCGTCATCCGCACATTCAGCGACTACGCTTTTCGACAGCTCCGAATTCATCGGCTTTTTGCTACGCCTTTCTCCTCCAACCTTGCTTCGCACCGCGCACTGGAGAAGGCGGGGTTTCAACGCGAAGGACTACTCAGACATCACCACCTCAAGCAAGGCATTTACCTCGATGCAATTGTTTATGGACGCATCTCTGACTCCAACGGTAACGCCTAACCAAGCGATGCAACGAACCGCAAACCGTCCTTATGCCTAACTTCCACTGTTATGCGAACGTCATTTCTAACTCGCGCGGTCGCTGATCTTGTGTCTCGCAAGGTCTTATGAATGTGTCTTCGACATTTTGAGGAATTACGCCAGCAACAGTGATCATTGCAAAATGACGTTTGAATTTCCCATACGCGCCGGCGCGAGCTTGCTGGTCGGTGTTGCTCTACTGGTCGCAGCGTGCTCGCGGTTTGGTTCCACGGCCGGCTCGTCGGCGCTCAGGCCAATCGACCAGGCTGCGCTGCAGACCATGGTGGACACGACCGCCAAGGAACTCCTGATTCCCGGCGCCGTGGTTCTCTTGCGCACGCCCCAAGGCGAGTTCACGGTCACCTACGGCACCACGTTACTAGGCGCTACAAGCCCACCACGCGCCGACACCCACTTCCGGATCGCCTCCAATACTAAGACGATGACGGCCGCGGTGATCGTGCTGCTCGCCCAGGAAGGCAAACTCAGTCTCGACGATCCAGTCTCGAAGTACGTGCCGGGCGTGCCAAACGGGGACAACATCACCATCGCCGAGTCGCTGGAAATGCGTAGCGGCCTCTACAATTACACCAACGACCCCATAATCTCGGCGACCATAGACACAGATCCAGCCAAGGTTTGGACCCCCGCCGAGTTACTGGCAATCGCATTCGCGCACCCAGCCAATTTCCCGCCGGGTAAAGCGTACCAGGTACAACAACACCAACTATGCACTTCTCGGTCTCGTCGCTGAAAAAGTCGACGGCAAGCCGCTGGCGCAAGTAATGCACAACCGGTTGTTCGGTCCCCAGAATATGCAGGATACCCAGCTCCCCGCCAGCACTGTGAACACCATTCCCGAACCGTACTCGCACGGCTACCTGTACGGCAGCTCCTCGGTCGCGTTGGTCGGCGAACCGCCTTACTCGCCCGAGGTTCAGGCTGCGGCACGAGCTGGCACCCTCCTGCCGAAGGATTATACGGGAGTGAACCATTCCAATGCCGCGGCCGCGGGGGGTGTCATTTCCACCGCCGACGATCTCGCCACTTGGATCAAGGCACTGGTTGCGGGCCGCGTGCTCGACCCCGCCTACCAACGCCGCTGGTTTGACAGCTTGCAACCCGAGGACCCGAGCAAGCCCGAGGGCCAAAAGTACGGGTACGGCATCGCTCAACTTAGCTGGGGACCGAACACGATTTATTTTCACGGTGGCGAAACTCCTGGCTACAACTCGAAAATCAGCTACGACCCGGCCAACGACATGACGCTTATCGTGTGGACCAATCTCACTGTGTCACTCGACGACCAGCAGACCGCCAATACCCTCTGGGTGAAGGTGCTCGATCACATCTACAAAGTGTCACCGCTGCCGCCCTCGCCATCGCCGATCAATTGAGCAAAGCCGGTTGCAGTAAAGCTGTGTTGCAACGACCGCGCACAGATATAAAGAAGCCGATCGAAAAGATGGAGGTTTGCCGAGGCGACCACGCGCGCGTGAAGAGTGCCAACCCGCAAAAGCGAGGCGACCGATTCGCCACCCGCTAGCCGTGGCTTATCTCTTTCTCGTTAGATCCTATGCGTGTTTTTAATGTAGTCTTAATTGGAGCCGTGTTGGGCGCACTGGACGGAGTCGGCATTTTCTTTGAGCCAAAGGAACCCTACAAGTGGCAGATACTCGGCGCGGCCACGTTGAAAGGCATCTTGGCGGCGCTGCTTACCGCGTTCTCGCTAGTTGTCACTATGCGGTGGTGGGCGGCTGCGGGCATTGGAATGTTCTATGGTCTGGCAATGAGCTTGGTTGTCTACTTGGCTAAAGGTGGTCCAAAATCAGGCGATGCCCCGTATGTGATTCCAAGTGGAATTATCACTGGCGGCGTCATAGGTTTCCTCGTCCTCAAATGGGGTCTCTCAACGTGTGCTTTGTCTCGCTAGATGCGGAAAGCATTTGCCATCTTCCAAGCAGTGAGAAATAAAGAGGACTGAAATGAGAGTATGCTTCATCGCAATCGCTGTAGCGTGCGTTTTGGCGCCATTGCTCGCTCAAGAGGACGCGCAGAAGGCAGAGAGCAAGGCGCCGCTCATGGTCTCATTCACGGACCTGAAGTGGGTCGAGTTGGCCGAGAGGAAAGGCATGCAGTTCGCCCTCCTTTCAGGTGACCCTAAGACCGGGTCCTACACGCAGATTCGCAGAGTTCCTGGCGGCACTGATAACCCGCTACACTCCCACAGCAGCGAGATCAAGAACGTGATAATTAGTGGAGTCTGGTATACCGGGCCGGATGCAGCGTCGGCCAAAGATTTCGGTCCGGGGTCTGTTGTGGTCATGCCGGCCGATTGGGTGCACGTGAGTGGCTGCCGAGCCGGAAGCGATTGCATCTTCTATCAGGAGGGCAAAGGCAAGTTCGACTTCAAGCCTGCTGCGGAGCAACCTCGCAGCAAATAGTGCGCGAGGGGCCTCGAAGCATCGTAACTAGGCAATGCAGCGAACCGCTCGCCGCTGTGACCGAGAAAGTTGAGGGTTGAGAGATGATCCGCTTTCGTATGACTACGGTGGCTCAGCTTCCATCTCGTTAGGCCACGCTATACGCCCGCTGTTCTTCATCGCGTTTTTGATTCTCGGGTGCTCCACAGTTATGTCGCAGACGAACGAACAATTCTCCTGATGGAAAACGCTGATTTTGCGGAGCGCGTCGCCGTCGTCACCGGTGCGTGGCGCGGCCTCGGACGGGCTGCCGCCGCACGCCTGCACGAGCGCGGCGCCTCGGTCGCGGTGAACGTCCGCAACCGCGAACGCGCCGAGGCGCTGGCAAAAGAAATCGGCGAGCGCGCCTTCGCCGTGCCGGGCGACGTCGCGGCGGAGGGCGTTCCCGACGAGATCGCGCGCCGCACGCTCGAACGCTTTGGACGGATCGACATTCTCGTCAACAACGCCGCACTTCCGCTATCGACGCGCTTCCCCGATCTCACCGCCGAGGAATGGCGCAGAGTGATCGAGGTCAACCTCACCGCGCCGTTCTTGATGACGAAAGCCGTTCTTCCGGCAATGCGCGCGCAGCACTATGGCCGCATCATTAATATCTCGTCCTCGGCCGGCCGGATGGTGAGCACGCTCGGCGGTGCGCACTACACGGCATCGAAGGCCGGACTCCTCGGACTGACGCGCGCGGCCGCTAAGGAGCTAGGCAAGTTCGGCATCACCGTGAACGCCGTCTGCCCCGGCATGATCGATACCGAGCTGACGCGTGAACATGCCTCGGATGAGGTGCTCGAAGGCCTCGCCGCGAGCTATCCCGTGCCGCGCCTCGGCACTGCTCTCGAAGTGGCAGATTTGATTTGCTTCGCCGCCTCTGAGGCCGCCGGCTACATCACCGGCGCGTCCCTCGACATCAACGGCGGCGACTTGATGATGTGACCATGTTGTTTGCCAACGCGTTGGTTCCCCGCGCGCGCGGCCGAACCAAGAAGTTACGGAAGCGAGGTCCGCGCCTTCGCAGTCTTGGAAACGAACGCGACCTTATGTTTAGATTTATCGCTTTTCTTCGAGCGATAAATGTTGGCGGTGGCCGCACCGTCAAAATGCAGTCTTTGCGGCAAATCTTCGAGTCACTCGGTTTTTTTAACGTCGCCACGTTCATCGCCAGTGGAAACGTTGTGTTTGAGACGACAACGAAACGGACCGAGACGCTTGAAAGAATGATTGAAAAAGCGCTGAAAGAAGCCTTGGGCTACGAAGTGCGGACATTTGTTAGGGGAGAAGACGAATTAGCAAAAATCGCTAATTACCGACCGTTTCCAGGATCGAAGTTCGATGAAACCTGGCAGAGCAACATCATCTTCCTGGCGGATAATTTGAACAACAAGTTGAAGCGAAGCATGTATGCGTTGCGAACGAAGACGGATGAGTTCGAGGTTCACGGACGGGAGGTCTATTGGCGGCGGCGCAGGAAACAGAATGGAGCGCTTTTTTCGACTGTTCCCCTTGAGAAAATTCTCGGTCCGGCATTCACTGTGCGCGGGGCGAACACAATAAAAAGGATCGTCTCTAAATACCGTCCATCAAAGATGCGCTAAGTTGAGAGTTGATAGATGATCCGCCTTTGTATGAGTACGACGCGACAGACGCTTCGCAGACCATATGACTACTGACCCGCCTTCCCCAATACTACAACGTGGCAAGCCACAGACTACGGACTACTTGCGCTCTCCCGGCGGTGGTTGATCTTTGTCTCGTTAGACCGCTAGGTGAATATGCTGCAAACGGGTCGATGAACTGGAATAGCACCCGAGGAAGGGGGATTCGCATCGCAAGCGTGGGTCATGCGGCCTTCGCTGCGACCATAATCGCCCTTGGAATCTTGAGCCTGATCAAAGGCGATTTCTCCCCGGTATGGCAGCCTGTACCCAAAAGCGTGCCCGCGCGCGAGGTATTGGCCTATCTCTGCGCCTTCATTTCTCTCGTATCTGGCATGGGCCTGCTCTGGCAGCGCACAGCCGCCGTCGCGTCCCGCGTGCTGCTCATCTATCTCCTGGTTTGGTTGCTGGTGTTGAGAGTGCCCCACATCTTCATCTCGCCCACGGTAGACGCTTGGTGGGCAAGCTGCCAGACCGCGGTAATGGTGGCAGCAGCCTGGGTGCTTTATGCCTGGTTCGCTGCTGACTGGGACAGACAGCGCCTCGGCTTCGCCACCGGCGACAGAGGCGTGCGCATCGCCAGGGCGCTTTACGGCCTGGCCTTGATCCCCTTTGGACTGGCTCATTTCATCTATCTCAAGGTGACCGCAGACTTGGTGCCTGGCTGGCTGCCAGCGCATGTGGCCTGGGCGTATCTCACAGGCGGTACCTTAATCGCGGCCGGCGTGGCGGTGCTCATCGGTGTTTGTGCAAGGCTGGCGGCCGCACTCTCGGCGCTGGAGATCGGTCTGTTCACGTTGCTCGTGTGGTACCGATCGTTGCGGCGGGACCAAACGCCTTCCAATGGGCTGAGTTCGTAGTTTCTTGGACGCTGACGGTCGGCGGCTTGGTGGTGGCGGAGTCCTACCGCGGCATGCCCTGGCTCGCCCTTGGCAAGCGCTAGCGCCCAGTCCTCATGTGATCCGCCTTTGTATGTTACGGCGCGACAGATAGTTGAGAGTCCAGCAAAGCTCTGTCCCGCTCGCCAGAGGCGGATCGCTGATCTTCTGTCTCGTTAGGCGGAACCCCATGACAACTCCAGATGACGCGAAAGCCAAAGCTGCAACTACCTACAATGCGGCGGCTGACTATTACGATGATCCGGCTAATTCCTTTTGGGAACGGTTCGGTCGTGCGACAGTCGAGCGCCTCCGACTCCCGTTGGGCGCACGTGTGCTTGACGTGTGCTGCGGTACGGAGCGTCGGCTTTGCCCGCGGCCGAGATGGTTGGGCCACAAGGGTTCGTTTTGGGCATCGACCTCGCGGCAAACCTACTCGAACTTGCGCGAACCAAGGCGGCAAAGCGCGGCTTGATGAATACGCAATTTCGGGTCGGCGACCTGCTTGATATGCACCTTAGCGATACACAGTTCGATGCAGTAATCTGCGTTTTTGGAATTTTTTTTATCCCCGATATGCCGGCAGCTATTCGTGCGCTCTGGCACGCGGTTCGTCCTGGAGGCAAGCTTGCAGTGACGACTTGGGGACCGCGTTTCCTCGAACCGGCAACGACCGCATTTTGGAATGCAGTCCGCGAAGTGAGACCCGATCTTTATAAGGGGTTTAATCCATGGGACCGAATATCTGATCCCGAGTCTGTGCGCGCCCTGTTACGCGAGGGGGGTATCGAACGCGCAGAAGTGGTCGCCGAGGCTGGCACGCACTTGATTCCTTCTGCCGACGCCTGGTGGTCGGCGGTCTTGGGCTCGGGATTCCGAGGAACGGTTGATCAGCTAGAAGCCGCTGCTCTAAAACATGTCTACGAAGCAAACATGAGCTATATACAGGCTTCCGGTATATCGACCGTAGAAGCAAACGTTATTTACGCAATCGCTCAGAAACAGGTGTCAAACATCGCAAGACGTTAAGGCACTGATCTATGGCGCACAAAACATCTAACCATACTGCAATTCACCTACGCTCTCGGCGGCAGCCATTCATCTTTGTCTCGTTAGGCCGCCGTTTGAATACGCAGCAAACGAGTCGATGAACCGGAATATTCACGGAGGAAGAGCCATTCGCATCGTGAGCGCGGGTCATGTCGCTTTTGCTGTGACCATGATGGGCCTCGGAATCCTGGGCCTGATCAAACGCGATTTTGCCGCGTTATGGCAGCCGGTACCGAAGAGTGTGCCCGCACGCGACGTCCTAATTTATCTCTGCGCCCTCGTTCCGCTGGCGTCCGGCCTAGGCCTGCTCTGGAAACCCGCAGCAGCCGTCTCTGCCCGCGTGCTGCTCGCCTTTCTCCTGCTTTGGTTGCTGCTGTTGAGAGTGCCCGAAATTTTCCTCTCACCCACCGTGAATTTTTGGTGGGCCGCCTGCAAGACCGCGGTCATGGTCGCGGGCGCCTGGGTTCTTTATGCCTGGTTCGCGGTTGATTGGGACAGGGAGCGCCTCGGTTTCGCCATCGGCGACAATGGCATGCAAATCGCGAGGATGCTTTACGGCCTGGCACTGATCCCGTTCGGCCTGGCCCATTTTGTCTATCTCAACGCGACGGCCCCACTCGTGCCTAGCTGGCTGCCATTGCATGTGGCCTGGGCGTATTTCACGGGGGCAACCTTCATCGCGGCGGGCGTGGCGGTGCTCATCGGTGTTTGTGCAAGGCTGGCGGCCGCACTCTCGGCGCTGGAGATCGGTCTGTTCACGTTACTCGTGTGGGTACCGATCGTTGCGGCGGGACCAAACGCCTTCCAATGGGCTGAGTTCGTAGTTTCTTGGACGCTGACGGCCGGCGGCTGGGTGGTGGCGGAGTCCTACCGCGGCATGCCCTGGCTCGCCCTTGGCAAGCGCTAGCGCCCAGTCCTCATGTGATCCGCCTTTGTATGGTTACAGCGCGACAGATAGTTGAGAGTCCAGCAAAGCTCTGTCCCGCTCGCCTAGGTGATAGAGCGATGGAAAATGGGGTGAAGAACGCGGATTCCGGATTTCAGAAGTGGCCACTGGCATCGCGCATGGGCCGATGCAGGCGGGGCAAGAACGGCAGCACTGTGTGGCGCTTCACGAAAGCCGCTGTGTTAATCGCCGCGGCGGCGGTGATAGCTATCAACGCTTCCGGGGAAGACAAACCGACATCGACCGATAGCGGTAGCGATTTGCTCTGGAAGAAGGCCGAGTCGCGGATCGATGAAATCGCGGTGCGGTTTGATGGCGTGATGGGTGTTGCCATCGTCGATCTTAGCGACGCGCGGCCCGCTTTGTTACGCAACGCCGAGCATGTGTTTCCTGCCGCGAGCTCGATCAAACTTGCGATTTTGCTCGAGCTATATCATCAGGACGAGCAAGCACGGGCCGGAGCAAAGGGCAAGGCGACACTGGACGATCTCTATACATTCGATCCGAAAGATTTGGTCGAAGACAGTCGAATAATGGGCGGTTTGAGTGCGGGTGTGACGCGAGCCACGAATCGCGACCTGGCTCAATTCATGGTCGCAGTGAGCGATAATTCCGCAGCCAACGTTCTGATTGACCGCGTTGGCAAAGACAACGTCAACGCTACGCTGCGTGGACTTGGTCTGGCCAAGACGATGTTGCGCCGAAAAATGATGGATGTCGCGGCGGCTCAACGCGGTGATGAGAATGTGGCTACTCCACACGAAATGGTGCAATTGCTCGAAGCGATCTACAAAGGAAAGGTCCTCAAAGCGGATTCGACCAAGGAGTTGATCAAGCAGCTATCGACGTTAAAACCGAGCTACATTCCACGAGAGCTGCCTGACGGCGTTCAGGTAGCAAACAAACCCGGTGAATTGGAAGGCGTTCGCACGGATTCGGGTATTGTCTTTTCAGCAAACCGGCCGTTTGCCATCAGTGTGATGACCGCTTATGCGAGGGACGACCGAGCCGCCGAGCGGGCAATCAGCGACGTTGCTCGGGAAGCGTACCATTACTTCGAAATGCGCGGCAAGACTTCGGAGTATGGCAGGATCCTGCCGGCGCCATGAGGCGGACGAAGAGTGAGTAGTGGAGTGATGGGATGGGAGAATGACGAAGCTCCGATGATCCCGCGCATGCGGAAACGAATGAATGCCGAATGAACGAAGCAAGAGTAATGGCTCACAAACCTTTATGAGTGAAACGAAATCGTATCCATACGCGACATTTCTGGACATCAAATTTCCGGCGCTGACTTTGGTGGACGTTCCGTCGTTGGTGAAAGCCTGCAATGACAAGTGGTACAACCAAACGCTGTGCAAAGTGAACGATTCGGTTGTTCGCCTGGGGGTGATGCAGGGTGAGTATCACTGGCACAAACACGATCGCGACGACGAGTTCTTCTTTGTCCTGGAAGGCCATTTTATTATCGATCTTGAAGATCGCTCGGTGGATTTGGGGCCGCAGGAGGGATTTGTAGTCCCGAAGGGCCTTGTGCATCGCACTCGTGCTCCGGAACGAGCCGTTATCTTGATGGTGGAAAATGCCGGCATTGTGCCGACGGGGGATGAGGGGTGAGAAATGAAGCCGTTAAAGCGTTGAAACGCTGAAGGGTTGAAGCGCATCACGGAGAACGCTCAACGCCCAACAACATTGAAGACAGAGTGACGTTCGCGGCGCTTGTATAACCAGGTAATAGTTCAGCTACCGACCATCTGCTGACGGACAGGTTGTTTGGCGCGATATTGTTCTAAACGCGCTCGAAACTTGGGGCGCAACGCTTCGTCTTCGGATAGAAGGGCCATGGCTTTTTGCTGGTAACGTTCGGCCTCGGCGAAATTGCCCATCTCGGCGTAGGCGGCGGCCAGGGTATCGATTTGATCGGCATCCTTCCACTTATCCAAAGTGCACGCGAGCGTTGCCAACTCGACTGCTTCCTTGCCATTGCGAAAGTGTGCTTCGGGGCAAGTGGCGCGAAACCAGGCGACGTTGTTAAGCACATCGGGGTCGCTCCGATCCAGTCGCACCGCGGCAACGAAGTCGGACTGCGCGCGTTTGAAGTCCCCGAGATGAAAGTAAGCGTTGCCGCGTTCACTTCGGCGTCTCGCCAAACCGAGATTATTTTTTTGCAAACGAATCGCGCGCGTCATCATGTCGACGGCCTCTTTGTAACGATTCTGCAGATTGTAAATGACGCCGGCATTATAGTAACCGAGATCAAGCTGCGGTTGAAGGCGAATGACCTCGAGAAAGTCGCGGAGAGCTTCGTCGCGCCGACCAAGATGCTTGTAAGCCAGGCCGCGAAAGCGATGAGCCAATGCCAGTTTCATAGCGTCGCGCTCGTCTTTAATCGCCAGGGTTAGAAGCTTAATAGCTTCCTTGTAGTCCCCCAGGAGCTCGGCGCCGATGCCGCTGCCGAGATTACTACTCGTTTCAATCAGGACCCCCTGGGCGGTTCCAGCCGGACTGGCATTATCAGTCGGCTCCGGCCTGGTGAGTGTTCTCACTCGCTCATCCAGCGCACTCTGGCCGGATGGGTTGATCGCGAACACTGTCGCGCCAACGATCGGTAACCACCACGCGTTCATCTCCTACTCACTACGGCAGATTTTTTAAATACGAAAATCGTTAATGATTGTGTGCTCTCAAGGAGCAGCGGCTGGAAGCCGCCGCTCTTTTTGAAAGGCGGCAGGTCCGAGCTCTCCACGGCGAGTCTTCGACCGGACTGGCGATAGAAAGTCCGAAAGAGTCTCGCGAGCAGACGGCCGTTCATTGGAGAAGCGAGACATCTCGCAGTGGCGTGGCGCAGGTCCGGCCGGGATCACCGATCCCGGCAACAACGCAGGCACGACAGCTTGACACAGTCTGCGGTAATGGAATTAGAGATGTATTCGGCAAGATGCCGAACGCGGGTCGCGGCGGTGGTGGCAACCCCATTTGCCGGCAAGCGGAGCGCTTGCCCTACAGATTCGCGCGCGAACAGCGGCACTTGAACTCGGGCTTTTTTCTCGGCGGCGCTATGCTTAATTCCAAGTTTGCCATGGCCAGTCCTGCGAAGAAGGCGGAGATCAGTTTCGAAACCGCGATGGAGCGGTTGGAAAAAATCGTGGAAGAAATGGAATCGGGGAAAATGTTACTGGAAGATTTGCTGGTGCGTTATGAGGAAGGAATGAAATTGGTGAAAGTCTGTCAGGACCGTCTTGCGCACGCCGAACAAAAGATCCAGATCATTACTCGCGATCATGCGGGCAAGACTTCAGTGAAAGATTTTGCGACGACGGAACCGCCAATTGCATCGACAGTTACGGATTCAATGAAGGAGAACGATGACGTCAGACTCTTCTAAAAACGGCGGCCGTTTACTCGACGGCATTCGCGGGCCGGATGATATCAAAGCCATCCGGGAACAGGACCTGCCGCAACTGGCGCAGGAAGTGCGCAACAAGCTGATCCAGGTCTTGTCCCAAACCGGCGGACATCTCGGGCCCAATCTCGGCGTGGTCGAACTAACGATCGCGCTGCATCGCGTTTTCAACACCCCGAAGGACCGGTTGGTTTTTGATGTCAGCCATCAGGGTTACGTCCACAAGATGTTTACCGGCCGGCTCGACCGCATTCATACCATGCGGCAGTACGAGGGACTGAACGGATTTTTGCTGCGCACAGAAAGCGAACACGACTGCTACGGTGCGGGCCACGCCGGGACGGCGTTATCGGCCGGACTGGGAATGGCGGTCGGTCGAGACCTGCGCGGGGCGGACGACGAACATGTGGTTGTGGTCGCAGGCGACGCGGCGTTTACCTGCGGGATCAGTTACGAGGCGCTTAACAACGCCAAATCGCAGACGAAACGGTTCATAGTCGTGCTGAACGATAACGAATGGTCGATCGCGAAGAATGTCGGCGCGATCGCTTCCTATTTTAACGCCATTACGACGCATCCGATGTATGCCGGGTTGCATGAAAAAGCGCGCCGGTTCATCGAAGCAGTCGCCGGCAAAAGCGCGGTCCATCTGGCGCAAAAATTTGAGGAAGGGGTCAAGGGTCTGCTGGTGCCGAGCGTGATTTTCGAAGAGCTCGGGCTGCATTACTACGGGCCGATCGATGGCCATGATATTCCGCTCCTGATCAAAACCTTTGAGTTTTTGAAAACGCAGGAAGAACCGGTAATCCTGCACATTCTAACGAAAAAAGGGAAAGGCTACGAGCCGGCGCTGGCCAAGCCGGATAAGTTCCACGGGCTCGGAAAATACAAGCTGGAGACTGGAGAGACCGCGCCGACACCGACACCGACCTACTCTGAAATCATCGGCAAAACGCTGGCCAAGTTCGCCGATTCAAACGAAAAGATCGTTGCCATCACGGCGGCGATGCCGAGCGGGACCGGGCTCGGATTTTTCCAGGCAGCGCATCCTGACCGCTATTATGACGTCGGCATCGCCGAAGAACACGCAGCACTGTTTGCCTGTGGGCTGGCGACGCAGGGACTAAAGCCGTTTCTCACAATCTATTCGACTTTTTTCCAACGCGCTTACGACATGGCCATTCACGACATGGCAATTCAGAAACTAAACGTCGCGCTTTGCATGGACCGCGCCGGATTGAGCGGGGACGATGGACCGACCCATCACGGTTTGTTCGATATTGGTTATCTCCGGCACATCCCAAACTGGGTGCACATGCAGCCGAAGGACGAAGATGAATTCGTGGACATGCTTTGGACGATGGCGAACTACAACGCCGGTCCGATTGCCATCCGCTATCCGCGCGGTGCGGGGACGGGCGCGAAACCGAAGCCTGAACCGAAGCTGCTCGAGATCGGAAAAGCCGAGGTGGTGCAGCATGGACGCGAGGTCGCGATTTTCGGACTCGGCAACATGTTCGAGGTCGCGGAGGAAGCAGCCAGGAAATTGCAGGAAAAAGGAATTTCCGTCGCGCTCATTAACCCGCGCTGGATCAAACCGCTCGATACCGGGACGCTGGAATTTTTTGCTCGCGGCGTCGAAGTCCTTTGCACCATTGAAGACCACGTTTTACACAACGGCTTTGGCTGCGCGGTGATGGAGCATTTGTATTCGCAGGGAATTCATACGCCGGTGGTGCGGATTGGATGGCCGGATGAATTCATCGAGCACGGCAGCGTTCCAATTTTGCGCAAGAAACATGGGATCACGGCGGAGGCGCTGGTGGAAAAAGTGTTGCCGTTGCTGCGAAAAAAACCGGCGGCGAAATCGAGCGCGGCCTAGTAGCCTGTTGAAATATCGCGCAGTTCGGAACATAGACTTGTAGTTCTGTGTGCCCAGGGGGGTTGCAACCCGCTGAAGCCCGAACGGATTTGGTATTTGCGCTGATTGCGTCGCAGCGTTGCACGGCGGATAGAAGACAAGGTGAGCACCATCGAAGTGCGCGATTTAACGAAGGTTTACCGCACCTATCGCAAGGAGAGCGGACTGCGCGGAGCGGTCAAGGGACTGGTGCGGCGGCGTTACGATGAGACGCGCGCGGTCGATGCGGTGAGCTTTCAGATCGAGGAAGGCGAATTTGTTGGATTCCTCGGGCCGAACGGCGCGGGCAAAACGACGGTTTTGAAAATGTTGTCCGGATTGTTGAATCCGACGTCGGGCGACGCGCGTGTGCTGGGATTTGTTCCATGGGAACGGCGTAACGAAATGAAACGGCAATTCAGTTTGCTGATGGGACAGAAGAACGCGCTGTGGTGGGATTTACCGGCGCAGGAATCGCTCGAGCTTAACCGTGCGATTTACGGTATTGATCGCGATCGTTTTAAAAAAATTGTCGGCGCCTTGACCGAGCTACTCGAAGTCACCGACAAAATGAATGTGATGGTGCGCGAGCTATCGCTGGGCGAACGGATGAAGATGGAGTTGATCAGCGCGCTGATTCACGGACCGAAAGTGCTGTTTCTAGATGAACCGACGATTGGTCTCGATGTCGTTAGTCAGAAACGGGTGCGCGAATTTTTGCGGATCTACAATTCCGAGCATCGCATTGTCACCCTGCTCACCAGTCATTACATGCAGGATATCGCGGAGTTGTGCGACCGGGTCATGATCATCGATCACGGAAAGATTTTCTTCGATGGCCCGCTCGACGACATCATCGATCGGTTTTCCGGTAATAAAGTCATCGGCCTGACATTTAGCGGGGAATCGAAGCGTGATTTCAGCGAGTTCGGTGAGGTGGTATCGCAGACACCGGTCTCGGTGCAACTGAAGGTACCGCGCGCGCAGGTCACGGAAACGGCCCGCCATTTACTGGCCGCGTGTGATGTGAGCGACATTAACGTTCAGGAGATGCCCATCGAAGATGTGATTCGACAGCTATTCGGTGAACGGCGAGCGCGTGAACCGGCGGTGCCATCTTTGGCTGCTTCGGGCGACGAACAGTCCGGCCGTCAATGAACCACAATGCGCGACAGGCTGGAAGCCTGATCGGCCGGGTCAGGCTAGAAGCCTAACTTCCGAAACATAGAACGCCGAACGAGCGAGCCGGCGACAGCTTCTCTGGCCAGGTAGAGAAACAAACGTCGAACATCGAAGGTTCAACACCCAACGCCGCAACGTTCAACGCTCAACGCTCAATGGAAGGAGCATCGGCAGCGGCTACTGTTCAGCGCCGGGCGATGGCGAGGCGCAGTTCGTGGACGTAAGCTGGATTTACTTCGAATGCGGTCGCAGGCATTTCGGCCAGATCGACTTGTTCCGCATAGGGAATCGTCTCGACGAAGCCGGCCGCAATCAATCCGTTGAGGGTATCGCCCACGTCTTCAAGCTCCATCCGTGTTGAGTCCAAAATCTCCGCGCCCAGCATCGATTCGGCAAAACCAATCGCACGGACCACTGCTGCTTCGCGCCCTGACAGCTTGATATCCCGCATATGATACTTTTTAGCAGCAAATATGCCCGTTTTTCGGAGATGGGCGCGGGAGCCTCGGGCGTAATTTTGTGGGGTAAAAAATGCGCGGCTGAAGCCGCCACAGTTGTCTTCGGCATCGCCCGATGAGCGGCCGATCCACCTTAGGACGCACCGCAATTTTCGACGTGGTCGGGTGACCTGGGGGCTAGCTTTGTTGAGGATTTTCCTTGCCAAGTAGCGGCGGTCTCCAGACCGCCGTTTTGTCTCGGTCCGCAGGTCCGAGCCGGACTGCCGCTGGAAATAGCCGCTCCTTGGGTCTTCCCGCTGATCCACCTTACGCGCCGCAATTTTTGAGGGCTGGGAGGACTGATTGATCGAAGCCTTCGCGGTAACTGGGATGCGCCGGGGCCCAGCCGAGGGCGCGTAATTTGGCATTGCTGACCCGCTTATTGGAACGCCCGCGTTTTTGCTCCGGCGGGGCAAGTGAAGGCGGCAGCGGGAGGTTCAGCCGCTCCGATAACCAGGCAAGAATCTCGGCCCGCGGGGCAGGAGTGTCGTCAACGACATTGAAAATCCGCGGTGGATTGATTGTTTGGCATTGCCCAATAAGAAAGATTGCCGACGCGACATCATCACGATGGACCTGGTTAACAATGCGATCGGTCGCGACCGCCGTTCCGTCCAACGCGCTTCGGAGCAGGAATGATCGACCCGGGCCATAGATTCCCGCGACCCGTAAGACAATGCCGCCGTTTTCGAGGACGATTTCCTCGGCCGCACGCAGAGTTCTCGCGTCGTCGGAATCGGGCTTGGCCGGGCTTTCTTCGGTAACCAGACTGCGGTCTCGCTGCGGATAAACGCTGGTGCTGCTGGTAAAAATAAGGCGCGCGCCCGGAAAGCAGGCAGAGAGATTGTCGACACCGTCACGATAGACGTGGCGGTAGGAATCGGCGCCGGAACTGGCGCAATGCACGACCACGTTGGCAGCAAATGCGTTGCTACGAACCGCGTCCAAATTCGTGATGTCAACGGCCTTCAGCGAGATCTCGCCCTCCCTTACTGGGCCAGCCACTTGATTAGTCCGGACCCAGCCGGTCACACCCCAGCCTGAGTCGGCAAATAATTTTGCCGCGACACTTCCAACGTAACCGAAGCCGGCGATAAGGACATGCGGCATTTCAAGCAGCCGCGGCAATCTCGATCTCGCCGAATTGCCCCGGCTGGATGGCGCGCACCTGTTTCAGGCGGATCAACTCGAGGAGTGCAAGAAAGGTTACGACGATTTCTACGCGAGAGGCCATGTCTGCGAATAGGTCGGAGAACTTGAGTGACGCTCCTTCGCTGACCCGGGCAAGAATGGTTTCGATTTTGTCGGAGACGGTATAGTTCTCGCCGAGAATCTCCTGCAACTCGGCACGGGCTTCGATCCGTTTGATGACGTTTTGGAAGGCGTTGATCAATTGAAAAATTCCGACCTCGCCCAACAGTAACGGCCGCACCGTCGGCAAATCCGAGGGTCCGCCGCGCACGAAAGTATTTTCCTGTTCGCGGGCGCGATCGTGCAGCTGTGCGGCCGCGTCCTTGAACTTCTTGTATTCGATCAACTGCCGGATCAATTCCCAGCGCGGGTCGTCCTCTTCCGCTGCTTCTTCGGGCGGCTGTTGATCGAGCGGGAGCAGACTCCGGCTTTTGATGTAAAGGAGGTTCGAAGCCATGACGATGAATTCGCCGGCCACCTCGATGTTCAATTCTTTGAACGCTTCAAGATACTCGAGATATTGCCGGGTGATGCGTTCGATCGAGATGTCGTAAATGTCGAGCTCGTCGCGCTTGATCAGATACAGCAGCAGATCGAGTGGGCCCTCGAAGATTTCGAGTTTGACCTTGTAGTCCGTAGTCATTGGCGAGCAGACAACGCCGCTCACTTTAGCGCAAGTCGCCCCGGCGGTGAACCCAAACACTGTTCACGATGCCGAGGCCGAACATGATCATCAGGACAAACGATCCGCTGTAACTGATGAGAGGAAGCGGAACACCGGTAATCGGCAAAACGGAGATCGTCATTCCGATGTTCTGAAAAATGTGGGTAAAAATGAGAGTGGTGATACCGACGACCAATAAGAGTCCAAATTGATCACCGGCGCAAAAGGCAACAAACAGACAGATAAATAAGAGTAAGCCGAAGCCGCCGAGCAAAAACATTCCTCCGACAAATCCCCATTGCTCGCCGATAGCGGAGAAAATGTAATCGTTGTGCACCGCGGTAGCCGGAAGAAAACCCAGCTCGATCTGCGTATTGGGCGCTTTGAATCCTTTTCCGGACCACCCGCCCGAGCCGATGGCGATAAGCGATTGATTAATCGCCCACGCTGAACCCTGGCGATCGATGTCGGGATTAATGAACGCAGTAATTCGTTCCTGTTGGTATGGCTTGAGTCCGAGATTGATCGCAATGGGGATAAACGCGATCACGATCAGAAAGATGCAAATCAGATAACGCACAGGGATTCCACCGACGAAAAGCAGCGCCATTAGGACCGGGCCCCAAATGAGGCATTCGCCGAGGTCCGGTTGCATCAAGATCAGCAAGCACGGGGCGCCGACGACGGCGCCGCAAAGAGTCAGGCGCAGCATGGGATGCATTTGCCGGAACTGACTGAGAAATAGCGAGAGCACCATGATGCCGGCGATGACGGCGAGCTGGGCCGGTTGAAAGTTGACTCCGGCAATGCTCAGCCAGCTGCGTGCGCCATAGACTTTGTGACCCATAAACCGCGTCAGAATTAGAAATCCCAGCCCGGCGAGATACATCGGAAGCGCACCCCAACGGACCCAGCGGTAGTCAATCAAACTCACAATAATGAAGGCGAAAAATCCGACGGCGACCCAGTTCGCCTGCTTGCGCCAAAACTCGGCGGCAACCGGATCTTCCCGCATGTAGGTGGCGCTGTAGATCGCGATTACGCCAAAAATGGCGAGAGCAAGCATGACGGCCATGAGCAGCCAGTTAAGCCCGAGAATTTTTCTGAGAAATGGAGTCACTTCGATCCGCCCGCGTGTGGAATATATATAGGAGAAGCAGGAGGTAAACCCACCGGCTTGGAAGCGCTGAATGGTAGGGGCGGCAGGGTGGCCTCGAAAATCGTCGGGCAGGATGCTCGCCGGCCGAGGTCCGAGCCGGACTGGTGAATGACTGGAAGCCTAACTTCCAATGTCGGCGCCGGGACTACCGATTCCGGCTGCAGAGGTGCGTTTTCGACGAAAGATTTTGAGGCACTGAAACTTGCGCGAAATAACACGCTCAAAGCGCTTGTTTTTTCGCAATTATGATAATTTCGCATGTTTGATGGCGACTCATAAATTGCTGATCGAATGACGTTTGCGCATCTAGAAAAAATAATTTCAACCCAGTTGTTTCCAGATTCGCAGTTGCGTACAATAGGTTGTCCCGCATAACCAATCGGGGACTCTTAAAGGGAATATGGCCAAACGGGCAAAACGAAAAATCGCAAGATCGCGACTGCCACTGCAACGGCATTTAGGTCTGGAAACTGAAGGACGCTATTTCGATTTGCGCAGTGTCTTCGACAAAATAAACGCGCGTCACTTCAGCAATCGTCTGCGCGGTTACAAAGTGGTTTGGGGCCGGAAACGTCGCGAACGTCCGAAAGAATATTTTATCTTCGGCACGATCCAGGAAGAAGATCGCGTGATCCGGATCAATCCGTGGCTCGATCAAAAATTCGTTCCGCTCTGGTTCCTCGAATACATTCTCTATCACGAAATGTTGCACGCCATCGTGCCGGACAAACCGCAGGGGAATGGCCGGCGCTGTGTTCATACCGACGAATTCAATCGGCGCGAACGCGAATTTCGTTTTTACAAGCGCGCTCGGCGCTGGGAAGACGAAAATCTCGCGCGCTTCTTGCGGTAGCGCCGCAAACCCATCGTGTCCGCACGATGCGGAGTGGGCTCATTGGTTCTGTGGAGCCACGCTAGCTCGAACAGCAACCCAAACAAATTGGAGGGCGCCGCTTCGTCGGCGCCCAAACATCTATTCGCCAAATCGCGAAATGATCCATTTAGGTTGGATCCAGCAGTCGGTTACTCGATGGGGCGGCGTCTGAACTTTGGGACACGACCCGCCGTCGCATGGCTATGGCGTGGCAGGCGAAGCGTGTCCCTCCAACATCCAAGTGCAGCGAATGCGGCCGCGAGCTAGCGCGTTTGCTCCGCGGGAGTTGCCGTTTCCTCAGACGGCGATGGGGTCGTTGCCACGTTCTTTTTGATCAGATACCAAAGTGTGCTCGCGAGCAGGAGCGAGATGATTTTCGCCTGCCAGTTTTTCAGAATCAGTTTCTTCATCATAAGAGCTCTGCAGCAAAATTTCGCCGATTCGTTTCCGGAACGTTTCTGGGGTGAAATCACGCTCGATTCGGCGGCGATGACAAATCGAAATTCCGCCGGTCTCTTCCGAGATCACGATGGCAATGGCATCGGATTCCTCGGTTAACCCCAAACCGGCGCGATGCCGCAAACCGAGACTGCGATCGAGCGTTTCGCGCTGGCTGACCGGGAAAATGCATGCCGCCGCTGCAATCCGGCCATTCCGGATAATTACACCACCGTCGTGCAGAGCAGTCTTCGGATGAAAAATGGTGAGTAACAACTCGACGGAGAAATCGGCTTCGAGTTGAACGCCTGTTTCCTCGTAAACGCGGATGGACGTGTCTCGTTCAATCGCGAGCAGGGCGCCGAATTGTTTGCTGGAGAGCTGTGTCACTGCTTCGGCAAGGTCGTGAACCATTTCCCGCTTCTCGCCGCTGAGGGAAAAAATGGGATGCCCGCCCAGTTCCGCCAGAGCGCGCCGAAGTTCCGGCTGGAAAATGACAACCAGGGCGATGGCAAGAAAGACGGAGAAGCTGCGAATGATCCAGCCGATGACGGCGAGTTTCAGGAGCGTCGAGATCAGGGTCAGTGCGAGAAAGACAATCGCAAGACCGGTAAGCACTTTCGCGCCACGGGTCCCGCGGAAATAGAGATAACCATAATAGATTACCACCGTCAGCAGCACGATCTCGAAGGCACTGCGCCAGCCGAGAGCAATAAGATGAATGATGCGATTGATCATGGCGCACTCCGAAGCGCGTCGGCGACGCGCAGCGCTTCCACATTTTCTTCTACATCATGCACACGCAAAACATCGGCGCCGTTCATTCGCAGCACGGAGGTAAACGCGACCGTGGGCAACAGCCGATGGTGGATCGAGCCGTTGTGCCCGGAAATTTTGCCGAGAAAAGACTTGCGCGACACTCCAATAACAAGTGGGCGACCGTGAACGTGCAGGCGCGAAAGATTTTTCAACAACGAGAGATTGTGCGCGAGCGTTTTTCCGAACCCGATTCCCGGATCGAACGCGAGCGTCATTGGATCAACACCGAACTTTAGGGCGCAGGCATATTGTTGTCGAAAAAAATCGGCCACTTCGGCAACGACATCACGGTAGGAAGGCGCGCGTTGCATTGTTCGTGGCGTGCCTTGCATATGCATGATGATGAAACCCGCGCCCCGTTCGGCAAGTAGCGGCCACATTGCTTCGTCACCGCGCCCGCCCGTGACATCGTTGACGATTTTCGCCCCGGCATCCAAAGCCGCGGCGGCCACGTCCGCCTTCGAGGTATCGATTGAAATTAATGCTTCGCCGGCGAGCTCCTTAATAACAGGAATGACGCGACGTTTTTCCTCCACGGCGTCGACGGGTTCGGCGCCCGGACGGGTCGATTCGCCGCCGATATCGATGATGTCGGCGCCCGCCGCCATCATTTTTCTCGCCTGGGCGAGCGCCTGTGGTGTCTGAAAAAATCTCTCGCCGTCGGAAAACGAGTCGGGGGTGACGTTCAAGACGCCCATGATCCAGCCGGTGGTAGACAAATCGAAAACCTCGCCCGCGATTTTCCATTTCGTCACACCCATATAAGTGAGACTACCACGCGTGGCGAATTATTCGAGGCGGCGACAGTGATCTTATGTGTCGTAGCAGCGCGAAGCCGACTTGATGACTTCATTAGCCACTGAAAAAACCCTTCCTCTCACTCTGACCCAATGTCTTGGAGAGGAGAGTAAATTAAGAGGAAGAAGTGCCGGTGCTACTTGTGTGAGTAGCGTGCCATCAATTCGCCTTGCGCAAGAGTGTGGCCGCGCATCGCCGCATCTAATTCCGCGCGCCGCGCGCTCGGTTTTAAATCTAGTTTCGTATCGAGCGCGTAAATTTTGAAAAAATAGCGATGGGTTCCGGAGGGCGGACATGGACCACCGTAATTGCGTTTCCCGAAATCGTTCGTGCCCTGGATGCCGCCGGCCGGCGCGCTGTTCTCGCCGATATCGGTCGCTTTCGGATCGATGTTCCAGACGATCCAATGCGTAAACAAACCGCGCGGCGCATCCGGATCATCGACGATCAAGACAAGCGACTTTGCCTCGCTGGGTACGCCGTTGATCCTTAGTTCCGGATTCACGTTCGCTCCATTGCAGGTGAATTTTGCGGCGACGTCGCCACCCGCCTGGAACGCAGGAGTGGTGACCGAAATGGAGGAAGCGGCATTCATATTGAGAATTGTTCCAACGAAAATCGCGAGGGCCAACGAGATCGGTTTCATTGAGCAAACTTTGGCCGCAGCATGCCGGGGTCAAGCGCGTGGAAGACGCTTCTGCGCGCCCGGACACGCAGAAACGTGTCTCCGACAGCCACGTCAGGCGCGACATCCGGATGGAAGACAGGCACGTTGCCTATCCGGCCGACGGGCATCTTGCCTGTCGGTACCTCAGCACCAGACGACATGCTGGAAGCATGTCGGCCGAGGTCCGAGCCGGACTGGCGAATGGCTGGGAGCCTAACTTCCGCTGGAGTGAAACCGGGAACAACGCAACCTTACTTCTCCATGGCTGGGAAACAGAAAACTGATCTACGAGCGGAAATCCTCCGGCTCATTCGTGACCCTAAATATCGGCCGCTCGACAAAATCGAAATCGCAAACGCGCTCGGTTACGGCGCAGCACAACGAAATGAGGTGCGCCGCACGCTGCGGGATCTGGAAAAAGAGGGTGAGATCGCTCGAATTCGGAAAAATCGATACGTCCAGCCGGATACAGCGGATCTCGTGACCGGAACGTTGAGTGTGCATGAGGCCGGCTACTCTTTTCTCACCAATGAAAAACAGGGCCAGGCCGATCTTTTCATCGCGGCTGAGAACACCGGCACGGCCATGCATGGCGATCGTGTGGTCGCGCGGATTATTCGGGGCGCCGAATTTTCCCGGGCACGCACACCTCGAGCAGAAGGTCGGGTCATCCGGATTCTGACGCGCGCGAACGAAACGATCGTCGGCACTTTGCAACAAACCCGCAATTTCTTCTACGTCGTACCCGACGACCCGCGACTGGTTCACAACATTTATGTCCAGCCATCACGAGTTAATCATCACGAACCGCGTCGCGGCGACAAGGTCGTGGTCAGACTCGAGGCGTGGGAATCGCGGCACGTCAATCCGGAAGGAAAAATCATTGAATGGCTCGGACCACGCACTGCGCCCGGCGTCGACATCCTCTCGATTATCCGGAAATACCATCTGCCGCTCGAATTTCCAAAGGCGATTCTCGAGGAAGCATCCGCGATTTCGGAAACCGTCACTCTGATCGACGGTCGCGAGGATCTACGCCAGCAATTCATCGTGACGATCGATCCCGATGACGCCCGCGATTTCGACGACGCCATTCAGGTCGAAGAAATTAAAAGCGGCTGGCAGCTTGGCGTTCACATCGCGGACGTGAGCGCGTATGTCCGACCCGGCAGTGCGCTCGATCGGGAAGCGCAGCGCCGCGGCAACAGTGTTTATTTGCCCGACCGTGTGATTCCGATGTTGCCCGAGCGGTTGAGCAACGGTGTTTGCAGCTTGAATCCGCATGTCGATCGCCTGACCCATTCCGTTTTCCTCCAATTCGACCGCAACGGCCGGGTGCGTCAGACCCGTTTTGCGCGGACCGTCA
Source organism: uncultured Verrucomicrobiae bacterium (assembly GCA_963781735.1). Lineage (GTDB taxonomy): Bacteria > Verrucomicrobiota > Verrucomicrobiia > Chthoniobacterales > UBA10450 > AV69. Next base: position 67,917 of record CAWAHI010000017.1, on the reverse strand, counting down.
TCCGCAGCGCGCATCGGCTGACTTACAAACAGGCATTCGCAATTCTAAAAAGTTCGGCGCGCGACGAACTAAGCGAACGGCTGCACACGGCCTGGAAGCTGGCCGCGTTGTTGCGCAGAAAACGCTTCGAACACGGTTCCCTCGATCTGGACATGCCGGAGGTAAAGGTGGTCGTCGATAAAAAGGGGAAGCCGATTCGATTTGAGCGAGTCGAGAATGATGAGTCACATCAATTGATCGAGGAATTCATGCTGGCGGCAAACGAAGCCGTAGCGCGGGAACTGAAAAACCGCGGGATCCCGACGATCTACCGTGTGCACGAAAATCCCGAGGCGGAGCGGCTGGGCGAACTTCGCGAGTTTGTGCTGGCCCACGGAATTCGGGTCGGTGATCTGACGCACCGCGGCGAGGTGCAAAAACTACTCGCAGCGATCCGGGGAACCGCGGAAGAGCATCCGCTCAAGATTGCGCTGCTCAAAAGTTTGAAGCGTGCACGTTACGCCACGACGCCGCTGGGTCATTATGGTCTGGCCAAAGTCAACTACGCCCATTTCACCAGCCCGATCCGGCGCTACGCTGACCTTGAGGTCCATCGTGCGTTAGCCGATCGCGATATCTCGCGCCGAAGTTCTCGGGCAAGTTCGCAGCTCTCGGCCATCGCCGATCACATTTCAGACACGGAACGCAACGCCGCCGAAGCCGAAATCGACGCCGTGAAAATGAAAAAGTTGGAATTTTTCGAGTTGCAATTGCAGGCCCGCGATCCGCAGGTATTCGACGCGGTTGTAATCGATGTCCGTAACTACGGCATTTTGGTCGAGCTGCCGGAGATTTTGCTGACCGGCTTGATCCATGTCTCGACCCTGGCGGACGACTTCTATGTGTTCTCGCCCAGCCAGCGCCGTTTTGTCGGACGGCAACGCCGCCGCCGGTTCGCGGTGGGCGATAAGTTGCGCGTGCATGTCGCCCGGGTAGATCAGTTCAAGCGGCAAATTGATTTTGCGATCGCCGATCTGAGACCCGGGCCGGATCGGCCACCACGCAAACGCCGCCCGTGACGAAGCCGGCGGCCAAATATTAGCCTTTTGTAGCGTGAAATTTAGGTAAATTTTTTGCTTCCACAATTTCCCTCGGGCTGCCACACTCCCGCCCTACATGGACAATATTATCGAAACGAAGGAGGTCCAGATCGAACGGAAGCACTTCTATGTGGAATTCCGTGAAAACGATCGGGGAAGATTCCTTCGCATTACCGAGGAAGCCCATGGCCGGCGAAATACCATCATCGTCCCGAGTACCGGGACGCACGAGTTCACTGCCGCCATCGAGGACGTGCTTGCCGCTACCGAGCAGGCACCGGCATAAGATTCCGCACGATTCGAACCGAAACATCGTGCCGAGAGCGCGTTGACACGTCGAGTCGCGGAACTATTTTGCCGCGCTCCGGTCACAATCTCTCCGTTTCATGGCTCGAAAATCTTCCGCTTCCCGCCGCGCCGCTGCCCGGCCGGTTTCTGCTCGTCGCACAAAGCAAAAACCCGCGGCCAAAGTCCTCCATCGGACAGACTCGCCGAGGCGAGGCAAGGCCGCGAAGTCCGTTTATTACTTTGGAGAAGGCAAAGCCGACGGAAACGGAAAAATGAAAGGGCTGCTCGGCGGCAAAGGCGCGAACCTGGCCGAAATGACCCGAATAGGTTTGCCCGTACCGCCGGGGTTCACGATTTCGACGGAAGTCTGCACTTATTTCTACGCGCATCACCGCAGCTATCCCGCTGCGATGCGGTCACAGGTGGAAGAAGGAATTCGCCGGATGGAACGGATCATGGGCACGAACTTTGGCGACACCAAAGCGATGCCGTTGCTGGTGGCAGTGCGATCAGGGGCACGCGATTCGATGCCGGGAATGATGGATACAATTCTCAATCTCGGCCTGAACGACAAAACCGTGGTGGCGGTGGCGAAGGTGACAAAAAACGAGCGTTTCGCGTGGGATTGTTATCGGCGCTTTATTCAAATGTATGGCGACGTGGTCATGGGCGTGCAAAAACGTCCCGACGAAGATCACGAGCCGTTCGAGACGGTGATCCACGAGCTCAAACACGAGCGCCATCACGAGGATGTCGACGATACCAAACTGAGCGTGGCCGACTTGAAAGAGTTGGTCGCGCGTTTCAAAAAGCTGGTGAAGGAGCGGACCGGCAAGCAATTTCCCAGCGATCCATGGGAACAACTCTACGGATCGATCGGCGCCGTGTTCGGTTCGTGGATGAACGATCGCGCCATTGTTTATCGTCGAAAATACAACATTCCCCAGGAATGGGGCACGGCGGTGAACGTGCAGGCGATGGTGTTCGGTAACACCGGCGCCAACTCCGGTTCGGGCGTCGCGTTCACCCGCGATCCTGCCACGGGCGAGAAAGTGTTCTACGGCGAGTTTCTGATTAACGCCCAGGGTGAAGATGTCGTCGCCGGCGTCCGCACGCCGGAACCGGTCGCGGATTTGAAGAAACATTTGCCGAAAGCGCTGGTTGAGTTGGAGCGGATCCGACACGTCCTCGAGGCGCATTTCAAGGATGTGCAGGATTTCGAATTCACCATTCAGGATGGCAAAGTTTTTATGCTGCAAACCCGCAACGGCAAACGCACGGGCGTGGCGGCAGTCAAATTCGCCTGCGACATGGTGCGGGAGAAATTAATTGAGTGGAAAACCGCGATCATGCGGGTGCCGGCTGATCAGCTCGATCAGGTGCTGGCGCCGGTCTTCGATCGCAATGCCCTCAAGAGCGCGAAGGCAATCGCCAGCGGACTTCCGGCCGGCCCTGGCGCGGCCACGGGCAAAGTTTATTTCAACGCCGACCGCGCCGCCGCCGCTGCGCACAAGGGCGAGAAGGTGTTACTCGTGCGGGTCGAGACTTCACCGGAAGATTTGCGCGGCATGATCGCGGCCGAAGGAATTCTGACCGCGCGTGGCGGTGTCAGTTCGCACGCGGCCTTGGTCGCACGGCAAATGGGCAAAGTATGTATTTGCGGTGCCTCGGCGCTGAACATCGATTACCGCGCGAAAACGATGTCGGTAAACGGCACCGTGTTTCGCGAAGGCGACGATTACCTTTCGATCGACGGGACGAGCGGGACGGTCTATGCCGATCGATTGCGGAACGCCCCATCGGAAATCATTCAGGGATTACTCCATGGCGATAAGATTGCGCAGAAGGCCGAGACGTATCGCAATTTCAATCGGCTGATGGATTGGTGTTCAAAGGTCACCCGCATGAGTGTGCGGACCAACGCCGATACGCCGGAGCAGGTGGAAAATGCGGTGGCATTTGGCGCCAGCGGCATTGGTCTTTGCCGGACCGAACACATGTTTTTCGAGGGCGATCGCATCGACGCCATGCGCCAAATGATCCTGGCGCGCAAAGCGGACGATCGGCAAAAAGCGCTGACCAAATTGTTGCCGTATCAAAAGGGCGATTTCGTCGGCATTTTCAAAGCGCTCAAAGGAAGACCGGCCACGATTCGTCTGCTTGATCCACCGTTGCATGAATTTTTGCCGCAGGATCACGCCGCCCAAAGCGCGCTGGCCGACAAAATCGGCGTGAGCACGGACGAGATCGCGCGGCGCGTGCACGAATTGCACGAACAGAACCCGATGCTCGGCCATCGTGGCTGCCGGCTTGGGATTTCATTCCCGGAAGTAACAGAGATGCAGGCCCGCGCGATTTTCGAAGCAGCGGCGGAAGTGCAGAAGAGTGGGATCAAAGTAAATCCGGAAGTAATGATTCCGTTGGTCGGCTTTAAACGAGAACTCGACCTGCAGGCCGAGATCGTGCATCGCGTCGCACAGGAAGTTCAAGCCGCGAAAAAAGTGAAACTGACTTATTTGGTTGGCACCATGATCGAAGTGCCGCGCGGCGCGTTAACCGCGGATGAGATCGCGGAAACGGCAGAGTTTTTTAGCTTCGGCACGAATGATCTCACTCAGACTGCGCTCGGGATGAGTCGCGACGACAGCGGCTCGTTTTTGCCGCACTACGCCGAGCTGGAAATCGTGAAACGAAATCCCTTTGCCACGATCGATCAAAATGGTGTCGGCCAACTGATGCAAATCACGATCGAGAAAGGCCGCAAGACGCGGCCGAAAATCAAGCTCGGCATCTGCGGCGAACACGGCGGTGATCCCGATTCCGTGAAATTCTGCCACCGAATTGGTCTCGACTATGTCAGCTGCAGTCCCTTTCGCGTCCCGATTGCGCGTCTCGCTGCCGCGCAAGCCGCATTGGCGAAATAGACGGTTAGCGCATTAATTTTCGGGCTAACGCGAGGCGAACTCAGCTGTCCAAGCTCGAATGGCCTCGGACAACAACGAAAAAAAGCTCGAAGAAGACATTTGCATTCACATCTTCACCGTCTCATCAGCGATGGTGGGCGTTTGCCTGACAGTGATCGGACTGATTCGCGTCGTCATTACCCTTGGCAAAGCCGATACTTTGGCCGATGACCTTCTTGCCAGTGACGCGCTCCTGTTTCTGACCTCGTGTCTGCTTTCCTATAGCGCCTTGCGAGTTCGCAGTTTTCAGCGGAGGCACCGAATTGAGCGCGCAGCCGACGGCATTTTCATCGTCGCCATGGTGGTAATGACCGTAATCTGTGGTTTCATCACCTACTCAATGTCGGTTTCACCGACCGTTGGACATTAGAAGCCATCTCGCGACTCATATTCCCTGTGCCCTCACTGCTCCGGCAACCTCCGGATGCGTCTCTTCCAGCGGGAGAGAGGAGGAAGTCCCGGACGCGCGGAAGCGCGCCCCTCGGAGAGAATTGTGGCATCGGTCCCTGGTTCCGTAATCCTGCACAATCCTGTAAATCCTGTCTCTATTTCTGCTTCACTTCCTCGAACTTGCTCCACGCGCTCCACGATTTTTCCCAGTTGTTTTTTGCCGCCCACGCCTGGGCTTCCAACAAATGGAAATAAACCGGTGGATTCCGGTTAAAGGTAAAGTGCCGAATAGTGGCAAGCGCGTCGTCAATCGAGCCGTGGTTGATTTGCTGGCGATAGAGAGTGTAGGCAGCGGAAAAATCGTTGGTGCCGCGATATACCCGGTCGCGCAGACGCTCGAGTGACTGGCCGGTTTCTTCCGGCGGCAAAACAGTTTTGCTATCATATTTCTGCATCAATTCGCAGGCACCACGGAAGTCACCCGAGCTGGCGCGATGTTTGGCAACTGTGCGCCACGTGTATTGCAACCACTCGGGATGTTTATTCACCACCGCGACGAGCGCATTAATGTCGCCCCGACTGTCCCAAAGCTGGAAAAACTCGCGTTTTTCCTCCGGCGTCATCGCCGTCAGATCCGGATCGGCATCGAAAAATTTGCTGAAAGCAGGCCGAAATTCCTGCGCGTTCAATTGTTCGAAGTAGGCGAGCGCCAGGTCGTGTTCACTGAAAGCGAGCCGGCGAATAATCGGGAGTGCAGTCGGATCGCGCAGGTCAGCGGTAAACATAATGTCGCGGAATACATCCTTGCGTTGTGTCCCGGCGCGGCGCAGCGCTTCGCGCCACGCCATTTCCGCCAGGTCCGGCCTGCTGCGGAGCCAAACGAAACCTTCCTGCAATGGCACCGATTCGGAATTCGGCTCCAGAAATCGCGCCCGGCGAAAATCATCGAGCGCCTTCTGTTCCGGCTCACGTTGCGCAACCTCGGCGGCACCGCGCAAATAATATAGTTCCCAATCGAGCGGCGCCCAGTTCAACGCGCGCGTCGTCAGGTTGATCGATTCGGCAAAATTATGGCCGCGATTCGCGACGACGGCGAGTTGCTTGGCATTGTTGGCACCGACCGAGCCCGGCAACATCGCCATTGAGCGCCACGCAACAGGCCAGGAAAGACCAATTGCGAAAAGGGCAAGTCCCAGAACCCGGAAAGTCCATTCCGTAATTTTTGAACACAGCAGCTTCGTTGGCCGGTGCAGAGAAAGTCCGAGTAAGAACAATGCGGAATAGGCCGTGCCCACGCGATGTCCCGAAACATCAACCAGGCCGTGCAGGGCAAACATCAGCGCGCCGATCAAGGCGGCGAGGCGGAAGCGCTGGTTGGTCCCGACTTCCAACGGAGCTACGCGACGGATCAGCAATAGTGCGCCCAGAATAACAAGAGGGATCGCCAACCATCCCATCTCCGACCAAACCCAAAACCAGTCGCTCTCGGGATGAAGCGAACGGGAAGTGCCGTGCGAAGCATCACGAAAGATGGCAAAAACAGATTCGAAATTACCCAGCCCAAGGCCGACCCACGGTGAGGAGCGAATCAACTGCCAGGCGTCCTGGAAAATCAACCATCGGAAATCGGCCGGGAAATCGCTGCCCGCGAATTTTTGCAAATGAAAACGCTCCAACGTCGGTCCGCCGGCAAACAGAAGCACGCTAACGAGAATCAGGAGAAACGAAACAGCTAACGAGATGCGGCAGGCAGTGCAGGCGCGGGCTGGGGCGCCGAGACGCAACGCTACGGTCGCGATCCAGATTGCGCTCGAAGCTACGAGAATGAGAATGCCGGCACGGGAAAAATTGAGGCAGATCGCGGCAATTACGATAGCAAGGGCGATGACCCAGAAGACCCAGCGTGTCCGGCCGTGCCGAATGTCATCCTGACCCGAGGCGAGGATGAGAACGGAAGTGAAGCCGAAGAGATCGGCAGTTTGGTTACCATTCAAAAACGGGCCGAAATTGCGCTCGTTTCTCCAGAACGGGATGGATTGATGCGTGAGGTACACCAGGATGCTAAGCGCAGCGATCGCGACAATCCCGGCGGCGAAGAGTCGCAGCTGGAAGCGCGCGACCCGCAATTCGAGTTCCTGGGCCGAGACGCGGTAAAGCCAGCACAAACCGGCGACGAGACTGGCGAAGCAACCAAGCGTAACCCACGGCTGAGGAGTAACGGTAGTGGGCAATCTTATCCCGACGTCGTTTTGTAGTGCAGTCCGCCAATCAGGCGTGAAAAACCAGGCCTGCGGTAGAAAACTAACCAAGCCGCAGAGCGCGAAGGCAACGAAGACGGTGTTAATCTTCCAACCCAACGAGCGGCGTGGCGGTTGGAAGATCAGGAAGAGACCCAATAAGGCGACAACGATGCCTTCGGCCCACTTGCTGGTCGCGCCGCCGAGAAAAACTGCAAAGACCGGGAGCAGCGCGATAAAAAAGCTGCGCGCCCATTGCGCAGGCACGGGATGGTAAGTAATAGCGCTGGCGTTGGTTTCTTCCATGCTGGCGTCGACTCAACAGAGGAGCGTGCGGAATCTAGTATGGTCTCTCATAAATACCTTGCGATGTTAAAAGGTGGATCGAGCAGTCCCAAATGCCAGTCCGGTTCGGACCTCGATGCTAACGTTTGACGACGAAGCCGCAAATATTTGACATCGCGCATACGAGCCGGACTGGCACGATGCTGGTCTTGGGTCACATTGTTCTCGCAACGCTACTGCGATGCCCGGGAACTCTCGCAACCAAGCCTATATCGATCACGTTCGGAGACTGGAACAACGCGTCGAATGCAAAGACGAAGCGATGCGGCTTGCGGTTGGCGGCGAATTCGATGCAGTCGGTAAACTGGAGTATTACCTGCTGCGCTCGCTCGGATTAAGCAGCGGGCATCTTGTCATCGATGTCGGTTGCGGCAGCGGGCGATTGGCGCGGCAGCTGGCGAGCGACACGAGCATTCGCTACGTTGGAACTGATGTCGTCCCGCGATTGCTTGAGGCGGCCAGGACTGCCGCAGGGCGAAATGATTGGGAATTCCGTCTGGTTGAAGGTATCCGGATCCCGTGTCCGGACAATGTGGCCGATTTCGTCACGTTCTTCTCTGTTCTCACCCACACCACCCACGAGGAGAGTTTTCAATATCTCCAGGAGGCAGCGCGCTGCTTGAAACCGGGCGGGCGGGCGGTCCTATCGTTCCTGGAGTTCCGAATCCCGTGTCACTGGGAAACGTTTAAAATCTCGCTGCGATCACAGCCCGGAGGACCGCTGACGCAATTTGTCGATCGCGATGGGCTCACGGCGTGGGCAAGCCATAGCGGACTGGTGGTGGAATCATTTTTCGACGGCGACAAAGGGCACTTTCCGATTCCGGAAGAGATTAAGTGGGAAAACGGAACCGTAATGAAATCGTTGGGTAATCTGGGTCAATCGGTCGCGGTCTTGCGAAAAGTGTAGAGAAATTGGCCGGGATCGCCGATCCCGGCTACAGATGGTAATGGAGCAGCGGATACTCGAGCGTGTCAGTCGGGAGTTTCAAGATTCGGATCGAGATGCTGTGGTTCAATTACTCGAGAGTTACGTCGGACCGGAGAGCGATCGCGTGAGATGGGATATTTTGGAGCTGAGCAAAGGTGGCCTCGGGAAAGTCCGTGACTATATGAAAGCGGCGCAAACTGATTACCGTGACGTTCTCTACTGGGCTGAATATTTTAAGGATGACCCGATGCTGCATGGTCGCGACCCGAAACAGATGGTTAGTGAAATCCTTGCCAAATGGGGCAAAAAGGGCAGGTAGGGGCGATTGACCTCAATCGCCCGCTAACGTTTCGGTAACCCCTTTTCCTCACATGAACGAAGGTCGCGATTCAGCCCGTCCAGTTCGAACGCAACTCGACCACTCAACCCATTACGCCGCCCGATTTGGCGCGACCTTCTTTATCACGATTTGCTGCGAAAGGCGGGTCGCCAATCAGCTTTGTCGAAAGGTTGTTGCGCAAGTGTTGTTCGAAACGGCCCGTCGCTACGATGCCGCTCAAAAATGGTATCTAAAGGTATTGCTCCTAATGCCTGATCATCTGCACATGCTGGTTGGCATTCCAGGCGACGCGAACCTTTCAAATCTGGTCCGCGATTTTAAACGGATTACCGCCAAGATCGCGGGGATCCAATGGCAGCGAAACTTTTTCGATCACCGATTGCGGCACGATGAAAGCGAAGCCGAGAAATTTGAGTACATCCGCCAAAATCCGGTGCGGGCAGGCTTAGCTGCTGTGGCCCATGAATGGCCCTATGTTTTTGTCGCCGAAACGGCAGCCGATTTTCGTGGGACGGGCGATTGAGGTCAATCGCCCCTACCTGGCGTCACGCGCTGCTTATTTTGGGGAACGGGAATCGGCGTGGGTTTTGACGTTGCGCCGTTGTTTGTCTACGACGCGGCGCAACTCGCGCTCCATAATCTTGAAGGCGTCGTGCACCACTTTTGCCAGCGGATCGTGTGTGCCGTTATCGATCTGTTTTTCTTCGGCCACCAACTCGTGACCGGGCGGAACGGTGACGTCGATTCGCACCCGGTATTGGTTTCCTTTTTTATGGGCGTGATTGGGTTGCTCAATGGCGACGTCGCACCGGCTGATGTGATCGCAGAATTTGTCCAGCCGCTCGGCCTTCTCCAACACCATCTGTTCGATGCCGAGGGATTTTTTCAGGCCACGATACGTGATCTTTACGGGCAATTGCATAGCGGTTCTATTGTAATGCGTGCAGGCTCGTCACGCCAAGCTCTCTCGTGCCTATTTCGGTTACCGTCCAATTCTTTGCGAATTGTTGAAATACCCTCATCCTAACCTTCTCCCCTCGGGAGAAGGGACTGCCTTCCCCAGAGCGATACATCGAGGTAGAGCGCGAACCTCCTCTCCCTGGGGAGAGGATTGAGATGAGGACATCTTTTCAAGGCTCCTAGATTGGCCGCAAGGACCGGAAATGAGAACCTAATTTGGCCGGTTCTACCTTAACCAGATCGGACTTCACAAATTCGACGATGCGATTACGAACGTCTGCCGCAATCAACTCGACGATAGCGTTATGGCAAGAAGGAGGCGCGGCGAAAGACCAGCCTTCAATCCCATTGGACTTGGCAATCTTGGTGATTTGGTCGGCCAGCTGTTTGTTAATTCGACGTTCAGTCTCCGTTTCCAATTTGGTCTCAGCGATCGATGCCTGATGCATCCCGGAGCCGTCGTTGGGGGCGTAGCGCCCCGCCAGGTCGCTCACCTTATCGACCAGTTTCCCATGCGCATCGGTGACGTTGAATGCCTGAATCAGCTTTAAACTTGGTCCTCGCGTTGGGGTTTCGTCGACCCGGTAAGCTTTCAAGCTTCCCCGGTCGGCCACGATAATGAGCGAGGTGGGTGTCATGCCATCACAATGCGCGGACGCGACTTCCCCGCAATCCTAGTTCGTTTCTCAAACATTTATCACGGTTATTCTTTTTTTTCCAATTCCTCCGGGGCAGCTCCACCTCGCGGGAAATCGAAGGGGCGTTTCCGGAAACATTCCTGACGCGCTTGCGCCTGTGTCCCAGCGCTTAACCTGAGCAGGCAGGCACCGCGATCGATCACCGGCAGTTCATCACCGGAGGCAAAACTTTTGGGCTCGGCCAGAAAACCGGACTCCGTCGCAGTGTCGATGAGCAGTTGCCACTCAATATGTTCCTCGCCTGGGAGAAGAAACGAAATCGTTTCGTAATGAGCGTTGATCACAAACAAAAAGGTATCGTCGCGAATCGGTTCACCCTGAAAATTGAGAACGTCAATCGTATCGCCGCTCAGCATCATTCCGAGGGAACGCGCGAAAGGTAAACGCCAATCTTCCTCGCTCATCTCGTTACCGCCCGGGTTGAACCACATCACATCTTTGATCTCGCTCCCGCGAATCCGCCGCCCTTGGAAAAATTTCGGACGCCGAAAAACCGGATGTTGGTGTCGGAGCTGGATGAGGCGCCGGGTGAATTCGAAGAGCGCGTTTTGCTTTTCGTCCCGTTTTTCCCAATTGAGCCAGCTAAGCTCATTGTCCTGACAATAGGCATTGTTATTGCCATTCTGGGTGCGCCCGAACTCATCGCCGCCGAGCAGCATCGGCACCCCCTGTGAAACAAAAAGCGTGGTTACAAAATTCCGCCGCTGTCGTTCGCGCAAGGCATTGATTTTTGGATCATCGGTCGGCCCTTCCACCCCGTGATTCCACGACAGATTATTATTATCCCCGTCGTGGTTCTTCTCGCCATTGGCATCGTTGTGTTTCTCGTTATAGCTAACGAGGTCTGTGAGTGTGAATCCGTCGTGTGAGGTGACAAAATTGATACTGGCGTACGGTCGTTTGCCGTCGTGCTGGTAAAGGTCCGGGCTACCCAACAGTCGATAGGCCACTTCCCCGATCCTGCCCTCGTCACCCTTCCAAAAACTGCGAATGGCATCGCGATATTTCCCATTCCATTCCGCCCACAACACCGGAAAATTCCCGACCTGATATCCGCCTTCGCCGACGTCCCACGGTTCCGCGATTAACTTCACCTGCGACAACACCGGGTCCTGGTGAATGATCTCGAAAAAGGCGTGGAGCTTGTTCACGCCATTAGCATCACGGGCGAGGGTGCTGGCGAGATCGAAACGGAACCCGTCAACGTGCATTTCGAGCACCCAATAGCGAAGGCTGTCCATCACGAGTTGGAGCGTGCGGGGGTGCAGCAGATTGAAAGTGTTGCCGGTACCGGTGAAATCGAGATAGAACCGCGGATTTTCCGTCCGCAAGCGATAGGAGGCGATGTTATCGATCCCGCGGAAGGCCAGGGTCGGGCCGAGATGGCTGCCTTCGGCGGTATGATTGTAAACCACGTCGAGGATCACTTCGATGCCGGCGGCGTGCAGATTGCGCACCATGGTTTTGAATTCGGTCACCTGGCCGCCGAGATCACCGCTGCTGGAGTAGTTCGCTTCCGGGGCGAAGAAACCGATGCTGTTGTAACCCCAGTAGTTAGTCAGGCCGCGATCGACCAGCGCCTTATCATCCACGTGCGCGTGCACCGGCAGCAGCTCGACCGCAGTGATCCCCAGATGTTTGAGGTAATCAATGGCCCAGGTGCTGCCGAGCCCAGCGTAAGTGCCGCGCAATTCCGGCGGAACGCCCGGGCTCAATTTCGTGAATCCTTTCACGTGCACTTCGTAGATGACTGACTCCGCCAGCGGTCGCCCGATTCTGCGGTCGCCACCCCAGTTGAAGGCGTTGTCAATCACTACCGCTTTCGGCATACCCCAGGCGTCATCGCGAAAATCGCGCGTCAAATCTTCCGCTTCGCCGCCGACGACGTAGCCAAACATTTCGTCGCCCCACTCGACCCGGCCCGCGATAGCCTTGGCGTAGGGATCGAGAAGCAGCTTGGAACTGTTGAAACGCATCCCGATCTCCGGCTCATAAGGCCCGGAAACGCGATAGCCGTAAATCTGTCCCGGTCGCACTTCCGGCAAAAAGATGTGCCACACCTGGTCGGTGTGTTCCGTTACCGGGATACGGACATTTTCCTCGCGCGCCTCCATGCTATCGAACAGACAGAGATCGACTGAGGTGGCGTGCTCGGAGAAGAGGGCGAAATTTACGCCATTACCGAGCCAGGTCGCGCCGAGTGGATAAGGATAGCCGAGCCAGGTCTTGATTGGCGTCATAATAACGGCGAAGGCTTCCTATCCACTACACGACGAAGATGCGCAACGTTCGTTGAATTAAAATAGCGCACGCAGTGGTCGTCAGACATTCGCGGTCCGGTTCCGCCCGCGGGCCGGAACATAGGGCTCTGCCCTGTGCGCCCGGCGGAGATGCTCTCCGCTGTCTTCGTTTGTCCGGCCCTTTTGTTCCAGCGGGTTTCAAACCCGCTGGGCGCACAAGACTTAAAGTCTATGTTCCGATCAGGTATCGCGCCGGCGAATGCAACATGTGACGCCAGACGCAAGTGAAGCGCCAAATCCGATTATATATTATAAGAATGAAACCTCTTTTGCGCTTATTCGCCGCCATTCTCGCTGCATGTTTGCTCGCGAGCTGCGGCACTAACGTTACCATGCTCGGCCCCGCGCGCCCCGCTATTAGTCCGGCGGCGGTTCGAATCTACCAAGTCCCGCCACGGCACTTCGAACAAATCGCAATCATCAATTCCTCTGCCGGCACCACCTGGATTTTTCCCAATCACGACTCGCTCAATGAAGCGTTCGCGGATCTGCGCAACGAAGCTGCCGCCCTCGGGGCAAACGGAGTGCTATTGCAGGAAGTTTATGACCAACCGGTGGGCGGGCTTTCGGTGGGTGGTGGAGGCTTCGGTTATGGTCATCACGGCTTCTACGGTGGCGGCGGCAGCGTGGGCGGGCCGTTAATTAATCGTCGCGTTCAGGCGATCGCGATTTACGTGCGTCGCTAGCGGTTTAAGAAGAGTCATAGGCATGGCAATGCCGGCGGTAGAAGTTGCGAGCAGACTGTTCAAAAACCCTCATCATACCTTCCTCCCCGCGGGAGAAGGAACATTGTGGCCCGTCGAGCGATACAGAAGTGTGCGCCAACCTCCTCTCCCACTGGGAGAGGACTGAGGTGAGGGAATTCCGGCTAAACGTTTACTTAAGATGCCTTAGCGACGGTTACAGGTTACCCACGACCTTGTGCGCTTTTTCAACGTCGTCCGGGCGCAAAATCATCAGGCCGTTAGGCGAATTCAACGTCGCAGCCATGTAGGCGTATTCGATATTTACCTCGGCCTCCGCGAGACGCTCCGCAATTCGGCCAAGCGCGCCCGGATGGTTTTCGGTCTCGATCATTAATACTTCCGTTTCCAACGCCAGCACTCCTCGTTCTCCCAGGAGCATGAGCGCTTTGGTGGGGTCGCTCACTACCATTCGCACGACCGAATGATCGGCCGTATCGGAAATGGAAAGCGCGTGGATATTAATTTTCGCGCCCGCCAGTTCTTCGCACACCCGCGCCAGAGCACCGGGCCGATTGCTCAGGAACACCGCGAGCTGGGTGACGGATTCAATCTTGATCTTCGGTTTCTCTCCCATACCGACAAAATGCCGTTCCCGGGCCGTGATGACAATCAAAAGTATATTGTGGTATCGACTTCTCTCGCCGCGACCGCAATTCGGTCATCCCGAGCGAATCCGCCCGTCCGGCTCGGACCGAGGGATTCCGTGGAAGTTGCCTTAACAGTTCTCAGCCACTGTCATCCCGAGCGCAAGCGAGTGATCTACACCGTACAGTTGTGGATTGCAAAGGCTTGCTCGATCAGACATCGTCCCCTTGTCGATGATCCCTCATCCGTCTCCGCGGTTCGGGATGACGGATTCTACTCCTGAAATCTACGGAACCAGGAATACGGGAAAGCGTCGCCGGGGCAATCGGTCGCCCACTGCGGTGGATTCACCTCACGATGCGGCCGGACGACGGCGTAATGCGCATCGATTTTCCCGCAGCGTTTCCGCAAATAATTGATCAACTCTTCGCACGCCTCCAACTGACGCCGCGTCGGCTGACCGCGATTAAAATCGCCTACCAGACAAATGCCGAGCGCGATGTTGTTCAAATAGTCGCTGTGCACATGCCCGCCATTGATCTGGCGCCGCCAGCGATCGCCCACTTCGATTTGGCCGTCGCCCGTGGAAGTGCCATTACCGATGACGAAATGATAGGCGAGCCCGTTCTTCATCCGGCGAACATGCCGGTGGTAATAATCGAAAATGCGGGCGCTACCCTGCCGAGTGCCACTGTTGTGCACGACAATGAATTGCCAGCGGCGCCGCATAACCGGCGCCCGGTCGATTTCATTTCGCACAGACCGCGAAAGGTACCGGTAAGTAACTTCCGGCCGCGACCAGAACCACCAACCACGACGCGGCGTCGGGCTTGGCGGCGGTTCGTAACCCTGATCGCCGAGAAATCCAGACTTCTCGACCTCGACTTGCGGAACGGAGCCGGGTGAGATTGCCGGCCGAACGGTTGGAACCGGCATTAACGTGGCCAGTGGTGTCGGCGACGGTGTTATTGGTGGCTCCGACGGTGAAACTGGCATCGGCGTCGGCGACATCTTCGGTGACGGAGCCGGTGATGCTTTCGATTTCTTTTTGCCTGACGATGCCTTTGCCTTCTTTTTCTTTGCCGGGGTTGGCGTTTTCTTTGGTGTTGGCTTCTTTTTCTTGGGCGACGCTTTTGGCTTCGGACTCGGCGATTTTCCTGGGCTCGGCGATTTGCTTGGACTCGGTGAAGTTTTTGCGACGGCTTCCGGCTTCTCCTCAGATGAAACCTGCGCAGAAGCGGGCGTGGCGGCGAGAACGCTCGCCATTAGCAGCCACAAACAAAAGCGAGTAACCGCGCACGTCACAAAAAAGGAATCTCAGACGGGCTGAGGCGCCGGAGCAGAATTTTGCAGTGTACGCTCGTGTTCGCGGCGCAGAATCGCGTTCAGTTTTCCCCCCAGCAACAGCAACAGACAGGTCAGATACATCCAGGTCAGCAGAATGATAATGGAGGCGAGGGCGTGATAAGTAGGGTTGTAGCGATCATATTTTGCGACATAGAGCTGAAACAGTTTCGTTACCGCCAGCCACCCGCCCGCAAACAAAATGGCACCGGGCAGCGCCTGCCGAATGGTGAGGTAATTTTCCGGCGTCAGGAGATAAAGACCGAGGGCGAGAATAATAAGGGCGATCGCAGTAAGGGGGAGATTGAGCGCCGCCACCCATTCCTGAAGCGGAATCCTCAGCTGCAAATTTACTTCCGCGATTCCGGCCAGCGTTTCGCCAAAAACAACGGCGTTGAAGCAAACAAGAATCGTAATCCCGAACCAGAACAGGAGGAAAAACGAAATGATATATTTCGACCACCAATGCCGGTCCTCCACCACCCCGTGGGTCTGACTCAGAGCGCGCGACACGGTGCTGATAAACATGGTGCCGAGATAAATTCCGGCGATGATTCCAGCGTTTGCGATCCACCCACTCGATCCCGTGACCACCACGCTGGCCAGTGCGGAATCGAGAATGTCCTGCACCTTGGGATCGGGTGGCAGAAATTCTTTTAGAACGACAAATATGCGATGGAGTTTGGCCGGATCGGTTCCGAATAATCCGAGCAAGTGCCAGAGAAAGAGAAGGCCGGGCGCGAGAGTGAAAAGAAGTTGATAAGCCATTTGCGCAGCCAGGCCGGTCGTGTTGTCCATTGCCGTCTCCCAAACCATCCGTCGCGCCGTGCGTCCAATCAGCCGCAGCATCTTCATGGCGTCGCAAGTGTACTTTGCCCTCCGCAATTATCCATTAAACTCCCGCGCCGTCTTCCGCCGTGAAAAAAATCCTCATTCTTACCGCTGGATTCGGCGAGGGCCATAACAGCGCCGCTCGCGGAATCCGCGACGCTCTCACCCAAATCTCGCCGGAGTCGTCGGTCGAATGCCGCGATCTTTTCGCGGAAGCGTTCGGCGTAATAAATGAGATCGTGCGTCGCGCTTACGTTTTCGGAATCAATCGCGCGCCGCACATTTGGTCTGACATTTATTCCTGGATTGATCAATACCCGGATTTTCACCGTGGGCTCCGCTGGTTTTCCCGCGCCCGCGCCCGCCTCGCGCAAATTGTCGAGCACGATCGCCCCGACATAATCGTTTCGGTCTTTATGCCGTATGCACATTTTCTCGATGAGCTGTATGGGCCGGCGAATGGCTCCAATCCCAGACGCATCGTCTGCGTCACCGATTCGATCACAATCAATTCGATCTGGTATCGTTGTTCGAGCGATTATTTCCTTCTTGCGAACGAGCAAACTGCGGATGTCGTTGCCAACGCCGGCGTCGATCGCGCTTTGCTCCGCGTCTTTGGCTTTCCGGTCAGTCCACGTTTTGCCGAGCTGCCAGTCCGCTCTTCCGGCCCGCCATGGCGAATTCTGCAGATGATAAACGCAGGCCAGGGTTTGGCTGTCGGCCTCACGCCCTGGTTGGTCAGGATTCCGAACACTCAGCTCACCGTCACAGTCGGCCGCGACGAAAAGTTGCAGCGCAAGGTCGAATTGATTCGCGATGCTTCGGCACAAAAATTTACCATCATCGGCTGGACCACGGAATTGCCGCAGTTGCTCGCTTCGCATCATATTCTCGTTAGCAAAGCTGGTGGGGCGACGGTCCAGGAGACAATCGCGGCGGCCTGTCCGATCATTATCAATCAGATCGTGCCCGGTCAGGAAGAGGGAAACGCACAACTGATTACGCAAACCAATTCCGGTGCCGTTGCTCTGACCAACGATGAGGTGATGGCGACTCTTACGCGCGCCTTCGCCGATGATGGAAGCCTGCTACGCGAATGGTCGGCAAACATCGCCAAAATCAGCCGGCCGGCCGCTTCCCTCGAGATCGCGAAATTTTTGTTAAACCTTTAATTGGTGGTCATCCCGACCGGAGCGCAGCGAAGTGGAGGGATCCCGCCGGGTTACCTTTAGGCTTCCGCAGCGGGATTCCTCGGCTCCGCTCGGAATGACAGATTACCCGCAACGTAGGTTTGCAGCACTTCCAACTCCGGCGAAAGCACAACCAAATCCGCATCCTTCCCAACTGCGATTTCACCTTTGTCGCCGAGACCCGCCTCGCGCGCAGGATTCAGTGACGCCATCGCGATCACCTCAGGCAAAGGAACCGCGGCTTCGCGCATCATCGTTCGCACCAGATCGATTAAACGCGACGTGCTCCCGGCAAGAACAGGTTCGTCGGCGAGAAAACAGACGCCGTCATTTACAACGCAGTTTCTTCCACCGAGCTGGAACACGCTCCCATCGGCCAAGCCGGCACCGGCAGTCGCATCAGTGACGAGACAAATTCCGCCGGCTCCCTTCGCGCAGTAGAGCAGTTTCATCAGCGCGGGTGAAACGTGGTGTTCTTCCGCGATCAACTCACAGCAAATTTTCGGCTCACTCAAAGCGACCTCGAGCAAACCGGCAATCCGTTTTGTTCCGCGTCGCCGTGCCGACGACATGCAGTTAAAAGTATGCGTTACACTCCGCATTCCGTTCTCCAACGCAGCGCGTGCTTCTTCCTCCCAGGCATTGGAATGGCCGCCGCTAACGACGATCCCGGCCTCGGAAAGGTCTTTCATCGCGGTCATCGCTCCTTTTATTTCCGGCGCGATGGTGACCCGCTTGATCACGTCGCGATGTTCGAGCAGGCAGCCAATCAATTCCGCGTTCGCTTCGCAAATGAACTCGAGGTTCTGCGCCCCGGCGCGATCCCGCGAGATAAACGGCCCTTCCACATGTGCGCCCGCGATTTCAGGAATTCGTCCCCGAAGTTTCCCGATTTGCGTCAGAGCAAGAAGGATATCATGGAACGGTGCTGTTGCCGTCGTTAGTAACAGCGAAGTGGTCCCGCCGCTGGCGTGGTAGTCGCAAATAGCGTGAAATGCCTCCGCCTTTGCCTCCATCGCATCATGGCCGTTGCCGCCATGCACATGCAGATCGATAAAACCCGGTGCGAGAAAATTTCCGTGCAAATCGACGGCATCATTCGCTCCTACTGGCTGGCCGATCTCCACAATTTTTCCCGCACGCACCGTGACCGCCAGATCCTCGCGGATCGCATCTGGGAAAATGATGCGCGCGTTGGTGAAAATCATTGCGCGGACGGTAACCGAAGAGCCGCGTAACCCAAGCTATTCCTGATTACGAAAACGATGTGGCATTTGCTGGACGGCGGATCTCTGCGCCGCCGGGCTCGCAGAGCTCGCCCCTCCCCGTGCGCCAGTGCAAGGGAAATCCGCCCGTCCGGCTCGGACCAAGTTGCCTTTCGCGTCGAGAACGCGCATCATTTTCTTCTCCATGGATTACGATGTGGCGATTGTCGGTGGTGCGTTTTCCGGCGCCGCGACCGCGCTGGTGCTAAAACGTCGCCGGCCGGACGCGCGCGTACTCATCATCGAAAAAACATCGGAGTTCGATCGCAAAGTCGGTGAGTCCACCACCGAGGTCAGCAGTTGCTACATGACGCGCATTCTCGGCCTGACCCATCATCTTGGACATCACCATCTCCCCAAACAGGGATTGCGACTGTGGTGTTCGCGCGATCCCAATCAATCTTTTGATGATTGCGTGGAACTCGGCGCGCGTTACGGAGCGCGGCTCGCCGGTTTTCAAGTCGATCGTGCCACCCTCGATACCCATCTGCTCGAGCAGGCTGTTCGGGCAGGGTGCGAATTAATGCGGCCCGCTAAAGTCACGTCGCTGCAATTGCACGACGGCAGCGAACAAGTTCTCACTCTGGATTTTCAACAGCAGCAGCGAACGATTCGCGCACGTTGGATTGTGGATGCGAGCGGACGCGCCGCGATGATTGCACGCAAGCTCGGGCATTTCCGCCCGAATCTTGATCATCCGATTAACGCCGTGTGGGCACGTTTTAACGGCGTGAAAGAATGGGACAGCTACGAATGGCGCGAAAAATTTCCGGAGATGGCAAACGCGTGTCGCACCAGTCGGGAATGGGCCACCAATCATCTCATGGGATATGGCTGGTGGTGCTGGATCATCCCGCTGCGCGGCGGAGATGTCAGTGCCGGCGTTGTTTATGATAGCCGAATTTTTGACCTTCCCGCCGGCGCGAATTTGGCGCAGCGCTTACATAATCATCTCAACTCGCATCCGGTCGGCCGCGCGATTTTTGCGGAGGCGCAGGCAATCGAGGGCGATGTGCACGCGTTTTCAGCACTGCCGTATTGGAGCGAAAAGGTTTGCGGCGATGGTTGGGCCGCGGTTGGTGATGCGGCCGGATTCATCGATCCGCTCTACAGTCCGGGGCTCGATTTTTGTTCGTTCACCAGCTATTTCGTGGCCAACCTGCTGGCACGGAGTCTCGCCGGCGAAAATGTGGGCACGCTGCTCGAGTACTACAACACGCAATATCAGGCGACTTATCGGCGATGGTTCGAAGCCCTTTATCAGGACAAATATTTTTTCATGGGCGAAGCCGACCTGATGGCAGCAGCGTTGCTGCTCGATGTCGGCAGTTATTATGTCGGCCTGGTTCGTCACGTTTATCGCGATCCCGAGTGCGCCTTCGCTCGCTTGCCGTTTGAGGGCCTGGCCGGACGCATCGCCGCAGCGCTCATGAGATCTTATCAGCGACGGCTTGTCGCTCTGGCCAAAAATCGCGCCGCGGCCGGGCGCCTGGGCGAGATCAATTCCGGCTGGCGCGAACTCTACGACGGCTTTGTTCCCGATTTTCGTTTGCGCAAACAATTTGCCCAGGGCCTGCGACATTGGTGGAGCGCCGAATTAAAAAACCTCACCCTCTCGCCACGCCGCGCTGCCGCCACCACTACCGCCGCGACCGCGCACCCCTCCGAAGCTTAACAAACAATCAGCAGAGCGAGCCGAACCAGCACGTCTTCCTGAACGCATTCCTCGACTTCGCTTATGATGACGGCGAAGATTCGCCGCAATGCTGGCGTATTTCGTCGATAATTTCGATCCCTTTATTTTCCGGCTTTGGGACAACGTCGGTCCGCGTTGGTATGGATTCGCCTATGTTCTGGCGTTTGTTTCCGCCTATTTCGTCGTGCGCTGGCTCTCGAAACGTGGTTATTGCGATCTGCCACCGGAGCGGGTCAGCGATTTCATAACCTGGACTGCGCTCTTTGGGGTCCTGATTGGCGGTCGAATCGGCTACGTCCTTTTTTACAGACCGGAAATGCTGCGCGATCCGCTTTCGATCCTTCGGGTTTGGGAAGGCGGCATGGCCAGTCATGGCGGCATGATTGGTATTCTCGCGCTCAGTTTTTATTACGCGCGCAAGCACAAGCTTCCGTGGACAAATTTGGGCGACGCCCTGGTTGTGGCCGCACCGCTCGGATTGTTCTTTGGCCGGTGCGCAAATTTCATCAATGGCGAACTCTACGGACGGCCGACCAATGTTTCGTGGGCGATGCAGTTCCCAAAAGAACTTCTCGAAAATTCGGTCGAAAGGGAGCGCGCGGTTGCGGCCGCACAGAAAATTGACCCTGGCCTAATTGATCCCGACTCAATCATCCAGGCCGCGCGACATAACTCGCAGGTCAACGATCTACTCCAGGGTATCCTGACGCCGCGTCACCCCTCACAACTTTACGAGGGGTTTTTGGAAGGGATCGTTCTTTTCGCGATCCTCTGGTTCGTCCGAACGCGAATGCGCCAACCAAATGGCGTCCTCACCGGATTATTTTTTATTTTCTACGCGATTTTCCGGATCGTCTGTGAAAATTTTCGCGAACCGGACGCACCACTGGTCGGCGCCTTCACCCGCGGACAATTCTTTTCCTTTTTCCTGCTTGCGATCGGAATTGCATTTGTCGTCGTTGCAAAATTGCGGCCGACGTTTCCGAAAAGAATGCCGGCGTAGCTATGGGTCATCCCGAGCGAAGTCGAGGGATCCCGCCGCGAAAGCTTTAAGGTAACTTCATCGGGATCCCTCGACTTCGCTCGGGATGACCGAGTTGCGTGAGTTGCTGAAATTGCAACCGCCGACTTTCGCTTTTTTCGAAACGCGTTATTAATTAGCTCAACTTGTCCGCGATCCTGTTCTCGAAATTCCTCGCGAGCGGCGGGCTCCTTTTCGCTTTCGAACACGCAACCATTGCCGGCAAAATCGTTCTCCTCACCCTCGCGATCGGCTCGATTTTCAGCTGGTCGGTCATGATCACAAAAATGCGCGTGATCCGGTTCGCCCGAAAACAGACCCTGCGTTTTCTGGAAGCATTTCGTCAGGACCGGCAACCATTGCGTTTGTACGAACGCAACGCGCGCTTTACCGGCGCTCCCATCTTCAATGTCTACCGCGCCGGCTGCGAGGAACTCGCGTTCCATTTGCTCGGCTCCGCCGAAGTGGACGAAACCTTTCGCGCGCGTCTCGGTATCGCCGACAAAATTTCGCCGGCGCAAATGAACGCGGTGCGCGCGGCGATGGAGCGAGCTGTTGGGGAAACCGCGCTCGAACTCGAATCGCAAATGATCCTGCTTGCGACGGCGGTCAGCGGCGCGCCGTTTCTCGGATTGCTTGGAACGGTCTGGGGTGTCATGGACACGTTCACCGACGTGGCGGTGGCAGGCTCGCCCAACCTGACCACGATGGCGCCTGGCGTTTCGGGCGCGCTCATCACCACCGTCACTGCTCTCTGTGTCGCGATTCCGGCAATGTTCGGCTACAATTTTTTGGTCACGAGCATTCGCGGAATGATCGTGCAGATGGATAATTTCGCCGCCGAACTCGCCTCCGAGTTTGAGCACAAATACGTCGAGCACAATTCCCGCGTGGCGGAGCTGGTGCGATGAAGCGCTACTCCAACCGCAGCAATTTTTCGACCCTGAGCGAAATCAACGTCACGCCGTTGCTCGATCTCGCCTTCGTGCTTCTGATTATTTTCATGATCACCACACCGCTGCTCGAAAACAGCATGAACCTTGTCATTCCTTCGAGCAGCGCGGCCAATCCGCCCGTGAGCAAGATGCAGGTCCAGACGATTTCGATCGATCGCGCCGAAACGATCAGGATCAACGATGAAATCGTGGATGCCGAGTCCTTAACCGCACGATTGCTGGAGCTGAAACGGACCAATCCTGAGGTTGCCATCGTCATCCGGCCTGATCGCGAGCTGCCGGTGCAGAAATTGGTAACACTGATGGATTCGTTGCAGCGCGCCCAGATCACGAAGGTCGGCATCGCGACCAAAGCCGAAGCGAAGTAAAAATGCGCCGCGACGCACGTTTCTGGCGGAACGTCGCCCTGATAACCCTTGTTCACGTTCTGGCTTTGATCGCGCTCTTGCGCTGGGCTGGCGCATCGAAAATCGAGAGTGCCCAGGAGATTACATGGCTGAGCGCCGACGAGGATACGAGCGCCTCGATTGATTCGCCGAAACCGGAAGAAACGCCGACACCGGAAAAGCCCGCTCTGCCGGAAGAAAATCAATCCGTGCCTGCGCCGGCGAAAAGCGAGATCCAGCTTCCGACCGCGACTCCTCATCCAACTCCGTCCGCGAGCACTACTCCGAAGCCGTCGCCAAAAGCTTCGCCCAAACCCAGTCCGAAGAAAAAGACGTCACCGAAACCGAGTCCCTCGCCGGAGAAAAAGAAATCTAAGCCTCAGGCGACATCCGCAAAAGAGAAGGAAAACACCAAAAAGTTAGCGGCCAAAAAAAACGATGCTAAAAAATCTGAAAAGAAATTGGGCGAAACAACTGCAAAAAATGGAGGCGCCGCTGGTGGCAGGGCGCAGGCGAACGCCAGTTCCACTTCAGCAAACGCCGGTTGGTACGGCAACATGTTGCACGACCGCTTTTATCGCGAATGGGCACAGCCGACTACCGTGGTTGCGAGCGGCGCAAAGCTTTCTGCCCTGGCAAGAATCCGAATCGAACAAGACGGCCGCATTTCCGATTTCAAAATTGTGCGGCCTTCCGGGAATGTCGTAGTCGATGAATCAGTCCAAGTAGTTGGGAAAAAAGTGACGCGGGTGGATGCTCTTCCGACTGGAATCGGAAACGGTGGGCATTACGACGTGAACATCAACTTCGCGTTGAACTCGAAGTAACCGATATCGGTCATCCCGAGCGAAGTCGAGGGATCCCGATGAAGTTAGCTTTAAGCTCGCGCAACGGGATCCCTCGGCTGGCGCTCGGGATGACAGATTATAACAGCGCAATCGCGCGGCCTTCGCGGTGCGCCACCTGATCCATGGTACATTGCCTGGGCGCTTTGTCTTTCCGCCATCTAACGATTCTTGTGCCGTGGCGAAAACGGTCGCCGGTGAAATGGTCGTATGTTACTTCGACCACAATTTTTGGATCGACCGGTTCCCATTCGGCACTCCTCTCTGTGCTCCACCGACTCGGGCCGCCTGGAGCATTTCCGGTGAAACCCGGCCGTTTACGCAACGCTTCAAATTTCTTTGTCAAAGCGCGTTTGTCCGTGGTCTTGAATGCAGAAGTAAATCCGACGTGATGCAACAAGCCGCCATCGTCATAGAGACCCAGCAAGAGTGATCCAATTAACTTCGATCCGCTGGCGTAACGGAATCCACCGACCACGCAATCGGCCGTGCGAATATTTTTTACTTTTACCATCTCCGTGCGTTCACCCGAGGCATAAGCGGCATCGAGACGTTTGCCGATAATGCCATCGAGGTTGCCACCAACTTTCTCGAACCATTTTTTCGCCTGAGCCAATGATGTTGTCGCGGGGGCGAGTTTGATCGCGCGAGCTGATTTAAAATTCTTGACGGCGAATTTCTCCAGGGCAATCCGACGTTCCCGGAGCGGAACCTTGAAAAGCGATTTGCCAGTGTCGCTCTCCAGTAAATCAAAAACGATAAATGTGGCTGGATGCGCTGCCGCCAATTTCTGGACCCGACTGGCGGCGGGATGAAGCCGTAGTTGCAGTTCGTCAAAGGAAAATCGGCCGCCCACATCGATGACGAGTTCGCCATCGAGAACAAATCTTTTTGCGGGCAACTGCAATAATGCGGCTGCGATGTCTGGAAAATAACGCGCTAGCGGCTGTCCGGATTTTGATTGCAGATAAACTTCCTTTTCGCGGCGAAAGGCGAGGCAGCGAAAGCCGTCGAATTTTGGTTCGTATTGCCAGCCATCGCCGGTCGGAATTGCATCGACGGAGCGCGCCTCCATTGGAGCAAGCGGTGGCTTGATCAGTGTCATTCTGAGCGAAGTCGAAGCTGCAACGTAGACGACGAAGTCGGCGAGGCCAGGCTTTCCATCCCGTTGATGTTACCTTTAAGCTTTCGCAACGGGAGTCCGAGCCGGACTAGCGTTTCTTGACTACGCTCGGGATGACGAAACATACCGTCGCGGCGTCAGTTTCGGTGGTCTTTTGCCGCTGCGCACAGCGCCGACCACCGAAATATACCGCAGTTCAGTTTTATCGACCGCACAACGCAAGAGCAATCCGCCGCGACTCATGTCCCCGCGCCCAACAAAATCGGCTGGGAAAAGCAAGCGATGCTGAAAATTCTCGAGCAAAACGTCGACGTATTTGCCGGTAGCGATGCTGCCGAGCAAGATAACTTCGCATTCGGTACTCAATTTTTTTGCCAGCCGGCGGGCATCGCGCGCCAGCGGTTCGCGGTAGCGCGGGTCGTCTTCGCGAATATCGACTCCAGCGAATTCGCGTAGATCACGCAGACTTATTTTCGTGGCGGCATCAACCAAGCCGCGTGTTGGGGTAATGACCTGGACGCCGGAAATTCCGTTGGCGGTGCGCGCAAAGGCATTCGCATAGGCAAGTTTGCCGCGAAAATAAAGTCCGCTTAGAAACGCGAAGACCTCGCCG
The DNA here is from genome assembly GCA_963781735.1 of uncultured Verrucomicrobiae bacterium. GTDB lineage: Bacteria > Verrucomicrobiota > Verrucomicrobiia > Chthoniobacterales > UBA10450 > AV69. Next base: position 42,785 of record CAWAHI010000017.1, on the reverse strand, counting down.
AGGGTCGCGCGCTCGCGGCTACGCAACCGCCGGGCCAGATCGAACTTCGCACGTTCGCTTAAAATCATGCGGGCGCGCTCACCACCGGCGTAGGCGGGCGAAAGCAAAAAAACGCGATTGCGGAACACAGTACTCATTGCAGTCCATCAAAAAGATGCGCGACGCGCGCGTCCGTCAACCACGCTTCGGTTGCGACTACCCCATCCAATTCTAAATTATAATATGGCGGACGATAGACATACCACTGCGCTCGATTTCTTACTCGCACCCGAAACCCCGGAACGCAGCGGCTCGTCGGGATCATCGACCGCGGCTCAAGGCGATATCGCTTTGCTGGACGAATACTCGCGCACCATTGTCAGCGCGGTCGACCGAGTCGCGCCTTCCGTGGTAAACATCGAATCGCGAGCAGAGCGAACGCGCGGCGGCAGCGGTTCGGGATTCATCATCGCGCCAGATGGTTTTATTCTGACCAATAGCCACGTCGTGGATGGTGCACGCGAAATCGTGGTCATTGTTTCCGATGGTCGGGAATTTCCCGCTCAATTGGTCGGCGACGATCCACACACTGATCTCGCGGTTATTCGCATCGATGCTCCGCAGCTTTCGCATGTCCGGCTGGCCGACTCGGAAACTTTGCGTGTCGGTCAAATTGCGATCGCGATCGGTAATCCGCTTGGGTTTCAGGCAAGCGTCACGGCAGGCGTGATCAGTGCGCTCGGCCGCTCCATGCACGCGCAGTCGGGCCGTTTAATCGACAACATTATCCAAACCGATGCAGCGTTGAATCCGGGAAACTCCGGAGGACCGCTCGCAAATTCCGCCGGCGAAGTGATTGGAGTTAACACGGCGATGATTCGGCCGGCGCAGGGAATCTGTTTCGCGATTGCGAGCAACACGGCGAAATTCGTGGCCGCGTGGTTGATCAAGGAGGGACGCATTCGACGAGGCTATATCGGGGTCGCAGGCCAGACGGCGCCGCTGCATCGACGCGTCGCGCGATTCTATCATCTGGCAAATGAGACGGGTGTCCTGGTTGTTTCCATCGACAAGGGAAGTCCGGCCGATCATGCGCGGATCCGGCCGAATGATGTGATTGTCACGTTTAACGACGAAGCGATTGCGAGCGTGCACGATTTGCACAAAAAACTTGTCGGCGATCAGATCGGCAAGCCTTGTAAGCTCACTATTCTTCGCCACACGGAGCAACTAACGATCTACGTGACGCCGGCGGAAATGCCGGCATTGGTGTCGCGCTGAATTCACCCTGGTCTCAACTGATCGAGGTCCGGTCGGCCCACGAAACACACTAAATACACGGAAAAGCAAGGGATGCTCATTGGCATCCGCGTCGGGCCTTGTGGGTTTTCGACTGTTGGCTGCCGCGGAACGCCAAAGACTGTTCCAATGATTTTTTTGTGTGTGATTTCGTGTGATTTGTGGCAAAAAGACCTCCGAGGGTTCCGCCGGTCTTGTTTTTCATTGGCGCCTGACGCACGCTCGACCTTGTGAAGATTCTCGTCGTCGGCAGTGGAGGCCGTGAACACGCACTGGCGTGGAAACTGGCGGAATCGCCCGAGGTCGATCGGATTTTTTGCGCACCTGGAAACGCAGGCACTGAAGAAATTGGTGAGAACGTTTCGATCCGGGCGAGTGAACTGTCGGAGCTCGTGCGTTTCGCGAAAGAGAACCGAATTGGTCTCACTGTAATCGGTCCTGACGACGCGCTCGCCGCCGGGATTGTGGACTTGTTCGAAGCGGAAGGATTGCGCGTTTTCGGTCCGAACCAGAAAGCGGCGCAATTGGAAGCATCGAAGATTTTCGCCAAGGAATTGATGAGCGCAGAAAAAATTCCGACGGCGGAGGCGCGCACATTTTCGTCAAGCAAGGAGGCATTGGGTTATTGCGGCGAAGTCACGCTCCCGGTGGTGATCAAGGCGGACGGGCTGGCGCTGGGTAAAGGAGTGATCATCGCGCACGATCGGGAGAATGCCCGCCAGGCAGTTCAAGCGATGATGGAAGAGCGCGTTTTCGGCGAGGCCGGCCGGCGCATTATTATCGAGGAATGTTTGCGCGGAAGTGAATGCTCCGTGCACGCGCTGGTCAGCGGAGAATCTTTTCGCATGCTCGCGACCGCGCGTGACCACAAGCGTGCACTTGATGGCGACGAAGGGCCGAACACCGGCGGCATGGGTGCGGTTAGTCCGGCCGACAATTGGAATACGGAACGGGAACGGGAATTCGCCGATTCGATCATGCAACCATTACTGCACGGTCTAACGAGAAATGGACGCATGTTCCGTGGTCTGCTCTTTCCCGGCTTGATGATCACCAACAAAGGATTGCGCGTGCTCGAATTCAACTGCCGCTTCGGCGATCCCGAAACGCAGGCCATTTTGCCGCGACTAAAATCAGATCTGGTGTCTCTATTGATGGCAACGATCGAAGGCGGGCTCGAAGACGCTACCATTGAATTCGATTCGCGGACGGCAGTCACTGTCATTCTTGCCTCCCGCGGCTATCCCGGGAAAAACGACATCGGAAAACGAGTCGAGGGGCTGGAAAATGCCGCCAGTTTGCCGGAGGTGCGGATTTTTCAGGCCGGAACGAAACGGCAGGACGGAAAGATCGTGACCTCGGGCGGTCGCGTCCTCGCGATCACGGCCCTGGGTGAGTCGGTCACTGAAGCGCGCGAACGCGCGTATGGTGCGATCAGGCAGATTCATTTCGAAGGCTGCCATTTCCGCCGCGATATTGCCCTGCGCCCTGCCCACGCATAGACTCTGCGCCCATGGGCATTGGAACATCGTTCCGCCCCAGTGCGGTTCGAATGAAAATAGGAATAATCGTAGCGGGTGCCCTGATTGGCAGCATTGCCTCAGGAATTTCTGCGCAAACCCCAGCTCCATCGGCCGGGCCGAGCGCCTCGGCTGAGCCAAAAGTTACGGTCGATTCCCTCGCCCCCGCGGAAATGGAAGAAACAATTCGCACCCTGAAATCGAATTTTGTCGATCCGAACGCGCTCAAGGACCAGGAAATCAATCGGGCGACGCTGGAGGGTTTGCTGACGCGTTTGCACGGCGGCGCGATGTTGTTGCCCGGCAAAACAACCAACGCCGAATCACCCGCCCCTTTTTACAGTGAAGTGCTGGAAAATCATATCGGTTACGTGCGAATCGGATCGCTTAGCTCTGACAATTTGGGCGCCTTGGACAAGGCACTGACGGATTTCGGGGCGAAAAAAATCGATGCCATGGTGATCGATTTGCGCGCGACGAGTTCGAGCGATTTCAATCTTGCCGCGGAAGTGACAAAGCGTTTTGTGCCGAAGGGCAAAACCCTGTGGACACTGCGCAAAACCGCGGCGCATCAGGACCGCGCCTTCACCAATGATCGCGATCCGGGTTTTCAGGGAACGACAATGGTGCTGGTGGATGGCGAGACTTCGGGACCCGCAGAAGCGATGGCGGCAGCGTTGAAAGCGCACGACCAGGCGTTGCTAATTGGGCAGCCCAGTGCCGGGCGGGCTGTCGAGTATTCGGACTTTCCGCTGACGAGTGGGAAAGTACTTCGCGTAGCGGTTGGAGAGGTGATCGGACCGAATGGGGTATCGCTTTTCCCCGATGGAGTGAAACCCGACCTGCCAGTGGAACTGCCGCTAGCACAAAAACATCAAATCTTCTCGCAGAGCGCGCAGCGTGGACTAACGGCTTTTGTATTCGAACGCGAGCGCCCACATTTCAATGAAGCCGCCCTTATCGCCGGGACCAATCCCGAGATCGAAATTCGCCAGCAGCGGCGCAGTCCGGAAGAGAGCATGCACGATTCGGTATTGCAGCGGGCGGTGGATGTGATTACATGGCTGGCAATCTTTCAAAAGCATTAACGTGGAAACGCTCGAGCAACGCCTCGGCTACCATTTTCGCAATCACGCTTTGCTCAAGCAGGCACTGACGCATCCCAGTCTCACCCACGAAAAACAGCGCTATCACGAGGACAACCAGCGACTGGAATTTCTCGGTGATGCGGTTCTGCAACTTGTCATCACGGAATATCTCTATGCCCATTTCCCCAAGGAACAGGAGGGCCGGCTGACGAAGTTGCGGGCGCGTTTGGTCTCGCGCGACGCACTAAAGACCCACGCCCAGGCGCTCGATCTGGGCCGGTATCTGTTAATGGGCCGCGGCGAGGAGGCCAGCGGCGGCCGCACGCGCGCTTCCACTCTGGGCGACGCCTTCGAAGCGATCATCGGCGCGATTTATCTCGATGGCGATTTCGCGACGGCGCGGGATTTCGTTTTGCGCGAAACTCGTGCCGCCCTTGAGTATGTGCGCGAAGCGCCAGTCGACATTAATCCCAAGGGCCAGCTCCAGGAGATTTTGCAGAGTATCGCCATGCGCGGGCCGACGTATGAGGTGATTTCGGCGACGGGCCCGGAACACGCAAAAACCTTTGTAGTGGAGGTACGATGGGAAGGAAACGCTCTCGGACGCGGGACGGGTTCGAGTAAGCAGGCCGCCGAAGTGGAAGCCGCAAAAGACGCGATGGAAGGCAAGGTTTGGGAGAAAGAATAGCGGACTGTAGCTGTCGCCCTGTGGGCGACACAGACGCTTCGCACAGCGAAGTACCTGTTTAGCGTTGCCGTGCTATATACCATTTCATTAACACCTCGCTTCAGCGAGGTGCGTGGCCGATGCTGCTACCACAACCCCGAAAGCTTTCGGGGTTTCCTTATTCACTGACAAAAAAACCGCTGAAGCGGTTCGGGCTCCTCAGGCGGCATTAACACCCAGCTAAAGCAGGGTGTTAATGAGAGGGTCAGGCGCCGCTAAACACATACACAGCGAAACGACTACAGCCCGAGAACTTGCCGGAGAGGCGCAGAGTCCGCCTGAAACCCGTGTGCGTGTCGCCCCGAATCGCGCAGGATGACGCGACAGCGCGGTTACAAAGACTGGTTAAGGGCGAAAATTCTCTCGCGGCCGGATTTCCAAACGAAATGCGAGCGAATGGCGGACGTAACAAATTTCTTCGCTGTCGCGATGGCGCGACTGAGCTCGGCGCCCTTCGCCAATTCAGCGGTGATGGCAGCCGAATAAGTGCAGCCGGTCCCGTGCGTCTTCACCCGCGGCACAAACGGAGCCGAGAATTCCCTGGTGCCATTGCCAAAATAGAGCACGTCAATTGCTCGCCGTCCGCGCAGATGACCGCCTTTCAGTAAAACGGCCGCGCCATACTTTTTCCCGAGTGTTCTCGCGGCTCGATGCATGTCGCCCAGATTTCCAATCGGCTGGCCCACCAATCGCGCCGCCTCATCCAAATTTGGCGTGATTAAAGTCGCGAGGGGAAAAAGCTCGCGCTCGTAAATCTGAATTGCCTTCGGTGCAAGCAATACATCACCGCTGGTCGCGATCATGACCGGATCGACTACCAGCTGGCGCCGCTTCACCTTGCGCAGATTCCGCACAACCTCCGCGACGATTGCGGCGTTGCAAAGGAGACCGGTTTTGATCGCCGCCACCGGAAAATACTTCAGCAGCAGCTCGATTTGTTCATGCACGATTTCAGGATCGGCCGGTTGAATTCGTGAGACTTTCCCCGGCGTCTCCGCGACAATGCAGGTCATGGCAATCACACCGTAAACCCCAAGCGCGCTAAATGTTTTCAGGTCCGCTTGCGCGCCGGCGCCGGCACTACTATCAGAGCCGGCGATGGTTAAGGCGACAGCTGTAGAGGCGCTCTGTGAGCGCCGAGCCTTTTTGTTCGACATCGAATCCGGCGGTCACAGACCGCCGCTACAGGACAAATTTACGCACCGTCGCTGCCGATTGCCTCGACCGGGCAACCTTCCATCGCCTCTTTGCACAAGGCATCTTCCTCGGGCGATTCGGGTTGTTTATAAACGTAGGAATGGCCGCCGTCATCGTTGCGACGGAAGTTCGCGGGAGCGGTCTCACGGCAAAGATCGCAGTCGATGCACTGGTCATCGACATAGAACTTTCCGTCGACATTTTCGGGATATTTATTTGCGGCGTCAGCCATTTTTCAAAGCTTTTGGTAAAGCGTCGGGGAGTTTAGGATGAATCAAAATTGACGCAATGGCTTTTTACCGTGCGCAACCGCGCCCAATCTTGAGAACGATGAGACTATAACATGAATCCACGCTCGAAAACAGAGGTTCGCCAAACACTGCGCGCCTTTGCGGTGGAGCTCTTGATCTACGCCGCGCTGGTCACGGGCTATTTCTTTGCCGTTTTACATTTTCTCGGAGGCTGGCTGGTGCGACTCGAAACCGAGCACATTCGCGTTTACGCCGTTGTCGCCATCCTTCTGATTATCGGACAAGCGGTTTTCCTCGAAGCCGTTACGACCGGTCTGCTGCGACTCCTGCGCGGAGGTCGCTCCGAATAATGTTCTTCCCAATCTCGCACGCCGCACGTTAACCCCGATCTATCTTGTCGTAGTCGGGTTTTTGATTGGCGTCCTCGGTGGGTTCTTCGGAGTCGGCGGAAGTTTTATCGCCGGACCAGCCGTTCGCCTCGCTCGGCATCGACTGGAACTTCGCCGTCGGCACTGATCTGGCCCACATCGTGGGCAAATCTGTGGTGGCGGCGAAACGTCACCGCGCGCTCGGCAACGTCGATTTGCGCCTCGGTCTATTCATGGCAATTGGCACTATCGCGGGCGCGGAAATGGGCGCGCAATTGATTCAAGTCTTTAAACGCGCTGGCAACGTCAACTTCGTTGTCAGCGTCGTTTCGATCGTCATCTATCTCAGCATTTCGGCTTTCATGCTCTGGGAAAGCTCGAAAACCCTCGCCCGGCAGAAGCGATCCAGTGCCAGGCCAAAGTCCACTGCACTCGTCGCCAAAGCTGACGATTCGGCGTTCAAACATGTGACCACAGCCATTCAGCGCTGGCGCATCCCGCCGATGATTTCGTTGCCGGCATCGGGAGTCACGATCTCACTTTGGATCATTCTGCTGGTCGCTTTTGTCGGCGGGTTGTGCAGCGGATTTCTTGGCGGCGGTGCCGGCTACATCCGTATGCCCTCAATGGTCTATGTCCTCGGAATTCCAACCCATCTCGCGGTCGGCACCGATCTTTTCGAAATCATCATCTCCGCCAGCTACGGAACGTTTACTCACGCCATCAAAGGCAATGTCGATATTCTGATTGCGCTCGTCATGAATACCGGCGCTGCCGTCGGCGCGCAAATCGGCGCCATCTCGACCCAATATTTCGCCGGCCCGAAAATTCGTCTCGCTTTCGTCCCGCTTCCGCTGATCGGCGCGGGCATTGTCATTTACACAATGTTTTCCGGTCACAAACTATGAACATCCTGATTTGCAGCGACGGTACACCCGCTTCTGACGGCGCCGCGCACCTCGGCGGTATGCTGGCCCGAGTAACCAAAGCCCCAGTCACCCTCCTCGGCATCGTCGAGAACCCAGCCGACGACCAACCGCTGCGTCAAGCTCTCGATCGCGAGACCGACATTCTGCGGCAAACTGGCGTCGAGCTTCGGACCGTCATCCAAACCGGCGAGCCGACCGCGCAAATTCTCGGCGAAACATCTGCCAGGAAATACGATCTCATCGTCATCGGCTCGCGCCGGCAGAACGATGTCCGGGCATTTTTGGCAATCGCAGCGCACCTACGAAATTATCAAAGCAGTCGAACCGCCGGTGCTGATGGCGATCGGCGCGCGATGAGCGTCTGTCGCGCATTCTTCTTTGCAGTGGCGGCAAACATTTTATCGATGATGCCGTTCGCCTTACTGCCACGCTAGCGGCTGCGTTACGTGCCGAGGTGACCTTGCTTCATGTCATGGCCGAGCCTCCCGCGATGTATGCACATCTTATCGAATTGGAGGAAGACGTGGACGCTTTGCTCTCCTCTCGTTCGGAACTTGGTCGTAACTTGGCGGCCGAGAAAAAAGCGCTCGAAAAACTCCGCGTCGCTGTCAAGCGTGCGCGTCCGACATGGCTTCGTTATTGATCAGCTTTTCGATGAAATGCGGGAAGGCAATTACGACCTGATTGTTTCCGGCTCCTCCCGTGCGCGCGGGTCCATTGCGAGCATTATATCATGGGCGATGTCACCCAACGCATTCTCGATTCCGCCGAGTGCTCGGTACTTGTTGCCCGCTCTCAACCGCCCGGGCCGGCCAAAGGTTTGTGGCAATCAATGGCGCGCCTCTTTCGCTGATGTTGTAGCGCGCGATCGCCGGTCGCGGCTCGGTGGGCGCCAGTAAATGACGCCACAGAATCCCTTGGAGAGGCGATCTCTGGCGAGCCCGCGGCGTCGCAGAGCTCCGCCCTCGAGCGGCCAAGCCCCGGCCCGCGACCGCGGCTACAGATCTTTGATCGAGATCTCGCCGCGCATTAATCCTTCGCCGACCAGCAACGCGTCAACTGGCAACGCCGCCATTCGCTTCAAATCCGCTGCCGTTCGAATTCCGCTCTCGCTCACAATCGTGATTCCATCCGGAATTTCCGGAAGCAATTTTTCCGCAGTGGCAAGATCGACCTCCAACGTCGCCAGATTACGATTGTTGATTCCGATAATTTTCGCGCCGGCCGCAATGGCCATGCCGATCTCCTTGCGCGTATGCACCTCGACCAACACGCTCAGTTTATTTGCGGTCGCACGATCGTAGAGCGCGCGCAGTTGTCCCTCCGCCAATGCTGCGACAATTAACAGGATCGCATCGGCGCCGATTGCAACCGATTCAATAATCTGTCGTTCATCGATGATAAAATCCTTGCGCAAAATCGGCAGCGCGACTGCCTCACGCACCGCGGTTAAGTGTTCCGGCCTGCCACCGAAATAGTTTTGCTCCGTCAGCACTGAGATCGCGTCGGCGCCGTTTTCTTTATATCTCATCGCGATTCCCACCGGATCATAGTTCGCCGCGATCACCCCAGCCGATGGCGACGCGCTCTTTGCTTCCGCAATAACCCGGACGCGTCCGCTCCTTCGCCGAATCGCTGCATGAAAATCGCGGAAATCATCACGCCGTTCCGCGCGTGACCGAAATTCCTCTGCATGCATCTTCGCGATGTCGCTTCGCTTGCGTGCGATGATTTCGTCCAGCCAATTCACTTTGCAGGGCGTCGGTGTCGGACGCCAAGTTATCGGCGTTTCACAGAAACGCCTACAATTTCGCCACGATTCTACGCACTCGCGTTATTGTTCACGATGGAAACGGAACGGGAATGCGCCCGCCGGGAAATACGGCGACGCAGCTGGCTGGGCCATCTCTGGCACGAATGGATCGTCGAGAGCCGACGATCCATCGCACCGGCATTCGCGCACCCGACCCCCGAAAGTTGGAGCAATGACGATCTTACCGTGGCGTGGATCGGGCACTCTACCGTTCTGATTAATTTCTTCGGGATAAAAATTCTCACCGATCCCGTCTTGTTCCCGCGCATCGGAATTCGCCTGCCCTTTCTCACCGTCGGCCCGAAACGTCTGACCCAACCGGCGCTAACGTTTGCCGAACTTCCCCCGATCGACCTCGTTCTCCTTTCCCATGCGCATTTCGATCACATCGATCGGCGCACGCTGAAGTTATTTTCCGACACAACACGCGTGATTACGGCCAAAGGAACATGCGATTTGCTGCGCGGAACGAAATTCTGCGAGGTGATAGAACTGGGTTGGAACGAATCAGTGCGCCTCACGCTGCGTGAGCTCGACCTCGCAGTCCGCGCGTTTAAGCCAAAACATTGGGGCGCGCGAATGCAATACGACATCCATCGCGGATACAACAGCTACGTCATTTCCCGAAAGAACCGACGCATCATTTACGGGAGCGACACCGCCATGACCGACGCGTTCGCGAAATTGAATGATGGCGCGTCCTACGATCTCGCCATCATGGGCATCGGCGCTTATGACCCGTGGATTTGGGCTCATTCCACTCCGGAACAAGCCGTCGCGATGGCGGACGCGGCCGGCGCCCGGTTCATCATGCCGGTGCATCATCAAACATTTCGTTTGAGCATAGAACCTTTTCGCGAGCCAATCGAACGCTTCACCCGCGCGCTGGCCAAAACGCCGGAGCGAATCGCGCTGCGTGAAATCGGGGAGACATTCGTGCTGCCCAATTCTCGTTAGGCTAGCGAAGAAAGTTTTGTTTCCGCTGCTTACGAGCGGTGTGGAAGATTCTGGGCAGCGCACGCGCCTTCGCGTGCTGGCGCTTGTGCCCGGCCATCGCGAACTTTTCCCTGACTGGGAGGGTCGGCTTCAAAGTCGCCCATTTGCCGTTTAGATGGCGGCTTGGAACCCCGCCGCTCCCAGTCACTAATCGCTCGTCGCGCTCGGCGTGGACGTGGGAAACGCGAACGTCGGATGAATCAACGGCGGCGAAGTGGGCGACGGCGTTTCACTGAAAAATGGAGTCGACGTCGGTGAGACGGAAGGACTCGGCGAAATCGTTGGGCTCGGTGTCGGAGTTGGCGTTGGTGTCGGAGTCGGCAGCGGCGGCACGGTGTTAACCCAGTGATGCAGCGGTACACTGGCGCCGCCAATTTCCTTTACCAGCGCCTCGCAACGGACCTGCAACTTTTCCAGATCAGGCGGACCCCACGTTGAATCCGCTGTCCCGTTAAACACGATATAGGTCGCTTTCAATTCGCTGAGCGGCCGGTTGTTCGGATTGGAGAGCGCGTTCACCTCTTTTGCGATCCGGAGCGATGCCTCCCCCACTCGATCGTTGGGACCGACATCACCCACGATTGCCGGATAAATCGTGTTGCCGACAATCACTAACGAATAATCGCCGACGTGCGCGCCATCGCTTCCCTTGGTGAAACTCGCCGGCACCACGATGAACGGATCATACGTGCCGATGAGATAACTGTATTTTTTCATCGTGTTGATCTCGTCACGCAACTCGGTCACCGCGTTTTTCAACTCGCGTTTCCGCTCGGGCGTCGCCGTTTTTTGTTCCAATTCAAGCCGGTGCAATCGCTCTTCAATTCCTGGCAGGTAGGGATTGGGACGATTCGATTTCTTTCCCCAGCGAAAACTGGTGAACGGTTTGAACGTCGGCGACACACCGTTGCCAGCCGGCACCCGATCACCATCGGAGCCGTCTGCATCCACATCCATGTCCGCCTGAAAGAGCAGCGCGCGGCGTTTGGTTTCCGAGTGCTTCAATGCCAGCACCGTCTGGCAGTCGTAGAAATTGTGACGCGAGAGCAGCAGGTCCAGCCGATTCAAATTCTCGCGCAGCTCGCGCACTTTGGTCTCATAAAGTTGCGCAAAGAATGGGGAAACTGCTTCGGCTTTGGCCATTGTCGTCAGGCCGGGCAGCAAGTTGCCAAGATCCGGACTCACCTTTCCGAGCTCATCCACAGTGCGATTTGGCGTCGGCACTCGCGCGTGCAGTTTCAAATCGATTACGTAACTCATCGGGTCGACCCGTTCTTCGGATGCGGCTGCGCCAGCCGCCGTTTCCACTTCGCTGCGCAAGGTGATGCCATTGAACAGCCGCGCGACGTCGAACTTGCCGGAGAGCACAGGCGGTCGGGTCGCCGTTGCTGATGGCGCCGCGGTCGGTGTCGGAGAAGCTTCTTCCGCGCGCGTGATCGTCCAGCGCCAGCGCTCAAGCGAAATCCAGCGCAATGTAACTGCCGCGAACAATGCAAAAAAAATGAGGAGAACGATCCGGCGCAGAGTGCCGAGCCCCAACTTCCGCACGCGATTATTTCCTCAGCCAGGCCGCGATCGCGACAACAATTCCGAGCACACTCAACACTGACATCAACCCTGCGGGCATCACTTTGTGAGTGCTGAAAAACTTTGGAACGAATTGCCCAGCTAACAGGACCGAAACAATGAGGGCGACAATCAATCCCGCAGCTTGATGGTCCGGCATCAGCCACGCTGCCACCAAGAGCAATATCCCCGCAATCGATCCCGCAATAACCGAAACCACGCTGCCAGCTTTAACGTAGCCGACGATACCGCCTGCGATCGTCAGAATTCCAAAGACGATAAAATAAATCCTAGCCGCACCGAGCATCAGTCGGATTGGTAATGCAACACGTTCGCGCTGTCCAGTTGGCTTCGACCGGGCAACAGGTGCAGCTCTGCCTTGACTCAAGGTTTTGACCGCGGATCCGCCTCCGCCAAGGCTATGGCGTGACAGGTGGCGCGGATAACGCGGATCAAATAGGAAGCAGATATCCGAGGACCGTTAGCGGAACGATTTGCGCGCGCAGAACACGGGCTGATGTTCACGTTGATGGCGCAGCATTTGCACGATCATCGCAATCACAGCCACGGAGATGGGCATGGTTATGGCAAACATGGTCATACTCACGGCGCGATTGATCCGTCGATCACGACTTCAGAGCGCGGGATCTGGGCAATCAAATGGTCGTTTATTGGCCTCGCCGCTACCGCGCTTCTCCAGATCGTTGTCGTCCTGCTTTCGCACAGCGTCGGTTTGCTCGCCGATACGATTCATAACTTCGGCGATGCTGCGACGGCTATTCCGTTATGGATCGCGTTTATGCTGTCGCGCTGGAAGCCGAACGAGAAGTTCACTTATGGCTACGGCCGCGTCGAAGATCTGGCTGGTATGGCAATTGTCCTAACGATTTTTGTGAGCGCAGTTGTCGCTGGTTACGAAACGGTGCAACGCTTTTTGCATCCGCAGCCAGTCGGCTATCTGTGGGCGGTGATGGCCGCCTCCGTCATCGGCTTCGTCGGCAACGAAGTGGTCGCAATTTTTCGAATCAGAGTTGGCAGGGAAATCGAAAGCGCCGCGTTAATCGCGGACGGTTATCATGCACGGATTGATGGCTGGACCAGTCTGGCCGTGTTCTTTGGCGCGGTTGGCGTGTGGATGGGTTATCCGCTGGCCGATCCCATCGTCGGGGCGCTGATCACGATCGCGATCGCGCAGATTGTCTGGCAATCTGCGAAAGCGGTCTTTACTCGCGCGCTCGACGGGGTCGATCCAAAAATTATTGATGAGCTCAGGCACGCCGCGACTCACGTCCGCGGTGTTGAGAAAGTGACCGACGTGCGCGCGCGCTGGCTGGGGCACCGGCTGTATGCCGAAATGAACGTGGCGGTTGCGCCGCAACTTTCCGTCGAGGAAGGGCACGCCCTTGCCAAGGAAGTGCGCCACGAGGCGATGCATCACTTCGGCTACCTCTCGAATGTTGTCATCCACATCGATCCGATGCAGGAGGCCGGCGAAGAATTTCATCGCATTCAGGCGCACACCCACGACGGCCTTCCAGTGCACTCGCACTAAGCAGGTCGCAATCTCACAGGCCGGCCGGAAATTGCTCTTGAATATCTGCTCGCGCTGGCGCAAACTCCGCTCACATGTTGCGCTTTCGCGGAGAAACCGGCTGGGTCCGAGTTTTCGCGCTCGGTTGCATCTGTTCATTCCTGTTTGCGATCGCGCTTTCGGATGCGCCGCAACTGCACAGTTGGCTTCATCCAACCTCCGGAGCGAATCATGAGTGCGCGGCGACGTTGATCGCATCCGGCAATTGCGAGCACAACGCGCCGCCACAAGGCGCGCCGAAGCTCGAAAACGCGCCGAATTCGCCGGCGTTCCTACCGCAACGATTCCAATCCGTTATTGCCGCTGTTCCTTCTTCGATTCAGGAACACGCGCCGCCCGCGTCTCACTAACGCTTCGCGCGTTCGCGACGGGCTGCGCACTCATTTTTGCGCAGCGAATCTCACCGCGCGCTTATCGCACGCATCCTCGCCGGCAGGATTATCAGCCGGCACCGATCAATTTTTAATGACCAAACTCCAATTTCTAATTTCAATCTCAATGATCTTCAGCGGTGCAGCCCTGGCGCAAACACCTGCACCGACCGCCTCCGCCACTGCCTCAGATGTTGCCGCTCTGCGCGACCAAGTCCAAGCCCTCACCGAAACCGTGAAACAGTTACAACAGCAGGTGAAAGATCAGCAAACCCTGTTGGAAAAGGCGAACCTTGCTGGAAATCAACCGCAAGCGGAAGTCGCCGCTTCACCGAGCGCATCTCCTTCACCAGGTGAAAATGCACCATTCCCGACGACCGACACCTCGGTTGTCGCAGCCGCACCAACACCCGGTGTGAGTGCAAATGGAACTTCTGCCGCCGGAGGGTTTCCCACGACCGATGAATCTGTGGTCGCGTCGACGTCCACGGCCACGACAACGGCCGAGAATCCACCGATCACGGCTGCAACCAGTTCGCTCACCCAGCCGATCACTATCGGTGGCGGCAAAACTTACATGAACATCTCACTCGACAGCGTCTTCGCACTGGCGTATTCCAGCGCCGCCAATCTCAATGACATTGAGGTCGGCGACCACGATCCGCAACAGCGCGGTTTCAACGCGCGCAACACAGAACTGGCCTTTGACGGCGCAGTCGATCCTTACTTTCAAGGGTTTGCGAATATCGTTTTCCTTTTGGACAACGACAACCAAACCGAGGTCGAACTCGAGGAAGCCTTCCTGCAAACCACCAGTCTGCCTTACAATCTACAGTTGAAAGCCGGACAGTTCTTTGCCGACTTTGGCCGCCTGAATCCGACGCATCCGCACACTTGGGACTTCGCAGACACGCCTCTCGTCAACGGATTGTTTTTGGGCCCCGACGGGTTGCGCGGCGTCGGAGCGCAAGTTTCCTGGACGTTGCCTCTGCCGTGGTATTCGCAGTTGGTCTTCGCATCGCAAAACGGACGCGGTGAGACGGGATTCTCGTTTCGAAATCCCGGTGACAACGGAATGTTTTTTGATCGGATAACGACCGATCGTGAGGCGCGCGGCTTGCAGGATTTCGTCTGGATGCCGCGCTTTGAAAATTCTTTTAACTTGAGCGACACGCAAACGGTGCTGGCTGGCGTTTCGGGTGCGTTCGGCTCCAACGAAACGGGCGCGAACTCGCGAACTCAAATCTACGGCGCAGATCTTCTTTACAAGTGGAAAAGCTCGCACGCTGAAGGGGGTTTTCCGTTTGTGAAATGGCAGACTGAATTCATGTATCGCCGTTTCCAGGCCGGCCATGGCGCCGATGATTCTTTTCCTGTCGCCGAGACGTTTCACGACTGGGGCATGTATTCGCAGGTACTGTGGGGATTCAAAAAAGGATGGGTGGCGGGCATTCGTGGCGACTATGTACACATGCAGGATTCCATGTTTACCGACGACTTAGACCGGCAGTCACGTTGGCGGCTCAGCGCTAATCTCACATGGTATCCGACCGAGTTTTCAAAAATCCGATTGCAGTACAATCAAGATTTTCTGGAGGAGAACTTTTTCCTCCCAGCACGGCAAGTCGAATCGATCTTTCTCCAGTGGGAATTCATCCTCGGCGCACACGGCGCTCACAAATTCTAACCACGAATAGACACCAATGACACGAATCTGATCATGAAAAAACAAACAACAAACGTGGTGGTAGATCGCGGCAGGCTTCGGCTTTCGCGACGCTGGCGCAAGACAGGCTACTCCATCACTCCATTGCTGCTGCTCCTGCCGCTTGTTGCTTACGGGAAGCTAAACGTCGTCGCCACCCTTCCGGACCTCGGCTCCCTCGCGCGGGAGATTGGCGGCGACAACGTGAACGTGACGGTGCTGGCGAAGCCCACCGAAGATCCGCATTTCGTGGATGCGCGTCCGAGCTTCGTCGTTGCGCTGCGCAGCGCCGATGTGCTGATCGACGGCGGAGCGGAGCTGGAGCTGGGATGGTTGCCGCCGCTTTTGCAGAACGCGCGCAACGCAAAACTCGACGTCGGCAAACCCGGACGGGTGCAGGCATCGCAAGGAGTTCGTTTGATGAATGTGCCCGCCAATGTCACTCGCGCCGCTGGCGATGTGCACGCTCTCGGGAATCCACACTTCGGCGTCGATCCGATCATCGCGAAAGCGATCGCGCAGCATATCGCGCAATCCTTTTCCGCCATCGACGCCGCCAATGCCGCGACCTACGACGCGAACTACAAAAAATTCGAAGCCGCCATTAACGCCAAACTCCAGGGGTGGGGCGCGACCATGCTGCCGTTCAAAGGCCAGCACGTCGCCGCTTATCACGATTCCTGGCCGTACTTCGGTCACCGTTTCGGTTTGGAGATCGACATCTTTCTGGAACCGAAACCGGGAATTCCGCCGTCGCCATCACACCTGGCAGAAGTGATCGCGCAAATGAAGGCGCAGAAAATCAAAGCCATCATCGTCGAGCCCTATCATGACCGGAAAATTGCCGAGCGAGTCGCCAGCGCGACCGGCGCAACGGTTGTTGATTTCGCGCAGTATCCCGGCGCGCTCCCGAACACCGACAGTTACGTCAAGCTCATCGACGCGCTCGTTTCGCGATTAGCCGCAGCACTGAAATGAAACCGGAACCTCTTGGTAGGGCGAGACTGTGTCGAGTCTCGTATTCCGCCCGGTCCCGCGGAGCGTCGCCCAACCGAGGCATCGTCGCCGCGCAGAAGTGAATGGGAAGCGCTGCCATGAAAATCAATTCACGTATCACTAATCACGATTCACGTCTCTCAATATGTGGGAAGTAATGTTCTGGCCCATCGTGGCCTGCGTTCTTTTGCCGTGGTTACTCGTTTACCTGGGACTCCATGTCGTCCAGCGCGGCGTCATTTTCGTCGATATCGCCATGGCGCAAATGGCGTCGCTCGGGATTTGCGTAGCCTTGCTTTTTCGATTCGACCTTCACGGCTGGACCACTTTCGGCATCGCACTTGGGTTCACCATTCTTGGCGGCGCGATTTTCTCGCTCACCGGAAAACGCGCCAGTAAGATTCCGCAGGAAGCAATTATCGGCATCGCCTACGTGGTGGCAGCGGCAGCAGCCGTGCTCTTGCTCAGCCGCGCGGCGGAAGGGGACGAAGAAATCAAACAAATGCTGGTGGGGAATATTCTGCTGGTGACACCGGCGGAAGTTTGGAAATGCTTTGCCCTTTTTGTTTTCGTCGGCATTTTCCATTTCCTTTTGCGACGAAACTTTCTACTCGTCTCATTCGATCGCGACCGCGCCTACCAGCAAGGCCTGCGTGTCCGTTGGTGGGATTTTTCCTTTTACGCCAGCTTCGGATTGGTCGTTACCATTTTCGTCAGAATGGCAGGAGTGCTCCTGGTATTTAGCTACCTGATCGTTCCGGCGGTTTGCGTTATTAATCTCGTTAGCGGCGTTCGCGCGCGACTCGTTATTGGATGGATCATCGCCACGATCGGCGGCATCGGCGGACTCTTCTGGTCCTTTTATGGCGATTTACCTTCCGGCGCGGCGATTGTCTGCACCTTCGGCGCCTTGCTTATTGGAGTCAGTGCCATTGGTCCCTTGCTCCACTCGAAGCGCGCTTAGTGTCGCAATCGTACATTTCGGCCTGAGGATTATTATTCGCATTCCGGCAACCGACGTTCTGGGCGGTGCGAGGACGCGTGCGCTCGACGGAAATCGCCGCTACGCTCCTGCGTGTGTCGTTTTCGTAATCGCGCCGTCACGTTCCGCTCCGACAATTCCGATTCTGCGCGAGCCGCCGCAACATGGATGCAAAAATAATTTTCTGGCAGGTAATCGCGGCCTATGCCTTCGCCCTGGGCGGCGGCGCCCTCAGCGTCTCTCTCCGGTTATCGCACAAACCGCTGTGTGCGTTGATCAGTTTCGCCGCCGGAACGCTCTGTGGCGTCACGCTCTTTGCGATTATTCCCGAAAGCCTGGAAAACTGCACGTGGTGGGCGGTGGTGGTCGCAGCGGGAACCGGTTACACACTCTTTTTCTTTATCAGCAAATATGTTCATCACGTCTGCCCGGCGTGCGCGGCAAGCCACTTTGATGAGGATGCAGCGCGACGGTTCAGCCAGATCGCGACGGCCTTGATTGTCGCCCTGTCAATTCACAGCGCGACCGATGGCATTGCCCTGGGAATCGGACGGGAAATTCACGTGGCCACGGCCGCGAACTGGTCGTTGTTCCTCGCTCTCTGCATTCATAAATTTCCGGAAGGATTCGCGTTGGGCAGTCTCTTAATCGGCGCTGCTTTCCCCCGTCTCTCTGCACTCGGTTGGGTTGCGGCAGTGGAAGCGGCCACACTTCTTGGGGGAGCTATTGGATTCTTCTTTCTCGCTAACGCATCCGTCTTTTGGCTCGGCCTGATCATGGCTCATATCGGCGGCGGATTCTTCTATTTGGCGGCACATGCCGTTCTAGGAGAAATGGTAAGGCACGGGAAGGGATTAGTGGTAACGAGCTTTTGCGCGGGTGTCGCGCTTATCGGAATTCTCAACATTTGCTTGAGAATGCTCGCCTCCTAGCGATTACCATTCTTCCTCGTGCATTCGTTTCACTACCGCGACGGCCACCTTTTCTGCGAAGATGTCGATCTTACCGTCGCCGCAGAGAAATTCGGCACTCCACTCTATATATATAGTGCCGGGACCGTGCTCGATCATTACACCAGGCTCGATGCCGCGCTCGCGCCGCTGGATCATCTCATTTGCTACGCGGTGAAAGCGAACTCGAACCGTGCCATTCTGAAATTGCTCGCGGATGCTGGAGCGGGCTTCGACATCGTTTCCGGCGGCGAACTGTTTCGCGCGCTCAAGGCCGGTGCCGACCCGGGGAAATGCACCTTTGCCGGCGTCGGAAAAAGACGTGAGGAAATCGAGTACGCGCTCGACCGGGGCGTTTACTCATTCAACGTCGAGAGCGAAGCCGAGCTCGATTACATCAACGAGATCGCATCAGGAAAAAGCCAACGCGCGCCGATCGCGCTGCGCATAAATCCTGATGTCGCCGCAGAAACGCACGCCTACATCTCTACCGGCAAGAGCGAAAACAAGTTTGGGATCGGACTCGACCGCGCCGCACAAATTTATGAGCGCGCGAGCAAAATGCCGGGAGTCGCCATTCGCGGCGTGCAGATGCACATCGGTTCGCAGATCACCGAAGCGAAGCCATTCGCGGCCGCGATCGAAAAAATTGCGCCGCTGGTGCGCGAACTGAAATCGAAATACAAAATCCAATTCTTCAGTGTCGGCGGTGGTATGGGAATCATTTATCGGCGCGCGCTCGAGAGCGGATCAGGTACATGGTGGCATGAACACGACGGCGAACCATCCGCGTTCAGTGTCCGCGATTATGCCAACACGATCGTACCGCCACTGCGCGAGCTCGGTGTTCGCATCCTGGTCGAGCCCGGTCGCTTCCTCGTTGGGAACGCCGGAGTGTTGCTGACGCGCGTCCTTTACATCAAAGAAACGGGGAGGAAAAAATTCGCGATTATCGACGCTGGGATGAACGATCTGATCCGGCCAGCCCTTTACGAGAGCTATCACCAAATCGTACCCGTGGTTCAACCGAGCATGAGTAGGAATAAGACAGAGAAGATGGACATCGTTGGGCCGGTGTGTGAGAGCGGCGATTTTTTTGCCCAGGATCGGGAAATGCCGGAACTGCGTCCCGGCGACTTACTGGCGGTCATGAGCGCGGGCGCCTATGGATTTGTCATGGCATCCAATTACAATTCGCGCCCACTGCCGGCTGAGGCATTGGTGCGCGGAGACCAAGTCACGCTGATTCGCAAGCGTCAGACGATCGAAGATTTGGTCGGCGACGAGATCGATGCGTGAATGTAAAGGAGGGACGCGCTTTAATGCCAGTCCGGCTCGGACCGCGTCCAGGACACGGGAAGCGTGTCCCTCCAACCGCCAGTTGCAGAAAACGGTGTGTGCATAAATAGTGCTGCTCCAAAATTCATGATAAAACGGTTTCTCCTGGTCGCTGTCCTATTCGCCTTCATCCGCCCCATTTCGGCGGCGAAACTCCCGCAAGGCGAATGGATCATCGTCGTTGGCGGCGTTTCCATGCATCAGTGGGAGAAGTACAAGACCGAGCCGCACGATCATTGGTGGGCGAATTTCGTGCACGCGGCCCGGATTCGGACGGAGCAGCTTCGGGCAGAGTTGGGCGAAAATGCAATGATTACCTGGCTGGTTTACAAGCCCGGTTATCTTGCGCGCGCGAAACAGGATGGCGTGGACCTGATCGGAAATATCAATTCCGTCCGTGACGCTTATCACCTCAACCTCGTTTATTTCGATAAAGGCGGCGACGTGATCAATTATCTCAATAACGGGCGGCCGCGCACCGAATTAAAGATCGCCGGCTTCGAGTACTTCGGGCATTCGAACAAAGCCTGTTTCATGTTCGACTACAGCAACGTGGTCGACAGCTCCTCAAAAGCATGGATGCACGAGGGCGATTTGAAGCAGATCGATCGCCGCGCCTTCGCCAGGGGGGCATTCGTGAAAAGCTGGGGTTGCCATACCGGAGAACAAATGAGTCGATACTGGTACGACGCGACCGGCACCCGGATGTGGGGCGCAATCGGCAAAACGCAATTCATGGACGACGAATTGCCCATTCTCACTTCCGAAGGTGGGAAATGGGTGAACTAAATGTCGAACCAACGGGTTCGATAGCGCCAGCTTGAGCGACTACCAACGCGCGTTATCGCAACCCATTGGCGAAGAAAATCCGTTCACGCTCCACTGTTGCGCCACGCGCAAGGAAGAATTCGCGTAACTGCGGCGTGTAGTAGGTGCCAGACGCGCCCGGATTGAGCGCAAAAAACATCTTGCCTCCCGGAGCCAGCGTGCCGATCACGCAAATCCTCCAGAAGGAAATTCCATTCGCGCGGGCCCCAGCGCTCCTCGCCGTCCTGGACGGTGTCGAAAGCAATTGAGAACGCTGTAATCCAGTCGAAGCGGCGCCCGAGATCTGGCAGTGGTTCAAATGGTTTGATTCGCCACACAATTCGCGGCACCCCGAAAAGCTCCGTCAGCTCGCCATACAGAGCATGCTCGCCGGTATCCAAGCCGAGGACGTCGTGGCCGAGCCGCTTCAAAATGTAGAGAAAGAATCCGCCCCCGCAGCCGAGATCAAGAACACGCTGCTGTGCCACTCGATGCAACTGCAGGTCCTGCACGCGTTCGCGATTGAGGCGCAGGTAATGATCGACATCAGTGTATTTCGCGAACCCGCGCGGCACCTCCCGATAGCGCGCCTGGATTTCACGCAAACGCGCCTGATCGAGGCCGGCCACAATCGGGCGGAGCGGCAAGGGAAAGAGATAACGTTGCGCGCGCCGCCAGGCACGCTCGTAGGTGACAGGATTCGCCAGTTTCCCGAGCTTGTGGACAATGATCATTGAGCAAATGTCAGCCTCTCAGTTTATCGGTGGGGCCGCGTACTGAATGGTGAATGAAATTTTGCCCCTATCCACTGCGAATAATTCGTGGCGGAACGCCTCGTTGAACGAGATCGAAAATATCCACGGACCCCGCATCAGCGAAGGGCATTCCATCCCACGCGCCCAAGGATGCCGTCCGAACAGTGTCCGAGCCGGACTGGCGTTGAAAGCCTATCTTCTAATGAATTTTACAGCCGTTTCGCTACGCTCAATCCGACGATAAACAAGATCAGGCACACAGCCAGGAACAGGAAAAAAAGAAACTTCGCAATTCCCGCTGCCGCCGTGGCGATCCCGGTAAAACCAAAGAGCGCCGCGACCAGCGCAATTACCAAAAATATAACCGCCCAACGCAACATAAAACTCCCCCCTTCTTCTGCGTATTCGTGTGTCCTCACGATTTTGCGCGCCCAGGCTGACGGGGTGAGCTCTGCAAGTTTTCTATGTCTCGGGTCTGCAGCCGCGGTCGTTGGCCGCGGCAAATGATCACAATGTTGCGAGTTCGCGAATTAAATTCGGTCCGCGATAAATGAAGCCAGTGTAAACCTGCAGCAACTTCGCTCCCGCTTCGATCTTTTCGCGCGCCGAATCAATATCGAAAATCCCGCCGCATCCGATGATTGGAATTCTTGTCTTCTGCGCGATGTGCCGGATGATCGCCGTTGATTTTTTCTGCAATGGCGCGCCGCTCAGCCCGCCTTCTTCATCGTTAGTAATCGCGGAATGATCGAGCGTGGTGTTCGTCGCAACAATTCCCGAGATGTTATTCGATTCGCAGACCGCAAGGAGTTCATCAAGCGCAGTTGGCTCGAGATCGGGCGCGATTTTTACTACCAGCGGAGTCTCGGCGCGCTCGGCATTGATCGCCCGCAACAACTCGTCGAGACGCTGACTTCCCTGCAATTCGCGCAAACCGGGCGTATTCGGTGAACTGACATTCAGCGCGATGTAATCGGCATGCGCACGCAGTTTGCGAAAAGAAAAAAGGTAATCTTCCACTGCGCCCTCGACCGGGGTAGCAAGGGACTTTCCAATATTGATCCCGACCGGAATACCCGGCCAACCACCGCGCTCACGCAATTTCGTCAGCCGCTCGGCAACAATCTCAGCGCCGTCATTATTAAAGCCGAGACGATTGATCAGCGCATTTTGTTTGGGATAGCGAAAAATTCTCGGACGCGGATTGCCCGGCTGCGCCTCCGCTGTCACGGTTCCGATTTCGACAAACGAAAATCCCAGAGCCTCCCACGCCGGCAGCGCCACACCGTTCTTGTCCAGACCGGCTGCAAGCCCGACCCGATGCCTGAAATTCAATCCGAATGCCGACACCCCAGTAGTCTTGGCAGTAGGTCTCGGACACAACCGTCCCGTGACGCGCAGGCACGCGAGCGCGAATTGATGCGCGGTTTCCGGATCAAGCGCAAAGAGCAGCGGGCGAAGCAGACGCTCGTAGATCATTTGCTGCGAATCATTCGCTGCATCGATTCATTCGGTCATTTCCGTTGCAAATCATTTGCCGATGCAAAACTGGCTGAAGATGACGTCGCGGACCGCTTCTTCGTCGCCGCCGCCGAGCAATTCTTCGATGGCGCGCTGCGCTTCATGCAAATCGATCGCAAACATTTCTGGTGTCGCTGCAGCGTCGATCGCTCCTGTCGCACGCGCAATGGCCTCCGACGCGCGACGCAATTCTTCGCGGTGACGGGCATTGATCGCGACCGGACTCTCCGCGCTTACCTTTGCTCCACCGATCCGCCGGTAAATTTCATCGGCCAGCTCCCTTAGACCGGCCCCGGTTTTGCAGGAAATCCGGATCGCATCCTTCTCCGACCAATCACCATGCTCCGGCAGATCACTCTTGTTTAAGATGAGCATCTCGTTCGCATCCGTTTTGAAGTCGCCCGGCCGCGGTGCGTTGGCATCGACAATGTGCAAACGGAGATCGGCAGTTTCCAGCGCGCGTTGGGTGCGTTCGATCCCTTCGCGTTCCACCAGATTTTCCGGCGCGCGCAGGCCGGCGGTATCAAACAACCGCAGTGCAATCCCGCGCAGGTTGATTCGTTCTTCAATGGAATCACGGGTGGTGCCGTGCATCTCGCTCACAATCGCGCGATCAAATCCGAGCATGCGATTGAGCAAACTCGATTTGCCCGCGTTGGTCGCGCCGAAAATCACAACCCGCAGTCCCTCACGCAAAATCCGACCAGTCTCAGCGGTCGCGATTAGCTTATCGATGTCGCTTTGCAATGAGACGAGGCGGTCCCGAACTGTCCCGGTATCATCGGGCGAAATTCCTTCCTCCGGAAAATCCATTGACGCTTCAACGTGGGCGATGATTTCGATGAGCCGCTGCTGCAACCCGCGAAATTCGTCGCCCAATCGCCCGCGCAATTGTTCGGTCGCGGAGCGCAACGCCAGGTCCGTTTGCGCGCGAATCAGATCGATGACGGCTTCGGCCTGGGTTAGATCGATCCTGCCATTGAGATAAGCGCGCTCGGTAAATTCCCCGGGTCGCGCCGGACG
Source organism: uncultured Verrucomicrobiae bacterium (assembly GCA_963781735.1). GTDB lineage: Bacteria > Verrucomicrobiota > Verrucomicrobiia > Chthoniobacterales > UBA10450 > AV69. The sequence goes on along the minus strand of CAWAHI010000017.1, from coordinate 19,013 downwards.
CGCGCCCGCCCGCAAACAGGTTTCCAAAACCCTGGCCGTGACCAGCGCACCACCATGGCAACTGATTTCAATTAAATCCTCACCCGTATAACTCTGGGGCGCGCGATGTACTGCCAACATCGCCTGATCGATGACGCTGCCGTTTTCAATGATTTGACCAAGATGTTGCGTGTGCGATTCCAGATCCGACGGCGGATGCTTCCCACGAAAAATTTTGTCCGCGACTTCTATCGCGTTTTCGCCTGAGATCCGGACCAGCGCAATGGCGGCTTCACCAGCCGCAGTTGAAATGGCCGCGATCGTTTCTCGCGGGACAACTGAACGATTCACCTCAGGCCGATACGGAACGGAAATAAGTTGGCTTCCGCCGTCATAAATATCGATACAATACTGCGACGAGACCGCAAACGAGCTATGGCTGGGTATTCAGGCACCCCCCTTTGGAAGAAACTGGGCTACAAGACGGGAATGTCTGCCTACGTTGACGGCAGACCTAAGAATTACCGTTCGTTGCTTGCCTTGCCTGGCGACCTCCACGTTAAGTGGCTTACTCGTCCGAAATCAGATATCGAGTTCGTCCATCTATTTGCCACTTCTGCGTCTCTGCTGAAAAGAAAGCTGGAATCCTACCGAAAGAAGATTTCTCCAGACGGAATGATCTGGGTTTCCTGGCCGAAGAAATCTTCTGAAGTTAGGACCGACATTACTGAGGACACGATTCGCGACGTGGCACTGCCCATGGGACTTGTCGATATCAAAGTATGCGCAGTGGATGAAGTTTGGTCGGGACTGAAGTTGGTGATTCGGAAGGAACAACGCGTGTAGCACAGGCTTCTATCGGCGTGTGGATGAAGACCGGGCATCTTGCCTGGTCATTGTGCTGCTGCCAACAACGGGCAAGATGCCCGTCGGCCCCACAGGGTCCGAGCCGGACTGGCGTTAGATGCCTATGCTACAAGAGCACTTCGCGCAGGGCGGCGACGCATCTTCGGTTTTGCGCCATCGTGCCGATGGTGATGCGAACCCATTCCGGCAGGTTGTAACCTTTCATTGCCCGCACGATGACTTTGCGCTCGAGCAGCGCACGAAAAACCGAAAGGCCGTCGCCGACATTAAGGAGAACGAAATTTGCCGCGCTGGGTATGAACCGCAGATTCATCGCCGCAAATTCTTTTTCAAAATAGCTGCGGCCTTCATCCGTCAACTCTTTCGTTTTGCGCTGATGCTCTTCATCGGCCAGCGCAGCCAATGCGCCGATCTGCCCGATACCATTGACGTTAAACGGCTCTCTCGTTTTCTGGAGCACCTCGATCAATTCCGGTCGCGCAATCCCGTAGCCGACGCGCACACTCGCGAGTCCATGAATTTTCGAAAACGTCCGCAGCACGATAACATTTCGATCTTCATGGATGTAACGCAGTGTGTCCGGCATCCGATCGACGAATTCGTAATAGGCTTCGTCGAAAACGACGATGAGGTGTGGCGGCACGCGCGACATGAAGCGTTCAATCATATCGCCAGATAAAAGTGTTCCGGTTGGGTTATTCGGATTAGCGATGAAAACCAGCTCGGTGCGATCGGTGATCGTGCCGAGGATGGCATCGAGATCATGGCCGTAGTCGCGGTTCGGCGCTTCGATTGTTTCCGCGCCAAAAACTCGGGCGATGATTTTGTAAGCAACAAAAGCATGCTCGGAAGTGACAACGGCGTCGCCACGCTCGACGAACGCATGAGCAAGCAGCTCGATGATCTCGTTCGAGCCGTTGCCGAGAATGATGTGATCGGGCGTGATGTTGAGTTTTTTGGAAATGGCGTTGCGCAAATAAAAGGCGCCACCGTCGGGATAAAGATGCGCGTTTTCAATCGCCTCGCGCATCGCCGCGATCGCTTTCGGCGACGGGCCGAGAGGATTTTCGTTCGAAGCCAGCTTGATGATCTCTGCCGGTTCGCAGCCCAGCTCGCGCGCAGTTTCTTCGATCGGCTTGCCCGGCTGATACACCGCGAGGTCGCGCAACTGCGCATTGGCCCGGTCCCAGATCGATTCCACCGGCACAGCTTAAACGAAAATGTCTCAGGGAAAAGACTCGCGACGGCCCGTGTTCTTCGGCAACGTCCCGCCATGCACAGCTTTTATTTGATTGTCGACGCGGCAATCGCAGGAGTTACCGTCAACGCCTGGAAAATTCTGGGCTGGACCGGCAACCTCGTTTTTGGCGCACGCTTCATCATTCAGTGGATCGCATCGGAGCGGGCCCGCAAGAGCATTATTCCGGTCGGCTTTTGGGAATGCAGCGCACTCGGCTCGATCCTGTTACTGATTTATTTCGCCTTTTACCGCCATGATTCGGTCGGGGTGTTGAGCGCGTTATTTCCGTTGCCGGTTTACCTGCGAAATCTTTATTTCCGCTACACTCATCACCACCCGAAACATCCCGGGAACGAGCCGCGACCGGCGGAATGATGGATAGCGCACACATCGCCAGTCCGGCATCGGACTTCGGCTGCTAGCCGAAACGAGCTTGTTTCCGATTTAACGCCCGCTCGCGAAAGCCTTCGGAGTTGTAACGCTTTAACGAATCACGCGGCGACAGCCTACCCTACCTTGCCTTTTCCTCCGCCTCCAGCGCTGCCACCCTCTCCTCCATGAGAGCCTTTATGAAATTCTGGGCCTCGGTCAGATTGCCTTCCGTGGCCGAAAGATAAATACTCGTCGCCTTCACCCTGTCGCCGGCCGCGACCGCGGCAACGATCTCCTCGCGCTCTGCTGGTTTTAATTCCCGTTTCATCTAAGACCACTGAGCCACAATCCGAACGCGCGTCCAGCAAATACCTGTCGCCGCTAGCGTGACCACGCGCATTCATTTATACAAATCAATAATCAAAGCTCGGGTCGGTCATCTGACCGCCAGGCGCATGCGGCATTACCCAAGCGTGCAACACGCATCGCCGTGGTAGCTCGCGACCGCGAGAGCTTACGCGAACTCCTCGCCGATTTCGCGACCGGGTGTGCGTCGCCGTCTCGCGCAGACGAACTTTCGTGTTCGAATCGACCCGAACCGGCGGCAAACTCGCCTCCCCATGATCTTAACGACTGCTTACTGACGTCAATCACTGATCACATCGCAGTAGAGTTTGTCCCGGCACGCAGTAGATTTGCTCATGCCCGCCTCTGTTACTCGCCGCCAATGGCTCCGTCTCTCTGCCGGCGCGCTGTTATCGCTTGGTGTTTGGCCAGGCCGTCTACGCGGCGCGGACGCTCCGGCCCATGACGATTTCACATTCATCGCTGTAAACGACCTGCACGCTCTCGAAGACGCCTGTCGCCCGTGGTTCGAGGAGGTGGTGCGCCAGATGAAAGCAAGCGCGCCCACGGCAGAGTTTTGCCTTCTCGGCGGCGACCTGGCCGAGAACGGCACACCGGCCCAATTAACTTTGATCAAGGATGCCTTTTCCGCGCTCGGCATTCCTTTTCACAGTGTGGTGGGCAATCACGACTACTTGTCAGCCACGAATAGGTCGGCTTATGAGCGGATCTTTCCCGAACAAATCAACTACTCGTTTACTCATCGTGGCTGGCAAATCATTGGGCTGGATTCCAGTGAAGGTAACAAAGCTAACGAGACACGAATATCCGACACAACTCTGGGCTGGCTTGATCAAAACATTCCCAAACTGGAACCGCGTCGTCCGACCATTCTCTTCACGCATTTTCCACTGGGCGAATCTGTCTTCGCCCGTCCCCTCAACACCGACGATTTACTTCAGCGCTGCTATGGACTAAACCTCCAGGCCGTTTTCTGCGGTCATTTCCACGGGTTCACCCAACGCCCGTTCCGGAATGCGATCATCACTACCGACAAATGTTGCGCCCGCGTTCGCCCAAACCACGACGGTACGCCCGAGAAAGGCTGGTTCGTTTGCCAGGCCGTGAACGGCGAAATTAAACGTCGCTTCGTCGAATTTCGGCCAAATAACACGGAAAAAGCTTAAGCCGGCCGGCACGTACTCCACGGCCGACAAAAGCTCCAGTGTGAATCGTTCATGAGCGGTCCGCTTTTAGGTCAAAAAAGTAGGTTGCGCTGTTATTCGCTTATCCCCGGTGACCAATGGAAACGTTCGTCGCTTTCACCAGCGCGAACACTTTATCTCCGGTCTTGAGTTTCATCTCTTCCACTGACCGCGTCGTGGGGGAGGGGGGATGGGCGAGGGTATAGAGGAGCAGAGTGTGCGGGAATCACCTATGACCGTGCAATCTTTCTTCTATCTTCTTCTTGTCACAGCCAGTTCGCCATCGCTTCGCGATTAAAGAACGCGCGGTGAACCTTTTCCGGCGCGGCGCGGAACACACGGTGAATTTGTTAGGCATAGTTCTCGTCCCTTCGAAGTGCTCAGGCTTCTGCAATCACAAAGCTGCGCGGGAGATGCGACGTCCCGGATCCTGGGGACAGAAAACACACAGGGCGCGGGAAATGCTACTTTGCCGGCGAACAACCTTGTGCGATTAATTTGCGCTGGTCCGTTATGGGGCATTTTTCTTACGCGTGGAATTCGCTACTTCCAACCGCGCCCCGTGTTTTTCATCTTTAACTACTCATACTAATGAAGAAGACCACCTCTGGACCCCTCGTTCGGCCGGGAAACGGTTCGCGGCCTAAAGACAACGAAGTCGACACAAAACAGCTGCTTAAGGCGCTGATGGCATTCAAGCGCGGCGATTTCTCCGCGAGACTGCCGGATGAGTGGACAGGACTGGCCGGCAAGATCGCCGGCACGTTTAACGATGTCATCGCCATCAATCAGCGAATGACCAAGGAACTGGAAAGAATCGGGCGTGTTGTCGGTAAGGAAGGGCGAATCACGCAGCGCGCTTCGCTGGGAGATGTTTCAGATTCGTGGGCAGATGCGATTCGATCGGTTAACGATCTGATCGGAGATCTGGTTCAGCCGACGAGCGAAATGGCGCGAGTCATCGGGGCGGTAGCCAAGGGAGATTTATCGCAAACGATGGCGACCGAAATCGAGAGTCATCCGCTGGAAGGCGAGTTTTTGCGCACGGCAAAAGTTGTCAACACCATGGTCGATCAACTCGGCGCATTCGCGTCGGAAGTAACCCGCGTGGCGCGCGAGGTCGGGACGGAAGGAAAACTGGGCGGCCAGGCGAAAGTGAAAGGTGTGGCCGGGACCTGGAAAGATTTGACCGAGAACGTCAATCTCATGGCCGGCAACCTTACCGCTCAGGTGCGAAACATCGCGACAGTAACTACGGCAGTGGCTAACGGCGATTTGACCAAGAAGATCACCGTCGATGTCAAAGGCGAATTTTTGGAACTGAAAGACACGGTCAACGTGATGGTGGACCAGCTTCGCTCGTTTGCATCGGAAGTGACGCGCGTGGCCCGCGAAGTCGGCTCGGAAGGAATTCTCGGCGGCCAAGCGCGGGTCGAAGGCGTTTCCGGCACGTGGAAGGACCTGACCGATTCGGTCAATTTCATGGCGCGCAATCTGACCGGCCAGGTGCGCAACATCGCCGCGGTCACGACTGCGGTCGCGCGCGGGGATCTCTCGAAGAAGATCACGGTTGATGTGAAAGGCGAAATTCTGGAGTTGAAAAACACCATCAACGTGATGGTGGACCAGCTTAGTTCATTCGCCTCTGAGGTGACACGGGTGGCGCGCGAAGTAGGCACGGAAGGAAAACTGGGCGGCCAAGCCGATGTGAAAGGTGTTGCCGGGACGTGGAAAGACCTGACCGACAGCGTGAATTCGATGGCCGGCAATCTGACCGCGCAGGTGCGTAACATTGCCGACGTCACCACCGCTGTTGCGACCGGGGACTTGTCGAAAAAAATCACGGTCGATGTGCGTGGAGAGATCCTGGAGTTGAAAGACACGATCAACACCATGGTGGATCAGCTGCGTTCGTTTGCTTCGGAAGTGACTCGCGTGGCGCGTGAAGTCGGCAGCGAAGGAAAACTTGGCGGTCAGGCGGATGTCAAAGGTGTCGCCGGCACGTGGAAAGATTTGACCGATAACGTGAACATGATGGCCGGCAATCTGACCGCGCAGGTGCGTAATATTGCCCAAGTGACGACCGCGATCGCGAACGGCGATCTTTCGAGAAAAATCACGGTCGATGTCCAGGGTGAGATCCTCGAGATGAAGAATACGATCAACACGCTGGTTGATCAGCTCAGCTCGTTCGCCTCGGAAGTAACGCGTGTGGCCCGCGAAGTGGGTTCGGAAGGAATCCTCGGCGGCCAGGCTGAAGTGCCGGGCGTTTCCGGCACCTGGAAAGACCTGACCGACAGCGTGAATTTCATGGCCGGTAACCTGACCGCACAAGTCCGGAACATTGCCCTTGTTACCACCGCTGTCGCCAATGGCGATCTCTCCAAAAAGATCACGGTCGATGTGAAAGGCGAAATCGCGGAGCTCAAGAACACGGTCAACACCATGGTGGACCAGCTCAGTTCCTTCGCTTCGGAAGTAACGCGCGTCGCCCGCGAAGTCGGTTCCGAAGGAATTCTGGGCGGCCAGGCTGAGGTGACCGGCGTTGCCGGCACCTGGAAAGATTTGACTGACAGCGTGAATTCGATGGCCGGCAATTTGACTGGCGCAGGTGCGCAATATTGCCGATGTGACGACCGCGGTCGCTACCGGTGACCTGTCGAAAAAGATCACCGTCGATGTGCGCGGCGAAATCCTGGAGTTGAAAAACACCATCAACACCATGGTGGACCAGCTCAGTTCCTTCGCGGCGGAGGTAACGCGCGTGGCCCGCGAAGTAGGCACGGAAGGAAAACTGGGAGGCCAGGCAGACGTGCATGGTGTAGCCGGCACCTGGAAAGACCTGACCGACAGCGTGAATTTCATGGCCGGCAACCTGACCGGGCAGGTGCGCAATATTGCCGAGGTAACGACCGCGGTCGCGAACGGCGATTTGTCGAAAAAGATCACGGTCGACGTAAAGGGCGAAATCCTGGAGTTGAAAAACACCATCAACACCATGGTGGACCAGCTCAGTTCATTCGCGGCGGAGGTGACGCGCGTGGCGCGCGAGGTGGGAACCGAAGGAAGATTAGGTGGCCAGGCCGATGTGCATGGAGTCGCCGGGACGTGGAAGGATTTGACCGACAGCGTGAATTCGATGGCCGGCAATCTGACTGCGCAGGTGCGCAATATTGCCGAGGTAACAACGGCGGTTGCCAACGGTGACTTGTCCAAAAAAATCACGGTCGATGTGCGCGGCGAAATTTTGCAACTCAAGGACACCATCAACACGATGGTGGATCAACTTCGTTCCTTCGCCTCGGAAGTAACACGCGTGGCCCGGGAGGTAGGCAGCGAAGGAAAACTCGGTGGCCAGGCCGAAGTGGAAGGCGTCGCCGGCACCTGGAAAGATCTGACTGACAGCGTGAATTCGATGGCCGGCAATCTGACGGCGCAGGTGCGCAATATTGCTGATGTGACGACTGCGGTTGCGACCGGGGACCTGTCGAAAAAAATCACGGTCGATGTGCGGGGCGAAATTCTGGAGTTGAAAAACACGGTCAACACCATGGTGGACCAGCTCAATTCGTTTGCCTCGGAAGTGACTCGTGTGGCCCGCGAAGTAGGCACGGAAGGCAAGCTCGGCGGCCAGGCCGTGGTCAAGGGTGTGGCCGGGACCTGGAAAGATCTGACCGACAGCGTGAATTTCATGGCCGGCAACCTGACCGACCAGGTGCGCGGCATTGCCAAAGTCGTGACTGCAGTTGCCGGCGGCGACTTGAAGCAAAAGTTGCTTGTCGAAGCGAAAGGCGAGATCGCGGAACTTACCAATACGATCAACAGCATGACGGAAACGCTGGCCACCTTCGGCGATCAAGTAACGACGGTGGCCCGCGAGGTGGGTGTGGAAGGAAAGTTAGGCGGCCAGGCCAGCGTGCCGGGCGCGGCGGGAACGTGGCGCGATTTGACCGACAACGTAAATCGGCTGGCGGCAAATCTGACGACGCAACTTCGGGCCATTGCCGATGTCGCTACCGCGGTCACAAAAGGCGATCTGACCCGTTCGATTCAGGTGGAAGCGCAAGGCGAGGTCGCGTTCGTAAAAGACAACATCAACGAGATGATCGGCAATTTGAAAGAAACGACGTTGCGGAACGAAGAGCAGGACTGGCTGAAAACCAATTTGGCGAAGTTTTCCCGGATGCTCCAGGGCCAGCGCGACCTATTGAACGTCGGCAAATTGATTCTCTCGGAATTGGCGCCGGTCGTCTCGGCCCAGCACGGCGTTTTTTATATCATGAACACTTCGGGCGATGATCCGGAGCTCAATCTTCTCGCCAGTTACGCACAGAGCGGAGGCGACGGCCTCAAGACTGCGTTCCGGTTAGGCGAAGGTCTGGTGGGGCAGGCCGCAATCGAGAAAGAACGGATTCTCTTGGCCAATGTGCCGACTGACTACGTGAAGGTGAGTTCCGGTCTGGGTGAATCACGTCCGATGAACATCGTGGTCCTGCCAATTTTGTTCGAGGGAGAAGTAAAAGCTGTGATGGAACTTTCTTCCCTCGATCGGTTCAACCCAACTCACCAGGCGTTTCTCGATCAGCTGGCCGAGAGCCTTGGCATCGTTCTTCATACCATCCAGGCCAATACCCGAACGGAAGATCTGCTCAAACAATCGCAATCGCTCGCGGCCGAGCTTCAGAACACAAACGTCGAGCTCCAGGAAAAGGCGCGTTCAAACCTGGCCAAGGATCAATTTCTCGCCATGCTCAGTCACGAATTGCGCACTCCGCTTACGCCCGTGCTGGCGTCCGCGCTCGCGCTCGAAAACCACAAGGCATCTCCTGAAGACATGCAGGAGTCGCTCCAAATCATCCGGCGCAACGTCGAATTGGAAGCCCGCTTGATCGACGATCTCCTTGATCTCACCCGCATTAGCAAGGGCAAGGTTCAGCTCAATTTTGAGGTCGTTGATGCCCACACGCTTTTGCGTAATGCGGTCGAGATTTGTCATGGCGACATCGAGCAGAAACACCTGGCTCTGCGACTTGAGCTCGCTGCCCAAAAAGTTCATCTCCGGGCCGACCCGGCGCGGGTGCAGCAAATATTTTGGAATCTAATCAAGAACGCGGTCAAATTTACGCCCAGGGATGGGCAGATTTCCATTTCCACGAGTAACGACGCCGGCGGCCAACTTCGGGTTGAAGTCGCCGATACCGGCGCTGGAATCGAGGCGGCATCATTGCCGAAAATCTTTGACGCTTTTGAGCAGGGCGGTCGAACGAAGCTCGGAGGCCTCGGGCTGGGCCTGGCCATCAGCAAGACGCTAGTCGAAGCCCATGGGGGAACCATTAGGGCGGAGAGCGCCGGTTGGAATCAAGGCGCCAGGTTTACGGTGACGTTCCCAACCAGCGCAAAGGCAGATGAAAAGGCTGCGCCTCCCGTCCTGGCGGCAACGGCACATCGGCAAAGCAAGCGGATCCTATTGGTGGAAGATCACGAGGACACGAATCGATCGCTTACGAATTTGCTTCGGCTGCGCGGCTATCATGTTGAATCCGCAAACAATGTTGAATCCGCCATCGAGCTCAGCGCCGCGGATCAGTTCGACGTCCTAATCAGCGATCTGGGACTGCCGGATGGAAGTGGCATCGATTTAATCAAGAAATTGAATTCTGCCCGCCCCGTTTTTGGAATTGCCCTAACCGGTTTTGGGATGGAAGACGACGTCCGCAAGAGTCACGAAGCAGGGTTCAAACATCATCTGGTCAAACCGATCGATTTGAACAAGCTGGACTTGCTGATTCAGCAAAGCCCTTCGGCCGCGACCTCTGGGTAGCGCGCTTCCAGTTGAAACGTCAGTCGGGTCGAAGACTCGCCGTGGCGAGCATCGGACTTCGGCTGCTAGCCGAAACGACCTTCGTTTCGCTTTACCGCTTCAACTCTTTAGCGCGGCGGCAGGTCGACACCCAGCTCCGAACCGGAATGAGCGAACACTTGTAGGTAATCTTTCCGTTGGTTTGTTGCTACGACCCCCGAAATCACTCTCGCGTTTCGTCCGCCGCAGAGTCTAATAGTTCTCACGCCGTGAAAGAGGCAGCGATCGATACCCATTCCAAGGCGCTCAAGATTAATCTCGATCCGCGTTGGTACGGCACTTTTGCCGAGATCGGCGCGGGACAGGAAGTGGTGCGCTGGTTTTTCCGGGTCGGCGGCGCCGCCGGGACGGTCGCGAAAAGCATGTCGGCTTACGACATGCAGGTGAGCGACGCCATTTACGGGCACGCCGATCGCTACGTTTCGCGCGGCCGGCTGCAGGCGATGCTCGACCGCGAGTTTGATCTCGACGTAGAGCGCCTGGGACAACAGCGCGGCGATGATACTTCGTTTTTCGCTTTCGCAGATACGGTGGTGGCTCGGAGCTTTCGCGGCACGGCCGAGTGCCACGGTTGGATGGGGATCAAGTTTCAGAGCCGCGCCAACGATCAGCCCAGCCAGGCCGTGATGCATGTGCGCATGCTCGACGAGGAAGCATCGGCGCAACAAGAGGCGCTCGGCATTGTGGGAGTGAACCTTTGCTACGGCGCGTTCTTCCTAAGTCATGTGCCGGAGGAACTCGTCGAATCGCTGCTTGATAATCTCACCACACGTCGCATCGAGATCGACATGCTCGAGTTCAGCGGAATCGAGTTTCGCAACGTGGACAACCGCATCATGGCGCTCAAGCTCGTGCAGGTGGGACTGAGCGGCGCCGCCATGTTCGGCCCGAACCGCGAGGTGCTGCAGCCTTCCGACATGTTGCATAACAAGGCCGTTCTCGTCGAGCGCGGCAGTTTTCGTCCGGTCACCTACGTCAACCTCGATATGTTGGAGTGCGCTCTGGCGAAGTTTAAAGAAGACCCCGCAGTGGCGGACAAGCCCATCCTCTCGCTCATGGAACTGACGATGCGCAATCTGCTGGCAGGCGGCACGGAGGTAGACCGCCGAGATTTCCTCGCACGCGCCGAGATCCTCGCCGCGTGCGGCATGACCGTGCTCATCTCGGATTACTTCGAATACCACCGGCTCGCCTCCTATCTCTCCTGGCGGACGCACGAGCGCATCGGCATCGTCCTGGGTGTGCCGAGTATTTATGAATTGTTCGACGAAAAATATTATACCGACCTGCCCGGCGGCATTCTGGAGAACTTCGGGCGTCTCCTTAAGAATGATTTGAAGGTTTACGTTTATCCGCTGCAGCGGAGCCATGGCGACGAGTTACAAACCATTCACTCCGTAAAGGTGAAAGAAGACCTGCAACCGCTCTACGACTATCTCGTCCGTCGTGGCAGTTTTGTGCAGCTTGATAACTATAATCCCAAGTATCTGTCGATATTTTCACGCGACGTCCTAAAGCGCATCGCTAGCGGAGACGAAAGCTGGGACGAGATGGTGCCGCCGCAAGTTGCCGAGATCATTCGCCACCGCGGTTTTTTCGGATACAAGAAACGTTAACGCTTTCCTTCCGATTCAACACTTTGACGTTTCGCTTGTCGCGCCGTGGCGCCTTGCGAAGGAGGAACGCTTCAACGCTTTAACCCTTCAACCCTTTAACCCTTTAACCCTTCAACGCTTTAACGCTTCAACGATTAACAACGCCAGTCCGGCTCGGAGCGATCGCAACCTTTTCCTACGCATCCTCTTCGCCGATCGATTTCCCCTCTCACTTCTCGCCGTCTTAGTTGTCCCTACTACGGAGCGGCTGCGTCAATTCCGGCGGCAGTAACGGCGTCGCACCATAGTGCGAGGCGACGTAGGCGCCAAGGCGACACGCATTTTCCAAAACACGCCGATGATCCATTCCGTGCGTGAGCCCAACCATCAGTCCCGCCATGAACGCATCGCCCGCCCCGACCGTGTCCTTCACTTCGACGTGCGGCGCAGGTGCAGTCGTTAGCTCGCCACGGTCCCAGAGCGCCGCGCCTTCTTCGGCGCGCGTTACGCAAACGCGGTAGACTCCGGTCGCTTCCGCCAGCGTCTGACAATCGCGCGCGATCGACGCATCATCCCGCGGCGTGTCCGCAATCGCTTCGCCGGTGCGAACCCAATGGGCGAGCTGCCCGACTTCGCCGTCATTCAGCTTCAAAACGTCGGCGCTTCTGGCCAGATTCATCACCAGCGGCGGGTCCGCGAATGGCGGACGCAGATTCACATCAAAAAACTTCATCGGCCCTTTCACCTCGAGCAAGCGGTCGACCTGTTCCAGATTGTAAGGGGAGCGACCCGCTAACGAGCCGTAGATGAAGGCGCGCGCCTTCGCAACGGCATCGAGAGCTTTGGCCGGAACACGGATCTCGTCCCAGGCCGCGGGTTTCACCAATTCGTAAGTGGCGTTGCCATGTTCATCCAGCGTAACGAGCACGGTACCTGTCGGCAAACCGATCCGAGCCCGCGTGACGAATTCGACATTCACCCGTTTGTGACCGGCCACTTCCAGAATCTCGTCGCCGAGTGGGTCGCGCCCGACGCACGATATGAGCGCGGAAGAAACACCGATCTGCGCCAGATGCGCGGCTACGTTGAATGGCGCACCGCCCGCGTGTTTACCCGAAGGCAGGCAATCCCACAGGATCTCGCCGAAGGCGTAAAACTCAGCTGGCATGACTTGCGAGCGGAAACGCCACCGGTTCGTAAATGAAGATGAGATCCTGATCCATCCCTTTCGGATCGATCGATCGCTCAAACACCAGCAGGTCTTCCGCGCCAATGATGCAATGCTCCATCCCAGGTTGGAAGTGAAACTGAGCGCCGGGCTGGACGACTTCGACCGTAAGCGATTGCTCGTTAGGTGGACGCCATAAAACAAGACCTGCGCCCTCGCGGATCTCGAGGCGCTCGTCCTTCTGCTCGTGCATCTCGAGCGCGAGATATCCGCCTTTGCGCACGACTAGATATTTCTCCACGTGTGGATGTTCGTGCAGGGTGATGACGACGCCGCCCCAGTCCGTGCGAATCACGCCATCGTTCGCGTGCTCGATGCGATAAAGTAATTCCGCGAACCGTTCCGTTTCACCAATTCCGTTAGGGAAGCCTTCATTCCAAAGGCGACATGCCTCGCGGCAGTAGCGGTTGAACGAATCGCGAGAGTTGATCGGCGAAAGCGCGCTCAGCTCATGCGCAATGCCAGCGAAGCGTGGATCGGCAGCGAGCTTCGCGTGGTTGAGATCGAAGCTCGCATTCATCAGTGTCCGCCGGAAGTTGAAACAGTGACTGTGCCCTCGGCCTTGCTCAGCCGCGGCCACATAAACCCATAAAAGGCCACGAAGCCGAAGCAAAGCGTCGGCACGATAAAGCCGCGCGAGAGATCGTAGCGATCGGCCACCGCGCCCATTACTTTCGGCAACACCGCGCCACCCATGATGGCCATGACGATGAACGACGACGCTTTCTTGGCCGATTGACCCAGTCCGAAAATTCCGAGCGCGAAGATTGTCGGGAACATGATCGACATGAAGAAGTAGGTAAGGAAGACGCAGGCGACTGAGACCCAGCCGAGCTTAGCGAAGATGAGAAGACAGAGCGCAACCGCTGCGGCCGAGTACCATCCGAGAACTTTGTAGGGTGTGAATTTTTTCAGGATTGCGCTGCCAGTAAATCGGCCGATCAGAAAACAGAGGAAGCCTAACGAGGCGAGATTTGAGGCCGCTTTATTACTGAAACCTAGCGCGCCGCTTCGGTGCGTCTCGAACCAGCCCGCGAAGAATCCGGAGGCCGGAGCGTCTGGCGGGTGCCATGAACTGGGAATCGGCGGCACCTGGGAGGTCATGTAATTGATGAAAAAACTGAAGATCCCCGCCTGTGCGGCGACGTAGAGGAATTGCGCGAGCACCGCCATCCAGAAATGCGGATGCGACCAGATCGACCGCCGCGTATCCGGCGTGGATTCATCGACGTGGTAGTCATCTTCCATCTCGATGTCCGGCATTGGAGCGAAGAAGAAAACAATTGCGAGGATGACGACGATCACCGCGATGAAGGCGTACGGAATCCAGAGCCGTTCACTGCCGGTACTGATGCCGGCCGCATTTTTCGAATAGAAGAACGCGCCGCCTGCAATCGGACCGAGGAGCAGGCCGATGCCGTTGATCGATTGCGCAAGATTGATCCGCGTCGCGGCGTACTGCGGCGGACCGAGCACGGTGGTGTACGGGTTCGCGATTGTTTCGAGAAAGGTGAGGCCCGCAGCGATGATACAAACGCCTAACAAGAAGGCCCAGAACTGCGCGATGTGCGATGCGGGAATAAACCAAAACCCGCCCGCCGCGACCATGAGTAAGCCCGCGATGATGCCGCCTTTGTAGCCGAGTTTGATCGCGAGCCATCCGGCCGGGATCGCCATCAGGAAGTAGCCGAGATAATGCGCGAACTGCACCCAGGCCGATTGCGCGAGATTGAGGTGCAGTTCCTCCTGAAAATGTTTGTCCATCACGTCGATCATCCCGTTGCAAAATCCCCAAAGCGCAAAAAGGAAAACGAGGAGGAAGAAGGTGAAGACGACATTGCGCCCGTCTTCCAGCACGAACATCCCGCGCCGCGCGGTGTGCGGATCCATGCGCGCAGCGGGCGCGGTAGCGCGGGGTTTTGTCGTCATTGCCGGTGTAGCCATTCCTTCTCCTCTCGTTAGAACGTGACGCCCATCTGCGCACCGATCACGACCGCATCAGGAATATCACCTGTGCCGCCGGGATCGATCACATATTGCAGGTCCGGTTGAATGTAACTCCATTTCGTCACTTGAAATCGATGCCCGACTTCAAGCACCTTCTCGGAATCGGCGAAGTGACGGCCGGGGACGTGAACACTGCGCGCGTAGTCATCACTCAGCTCGCCGTAAATAAAATGCAGCACGGTGCGGTCGTCATCGCGCCCGGGAAATAAACCTTTGTAATGGAGGCCGAAGTTCACTTGGAACGGCACGATCGAGATCTCCGTCTGCGGATAATATCCTGAGGCGATAAAGACGTACAGTCCCTGGTCGCTCCCCGGCGCTTCCTGATAAACCATTTGGTCGGCGTGAACATAGAAGCCGTAGGAATGATCCTCGAACCCGCCGAGGAAACGCGGATAGAAATCCCACTGCGAGAAAGTAACTCCAATTTGATAATGGCCCGGCATTCCCTTCATCACGAATACGGGGGTCCCTTTGCCGTCACTTGCGCCTGACGATACCGGTTGTTTGAACAATTGCGGCGTCCAACCGAATTGCGCGATCGCGGTGTAGCCATCCTCGCCGCGGATGCTCCAGTCCAATCCGTGCTCGGTGTTGTCGAACATGTCCTTCGACGTCTGAAAAATGCCGAACTTCATGTTCCATTCCGGCGAGGGATCAAGCAAGACTGCCGCCGCCCAAACCGGGAAGGGATAGGCGGAAAAGCGCGTGTCGAAGAGCACATTCCGGATGTCGCCGTCGATGCCGTTGTTCAACGAGTAGCCATAGAACGGCGAGGCGTTGAAGTCGTCCGAAGCGCTGAAACGGCCGAGCTTCAGCGTCACTTTTTTGTTCGCGAACTTCTGCTGCAGAAAGACCTGATACAGGAACGGCCGCTGTCCGCCGACCATCTGCTGCACCGAGTAGATGCTGCCGACGTACTTTGTGGTCAGATCCGAGCCGGCGCGATCGATCCCGCTCACCACGAACAGCCCGCCCTTCCAGCCGACGAGCTTCTCCAGATCGAATTTCAACCCCGCGAAAGCATCATTCACGATCGTCGCATGACCGGGATGGATTCCGCCGCTCACGTTGCCGTTGTAGATGCTGTTATCGAATGCGAACACCTCCACGCCAGCGTCGAAAAGGCGTTGGCGCAATCCGCCCCAATCGCCAGTCATGTGATCGGCGGCAACGAACCCGCTCGGCTGCTCGATTTGCGCCTCCTCCTCCGGCTGCAGGATCGAGCGATTCGTGCGCGAGATCGGGATCGTGTCCTGCGCCAAGACTGCGCCGGTCAAGGAGAGGACAAGCGCCAGCGCACACGCGCGGCTGAGCTCGATTTTGGTTCCGAGGCAAATCACGCAGTCTCCAATCACGAAACGCAATTGGCCACTGTTCCGACCGTAAAACAGAATCAACCGCGGAGGCTACCAGTCAAACCGAACTTTTCGTCGTACCCTATCGCACTATCGCGCGAAAATTATCGTCGCCCGCGCGTTTCAGCGCGCATTCGGCCACCAAAATATCGATTAGCCTAACTGCAGCGGAAAATCCGGCCTCGCTGTCAATGCCCACCAGCTCGCCTGCTCATTCGAAGCTCGATTGCTGAACTCCTCGAAGCCACGCGTAAAACCGTTGCGGAAACCTTCGATCCACCGCCCTCGATTTCTCCTGACGTGCATTCTATCAGCCTCGCGTCGCGCGAGCGCATCCAAATCCTGTCGCGTTGGCTCCGCATCTCCGCGACGCGCATAATCGGCCCCGAGTTTGTTCCCCTGCTCGTAGCCATCGCGGTAGACGTTGTAATGATGATGATCTCCGTAGTCCCAGCGGAAGACACTCGGCAAGGCGCTTTGCCACACGACCGCAACTCCGATCACGGCAGCAACAATGATCGCCAGGAGGATAACCGCCGGAACCAGACAACAAGAACAATTGCCCGCTTCTCCACAAGTTTGCGATGTTCGCATCATAGTCTCACGCGCGACCTGCCTTGGCTGGGATTCCTCTTAGTTGCTGACTCGCGCAAACAATCTTTTCGGATTGGGGAGCACACTGCCTGCCCGCCGCGTGCGGGCGCCTCGCGTGTTGGCGATCGCGCGCTCGCGATCGCGGACTTTTTCCCGTTCCGTTTTAACGGTTGCAACCTTTTAACACCGCCAGTCCGGCTCGGACCTTGGGAATTTCTTTCAAATTCTGACGAGTGTTGTTGACGACTCATGACCGCGAACTCTAACGTCGGGTTATGATCTGTCCGATTCCGCGAGGTTTTTTGGTCGCGGTTGAAGGAATCGACGGGTCAGGCAAGACAACGCAAGCTCAGCGACTAGCGCGCTATTGTGACGAGAAGCGGCTCACCTACATTGTGTCGAAGGAGCCCACAAGCGGCAAATACGGCCAGCTTATTCGGAATTCAGCGAGTCGCGGCCGGCTTTCTGCAGAGGAGGAACTCGACATTCTCCTAAAGGATCGTCGCGAGCACGTCGACCAGGTGATCCAACCAGCACTCGATCAAGAAAAGGTTGTGATCCTCGACCGTTACTATTTCTCGACAGCTGCTTACCAGGGCGCTCACGGCGCAGACCCCGAAATCATTTTATCGCGGAATGAAGCGTTTGCTCCGCAGCCGGACTTACTCGTCATTCTCGACGTTTCACCACAGACTGGGTTGCAACGCATTCGGGAACGTGGTGACGAGCCGAACAAGTTCGAAACTATTGATTCGCTCGAACGGGCACGTGCAATCTTTAATCAGATCGACCGTCCGTACAAGATCGGCCTCAACGGCGAGGATCTGGTTGATATGATCGGCTCGTCGATAATGTATGCCTTCCAGCGGGCGGCGGCGGAAAAAATAGCGAAATACGACCTCTCGCCGAGCGGCGTAAATCGGATGCGCCAGCTGTTTGGCGGGTCTCCGATTTTAGCTTGATACCTCTCAAGCTTGCCCGCTGACAAACCTCGCGCCGCTGACCTCTGCTCTTTTGCCCTCTGTTCTCTGCCCGGTCCTGTTGTCCGCTATCTGATCGTTGCGAAATCTTTGCAAATGTTGATGACCAGCGGAGACATTCGACAAGTGTGCGCGAATTACTGCGATCAGAAAGCTGGACGCATTCGGACTGCGTCGGATTTTGGAATTACTTCGCGTGCAAGCGCGGCACCTGCTAGGACAACGTGAAATGAAATTCGCTCTGCGCATCGTCCTTTGGCTGGGCGCGATCGCGCTCACTATTTTCGGCCTCCTGCTCATGGCGGGCGCGCTTGATTCGTCCGGGAGCGACGCTGCCGGTCGCGGCTTATCGCAGGCTTACGGGATGTTTATCGCACTCCTCGGCGGAGCCGCGGTTCTCTCGCTTTTGCTCACGCGATTTTGGCGCGGGTTCCTTGTCATTGGCGGCCTTTTCCTGTCGCTTCCGTTTGTCCTTATGCTGCTCCTGTCCATCGGCAGAAGCGTGGAGGAACGGCGTAACGATCAATTCACCGCCGACGTGCATTCCGGCCGCTACAACTTTGGCGAGCACCCGGAGCTGCTCGCGGTGGCCGAAGCGATCGCAAAAAACGACAGCAACGCCATTCGCGCATCGGCGAAAAATGTGCGCGATCTCAATGCCGCCGGACGCGATGGCATGACATTGCTCTTCTTCGCCGTAAACGAATCGCTCGAACGACCCGAGCTGGCGAGCGCGGTGGAGACGTTGCTCGCGGTAGGCGTTAACCCGAACTATCACAACGACAGTGCGAACTCATTTGCCCTGGCGCAATCGGTCAGCGCTGACATCGGTGTCCTGCGCGCCATGCTCGATGCCGGCGGCGATCCAAATGGCCGCGATGTCAAAGGCCAGCCCATCGTTTTCGACAACTGGTTCATGGAACCATTCAAAGGGCAACGTCCGCAACGGCTGCGTCTCCTGCTCGATCACGGAACCGACGTGAACTCGATCAATCCGCTCCTCGACCGCTTCAGCCTGCTTCTCTACTGCGCGCACATGGGCCAGTTCGAACCGCAGGGTTATGTGGACGCGCTCGAACTATTGAACCGCAGCGCCGATTTCAAATACGTCGCCGATGACAGGACAACGCTAATGAAACTGTTGTCGAAACAGCGCCAGGAATTCACCGAACGAGGCGCGACCCCGCCGCCCGAATACACCGCGGTGTGCGACTGGCTCGCGGCGCGCGGGGTTTCCGGCGACCAGTAGACGTCGGCTCTCGCTTTCCTTTATTCCGCCTAACGATTGCCCGATCTCCGCCCGCTTCTGCGGATCGTGAAACACGTAGTAGATTCCCGCTGCCGTCACCAGCAATTGCAGCGGGGTAAAACCGATGCGTTTAA
>CAWAHI010000016.1:0-144999 GCA_963781735.1 uncultured Verrucomicrobiae bacterium | reverse complement strand
AGGAGTGAAACGGCTCGTCGTTCTCTCGGCGGCAGCGCACTTCCCTGGAATTCCCAATCGGATTGCCAGTTTCATCATGCGAAATCACATGCGCGATTCGCTGGCCATGGAAGAAATCGTGCGATCCAACGGCTTGGAGTGGACCATCGCCCGGCCTCCTCGTCTCACACAGGATGATTACCTGACTTACCGAAGTCGCGAAGATGCTGCGCCGAAAATGGGCTTCACGCTTTCCCGCAAAGCAGTTGCGGCATTCATGCTCGACGCGATCGAGCAACACGAACACGTCCACAAGATCGTCGGCATCGCGAAATAAAACGAGCGTTCCATGTTTACCACTTACATCGTTGTCACAACACTAGCCGCCGCGGCCAATATTTTCTCGGCCACGCTCGATTTCATCCGTTACAAGCCAATCCTCATCAACATGGCGAACGTAGGCGTGTCGGAGTCGTGGATAACCACACTGGGAGTCTTAAAAGCAGCAGGCGCGCTCGGATTGCTGATCGGCATCCGCGTGCCTGCGGTTGGAATCGCCGCCGCCGCCGGCCTCGTCCTGTTTTTTATCGGCGCTATCATCACTCACTTGCGCGGGCACGACTACTCGTTCGGCCTCGCGATCGTGTTCCTTCTCCTGGCAATCGCCACGCTGCGGATGCGACTGGTTTCGAGCTGAAGAAAGTGATTTGATTCAACTGTCGATCGAATTTCGGCGATCAAACGGAAGCAACTTCGGCCCGGCGCAGTTCATGAATACTGCTCAGCCAACCTGTCGGCTGAGCAGGCCGCTTTCATGGCGCGCTCGCAGATTAAAAGAGGTCGCCGCTTTAATTGAACAAGCGGCTTCGCGAACTCGGTAGGGAACTCGACTCGCGAAAGAAAATGCAATGGCGAACCGTTCCTTTCTTTTGCTTCGGGGGATCAACTAAACCTATTCGTTATTCGATCGTTAGTCGCCAGTCACGTTTCC
The DNA here is from genome assembly GCA_963781735.1 of uncultured Verrucomicrobiae bacterium. GTDB lineage: Bacteria > Verrucomicrobiota > Verrucomicrobiia > Chthoniobacterales > UBA10450 > AV69. Next base: position 144,029 of record CAWAHI010000016.1, on the reverse strand, counting down.
ATCATGGGTCTTCGATCTGTGATGTAAGGCGGCGCCGAGCAACGTAAGCGGAACGAGTGAGACCAAGAATGTCAGGTGATACCAAACCGGAAATTTGCTCCAGAGCAGGTAGTGATTAGGAATGAAAAGACCAAGCAATACAACTCCTGTGAGCGTAGCCGCTCGCATCCGGCCCTTTTCAATCCGTGCGGCGACAAATCCGGCCGCGAGGGAAGAGACGGCTCCCAAGACCAGGCGGGCAAGCTTCATTGTGAAGGTAAAATTGAAGGCGGTTTCGGCCTCATGATAGTGCGGCCAGGAGGCGCGCAGGGGCAGATTCAGGACGGTGGCGACAAAGATCCACGTGACCAAGGCGGCGAGAACAGCGCCAACCGTCTTGAAGGTCGAATGAGCGTTGGAGGACCTATCGGACTGCGGATATACCGAGGATACTGTTTTCATATTAGTTTAATTGTAGTATTATAATTGTAATATGAAAGCCGAATTTTTTATCCTCGGCGCCCTTCACCGCGGTGACCTGCACCCCTATGAAATTAAACGGCGGCTCACTAACGCTCTGGTCGAGTGCTACACCGACGTCGACGTCGGCACCCTTTATTATGCCGTGCGGCAACTCGTCAGATCGGGGGATATCGCGCCGAAAACGAGGCAGAAGGTTGCGCGCGGCGGCGAACGCACGATTTATCGGATCACGCCTCAGGGCCGGAAGCGATTTCAAGAGCTTCTACTCGATCGATTTCAGGAAAAAGGAACCGTTGCCCAAGCGATTTATCCGGCTCTGCTTTTCCTCCATCTCGCCCACCTGCCGGCCGTAGCCGAGCTATTGCGTGAGCGCCTGCGTCAGACCGAATCGGCAATGGCAAAGATCAGGGCGATCAAAGAGCAGTTCGGCGCCGTTCTCGGCAGCGGCAATTGTTATCTGATGGATCACCTCATCGAAGTGCGCCGACTCGATCGGCAATGGTTGCGGCGATTGCTCAGCAAGGTGCAAACCGGAAAAGTTCGAGCGCCCCAGCCTGCCGCAATCAAGCAGCTACAGTCACTCTCGGCGGGTGCGAAACAATCCTCTTAAAAAGAAAATGTGGCGGCAAACGGAACGATTGGTTAGGCGGCTGTTATTGATTGCCGCGTTGTCTGGACCTAGCGTTGTCCTTGGCCACGAAACGTTGCCAGCGCCTCGCGCATTCCTATTAGTGATACCAGGCAAATGACCAAAACCGCTTCTAAGATCCGTTTCAAAGCGAAACTCTTCCGGCCGGCCGAGGGCGAGAAGGGTGAGTCATGGACCTTTCTCACCCTGCCAAAGGACGCTAGTGCGAAGCTCCCGTCCCGCGGCATGACGGCGATCGAAGGCACGATCAATGGCTTCGCTTTTCAAGCCGTGCTCGAGCCAGACGGCCAAAAGAGCCACTGGCTCCGAGTGGACCGGAAGCTGGGCGAAGCCGCGGGCGCAGACGCAGGCGACGTTGTCACGCTCGAGATCGCGCCCGCGGCAGACGAACCGGAACCCACGGTGCCGGCAGATCTGAGAAAAGCTCTCGCCGCCGCCCCGAAGGCGCGGGCGTTGTGGTCGGACATCACTCCCATCGCGCGCAGAGATTGGATCCTCTGGATCACCTCCGCCAAGCAAGCAGAGACGCGCGAGCGCCGGATCAAAAATGCCTGCTCGATGCTCACTGCCGGGAAACGACGCGTTTGCTGCTTCGACCGGTCTGGGTTCTACAGCAAAAGCTTGAGCGCTCCTAAAGCGGCGGTTTAGGTGAATATCGGTTAGTCGCCTTAGACTGCGAAGTTTCAGACTGGCCTTCTTGGACTCTTCGTCACCTGCATTCGTCTTCAATTACACCTGCCCGAGCGCGGGCGAATCCAACCACCTACGGCGCAATGAAATTGTGGAAGAATAGCATGTTTGGATTGTCGATCTTCGGATCCTCCATGCTCCGAAATGTCAAATGCGCTCACACATCCGGTCCCCTGACAAGCACTAGCGCAGTAATCGCGCTTGCCACGGCTAATACGGCGCCGATTGTCATTAACGTTCTGAATCCGGAGACAAATGATTCGTCGATCGAACGGCGAATTGCTTGTTGAGCTTCCCGACCTCGACTTTGTGGCACCGCGATGGCGGCGAGCTTGTTCGATTGAGCGCGCAACGAAGAAACTGTTGACGATGGCAGCCGTAATTCCGAAACGTGCCGGTCAAGCTCACTTTTGAAAACTTGGAGCATAACAATTCCAAGAACAGCGACCGCGATTAAGCCAGCCGTGCGCGCCACTGCATTGTTTACGCCGGACGCGATTCCGGCTCGATTTGCCGCGACCGAACTCATCATCGTTGTGGTCAGCGGCGCCACGGTAATCGCCATGCCCAATCCGAGGAAAACGATCCCTGGAAAAAATTTTATCCAATAGCTGCCGCCGACGCCGGGTACAATAAGCAGGGCGTAACCCAAAGCCGCGACTAGTGGGCCGATAACAAGCGGAAGCTTTGCACCGTAGCGGGTGACAAGTCCACCCGACCAGCGGGACAGAAGCGACATGATTAATATGAATGGCAAAAGCGCCGCGCCTGCTGCTGTCGGTGGATACTGCTGAACTTGAATCAGATTTAGCGGCAGAAAAAAGAGCGTTCCTCCGAGCGCAGCGTAAAGGAGCAAGGTTAGGAGATTGGTTCCGGCAAATATTCGGGAACGAAAAAGCGCGAGCGGTAGCATTGGATGTGCGAGCCGCGATTCGACGAAACAAAAAGCTATAAGCAAGACCGCGGATGCGATCAGAACGATAACGATCTTTCTGTTGCTGAAACCAACTTGCGACGACTCGATCAGCCCATAAACGAGCGAGCCCAAACCGAGTACCGCCAAACTTGCACCTACCCAGTCGACTCGACTGTTTTCACCGCCGAAGTTTTCCGCGACGTGGCGAAGTGAAATCAAAATTATCAGAAGCGCGAGCGGAAGATTGATGAAGAATACCGCACGCCATGAAACGTGCTCGATGAGCCAGCCACCCAGGACTGGGCCAATGCCCGTAGTAATTGCACTCATGCCCGACCAGGTTCCGATGGCGCGTCCACGTTCCTGCTCCGAAAACGAATCGCTGATGATCGCGAGACTTCCGGGAACGAGAAGCGCTGCTCCGAGGCCTTGAAATGCGCGGGCGGCGATCAATTGACCAATGTTCCCGGCAAGTCCGGACGCTGCCGACGCGATCGCGAAAAGGATGACGCCGAGCAGAAAAATTCGCCGACGACCGTAATGATCGCCTAACGAACCACCGACGAGCAGAAACGCCGAAAGCAACAACGAGTAGGCTTCGATGACCCATTGAGCATCGACCGCGGTGGCGTTGAGGTTGGTTTGCAGCGCCGGTAACGCCACATTCACGACCGTGCCGTCGATGAAGGCCATGCTCGAAGCGAGAATGGTCGCGGCAAGAATCCAGCGACCGCGCGCCTTCGCACACGGCGCTGAAGTGGTGCCGGCGCGAATTATGTTCTCATCGCAGGGCTCGTGAATAATCGCCCACATTTTTGGTAGTTTGGGCGGCGGACGTTGTGTTGGGAAGCTCTCTCCGAGAACAAAGCAGCAGTCCGACCACGCGTCGCTGGCAATTCGCGCTCGCGCTTCCTTCCATCGTATTCCTCATGCCGCACATGGAAACGATCGCTTCGCTAATCGTCCTTGTTGCTCGTGCCGCTGATAAAAATAGGATCAACAACAGAAAGGCACTCATTATTAATATGCAGAAATCAAATCAGCAGGGCACCTGGCGCGGACGGACAAGATTGCCTTTGGAAAGCTACTTCTCTTGAGCGGCCTCAGCCGCGAGTTTCTCTCAGCGTGGGGGAGGCGAAGACAAGGCACGACATTATCATCACCGGGGTACGCAGATTGTGCCACCCTTCTATACTCAGGCGTTGGCCGATTTGATCCCCACTGCAAAGAGGGCCGAAATCCCTTCAGGACACTTATCTTTTCTCGAAAAACCAGTCGATCTAGCCTCAGCGATGTTGACATTTCTACTCGAGAAGCATCCATCACGGTTAGGTACTTGAGAATTTCCCCCAAGGTCCGGACCACAGCGCGGTACGCCGGGCGAGCCAAGAGTCATACAGTTGAAGTCTCAGGTGCCAGTCACGCCGTTTACGTTTCCAGGCCGAAGGAAGTCGCAGCTCTGATCGAAGAAGCGGCCACGCATGCTCGGCCGAAAACCTTGTAATGGCTCGTACTATTTAGCGGCGCTATCAGCTGAAAGCCGTTGCTGTTCTGGCTCGGACTAACTCTGCGCCGTGGGACGGACAATAATCTCGCCCACGTCAACCGGCACCGTCTGCCCTTCCCTATGCGCCGACGGGGGTCAGGTTGTAGGCGCGCGCCAGGTCATTGATACTCGCGCGCAAAGCCTTCCATAAGCTTTGTGCCTGGCCGTCATTACCCCCCTTCCCCACCACCTGATTCACCTTGCGCGCGCTGTCCAGGACCTGCTCCATTTGTACTTTGGTCTCCAGATAATTCGACGTTGAATCGAACTTGCGCCGCAGACGGTTTGTGGACTGATTCAGATCGTCCATGGCATTCTGAAGGTCGTCTTTTCCTTGGCTGGCTTTTTCCTTCCCGGCTTCTTTCTTCTCGGACTTTGCACCCTGTCCGCGCTTTGCTTCTCCGCTGCTCTTCGCCGATCCGGCCTGATCCTTGGCGTTTTCCCCGCGGCTGGTCAGATACTTCTCGAAATCATCCACGCCGTTTTCCACTTTGCGGATTTGGTCAGCCACCTGAGCCTTTGAAAGTGGATTTGTCTCGGCAAACGTGATTGTGAAAAAGCTGACAGCGAAAAAGATCGCTGTGCAACAAACTGCAGTTCGTATTCTCAAGCGCATATCTGAACCTCCTGACAAAAGTTAATTATTTTTATAGGTCGTTGCTGTTGTGATGTCAAACCGAACAAAAGCCGTAAATGATCCCGCAGTCGCGGGAGCACCGGAGCGTCGAGGCTTCGTTAGGCCGGCTGGGTGTTAAGACTGACCGCGGCTCGTTCAAACGCTAACCTTTCGGCCACGCGCGCAATGCGATTTGCGCGACTCGACGTAGTTGACCGCTATTGGCGCCGCCGGCGGACTGGACTGCCATTCCGCGCACGACAGTCATCACGTAATGGGCCAGTTCGGCTGGGTCAGAGTTTTTCGGAAGATCGCCTTCGCGCTTCGCTCGTTGAAGGCGGCGACGCAATGCAGCCTCGGCCGCCGCCCGCCGCGCCGCCACTTCCTTCCGAGCGGATGCATTTCCGCACGCCAACGCGCCTTGAACCATCAGGCATCCTGCTGGAATGCTGGGATCATCCGCCATCCTAGCCGTGCCGAGGAATATTTCTTCGACCACATCCCTCGCCTTCGGTACCGCCAGAGCTTTGCCAAAATAGGCGACCGGCCCGTCCATGTATCGATCGAGAACTTTTCGAAAGAGCTGCTCCTTGTTGCCAAATGCGGCGTAAAGACTTGGTCGATTGATGCGCATGGCCCGTGTGAGGTTGGAGAGTGAAGCGCCTTCGTAACCTTTGGCCCAAAAAACGTGCATGGCGCGTTCCAACGCCAGGTCCAGATCGAAAGCGCGCGGTCGTCCGCGAGGGGCTGGAGCAGTGTTTGATTTCATACCGATGGGTAAATAAATCACTTGACGGGCTTTTGTCCAGGATCGAGTTTTATATCTATCGATACATAATGAATCAACAAACCTCATTAAGGAAAACAAAATCATGAACAGAAAACTGGAAGGAAAGATTGCATTGATCACGGGCGGATCGCGCGGCATTGGTGCCGCAATCGCTAAACGCCTGGCTTTAGACGGGGCGAAGGTAGCCATCACATACTCGAAAGGCGCCGATGCAGCCGCGACGGTCGTTAAGGAGATTGAACGCGATGGCGGAAAGGCGATCGCGATTCAGGCGGACGCCGTTGATGCCGAGGCCGCCAAGGCCGCCGTCGAAAAGACCGTGGCGACATTTGGCAAACTAGACGTCCTGGTAAACAACGCCGGCACGGCCATTCCGAAAACGTTTGAGGAGACGACAATCGAAGAGATGGATCGGCTTCTCAACATTAACGTCCGTGGGGTGTTCATCACGACGCAGGTAGCGCTAAAACATATGAAGCGCGGCGGTCGCATCGTCACGATCGGTTCCTGCTTGGGCGAGCGTGTCATGACACCGGGCCTCGTGCCCTACTCGGCCACAAAGGGAGCCGTAAAGATATTTAGTCAGGCGCTGTCTCGAGAGCTCGGGAGCCGGGGCATCACAGTCAACAATGTGCAGCCGGGTCCGATCGACACCGATCTGAATCCCGCTGCCGGCGAATGGGCGGCCCCGCAAAAGGCAAACACTGCGTTGGATCGCTACGGCTCTGTCGACGAGGTCGCTGCGCTGGTCGCGTTTGTCGCCGGGCCGGAGTCTTCCTACATCACTGGGGCCAATCTTACTGTGGATGGCGGAACGAATGCCTAAAGCAAAGGAGGAATGATATGCGTGCAATGAGAGCCGAAACATTTAGTGGTTATCAAGGGCTAAAGCTCATCGAACTTCCAAAACCGGCGGTTACAAATGGAAAAGTACTTGTGCGAATGACCGCGGCCGGCGTCACGCCGCTCGACCACACCATTCTCTCCGGCAAATTTCACGGCTCAAAGCCGCCGTTAGTCCTGGGCAACGAAGGAGCGGGCGTGGTGGAGGAGGGAGGCGGAACGGACTTTCCCATCGGATCGCGCGTGATGTTCTTCGGCGCCTATGGCGCTTTTGAGGATGGAACCGATAGTGAGTGGGTTGCCGTACGGAAGGAAGACCTTTGCCTGATTCCTGACAATGTCGACGACGCGAGCGCCGCAGGTATTCCGGTCGCGTATCTCACCGCGCAGGTCGCTCTTACTCTGGCTGGTTTTCGGGCAGGCAAAACTGTTCTGTCGCCGGCGATCGGAGGATCGATCGGCAATGCAGTGACGCAATTGGCGCGCGCCTTGGGCGCAAAACACGCCATGTCAAGCACGACCAATCATGCGAAAGCAGAGCAGGCGAAGGCGCTGGGATTCACTGAAGTCATCGATACCTCGTTGGAGAAGTTGGGGGACGGCGTGCGTCGTATCACGAGCGGTTATGGCGCGGACATCGTCATCGACGGAATCGGTGGCGAAGTCCTGAGCGAAGCGCTCGGAGCGCTCGCGTCGGAAGGACGCGTTATAACACTGGGATATTCCGCAAGCCGTAAGGCAACAATTGACGTAACAAATCTCATTGTGCCACAGGCCAGCATGCGAGGTCTCAATATGTTCGCTCAGCCGAAGGCGGCCATTACTGACGCATGGAAAGTTATTGTCTCTCTACTTAAATCCGGTGCGATCAAACCGATCGTGGCCAAAACCTTTCCGCTGGTGGAAGCGGTTGATGCTCTTCGTTACCTAATCGAGGGCCGTCCCTTCGGCAGAGTCGTCCTTACAATCTGAGGGGTTCCAAAAGGAAAACGAAATATGAAAGAAAAACAGATTAAGGTTCCAGGTCCGGATCATCCGATTTCGATCCAGCATAATTGTGCTCGCGTCGTAGTATCAGTCGCGGGCCGCGTGATCGCCGATACCCGCAGCGCCCTAACGCTTCGGGAAGCGGACTATTCCCCTGTTCAATACATTCCGCGTGAGGACGTGGATTTCTCCCAGTTGGAACGGACAGATCACGCTACCTACTGTCCGTACAAAGGCGATTGCAATTACTACAGCGTTCCCGCTGGGGGAAAGAAGTCCGTCAATGCCGTGTGGACGTACGAGGATCCGTATCCTGCTGTTGCGCAGATCAGGGACCATGTCGCGTTCTATCCCGAGCGGGTCGACGAGATCGCAGAGCAACTTCCAACGACGGTGAATCGTTAAAGAGCAGTTACATCACGGGGACGGATCGAACGGATCTAAAAGACCTAACAACGAAAGGAATACGATGAGGAGTAATGTGATCGATATTATCGAGCGGTTCCAGGCGCGACACGCACTGCAAGAGGAGCGCGAAACGCAGAATTCTCATGCCTCGAACAATGGATCAGTTAGTTCCGGGGTGCCGGATGAAAATGGAAGATCCAAGGCTGGCATATTCGAAATGGAAGAAGTGCGGGTATGGACGGTTGCTGTCCCAGGCGGCACGGAATGGTTAGCGCCGCACGATGGCCGGGATCGAATGGTTGTGACGCTTGGCAGGACACGTCAACTCCCGGCGGACAGGGATTCGGCCTTTCCTGCTCGATGGACCTGTGTTCCACCCAACAGCGATTTCAAAGTGCCTAACGAGACGTATCACACAAGGAACTTCATGATCGTTGAATTCAACAACGCGAATAACAGTCACGAGATTTCCCCGGAAGAGAAAGAATCGCCCTCATGATCGGTTGGGAAAATTTCTGCGAGAAATAATATGATGAAGACAACGCCCGAACAAAACAAAGCGCTGGTGCTCGACGCCTTCGACACACTGTTTAACAAGCGGGACTACGCGGCCGCGGAAAAGTATTGGTCGCCTGACTATATCCAGCACAGCGCGCACATTGAACCGGGTCGCGATGGATTATTCAATTTGATCCGAAGCGCACCTGATACCCTGCGGTACGAACATCAACTTATCGTTGCGGATGGCGATTACGTCATTATCCACGGACGGTTTTCAGGAAACGGCCGGCCAGTTGCCTGGATCGCCGCGGATATTGTCAGGATCGAGAATGGCCGCCTCGCCGAGCATTGGGATGTTCTGCAGGATGAGGCGAGCAAAGCCGAATCGAAGAGCGGCCTGCCGATGTTTGGTGCGACGTTTCCAACTTACCCTTGAGACTTCAGCGATCAGAGATTTTGCGCCGCCGAGGCGGCGGCTTGAATTGAATTTTGCTTCGATGTCATGTTCGAGTTACTGACCGCTGATCTGTGATCTCTGACTATGGCTCACCTGTTCGATCCGCTCATGATTCGCGATGTCGAATTCGCCAACCGCGTCTTTGTCTCGCCGATGTGTCAATACTCGAGCACTGACGGGCTGCCTCAGGACTGGCATCTCGTTCATCTCGGCAGTCGCGCCGTCGGTGGCGCGGGACTGGTCATGACAGAGGCGACCGCGGTCTTGCCGGAAGGCCGCATCAGCCCACAGGACCTCGGCATTTGGAGTGACGATCACGCCGAGGCCTTGCGCGCCATCGTTCGATTCATTCATGAGCAAGGTAGCGTCGCTGGAATGCAATTAGCGCATGCCGGTCGCAAGGCGAGCACGCGCCGGCCGTGGGAAAGTGACGGTGCGGTTCCGGAGAGCGAAGGCGGCTGGAAAAATGTCATGGCGCCGAGTGCCATTGCGTTCACCGAAAATTATCCGATGCCGCAGGCGCTCACGCGCAATGGCATTCGGGAAATCGTCGCTGCCTTTGCCACGGCGGCGCGTCGCGCATGCGATGCCGGTTTTCGTGTTATCGAGATTCACGGCGCGCATGGTTATCTCATTCATGAATTTCTCTCACCGCTCAGTAATCATCGCGACGACGATTACGGCGGCTCGTTTGAAAATCGCACGCGCATGCTGCGCGAGATCGTGCAGGCCGTGCGCGCTCCTGGCCAAAAGGCGCGCCGTTGTTCGTGCGCATCTCAGCGACCGATTGGATCGACGGCGGCTGGGACTTGGAACAATCGATCGCGCTCGCACGCGAGCTGAAACAACTTGGTGTCGATCTTATTGATTGTTCGTCCGGCGGCAGCGTGCCGCATGCGAAAATTCCCGTCGGTGCCGGTTATCAAACACCCTTCGCACAGCGTATTCGTGACGAAGCTGAAATTCTCACCGGCGCCGTCGGCATGATCACAGCGCCCGCGCAGGCCGAACACATCATCAACACGGGGCAAGCCGACGCCATCCTCATGGCACGCGAATTTCTGCGCGAGCCGTACTGGCCGTTGCGCGCGGCGGAGGAACTTCGGCAATCGGTTTCATGGCCGGTGCAATATCTCCGCGCCGCGCCGAGAGACGCGCACGCGCGTGTTCCCGTTAACCTCGACAAACTGAAATCCTGCTTCGAACACCAACACGCCATCCCCGAGCGGCGTTGATTGATTGTTTCGGTAAACAAAATCCCAATTACTCCCGGCATTCCATACCACTCGATCATCGGAGATCGGGGCCGGGGCGACACCCCAAACAGTTCCGATGGCGTAGTTTCGTATTGGAGTTCGCATCTGAATGGCGCTCAATCCAAACTAATCGTTCCTTGCAACCACGCCGCCCCGCGTAATCCTCAAGCCATTAGCGAAGTTAAGAGAATTCTAAAAACCTATCCTTGACTCTCGATGAACGTTGAATCGATCGCGCCAGTCATAAGGAAAGCGTCAGGATGGCTGATACTTTGGAGCGCGGTAGTTTTTGTTTGCGGGATTTTAGCCGTCATTCTTCCCCTGACGTTCTCTTTTGCAATCGGGGTTGTCATCGGTTGCTTGGTTTTAGTTGCGGGAATCGCGCATTTGGTCTTTGCCATCCAGGCGCGGAGCACCGAGGGCTTTCTCTGGCAGGTACTCGTGAGTTTGCTCTATGTAATAGCGGCAGTTTGCCTGTTGGTGAACCCGCTCTTGAGTGTTCTTTCGCTGAGTCTGCTCCTGGCAATTTTTCTCCTCCTGGAAGGCATTCTGGAACTCGTTCTCTACTTTCGCCTCAGGCGATCCCGCCATTCCGTCTGGTTGGTGATGGACGGCGTCGGGACTTTGATTCTTGGGATCTTGATGGTCCGGCAATGGCCACCAGATTCGCCGGAAAAAATCGGAGCGTTGATCGGCATCAGCTTGATGCTGAGCGCGGTCTCCAGGCTCATGTTTTTGCTCGCGCTGCGTGCGCTAAATCCCGCGCCCGCCTAAGAAAGTCTTCGATGCCAGCCGAGCATTCCTCAGCAGTGAAAACGCCGCAAAAGCTGCTGTCGATGTCGATCGGCTTTTACATTTCCATCCACCAACTGAAGATTGATCCAGTGTGGGATCCAATCCGCAACGATCCCGGATTCCAACCGTCCCTCGGCGGTAAAGAACTGGTCGGGCCTAACAAATGGTAGGAGACGCTTCCCAAAACACGGCACTAATGAACAGCCTGATACCTCTGAGTTTGAACCGAAGGAAATCTTTGTTGTTAGCTTGTCTTTGTACCGTTTCGCTCCAGTTAGCCCACGGCTCCGAACCGCCTGCTTTAATCGACCGACCGAATGCTGGAGACGGACCAACTCAAGTATCGGTTGGAATATGGGTTGTCGATATCAATAGCATCGACAGCGCGCAGCAGACGTTTACCGCTGAGATAGCCATCGTGTTGCGCTGGAAAGATCCGCGCTTGACTCACACCGGGAGCGGAGTTGTGCGTTACCCGCTTGAACAGGTTTGGCATCCCCGCGTCGGCATCGCCAATGAAACGACCTCCGTGATTCGCAAGTTCCCGGACTGGGTCGAAGTCGAACCCGACGGCACGCTGACTTATCGCCAGCGTTATGCGGGAGCTTTCACGCAACCATTGCGGTTGCAATCATTCCCGTTCGACCGGCAAGCTTTTCGCATCCAGCTCGTCGCCGTCCGCTATCGGCCTAACGAAGTAAAATTTGTGCCGGATCAGGATTGGATAAAGGACGGGCCTCAAACAAGCCGCCGGAATCGCGCCATCAATCACGCTCCCGGATTGGAGAGTAGAGAAATGGGAAACAAAGCCACTCACCTATGCGCTCGCGCCGGGCTTGGAATTTTCGGGCTACGCCTTTGAATTCACGGCATCGCGTAATGTCCTGCATTACATTCTGAAAGTAATTCTTCCCCTCGTTCTGATCGTGATGATGTCATGGTCTGTTTTCTGGACCGATCCGACGAACTCGAACACGCAGTTCAGCATCGCCGTGACTTCAATGCTCACGCTAATCGCATATCGTTTTGCCGTCGATAATCAGTTGCCGCGCTTGCCTTACATGACGCGGCTCGACGTTTTCTTTCTGATCAGCACGCTGCTCGTTTTCTTTTCGTTGATCGAAGTTTTGGTCACGACAATTCTCGATAACAATCAGCAGACCGCACGAGCAAAGAGAATTGATCGCTACTGCCGAGTAATCGTTCCTGTAATTTTCGTTATTGCTTCGATTGCCATCTTTGCCCATCCGCGCGCCTGATTGGCGTGAACCGTTTTCAGTGCGGCGAGACATCGAGCCGCCACAATTTGAGCTCGAATGATTTCAGCCGCGTCACCAACCGGCGCCAATTCATTAAGTCTGAAACGAGGCGCAGGCACTTCTGAGTGGGTGAAGTCACTCTGGTCGATGCAGGCGTGCTTCTGCTAAGTCAATGTCCCGCTGGATTCGCCGGAGCGCTTGATCACTAATCGCCTCCTCGTTGCGCAATGTGATCACAGTTTCACGCTCTGTATGTAGTAGTTCGCAGGCGAGTTCTTCAAAATCGGCTGAATATAATCTTCTCGATTGGTGCGGACTTTCCGCGCCCAGTTGGCCAATCCGGTCAAGATATTCTGCACGTAATCGTTCAATCGTTTCTGGCTTGGCTTGATGCGAACTTTCAAGTTCCTCAAGACGCGCCAGCGCCATTTCATTCGCCTTGAGCCGCGCCAATCGCTCTTCTCTTTCGGTTGTATGATCGTCGACCACGCCAAGCCAGCGGACCAATGGCGTCACCGTGAGTCCCTGCACAACCAAGGTCCCAAAAATGACGCAAAAGGTAAGTAGTAAGATGATGTCGCGTCCCGGAAATGCAGCGCCGTTCGGGAGAAGAAATGGGATCGCTAATGCACCGGCAAGAGAATCAGCCCCCCGCAGGCCGGTCCACGCAATCAAAGTGGTTTGTTGCCATGGAAAGCGATTCTTGCGACGCCGTGCAAGAGTGCCTGGGAAGTAGCTCATTCCGAACATCCAAACGAAGCGAACCAGCACCATTACGATAACGATGATTACCGCCAGTCCCAGCACCTGAGCTATACCAGTTGGCGCAAGGGCACGAAGAACCTGCGGTAGCTGAAGGCCGATGAGCATGAACAACATACCATTAAGAATGAAGACAACCATGTCCCAGACGGGAATGGCTTGGAGTCGCATGCGGCCGGTTAGAATACGCGGCGCTCGCCAGCCATAGTAAATGCCGGTGATAACCACAGCCAGGATCCCGGAGACGTGCAGCCGTTCGCCAGTGAAATAGGCGACATACGGAGTGAGAAGGGAGAACATTGTTTGCACCGGTGGGTCATCTAATCCCTTTTGGACGCGGGTGGCGACCCAGCCAATAGCCAGGCCGACGATCACGCCGCCCGTAGCCGCAAATAAAAACTGCAAACTCGCCGCTCCGAGTGAGAACGCGCCTGTCATTACTGCCGCCACGGCGAAACGGAATGAGATGAACGAGGTCGCGTCGTTAATCAGACTTTCACCTTCCAAGATGACGATGATCTTTCGCGGAACGCGCAAGTTCTGTGTAATCGACAGAGCTGCGACTGCATCTGGTGGTGAAATGAGCGCTCCGAAAACGAAGCCGACCGCCCACGGGAAACCGGTGACGTAGTGAAACAGAGCTGCTATGACTGTCATCGTTAACAGCACGAGCAGGATCGCTAGCGAAAGAATTGGACGAAGATTCGACCGGAAATCTCTCCACGAGGTGTAAAGAGCCGCTGGATAGATCAACGGCGGAAGGAATAAGTTGAATACTAACTGCGGCTGGAGATAAAGCGTCGGTAAGGCGGGAACGAGAGCCAGAAAAATACCAGCTATCGTTAGAAGAATCGAAGATGGAATCCGAATTCTTCGCGCAACGATCGAGAGTAAAGCGACAACAACGAGACAGATCAGGATCAGTTCGCCTTGGGAGATACGGGCTTCCATTTGGGACATTACAACGTCGAAAATGAAAGCGGCGTGGGAGGAAGGCCGCAAAGAGCTGCTCTATCCGTACGGAAAAACATACGCCCAAAAGATCGCAGAACAGGAATAGAGCGCCTATCTCATTTGTCCGCTAGCTATGGCGGCTTGAACAGCAGTCAGGCCATCGTTCAGCGGCGGGATTTCCAGCATCGTCACAAACCGCGTGTCATTCCAGAGGCACACCAGATTCATTGCGCTTTCGAATAACTAACTCATCGATCTCGAGGCGACGGATTCTGGCGCGCCCTATAGCCAATCGCCCTATGGCAAGAGCACCCACTGCAACCGCGGCAAACGCGAAAGCTCCAACTGCAACCGCACCGATGACCATGGAACCGATCGCCCGCGTGGCATCACTCACGACGGCTCGGTTTTGTCGAGAGGGTTTCACGTCTCAACTTTCCAAACTTTGACCGGGATATGGTATGAAGGATTGGATTCGGCCGAGCGTGGTGAAGGCGAACATCACCATGGCGCCACAAACAAAAGGCAGAACACAGTATTTTTTCATGTCACGCAGAATACAACCTATTGGGGAGGAACATGAAGGACTTCGTCCATGTATCGATCGGCCGCGGCGGCGGCCTCTTGCGGAGTGCTGCCGTTCTCACGCGCACCCAGGTAAGGCGCGTACCAGTCCCACCAGTTATGTTTGGCATGCGACTTTTCGTACCGGCCGTGGTGCTGTTCCGTTTCGTGAAGGAGCTCGGCGAGTTTGGCTACGTCCATCGCTTCTGGTCGCTTCGACTTCCATTCGCGGCCGGGAAGTCGCGTCGTGATTTCCTGCAGCAGCCATCCGTTCCCGTCCGGATCTTTGAACGTGGCAAACGATCCGTAGGACCCATGTTTCGGATCCGGCCCTGCTACCCGCGGCCCAAGGAGTCCGGCAAAGTGAAACACCTCCGAAACGTCGATGCCACGGCCGATAAGATCAGCGCGAGCTTTCTCGATATCAGAAACGATAAGGTACAGGTTTTGAACCGAAGCCGGCGCCGCCGACGTGATCCCCTTGCCGATATGAATCGACGCTTCGGAACCGGGAGGAGTGAACTGTACCACCCGATGATCCTGGTCACGCGCGTAATCGATATCCAATCGAAAGCCGAGTTTCTCGTAGAACGCTTTCGCTCGATCGACATCGGAAACGGGGATGACTACCACTTCAAGTTTCATGTCCATGATGCATGCTCCTTTTCTTGATTCAGTTTTATTCCTGGTCGCGGCTAGTCAGCGATACAAAAGTCACTCTCCAGGCACTTCTGCCGAAGCTGAAGCAAAGCCCAGATAACAACATCTGGAGGTAAGCGTCGAACATTATCGGAAAGCACGAAAAGCGTTGACCGAGCTGGCAGTCGAAGGAAGCGAGCGCAAGGGCAGTCACCCGCAAATCGGATACGACAAGGCTTCAAAGATCCCGTTCCACGCCGAGACCCGTTCAGCATTGGCGTGAGCAGAGTTTGAATCAATGTTACGGCATGCCTGGTCGCGGACACTCGCACTCAGATGAACACGACGCGAAATGCCTTCCGCATGTCCCGCAGAGTTTCGGGACGGCGTTTGTAGTGGGAACCGCGCTGAATGCCGGTTATGTCGTTGTTGAACTGATTTTCGGAATCTTCGCTCATTCACTCGCGCTCATCGCCGATGCCGGTCACAATTTCGGGGACGTCCTGGCGCTGCTCCTCGCCTGGGGTGCAACTTATCTGGCGTCGACGCCATCAACCGCGCGCCGGACTTACGGACTCGGGCGATCTTCGATCCTTGCCGCACTTGCGAACTCGGCCTTGTTGCTCATCGCGGTCGGCGGAATCAGCTGGGAAGCGATTCGCCGATTTTCGGATCCCGGTGAAGTCGGCGGCAAAACGGTGATGATCGTTGCTGCAATCGGGATCGTCATAAACGGAGTCACGGCGCTATTATTTTTCGCCGGGCGCGAGCGTGACCTGAATATTAGAGGCGCATTTCTTCACATGACGGCAGATGCAGCCGTCTCGGCTGGTGTTGTCATTGCAGGCCTCCTGATTCTCCTGACGGGGTTGCACTGGATCGATCCAGTGGCGAGCCTGATTATCAATACGGTGATTGTTTGGGGAACATGGGGTTTGCTCCGCGACTCACTCGCGATGGCTCTCGACCTGGTGCCGGCGAACGTCGACCCAAATGCAGTTCGCAAGTATCTGGAAGGGCTCGATGGCGTCACCGCCGTGCACGATCTGCATATCTGGCCGCTGAGCACGACGCGAACAGCGTTAACGGTTCATCTGGAAATGCCTGACGCAGCGGGCGGCGATGCGTTTCTGCAACAGGTTTGTGAACGCCTGCACGTCGAATTCCAAATCGAGCATTCGACCATTCAGATTGAGCAAAACGCCGAAGCGTGTGCACTCGCGCCCGACCCGAGCTCGCTCCCTCGCTAAGCGACGTTTGCCGTCGCGCCGTAATTTCAGGCAACAATTCGCAGGCTGCGCTCCTCCGAATCCCGGAGCCGCTCCGAAAGAAACGATTGCTCCGAGGTCAGCTCTGTGAGCTCGAGTGCTTTGCGAAAATTATCGATCGCGGCCTGGAAATGGTTCAGCTGTTTCTCGAACTCGCCGAGCACGGCGTACAACAGATAGTACGAACGCAACTGTTCGCCGTTCTCAATGGCTTCAACCGCTTCAATACCGGCTGCCGGCCCATGAACATTCGCCACCGCAACGGTGCGATTGAGCGCAACAATTGGCGAGTTGTCGAGCTCCAACAGCTGGTCATACAAAGAAAGAATCTTTCGCCAATCGGTCGATTCATAATTTGTCGCCACGCAATGACACGCCGCGATCGCGGCCTGGAGATGATACGTGCTCAGTTCATCGCCGTCGGCGGACTTGCTCAAATGGAACATGCCCCGTGCGATCATCGTCTGGTCCCAGGTCAAACGGTCCTGTTCCTTGAGCCGCAGAATGTTGCCTTCTGAATCCGTTCGCGCAGGCAGGCGCGCGGCATTGAGCAACATTAGTGCGATCAACGCGTGCGTGCGTGGTCGATTTCCGGTCGGATGTTCCGCCAGCAAGGAGGCCAATCGGATCGCTTCCTGACAAAGTTCTTCCCTGATCAAATGCTCGCCGCTGGATGCTTTGTAGCCTTCGTTGAAAAGCAGGTAGAGCGTTTGCAAGACGCCATCGAGCCGGTTCGACAACTCATCGCCAGCCGGAATTTCAAATGGAATGTGAAGTTCCCGAATCCTCTGCCGTGCTCGGGTCAGGCGCTTCGCAATCGCCGCTTCGCTGGTTAAGAACGCCTTGGCAATTTCCCCGACGCCGAATCCGCAAAGAGTCTTGAGCGCCAATGCCGTCTGCGCTTCCGGCGGCAGCAGCGGATGACAACACGCAAACATTAACCGCAGGCGGCCGTCTCTGATCTCGTTCTCGAACATTGGCGATTCGCTTGATTCCGACGGCCACTGCTCCATGAAGGCGATGATCTGCGGTTCCTTATCGTGAAATAATTTTTCACGGCGAATCAAATCGAGCGCGAGGTTCTTGGCGGTTTGCGTCAGCCACGCTGCCGGATTTTTTGGAACACCTGTGTATGGCCACGTCCGCAGCGCACGAATGAGCGATTCCTGCACAACGTCCTCGGCCAACTGCAACCGATTGATCCCGAAAATTCCAGACAGAACCGAGATTAACTTTCCCGCTTCCTGACGAAAAAGGTCGTCGGTAAGGCGAGAAATCTCGCTGGTTTGCGGCGGACCGTTCTCTGCGGTGTCGCTCATGACGTTAATCTATGAACCACGATTCCGATTTAACGGCTTAACGAATCACGCTGCTATTTTTGATCGTACGCTTTCTTCAGCACCGCGATGTCGATCTTATCCATTTGCAGCATCGCATGCATGACGCGTTTCGCTTTTGCGGTGTCCTTGTCTGTCAGCATCTCTATTAATACCGTCGGCACCACTTGCCATGACAAACCGAATTTGTCTTTCAGCCAGCCGCACCGGCTCTCTTCGCCGCCGGCGGAAAGTTTCGACCAAAAGTAATCAACTTCTTCCTGGTTCTCACAGTTCACGACAAACGAGATCGCTTCCGTGAACTTGAACATCGGACCGCCGTTGAGCGCGACGAATTCCTGTCCCCCGAGCTGAAAATCAACCGTCATGACTGAACCGGCAGGCCGGCCCGTCGGCCCGGCTGCCTCCTCATCGTAGCGCGTGATGTTTCCAATCTTCGAGTTCTTGAAAATCGAAGTGTAAAATTTTGCCGCCTCCTCGGCCTTGTCGTCAAACCAGAGGAACGGTGTAATTTTTTGTGTGATTTTAGCTGGCATACCTAAATTCTGTTCTCGAATGATTTTTTCTTAACCGCGGATAACGCGGATTTAGACGGATAAAGAGGCCGATTATTTTTGCCTAAGGGTTTAACGAATCAACGATTTGCTTCCGTTAAGCCGTCGCGCCAGCAAGCTCTCTCTTGGAATATTCCTGCGCACGCTGCTTGACCGAACAGACATCGCCGACCGGACGGACCTCGACGACTGCGCCATACTCAAGACCCGGGCACTGCCGTGCGATCTCGATGGCTTCGTCCTCATCGGCGACTTGCAGGTAAAAATACCCGCCGATCGCTTCCTTCGATTCGGCGAACGGTCCGTCAGCGACCGCGCGGCCCTGCTTGCCGGAAACAACCTTACCTTCCTCTTCCAACGGATGACCGCCGAGGCATTTTCCCTCCGCCTTCAACCGCTCGAACCAGGCCATCCAGTCGGACACGACCTTCTGAAGTTGCGCCGGTGAAAGCCCGCGGTCCCACACGTTACCGCGAAAAAGCAGCAGATAATCAGTCTTTGTTGTTGTGTTCATAATAGTTCCTTTCGTTTCAGTTATGCTTTCTCAAATCTTTTACGCGGCCGCCGCAATCCAAAGTTGCTCAGCCGCTCGGTCTGTCTCTCGCCGAACCAGGTCCGGGTGACGCTGGAATATGGGACACTCCGCGAGGATCGGCCGCACTTCAACGCTAATGCCGTAACGCAACGTCGGCATCGACCGTGCGATTTCCACCGCCTCGTCGAGGCTGTCGGCTTGGAGCACGAGATAACCGCCCACTGCTTCCTTTGTTTCCGTGAACGGCCCGTCTACGACGAACCGTCCGTCCGTACCAGAGATTACCCGGCCCTGGCCGCCGAGCGGTTGGGCGCCTTTGATCCTGCCGCGTTCGTTCAATCCCTCGAACCACGCCATCACTTTGTCCATAGCCTGTTGCAGCTCCTCCTTCGTTAAACCTCTGTCCCAATTTCCTCCTCGGAAAAGCAGCATGTATTCACCTGTAGTTGTTTCTGTGTTCATAGTTTTTGTTTCGGTTGTCGATCTTGCGACGAACGAGCGACTCAGTTTAGGACAACTATTTTGCGCCTTCGTCCGCCTCCCAGAGCGCGAATTGATTATTCTCGGTATCGCTGCAGACGACGAAATAGCCCATCTGCGGCACCGCCGTTTTGCCCATGCAGATTTTGCCGCCAAGTTTCTCGACCTTCGCCGCAGCCGTATCCACCGACGGCACGGCAACGTAGTTCGTGATGGTATGATCGGGAAACTGGCGCTCCATCATTCCACCATTGCGCGAGGCATCGTCAGCGCCGGTATCGATGAGCCAGTAGGGTTTTGCCGTCGGACCTGGGAACTTGTCGATCTTCCATCCGAACAATTTACCGTAAAACGTTCGGGCCCGCTCCACATTATCCGCCGGAATTTCAAACCAGACGACACTGGGCGAAGTGCCGTTACTCTTTTGACTTTTGGATTTGGTTTTTGTCTGTGTGCTCATAAGTTTTGTTTCCTTTCAATACCACGACGAACGAGTCGCCGGTTTTAGGACACTTTTTTAAAGAAATTCTCGCCGGATCGGACCGGCTCAGGGTTGATCCGGAATCTCGGCCTCGACCAGCTTCGCGAGAAGAGTCAGCGACTCCTGCCAGCCCAGATAGCAGGCCTCGGCCGGAATCACCGCAGGCACCCCTTCCTGTGTGATGTTCAACTCAGTTCCGCAGGACACTTGCTTTAAAGCGATCGTCACTTGCATTTCTCCAGGCAGGTTTGGGTCGTCGAACTTGTCGGTGTGGCGAATGCGCTCGTCGGGTTTCAGTTCGAGATAACTGCCGCCAAAGGAATGGCTCTTGCCAGTCGTGAAATTCGTGAACGACATCTTGTAAGTGCCGCCCACTTTCGCATCGAGGTGATGAACCTTGCCGGTAAATCCGTTCGGTGGCATCCACTTAACCAATGCGTCGGCATCAAGGAAGGCTCGATAAATTCTCTCCGGCGTTGACCGGAGCACTCGGTGAAGTCGAATTGTGTTCGTATCATTTGTTGGCATAATTTTCCTCGTCTCTGGTTTTCATTACTACGACGAACAGAGTCGGCGCTTTAGGACAAATTTTTATCCGCGGCCAGTCAGTCGTCTCTTTTAATCGGTAGTCGTTTTCTCGCCATCAGCCATTTCGTTAGGCCGAGCAAGCTGATCAAAAACCAAAAGACCTCGATCAAGAACGCTGACACGTTGAACTTGAAGACAAGGGAAAACATGATCAGCAACGAACCCGCTGCGTTTAGCAGCGAAAAGCTCAGGGACGAACTGGGAAGCCTATCGAGTTGCAGGAGGAGATAGGCGATGACGATTAGCAAGACGCCGATAAATCCTGCCAAGTCGAACAAATCGAAGCTCATAACTATCGCCACCTCACTGCCAAGCGATTTGAATGTCGTGCTTCTGAACTTCATTACAACCACCTCACCTCGGTCTTAATGCTCCGATCAGTCGCCCGCGCGCGGCAGAAATTCTTCGCGGACGATCTTCCCGTCTTTCACCGTATAAACGCCGACTTCGGACATTTTTCGTCTTTTCTTGGACTCTTTCTCGGTCACATCGGCGTCGTACTGCACCACAAATCGATCATGGGCGACAAATGGTTCGCTTGCTTTGAAGGTGTGAACCTGCATCGCATTGACCCACCAATCGATCTTACCGCGCACGGCTTCTTTGCCGCGACTGTCAGGTGCAGTCGCTTCGACGCTCACGATATCGTTATCGTAAAGAGTATCGAGCGCTTCGTACCACGCTTGTTTGCGAACCAATTCCACGACTTTCTTTGCTACTTCTTCCGTTGTCATTTTTCCTCCGTTATTAGATCGACCCGCCTTCGCCGAGGCTACGGCGCGGCAGGTAATTACTTGCTGAAAATTTTTAACCCTCGTTGCATCTCAATCCTCATTTGTCCTCCACGAAGCCGCCCGGTTTAGCTTCGTGCGGAATTGACCAGCCGAAATAAACCTCGACCTCGACGATCTGGCCATCGCGGACACTCACAATCTCTGTGTTCCGGAAGCGCTCGCCATTTTTGCTGTGACCTTCGTAGGTAACAAAGACCCGGTCACGATCGGGCACGAGGTTAATGAAGGTGAAGCCGTCGATCCGTTCGCTGTTCGGCCAGCAACGCGCAAAGTAAGTCGCGCGATCAATCCGGTTATCCAGCGGGCTGGTAAAACGAGAAATCCGCTGCGATCAGTTTCTCAATTGCCGCGCGATTCTTCGCGACATAGGCCTCGTAAGCAGCGCGAGCGATCGCGACAATATCATTTGCTTTGGTGATTTTGCCATTGGGCGTTTTCGCTGTCGTTTCCGTTGCTTCAATTGTCATTTTCCTGTACTCCCTTTGTTCGTTGGTTGCTTTCTGGCGTGACATCCAATGTTTGTTTCAGGTTCCCAGCGACGCGCAGGGTCGCGTGATTAAGCGGCGCGTCTGTCTAGCGGCGAGAAATATCAGCGACATCACGCACACGATGATTAACAGCACTCGCAGATTCGCCGCTGCCGCCACAGAAAGTCCGAGTCCGGTCCAAAGCGCGATGTACCCGGCCAGACAGATTGGGCATTTCGGAATCAGCGCAAGGATCGCGCCTGG
Source organism: uncultured Verrucomicrobiae bacterium (assembly GCA_963781735.1). Taxonomy (GTDB): domain Bacteria; phylum Verrucomicrobiota; class Verrucomicrobiia; order Chthoniobacterales; family UBA10450; genus AV69. Next base: position 122,167 of record CAWAHI010000016.1, on the reverse strand, counting down.
AACAATCCAGCCCACAAGATCGACAGCGCGCCGAACGATTGAACTGTAGCCGACACGGCTTCCACTACAGAATTTTAGCGACTTAGCTTCCATGTTGCTTCAAGCGGCTGATTGATGTGCCTCGCACGCGCAGGCTGGCTGATGATAACGACCTGTCGGTTCTACCGTTCCGCCCTTGCCATACATGTTCCGCGGCCGGGCCCAGTCCGTCAGGCTGTGATATGGACCGTTTTCTTCGCGGCCTTTTGGCGTCGCGTCGAGAAATCGGTAAATGCCCAGGAATTCTTCACCGCCACGTCCGAACGTTGAGTATGTGTGAAAGATCTGTCCGGCGTCGTCTTTGTAGAACACGCTGTCGCCCGACAGATCCTCAATGCCCGCCGCCCACTCTGGCAGGACGCCGAAATTGTAGATCGCGCGGCCGGAAGCAGCATCTTCGTGAGTAAACGAGACATTGAAGTCGTAATTGAAATCCGAGTGGTAGGACGAGACCCATCGGAATTTCCACCCCATCCGTTTGCGCACGGCTTCGATTTCCTCGATTGGCGCGCGCGCGACAGCCACGTAAGTGACGTCGTGGTTTTCGAGGTGCGGAAGGATTCCTTCAGTGTGATCGACTTCGAGCGAGCAACCGACGCATTGCGTCTGCTGCCCTGGCGCCATCATGAAGTGTTTGATGAAAAGCTGGCTGCGTCCATCGAACAGCTCCGCCAGCGTCACCTCGCCCTCCGGCCCGTCAAAAGTGTACTCCTTCTCTATCTTCACCCACGGTAACGCCCGGCGTTCCGCAGCCAACTGATCGCGCAAACGCGTAAGCTCCTTTTCTCTTTTAAGGAGGTCCTTACGCGCGATTAGCCACTCGGATCGCGAGACAACTTCATGTCCCGAAAGCGAGTCGGTCTTTTCCAATGTCATTGTTTGAGTGCTCATGTTTCCTCTTTCGTTCTTCAATAGTACGACGAACGAGAGAACACGTTCTGGACACAAATTTCAGTTGCCGCGGCGAAAGGTTTATTGCGTTGCCGCGTTTACAATCGTCGATTACTTGCCGTCGCCGCGCTTCGAACGGGTGCGCCGCGGTCGGGGATCGGCGGCGTCGAGGTCGTTCTCGTTGCGAGTGCTCCACCACTGGGACGGTCGAGCATCGGCGTATTCGTCGTGCCAGATCCACCACTCGTAAGGCGGGGTCTGCGGATAACCCTTCGGCGAGTCCTCCCACTCTTCCTGGCGGCCGAGCGCAGTGATGTCGAGGTAGTTCCAAGTGCTCCCCATCTGCTCATCGCCGCGGTTATTAATAAAGTAGGTGCGAAACACGCGGTCGCCGTCGCGGATGAACGCGTTTGTGCCATGCCACTCGTCTACCCCGAAATCCTTGTCGAAGTCGTCCGTCAGCGTGTACCAAGGGATGAGCTTCCAGGCCATCCGCGCCTTCAAGCGCTCGATGTCCTTCTGCGGCGCTCGTGAGGCGAACACGAGAGTGGTGTCGCGGGCGTTCAGATGTGCGGGGTGAGCCACCTGGTCGGCCACCATCGAGCAGCCAATGCAGGCATGCTCGGGCCAGCCTTTCACACCGGGCTCGAAGAACGCGCGGTAAACAATCAATTGGCGACGGCCGTCGAACAGGTCGAGCAGGCTCGCCTTCCCTTTGGGCCCGTCGAACTTGTACTCCTTTTCCACGGCCATCCACGGCATCCGCCGGCGCTCGGCCGCCAACGCGTCACGGGCGCGGGTCAACTCCTTCTCCTTTACGAGAAGCTTTCGTCGCGCAGCCTCCCACTCCTTCGGCGCGACCACTTTCGGCATTTTCATGTCCGATGTCAGGATTTGTGTGCTCATATTTTGCCTTTCGCTCTTTAATAGTACAACGAACGAGCACACCAGTTCTGGACGCGTAAATCCTCCGGCTGGTCATGTATAATCACATCGCTCCTGCCCGGTCGCGCGTTGCCGCGATCCGGTGCGGAGAATCTCGAAGTCTAGAGAAAGGAACGTCTTGTGGGGCGAAATGTCACAGCATGACGCAGGCTGCCTCAGTTGTGAACCAAAAGCGGGGCTCAACGACCCGGATTGGCGTCTCGATGCCGCCGTACCATATATATTATATATATATAGGCAGACAGAATGGCGCGGCCCAAGACAAGCAACATGCCCGCAGACGGCTCCGGGCCAGCGACTCCGGCGTACCAAATTCCAGAGTCGCGTCTTTCAGCTTCCAACTTTGAAAGATACATCCACGCGAGCGCGATACATAGTCACCTTTCCGTCATCGACCGTCATGTCGAGTTTCACGATTTCGCCCACACGCAAATCGCGCAGCGTTGCCGCCGCCGTTTCCACCGCATTTTTGGCAGCCTCCTCCCACGACTTCGCGCTTGTGCCAACTAGCTCTACTACTTTGTAAACTGAATCGCCGCTTTTTTTGGCCATAAATCTTCCTTTCTATTATTTCGATCGCAGGCGTGCGCCTGCCGTGCACCAATACCACTCCCTTATCTTTGGCTGGGTCAAGTCGATTTTGTTAGCGGCGCCAGCTTCGCCTTCGACTTCCGGCTTGGACTAATGGCAGCGTCGGCGGCAGAGTCCCGCGATAAATTCGTTCAGCATGACATCGACCGAATTCTCCCGTGTCGTGATAGCCGCGACGGCTGCGTTCCTTGCCGGAGGAATCAATTCTGTCGCAGGCGGTGGCACGCTGCTTTCCTTTCCTGCACTGGTCTGGCTTGGACTGCCGCCAGTTACAGCCAATGCAACCAGCACCGTGGCGATCTGGCCGGGTTCACTGGGCAGCATATGGGGATTTCGATCGGAATTCGGACAAGTTGCACCAAGACTGAAATGGCTCTCGATCTCGAGTCTAATTGGTGGCGGGGTGGGCGCAATTCTCCTTCGGTCGACACCGGCCGCGCTTTTCGAGCGGCTGGTCCCATTTCTCATCCTCTTTGCCACCATCCTGTTCATTGCAGAAGGCCCGATTCAGAAAAAACTTCGAGAACGAAGTGGCACCAATGGCATCGGGATGGCAGCGGCACTAATTCTGACTTTGTTCGTAGCAATTTATGGCGGCTATTTCGGCGCGGGGATGAGCATTATGATGCTCTCTTCCCTCAGCTTTGTGGGAATGACCGATATTCTTCAGAGGAACGCACTGACGAGTCTGTTTGCGTTGTGTGTGAACGGCGTCGCCGCGATCTTATTCATCTCGTTAGGAATGGTGGACTGGCACTATGTCCTTCCGATGGCGATTGCAGCGGTAGTGGGCGGTTACGGCGCGGCGGGCCTGGCCAGACGAGTCGGGCGTGTTGTCGTCCGACGGTTCGTGATCATCGTCGGGCTCGCAGTATCGTTAATTCTCTTCGTGCGGCTCTTTTGAAGGCCGATTCCCCGGTTAGATCCTCTAATAGATGAATCGCCGCCGGCGGCGCTGAGCACGCCGGCGGCCATACCGCAGTTATTCTTTCTTTTCCTTGTGTTCTTTACTCTCGTCGTGCTTGTTCAGCACCTTGCCACTTCCGTTGATCTCAACGCCCCATTTTTTTCCATTTTTTTCAATGACGGCTTCGTAGTCCTTGCCCTCTCTTTCCCAACGAACAATTCGGCCATCTTTAGCTTCGCCTTCAGCAGCCTTCTGCACCGCCATAGGTACGTCAGCCTGGCTGACGGTTTCTTCCTCGTGTTTTTCCTTTGCTTGCGCGGCAGCACCGAATGTCAATCCAGCACTAAGCGCGATTGCTGTAACTAACTTCGTGGTTTTCATGGATGTGTAATTTTGACCGATATTGGTCATGAGCGGTTCGAAAACAAAGACTCGATAGCGTGGGAATTTCCGAAGAATTCTCTATATTAATCTGCCTCGCTGATGCTTTCGCCTAGCCGAGATGGAACCAGAACAATTTAGTCCAGCAGGCCTTAACTACTTTTTGCTTACTGACGGTACCGTCGTTCGCCGACTGCACTCCGCAAAGAGCGCGTCGTAAACGATGAATTCGCGGTCGAGAATTTCGTGATCGGTTAGGCCGAGAGCACCGAACCCTGCAGCGATCCAGCGAAGCCCTTCACCGGCCGAATGCGGGTTATTCGGGCGCGAATCAGCGGCGCGCACGATTTCCCCGAGCAGCACGAGCGCCGGATCGATGAGCCCGTATTTCTTTAGGATGGAGTTGAACGAAACGTCTTCACCGCGGTGGCCGAGTTCGCAGTTCGGAACGTCGAACACAGTTCCATTGTCGATCTTCGCCCAATCGGTATCACGCGGAAGAAAAACGAACTCCGCCTCCGGATCGATAAAATTTTTGATCAACCACGGACAAGCCACACGGTCCACTTTAATTCTCTCGCGAGTGATCCATCTCATGAACTGATTATTTCATGGCCTATTTCGTGAGGATCTGCAATCCGACGTAAGCCATCGCGTTTGTATCGCCGACTACGTCGCGGCCACCGGCGAAGAGCAGGTTGACGTGATCGTTCAACTTCCAGCTGCCGCCGACGTTGAACGCCACCTCGGAACGACTGCCACGTTCTTTTGGTGAATTACCGAACAACTCCACGCCGAGGGTCAAGCGCTCGTTGATTTCACGCTCGAGCACAGCGCCCGCGTAAAAGTAATTGCGTTCCTCGGCGGCGGTTTGCCACCAAAAACCAACATTTCCGTAGACTGTCCATTTATCCCAACTTTTCTGCGCAACTACTGGGAACACAAATGCAGACCGACCCTCGCCGAGTCCGCGCGCGCGATCCCCGGTCGGTAGCAGTACCTGGGGATAGACACCAAGCTGAAATTTCGACTGTTCGTTATTGAGAAATCGCCACTTCACGCCGATGAGGAGATCACCCGCACCAGCCCTCGTGCCGTCGCCGTCGTCATGCACGACCGCGATGGGGATCTCCAACTTGAGTTGCACATTTGGCAATCCGTAATTGAAATCGAACAACGGCGAATCCATCTCCGTTTTACCTGGAGTCCGCTCAAGGATGAACGGGACATTGATTTCCCAACCGCCGGGCGGAGGCGGCTCCGGATCGTCCGTGACAAAGGGCGGCCCGGCTTCAACTAAACTAATCGTCAACCACCATCCAATGCCGAATATGATGCCGGGGATTTTCAATCAGACGACAAGTTCCGATAGATTACCTGACCTGGTAACAACGAATCTCTGCCGCCTGGCTGCCACGATGCGGAACAGCGACAAACAGGGTGTCTCGTTCCGGCACAAAAAGCCCGGTGCGCGCGCCATCCGCGGTCTCGATCTTAGACGAGGCTTTGTAGTTGCTTGGATCAGTTTGCTCGATGATGTCGATCTTACCAGCGCCACAGATCGCGTAAATGCGATGGCGCTTACTGTCGTAGAAAACGTCATCGGGATCGCCGGCGATGTCGATCTTGGCAACGACATCGCCCGATTCCGTGTTGAGCACGATGAGCTTTGATGGAATGCGGCAGCCGACAAATAGTCGATGATTTGCTTCATCAAGTGCCATCGGGAAATTTCCAAACGCCAGGTCTGTTTTCCATGTGGCAACGACTTCACCTTTGTCGCGATCGATTATGGCGACGTGGCGAGAATTGGGTACGTTCACGAAAATTCGTTTGCCGTTTTTTTCCAGTTCAAACGCTTCGGGATGAGCTGACAGTTTGATTGAGCCGATTTGCTTGCCTTCGGCCGCATTCACGATGCCAATGCCGCCGCTGCCAAACCCGATGTAGATTTTTTTCGCGGCTTCGTCGTAGCGGACATTGTCGGCATCGTCTTTGAAATTAATTTCCCCGACCAGCCGGTAGGATTTTGAGTCGTAGATTTTGCAAACGCCGCCTTTGTCGTTCGCGATGAACAGTCGATTCAGCTGGGGAATGTAAGCGACACCCTGCGGTGAACCGAGGCCGGTGATCGAGCGGATTCGCTCGCCTCTACGCAGATCAATTACTTCAACGCTGTTGTTGCCCAAAGCGCAGACGAATAACGTGTCACCGGCAGTATCCCGCGCGAAATGATCGATCCGTCCTTCGACTCCAGGCAATGGGATGGTCTGCGTCAGTTGGATTCCGGCGTCACCAGCTTCGGCGACTGCGAGACAGCCTCCGGCTACTGCAATGACGATGGCGAGAACGATGTGTTTCATCGTAAGTGAAATTTCACTTCGGTGCACGATGCCGCCGCTTTACTTCGCCGCCGATGTACTTACTCCGGACAATCCGGCGGCCAGAAGCGCGCCTTGAATTGCTCCCGCCAATTCTTTAGCTGGACCTCTGCCCCAGTAGTGGAAGAACAAAATGCGCGGACTCTCGTGCGTCATGTGCGAGTGGATCGCTACAATATTAATCCCGCCAGCGCGAATCGCTTTCAGCGCCGATTGCAGTTCATCTTCGCTGACAGCAAAATCTCCGTCGACCACCGCGTTGTCATCGCTGCCGGCAAAGGCCATCCACGTGTTCACGCCCATCGCGTTGCCGATCTTGACGCCATGCATCGTCGCTGGATGGCCGATCGTGAATTTCACCATGCCGGTGTTGGTTTCGCCGCTCATGCCGAAGATTTTGTTCAGCGGCTCCGCCGAAATTGAATTTTTCTCCGGCAACCCGGTTCCGCCGAAAGAGTCTTGCGGCTGCGGATTCGCGGTGCGGATTTCTTTGGCCTTGTCGTAGACTTTGCGCACCGCACCAGCCAGTTGCTCAACCATTCCCTGGCCTTCGATATGCATGAAATACACCTTCGGATGATCAAAGAAGAAATGGTTGTGCAGTGCGGTCACGCTGAGTCCATTGTCGAGCGCGACTGACATCACAGGATTTACCTCGTCTTCAAAGAGAACGGTGTCCCCCATTACCATTGCCCCGTTTTTGGTTTCGGTGAACGCCGCCCAGGTTCCGAGGCCCATGAAGGGTGGCATCGTCCAGCCGCCTACGGCGATTTTCACGTCGTCGCGCGGGAAAGTGATTTTATAAACACCTTCCTTCTCGTTCATCTTTCCCTTGAGCCCGGTGAGGTTGTCGATCTTGGCGGTATCGAGCGCGGCCAATCCGGTTGCGACGGTCGCAAATGAGACCGCAATGATAAGAAAAAGTTTTTTCATTGCTGGAGCGATTGGTTCTGCCCCGAAAGCATTCGGGACAGAACCGCCGCGTTTCGATTATTACTTTTCGCCCTTCTCTTCCTTTTCCTTGCTCTCTTCGTACTGCTTCAAGAACTTACCGTTCGCATCAACCTCAATGCTCCACTCTTTGCCGCTCTTGTTCACCACCGCTTCATAAACGGTTTTGCCATCTTCTGTCTTCTTCTCGATCCTGGTGATCTCGTTCTTGCCCGCCTTATCTTTAATTGTCGTCTGTGCCGCTGCCGGCAGATCCTTCATCTGAACGGCCTCTTCGTTCTCTTCGGCCGCCGTTAGAAAAACCGGACAGGCCAGACTGCCGATGACGGCAATTGCTATCGCTGCGATTGTTTTTTTCATTGGTCTTACCTTTAAACCTCCTGTGTTGATTATTGCGTTACGTTTGTTTCATGTACGAGACAGCGGCTCAGATGTAACTGCAAATGCTATTTGCAATATGTATTTCAATTACCGAGCGTGAGAGGTGATGAAGGCGACGTCGTGGCTCCTCCTCCTCTATAGTCTGCCGACCAATCGCAATACCGAACGCGTCGCGGTCTGGCGTCGATTGAAGAAAATGGGCGCAGTCCAGATTAAGACCTCGACCTATTTGCTGCCGGATCAGCCCGCTCAATACGAGCAATTTCAATGGCTGGCGAAGCAGATTCGCGATTTCGGCGGCGATTCGACACTGGTCCGTGCGCAGGAAATCGAAGGTCTGACCAAAGAAAAGGTGGTTTCTCTTTTCAACGCCGCACGCGACAAAGAATATGTCGAATTAAGAAAGGCGCTGCAAAATTTCGTTGCCCGCCGAAAAAAGTCCGACGCCGAATTCGCCGTCGCCGAGCTGGAGCGATTAACAAAACATTTCCGGGAGCTTCGCCAAATCGATTTCTTCGACAGCCCCCGCGGACACGATGTGGCGATGTTACTTCGGCGTGCCGAAGGACCGAGGCATTCGCTGAAACTCCGAACGCTCGACCCAAAGCAGTATTGCGGAAAAACCTGGCTGACTCGTCCCCGGCCTGAGATCGATCGCGTAGGGTCAGCGTGGTTGATTTCCAAATTTATCGATCCCCAAGCTAAATTCGTTTTCGCACCAACTGCCCAAGCGGTGCCGGAAGCAATTCCTTTCGACATGCTGGACGCGGAATTTTCGCATCAGGGCAATTGCTGCACGTTTGAGACGCTCACGAGGCGTTTTGCCATCGTGGACAAGGCCATCGCAAAGCTTGGCGAGATGATTCATGACGCGGACTTGGACGACGCCAGATTCCAGCGCGTCGAATGCGTCGGCATCGATCGCGTCCTCAAGGGTTGGGCCAAAGAAGGACTGCCCGATGAAGAAATCTTGCGGCGCGGCTTCGAGTGCTTCGATGCGCTCTATTCGTTTGTGCAGCGCCGATGAATTTCCAGCAACCAGGTCTGCCGCGAACTCGACAAACCGCGCCGACCTTTGCCGAGGCATTTCGTTTTTGGCTGAAGCTTGGCTTCATCTCCTTTGGTGGTCCCACCGGTCAGATCGCGATCATGCAGACCGAGCTGGTGGAAAAGAAACAATGGATCAGCCAGTCGCGCTTTCTGCATGCGCTGAACTTCTGCATGTTACTGCCGGGTCCGGAAGCGCAACAACTCGCGATCTACATCGGCTGGCTCCTGCACAAGACCTGGGGCGGCATCGTGGCCGGCGCCTTTTTTGTTATCCCTTCGATTTTCATTCTCTGGGGGTTGAGTTTCATTTACGCAGCTTTTGGCAACATCCCGTGGATCGCGGCCATCTTCTACGGACTGAAACCCGCCGTCACCGCAATCGTTCTGACCGCCGTCATTCGCATCGGCAGGAAAGCGCTCAAAAACGAAATAATGTGGGCGCTGGCTGCGCTCGCGTTTATCGCCATTTACTTTTTCAAGGTTCCATTCCCCGCAATCATCCTCGGTGCTGGCGTGATTGGATTTGTTGGGGGACTGCTTTGGAAATCGAAATTCGAAAATGCATCGAAGGAGAATTCGACGTCGGCGGCATCTGTGATCAGCGATGAACAGGAATCGCCCGCTCATGCGCGACCGAACTTGTTGCGCGCGTTTTGGGTTTCGATTGTATGGCTGACGCTATGGTTAACGCCGACGGTGATAGTTGGTGCAGTACGCGGTTGGGACAGTACTCTATTTAAGGAAGGTTTGTTCTTTAGTAAGGCGGCCGTGGTCACCTTTGGCGGCGCGTACGCAGTGCTGCCGTATGTGACGCAACAAGCACTCTTTCACTACGGCTGGCTCAAACCTGGCCAGATGATGGATGGCCTCGGTCTCGCCGAAACAACCCCGGGTCCGTTGATCATGGTGCTGCAATTTGTCGGCTTCATGGGCGCGTGGCACCATCCGGAAGGTTTGCCACCGCTTGTTGCCGCAACAATTGGCGCGCTAATTACAACGTGGGCGACTTTCACACCCTGCTTTCTCTGGATCTTCCTGGGCGCGCCCTACATCGAACAACTCCGCGGTAACTCCCGGCTGACTAGTGCGCTGTCTGCAATCACTGCCGCTATTGTCGGCGTGGTGCTCAACCTAGCCGTGTGGTTCGCGCTTCATGTTTTCTTTCCCGCGACTGGCGCGATAGATTGGTTTGCGATCCTGCTTTGTATTGCCGCGTTCGTTGCCATCGCGCGCTACAAAGTCGACATCATTCCTGTAGTAATTGGTGCCGGAGTTCTCGGAGTACTTTACAAATCTCTGCACGGCTTTAGTTGACGTTTTTCCCTCTTCCGCTCCCTCTTAATCCCATCCTGCTTACTTCCGCGGCCGCCTGCTCGCGAACGCTTTCGGAGTCGCTTATCGCCAGTCCCGCTCGGACCGAAGGCAGGTCCTCATTGCGGCTGCGGCACGATGCGGAGATAAGGCTTGGGCGCTTTCCAACCTTGCGGATAACGCCGCTTCGCTTCCTCGTCGGAGACCGAACCAGCGATGATGACGTCCTCACCTGGCTTCCAGTTGACTGGAGTAGCGACCTGATGCTTCGCGGTCAGTTGCAACGAGTCGATCACCCGCAGCACCTCGTCGAAGTTCCGCCCCGTTGTCATTGGATAGACCAGGATGAGTTTGATCTTTTTGTCCGGGGCGATGACGTAAACGTTGCGCACGGTTGCATTATCGGCCGGCGTGCGCTTCTTCGGGTCGCCGGCGATATCGGCCGGCAGCATGTCGTACAACTTTGCCACCTTGAAGTCAGCGTCGCCGATAATTGGGTAGTTCGGCGCGTGTCCCTGTGTCTCCTCGATGTCCTTTGCCCATCCCTCGTGATCGCCCGTCGAATCGACCGACAAGCCGATGATCTTCACGTTTCTGCGTTCGAACTCCGGTTTTATTTTAGCCATATAGCCGAGTTCGGTCGTGCAGACCGGGGTGAAGTCCTTCGGGTGTGAAAACAGGATAGCCCAGGAGTTACCGATCCAGTCGTGGAAGCGGATCCGTCCCTGAGTCGTTTCCGCCTCGAAATCTGGTGTTGTTTCGCCGATTTTCATTGAGTCTTTTTCCTTTCTGTTGAGTGCAGGGAAGATTCATTTCAAACTCACGAGCAAAAGTCAACTCGGCGTGGTTAGCTTAGTACCGCGGTTTCGGAGCAGCCGGGGCATCCTGCCGAGGGTGACCTGGACGTAAAGGCGGTGAATGACCGCCGGCACGCCAGAAATGCTTTAATGCTTCCATCCCGCCACCGCGGGATTACCATTCATCAGCCAATAAGATAGGACTCACGCGTTATCAAGAACACGAGGTTCGGAGCCAAGATGCCATCACGAGCGGGAAGATGCGCTTTCCTTAGAAATCTGGCGCCGATCTTTTCCAGCGCTTTTTGCGATCGAAGATTCTTTTCTCCAACGACGAAGAGGACGCGATCGACAAATCGAAAGGCGTGATCGAGCATTAGTTTCTTCAACTCGCGATTGTAGATTCCGCCCCAGAATTGGCGTTCCAGAAAATGTCCAACCGACCTCTACTTCGCTCGTTGCTTCGGATCCAGATTGCAATATCTCGAGCTCCCAATGATCCGAGCCTGATTCCCGCTCGATAATGACGAAGGCGCCTTTGGATTCGAGCGCGCCATCAAAAAATGTTTGGAAGACTTGGTGTTTGTAGCGATCGGATTCCGGATGCTGTTCCCAAATCAGCGGGTCGCTCGCCGCAGACAACAGCGCGTCGAAGTCGTCCGGCCGGAGCGGACGCAACTCGATCAGATCACCCTTCAGCGTAGGTTGAAGATCAATTATTTCTTTTTCCATTGTGCGCCCCCGAGTAGCGGAAGGACGAAGAGGTTTGCCAAAATGTCGATAACACAGCCGGCGAGGACGGCCAGACCGAACCGTTGTGTTGGCGGAAAATCGGATAGGACGAAGATTGCGAAACCAGCGGCGATAATGACATCGGAGTAGACGATACCGCGCCATTGTTCTTCGCGCGCAGCTACCCAAGCCGCCCAACCTTTAGTGCCGTTCGCTTCGGCGCGGCGAACGCCAAAGACAAGATGAATCATGGAATCGATTGCGATGCCGATGCAGACATTGGTGGCTGGGGCCGAGATCACGTCCATTGGGATATGGAACCAGCCAATGCCGCCGAGCATGCACAACGGCACCACGGTCAAACTAACAATCATGGCCAGAGCGCCGCGCACGGTGCGCGCAACAACCCATGCAATGATAATAAAGAGGAGATTCAGCCAGAACAGACCGGTCACGAGACTCGAGGCAACAAGCTTCGCCAGGCGGCCCTGCAGATAGTAGACCCCGCCGATTAGTTCCGCTTTAAATCCATACTTGTCGGCAAATAGCCCGAATATCTTCCACAACATTGGTGCGATCCTTATCGCGCCGATCTTCCACCATTCGCAGCAGAAACATCGCGTGTTTGCGATCCCTGGTGACAAAGCTCTTTGCGACCCGCGCATACTTGGGCTGCTCCATTAGCTCCATCATCTTTTCGTAGCTGATCAAAAACGAAAACGGCACCCGGTCGCCTTCCGCCAGAAGAGTGGGAAGCGAGATGACAGTGCCCACGTCCTTGTAGTTCTCCAGCGCGCCATGCAGTCTCCACATCTTTTCGTAGGCAGCGTCGGTGTTCAACGGACTGCCATCCGCGGAAGACACGACCAGCGTCAGCGGATTCGAGCCGCCGCTTTGATCCACGTACTCAAGTCCATCGCGCAACTCAGAGTGCGGCTTGAAGTAATCAAGCAGGCTTGGATCAGTGTTTACTTTGGTGAGGCCAAACCCCAGCCCCGCACTAATGACAATTACGCCTAATGAAAGGACAGCGTAACGTCGTGACCAAAATGCGCGCGGAGGTTCTTGCTCGATCAACTTGCTTTGGCGCGGAACAGCCCAGCGCAGAAAAGGCGGATACATGATATACGCACAGATAAACGCCACCACACTTCCGAGCACACCGCCAAAACCGAGCTCGCGCAATGGTTTCGCCTGCACAATCAACAAACTCCCGAAACCTAACGAGGCACAGACCATCGACCAGAACGATGCGGGAAAGGTCATGCGCCTTGCATCGGGTGCGAGATTCGGTGATTCCTTGCCCAGTCGATGTCTGCGGTCGGCCAGGGTTTGCCAGTTAAAGGTCATGTAGACCAGATGCGACAAGGCGATAACAAAGACGATCGTACCGAGATTGACCGTGAGGACTCCGATCTTCTTACCGCAGATCGATTCGAGCAAAAGGGTCAACAGCACTGCGCTCGTACAAGTCGCCAGCATGCCCAGGAAGACTCGGGCCGACCGGAACATCGCTGCCATGGTAACCCCAAATAAAATGACGGCGGTAACGCTGAAGTACCAGAAATCATGGGCGAGACTGCGCCGGATTAGCTCGACTACGTAAGGCGGGCCAGCGATATGAATTTGAAAATCGTTTTCGCTCTCTTCATGCACGACCTTCTCGATCTTCTTGATCGGCTTTTCCGGAGCAGTGTTTTCAAGAAAGATGATGACATTGCTGGACTTCTGATTCTTCGCCACGAGCAGCCGGCGCCAAAACGGACTCGCCAGCGCATCGGCCGTGCTTTTTGGGCCGGCGGTAAGACTCTTGACGCCAGTAACCTCATCGATCGCCTGAATCTTTTGGGTTAGATGTTGGAGTCGACTCAGGTAGCGCTGCGAAGTGATGTCGTGGGACGACACCGCCAAGATGAGCTGCGGCTGCGAAGGAAAACGTTGCTCGACCTTTTTAGATTGCTGGACTCCGGGATCGCTGGTTGAAAAGAAAAAGTTTTCATCTACTACGGGCTTGAGATCGACAAAAAGCGCGACCAGGACGAACAACAAAATCGTGATCGCCAGCATGACCCATTGCGCGCTAAACCAAGACGGCTTGGTCGCCATGGAAGCACACATTACCCGATTTAACGCGGTGGCGAATGGAAGTGTGAAAGGTCGAATTTATGGGAACCATTTTAAAAGCCGATCGGCTTTGCGAATTTACGCCGCTTGAGCTCCGTCGATTACGGGCCCTGAAAACTCCGGCTGGCGTGCAGCGTTTTCTCGATAGCCTTCCCTATCACCTGGCTGATACCGCCTGGTCTCCGCGGAAAGTTTTGCGCGAGCGCACCGCACATTGCCTCGAAGGCGCAATCTTCGGCGCAGCCGCGCTGCGCGTCCTCGGTTTTCCTCCACTTCTCTGGGACCTCGAGGCCGATAACGATACCGACCACGTGCTCGCGATTTTCAAGGTGCGCGGTTGTTGGGGCGCGGTGGCAAAGTCCAACTTCACCGGCTGCCGCTATCGTGAACCGGTCTATCGCACCCTGCGCGAACTGGCGATGAGTTATTTCAACATTTACTTCAATCTACGGAGCGAACGAACTCTGCGCCGCTACTCGCAACCGGTTAACCTCTCTCGCTTTGATCGTCGCCACTGGATGACTTCCGAGCGCAGTATCTGGTTTATCGCAGAATACCTTTGCACCATTCCACACACCCCGTTGCTCACGCCGCTGCAATCGCGCAAGCTAACGAGAATTGATAAACGCACGCGTGCGGCCGAGATGCTGGGGCACGTTAGCAAATAAAGCGTTAGATTGCATTTCAACCCCGAAAGTTTTCGAGGTTGCCAACAGCCAAGATGACGCTGCCACGCCGTTTGACCGACAGCAGGCAACACAGCTAGCGTACCGTGTGTCGCGTTTCTTTGCGGTTCTTTTTGGCATAATGCTTGGTGCCGCGGTTGCCAGGGCGGAATGGCCGATCCCAACCGCGGATGGCACTATCTGGCAATATGTGCTGACTCGCGAAGGCGAGGACCGACCCGGAACACTGACACGCCAGGTGTTCGCAGCAAAGACTCCAGCCGAGCAAAATGTCTTGCGAATCGAAACCGCGGTTAATGGCGCGACCCATTCGACCGAGTTTTTGAAAAACGAAGGCAAAACCATTTTGGCAACCGCTTTTCGTAACGCCAATGGCGAGACCCAGACTTTTGATCCACCGGCAACAGTATTGCCTGGTGATCTGAACTTCGGGGCGCAATGGAATTATCGTGGCGCAGTCGCCGGACTCGATCTTGACTTGCCGCTCAAAATTATCGGTGAAGGCGAAATCGAAGTGCCGGCGGGAAAATTCCACGCCCTGCATTTTCGCGGAGAAAAAAATGACGGCTTGTTCACCGTCGCCGATTTCTGGTTTGTCCGCGGCGTTGGCTCGATCAAAGAGGTGGTGACCCAGCGAGGACCGAGTGGCGATCTTCTTAGCCGCAACAGCATCGAACTCGCCAAACTGCCAGCGCTATCACAGACCAAGCCGGAGCTAAAAAAACTGGAGGCCTCGGTTTCCACCAGCGGCGATGGTGATCCGCTCGACGTGGTTTCCGCCGACGCCTTGCAGATCGTGGCACGTTGGCGCGGTCATGGGCTTCGGAAAAATGCAAGGATCCGCGCGGTTTGGATCGCGCAGGACACCGGCGTCGCACCGGTCGATTTTAAAGTTGACGAAGCAACCGCCGTCGCTCCCATCAGCAACGCCTTCGGTAAGTTCACTCTTTCCCGCCCGTCCGACGGCTGGGCGACCGGAAAGTATCGCGTCGAGTTTTATGTCGACGATGAACTTAGCGACACGGTTGATTTGACGATAACCCCTTCCGAGCCACGGGCGCGGTCGCCGCAAGATTTTTGAATCCAAAAGGGACGATATCGGCGTCCAACTACTGAATACGATTCTATGAAGACGAAACTGTTTGCGGTGTGCCTTCTTTTCGCACTCTCCGGGTGCGACGTCGGCGGCATTCGGGGCAACGGGCACATGGTTACGCAAGAGCAGAAGCTCGAGCCGTTCATCAACGTCAAAGCTGACGGCGCTTTTCGGATCGAGTGGCACATCGGCCCGCCAGCTGTCTCAGTCACGATCGACGAAAACTTGATGCAGTACGTCGAGATGGAGGTGAGAGACAGGGTCTTGTACGTCCGAACCACGCGTTATATCCGGCCGAGGCATTCGATCAAGGTAGTGCTGACGAGCAACACGCTGGAAGGTGCAAGCTTTAGCGGGGCCTCCCAATTAACCGCGCATCAGCTGACTGGTTCCAAGTTTTATCTGGAGACAACCGGCGCATCGAAGGCAACGCTCGACGGTGCAGTCGATGAATTAATCGCGAACATAACCGGCGCGGGCGATCTTCGCGCTGAATCGTTGCAAACAAAGACTGCCCAAGTTTCCGTCACCGGTGCGGGCGACGCGCGCATGGCGGTGAGCGATAACCTGAAAGTCTCCATCACCGGCGCGGGCAAAGTCGAATATATCGGTGATCCACATATTCAACGCAAAATCACCGGCGCCGGTTCGATTCGGAGACGCGACAGGTGATCCGCAGATTACGAAGATTGACGCAGATTTAAGAGTCTGGTTCCTGCACTCTGTTTCATTTGATGCTCTGGTTCTCAAGCTCCAAGTTTGCGAACCCGCTCCTCCCCGAAACTCTGTTTCATCTCTTTGATGCCATCAGTCTCGAAGCACTGTGCATAAATGTTCGCGTACAAATGGAAACGGAGTTTCAAGACCTGAACACGTTTCCAAACTCGGTTTGGGAACGAGAAACCATATGGGAGGAGCTAAAAAAAACGCGGATACCGCAAGCCAAACATTTAACCACCAATAGACATTAATTAGAGGTTCAAATTAGCGTTTATTCGTGTCCATTAGTGGTTGGAATCGCTGTTCGCGTGTTTTAGCGGATAATCCCGCCCTCCAACAATTCATCCACCAATCGTGGCAAGGCGATTCCCGCCGGTTCGCGAATCAAATGCGTTGCGAATGCACTCAGCGGTGTTGGATCAGGATTCAGCTCGATCAACTGACCCGCCCGGCCTCGGCCGCGCAATGCCCAGTCAACGATATAACCGAACGCCGCCGTTGTTCCGGCAACAATGACGACATCGCAGCCTTCGCGCGCGAGATAATCCTCCACCCGCTCGATTTTTTGCGTGTCTAACTGTTCGCCGAACCAAACCACGCCGGGCCGCGTCAATTCACCGCACTCTGGGCATCTCGGAAGATCGTCATCCTCTTTGTCCCGCTCTTCGTCGTCTGAGGCGGGCGATCCAGGTGAGCCGCCCCTACCTGTCTCGTGAAATTGAAAAACGCAACGCGAACACTTGGTAACAAAGATATCTCCGTGAATCTGGACAACCTTTTCCTGCGATAGCTGTCGGCCTTCCGATTTCGCCCGCAGATGAAGATCGTCGACATTCTGAGTCACGAGTAGAAATTCGCCGGCATGCGCCGCTAATTTGACAATCGCCTGGTGCGCAGGATTGGGCTGGGCCAGACGAATGCGTTGCCGGCGCTCACGATACCAATCCCAAACCAACTTTGGATTGTGCGCGAATGCTTCCGGCGTGGCCAGCTTCGCTGGATCCAGCTTTTGCCAATAACCATCCCTGCCACGAAACGTCGGGATCCCGCTCTCCGCCGAGACTCCGGCGCCGGTTATAACGAGAATGCGCATAGCGGCAGAATCAACAATGGCATTATTAGTTCAACTGGCGAAAAAGATGGCTTCGGTCCAGGCTAGCGTCTATGACTAACGCGAATTCCATGTCATTTATGAAAAGAAAAACAACCTTCGCTGTCGTTTCGTTCATACTCTCCTGCACCACGGTTTCGCTCATCGCTGCCGATACTCCAGAGTCGCGCCGGCACGAAGCGGAACGTTACCTCCAAGCCGTCCCGCCGAAAGCATTGTTCGAAGACATGGCCGAGAAGATGTCGGCAAATATGCCGCCGGACCAACGGGCCCAGTTCAAAGCCGCCATGACTTCACAACTCGACGTCCCCGCTATCACCAAGGCGATGACGGATGCGATGGTGAAACATTTCACGAGCGAGGAATTAAAAGCACTGGCGGATTTTTATGGATCTCCGGTCGGAAAATCGGCCATGCAAAAATTTGGTGCCTATATGTCCGACCTTATGCCTACAATACAGGCAGAGATGATGAAAGCTGAAGTGAAGGCGAATCAATCATTGCCGAACACCTCGCCGCATTGAGATCGAGCCGCCTGCGCGTCCTTAGGGCGTGACCGGCAATTACTCCCAACCGATCTGTCGGCCTTTGTTCTGCTCTTCCAGCCAGCTTTGCAGCGGCTTGAAGTATTCGGCCATGGCGCGTGTAGAAATATCTTCCCCGGTCGCTTCCTTCAACACTTTTCGCCAATCTTCCGTCGCGCCCTTCTTGAGAATATTATTCAGCCAGGTGCCGACCTCCTTGTTGTCGGCGTAGTTACACGATTGCGGCGGCTGATGCAGGATTTTGCGCGCGATGTAATCGTGTAGTTGAAACTTAAACACCGTCGCGAACGCGTAGTTATAGTAGTAGGCTGGATTGTCGTTAATGTGTGTTTTAGTGGCGGCGTCGCACCATTCTTCGCCGCGTGGTGAAGGCGGCTCGATCCCCTGCATATCGCCAACGTATTTCCACCAGCGCGCGTTCCATTGATCGGCTGGCAAGTTATGCGCGTAAATGTCGGCCTCCCAGTGCGGCATCGTGCCACAGGAGAAATAAATAAACGGGATGGCGCGGGCCAGTGCGTCATCGAGCAGGAAAGCAGTCGTATCGGGCTTGAAATCCTTCGGCAAAATTCCGCGCGATTGCAGATAGGGAACCTGACTGGAAGCGAGCGCGATCAACTCGCCCACCCCCTCGTGAAATCCGGGAGCGGCGCCTGTCCTCAGCAAATAAGGAACTTCCGGTCGAGTATAGGCCTTGAAGTAATAACCGTGACCGAGCTCATGGTGCGCGGTGAAGAACCACCGCGCATTCGGCTCGATGCTCTGAAGCGAACGGATGTCGTTTTCCAGATCGATATGCCAGCAGGAAGCGTGAGTATTTTTCTTGCGCTTCGAATCCGCCGGCACTGGATATAAATCGGATTTCTTCCAAAAACTTTCCGGCAAAGGCGAAAATCCGAGCCCGGTATAAAACTGTTCGGCGGTCTTGATAATCCAGTCGCCAGACCGGCCTTCAAAGTATTTATCGATGTTGGCAGCCTCGACCAGGTCCGGCCATTCCTGGGCCCAACGATTGTTGATCCAGTGCGCTGGAATTTTTTTCGGGACAGGCTGATGATATTTCTCAGCCAGTTTGTACTTCGCCCAGGTGTGGAGCTGCACGTAAAGCGGACGCAGCGTTGCCATCCAATCGTCCAGCATTTTCAACATCTCATCCGTCGTCATCCCGTAACTGGCGACTTCCAACGAGAAATAGTCGGGATACTTCATCTCCTTCGCCACGCCGTTGCGGAGATCGCGTAAGACCACGAGATTCGGTTTCAGCGCGGGGCCGGACTCTTTCGAAGCTTCCCAAACCGCTTTTCGCTCTGCCAAGTCGTTACTCTTTTCGAGTTTGTTATCGATATCGTTAGCCGTGATCTTCTGGCCGTTGAGTTTGAATTCGAAACTATTCAGAATCGAAGCCTGCTTGGTCTCGGCCTCGACCCGTTTTGTCACAAGATCCGGATTGGTCATCGGACCTTCGGCTGCGTACAGAAGCAATTGTTTCAACTGCCGAACGGTGATCGGCGTTAACTCCTTCTCGTGCGTGAGCAGATCGCGCGTTTCCGTAATAATCGCCGTATTGCCATTGAAGGCAGCGAAAGCTTTGCCGGTCGCTTCCGCCGCCGCGTCGTGCGCGGGTGTTACGTCGGTGACTGCCGTCCATTGCGCTTCCGCGTTGACACGAAATAGCGCCTGAAACCCGGCATTCGCCAGTCTGAGGAAATGATCGGCACGCTCCTGCACCGGCGAAGCCGCGAGCGCGATCGACGAGGAAAAAGCAAAAAAGAACACTGAAAAGGTTCTGCGATGCATTTCCGAAGCCTAATCGAACCCGGTCAAGTGTGAAGCCCGCTCTTCCTAAATTGGTGTAGTCGGGAAGATGGGCTTCCAGCCTGTCTCGGCCGCCAGGCATCTTGCTTGCATGTAGTAGATCGGCAGGACTGCCTAAGCCCTCCAATTCAGAAGCTCGCGATGTATTCGAGGTATAAGACGACGTCGAATAGTTGCTTCAACTCCGCGGCCACACCGCTGCGATCGATCTCGAGGACGAACGCTTGATCGACCAGGCAGAGATAGGTCGTGCCGTTGCGCTTTTCGGCGGCGATCCCGCACAAAGCAGCTTTCCCTTCCGGATTTGCGGCCGCATCAATAAAAAATCTTCCTTCATCATTCGTCAGTGCCGAACCGATTTCGTTTCGCCGATGATTTTTTGCTCGTGTATGGGTGGGCGAAAACGTCCACTTCACCATCACACCGGCGAGAGGCAGTCCCGATTTTTGTTCGATCACCTGACCCGCAATCGACAGCGAGGTGGTCGACAACGGTGTTGCCGCCTTTCGGGCGTCTCCATCATCCGCGGCGAGGCGAGAGATTGGTTGAGCTGCGACGTTCAGCTCACCCAATTGCGTTAATAGCGCCGTGGGGTCCGGGCTGAAGGCTTTCGAGATGTCGGAATGCGATATTCTGCGTTTCATATTTTCCCCCTGGTGAATTGTTTTTGAACGATCCGTTAATTGCCGGCATCGTGACCGCAGGATTCCTGGACGCGGTGAAATAGCGTTGCCGAAAGGCAAATATTCCGCCGTCCTCCGAGCTATACGCTCCCCCCACTGCCCTCATTGCTGGCTCCCGTAGCTTCCCTGGCGGGGCAATTTAGTGGCTATAGTATATCGCACAAGCGGAAATCACGGTGTGCTTGTGATTAGTGCTTTTCAAATGGGCACGACGCGAAACATCAACGAATAAAATTTCAGCAAATTAGGTCTAACCACCGTCAAATAAGAATGACCATGAAAACGCAAAACCTTATTGCAGCAGGAATAATCAGCGCCGGCCTCACCTTTGGCGTGACGGCACAGGCGAAACACGAAGAAACACAGGTCGAGATGAAGGACCTGCCGGCGGCTGTTCAAACCACCATTAAGGATAAAGCTGGCAGCGATCAAATCCTTCGGATCGAAAAAGAAACTCGCAAAGGCAAGGAGTCTTACGAGGCAATCGTAAACAAGGACGGCAAGGAAACGGCCATCCAAGTCGATGCGAGCGGCAAATACCTCGGCACCCATGATGAGAAGGCCGAGCACCAAAAAGCCGAGAACGCAGAGAAACACTAATACCAATCAATAGCGTGGCGGTTCTGGAGTGTTCGCTCACTCCAGAACCAAAACGGCTTTCTCGAAGGAGATATCCGCCAAATACCCGCCTCCGCTGCGCTACGGCGCGGCATGCGCCAAAAGACGCTAAAAAGCGGCGAAAAATTTTCTTCGCCATTTGAGCTTCGTCATTGTCTCGTCATCCGTCATTCGTGTTTCGTCATTTGCTTTCTAAGCGATCTAAGATAGCCGGAGCGTGTTCGATGACGTGGATATAAAATAGTTATGTCGGGCTTGTTTGTTCGCATTGCTGCCGGGTTCTGCTTTTTCGCTGTCGCGCTCGGCGCATTTGGGGCGCACGCACTTAAATCGATCATCGAGCGCAACGCGATGGCCGACGTTTGGAACAAGGCGGTGTTCTATCATTTCATCCATGCGATCGCGATTTTCGTCCTCGCCTTTTCCGGCACGACCCAGCGCGGCGCCTCGTGGTTATTTTGTGCCGGGATTTTTCTCTTCAGCGGGAGTTTGTATGCGATGGCGTTGACCAACTTGCGCTGGCTCGGAGCAATCACGCCACTGGGCGGACTATGCTTTCTCGCCGGTTGGGCCTGGCTGTTTCTGGCGGCGCGCGCCTAATAGACTTTTGAAAACACAACTGGTGGACGCGCAACAGCTCGGAACATAGGGCTCTGCCCTGTGCGCCCAGCGGACATGTTGTCTGCTGTTCGGATTGCAGCGGGTTGCAAACCCGCTGGGCGCACAGACTGCAAGTCTGCAAGTCTATGTTCCAAACAACGGCGATCCTTCTGCTAACGAATCGCGGATAGTACGCCGGCCTGTCTTTTCGACAAAGCGGACAGATGGCTTCCTGCCCGCTTGTTACACAGGCTGTTTACCGTTAAAATCAAGCGGCGATGATTCAGTCTTTCATCAATTCCCAGCGCCCCGTTGCCACGGCCGCCGCGTTTATCCTCACCTATTTCGTGGTGCTCAGCCTCGGCCGCTTTTTCAAACGACGCGCCCGCGTTCCCCTTGGATTCTTCTTCCAAGTTTTCTGTCTCACCCTCGCCTTCTACGCGGCCATTACCGTTTACGGCGTTCAGGCCGACTGGCGCAATCACATCGGCGCCGCCCTCGTTCTCCTCAGCCCGGCTGTCATCGTCGCCTTCGTTAATCACTATCTCTGGGATCTTTATTTCGAGAAGAAACGGCAGACAGCCGTTCCACACATTCTGCGGGACATGCTGGCGTTCCTCGTCTTTCTCGTCGCTCTCCTGCTTGTCCTGAGCTTTGGCTATCATGCCGAAACCCAGCTCAAGGGTCTCGTCTTCGGCTCGAGCGTCATCGCGATTATTCTCGGCATCGCCGGACAAAACCTGCTCGGGGCAATCATCGCCGGCATCCAATTGCAAATCAGCCGGCCCTATAAAGTCGGGGACTGGTTACAGGTTAATGAACGCTTCGCCGAAGTCATGGAGATCAACTGGCGTTCCACCCGTCTGCGCACTAACGACGGCATCTATCTCGACATCCCCAACAACGAAATCGTTAAGCAGACGATCGTTAATCTGCATTACCCGACACAAGTCCATGCGATGCGCATTCGTGTCGGCGTTGACTACAAGGTTCCGCCCAGTCGGGTGAAGGACGCTCTCATGCGTGCGACGAGAAACGCCGAGCTCGTGCTCAGGGATCCGCCGCCGAAAATCTTTCTCGTCGATTTTGCCGATCATGCTGTCGTCTACGAGATCAAGTTTTACATGGGCAACCACGCTGCAATCAACGAGGTCAACGACGCCATTCGCACCAACGTCTGGTACGAACTGAAACGTCAGCAAATTTCCATTCCTTATCCGATTCGAACGCTAAAATTGGAACGCCGGCCCAGGGACAAGGGCACGGAAGATCAGGAGCAGGCGCGCGAGATATTGCGCGGAGAACCTCTTTTCCAATGTCTGGAGGAGGAACAACTCGACGCCCTTTTGCAGCGTTCGCGTCTCAACCATTTCGGCCGTGGCGAACGCCTCATCGAAGAGGGCGCCGAGGGCGATTCGATGTTCGTGCTCCTCCGGGGAAGCGCTAATGTCTCGGTGTCGAAAAATGGTTCCGCCATTCGCGTCGGCACATTGCACTCCGGCGATTGCTTCGGCGAAATGTCACTCCTGACGGGTGAACGTCGGACTGCTACTGTTCGCGCGGCGGCAGACTGCTACGTTTTGGAGATCAGCAAGCCGACCATGGCCGAAGTGATTCGGCAGGCACCCGAGTGCCTCAATCAGCTCAGCGAGTTACTGGCAAAGCGAAAAATGGAGACCGAAGGTATTATTAAGGACGTTCATCTCGCTCAAGGCGAGGAGGCGAAACAACGCGAATACAGCGCCACATTTCTCCGGCGTCTTCGCACATTTTTTGAGCTCTAGTCCCGAGCCAACTTGAGTTGGTTGCCCCCCTTCTGGCACAGACTTAGCTAGATGACGGCTTGATGGGACGAGAACCATACCGGATCATCGTGGTAGAAGACCACGCCAGCACGGCCCAAGCCTTACAAAAGTTCCTCACTACCGTTGGTTACAAGGTCTACGTTGCCCCCGATATCGCGTCGGCACGCGCTTTGGCAAAAGCGATCGAATTCGACGTGCTGCTTAGCGACCTTCGTCTGCCCGACGGCACCGGATGGGACTTGATGGAGGAGCTGAGCGCAACGAAGCAGGTTCGCGCCATTGCAATCAGCGGCCATAACACTGACACGGATATCGAAAGAAGTCGGAAGGTGGGTTTTCTAGACCACATTGCGAAACCGCTAGTCGCCGAAGAACTCACTGCGGCGATTGAGCGCGCGGTCACCAAGCCGCGCCAAGCGGCAGCTGGGCATTAAGCCCGTACGAGCGACCCCGGAGCCGCGACGGTCGGGGTAGGTCTCTCCTATATGGAAGGACCTTCTTCGGCACAAAATATGAACCGAGATCTCCGAGGGTGCTCCTACGCATAAGTACAGCTACTGCAGTTACTTACGCTTTATGAGACTCACCGACGCGAAACGCGAAATGCTAGAAGGAAGGAAATTCTTGTAGAATTACCATAAATATCATATCAATAAGGAATGACGAATTTGGCCCGCGCGTCCCTGGCCCTATCTCTCGCTGCCCTCCTTAGCGCCAGCACCGCTCCCTCTATCCATGCCATTCTCGTCGAAGACCTTGGCGTCCGCAAAGGCGCGCCGGCCCACATTTCTCTTTCCACCGGTTTTAACGGATTCGTAGGCGCCGGAATTAAAAAAATTCAGGTCGATGGTGTGCAAATGGACGCCTTCTGTATCGATCCGTTCACCATGGCTCTTCGCTCCTCCCCGGGCTATAAATTTGTCCCCCTGACTAAGGCTCCAGAAGCTCCATTTACGTTGAGTGCAAGCGAGGCGACCGAAATCAGCGATCTGTGGGCAATGTTCTACAACCCGGGGATGAAGGAAAACAAGGCGGCCGGACTGCAACTCGCCATCTGGGAAATCGTAGGCGGTGACGACTTTTCTATTATTGGAAAGGACTACGGCGCGAACCTCATGTTAGCCGCTTTGGGGAGCTATTCCGGACCGGGCGCGGGGTTAATTGCTCTCACGGGACCGGGGCAGGATTATGTCGTTCTAACCCCTCCCGGCCAGGGGTATCAAAGTACTCCTACGCCTACTCCCCATTCCACTCCTACCCCTACTCCCCACTCCACTCCTACGCCTACTCCCCACTCCACTCCTACGCCTACTCCCCACTCCACTCCCACGCCTACCCCCCTCTCCACTCCTACGCCTAATCCCCGCTCTATTCCTACGCCTACTCCTACCCCCATTCCCACCGCCCCTCCCCACTCCACTCCTAACCCCACTCCTCCCCCTCACAATGTTCCAGATAGCGGTTCGACATTCGCCCTATTCGCTACCGCGATTCTGGCTCTTCTGGCCCTCAATACATCCTGCGTTCCAGCACTCGTTCGGGCGCGTGTGACACGCGATCGGATGTCAGCGAAAAGACCGTAGGCATCCCTGCCAGCCTACGGAAATCTGTGAGGGCGTCCGCGCGAGCGGGCGCCCTGTCATTTTAAAGGAATAACTTCTCAATTTGGAAAAATGATTGCTCGCTTCCGTCGTACGCTCTCAAAAGCTCAGCACCGCATATCCCTGATTCTGATAATGAATCAGGACCAGCAGCGCGTCGGCCGCCAACGTTACATCCGGCGTGAGGCTTTTCGGAGCAATCTTTTCGGCCGCGAGATATTGCCCACAGACGAAAAACTCCACGCCGCTTTTTTTCATCTCCGCAATCGCTTTCAGGTTTGGATTGCTCGTGCCAAACCTCGCTGCAATCGCGATTCGGAACGCAGCCACAATCGGCAAGACGATCGCAACGGCACGCGGGGTAATTGCAAAATATCGGCGATTCACTTACTACGCGGGTTCGCAGAGCTCGCCCCTCCAACACTTCAAAACCCAATTACTTCAGGTTTTCACAACGGTTTCCCACGTCTGGCGGCGCAGAAATAAATGATGGCGAGGATTAGAACACCGGCACTCGCAAGCCCAAGTCGCCACTGTGCATGACGAAGAGCCAGAAACGCACCCGCGACGCTGGTGCCAACCAGGAGAAACGCGATGGCAACCAGGATAACTTTTTCAAATGGTCGGAACTTTTTGGATCGCAGCATACAGCACGGGCAGTTTTTCAAAAGAAACGCCCAACGTCCAACGCTTAACGCCCAACGCTCAATCATCTCAGCATCCAGAATGGTGATCGAGCTCCGACTCGATCATGAGCACGAGCATGAAGGAAGAATCCCGGGTTGCCACCGGGCCATTCCTGCTTAATGTCCCCCGCTTTCACCGGGTATGACTCTTCCTCTTGCCTTCGATATCCTTCTGTCAGGGGTGCGTTTATCGCTTATCTGCGCCGTCATCGGACTGGGCTGCGCCTTTTTGCTCATTACCGTTATTTTACGGTCGTCGCCTGGCAATGAACGGATGCGCCAGATTTCGGGCGCGATTCAAGAGGGGGCCAAGGCTTACCTGAATCGACAGGTGATGACGATCAGCATGATCGCGGTAGTCATCTTCCTTTTGCTCTTTTTCTTTAAGGATCATCCGACGGCATTTGGTTTCCTGCTGGGCGCGTTTTGCTCGCTCGCGGCCGGTTACATCGGGATGCGCATCGCGGTACTGGCAAATGCCCGGGTTACCCAGGCTGCAACGGAAGCTCGCACCCGCGCTCTGCGAGTTGCGTTTAATGGCGGCGCGGTCACCGGCTTGCTTGTCGTCGGTTTGGCGCTGCTGGCAGTGGGAATCTTTTATCATTTTGCGCGCGATATGGTGGGACCGGACATGGCTGTGCGCAGTCTGGTCGGGTTGGCATTGGGTGCGAGTTTGATCAGCGTGTTCGCCCGACTTGGTGGCGGAATTTACACCAAGGCCGCTGATGTCGGTGCCGATCTCGTCGGTAAAATTGAAGCTGGCCTCGAAGAGGACGATCCGCGCAACCCCGCTACGATCGCGGACAACGTCGGCGACAATGTGGGCGATTGCGCAGGAATGGCGGCCGACGTTTTTGAAACCTACGCCGTGAGCTTGATCGGCGCGATTTTAGTAGGCGTGTTGACGGTCGCAAACGCACCTGCAGCCATTGTCTATCCGTTCGTTCTCGGCGGAATTTCAGTGCTGGGCGCGATCTGCGGCATCTTATTTGTCAACTTTGGTAGCGGTAAACCGGCGAGCGTGTTGATGGGTGCGGTCGGAATGAGCGCATTGGTCTCGGCCATTCTTTTCTGGCCGGCGACGCATCAGCTTTTCCCGAACGGAGTGGAGATCGCCGGTAAAATGCGGTCACCCACCGATCTCTATTACGCTTCACTCATTGGCCTGATCATGACTGGCGTCGTCGTCGTGATCACGAATTACTACACTTCGATGCGCTACCGGCCGGTGCAAAAGATCGCGCGCGCATCAGAGACCGGGCATGCCACAAACATCATTGCCGGGCTGGCCGTCGGCCAGCACGCTACCGCGCTGCCGGTCGGATTTATCGGCATCGCGATTTTGCTTAGCTACAATTTCGCCGGTCTTTATGGCATCGCTGTCGCAGTGATGTCGATGCTATCGATGGCTGGAATTATTATTTCCCTCGATGCCTTCGGCCCGATCACCGACAACGCCGGCGGCATCGCCGTCATGAGCAATCTTGGCAAGGAAGTGCGCGCAGCTACAGACGAACTGGATGCTGTCGGCAACACTATGAAAGCGGTGACGAAAGGTTATGCCATTGCCTCGGCGGGATTGGCGGCGCTGGTTCTCTTCGGTTCCTATGTCGAAGAACTCAAGGCGCACATCGGCCAAACCTTTAATTTCCAATTCTCATTAACCGAACCAAAGGTGATCATCGGATTGTTCATCGGCGGTTTGCTACCGTTTATATTTACCGCCTTCAGCATGGACGCGGTCGGCAAGGCCGCGGGCGCGGTGGTGCGCGAAGTGCGACGACAACTGCAGGCACACCCCGGGATTTTGCGCGGTGAAGAAACGCCCGAATACGGAACGTGTGTCGACATCGTCACGAAAGCGGCGCTGCGCGAAATGATTGTACCGGCGTTGTTGCCGCTGGTGTTTGTGATTCTGGTGGCGGTGATTCCGCAGCTTGGCCCGGTCGTGCTGGGCGGCGTTCTCGTCGGCACAATTGTGACCGGATTATTTGTGGCGATCGCCATGACCAGTAGCGGCGGTGCGTGGGACAACGCCAAGAAATTTATCGAAGAAGGGAATTACGGCGGCAAAGGCTCCCCCGCGCACGCGGCAGCAGTTACGGGCGATACCGTGGGCGACCCTTACAAGGACACAGCAGGGCCGGCGATCAATCCGATGATCAAGGTGGTCAACATTGTTGCTATCCTCATCATTCCGATTTTCTTTTAATTCTCTGCCGATCAGGTAGGTTCGTAGGGATGGCAACTGAAGCGCGCGATTTTGAGATCGTCTCGACGACGCATACGCCGGCGTTGCAAAAGATGCTGGCCAAGCCGGACGCGGCGGCCAACCCGTTCAAGATCGTGATCGATCCGAAGGTGCGGATGGATTTACGAAGGGCATTGATCGATCTGATCGATTATCACGATGAAGCCTTGGCGGAACATTTCGCCGACGGCAAACTCGCGCTCGATTCTTACAAGGAATACATCGAGCTGTTTGCGCGCAGCTTGAAGGAAACAATGGAGAGCCGCGAAGGCGTTTCCTATTTGCTACGCTCGGTCGGGTTCGATGTCCGACCGGATGAAATCAATCTCAATCCAGACTTGCGTTGGAAAAAGGGCAAGCCGGGCGCGTTTGGATCGAGTTTGTTGTAGGGTCTCAGCCGGACTGCGATTGCACGCGAGACGCGCTCGCTACCCAGAGGACAAACCGATCATTCACGCGCGGGATTGAGTTCGAAAACGGATTTTAGAATTGCAATCGCACGTTCTGCGTCCGGTGGGCAATCACGATTTCCGCCAATGACGCAGGCAACGATTTCGATAGCGGACCGACGTTGCCTTCAACATGAAAAGTCGATGGCGTTGCGGCAGCACGCATGACTTGATCTGGCTCATAATCTAACGGAACGTCGCCGGCATTTCGCCAGACGCCCCCAAGGAGCGCGCAAGCGAATCCCCGTCACCCCTTTGGTCGGCTTGAAGTCGAAGACTTCGTTAAACAACTACCCCGACAGCGCTGCGAGCAGAAAACGATCTAACGACCTTCAGACTTCGTGTCGCTCCACTTTTTCTTTTCAAATGTCTTTCGCCCCGAGCCGACTTCGAACATCTCAAACTCAGTTGGGTTCTGCCGGTAATATTTCTGATGATAATCTTCTGCCGGCCAAAATTTCATGGTTGGCAGAATCTCAGTGACGATCGGCTTATCGAAGCGGCCGGAGGTTGCCAGTTTTGCCTTTGATGCTTCGGCAACTTTTCGCTCCTCATCGTTCTGCACAAAGATCGCAGCGCGATAGCTCGGGCCGATATCTGTAAACTGGCCATCCGATTGCGTGGGATTGATCTGCCGCCAGTAAATATCGAGCAGCTGATCGAAAGTAATCTTCCCCGGATCGTACGTGATTTCGATCGACTCGCGATAATTCGTCTTCTCGGAACCAACCAGCGCGTAAGTCGGATTCGGCTCGGTCCCGCCGCAATACCCGACAACCGTTTTGATCACGCCCGGCGCCTTATCGAATGCCGGCTGGATGCACCAGAAACAGCCGCCGGCAAAGACCACGGTGCGCGTTTGCGGACTGGGATCGGCCAGAAGCGAAGACGCGACGAATAAAACAAAAAAGGAAGCAAGCCGTTTCATCGCCAATTAGACAGCGCGGTTGCGCGAATGTTCGCTCTGCTACGTTTGTTTATGCGCGGTCGAACCGAATTGCGGGAAGACGAAGCGTTAGTCGAATACATTCCTAAGTCGCTGACGGAGCCGCTAAATTGGGGCGAAATCTTCCCGCGTAGCGCGCCGATCGAAATCGATCTGGGTTGCGGTGACGGCGCCTTTCTCATGGCTATGGCACACGCAAATCCGGAGCACAATTTTCTCGGGATCGAACGCTTACTCGGTCGAGTACGCAAGATTTGTCGGAGGGTTGCCCGCGAAGATTTGAAAAATTCGCGCGTGCTCCGAATCGAGGTCGCCTACGTGGTATCTAACTTGTTGCCCGATGACTCGATTACGGCGTTTCACCTCTTGTTTCCTGATCCCTGGCCCAAACGGCGGCACCATCGCCGGCGCGCTTTCACCACGGAATTTTTGTCCTGCATCCATCGCGCGCTCATTGGTGGCGGCTTATTCCACGTTGCCACTGATCACGCGGATTACTTTCGTCAAATCGAACGTGTAATTGCTGTCACCGACACTTTCGTCGTCTCGGCAGAGCAACCTGATTTCCCACTTACGACCTTCGAACGGAAATTCCTTATTCGCGGGCTTTCGATTCAACGTTTGCTACTGCGAAAACATTCACCAGTTAAGTAAGATTGTGCCGTCCAGTCTTCGCCGCGAAACTGGATCTCGACAGCGCCGGTCCGGTCCTGGCGAAAAAGCTTGATGCCTCGTCGCGCGATTTCACTCGACCATTCCTCGGTAATTTGTTCAGCCACGGGAGATTCGCGGGAAGTTGCAATGATAAGTTTTGGCTTTACCCCGTCGAGAAATTCGCGTGTGCCGGAATCGCCGGAATGATGCTGACCTTTGATCAAGATGTCGCTTTTTAAATCGTCGCCGCTTCCCAGCAGAGCTACCTCTGCCTCCGCCCCGGCGTCAGATTCGAAGAGCACACGTATTTGTTCATTAATGATCAGCTGCGCAATCAGCGGCGCGTCGTCGGCTGATCGAATTTTGATGTTCGGTGGCGGATAAAGGATTTCTGCGTGCACGTCCCGTCCGAGCAAGAGCCAATCGCCCCGAAATAGCAGTCGCGATTCCGGTTTCCCGGGCGCATCCCGGAAACGGCGCTGCGCGCTCGAACGAACCTCGAGTGGATTATCGTAAATTTCCCGCGGAGCAAAGTTTGCGATAGTTTCGAGGGCCGCGCCGATATGGTGGGCGTCTCCGTGGGTCAACAATATCCCCTGAAGGCGATTGACACCACGGCTGTGGAGGAGTGATTTCAGGGTCCGCTCGTAGTTGCGTTCGCCACCGCAATCGATCAACCAGTCGTAGCCGTTGGCGCGGATGTGCGCCGCCCCACCCGTTCCTTCATCCAGAACGGTGATCATGATCGGCGTGTGCGATTCCGTGAAGCGCGGCAGGTAAAGATGTCCCGCCGGCAGCAGGGCAAAGAAATGGACTAGGCCGAGTACGACATGCGATATCAGCCAATTGGCGTTGTTGAAAATAATCGACAGCCCGGATGAAATCGGCGCGGCGATGAGCGACAACATCGCGAGCGCCAGAACGAAGTACGCGATCGGCACCACCACAAGGTTGGCGACGAGTGAGACGGGCGTGATGAGGTAAAAATACCAGTAGATCAGCGGCAGCGAACCAATCCAGGCGGCGAGCGAAACGGATGCACCACGCATGAGCTTGCGTCCGGCCTTGATTCGGAATCGCTGTGCGCGACTCAACAGGGCACGCGGCAGGAAAGGATCGGGTGCAGCGACTCGTCCAGAGCGAACAAACATGGGGTCGGCCAGAAGCACGATTGTGCCTACCACCGCGAAGGAGAGTTGAAATCCGCTGGTAAAAAGTTGGTTTGAATCGAAAAGCAAGATTAGGAATGCCGCGGCAGCCAGGCTGTTTAGAGCGAGAACTTTTCGATCGAAGAAAATGCCGCCGAGCAGAAGGGCGCTCATGACAGCGGCGCGCACACTTGCCGTGTGCAAGCCGGTAATGGCGGCGTAGAAGAAGAGCAAAGGAATGATCAACGCCGTCGCGGTTTTGCGCGGCAGACGCAACACCATCGCAACCGTCCAGAGCAATCGAGCGACGATGCCAACGTGCAGACCGGCAACGGCAAAAAGATGGAGGGTACCGGTTTGTTGGAACGGTTCTTCGATATCATCGCGTGCCTGATGACGAAGCCCAAGGGCGGTTCCGCAAATTAGCCCTACCACGTCCGGCGAGTTTTCGATGTCCCGGCTAAGGATGCGTTGCATCCATTCGCGCGAGTGCGCTGCCGCACGCAGCACGGAGAATCCGCTGCCCGGCGCCAGAATCCGACCATTCTCCGGGTAGCGAACGATAAACAGACTCTTCACATCGCGTCGCGCCAGATACGCACGCATGTCGAATTCGCCCGGATTTCGTGGCACCTCTATCGGCTGAACCGTTCCAAAAAGCGCAAGTTCGTCGCCGATGTTTGGTCGGCCCCGCCAGCGAACAAAAACGGTCGCGTCGGTCCGAATATCCTGGTTCTCAATTTTCGCGCCGCACAATTTCAGGAGAAAAGTGGCGTTTCCATTCGCCTCGATTTTTGGCTCAGTTGTGACGATGCCGGTCACATTTGCCGGGCGCGGCTGTTGACCAGCGAGTTGCGCGAGCGCGTCCGCAGGCGTGTTGGTGATGCGCGCGCTATGGAGCACGAAAAATGTCGCGCCGACGACGGCAAAGACCAATGGCGCAAAACGCCAGCGCAATGCTGCTAGTGCGCCGGCATTCGCGATTAAGAAAATCGAGACGGTGATCGCCGGAAAATAATCGGCGACAACGATGCCGATGATCGCAGCCAGGACCAGACCGACAAATGGCTGCCGCATCAGGCCGTGGTCAGTTAATCGGTCACGACGAGATCAAGTTTGACGTCGTGGGACTCGAGGGGAAGCGATTCGACAATCTGAAAACGAAACGCGATGCCAATCTTGATCGCAAGCGCGGCGCGATGCGCGAGAAAGCGGTCAAAAAAACCAAACCCGCGTCCTATCCTGGCGCCGTTGCGCGTAAATGCGATTCCGGGGACAAGAACAAGATCGATCGGACCGAATATCGCTACGTCATGCTGACTGCGCGCAGTTGGCAAAATGGCAATGATTTCGCTGCCGCGCCGCTGCAAATCTGAGATCAACGGTGTAATCTCCGGCTCGTATTTAAACGGTTCGAACACAACCACCACGCGAGCTTGCTTCCAGACCGGCAATTCCAGCACGTGATTGCAGATTTGTAGTGAACGACCGCGCCGGTCTTCCGGATCCAAAGCCTGCAGCTCCTCCTGCATTCGCGCACGCAGCGTTTCTTTGGATTCCTCTTTGTTCATCGTGGCAATAGTTTTTGAACTGTGCTGACGAGCTTATATGGTTCCAAGCGGGTGCCGATTCCTTTTTCAAAAAAAACGCGGGTGATGCGACAGGCCGCCGCGGATGGCGCGACGACGAAAAAATCGACGCGCGTGACCCTCAAGCCGGGGAGCGACTGGCATCGGCGGAATTTTTTGGCCGAAGTCCTCATTCCGTCTCTTTTTACCAAACGTTCCGGCGAAAGGACTATCCCGCGTTTTCCCAAAATCCGGCCGGGTCAATTTTGCATTACCTGGATTGGGCATGCCTCGTTTCTCATTCAGACTCACGATCGCAATATTTTGGTCGACCCGAACTGGGCGAAATGGCTGAAGGTGATCAAGCGGTTGAAGCAGCCGGGAATCGAACTGCATCATTTGCCGGAAATCGATCTGGTGCTGGTAACACACGCCCATTTCGATCATCTGGACCGGCGCACCTTGCGGCGAATTGCTTCTGATCAACCCATCGTCGTGCCGGTCGGCGTCGGCACGCTCGTTCACGACCTTGGATTCCATAGCGTGCACGAGCTGGACTACTGGCAGAGCGTGCCCCTCGACGGCCTGCAAATTTCGCTCACGCCCTGCCATCACTGGGGCGCGCGGTTTCTTGCCGATCTCCATCGCGGATTTGGCGGTTTTGTGATCCAGGCCAATGGCCGCTCGATTTTTCACTGCGGCGACAGCGCTTATTTCCCGGGATTTAAGGAAATCGGTGAACGGCATGACATCGAAATCGCGCTGCTCCCGATCGGCGCCTATGATCCGCCGAGTGGGCGAGAAGTTCACATGAATCCCGAGGAAGCGGTGCAGGCTTTTCTGGAATTGCACGCGAAAAAACTGGTGCCGATGCACTACGGCACGTTTCGTCTCGGCTACGAGCCGTTAGATGAGCCGCTCACTCGTCTGCTCGCACGCGCACAAGAGGCCGGCATCCATGACGACGTCCTGGTAATGACGGAGGGCCAGCCGGTTGTGCTTTAGTGAATTGTGACTGGTGACTAGTGAATGGTGAACGATTAATCACTATTCACCAGTCACCAGTCACCCGCCGCAACACGCTCGGCGCCCTTGTCGCCGCGACGCTCCCGATAATCTTCGGCCTCCTTCTTCTCGCACACGATCCGCTGGTTTTTTGGAACGACGACTACGAAATCTCAGTTCTACCGGTCTTCGCCGATATGGCGCGCGCATGGAATGACGGTGGGTTTCCACTCCTCAGTCCTTACTCGTGGGTCTGCGGAAACCTCGCCGGCGAATTTCAATACGGCGTTTTTTCGATTTTCATTAACGGACTGATAGTTTGCATTTGGAAATTGCCTCTAACTTTCCCGCAACAGGCAGCCGCAGTTTCCATCGCCCATCTGGCCGTGCTCAGCGCTGGTGCCTTCCTGCTCGCGCGTGACCGGCAACTATCTACCCCACTGTCGATCTTGGTCGCGCTGGTCGCTTCGCTCAACGGCTGGATTATTTGCTGGGGTGCAAGCGACTGGTTTGGCGCACTCGGCGCATTCACCTGGCTGCCATGGGCGTGGTGGGCTGCGGAGCGGGCCGTCAATCCTACGCGTTCAAGATGGCGTTTCCTTTGGCCGGCTCCATTCGTTTACCTGCTCATTACGGGCGGATTTCCCTACACCGTTTTGATGTTGGTGCTAATCCTAGTGTGGTTGACGCTGCGCAGCCTCTTTGAGGTAGGGACGATTGACCTCGATCGCCCAAATGGATCGGGCCCTTCGGTCAACCGCCCCTATCTGAATCGGCTAACGGGAATTTGGCCGCTGTTTGTCGGCGTGATTCTCGGTCTCGGTCTTGCCGCGCCGGCGTGGCTGTCGTTGCTCGATTACGTCCACGGTTCCGCACGACAGTCGCTCGATCCCGCCGCCCACTGGCAATGGCTCGTTCCCTGGAAAGCGTGGCCGGGGCTGATTCTGCCCCCGTGGACCGTAAATTGGTCCAATTTTTCAACCAAGCTCGAGGCCACATCGTGCGGCCGAACTGGCGTGCGGCTTGATCGCACCAGCGGCGTTGCTCGCCGGCTTAATCGTCAACAGCCGCGCCCTTCTGAAAAAGATCGGCTGGGAACTGGCTCTTCTGCTTGTTGTTCTCATCCTCGCCATGGTCCC
This sequence comes from uncultured Verrucomicrobiae bacterium, assembly GCA_963781735.1. Classification (GTDB taxonomy): domain Bacteria; phylum Verrucomicrobiota; class Verrucomicrobiia; order Chthoniobacterales; family UBA10450; genus AV69. The sequence continues at coordinate 87,560 of CAWAHI010000016.1, read as the reverse complement.
CACTGCCGGCGTTTTTCGTTGGAGTTTCCGCTGGCTCCCACTCTTCCATCTCGTCCTCGCCCTCTGCGCCGCCGAAGCCCTCGCATCATTCTCGCAAAAACAACGACGTTTTGCCGCCTTTCTCCTGCTCATACTCCTACTCTTGCTCATTAGCATCGTCGCAAAAACCGGCGGCGAACATCTCTTCCCGCTCGCCTGGATTTACCTCGGTCTCGCGCTCGTCTGGCTAATCGTCGAATCGACAGAATTTGATTTGGTGCGCGAATGGACACCGACAGCGATCACCCTCATCGCGCTTCTCACAACTTTTTTCTGCATTCCAACAAATTGCGGCGTTCCAAAATACAACCTTGCCCAATCCTTGTTAGAATCCCACCCACTTGATCCGCAACGTCTTTACCTCAGCATCTATCCACCGCCGGAGACACTTTATCGCACGGAAACAAAACCCGTGCCGATTGGACAAACCGTTCGTCCCGGCAGCACTTCGATGTGGGCCGGCCTGCGTTTCGTTAACGGCTACAGCCCGATCCGACCTGCCGGCGTCGCCCGCGAAATGGCCAGCGCCATTCATGGCGAAGTCGATCCGAACCTGGCCGAATGGCTCCTGCAGCATCAAGCAAACGAGGACGGCCTGCTGCAACGCATCGGTATTGACGGGATTGTGGTAGCGAAGGAATTCAATTTCGCTCCGCAGCCAGCCAGCGAATGGCAGTTAGTGACAGAGAACGATGAGGGCCGTGTTTTTCATCGCCAGGGCCAACCGATGCCAGTCGTCCGTTCAGTAAACTTCTTCGGCAAAAATTCCATCGCAAGGATCACTGACATCGCCGCAGGACGAAATTGTGTGAGCGTCTCCGTCGATGTTCCGGCGGGCGAACATCCCGCGTTGATCGCATTCTCGCGTCCGTTCTTTCCAGGTTATCGCGCACGAATCAATGGGAGCAACCTTGCGGTATTTTCAGAGCGCAACCTGATGCCGCTGGTCGAAATTCCCGCAGGAATGCACGGCTACCTCACACTCTTTTACCGGCCCAATTGGCTCATTTACGGCGGGGCCATTGCCATCGCATCGGGTGCCATCTGGATCATCTGCGCCATTTTCGTGCTAAAGTTGTGCACAGGTAGGGGCGATTGACCGCAATCGCCCTCGGGCGGTTCGGTGAGCCGCCCTACCGAAATGACGGGGCCGCTACGGCTCGATTGTGAAAATTTCGACGGGCGCATCTACGCCTTTGACCTGCTGCGGTGGTAACGCCCGCAAACTAATCCTTCGCGTGAGATGATCTTTCGTCGCTTTACTTAGCGGCAACGACGTGCCCAGCGTTTTGTTCAATCCTTCAATTCGCGACGCCACCTTCACTGTGTTTCCAATGACCGTGAACTCCATTCTTTCCGGTGAACCAATGCTCCCAACAATCGCACGGCCGGTGTTGATCCCGATTCCGATGCCGAGGGGCGCTTCATTCCCACGCACCAGATCGGCATTGAAACGTTCGAGAAGACGCAGCCGCGGGACTACGGCGCCGCGGCGCCGCCCCGGTCGGAATGACAAAGGAAGTAATTGAATCATCGCCGATCACGTGATCGTGATCCATTCGTTGCGAGCACGGGAATCGGCTACAGCCTGGACTACTTTCATGTAACGCAGTCCATCTTCGAAGGTCGGATAGGGCCGATCATCACCAGCTGCTTTGACGGCATCGAGGAAGTCATTTTCCACGTTCCATTCGCGGGCGAGTTCTTTCGGCACTTTCACTTCCGCCAATGCGCGGTCCCCCACGCGCCCGGCTTTGATCACATCGGCGGTAAAATCGTAAACCAGGGTTCCGGCAGAGCCGTAGACTTCCAGCTTATCGCCGGTGGCGTGCGCGTGGATACCGCTGAACTCGAGCACGCCTTCCGCGCCGTTGGCGAAATGGCAAAGCACCGAAAGTGCATCAGGAATGATGACGTTGTACCCTTCTCTGTCCGGATACAAAATTTTCCCGCGCGCAAACAAGCCGTCGATGTCGCCGAACCACCGGTGCAACACTTCGACGTAAATCCCTAACGTCATAACGTTGAGTCCGCTGATCTCGATGCGCTGCCGCCAGTGCGCCGGCGCGCTCGGGTTCAAATAATTGCCATGAAAACCTTGCAGCTTGATAGTGTGAATTTGCCCGAGAAAATTTTCGGCGAGCAGTTTTTTCACAACCAGATCGCCGCGCAATCCGTAGGGCGGCGGACATAGCATCGTCACTTGCTTGGGGAATCGACGCGAGGCCGCCAGCATTTCCTCGGCTTCGGCACGATCGTTCGACATCCGCGCCTGGCAAAAAACGTGTTTACCGGCTTCGAGAGCGGAAATGGTGACGGCGGAATGCATGTATGGCGGGGTACCGATCCAGACGACATCGATATCTGGCAAAGCGACGAGATCGGGCCAGTTCGCAATCGGGACGGCGCCGGGCACGTTTTCCTGACAAAATTTTTCCGCGCTTTCGTAAGTAGAATTTGAAACGGCCACGATTTCGATGTCATGGCGGCGTTTGAACCCGGGCAAATGCCTTTGCTTCACAATTCCACCGGCACCGACGATGCCGATTCGTAATTTGCGGTTGCCGTTTCGACTCATTAGTTCCTCCCGTAGAAGAATCTTATTTTGACCACAACACAGGCATCCTGTTCAACCTAGAAATTTTTTGTAGCGCGGCCGTCTCGGCGGAGACAACGGGCATCTTGCCCGTTGAATTGGCACTCGGAACATAAAGCCTATGTTCCTTTCCAGTACAACCGGCAAGATGCCGGTTGGTCCCAGAGGTCCGAGCCGGACTGGCGTTTTTGATGTCCGTGCTACGAAGAATCGCTTGACCGGCGCGGGGTCGCATCGCACCTTACGCCCCCATTCAAATCCGGGCGATTGAGTCAATCGCGCCCTTTCCGTCTATGTCTAAGATTTGCAGTATTACCGGGTCTCGCGTCACGCGCGGCAGCGTCATCCATCGCCGTGGTATGGCGAAGAAAAAAGGTGGCGTCGGGCGGCACGTGACCAAGAACGTGCGGCGCGAATTTCACCCCAACCTGCACGAGCACCGCATCTGGGTACCCGAGATCAAGAAGTTCGTCCGTATTCGGGTAACGGCGCGTGGGCTCAAGACCATCAATAAGAACGGAGCATATCGCGCGTTGAAAAAGGCCGGCGTCATCGCGGCTTGAAGATGGGAATCGGCGGGAAGGTCAGGCGCAATGCAATTGACCATACTGAAATCGAAAATTCACCGCGCCACGGTGACAGGCGCGAGTTTGCATTACGAAGGCAGCCTTACCATTTCCTCTGATCTGGCTGGACTGGTTGATCTCCGCGAATACGAAAAGATTCTCGTCGGCAACCTAAATAACGGCGAACGGTTCGAGACCTACGTCATTTACGGCGAACCGCAGAAAGGTTTAATCGAGCTGAACGGCGCAACCGCCCATCTGGGAAAAATCGGAGATCGGATCACGATCATGAATTTCGGGAGCTATTCCGCCGAAGAAGCAGCGAAACATCAGCCGCGGATTCTTGTCCTCGATGAAAACAACCGCGTCGCACGGCAGGAAGGTATCGAACCGTCGCTTAAAGTCGTCGGCGAATAATTTGCCGGTTTAGAAACAACGGCGTTGTAGCCACCGTGCTCGGTCGCCGTGTCTCAATGAGTGCCAACGCTTCGATCCGCCTTCGCAGGCTTTCGGCGCGGCAAGCAGAACGAGGCGACTACAGCAACCCGCTACACGATATGTTTCGCCGTTAAGATTGTGGATCTCCCGCCGTCGCGACCGGCGTTTCGGTTGTTGCCGTCTCCTCCGGCAAATTTGTATTCCCGCCGGCAACCTCAACTACATCGCCAATGAGAGCCGCTACTTCGGTCGTCGCAACAGATTCAGCGGTAGTGACGGTTTCGTTTGACGGCGGAGCAGTCTCTGAACTTTCCTTCTTCGGTGGTTTGGCCCGGGGCAAGTCGAGCGAACCTTCGTTGAATTCAATGACGTGGCCCTCTCGAATCATCCAGTGTAAATCGGACACGAGGGACAATTTCGTTTTCTCGGCTTCGGCCGGGTCTGTCTCCGGCGCGATCAATTTCTCGGCCAGCTCTTTGCGATTAATTCGCGGTGAAGCTTTAAGCGTTTCCAGAATCCGACGGACCGAATCTGAGACCGCGGATTCGTCGATTGGCTTTAACCGAATAGGCGAAACGAAAAGCATCCCTTTACGATGACGAAAAATTTGCAGCCCGGTGCCGCGAAACCGGCCGGCCAGTTCCTGCATCATGCTTGAAGGCGAGCGGACTTCCGCCGACCAGGCATTCTCGATCAGACGTGCGATTCCGCGGTCCGGCAAGCGTCGACTGGTGACGCCGTCGACCTCCGCTTCCGGTGTCTCAGTGATGAGAGCCGGCAAATATTTCTCGCGAAAATGGCGTTCCGCCTCAGCCTCCGTGTTGAAAGTCTGAGCCGGTTCTTCCTGGCGAGTGACAAACGTGGTCGCCTTGCGCGCTTCTTCCTTCCATTGCTCGACCAGCGCTGGATCGCTGACGTTTTCGATCTGGCGTTGGAAATCGAGAAAACTCATGCGCCGGCTGAAGCGTTGTTCATAAAAGCGGCGAAGTTGCGGCTGGTAGCTGTGGTGGTTGGTCGGCCCGAGCAATGTTCCGGTAGTGCGTTCGCGCGCGACGCTATTAAAGTCACCCTTGATTGGATCGTTCAAAGTCACCTTAGTCTCATAGACCTTTTCTCGCATCAGGCGAAAGGCGGAGTCTTCGAGCGCGCTGCGATTTGTCGATACTGCGTTCGATTCGCCAAGACGGAAAAGTGGACGCACTTCCTTCGTCTTCACCCTAACGTGGTAACGCTCGGGTTTCTGCAAAAACAGGCGAGCCAGGGCGTAAACAGAATACGCGACCGTACCAGACTTGATCTGGGCTGCGACATTTTCGAACGCCGCTGCTTGCGGAAGAAAATGAACCTCGAGCTGCGGCAACGGCGGCGGAGCAGGCGCCTCGCGCCGCGCCGGAAAATCGCGAGAACGTTGCCTATCTCTGCGGTCCGGCATTCTGCGCTCGTCCCGCGATGGGCGATCACGCCGGTCGCGGTTTTTTTGTTCGCGACGCGGGCCCCGAGGTGGATGATCACGCCGCTGCTCGCCACCACGAGGCCAGGGTTCCTGGTCTTCTTCCCACTCGGCATGCCGCGGTGCAGACCAATCTTCCTTCACCCATGCGGGAAGGAACTTCAGGTCAATTAGATCAAGCGGTTCGCCGGCCGATGGCACACTTCTCATGTACTGCATCAGATCGAGAAGTAAACCAAACAAGGTTCGGTAATGACCAATGACGGATGGCGAAGTAGTACAAAGCCGTCTCGTTCAATGTGGGCGCGGCCTCAGCGCCGCGACATCTTTGGATCTGTCGGGGCGCGGAGGTCTCTTCCACATTCTCATTGACAAGAATTTGAATTGTTTTACTTGCCTACGTGTTCAGCCCGCGTTATCGCGGCGGACGCAACAAACCGAAATTTTATGGCCGACAAATCAATCGAAGAGAAGGTTAAGGACATCATCGTCGAACAACTGGGCGTTAACCCCGAACAGGTTACGCCGCAGGCTTCATTTATCGAAGATTTGGGGGCGGACTCACTCGACATCGTCGAGTTGGTGATGGCGTTCGAGGAGGAATTTTCGGTGGAAGTTCCCGATGAGGACGCCGAGAAATTGCAAACAGTCGGCGACGTCATCAAATACATCCAGGAGCGGGCGAAGCCGAAGGAAGGGTAGAAACCCCTCGCGGCCTGATACTGCGGCTTCGGCTGCTTGCGCTAACGGCGCTAGTCAAAAGCAGCCCCGGCCATTTCCATCGACAAGGTGCCGATGCCATGTGTTTTTGGTTGCGTCGCGCCTCTGGAATCACAGTGTAGAGAGTGCAGTACCTAACCGAACCGCTATTTCACATCGGCAGCAATTACATTACCGCTGCCGGGCTGATTGCGTTCGCGGTTTTCTTTGGAGTCGGGTTATTGCTGGCAAAGTTGTTTCAAAGTGAGCCATTCCGCCGTTTCCTTACCCGACTCAAACTCGGCAAAAATTTCGCCTCGATCATCCCGACGATCTTCAGTCTTGCCACGCTGATCTTTTTCACCGTCACGGCCATCAACGCGGCCGGCATTCCGCTGGCCTGGAATCAACCGTTGCCTGGTATCTCGCTCACGCTCGTCCAGGTTTTCCTGCTCGTCGCTCTTCTTCTCGGAGTCTTCTGGATATCGGCGCGGACAAGATCATTTCTCTTTAACCGGTTCCTCGTAAACAGCGGCCTGGATCGGTCGCTGCAATACGCCATCTCGCAAATCGTCAGTAATATCGTCCTTGTTGTCGGCGTTTTCATTGTCCTGGACAACGCCGGCATCCACCTTGCCACCCTGACCGTTTTTGCCGGCGCGGTTGGTGTCGGCATCGGCTTCGGGCTGCAAAATATCGCCAGCAATTTTATCAGCGGCCTCGTCATTCTGGCAGAACGACCGATCACTATTGGCGATCGTGTGGAGGTCGCGGGTGTCACAGGTCAGGTGCAGCAAATTCGCGCCCGCAGCACCGTCATTCTCACCAACGACAACATTACCATGATCGTGCCGAATACGAAGTTCATCGATTCGCCGGTCACGAACTGGACTTACGGCGACCCGCGAGTGCGGTTTCGCATTCCGGTGGGTGTCGCCTACGGCAGCGATCTGGACAAAGTGCGAGATGCTCTTATCGAAGTCGCGCGCGAGGATTCCCATGTCCTGGACGAGCCGGAGCCAACGGTATTTTTGGAGACGTTCGGGGAAAGTTCGATCAATTTGGAACTGGTAGTCTGGAGCCGGGAAATGAGTTATCGGCCCCGCCGGTTCCGCAGCGATCTGAATTTCGCGATCGCGCGGAAGCTGCGCGAAGCCGGTATTGAAATACCGTATCCACAACGCGACGTAAATCTGCGCGATCGTATCGTGCGCGTTGAACTGACCAGCTCGGAAAAAACGCCGGAGCGTGCTGTTGCCGGTGGCGCGTAGGATTACTGTTGAAAAACCGCCCTCACTGCCACTTGCGCGTGCGTCTCTCCCAACGGGAGAGAGAGGTGTTTTGCGCTATCGTCTGTTTACTCGCGCGGGGCGAGTTCATTCCTTCTCCCACTGGGAAAAGGTTAGGATGAGGGTTTTTCAATGGTCCGCGAAGAGGTGACAACGTTTTCTTTCAAAGACGGGAGCGCTGCCGTCGTTTCACGAGGCGAACTCCAGCAGTGCGAAGACTGGCGCAACGCTTTCCGCGATTGCTGCAAAGATCATCGCTTCTATGAAATCATCGAAGACACGCTGGCGAACGATTTCGAATACCAATATCTGATTCTGCGGGATCTCGCCGGCAACGTCCGTGGCATTCAGCCTTTCTTTTTCGTCCAGCAAAACCTGGTCGAAGGAATTCCCGGCGGGGTCCGACAGGTGGTTGACTCGATTCGCAAAAAATTTCCGAAGTTTCTAACGATGCGTGTACTAATGGTTGGCTGTGCGGCCGGCGAAGGTCATCTCGGTGCCCTCGCTTCGAAGGATTCAGTCTGGATCGCTGAAGCGTTGCATGCCTGCCTCTCGCAGATCGCGCGTGCGGCCAAGGCGTCACTCATTGTCCTGAAAGATTTCTCTTCCAAGTATCGCGATGCGCTCGCGGGATTTTCAGACAATGGGTTTACCCGCGTGCCGAGCATGCCGATGACCCGGTTGGCGCTGAATTTTCGTGACTTTGATGATTATCTCGCGCATTTGAGTTATGGCACGCGCAAAAGTTTGCGGCGAAAATTTCGCAAAACCGAACGCGCCGCCAAAATCGATCTCGAAATCGTTAGCGATATCACGCCATCTCTGGACGAAGTCTACCCGCTTTATCTGGCGGTGCACGAGCGGTCGCCGATGAAATTCGAAAAGCTGACCAAGGAATATCTGGCAAAACTCGGCCAGCTTATGCCGGAACGTGTCCGCTTTTTTATCTGGCGACTTGATCGACGCATCATTGCTTTCAGCATTTGCATGGTGCACGACGGCACGATCTACGACGAATATCTCGGCCTGGACTATTCCGTCGCACTCGATCTGCATCTTTATTTTTACACTCTGCGCGACATTCTGCGCTGGGCGATCAATCACCGTCTGACCTTCTATTGCAGCAGCCCGCTCAACTACGATCCGAAGCTGCATCTCGGTTGCGATCTGGCCCCGCTCGATCTTTACGTCAGGCACACTCAGCCCCTGTTGAATCCAATTTTCAGTCGCGTGGTGAAGTTCCTTGAACCGACACGACACGATTCCGTGCTGCCGAAATTCGCCAACGCCGCCGAACTTTACGGATGACGACTCAGCTCGCGCGCACGTCATCCGACACGCGTACTCCCGAATCGAAGCTTGCCCTTCCGCGCGGCCATGTGCTCGTCTTTGAGCACGCTCGCGATGTGCCAATGGGATTTTGGGAACGCGGTTTTTCCGACTGCTGGAAAGATTTCCAATACTACGACTTAATCGAGCAGACGATGAGGTGCGGTTTTGATTACCGGTATCTGCTTGTGTTCGATGAAAATGATCGGCCGATTGCACTGCAACCACTCCTTCTTGCCAGTCAGGACCTTGCTATTTCCGCAGGTGCGAGGATTGCACGACTTGTCGCGAAATTGCGCACGCACTGGCCGCACTTTTTAAAAAGCCGCGTAGCGTTGGCGGGCTGTCTTGTAGGGGACGGAAAAATGGGCACCATGGAATCGGATGAAACCGCGGCTCCGCTCGTCGCCGAAGCCGTCGAAAAGTATGCCGGCAGCATTGGGATTAGACTGGTAGGGTTCAAGGACTTCCCCGCGAGAACGCGTTCCGCTTTTTCCAGTCTCAACCAGGCGGGCTACAGCCGTGTAACCGGATTTCCACCATTAATTCTCGATCTCAATTTCGCTTCCTTCGAAGAGTACGCGACGAAGCAACTAAGCCGTGCGACTCGGAAGAATTTGCGTCGAAAATTTCGTTCCGCTGACGATGCCTCGCCCGCGATTAGTTTCGAAGTCTGGACTGACGCCGAGCAGATCATCGAGGAAATTTATCCGCTCTACCTTGCGGTGGCGGAGACCAGCGCGATCCAGTTCGAGATTTTCACTCGCGAATACTTTCTCGAGGCGGGTCGGAGCGCGCCCGGAAAATTCCGCTATTTCATCTGGCGCCAGGGCTCCCGTGCGGTGGCGTTCAGCTTTTGCACCGTCTGGGATGGAACCCTCTACGACAATGATATCGGGTTGGACTACTCGGTCGCATATGAACTGAATCTGTATTACGTCACGTTTCGCGATCTACTGAATTGGGCGCTGGCTAACGGGCTGCGCCGCTATGCCAGTGCGCCTTTTAATTATGATCCGAAACTGCGTCTGCGACTCGAACCGCAAGGGGTGGATGTTTACGTGAAACACACGTCGCCCTGGCTTAACCCGTTTATCAAAGCGTTCGCTCGCGTTTTCGAACCAGCTCGCACCGATCCAGTGCTGCGGCGCCACCTGCATATTTTCCGATGATTCAGAAAGCAAAGGAGCTTTTGCTCAATCCGTGGTTTCAGCTTTGTCTCACCGTTCTCTTAGTCACAACTTCGGAACTCTTCCTTAAGCGTGGCGCCGTCGAAGCGCCACGTTTGCCGGCGGAAGTGAACTGGACCGGCGTTTCCGGCCTTGCCTCGGCCAATGTCTGGTACGGGATTTTGTTCGTGATCGCGAGTTTCATTAGCTGGCTTTACGTCCTGCGTTTCATTCCGCTCACCATCGCCTACCCGCTCTCGAATTTTGTTCACGTGCTGATCCCGTTAAGCTCGTGGTTTGTTCTGGATGAAATCATTTCCACTCAGCGCTGGTGTGGGATCGCGCTGGTTTTGATCGGAGTTCTTATCGTGGCGAAACCGGTTGCACGAATGGAGGAAAAATTGTGACCCTGATTTCGGCACTGCTCATTTTCGTTGCGCTGATTCTTTACATTCTCGGCCAACTCTTCCTCAAGCACGCGATGGAAAGCGATCTTCGCAGCGCCCGATTCGCGAAGTTTTTCGGAGCAGGTCTCGCGACGATGACCTTTTCATTTTTTATTACGCTTGGATTACTCCAGCGTTTCGACCTCAGCTATCTTTATCCCTTTCAGGGATTGAGCGTGGTCATCATCAGCATTTTGGCGGCGGTGATTTTGCGGGAAAAACTAACACCGCGTCTTTTTTTTGGCGCGGCGTTGATCAGTGGTGGCGTCGTGCTGGTCTCGTTGAGTTAGGTGGATGGTTGTAGCGGCGCTGTGTGAGCGCCGAAACGGCGGTGGGCGACCGGCGACTACGGCAATATAGTCTCTTAGGGATGCGATGTTAACGCCGGCCATAGCGCCTCGAACGCGCGCTGATTAACCGCACGAATCTTTTCCACCGGTGGAAAATCCAATTTTGGATGATCCATTTCCGACGCGAACCGTTGCTTCCTTCGCGCGTAAGCCGGCGGTGAATAGGCGCCACACATGTCTCCACCCAAGATATGAGCGTGGTGCTTCAGCGTCTCCAGTCCCCACCGAACATCATCGAGATCGAACCTTCCGCTTTCCCAATTTGTGCAGGAGTAATCCGACGCCAGACAATCCAGATCGATCGTAATGTAAACGTTCGAGCCGATCAGCTCGCTGGCGAACTTTTCAAATTGGTCCCGCCAATTTTCGCGCAAAATCGCGCCGCGCCGTTTTTGTGCGCTCGGCGGCCGATCATCCGCCCAGGGATGGACCGTCAGCGTCCCAGCGCGTTCCGCTTTGCGATTGCCAAAAATTTGATGCGGCCACCAGCATTCGAAATTTCCGCAACCCCAGATCGCCACCTGCCGGACGTGCGGCAATTCCAGTGCGCGATTGACCCAGCCTCCGCAGCACCAGCGTGGCGGGCGAATATCCCAGTCCGGATGATTATCAAACGAAACTAGCGTAATCGGTTCATGCGTCCGTCGAAGCCAGAGAGCGGTCAGGTGATGAAAGTCGCCCGAACCGTAGAGAATGAATTTGCTGAGATGCGGTTGAATCTCGCGATAAAATTGTTCGACTGCTCGGGGCGAAGTGGAGAAACGAAGCCGCGGACCCCATTTCGTGGCATCAGCTGTCGGCAAACTGTGTGCAACGTTGCGCCAGGCGCCGTCGAGATCGAGATGAAGGGCAGAATGATTTGCGTCCATCACAGCTTATGGCCGCGATTTGAAACGCGATTTGCTCGCCCGAGCGACGCGCACGTTTTCCGCGAATCCGCGAAACCTGGATAAAGCTTCAGCGCTTCAAAAGCGGTGACCCGTTGCATGTAGAGGAGCGCCGTAATTATTCCCCTGGAAGTAGTCAAAATCAACGATCAGGAGCACCACAGGCTTGGAAATGCACGCAAAGGCGGTTAGCGCTGCGATGCAAATGGGAATGATGCCATCGAACAACAGCGTGAAACCAGAGCAACGCGATTTTTTCTGCATCGTACGCGATAGCTTTCGTCATTTTGCCCGAAAATCAGCCGAGGTACTGGGAACGGCGTGGGCTTTTATTGGCGCACTCATCATTATCGCAGTGTGGGCATTAACGGGACCGGTCTTTCACTTTTCCGATACCTGGCAGCTGGTCATCAACACCGGCACGACCATCGTGACGTTTCTGATGGTGTTCCTCATTCAGAACACGCAGAACCGCGATGCCAAGGCGATGCATTTGAAGCTCGATGAGCTGATCCGAGCCGTTCAGGGCGCGCGTAATCGCTTGGTTGACCTGGAAAAGTTGTCGGATGAGGAGCTGAAACAGCTTGAGGAACAGTTTACCCGTTTGCGCAACAAGGCAGCGCAACACGCATCGGAGGTAGAGGAGATCGAGGAGGAAGTCAGACCGCGAGCCTGACAGGCGACGTGCACTAAGGAATCCTTTCGATCCTTGGCGGGCAGGATGCCCACCGTCCGAGACAGGGTCCGAGCCAGACTGGCGTTGGATGCCTATCTTCCTGTCTTCGCTTCGCCGGTGCGAAGAAAAACTTTTCCGCTTGGGCACAGATCGAAGACTTCGCAGTTGGCGCAATCCGGTTTGCGGGCAAAACAGCGGCGGCGGCCGTGCCAGATTAGCCAATGACTCCAAAGCGTCCAATCTTGAGTCGGCACGATCTTCATCAAGTCCTGTTCGATTTTCTCAGCATCCTTATGTCTCGTTAGCTTAAAACGCTGCGACAAACGAATGACGTGAGTATCGACCACGATTCCCTCGTTCTTCGAAAAAGCATTGCCGAGGACGACGTTCGCCGTCTTTCGTCCGACCCCTGGCAGCGCGCATAACTCCTCCATCGTATCGGGAACCTTCCCGTCGTGCTTCGCGACAATAGCCTGGCAAGCGCCGAGAATACTCTTGGTTTTGCTTCGAAAAAAACCGGTGGAGCGAATCTCGCTCTCGAAGGTAGCGGGTTTCGCCTGCGCGAAGGCTCGCGCGTCGCGATACTTTTTGAACAGCCCCGGCGTGACCACGTTCACCCGCTTATCCGTGCATTGCGCGCTGAGAATCGTCGCGACCAAAAGCTGTAATGGATTCTTGAAATCGAGTTCGCAATGGGCGTCGGGGTAAACTTTGCGAAACCGTTCCGCTAGAGCGGTGGCACGTTCACGGGTGGTCATGGGCTTGGGATAGGACGCATAGGACCATAGGCCACATAAACCTCGACCGAGTTATTTCGCGATGAAGTTCGTCAGCCGTTGTTCGAGATGCGGCGGCACGTGAGCGGTGACCAGCGCGTTTTCGCCTTGATATTGCACCTGAAGGACATGGCCGACACGATGAAGTTCCGCGATGAGATTTGATTCGCTCAGCGGGATCTGGAAATGCGAACGCAACCGCCAGGAGCCGAGAGCAGCTTGCAAGGCCTCGACAAATTGATCGATACCTCGCCCGGCCTTGGCAGAAATCGCGACGCTTCCGGGAAATCGCCGGCAATAAATCGAGGCCAGCTCCGGATTTTCCAGCAAATCGATTTTGTTGAAAACGAGCAGTGTTTGTTTGCCAAAGGCATCGAGTTCTTTGATCACGCTATCGACCGCCGCCATCTGTTCGTCCACCCGGGGATGACTGAGATCTGCCACGTGAATAAGCAGATCGGCTTCGCTGACTTCCTCGAGCGTAGCCTTGAAGGATTCGATCAAAGTATGCGGCAGTTTGCGCAAGAACCCGACCGTATCCGTGAGCAGGACCCGTTGTTTGTTAGGAAGTGTGAAGCTACGCGTTGTTGGATCAAGCGTGGCGAAAAGTTTATCGACCGCGAGGACGTCGGCGCCGGTCATCAAATTCAGCAGGGTCGATTTCCCGGCATTGGTATAACCCACAACCGCCGCTACCGGCCACTGATGTCGCTTTCGGCCCTGCCGCTGCACACTGCGCACTTTGCGCACGCCTTCCAGCTCGCGCTCGAGGCGCGCGATCCGTTCCTGCACCCGGCGACGATCAACTTCCAACTGTGTCTCGCCTGGTCCGCGGGTTCCAATTCCGCCGGTCTGGCGGGAAAGATGATGCCACATTCTCGTTAAACGCGGCAATAAATACTGCAATTGCGCCAGCTCAATTTGCAGCCGGCCTTCCCGACTCCGCGCCCGCTGCGCAAAAATATCGAGAATGAGCTGAGTGCGGTCGAGCACCTTGCGCGAGAAGAGATTTTCCAGGTTGCGTCCCTGCGCCGGTGAAAGCTCGTCGTTGAAAATCACCGAAGTGACGCGCTGGCTTTGCACCGAGTCCCTGATCGCTTCGGCTTTTCCTTTGCCGATATAAAACGGCGCCGTCGGTCTGGGCAGTTTTTGAGTCACGGTGTCGACCACTTCCGCGCCCGCCGAGCTGGCGAGTTCGCGCAATTCCTCCATTGAATCGCGCAGATCCCATTTGGAGACACCATTCTGCTCGAGGCCGATGAGCAACGCGCGTTCTGCTTGCCTCTTCGGTCTGGTCTCGATCATTCCCCGGCGTGATGAAATATTCGCGTGATCGCGCGGACTGCTTCTCGATGTGAAAACGGTGTCAAATTCAGTTGTGGAAAGGTAGTTTGATGGCGAAACCAGGTCAACTGACGCTTGGCGTAGCGGCGGGTCGCCTGTTGGATTTTCCCAATGCATTCCGCGCGTGAAATCTGGCCTTCGATTAAGGCGCGAATTTCCTTTAACCCTAGGGCGTTAGATGCCGTTGGACCGATATCCTGCAGCGCTCGCACCTCTTCTTCGACTCCCTGACGAAACATCGCGTTCACTCGCTCATTGATTCGCTGGTAGAGATCGTCGCGGTCGCGGAGGAGCAGCACGCCCGCGAACTCGTCATCCCGAGCGTCAGTCGAGGGATCCCGTTGCGAAAGCTTTAAGATAACGTTTCGGGATCCCTCGACTTCGCTCGGGATGACGGCAGTGGCGGCGGCGATCTCGATCGCACGGATTACGCGACGCGGGTTTTTCAAATCGGTGCGTGCGGCGAGCTGGGGATTCAGATCCCTTAGCCACAGACCCAACTCCTCCAGAGAAAGCGCACTTAATTCCTCGCGTAGTCTCGGATCCGGTGGTGGGACCTCATCGAATCCATGGGTGATCGCTTTAAGGTAAAGGCCGCTCCCGCCAGCGATGATCGCGTTCTTGTTGCGCGAATGGATATCCGCCAGGGCCGCGCATGCCAGTTCGCCAAAACTTACCGCCGACATTCTCTCCGCTAACGAGACTTGGCCAAGCAGGTGATGCCGAACCTGACGTTGTGTTTCCGAATCCGGTTTCGCCGTCAGAATATCGAGGCCGCGATAAATTTGAAAGGCATCGGCATTGATGATTTCGGCATCGAATTGTTCGGCAAGCTCGATCGCGAGCGAAGTTTTCCCGACCGCAGTGGGACCAACGATGAAAAACGTGCTTTTCATTTGTAGGGCGTCTCCGTGAGACGCCTTCCATTAAAGCGGCGGCTGACACAGCCGCCACCCTAGGAGCCGACGCCCCCAAGTGTGGGTCTCGTTCAATTCCAACATCCAACGTCCAACGCCACCCAATACTGAAACAAAATCGGGAGACGGGCTTGAGGCCACGTCTCCCGATTGAATCCGAATCGACAATTAGTTTCGCGAATGGTCGGTCGATTTCGCTCCGCTGACGACCAGCCTGCGGCCGAGGAACTCCTTATCGTGAAGCTCGGTCACGGCCCGCTTCGCTTCTTCCACGGTTTGCATTTGCACGAATGCGAAACCTTTCGAGCGCTGGTTGTGTTTGTAGCTCACCACCTCCGCGTTTTGGACGTGGCCGACGCCGTTGAACAACTCGAACAAGTCGCTCTCCGTCGCATCGAATGACAGGTTTCCCACATACAGCCGTGGCGAGGTGACCTCGATCGGCTCCGGTTTATGTGGGGTGCGCGCCTGCTGGCGCGAGTGCGATCCATTTCGTTGTTCTGCCTTTTCGGGAGCTGCAAAAAAGCCCGCGATTCTGGACCAGAATCCCTTCTTCTGTGGCGCAGCTTTGGCGTCGGATCGACGCCTCTGGCCATCGCCGCCGCGGCGGCGGGAACGCCCGCGCCCGGGGCGCGACCTTCCGGATGTATAAGATTTCATGTGTATTTTTAATGAATTTCTGATGATTACTCGGGCGAAGCGCATCGAGGGATGCACGGCCAGCAGCGCGCGAACTTCGCGAGGTCCATTCAAGTTGATGAGCCCCCGCCGCCGGAAACTTCGCCTCATGTTGCCGGTCCGGCCTTAATCCAAATCGCATGACATTCAGCCAACGAAACAGGGGGCATGCGAGCATTCGCATCATAAGTTCCAAAATCTGAGTCGTCGGATGCGGGGCGGATCAAAGCCTTGCCAGCACCGTTAACGGCTGCATTATCGACTGCCTGGCGGGGATTGCAAGCACCCGCTTACTTGTTACGTGGTCCGAGCAATCTGTCCCTGACGGAGTAATAACGGGACTTGAAATATTGCTTCGGACGTTCCTGCTGAATCGGTCTGGCCCAATGGTGCAACAAACTCCGGTGCGAACTTCGCGGAGTATACCCAAAGTGCGGCATCAGTTCCCGACAATGCCATTCCACCCAGCCAATTTCGTCCCCCGACAATTCGTTTTGCCAACTGCCCGCCCGTTCCCCGCTTACACGAGTGAATTCGCGCTCAGTCGCCGAGTTTCCTGCCCAGAATTTTCCCGCCTTCGTCGGCGTTAAGACGACATTGCGATCAAACGATATCTCCAGGAAATCGCAGACCTGTTGCATCGGCGGGGCCGGATCGGCGACCAAATCCTCGTAACGGATTACGATGCCGGAAATTTCCTTTCGTTCCGCGCGCAAGGCAAGTTGGGCGGCTTGGAGCCAATGGGAGACGCAATAGTAAACCGAAAACTCCCGGGTTTTCCGCGTCTTCTCGAGGGCGATCTGTGCGGCCAGGATCGCCCGCGGATCGCGCATGGTGATCAGAAATTTCGTCTGCGGAAACCGCTCCAAAATCTGCGGAATGAAACGGCGATTAGCCGGCGTTTTTTCCACCCAGCGCACGATCGAATCGCGCGGAATCTCTAGAATCTCCGCATACGTCTCCATCATCAATACCAGCAAATCTTTGTCTGCATTATTTGGGTCGAACGCAGCGGCTTCGAAGCGTTCGCGGAACTGCCCTGTCGGAAAATGTCCGTAATCTGTTTTTTCCCACTCCGGTGGTCCGCCGAAAAGGACGCGGGATAGGGCTTCTTTGGTCAGATAATCAACCTGTGCCCGGCGGCCGAATTTTTCGTATTTATTAAGAGCGGTCGGGAAATAGGCGGTTTCCTCGGGCAAGACGAGCAGCTGTGGATGCCCGTCGAGCAGAGCGATGAGCAGAGTTGTCCCCGATTTGGCCTGGCCCGCGGCAAAACAGGCTCGCTGCTCAAATGGCAGGTTCATTGTTGCTGAGCCCGAAACCATTGAACGAACTTCGGCAAACCGTCGCGCAATTTCGTGGTTGGGTTGTAACCGAGGAGCCGCCGGGCTTTCGAAATATCGGCGCACGTTAGCGGCACGTCACCCGGCTGTTCCGGCAACTGATTAATCTTTGCCTTTTTTCCAACCGCCGTTTCGATCGCTTCGATCAGATCCTTCAACGGCACGGTTTCGCTTTCCCCGAGATTAAAAATGTCCCACCTCGCGCCGTCGTAATTCAGCGCCGCGACCACGCCTTGAATAATGTCGTCAATGTAAGTGTAATCGCGCCGAGTCGTGCCATCGCCGAATTGATCGATGGGCTGGCCGGCTAAAATCTTGCTAGTGAATTGATGGATCGCCAGATCGGGACGTTGCCGCGCTCCGTAAACCGTAAAAAAACGCAGCGCCGTCACCCGCATCCGGTAGAGGTGCGAAAACGTCGAGCAAAGGAATTCGCCGGCAATTTTGGTGGCGGCATACGGACTGATGGTTTGGGTAAGATGAAAATCCTCTGAAAATGGAACGTTCCTGCAGATTCCGTAAACCGACGAGCTGGACGCAAAAATGAAACGCTCGATTTCGGCCGTGCGAGCTGCGTCGAGCAAATGCAGCGTCCCGTTTACATTGGCATCATAATAAAGCTGCGGCTGAGCAATGGACGGCCGGACCCCGGCGCGCGCCGCCAAATGCGCGATGGCATCGAATTTCTCCCGATGAAACAGACCACGCACGGCATTGTTATCGCGCAGATCCATCTGAAAAACCGGCGCATCATTTTTCACAGCGGCGATGTTGCCATGTTTGATTCGCGGATCGTAAAAATCGTTGAAGTCATCGAGGATCGCGACGCCATGCCCGAGTGCGAGTAGTTTCTCGACCAGATGCGAACCAATAAATCCTGCACCGCCGGTGACGAGAATCCGCATGAGGCGAGCTTAGTTTCGCACAGGACGCTTGCCAATCGAAGTCACAAAAAAGCAAATGACGAATGACGAAGCACGAAGCAATGGCGAAGTTCTAATGATGAATAGCTTGCCCATCGGCTATATCAGGCTTCTAGCATTCGTCATTAATTCGTCATAGCTCATACGTTATTCGTCATTTACCCGATACTCAACGTGATGCGCGTCCTGCTTTTCCTAACGATCTTTGCGCTCGCTCTACTTGGGACTCTGGCATGGAAACTTTGGCCCGAGCTCAGTCGTCCCACCCGTCTTGACCCGGCATTTCAAGTTCCTTTGCCCTTCGAACTCGCGTCGCTTCCGGTGGCCACGCGCTTTGATTTCCCCCTGGGCAGCGAGCACGGTGCCCTCACGTATAACGCTCAGCGTTTCACCGAAAATCATCATCTCGGTGATGATCTTAACGGTATCGGCGGTGAAAATTCCGACCTCGGTGATCCGATTTACGCCGTGGCGAATGGCCGCGTTTTGCTGGCGCGCGATGGCGGACCGGGCTGGGGCAACGTTATCATTGTTTTACACGCGATCGAAGAGAATGGCACCCGCCGTTACGTCCAATCCTGTTACGGCCATTGTCAGGAAATATTGGTCCACGCTGGCGACGATGTGCACCGCGGCCAAAAAATTGCGACGGTCGGGACGGCGGGCGGACAATACTTCGCCCATCTGCATTTTGAAATGCGCGAGTTCATGACGCCGTTTATCGGACCAGGTTATCGGGAGAATACTGCCGGCTGGCTAAATCCCAGCGAGTTCATCGCCAAACATCGGGGCGCGCCAGAGGACGATGTCGGGCGGACCAAACAGTAGTCATCCCGAGCGCAAGTCGAGGGATCCCGCCGCGAGGGCTTTAAGGTAACTTCATCGGGATCCCTCGACTCCGCTCGGGATGACAGTGCTATAACGACGGATTTGCCAGCAACAGGTAAGACCAATTCAGCGCTAGCAGCGCGATTGCAGAGCCGCGAACAAATTTCCGCTCGCTCGGGGTGACCTGAATAATGCGCAGGCGCGGCGCGCGCATGACGATGGTCACAAACGCGTAGACGTTGAACAACGAAAGCGCGCAGTAACAAAGGAACGCGAGCGGGTTCCACTGCAACGCGGTCAAGAAGTGCGCATGAAAAAATGCCATGGCCGATCGAGTCGCGCCGCAGGTGAGGCAGGGACGGCCGGTAAGCGCGTGAAAGAGACAGATCGGCCAGGGCAGTTTCAAGGCCAGCCAACTTGCCGCCAGCGCCAGGCCGCCTGAAGAAATAGTCAACCAGATCAGCTCATGATTCGTCTCGCCCGGGGCGAGTGGCCGGCGAACAACCTGCACGAGCGCCTCGCTCAGTGATGACCCAGTGCCGCAAGCCCGCCGACCATAAACGAAATCACGAACGCAAGCCCACAACAAACGATCAACGGAAGAAAAATCGCCAGCACCGCCCGGCCGGTATCGGTTTCATGCGCGCGCGCCAGACCAATGCAATTGACCACAATCCCCCACACCGCCGCGATAACTCCGCCGCAAACTGGAATCAATTGCAGCACGCCCGTTGATCCTTGTGTGAATGCCAGGACGCGAAACGTCGTTTCAAATGGTTGGTTCGCTCCCCCGACAATCATCAAACAAAGATGAACAATGGCAGCGCCGATAAACAAGACGATGACGATGGCGAGTGGAACAAGGATGATCAACCCGATCGACCCGATCCCCATACCTGCCATCGCGCCGAGCGCATTTCGCTGGTCCGCAAACATTCCGAACGAGTGCAAAAGAATTGAAAACAGGAATGCCGCAATCGCGCCCACACTGCCGCCGACGACTCCATAAATGAGTGGTTCACTGAAGCCGCCTTCGCGTTTCATAACGGTGAACGCTTCCGCCGGTCGGGTCAGAACCATTTGCAGCGTTTCGATAAAGGCGGTGAAAAATCCTTTTTGCTGCCGGTCATCCCACGGCAAACCGGAGCGCGCCCCCGCTGCTGTGACGGGAGGAATTGCCCCAGGACTCGCGGCCTGCGGCGGCGGAACCGCGGCGCCCGCCGCTGGAATGTCTTGCGCGAATTCGGAAATTTGTGCCAGTGGTTGCCACGTCGCCATGCCGTCACGCCAGCCGAGATCAGTGCCAAGAAAACGTCCACTCTGAAGTCCAGCCCGAACATCTTCTTCCGAAAACGTGCCGAGACTGGTGCCGCTGCGATTGATGTGAAATATTGCCATGTCCTCGCCTTTTAGTTACCCGCGGGCGCAAAGTCAATGCGGCTTCGCCGCGCGTTAAATTGTAAAAGGGGTTAAATCGTTAAAACGGACTGGCCCAGTTTAACATTGTAACGCTTTAGCAGTTTTAACTTTTCCCTGCCTCATCCAGCGCTCTCCAGCAGTACCACGCCAGCGTAGAACGATATGGCGCAAATCGCTGTCCGTGTTTCACCATCTGCTTCGGCGTCGGCAATTTTCGTTTGCCAAAAATTTTCGCGAACCCTTTGCGCACCCCATAATCGTGTACCGGCCAGACATCCGGGCGCCCCAGATCGAAGAGCAACAACATTTCTACCGTCCAACGCCCGATCCCGCGCACCTGAATCAACCGCTCGACAATTTCGTCGTCGGTCATTCTGGCCATCGCACGCGCGGTCGGCACGGTGCCGTCGATCGTTTTCGCCGCCAGATCTTTCAGCGCCGCGACCTTGCTGCGCGACAGACCGGCCGCGCGCAATGTTTCATCCGGCGTTTCCAGCACCAGCTTCGGGTCGAGAAATTTTCGTTTCGGAAAAATTGCGCGCACTCGTTTCCAAATGGTGGCAGCCGCTTTCCCGTTCAGTTGCTGGTAAGCGATCGATTCGGCCAGGGCGTCAAACGGACGCATTCTCGAATTCGGCTCGATACTGTAGCGACGCGAACGCGAGATCAACTGTGCCAATCGTTTATCGCTTGCGGAAAGGTGGCGATGCGCTTCGTCATGATTCATGGGCACAAAGTAAATGACGAAGCTCGAATGACGAATTAATGACTGTAGAGGCAGCCGTGTCGGCTGCATTTGTCAGCTGCAGGCGACACGCCTGCCACCACAGCAATTCCTCGCTCGCCACGCCGTAGTCCCGCGACTGCGGGACGAAGGCGGTCATTCGTCATTTTTCCTTTCTTGCTGGCCAACCTGTTTTCGATTTCGTGTTCAGCATGGCAACCACTCAACTCACCTACTTCGGGCACTCGGGTTTCAAGCTACAAACTCCCTCCGGGAAAGTTTTGCTGATCGATCCGTGGCTGAAAAATCCCTTGTTTAAAAAGGGCGAAGACGAACTTCGAAAACTAGATCGCGTAGATGTGATCTGCATCACCCACGGCCATTTCGATCATGTCGGTGATGCTGTAGAAATCGCCGGCAAAACGAAGGCAAACCTTCTTTGCACGTTCGATCTCGCGATTGCGTTACGAAATGCGCTCGGTTTTCCGGGAGAAGATTCCTCGCTTGTCGGCCATCTCGGCGGCGAAATTCATGTGCTTGATGGCGAAGTGACCGCCCGTTTTGTTCCCGCGTGGCATGGCGCGGCAATCATGCCAAATGAAAAGTCGCCGCCAATCTATGGCGGAACACCCAGCGGCGTTGTTTTGTCGATTCGGAACGGCCCCACTATTTATCACACCGGCGACACCGATTTGTTTTCCGACATGGCATTGGTTCCGCTCGAGAGACCGATCGATTGGATGCTCGTATGTATGGGCGGGCATTTTACCATGGGGCCGGCGCGTGCGGCACGAGCTGTCGAATTGGTAAAGGCGAAATCTGTCATCCCAATTCACTTTGCAACCTTCCCGGTTCTGACAGGAACGCCCGAGATGCTGGCCGACGAATTAGAAAAACTCGGCTCAAAGGCGCAGGTGCGCGCAATGAAACCAGGCGAGACGATTCCGTTATCGAACTGACGCGATCGAACGCCCGGGCAGCTGCGAATTTCAAAGATACAAATGGAAGATTATTCCATCGCGGAAAAATCGCGACGTGATCGCCGCGTCGTCGTGAAACGGCGAAACCTTTACAGCGAACGCGCGGCTGCTTTGGTTCGATCTGGTGGAACGTGCGAACCAATTTTACTCCGAAGCAAAAGTAACCCGGCGGTTTCAGGCCTTGTGTCGCGCCATCGACAAACTGGAATCGTGCCAGTCCGGCTCGGACCTTGATCACTCGCTCGCGACGGATTCCGCGCGCAAAAAACGGCGACCTTCGATTACCTGCCAGAAAACGAGAGCCGGAATGCCGACGAGCAAATCGCGGAAACGCGCGACAAGAGATATGGCGAAAGCTGTTTCGCCCGGGATGCCAAGAAGATTACCGATCACGAGGTAACCGCCTTCCTGCACCCCAAGCTGGCCGGGAACAGGAAAGGCGGCCGATTTCACCGTCATCGCCATGCTTTGCAGAATGACCGCATTCCAGAAGGTCGCGTGCAGGCCAAGAGCAGCTAACGCGATATAGATCTCGCCGGAGCTACCAACGAGCGAAACCATCGTGACAATGCAGCAGTTAATGACACCGCGTCGTCGCCCATAAAATTCGCGCACGGTTTGGTCGAGCGTTTCGCCACTTTGCACGAGCGAGCTCCATTCTTTGGATTTCACCAGGCGGGTGATGATCACGCTGACAAAACGAAACATGCCGAGACGCTGCGCAACGTAGAAGCCGGCAATGGCAAGGACTCCCAGAACGGCTCCGATCAATGTTGGACCGACCAAACTGCTGCGTCCAGTAGCGTGGACCAGCAAGACCAGACCGAGCAGGGTGAACGCTATTTGGGTAACAACGCCCAGTGTGACATCAACGATCACACTGGCCGCCGCTGCGGCCATCGGAGTGCCCGTAATGGTAGCGAGGCGCGCGCGCACGACATCGCCGCCAACCGCCGCCGAAGGAATGAGATTGCTGATCGATTCGCCGATCCAGCGCATCCAAAACAGTTGCCACAGCGACAGTCGCTCGGATTTCGGAAACAGCGCCCACCAGGCAACCGCGTCCAGCAACAGCGGGACAGCGAGGTGATAAACCGCGACTGCTGCAATCCACCAGCCGGCGGAGGCGAATGCGGCAATAACGTGTGGCGCCCCCTGCCGAACCAGCAGCAACGTAAATAACGCCGCGCCACCTGCAGCCAGCAGGTAAAAGGCAATACGGATTTTTTTTCCACCTCTCATAGGCATCAGTTGAAAACAGCCCGCCGATTTTAGCTGCCGGGTTAAGCGACGATCCCGAATTGTAGGGCAACCGCTTTGGTTGCCAACTTACTGCCTACGCAGGAGCGCCCGTTCAACAGCATGCCACCCGGCACGGCAATGATCAGGATCACGAGAGATGGGACCATCGCTTCCACATGAAAAACAGTACCAGCGCAAAGAGAACGATTTCTATCGATTTGCCCGAACCGACCTCAGTCAACATGTGCAGCACGCTCACGATTGCAGGAGTAAGCCAGTCATGAAACCATGTGGCAATCCCCTGATCGGTGCCCTGAAAAGGATTCGCTAAACCCAGTATCGGCTGGGATGCTCGAGGAGAAAAAACGGCGTTTAAAAAGCGGACGAAGGCTATCGCGAATCAATTGCTGGATTGAGTCCAATTTGGTACCGCGTGAAGGGTCGCGATTGACTGCGGCAATTTCAGAGGACGACCTCCGCAAAGTCAGTTCAATCGAAATAGTCCTTGCTAAAATAGTATGCGGACGATACATCGGTTTCACGTCCTTCATCCGATATGTCGGTGTCCGGTCGCTTTAGCCTGTGAAAATATTTCGAAACCTCGCGATGCTGTTTGCCTTCGGAGTTGCGTCCGCCGCAGCGGGGCCAGCGGACCTTATTCTTCAGCCTTCACCCAAGCCGGCCGACGAAAATTCACACAATCTTTCTAACTACGAGACGACGTACACGTTCCAGAGCGATTTTGAGGAATCCAAACTCGGGCATGGCGATTCGCTTTACGACGACTTCAGCTACGACCATCGATTTTTAATCACTGGGAAATGGTATTTTCGCGCCGGCGTCGAATACGAGCGTTACGATTTTGGCGGCACCAACAACGGCCTGCCCGACCGTTTGCAAGGACTCTATGGGCACCTGGCCCTGGAGTACGTGGTGAAAGATCATCCAGGCGCAGCTATCGAACTCGATCCTGGAGTTTACTTCCAAAATCACATCAGCGGGAACGCTTTCGACCTTCCCGGGAAAGCGTATGTGAGCTTTCCTTTGAAGAAGGACAAAATCTTCGCCACGGTCGGTTTCGGCTGGGGCCAATTCCAGGATCCAGTTGTCGCCCCGGGTGGTGGTATTACCTGGCTGATTAACGACAAGCTGCGCTTGCAGGCTGTATTTCCAAAGCCTGCGCTGGTGTATCAGCCAAATGACGACTGGGACATACGGGCACTTGGGGAACTCAACTTTCTCGGAGCTCGCACAGATCAAGTGCATACAACAGAGCGGAAACTGCAACTGGACGACGCCGTCGTTCAATACAGTGAGTATCGCGCCGGTTTGCAGGTCGGGTATTCGGGTTTTAAACCGTTTAAGATCATTGCAGGCGCAGGCGCTACAATTCAGCGCAATTTCGATTTCTTCCGGGTCAATCAGTCGAAGCGGACTGATCCGGCGCCGTATCTCAGAATCGCAGCGGAAGCGAAATTTTAAGGAAACATTTCGCCGAGCTTTCTGGCTACTCCCTGATCGCCGCGAACCTTTAGTCGGCCAGTAAGATAGGCCCATGTGCCGCTGAGTTGGTCATGGCAGATGGCGACCCAATCCTTGTCTTTTGCTATGAAAGTGACATTTGGATCGGGGATTTTTCCCTTGCCCATCTTGTAGGTCCCGTCGTTTACCTCGATCCACCATTCGCCGCCCTGCGGGCCGCTCAGCTGCCATTGATATTTCAGGTGAACGCCTTTCGCCTTTTGCGCCTGAAAACTCTGCCGCATCCCGTCGAACACGTCTTGTGGCGTCGCATTGGGCGGCTCATTCGACGCAGCCAGGATGCTGCACAAGCCGATCGCCACCGCCAAACTAACGATTCTTAGAAAGATTCTCATCTCTTCGATTGCTCACATTAGCATCGGCCCCGTTAGATCGATTGGCCGTGCAACTCTCTTTCCTTGCTCGTTGCACTTTTCTACGAACGAATCGATCTACTCTTCGATGCGCCGCAACAGAAGGGCGGCGCCGATGAAGGTGATGATGGCGCCGGCCAGCAGAACGATCAGGTCTCTCAGGTAAAACGCAGTCGGGGCTTGATACATGTTCACCAGCCTGAACGCGCGGCAGAAATGGGTGAGCGGAAAAATTTCCGAAAGATACTGGATGGCTTTGGGCAGTTGCTCGAGCGGGGCGAAGGCGCCGGACAAGACAAACACCGGCAGCAAAAAGAAGACGGAAAATTGAATCGCCTGGGTCTGGGTTTTGGAGAAAGCGGAGATGAGAAGCCCGAGCCCGAGCGAACAAAGCAGGAAGAGCAGGCAGATCAGCATCAAAGCGGGCGGTTGATAGAACGGCACGTGAAATTGAAAACCGGCAACAAACGCGATCACTGCGATGATTACGATCGAGACGCCGAGATACGGCAGGATTTTCCCAATCACGATTTCGCCACGCTTCAGCGACGTGACCATCAACTGGTAAAGCGTTCCGGACTCGCGTTCGCGCGCAATGGTGCAGGCCATCAGTGTGACCGTGAGCAATTGTAAGATGAGCCCGATAATTCCCGGAATAACGTAATCAATGAAACGCTCTTTCGGGTTGTAGAGCACTATTCTCTTGGCTGACCACGCTTCCATCAGCGAGACGAATTGCTTGCGAATCTGCACCGGCAATTGTTTGCCCAGCTCGATTACTTCGTCCGGCAGGTCCTCAACGATAAGGTCGCGCTCTTTCATCTGAAAATCGGCCAGACTTTTCTGCACCCCGCCCTCCGCCGCATCGGCGGTGTTGATGTCGCTCCCGTCGAGGTAAAGCGTCAGCGGTTTCGGATTGCCAGCGTTCAGGGAATCACTCCAGCCCGGTGGAACGATCAGCGCGGCCTGGACATGGTGGGCCAGAAGATCGGATTCATTAGCGGTGTCCGGCGGGCCCTGGCGCCATTGAAACGTTTTGCTTTGCGACATGATGTCGATAAAACGCTGGGTGCGCGGAGTGTTGTCGCGATTAACCAGCAGGCCGGGGACATCGGTAACGTCGCTCGATTCGAAAGCGTAACCGAAAAGCAAAATGAAAAGCGGCGGCAAAATTAGAAGCAAAAGCAACACCCGTTTGTCGCGATAAATGTGGAGAAACTCCTTATAGGCGACGCTGAGGATGGCGTGGAGAGAGGAGTTCATGGGAGGAAACACCGAAAATCGAATGCTGAACGCCGAACACCGAATGTAAAAGGCAACAAGAGGAAACGCTCAACGCTCAACCCCGAAACAGTTCGGGGCTGTCCGATGGCGAGCGTCCAACGCCCAACGCTCAATGAAAAAACACGGGGCAAACACCGAACGCCGAACGCCGAATACAGCAAAGGAAAACGCTCAACGTCCAACGTCCAACGTCCAACGCTCAATGAGAAGAAATGCGATGTCATTTCGCGTTTTGCTCTGCGGTGCGGATGCTGGTGAAGAAAATGCGAATTAGCTCTTCGGTTTCAGCGAGAATGGGTGCCAGACTTTTCTCGGGAAGCATCCTGGATCTTTCAATCAGGCGGAGCCATCGCCGGGTTTCTTTCAACTCTTTCAAACAAACCTTGAGCTTGTGAACGAAGTCTTTGCGCGACTCGGCTGCTTCTACTTCGCCGTGGTTGCCATACGGAGAAGTCCCACTGCGGAGAAGTTGCCCAGCAACGTGATTACCCGCTCGCGTATTCGGAAGCGCATCAACCAGTCGAATAATCCGCGCACTAAATTCGAGAAGTCGCTCTTCGAGGTCGAAGCGCAGATTCCTTTTCCGTTGGACGTTGGACGTTGGGCGTTGAGCGTTGAGCGTTGAATCTGTTTTCCGCGCAGCTCCGTACTCCGGCGCGTCTTCCTTTACCCTCCCGTCACCGATCCAACGGATAATCGGCCATTCGGCATTCGATGTTTTTCTTTTCATTACTTCATTGGGCGTTGCGCGTTGGCCGTTTCTTCTTGATCTCCATTCCCTCCCTTCAGCACCGCGTCATACCCCTGCGAATACGCCGTAAACACGTCTTCCATGTCCGGTTCGACCCAGCGTTCACCTAACAGTTTCAAATCGGGGAAGGGCCAGTTTGTTTGCCAGGTTTGAAGCAATGCTTCCGGATCGGGCGCATAGATTCGAAGCGCGCCGCTGCGTAACGAGACACCTAGAATGCCGGGAACATTGCGCAACCGGACCAGCGCCGGCATCACCGGGTCAACATCGATCTCGAGCAATTTGGTGCGAAAACTCGCTTTCAAATTTCGCGGTGACGCTTTGGCGAGGAGTCGACCGCTCTCGATAAAGCCGACTTCGGTGCAACGCTCCGCCTCATCCATGTAATGGGTGGTGACGAAGATCGTTTTACCAGCGTGACTCAAGTCATAGAGGAGGTTCCAAATCTGTTGCCGATGGACCGGATCGAGACCTGAGGTCGGTTCATCGAGAAAGAGAAGAGGTGGGTCGTGCACCAGCGCGCAACCGAGCGCGAGCAACTGCCGCATCCCGCCCGACAAACTCCCGGCCGGGGTGTCGCGTTTTTCTTCAAGATCAGCCAGGCGCAATAAATTCGCGATTCGTTCGTCCAATTGCGTTATAGGCACGCGGCAAGCGCCGCCGAAAAAGCGAAAATTCTCCTCCACCGTGAGGTCGGGATACAAACTGAAGCGTTGCGCGACGTAACCAAACTTCGCCCGCACCTGCTGCCGTTCCTGCCAGATGTCGTGGCCTGCAATGGTCGCTTTTCCGCCGGTCGGATGCGTCAGGCCGCACAACATCCGAATGGTGGTTGTCTTGCCAGCGCCATTCGCACCGAGAAAGCCAAATATCGTTCCCGGAGCAATGGTGAGGGAAACTTCCCGCACCGCCTGAACGTCGCCAAAATGCTTGCTCAGCCTATCGAGCACGATCACTGGTTCATCCATTTTCGAAAGGTTATTGCGATGGCAGAGCAAGATTTGCAACCCGGCAACGTGCCGTTAGAAGTGTCCGCATGAGAAAGAGCTGTCTCCTCTCCCTGGTCCTGGCGATTCTCGCCGGCATCCGCATGGCGTCAGCCGATCCACTCTCGGAACTGAGCGGTTTTTCTATTTTCGATAAAATCGATCTGGCGCAACTGGCAAAGAGCGATGGGAAAACTGCACACGGACCGCCCATGAGCAATCCGCGGTTCTTGTCGGTGCAAAGCATCTACGTTTTGCCTGGAGCACCCGCGCCCCATCTGGAGGCGATGCGCAACTGGAACCCGTCCGAGCATCACGAGCCCAAAGTCTTCCTGCATGGCGACATCTCTGGTGCAATAAGCGAGTCTACTTTTGCCAGAATCAAAAGTGCGCCAGACAACGGTCCCGTGCGCACGTTGGTAAATGCGACCGCGAAAATGGGAAACGAGTTGCAGCTCAGTCGCGAGGAAGCAGCGAGGTGGAAAGGAGGCAACGCTGCGCTTTCGGCTGCGGGCGGTGACTTTTGGATGGGCGTTCTGGCCGGCCGTGGCCGTGCGTTTGTCAGCGGCGGAACGTCGGCCGAGCAGCCGTACGATCACGCCAGTCCCGCTGTGCGAGCCTGGCGAGGAGTTGACTGGCCTGCTCCGCGAACAATCGAAGATTCGCAAACAGTTTGCCGGACTGCTTGAAAACAGCGGGATAGGACGCGGCGCTGGATCGCTCAAGCCAGACTTATATTGGGAATTGCTTAATGCCGATAATGTGGCGGTGGCCACGCTGGGCGCGTTTTATTCACGTAACGCCGAGGGCGCAGTGCAGGCGGCCGATACTTTTTACTATTCCAGTGGCGGTTATTACGTCACGCTTACCCTCCATCAAATGTGGCCGGTGGAGATAGGCGGTAAACCGAACACCCTTGTTTGGCGGGGCGACATGGTGTCATCGGCTGCGCTCGCCGACTTGCATGGCGTGGAAAAACTCGGCTCGGAATCGGCCATGATGAAAGACATTGCCAAATCCATCGCGCTTTTCCGCAGGGAACGCGCGCGTTGAATCGTGATCGACGCGCAGTTTCACCCTGGCAATTGCTCCTCGCAACCTTACTGGCCACCGCCTCATTCGGCAGTGACTTTTGGCCGCTCGAGTATTCCTTTGAGGAAACGTATGTCGGTGAAGCCAGTGTCGCGCGCGGACCGCATCGAGTGGAAGATTTCGATGAGAGCGACACCCTGCTCCGGTTCGTTTTCACCCCACGAGTGAAGCTCGGTGTCCTTCGGCTCGGTTTCGAATACGAACAATTCTCGTTTGGTTTGGACAAAAACGCGCCGCTTCCGAACACGCTTCAATCGGTTGCCACCATTGTCGGAATCGACACTCAATTTTCCGATTCAATTCTCGTTAGAGTGGAAGCGACGCCGGGCGTTTATAGCGAGGCGTTCCGGCCGGGATCGAACGACTTCAATATGCCATTCGAGATCGGCGGCACCTACATTTATAGTCCCGATCTTCAGCTGGTCCTTGGCGTCAGCATTGATGTGGAACGCAAGTATCCGGTCATTCCCGGTGGTGGAATTCGTTGGAGATTTCAGCCGCAATGGGTCTTGAATGCGGTTGCGCCGACGCCGCGTCTCGAATACGAATGGAACAAGAATCTCACCCTCTATCTCGGTGCAACTTTAAAGGAAACAAATTTCCGGGTGAGCGACGAGTTCGGCCGCGACCATGGAATACCCAGACTGAACCACGCCGTCCTGACCTATAGCGAAGTGCGAGCCGGGGCCGGGTTTGACTGGAGAGTCACGAGATGGCTTTCAGTTAATGCCGAGGCTGGCTACCAGCCATATCGCAACTTCGACTTCTATCGCGCCAACATCCGCTTCCACGAAGACGGCAGCGCGCCCTATGGAATGATCGCGCTCCACGGCGCGTTCTAGTCCGAGCTCGCCACGGCGAGTCTTCGACCGGACGGGCGTTTTCGTCAGTCCGAGTACAGTCGCCCGCCTCGCCGTAGCTTTATGCGAAGGCGGGAGGAATCCCGCTGCGCAAACTTAAAGGTAACTTTGTCGGGATCCCTTGGCTGCGCTCGGGATGACAGCCAAAAAAGCGCCACGCGTACAGTTCAGTGCGACCGTACGGTTGTATGCCGGAGCAGGACAGGGCAGAGTGCCCTGTGCGACGCCCGCGACTTTCCAAATTCGACGAATGCCGCGCCTGCGCCTGCCTGGCGGTGCGGTCGGCGGCGCGGCGAATTACCCAAAGTTACGACGCTGCCCTGGCCGGAACTGGTCTGCGCGCAACCCAATTCAGTTTGTTGGTAATGGTTCATCATCTTGGCGCACCCACCATGAAAATGCTGGCCGACATGCTCAGCAGCGACCCGACGACGATCACGCGCAATGTGCAGGGCTTAAGGCGGCGCCGGTTCCTGGCACTCTCACCGGGCGAGGATTTGCGGGAGCGCAAAGTGACATTAACGAAGCGCGGCGAGAGCATTCTACTGCGCGCCCTGCCCAACTGGGACAAGGCCCAAAGCGAGGTCGTGGCCAGGCTCGGTCGGAGGGAACTGACCAACTTGCGTGCCGTGCTCGAGCGGGTGGGAACGGCACCGCTCCAATCCTAGCCCGCGCGTTCGGACACGCTGATTAACCGCCGACCACAGAGAAAACTTGCACATCCGTCATCTGATAGTTGTATATACAACTATTATGTCACCTGATCTTTCCGATTTGCCGCTGTCGCTTCATCGCGCCAGCTCGTTTATTATCTTCGCCTTTGCGATCTTTATGATCGCCGCCCATTCGGTCATCGTCGCCCACGCCTCCTCGCGCACTTCGCTATCGACCAAGGCCAGGACCGCGCTGCCGTTTCTGGTCGGCGGCTTTTTCGCGGCGTGGTTCGCAATTGCAATCATCGTCGGCGACGGATCGAGTTTCCCAATCCCAATCGAATCTCGGCGGCTTGCCAGCGCACTGGCCGGTCTGTGCCCTTTTATTATTGCCGTTATTGCACTGTTTGGTTCGACAAGCCTGCGCGCCGTTAACGCAGCTACCCCTAGTGCGTGGCTCATCGCCGTTCAGACATACCGTGCCGCCGGCATCATGTTCATTTACCCGTTTCTCGCGTACGGACTCATCCCAAGCGGCTTCGCCTGGCCTGCGGGAGTCGGCGACGCGTTGACTGGAGTATTCGCGCCCATCGTAGCGTTGATGCTCGCAAGAAATCGACCACATGCTCTGAAATGGGCGGTGGCGTGGAATCTCTTCGGAATCCTGGATTTGATCGTCGCACCTGCGACGGCACTCTATTTTCAGGCACGCGTCCTAAATATTTATCCGATTAACCTTGTCCCCCTCTTTCTCGGGCCACCACTCGGAATTTTGACCCATATTTTTTCGCTCCGGAATCTGGCGGTTGCTCAATCGAACGCGCCGTCGAGGTTCCCCGTAAAAGGCGGACCGGATCATCGGCAAAATGCCGTCGCCATTTCGCGGTCGCGGCGGTCTGATTAATACAAGTCTGTTCGCCGATGTTCGAACACCGCCATGCGTTGGCGGACGGCGTCGATCACGTCTTGTGAAATCTCGGCTTGAATCAGTTCTTCGCGATCAGCGGAAGCGGCGGCGACGATGACGCCGTAAGGATCGATGATCACGGAGGTGCCGCAGAATGTGACGCCATCATCGGACCCGACCCGATTAGCGACGATGAGATAGCTTTGGTTTTCGATGGCACGCGTCAACGCCAGAATCCGTAAATGCTCGAGACGCGGGAATGGCCAGGCCGACGAATTGATGAACACATTCGCATCATGTTTCAATGTGAGGGCGCGGCAAACTTCCGGGAACCGAAGATCGTAGCAAATCGTGAGGCCGAGATGGAAGTTGTTGAAGTTGCAACTCACAAATCGGTCGCCGGGAGCGAAAACCGGACGCTCGTCCAATGGCGCGGCGGTCACCAAGTGCGTCTTGCGGTATTTCGCGAGGATGCTGCCGCCGGCATCGATGAACACTTGCGAATTGTAAATGTGTGAGCCGTCGCGATCAGAAACGCCCGCGACGATCGCAAGTGAAAGTTGTTTGGCCATTTCTTGGAGTCGCGGCACCGCGCCTTCCTTCCAGGAAGTGGCGTGCTTCTGAATCGCCGGCATGGAATAGCCGGTATCGATCATTTCAGGAAAGACGATCAGTTCCGCACCAGACTCTTTTGCGCGCGATGCGAAATCACGAACCTTTCGCAGATTTCTCTCCAGGTCGCCAGGAATGGACGCGATTTGGGCAGCAGCGATTTTCACGCCTATATTTGTAGGGCGTTTCTGTGAAACGGAAAGTCATGAGGCGGCTCGCGTCGCCCAAAGATTTGGGACACGACGAAGCGTGTCCCTCCGGAAAATGTCAATCCTAGCGCAATGTCTTGTCGAGTCGTCCGATTTTCCATGTCTCCGGCCACCATTTGGCGACGCCGAGAACCACCAGAATGGTGCCGATCCCGCCGCCAACGACGGAAATCACCGGGCCGAACAATGCCGCAGTGAGGCCGGATTCAAGCGCGCCGAACTCGTTCGAAGTTCCGATGAAGATATTGTTCACGGCGGAAACGCGGCCACGCATTTCATCGGGCGTAACCAACTGCACGATCGTGCCGCGAATAATCACGCTGACGCTATCAAAGGCGCCGATGAAAAAGAGCATCGCGAGCGAGAACCAGAACACATGCGACAAGCCAAAAAGAATAGTAGCGAGTCCAAAACCAGTGACACACCAAAGCAAAGTCACACCGGCACGCTTGATCGGCGGCAAGTACGCGACGACGAGGGCAGTGACAAACGCACCGATCGCTGGCGTCGCGCGCATCCAACCGAGACCGATCGCGCCCACGCGTAGAATCTGATCGGCAAACATCGGGAGCAACGCAGTCGCACCACCGAGCAACACCGCGAACAAGTCGAGCGTGATAGTTGCAAGGATGACGTGCTTGCTCAGAACAAAACGCATTCCCGCCTGCAGACTGCGCCAGGTATCCAGAACCTCGTGCTTTTTCTTCTCTGGCGCACGCGGAATCGGCAACACCAGCAGGAAAAAGAGGAACGAAGTGATGGCATCGATGACGTAAACGCAGGAAAAACTAATATGCACCACAATGAACCCGCTAATGGCAGGCCCGACGACTGAGGCAATTTGAAAGACGCTGCTGTTCCAGGTGACCGCGTTGGCGAAGACGTCACGCGGGACGAGGGTCGGGAAAAACGAACTGCGCGCGGCCCAGGCGAAGGTGCGGGCAATTCCTGAGATAAAGAGCAACAGGTAAATCAACGGAATGGAAAAATCGTCGAAGTAAAATGTCTGCTGATGACGTTCGAAAACTCCTGCGACGGCACGCAACAAACTGTTGCCTTCCTGCAAAACCGGCCAGGCCGGAACGGACAGATGTTTCCAGGAAACGAGCGCTAACCCCGCCGAAGTGATCGCAATGAAAAACTGCGCAACCATGATGATGTGTTTCCGGCTGTATTTATCGGCGAGGTGTCCGGCCGGGAGTGAAAGACAGACCACCGGAATCACCAGCGCCAGGCCAACCAATCCAAGCGCAGTCGCCGAATGCGTGCGCCGGTAAATCTCCCATTCCACCGCGACGGCCAACATTTGGCGGCCGACGAAGGCGAGAAAATTTCCTGTCATGTAGAGATTGAAATTGGCGAACCGAAAAGCGGCGTAGGGATCATGCGACGTGAGAGCGACGGGCGGGGCAACCGGTGGCGCTTCGTCGTGATTCATGGAAAAATGCGCGCCGAAACGCGCTGGCGAGAGGCTAGCGTCGCGCCCTTGTGCTGCAAGGCTCGAGGCTATCTAATTCTGTCGACATTCCACCATGGCAGACAAAACGATGAAACAACCGGAGAATGCACCGGGACGATGGTATGTCGATGCCTCCTGTGCGCTCTGCCGAAATTGCCTCGAGGAAGCACCGTCACTGCTGCAATACAGCCAAGATCAAACCCATGTTTACTTCGTGCGCCAACCAGCGACGCATGAAGAAGAGGTCGCAGCTGAGAACGCGATGAATGTTTGCCCTACACTTGCCATCGGGGATGACGCCGAGTAGTATGCTCTCTTTAATGCAACCGACCTATTCACGCACCAATCCGTTCCCAGCCAAAATGGTCGTTAATCGGAGGCTGAACGAAGGAAATCGCAACAAAGAAACCCGGCACCACGAAATTTCGCTGGCCGGTTCAGGATTAACCTTCGAGCCCGGCGATTCGATGGCGGTTTACGCGACAAACGACCCGCCGCTGGTCGAGGAAGTCATTCGCGCGATTGGGGCAACCGGCAACGAAATCGTGCCAGCGGGAAAAAATGAAACGGCCCCGCTGCGGCAGGCATTGCTGCGTAACTATACGATTACGACGCCGACTCCGAAATTCCTGAAAGCAATTGTGGAACGCGCCTCCGCCGCGCCGTTGCTGAAGGAACTGTTGCAGCCCGATCACAAGCACGATCTCCAAGTTTATCTCTGGGGAATGGAGATAATCGATTTTCTTCTGCAACATCCGTCAGCCAAATTTAAGCCGGAGGAATTCGTTGGCCTGCTCACGAAATTGCAGCCGCGCCTTTATTCCGTCGCGAGTTGTTTGCGCATCTTCCCGGAATCGGTTCACCTCATTGTCGACGTCATTCGCTACGAGTCGCATGGCCGGCAGCGCAAAGGCGTGGCGTCGACTTTCCTGGCCGAACGTTGCAATGATCAGCCGGTGCCGGTTTTCCCGAGCGTAGCGAAACATTTTCACCTGCCGGAAAACGATGCCGATATTATTATGGTCGGGCCCGGGACCGGGATCGCGCCATTTCGCGCGTTTTTGCAGGAACGCCGCGCACTGGGTACGCGGGGGCGGAACTGGCTCTTCTTCGGCGCACAGCGAGGGAACTACGACTATTACTATGGCGATGAGTTCGAGGCGCTGAAGAAGGACAAGTTTCTCACTCACTTGCACTGCGCTTTTTCGCGGGATCAGGAACATAAGATTTATGTGCAACATCGAATGCAGGAGAACGCGGCCGAACTTTGGCGCTGGCTCGACGCCGGAGCCTACTTCTACGTTTGTGGCGACGCGTTGAAGATGGCGAAAGATGTCGATGCCGCTTTGCGCAGCATTGTGCAGGAGCAGAGCGGCAAATCGCCGGAGGAAGCACAGGCCTACGTTGAGCAAATGAAAGTGGAGAAGCGCTACAAGCGGGACGTTTACTGATCTCAAGGAAGGCCCGGACGATCCCCGTTGCGCAGACGTTCCCCAAAACGCGACGGCGGCGCGGGCGAGAATAAATCCGATTACGCCCGTGGCGGGCAACGTCAGAATCCAGGCCCAGATAATCCGTTCCACCACCGTCCATTTCACGCCGCTGAATCTTTTGGCCGCTCCCACTCCCATGATCGAAGTCGAAATCACGTGGGTAGTGGAAAGCGGAATCCCGTAGATGCTTGCAGTCTGAATGATAAGCGGCCGCGCTTGTTTCCGCGGCGAAGCCGTGCACCGGCTGAAGTTTTACCATTTTATGGCCGAGCGTGCGGATGATTCGCCAGCCACCCGCGGCTGTCCCGGCCGCCATGGTGATGGCGCAAAGAATTTTTACCCACGCGGGAATGGCGCCGAAAATCGGTGTCTGCAAAAAGGTCAGCGACGTCGGCAAATGATCGAAATTCCCCGCTTTCGTTCCGGTAAAAAGAGCCAGCGTAATAATGCCCATGGTTTTTTGGGCGTCATTGCTTCCGTGCGAATGCGCCATCCAGGCCGCGCTAAAGATTTGCAGCTTCCCGAAAACGGAGTGGACCGCACCGGGAGTAAAACGATGAAACAACAAGAAAAGAGTAAACATCACCAAAGCGCCGAGAAAGAAACCAGCCAGCGGCGATGTAATCATCGGGACAACCACCTTGGGCCAGAGCCCGGTGTGCCATTGCAACACCGACCAATTTCCATGCGCAGTCGCGATCGCGGCGCCGCACAATCCGCCAATGAGCGCATGGCTCGAGCTCGACGGCAGGCCAACCAACCAGGTGGTAATGTTCCACGCGAAGGCGGCGATAAGCGCGCATAGCACGGTTGCCATGGTCACGACGTTGGTATCGACCAAACCTTTGCCGATAGTGGACGCGACAGCGCCACCCAGAAGCGCACCCGTTAAATTGAAAATTGCGGCCATCACGATCGCTTGCCGTGGCGTCAACACTTTGGTCGAGACGACCGTGGCGATGGCATTGGCGGCATCGTGAAAGCCGTTGCTGTATTCGAAAACAATGGCGGCAAAGACGACGATGAAAAACGTGGTCATCGCGAGGGGCGACTAGAACGCTGTTGAAATACCCTCATCCTAACCTTCTCCCCAAGGGAGAAGGAATCGCTTTGTCCAGTGCAATGCACCGAGGCAGACCTCCTATCCCTCTCTCCCGTTGGGAGAGACGCACGCGCATGCGGCAGTGAGGGCACAATGGTTGGCGAGAGGATAAAAGTCACGATCCGCTTTTTAACAGCCACTACGCGTATTTGAGCACGATTTGCAGAATGACGTTGCCCGCGTCGCGACAGCGATCGATTACTTTCTCGAGCAAATCGTAAAGATCCCGCAGGAAAATGACGTGCTTGGCCGTGTAATTCCCGTGGTAAAGATCGCGCAACAGTTCGAGCTCGAGCTTGTCGGCGTCACCTTCGATGGTTTGCAGCCCCGCATTCATTTCGCGGGCAGTCCGAATGTCGGTGCCTTTGCGTAATTGCTTCACCATCGCCAGCACCGCCTCGGCCGCGCGATCAAGCAGCTCGACCTGACGCCGAAAATTGTGCCCGTGCAAATCCTCCGGGCAAATCAGGATGCGTTCGCCAATTTTCTCGACCGTCTTTGGAATTTTGTAGAGCGCGCTGGCGAGCGCCTGAATGTCTTCGCGCTCCAGTGGCGTAATAAATGTCTTTGAAAGCTCCTCGGTCAGTTGTTGCGTGATGCGCTTATCTTCGCGCCGACTTTCGGCAAACGCCGCCAGATCACTGGCCGATTCGCTTTTCTCCAGCTTCGCCAGCAAATCGATCAGATGATGAACACTGCTGTCGGCCAGCTGCGCGCTCGCCTCCAGCAAGTCGTAAAACTTTTCGTCGTGACCAAGGAATCTACTGATTGAAAACATGGTGCAATCCGTTGTAGCCGGACCCGGTGACTCCGGCGAGAGGATTTCGCAGTGGGAGCACGCTGCAAACAACGGAACGTAGGCCTCTAGCCTGTGTCCCGAGGCGCGGGCAGCGACCGCGGCTACAGCCTCACCCCGCGTATGATCACAAACGCAGTGCTTCGGTCACATCTGATCGCGCGGGCGCACGAACGCGTGTTCGAATGAAAGATAAAAGAACAGCCCCCAGTCTGGTGAATCCGAAGTAATACCGATCGGGGCCGCGACGCCGGCAACAATCTGAAGATCGTTAGGGCAATTGAAAGCGTAACGAAATCCCGGCGAGATCAAGGCCGTCGTGCTGCGATTGGCGTTTGCCCGCGCCGTTTTTACTGCGAAATCGACCTCTTCGTTCCGGCCAGCGACCATTTCGAGCATCAGATTGAAGTCGCGCGTGACAGCGTAAATTCCGCTGCCTCCAAGATTGTAATTGATCAGATCGTGACCGCGGACGTCGGGGAAGATCGACATGCCGGCATTGAAGTTAACGGTCCAGCGATCACCAACGATCTTGCTGAAAGGCAGATTCGTTTCGTATCCGACGCGGCCAGTGCCGAACCCTTTCTGTTTGTTGCCTGTGGGTAAGACCAGTGTCAATCGCGGCGCGAATGCAGGCACGCGTTCGCCTTCCATCAGGGCCTGCAATCGGTAATTCAATCGCATATCGGCCAGACCATTCGCGTTGTTCGTGAACGTGTACGGAATGGTATAGGAAAATTGGTGGGTTTGGCTGAAGACCGGCCATTCCTGAGTGAAGCTGGGCGTAATCTCGTGCGCGTGTCCGGTGAAAAAGCTCGGCAGATTAAAGATGTGTTGCACGACGCCGGGCTCCTGATTGTAGGCTTCTTCAACGAGAAACGAGTTGTCCTGAATGCCTTTGGCAAGCGGCTCCTCGGCCATGGCCTCCACCGGGCCAACTGCCGCCACCAGAAGAAAACGGAGCAAATGCGTCGCCATCACCTGGGGCACTCTAAAATATAAGTATCCCGATGGCAGCACTGAAAGATGAGGACTCAGGCTCAGGCCGTGCAATTACAAGCATCGAACCGCGCATGATTATGAGCGCGATGGTGAAATAAATGATGAGTCCGGTCACATCGACCAGTGTCGCGACGAATGGAGCAGAAGATGTAGCGGGATCGGCGCCAACGCGCCGCAAAATGAATGGCAGCATGGAACCGGAGAGAGAGCCCCACAGCACCACTCCAACGAGCGCTACGCCGACCGTCAACGCCACCTGCGGCCAATGCGGGCCATAGATTTCGCGATGAAAATATGTCTCCCCAGCCACCGACCACAACGCCATGCCGAATGCTCCGATGAGTTCCAAGAATTCCGCCTAAAAAAAGTCCGGCACGGATTTCCCGGCGCATGACGCGCCACCAATCACGCAAAGTGACTTCTCCCAAAGCCATGGCACGGATGATCAAGGTCGATCGCTTGCGAACCGGAATTGCCGCCGCTGGATATGATCAGCGGCAAAAACAGCGCCAGGACCACCGCCCTGGCTATTTCATCCTGTAAACTGGACATCGCAGTGGCGGTCAGCATCTCACCGAGAAAGAGAATGACCAGCCAACCCGCGCGTTTCCGCACCATCTTCGCAGAGCGAAATGCGCATGTAGGGCTCGTCCAAAGCTTCCATCCCACCGATTTTCTGGATGTCTTCGGTCGCTTCTTCCTCAGCCACATCAAGCATGTCATCCTGCGTGACGATGCCGACGAGGACGCCGTTTGAATCCACCACCGCCAGCGCGGCGCGATCGTATTTTCGGAAAATCTTGCAGCGCTTCCTCCTGCGTCTCGTTCACGGTCAGATGCGACGTAATTGCGGTCCATGATTTCATCGACGTGTGTATCGAGCGGACGGAGCAGAAAATTCCGGATGCGCAGGTCGTCAATGAGTTTGCCGCGCTCATCCACCACATAGATGAAATTGAGCGTCTCACTGTCTTGCCCGTGCTCGCGCACATAATCGAGCACTTCCTTTACCGTCCAATTCTCACGCACGGCCACAAAATCCGGCGTCATCAAACGGCCAACACTTCCTTCCGGATAACCAAGGAGCGCGGTGGCTATGCGCCGCTCTTCCGGCGTGAGCAACCGAATCAGTTGGCGCGCCGCCGCGCTCGGCATTTCCTCGAGCAATGCCGTGCGATCGTCCGGCGACATCTCGTTAAGAATGGCGGCGACTTGTTCGTGCGCCATGGAGCGGAGCAATTCCTGCTGCGCATCCACGTCCAGATATTCAAAAACATCCGCCGCCAATGCCGCCGGCAAAACGCGGAAGATGATAACGCGATCGTCGTCCGGCAGATCGAGAATCACTTCCGCTACGTCGGCTCTCGGCCAGTCCCGGAAAATTTCACGCAAACCAGCAAAGTTGCGCGCCTCTATCAGGCTGCGGATTTCGGGGATCAATATCTTGCCGACCATAACGGTGGCGCTTCGGTTCGAGCGCCGACCGATTTTCTAACACCCGCGCGAAGAGAGCGCAATAATACCAGCGGCAGTTACGTCACGGTCGTCGCCGGTCATTCGATGCGACAGTCGGACATTACCGAGCATCGGAAGACTGTTGAAGTACCCTCATCCTAACCTTCCCCTCACAGGAGAAGGGATCCGCTTTTTCGCCGAGCCATGCTGGGAGGAAGAGTATCGACCTCCTCTCCCACTATCTCCCGTTGGGAGAGACGCGCGCGAATCCGCCAGTCCGGCTCGGACCGGGAACCCGAGAATCACAGCCATTTGTTCTTCTTAAACCACCACACGGTCAACCCGGTAGCCAGCAACGTAACTGCGATTGCTATCTCGTATCCGTACTTCCATTTGAGCTCATGAATTCCCTCGAAATTCATCCCATACCAGGTGCCAACAATCATTATGGGCGTTGTAATCACCGTAATGAGGGTGAGCAGTTTGATAATGTCCCCCGTCTGATTCGCGGACATGTTCAGATAGATCTGCAAAATGCCCGTCAGCGAATCGGTATAGCGCTGCGCCAGTTCCGAAATATGAAATAAGCCATCGTAGACATCTCGATAATAGGGCACCAAATGCGGCCGGATGAGCTTAAACTCGCCGTGCGCAAATCGCGCCAGCACTTCCCGCTGTGGACTGACGATATGCCGCAAATGCAATACTTCTTTCTTAATCTGGAGCAGTCGGTTGAGCGTTTGTTTATCGGGAGTTTGCACAACCTCGTGTTCCAATTGCGCGATCTCATAGGAAAGTTCATCCAGGGCCGGCTTATAGTTGTCCACGATCCCATCCAGGAGCGTATACGCGACCCGATCGGGCGCCCGCGCAATGTGCCCAGTGCCGCGTAAGCAACGCTCTTCGGTCATGTGCACGCTTTTCAACGGCAGCTCGTGATACGTCACTAAAAAATTCTTTCCCAAAAAAAAGTTTAGTTCACTCGTCGCAAACACGCCGTCTTTGCGGCTGTAATCCACGGCGTGGATCACCATAAACAGGTAAGGCGTAAATCGGTCGCCCTCCTTCGGCGTATATTCCTCGACCTTGGGTGACTCACTCACGGCAACGCAGTCCTCGATCGAGAGCGGATGAAAATGAAAAATACTTTCCAGTACCCGGTGCGCTTCCTCCGGCGTGGGATTTTCCAGGTCCACCCAAAGAAAGAGATTGGTGTCCGCCAACAAGGTGGGCATCAAAAATGTTTCGATGTCCTTGGTGTGTAGACGGCCTTGTGTGGTAAACGCGAGTGATCGAATCATTTCCCCGCGAATATTTGTACCCCGTCCAGCACCCAGGCGAGTCTATTCTTGCTTTCCGGTGCGCGCCGGAAAAGGCGTCTGGAGTGTTGGAGTAGTGCAGTAATCAAACAGAGCGGCCACCCCTGTCCCACTCCGTCACTCCATCACTCCATTATCCCACCTCTGGTTGCACTTGGCATTCGGCCGAAAGCAGCCAAAATAAATTCTGATGAGCGTCACCGCCACCGCCTCGATGATCCAACGCGAGGTCGATAATGGAATCTGCCTGCTTACGTTCGATCGTCCGGAATCGGGAGCGAATATTTTCGATGCCGCGACGATGGCCGATCTCGAGCAACAGCTCGATGCCATTGAGCAGGACGATTCACTCGGGGGCGTGGTGATTCTATCGGCTAAGAAATCCATTTTCATTGCCGGCGCGGATTTGAAGACATTGCTGCGCCAGGCGCAGACCGGCGAGATGCGTACCTTCATCGCTGAGGGGCAGCGGATTTTTAATCGACTGGCCGCCCTGAAAATTCCGACCTGCGCGGCGATTCACGGTGCCTGTGCCGGTGGCGGATACGAGGTTGCGCTGGCGTGTGACTGGCGAGTGGCGAGCGACGATCCGTCGACGCGGATCGGGTTGCCGGAAACAACTCTCGGTTTGATTCCGGCTTGGGG
Source organism: uncultured Verrucomicrobiae bacterium (assembly GCA_963781735.1). Taxonomy (GTDB): domain Bacteria; phylum Verrucomicrobiota; class Verrucomicrobiia; order Chthoniobacterales; family UBA10450; genus AV69. The sequence goes on along the minus strand of CAWAHI010000016.1, from coordinate 45,932 downwards.
CGGATGCACGCGGCTGCCGCGTTTGATCGGCGCGGAAAGAGCCGCGGAAGTAATTTTGAAAGGGAAATTGTATTCTACGCGGGAAGCGAAGCAGCTCGGCTTGGTTGATGAAGTGGTTTCGCGCGATCAATTGCTCGACGCCGCGAAGAAAAAACTGAGTGATGGTAAAAGGCCCTCACCCTACCCTCTCCCCGCGGGAGAGGCGGACGGCGGAGACGCCGGTGAGGGCAAGACCATTAAGCCGCCGCGCACGAGTGGCAACGCGGCGCCGCAGACGCGCTTACGAAATCATCACGAAAACGCTAGGTCGCTCCGTCGAACAATCGTTAGTAATGGAACTCGACGCGATCGCCGAGCTCGGTGAAACCGACGCAACACAAAATCTGATCCGCAATTTCTTCCTGGCGGAGAAATACAAACGCGGGACTTCAAAACAAGCGGCCGAAAAAATTGCGCATGCAGCGGTAATCGGCGCGGGCGTGATGGGCAGCGGTATCGCCCAATGGCTCAGCTCCCGCGGAGTGTCGGTGATTTTGCGCGATGTTGGGACGGAAGAACTGACGCGCGGACTCGCCAACATCGAGAAAACGTACGCCGACGCAGTTAAACGCGGGATCATGACGGAAGAACAAGCGAAGCAAGGGCGCGCTCGCATCGTGGCCTCCAGCGTGGCGATTGAAATGCGCGATGTCCAGGTGGTGGTCGAAGCCGCATCGGAGAAATTGGAAATTAAAAAACAGATTTTCCGCGATCTCTCCACCAAGACTCCGGAGACAGCGATGTTGGCAACAAACACGTCAGCGTTGCCAATCAGTGATCTGGCTGCGGAGGTCAAAAATCCCGAGCGTGTGATTGGACTGCACTTTTTCAACCCAGTCAGCCGAATGAAACTGGTCGAGGTTGTGGTCGGAGCGGAAACGTCGGACGACACGATTGCGCGTGCGCTCGCGTTCGTGCGACAGATTGCGAAGCTGCCCGTGACCGTGCGCGACAGCCCCGGATTTCTGGTTAACCGCGTTCTCTTTCCCTACTTGCTCGAAGCGGCGGAACTTTTCGAGAACGGAACAAGCGCGCAGGAAATTGACGATTCGCTCTTGCAATGGGGAATGCCAATGGGGCCGTTGCGCTTAATCGACGAGATCGGCGTCGATATCACTGTCGATATCGCAAACACACTCGAGAAAGCCTACGGTAAACGCGATCGCGCGTCGAAAATCTTGCGCGAAATGCAATCAGCGAAACTGCTCGGAAGAAAGTCGGGCGCGGGTTTCTACTAAGTACGAAGGCAAAGCGCAGACTGAAAATTCGGAGATAGAGAAATGGCGCCACATTTCTGCTGTCATCCCGAGCAAAGTCGAGGGATCCCGTGGCGAAACCTCAAAGGTAACACAACGGGATCCTTCGACTCTGCTGCGCTCCGCTCAGGATGACGGAGGGGAGAAAGCGAATCGCTTAATGTTCCTAATGGTGAATGAATCAGCGCGTTGCCTGGAGGAGAAGGTTGTCGCTTCGCCGGAGGATGCCGATTACGGGATGATCCTCGGCACCGGCTTCCCCATCTGGCGCGGCGGACCATTGCGCTTCGCCGAAAACTTTGGGATAAAAAAGGTAGTCGAGGAAATGGAAATCCTTGCGCGAACTAACGAGAAGTATGTACCATGTAGTCTCCTGCGAGAACACGCGCAAAAGGGAACGAAATTTTATGATGGTTAAAGGTCGCGTAGCACAGGCATTTTGTCTGTGGGGCCGGCAGGCATCTTGCCTGCCCTTTTCCGGAGGCAACGTGCAAGATGCCCGTTGTCCCCACAGGCTGGAAGCCTGTGCTACAAAATGAAAACCCCGCTGGAAGCACCGCCGGAACAGGTCAAAGCCGAAACCGGGGTAAAAGAAAAACCAAAGGCTGCTCCGGTCATCGACACCTCCAAGATGTCGGCGGGGAAAGCCGCTGCCCTCGAACTGGCAGAAGCATCACGGGATCCCCTTGATGAACGCGGTAGTTTCGCGAGCAACCTTTTCATCGGAAAGTTCGGCTTCGATCGCATCTTCCCCTACCCCGCTCAGAGCGAAGAAGATCGCGCCAAAGGGGAATCGTTTCTCACTGAGCTAAAGAATTATCTGCGCGATCACGTCGATGCCGATGAGATCGATCGGACCGGCGAGATTCCGCAAAAGAACATCGAGGAACTTTTCGCTATGGGCGCGTTCGGCGTGAAAATTCCGCAGCAGTACGAGGGCCTCGGTTTATCGCAGGTCAATTACGGTCGCGCCGCGATGTTGCTCGGAAGTTGGGATGCGAACCTGACCGCGCTCGTTTCCGCGCATCAATCCATCGGCGTTCCCCAGCCATTGCTTCTTTTCGGAACCGAAGAACAAAAGAAGAAATATCTGCCGCGGGTGGCGCGCCGCGAAATCTCCGCCTTCGCCCTTACAGAATGGAATGCCGGTTCCGATCCCGCAAACATGAGTTTGCGCGCCGATCCAACCGAGGACGGTTCCGCGTTTATTCTGAATGGGGAAAAGCTTTGGTGCACGAATTTAATCAAAGCAGGCGTGTTGGTGGTGATGGCAAAAACGCCGCCAAAGATCGTGAACGGCAAGGAACGGAAGCAAATCACTGCATTTATCGTCGATGTCGATTCGCCCGGGCTCGAGATCACGTACCGCTGTCATTTCATGGGATTGCGCGCGCTCTACAACGGGATCGTGAAGTTCACCAACGTGCGGGTGCCGCGCGAAAACATGATCGCGAAGGAAGGACAGGGATTGAAGGTTGCGCTCACAACGTTGAATACCGGCCGGCTCACCATTCCGGCGGCGTGCGTCGGTTTGTCGAAGCGACTGCTCGAGATTTGCCGCAAATGGGCCAAGGAACGCGTGCAATGGGGCGTGCCTATTGGTCAGCATTATGCCATCGCCGGGAAAATCGCCGAGATGGCGGGCAACGTGTTCGCGATGGAAGCGATCACATTTCTAACGAGCGCACTGGTCGATCGCAAGGCGGGCGATCTGCGCATCGAAACGGCAATGTGCAAAATGTGGTCGACGGAAACCACGTGGCGCATTGCCGACGAAGCAATGCAGGTGCGCGGCGGTCGTGGTTATGAAACAGCCGAGTCGCTCGCTGGTCGCGGCGAAGAACCGGTCCCGGTCGAGCGTTTTCTGCGTGATTGCCGCATTAATATGATTTTCGAAGGCTCGAGCGAAATCATGCGACTATTTATCGCGCGCGAAGCGCTCGATCCGCATCTGAAAGTCGGCGGCGCGATTTTCAATACTCAACTGCCGACGTCAGAGCGATTGAAAGCGGTTTTCACTTCCGGGAAATTTTATGCCGGCTGGTATCCAAAACAGTGGTTGCCCGCGAACGCCGGGAATTTGGACAAACTTCACGCCGATCTGCGTCCGCACATCCGTTACGCCGCGCGCACGAGCAAGAAACTGGCGCGTGGTTTATTCCACGCCATGGCCCGGTTCGGTCCGAAGCTGGATCGCGAGCAATTGTTGCTCTCCCGTTTTGTCGGAATCGCAACCGAACTTTTCGCAATCAGCGCCACCTGCTCTTTCGCACAATACAAGATCGACTCAGGCGAGCCGGCTGATGAAGTTCTCTCGGTTGCGAATTACTTCTGTCGCTCTGCCAAAACGCGAATCGATCATCATTTCGCCGGGACGGCCGAAAACGTCGACAGACGAGCCTACGATCTGACCCAGGAATTGCTCGCCGGAAAACACGAAGGTTTCCGCAAAGGGATTGTGTAGTCCCGTCATCCCGAGCGAAGTCGAGGGATCCCGGCGCGAAAACTTTAAGGTAACTTCCACGGGATCCTTCGACTGCGCTGCGCTTCGCTCAGGATGACGGCAAAGGATTGGCACTACTGCTGCTCGAAAAACAAGCATGGTTTCGCTCGTTTTCCTCGGCCTCGCCATCGTCTGCGCGCTGATCTCGCGCATTCTCCTCTTGATCGCGGCCATCAATATCAGTGCTGGCTGGGCCTTCGGAGTATTTCTCCCTTTTGGTCCCCTATTCTTTCGCCTCAATTATCCCGAGGCAGCGCGTAATTCGTTTCTTTTCCGAGTGGCAACCCTCTTGTGTGTTTTTGGCTTTGTCATCTCACAACCGCGAATGACTTTACACATGCCCAAGATTCATCCGACGGCGACATCGCCGCGGTTATCAAAGCAAACAGTCGGGTACGCGATGGAAAAACCGGGCACTTCGAAAAAGGTAGCCGGAACTCCAACGCCGGCCCCGACCCCGACGTTGGACCAACGGCGCGCGGCGAACGCAACTGAATTGGAACGACTGCTCGGGGTAGAAGCAGAACTCAAATTGCGTAAACGCGATCTTCTTCACAGCGATAGCGAGGGAAATCGCATCTACGCGATTGATCTCGCGTCGTACAACGAAGCGCTCGCCAAAGCCACCGCGGAGAAGAATGCGCTCGCCAGCACGAAGTAGCTTGTTTCTTGGGTTGGGACCGCACGGCCCCATCGGTTGACCGAAATTACCTGACAATAATCTCCGCCGGCACAGCGCGGGACCCTTGATTGTCATCCGGATTTTTGTTTCAATCGCAGTGTGTCTGCTGACGATCAGGTAGCGTCATTGACCACACTTGATCGGAGTGCGCGCAGCGGGGGCATCGCGTTCACTACTACTCACTGGAGCGTGGTGCTGGAAGCGCAGGGCCAGTCACCCACAGCGCAAGAAGCATTAGAAAAACTTTGCCGGACTTATTGGCGACCTGTGTTTGGTTTCATCAGGCGGCAAGGTGTCAGGCCAGCGGAGGCCGAAGATCTTACTCAAGGGTTCTTTTCGCTGTTGCTCGAGCGCCGCGATTTCGATGCTGTGCGCAAGGAAAAAGGGCGTCTGCGTTCCTACCTGTTAACCTCGTTGAAGCATTTCCTGGCCAGCGAGCACCGCCGCGCGACTGCGGCAAAGCGGGGCAAGGGACAACGATTGATTCCGTTGGAAGAATTGAGTGCGAGCGGGCGAAGAGAGATCGAACCGACAGATCCTCTCACTGCTGAACGGCTTTATGAACGTCGCTGGGCTTTGACCCTTATGGAGCAAGTGCTGCGACGATTAAAAGACGAATACTGCACAGCGGGCAATGCCACGTTATTTGATTCGCTGAAACAACTGCTACCTGACGAACCGGGAGCACCATCGCGGGCAGAAATCGCATCGCAGTTGGGCATGACGGATAATGCACTTCGGCAAGCCTTCCATCGTTTTCGCCAGCGTTATCAACTCTTGTTGCGCGAAGAAATCAGTCACACCGTTGCCGTTGCCAGCGATGTCGAAGATGAGCTGCGCCATTTGATCAGGGTGTTGCGAACGTAACGCATGACGAAATTCAGCGCAGTACACGATGGGGAGCGCACAGGCGACTCTCGCGTAATGACTAGCGCACCCAGAATCTGTCGAAAGTGCGCGGCGGAAATCTTTGCCGACGCGCCGGAAGGCCTTTGCACGGCTTGTCTGTTTGAGACTGGGCTTGATCTGCTCGCGCACGAATCTGTAGCCGGGGTCGATGACCCCGGCCGCGATGATCGTGTGCCATTACCGGATAAAACCAACAGCTCGAAACGGTCTAAGGCGTTCGCCGACTTTGGCGACTACGAATTACTGGAGGTAATCGGTCGCGGCGGACAAGGTGTGGTCTATCGCGCGCGGCAGAAAAGTCTCAATCGCACCGTTGCTCTCAAAGTGATTGGGCTTGGGACATTGGGCTACCGACGCGCATCTGAAGCGCTTTCGCCGCGAAGCGGAAGCCGCCGCCAGTCTGGATCATTCCGGTATCGTTCCAATCTACGAAGTCGGCGAGCGCGATGGCTCCTGCTACTTCAGCATGAAGTTAGTCGAAGGCGGCCAGCTCGACGCAGTGCTCAAGTCCGCCAGTCGGACGGACTCGTCCCGTGGCGAGCGTGAGCCAATGCCAATTCGACAGGCAGTCGACGCTAATCGCCAAGGTAGCGCGGACGGTTCACTACGCCCACGAGCACGGCATCCTTCATCGTGACATCAAACCGGGAAACATTCTGCTCGATCAAAAAGGCGAACCGCATCTGACCGATTTTGGTCTGGCGCGACTGATCGAGACTGAGAGCACGGTCACGCGCACGATGGAAGTATTGGGCACGCCCAGTTACATGGCGCCGGAGCAAGCAGTGGGAAACAACGATGCCGTCAGCAATGTGACAGATGTTTATGGACTTGGCGCCGTCCTTTACCACTTGCTGACAGGGCAGCCGCCGTTTGCCGGTGGAACAACCTACGAGACCATCAAATTATTGTTGGATACGGAGCCGCGGCAACCGCGCCTGTTGAATCCGAAAATAGATCGCGATCTCTCAACGATCTGCCTCAAGTGTCTCGAGAAAGATCCCAAGCGTCGCTATACTTCCGCTCTGGCCCTGGCTGAAGATCTCGAGCGGTGGCTAAAGCATGAGCCGATTCTGGCGCGGCGCACTGGAATCCTCACCCGCGGAAAAAAATGGGTGCGGCGAAATCCAACCAGTGCGCTCTTGGCAGCGTCTCTGGTTGCTCTGGCAGCAGCAGCAGGCTGGATCGTTTGGAAAAGCGAATTGCATCCGGCATCCGCTGACAACCGGTATCGCCGTGTTGCCATTTGAAAATCTTAGCGATGAAAAAGAGCACGCGTTCTTTGCCGACGGCGTCCAGGACGACATTTTGACCAAGCTGGGAAAAATCGCCGACCTCAAAGTGATCAGCCGCACCAGCGTCATGCAATATCGCGGCAAACAGGATGTGCGGCAGATCGGCAATGCGCTGCGTGTCTCGCATGTGCTGGAGGGAACGGTGCGGCGTTCTGGCGGGAAGGTGCACGTAAATGCGCAGTTGGTGGACACTCGCACCGACGCAGGCATCTGGGCAGAGGAATACGACCGGGACTTGAATGATGTGTTCGCGATCGAAACGGAAGTGGCGCAATCAATCGCAAATCGACTTAGAGCCAAAGTTTCAGCTCGCGAAAAGCTCGCCATGCAAGAGCGACCGACCAAGGACCTTGTTGCCTACGATTTCTATGTCCAAGCGACGTCCTTGATCGACAAGGCCGCGCATGAAGTTCAGCTAAAGAGCAAGGGAAGCATTATTTCCAAGCGATAGAGTTGCTCAATCAGGCGATCGCGCGCGACTCCGCTTTTCTTCTCGCATATTGCAGGCTGGCTGAGGCGCACGATGAGCTCTACTTTAACAGGTTCGATCATACGCCTAGTCGCTTGGAGTTGGCGAAGTCCGCGATCAATTCCGCTTTTCGCCTGAAACCGGATTCGGGCGAGGCGCACCTTGCCTTGGCGTGCGCACCTTTATCACGGCTACTTCGATTACGATCGCGCCCGTGACGAGCTCGCTATCGCCGTCCGCACCTTGCCCAACAATGCACGAATCTTTGAATGGAGTGGATACATCGATCGCCGTCAGAGCCGTTGGCATGATGCCGTGCGCGACTTCGAGCGTGCAATGGAGCTGGATCCGCGAAACGTAAAGATTCTCGCTGAGTGCCGCAGGTGACGTATCGATTTGTTGCGCGAGTATGAACAAGACCAGGAAGACTATTGATCGTCTCATCGCCCTCGAACCAAACGACGTCGATCACCGGCGCGATGCGTGCTTGGATCGACATAGCGGAGCGAGCCGATACCCAACTGGCGCACGCTATTCTCGATAAGATTCTGCGGATGAACCCGGGTCAGCGCGCTGGCGTCTTCGATTTCGCTTTGTACGAGCGCGACGCTGTCGCCGCCGATCGCGCGCTGGCCGAGCTGCGTGCGCAGGGCGACGATACTTTTGATGCAAGAGGTGTGGTGACGCAATTTAGCCGGGATTATCTGGAGGGTTTGGTGGCTCGGATGAAAGGAGATGCCGCCGCGGCGCAGGCCGCCTTTACTGCCGCGCGTGCGCAACAGGAGGAAGCGGTTCGCGCGCGGCCTGATTATGGCGCCGCCTCTCTGCGTCCTGGGCCTGATCGATGCTGCACTTGGGCGAAAAGAAGAGGCGCTGCGCGAAGGCCGCCGGGCACTCGAGCTGGCACCTATAGCGAAGGATTCTTTGGATGGCGCGGACGTCCTTTATTTTTATGCCGTGATCTGTGCGTGGACTGGCGAACGCGACCTGGCCATCGAGCAACTCGAAACTCTCGCGAAAATCCCAGCCGGTCCAAGCTACGGCGACCTGCGTCTGAGTCCGACTGGGATTCTCTGCGCGGCGATCCACGCTTCGAAAAAATCGTCGCCTCTCTCGCGCCCAGGTAAAACCCCACCACGGATTACACGGATAACGCAGATCCAGAGGTGATTCACAAGAAGTGGTAACGCGCGACGCGAGCCTGTCCTGAACGAAGTCGAAGGAGGCGCATCAAATCGGGCGACAAATTGTCGGGCGTGCGCCGCGGCGGACGCCACCAACAACCTCTCCGTGACATCCGTGTAATCCGCGCGTTTTCCGAACTTTCCGCGTAACAGCCTGCCAAATTTCGCGCAGTACACCAGTGAACGGCCAGAACTGATTTCTCACGGAGAGAAGCCAAAGAAGGCCAAAACAACAAAAGGAAAATCAGAAATGAAAAAATTAAACATTACATTCGGAACAATTCTGCTGGTGCTTGGCTGCTTTGCGTTTTCGCCGGCGGCAAAAGCAGACCAGCCAATCGTCGGTTTATGGCATAACCACTTTGTAAGTGATTTCATCCCACCATTTGAAACGTACGCGCAATGGCATCGTGACGGACTGGAAATCGAGACCCCAAATTTTACACCGGGGGTATGCATGGGGACTTGGACACAGACAGGAGCCAGAACCTTCAAGCTCTTCCACGTAGGATGGCTCCCCGGCGGGGGCCCTAATGGCAGCGTACGGTTCGAGTTGAGGGAACTAAATACGGTCAGCGTTGACGGCAATAGCTTCAACGGACCTTATGATCAAAAGTTCTTCGACGCGCATGGAAACCTCGTCGCTGAGGACAAGGGCGTCATCCATTCAACGCGCCTTACTGTCGATCTGTACTAGCTAAGCGAGCAGATGGAATAGTCGACACGAGAGCCTCTTCGGTCGTCACACGCGACGAAGAGGCTCTCGATAGTTCCTGCTGAAAGAACGCGCTCGCGGCGGCAAAATAGGATCCATTTTCCGTCATTCCGAGCGAAAGCCGAGGGATCTCGAAATGTTACCTTAAAGTTATCGCCGCGGGATCGCCTCGACTTCGCTCGGGATGACCGTGCGGTATCGGTTGACCGAAATTACCTCACAGGTATCATTATGGTCTATGCCGCCTGTGCTCACAGAAGCGGCCCGCCAGTCAAAAAAGCGAGGTCGCATTGCCGAAACGAAAAGCAGCGTTCACGACAGTTCGTGGACTTTGCGCGCACTCGAGAAACACATCCTCATGGATGGTTTCAAGGTCGTCATCGATCTGGAAAAAAGCCGCGGCTGTTACTTATATGATGCGGCAACGGGACGCCGTCTGATTGATTTCTACGGATTTTTCGGATCGCTCACCATTGGATTCAATCATCCCTATTTCGATCAGCCCGCAGTAAAAGAGGACTTGCTGCGCGCGGCGAAATTCAAGATCGCAAACTCCGACGTGTATTCCGAAGCCTATGCCGAATTTGTGGAAACGCTTTCGCGCGTGGCCGGATTGCCGCCGCTCGATCGCTACCTGTTTATCGAAGGCGGCGCGCTCGCGATCGAGAACACGCTGAAGGCGGCGATGGATTGGAAGGTGCGCAAAAACATGGCTGCCGGTCGTGGGGAACGCGGCACCGAGATTTTGCATTTCCGGCGCGCCTTCCATGGACGCAGCGGCTACACCATGAGCCTTACCAATACGGATCCGCGTAAGACCGATTTGTTTGCCAAATTCAACTGGCCGCGGGTTTCGAATCCGGCGATCGATTTTTCCCTGCCCGAAAACGAGCGCGAACGCGACGTGATCGAGCGCGAGAAAAAATCGGAAACGGAGATCCGAAAATTCATCGATGGACGCGGGATCGACATCGCCGCGATCATCATCGAACCGATCCAGGGCGAGGGCGGCGACAATCATTTCCGCGGCGAGTGGCTTCGGAAGTTGCGGGAGATTTGCGACGAGAACGACATCCTTCTGATTTTCGACGAAGTGCAAACCGGGCTCTGCACGACTGGTCGCACCTGGTGTTGCCAGCATTTCGATGTGCAACCGGATCTCCTCGCATTCGGCAAAAAAGTGCAAGTGTGCGGGGTAATGGCGGGACCGCGTCTCGATGAAGTGAAAGACAACGCCTTTCGTTTGCCATCGCGATTGAATTCAACCTGGGGCGGAAATTTCACTGACATGGTGCGCTCGACCCACTATTTGCGCATCATCGAGAAGGAAAATCTGGTCGAGAACGCGGCGAAGGTTGGCGCCTATTTTCTCGAGCAACTACTCAATTGGCAGCGTGGATGCGAAATCGTTTCAGCGGTGCGCGGCCGCGGCTTGTTTATCGCGTTCGACCTGCCCGACGGCGAAACGCGCGACAAAGTCTGGCGGAAGCTATTTGATTCCGGTCTGCTTGTTTTGAAATCGGGCGAGGGTTCCATCCGCTTTCGTCCGGCGCTGGATATCACGAAAGAAGTGGTGGACGAGACAATGGAAATTTTACGGAAATGTTGTCTCCCAAAGTGACGGCGACTTCGTCATGACATCCGTATTCGAAAAACTCGGGCTCACCGACGACAACGCCGGCGTCTTTGACGGTGAGTGGCGTGGTGGCGGCGCGAAGATCGACAAAATCTCGCCCATTGATGGAAAGAAACTGGCGAGCGTTCGCACCGCGTCGGCTGATGATTACGACAAGGCGATCGCGCGCGCACAGGAAGCGTTTCTGAAATGGCGCGTTACGCCAGGGCCAGTTCGCGGCGACACCGTCAGGCGTCTGGGAAATGCGCTGCGCGAACTCAAACACGAGCTTGGTCAGCTCGTCACCCTCGAGTCCGGCAAAATTTTGGCGGAAGGCGAAGGCGAAGTGCAGGAAATGATCGACATCTGCGACTTCGCCGTCGGCCAATCACGCATGCTCTACGGTCTGACGATTCAATCGGAACGACCCAACCATCGTTTGATGGAACAATGGCAGCCACTCGGCGTCATTGCCGTCATTAGCGCATTCAATTTCCCGGTCGCAGTCTGGTCGTGGAACGCCACGCTGGCTGCGGTTTGCGGCGACGCCACCGTTTGGAAGCCGTCGGAGAAAACCCCGCTCACCGCCATTGCGGTAACGAAAATTGCGGAGCGGGTTTGCCGTGAGACCGGTGCCGATCCGGCAATCTTCACGTTGCTACTCGGCGACCGCAAAACTGTTGGTCAGAAACTTAGCGGATGATAAACGCATACCGCTGGTGTCGGCCACGGGCTCGGTAAACATGGGCTTGAGCGTCGCGAAGGCGGTCCATGGCCGGCTCGGGCGAACCATCATGGAGCTCGGCGGCAACAATGCGCTGATCGTCGCACCGAGTGCCGATCTCGAAATGGCGACCCAATCGATTTTCTTCGGCGCAGTCGGAACGGCGGGTCAACGTTGCACTTCCACGCGTCGCGTGATCATGCACGAATCGGTCGCCGATAAAGTGCGGAAAAAGCTTTTAGCCGCCTACAAGAGTCTGCCGATCGGCAACCCGCTCGATAAAAAAACATTGATGGGCCCGTTGATCGACAAGGGTGCGGTCGATGCGGTGCTGCAATCGATCGAGAAAGTAAAGAAGGAAGGCGGTGAAGTCTTGTACGGGGGCGAGCGACTCGATGGCGAACAATGTTCTGGCGGCTGTTACATGAGGCCGTGCCTGGTGAATGCGAAACCGGAGTTCGAGATTGTTTGTCATGAAACGTTCGGGCCGCTGCTCTATTTGATGACGTATCGCGACTTCGACGAAGCAATCGCGATCCAGAACGGTGTTCCGCAAGGTTTGACCTCCGCCATTTTTACTAACGATGTGCGAGAGGCAGAAAAATTTGTCAGCGCAGTGGGAAGCGACTGCGGTATCGCCAATGTGAACACGGGAACGAGTGGCGCCGAAATCGGCGGCGCGTTCGGCGGCGAAAAGGAGACGGGCGGCGGACGCGAGAGCGGGAGCGACTGTTGGAAGAGCTACATGCGCCGACAAACCAACACCATCAATTTTTCGAGCGAGTTGCCGCTGGCGCAGGGGATTCATTTCGGCGCCGGCGACGAAGGCAGCGCCACGGTGTAATTTCTTCGTCATCCTGAGCGGAGCGCAGCGAAGTCGAAGGATCCCGTTGAGTTACCTTCAAGGTTTCTCGGCGGGATCCCTCGACTTCGCTCGGGATGACGACGAGTTGCTACCCAGCCGTCGTTAACTCGAAAAGCCCATCGAGTTTGTCGGCGGTCTCCATGCTCATAATAAATTTCTGCAACTTCTTGCACTGATCCTTGCCGATCACGTCTCCGCCGAGCGCAGTGAACTTCACCGCAATCTCATCTTCCGTCATGGGATCGCGCGGATCACCCTTGGGGACATCGACTCGAGTAGAGTGCGACTTGCCATCATTCGTCGTAATCGTCACCCGGCTCGGCTGAAATTTAGGGAAGAGTGCTTCGAACTCCTCGTTCGCAACTACTTTCACCTTGTCCATGATCGGAATCAGCGCCTTATCGCGCACCCGTTCTTCTTTGAATTGCAACGGCGTTACCATCCCATCCACCAGCCCCGCCGCCATGCAATAAGGCAGGGAATGATCCGCTGTTTCCTTGGAGTCAGGTCGATACTTGTGTGGATCGCCCAGGATATCCGCGGCACGCGCGATCACTTCGACTTTGATTTCCTTAACATCGTTAGCTTTGATCTGATGTTCCTTCATCGTCTTCATCATCGCGGTGAGGGGGGCGTGACTGAGCGCTTCAATCGGGAAACTCTTCATCCCGCAATCGAGAATCCGGTAATGAGCCGTCTTTGAACTCGGCAGATCCTTGACCAACGCCTCTCCGTCGAATGTGGCCGGTTGTCCTTTGTATTGGACATGTTTGAACACGGCAAAGAGTCCTTCCTTGCCATCGATGATATGTTCGGGGCCGGAAAATCCGTCGCGCGCCAGCAACGCGCTTTCCGCGCCCATCCGACCCGCCCAGGGATCGACCGTGTTTTTCATGTTGGTTAATTTGCCGGCCGTCACCGCGCCCGGACAAAATGTGCGAGCCGCGCTAATGCCGATCGCAGAAACCATTTGGTCGACCGTGAGATTCAGGACTCGTCCAGCCGCGACCGGCGCAGCGAACGCGCTTAAGGTGGCATGATGCCAGCCATATTCGCGCACACCTGGTCGACCAACTTCGCAAAGGCGCATTTCGATTTCGTAGGCAATGATGGTGGCGAGAATCAGATCCTTGCCGCTTAGATCTTCGCTTTCGCAAAGCGCGAGCGGCGCGGCGATGAGGTCGCTCGGGTGACACGGATCGGCCTTCCAATAGATGTCGTTGTAATCCATCGCCCGGATCATGTGGCCGTTTAAAAACGAGGCATCGACCGGATTGGTCTTGTAGCCGGAGACGAATGCAGTCGCGCTCCCTTTGCCCCCCTCGCCACCGGACGAGTCCGCCGTGGCGGACATGGCGCGGTAATGCTTCAAAAAATTTTCGCGTCGTCCTGCTGACTTCCACCCAGCGCGCAGCCGATGGAATCGAACCAGAATAACTTCGCTGCTTGAATCGCTTCCGGCGAAAGATGTTCGTACTTAAGGGCACAAGCCCATTCGGCAATGGTGTATGAGAGGAGACGTTTCGATTCGGTTTGTTGTGGTGCTTGGCTGCTTTGCGTTTTCGCCGGCGGCAAAAGCAGACCAGCCAATCGTCGGTTTATGGCATAACCACTTTGTAAGTGATTTCATCCCACCATTTGAAACGTACGCGCAATGGCATCGTGACGGACTGGAAATCGAGACCCCAAATTTTACACCGGGGGTATGCATGGGGACTTGGACACAGACAGGAGCCAGGACCTTCAAGCTCTTCCACGTAGGATGGCTCCCCGGCGGTGGCCCTAATGGCAGTGTACGATTCGAGTTGAGGGAACTAAATACGGTCAGCGTTGACGGTAATAGCTTCAACGGACCTTATGATCAAAAGTTCTTCGACGCGCATGGAAACCTCGTCGCTGAGGACAAGGGCGTCATCCATTCAACTCGCCTTACTGTCGATCTGTACTACTAAGCGAGCAGATGGAACTAGTCGACACGAGAGCCTCTTCGGTCGTCACACGCGACGAAGAGGCTCTCGATATTCCCTGCAGAAAGGACCGCGCTCGCGCGGGCAAAGTAGGTATCCATTTTCCGTCATCCCGAGCGAAAGCCGTAGCGTCCCGAAATGTTACCTTGGAGTCATCGCCGCGCGGATCCATCGTCTTCGCTCGGGATGACCCTGCAGGTATCGGTTGACCGAAATTACCTCACAGGCTATCATTTATGGTCTATGCCGCCTGTGCTCACAGAAGCGGCCCGCCAGTCAAAAAAGCGGGGTCGCATTGCCGAAACGAAAAGCACTGTTCACGACAGTTCGTGGACTTTGCGCGCACTCGAGAAACACATCCTCATGGATGGTTTCAAGGTCGTCATCGATCTGGAAAAAAGCCGCGGCTGTTACTTATATGATGCGGCAACGGGACGCCGTCTGATTGATTTCTACGGATTTTTCGGATCGCTCACCATTGGATTCAATCATCCCTATTTCGATCAGCCGGAAGTAAAAGAGGACTTGCTGCGCGCGGCGAAATTCAAGATCGCAAACTCCGACGTGTATTCCGAAGCCTATGCCGAATTTGTGGAAACGCTTTCGCGCGTGGCCGGATTGCCGCCGCTCGATCGCTACCTGTTTATCGAAGGCGGCGCGCTCGCGATCGAGAACACGCTGAAGGCGGCGATGGATTGGAAGGTGCGCAAAAACATGGCTGCCGGTCGTGGGGAACGCGGCACCGAGATTTTGCATTTCCGGCGCGCCTTCCATGGACGCAGCGGCTACACCATGAGCCTTACCAATACGGATCCGCGTAAGACCGATTTGTTTGCCAAATTCAACTGGCCGCGGGTTTCGAATCCGGCGATCGATTTTTCCCTGCCCGAAAACGAGCGCGAACGCGACGTGATCGAGCGCGAGAAAAAATCGGAAACGGAGATCCGAAAATTCATCGATGGACGCGGGATCGACATCGCCGCGATCATCATCGAACCGATCCAGGGCGAGGGCGGCGACAATCATTTCCGCGGCGAGTGGCTTCGGAAGTTGCGGGAGATTTGCGACGAGAACGACATCCTCCTGATTTTCGACGAAGTGCAAACCGGGCTCTGCACGACTGGTCGCACCTGGTGTTGCCAGCATTTCGATGTGCAACCGGATCTGCTCGCATTCGGCAAAAAAGTGCAAGTGTGCGGGGTAATGGCGGGACCGCGTCTCGATGAAGTGAAAGACAACGCCTTTCGTTTACCATCCCGATTGAATTCAACCTGGGGCGGAAATTTCACTGACATGGTGCGCTCGACCCATTATCTGCGCATCATCGAGAAGGAAAATCTGGTCGAGAACGCGGCGAAGGTTGGCGCCTATTTTCTCGAGCAACTACTCAATTGGCAGCGTGGATGCGAAATCGTTTCAGCGGTGCGCGGCCGCGGCTTGTTTATCGCGTTCGACCTACCCGACGGCGAAACGCGCGACAAAGTCTGGCGGAAGCTATTTGATTCCGGTCTGCTTGTTTTGAAATCGGGCGAGGGTTCCATTCGCTTTCGTCCGGCGCTGGATATCACGAAAGAAGTGGTGGACGAGACAATGGAAATTTTACGGAAATGTTGTCTCCCAAAGTGACGGCGACTTCGTCATGACATCCGTATTCGAAAAACTCGGGCTCACCGACGACAACGCCGGCGTCTTTGACGGTGAGTGGCGTGGTGGCGGCGCGAAGATCGACAAAATCTCGCCCATTGATGGAAAGAAACTGGCGAGCGTTCGCACCGCGTCGGCTGATGATTACGACAAGGCGATCGCGCGCGCACAGGAAGCGTTTCTGAAATGGCGCGTTACGCCAGGGCCAGTTCGCGGCGACACCGTCAGGCGTCTGGGAAATGCGCTGCGCGAACTCAAACACGAGCTTGGTCAGCTCGTCACCCTCGAGTCCGGCAAAATTTTGGCGGAAGGCGAAGGCGAAGTGCAGGAAATGATCGACATCTGCGACTTCGCCGTCGGCCAATCACGCATGCTCTACGGTCTGACGATTCAATCGGAACGACCCAACCATCGTTTGATGGAACAATGGCAGCCACTCGGCGTCGTTGCCGTCATTAGCGCATTCAATTTCCCGGTCGCAGTCTGGTCGTGGAACGCCACGCTGGCTGCGGTTTGCGGCGACGCCACCGTTTGGAAGCCGTCGGAGAAAACCCCGCTCACCGCCATTGCGGTAACGAAAATTGCGGAGCGGGTTTGCCGTGAGACCGGTGCCGATCCGGCAATCTTCACGTTGCTACTCGGCGACCGCAAAACTGTTGGGCAGAAACTTAGCGGATGATAAACGCATACCGCTGGTGTCGGCCACGGGCTCGGTAAACATGGGCTTGAACGTCGCGAAGGCGGTCCATGGCCGGCTCGGGCGAACCATCATGGAGCTGGGCGGCAACAACGCGCTGATCGTCGCACCGAGTGCCGATCTCGAAATGGCGACCCAATCGATTTTCTTCGGCGCAGTCGGAACGGCGGGTCAACGTTGCACTTCCACGCGTCGCGTGATCATGCACGAATCGGTCGCCGATAAAGTGCGGAAAAAGCTTTTAGCCGCCTACAAGAGTCTGCCGATCGGCAACCCGCTCGATAAAAAAACATTGATGGGCCCGTTGATCGACAAGGGTGCGGTCGATGCGGTGCTGCAATCGATCGAGAAAGTAAAGAAGGAAGGCGGTGAAGTCTTGTACGGGGGCGAGCGACTCGATGGCGAACAATGTTCTGGCGGCTGTTACATGAGGCCGTGCCTGGTGAATGCGAAACCGGAGTTCGAGATTGTTTGTCATGAAACGTTCGGGCCGCTGCTCTATTTGATGACGTATCGCGACTTCGACGAAGCGATCGCGATCCAGAACGGTGTTCCGCAAGGTTTGACCTCCGCCATTTTTACTAACGATGTGCGAGAGGCAGAAAAATTTGTCAGCGCAGTGGGAAGCGACTGCGGTATCGCCAATGTGAACACGGGAACGAGTGGCGCCGAAATCGGCGGCGCGTTCGGCGGCGAAAAGGAGACGGGCGGCGGACGCGAGAGCGGGAGCGACTGTTGGAAGAGCTACATGCGCCGACAAACCAACACCATCAATTTTTCGAGCGAGTTGCCGCTGGCGCAGGGCATTCATTTCGGCGCCGGCGACGAAGGCAGCGCCACGGTGTAACGTCTCCGTCATCCTGAGCGGAGCGCAGCGGAGTCGAAGGATCTCGTTGAAGTTATCTTCAAGGTTTCGCGGCGGGATCCCTCGACTTCGCTCGGGATGACGACGGGTTGCTACCCAGCCGTCGTTAACTCGAAAAGTTCATCGAGTTTGTCGGCGGTCTCCATGCTCATAATAAATTTCTGCAACTTCTTGCACTGATCCTTGCCGATCACATCTCCGCCGAGCGCAGTGAACTTCACCGCAATCTCATCTTCCGTCATGGGATCGCGCGGATCACCCTTGGGGACATCGACTCGAGTAGAGTGCGACTTGCCATCATTCGTCGTAATCGTCACCCGGCTCGGCTGAAATTTAGGGAAGAGTGCTTCGAACTCCTCGTTCGCAACTACTTTCACCTTGTCCATGATCGGAATCAGCGCCTTATCGCGCACCCGTTCTTCTTTGAATTGCAACGGCGTTACCATCCCATCCACCAGCCCCGCCGCCATGCAATAAGGCAGGGAATGATCCGCTGTTTCCTTGGAGTCAGGTCGATACTTGTGTGGATCGCCCAGGATATCCGCGGCACGCGCGATCACTTCGACTTTGATTTCCTTAACATCGTTAGCTTTGATCTGATGTTCCTTCATCGTCTTCATCATCGCGGTGAGGGGGGCGTGACTGAGCGCTTCAATCGGGAAACTTTTCATCCCGCAATCGAGAATCCGGTAATGAGCCGTCTTTGAACTCGGCAGATCCTTGACCAACGCCTCTCCATCGAATGTTGCCGGTTGTCCTTTGTATTGGACATGTTTGAACACGGCAAAGAGTCCTTCCTTGCCATCGATGATATGTTCGGGGCCGGAAAATCCGTCGCGTGCCAGCAACGCACTTTCCGCGCCCATCCGACCCGCCCAGGGATCGACCGTGTTTTTCATGTTGGTTAATTTGCCGGCCGTCACCGCGCCCGGACAAAATGTGCGAGCCGCGCTAATGCCGATCGCAGAAACCATTTGGTCGACCGTGAGATTCAGGACTCGTCCAGCCGCGACCGGCGCAGCGAACGCGCTTAAGGTGGCATGATGCCAGCCATATTCGCGCACACCTGGTCGACCAACTTCGCAAAGGCGCATTTCGATTTCGTAGGCAATGATGGTGGCGAGAATCAAATCTTTGCCGCTTAGATCTTCGCTTTCGCAAAGCGCTAGCGGCGCGGCGATGAGATCGCTCGGGTGACACGGATCGGCTTTCCAATAGATGTCGTTGTAATCCATCGCCCGGATCATGTGGCCGTTTAAAAACGAGGCATCGACCGGATTGGTCTTGTAGCCGGAGACGAATGCAGTCGCGCTCCCTTTGCCCCCCTCGCCACCGGACGAGTCCGCCGTGGCGGACATGGCGCGGTAATGCTTCAAAAGAATTTTCGCGTCGTCCTGCTGACTTCCACCCAGCGCGCAGCCGATGGAATCGAACCAGAATAACTTCGCCGCTTGAATCGCTTCCGGCGAAAGATGTTCGTACTTAAGGGCACAAGCCCATTCGGCAATGGTATATGAGAGGAGACGTTTCGATTCGGTTTGTTGATGTGCCATGATAGTTTCCTGTTTTGTGGTTTATGAGCTTGAGCGGGCCGTCAAAATTTTCAAGCGGCCGTTCCGCGACGCAAAAAGTGAGGGGCAAGCCCTTCCTTTGCAGTACCTCCGAACACAATTATGGTTAGGCCGCCAGAAGAGAGGGGCAACCAATGAAGCTCAGTCGCGAGCGGGTCGTAGTTGGCGTGTTTTTGGTCTGTCTGCTCCACGTTCATCGCGTCCAGGCGCGCGGGCCTTCGACACCAGAGGAACGAGCGAAGGTAGTCGCGCTCACGCGCTCGCTTGAGCAGGATCCCTTCGCTGAGAACGCCCCCACAACTCGACAGTGGTTGCGAGAATGGATCGCCGAGGTGCCCGACATTCGATTCAAGGTTTGCAACGACCTACTCGGCCACGCTCTCGGTGACAACTATCCTTACGCACAAGAGATAAAACTCCAAGTGTTGTTCTCAGGCGCAGCGTTGACGCTCGAGCATCAAGACAAGGCCAGGGACGACATCGCGATTTATACTGCAGGCGTCGAAGGAGCTCTGCGGGCGTACCAAGTAATGGTGAGGTCGAAGCCGGACGCGAAGTTGGCTTTCCTGATGATTTAGTCGCAAAGCGCGACCACGGCGAGCTTGTTGATCATGTCGCCCGACTGGCAAAGGAAAAGTGTCCTAAGTCAAAGAGGGACCTGATTGCCCCTCTTGCCGCGTTGGCGGAGCGGCAGTGGGGCTCGTCCTAGGACTGTTGATTGCCCGGTGGTTTGGCGGTCGACGGGGCCACATCGTTTCGCCGCTGAGCGGCGGTTCCGTAACCAGCGAACACACAACGAGGATTGCCAGGATCTCTCGACTGATCGTGTTCGTTTGCGCCGCGTACTATGTCATCGTCGGCATCTCCCTTCACGTCCTTGAGCCCGAATACGACCCGCGATACAGGTTCATGAGCGACTATGCTTGGGGCGCTTACGGGTGGCTCATGACCACCACATTCTTCGTGCTGGGTCTGGCGGCTTTCACAGTCGCAGCCGGATTGCGAGACGTGCACCAATCGCCGTGGAGTGCACGCATCGGATTCGGCGTACTGGCAGTCGGAGCGCCGTTCGTGTGTCTGGCCGGGGTGTTCAGGGGATTCCCACTGCACGATGTGGCTAGTGCCGTAGCTCTTCCGAGCTTCGTCATGGCGGCGTTGCTTCTGTCATGGAGCTTTCGACAGGCTCCAGGGTGGCAAACGATTTACCGAACCACGCTCTTTGATCGCCCTTGGAATGCTCTACCGCGCTTCGTGTCGTTTCTCGCTCAATGTCGGGATGCCAGGGTTGCAGCAGCGAGCTTTCCTTTTCCTTTTCTTATTGTGGCTTTCGGTTGTCGTCCACCGGTTGGTTCAGGTAACAGCTCGCGCTACCTGATAGACTGCTTCCAAAAACGCAGTTTGAGTCAGTCGGTTGATATGACATGATGATCATCGTTATTCTTAGTTCATGAGCTTGATCGTGCCGCTTCACAGTTTTTCAAGCTCGCTTGATGATAATTGGCTGCGAAAGAGTTCACGTGTTGATTGAGATCAGAGAAGAACGTTCCGATGACGTTGCCGCGGTTCGTGAGGTGAACCGGCGCGCGTTTGGGCAGGATCAGGAAAGCAACATCGTCGATGCCTTGCGGACAAACGGAGGCGCTTTGCTTTCGTTAGTTGCGACAGTGAACGGTCAAGTGGCGGGACATATCATGTACAGCCCGCTAACTGTTGCTGAAAATGTTCACGGTGTGGCTTTGGGTCCGATGGCCGTAGTGCCGGAATACCAGCGACAGGGAATTGGTACTAAACTGATCGAAGCGGGGAATCGGAAAATCAAAGATGCGGGCTATCCATTCATCATTGTTGTGGGCCACGCGGAGTACTATCCTCGATTCGGATTCAGACCGGCGATCGAGTATGGAATCAAGTGCGAATGGGATATTCCGGACGAAGTTTTCATGTTGCTGGTTCTCAACGAAGCGAAAATGCAGGGTGCATCTGGACTGGCGAAGTATCGGCATGAATTTTCGACTATATCTTGAGCACCTATGTCAGTCAGAGCCCGCGATGCCCTGCAAAATATTTTTCTGCCCACGAATCAAACGGAATGACGCGGAAAGGAATGAATTCGTTTTCGTGTATTTCGTGTGGTTCGTGGGAAAATCTGAGATAACGCTGGCCTTGCTCATAAATTGAGGGTGTGGCAGAGAACGGGAGCATGAAGCCGAAGGGTTTCTTCGGGGAGCTGAAGCGGCGCAATGTTTACAAAGTTGCGGTTACGTATGGCGTGACGGCGTCGGCCTTGCAGACGCGCGAATTCGGGAAACAACCGTGAGCGCGGATACTGAACAACGCAGACTCGCGGCGATCATGTTCACCGACATGGTTGGCTACAGCGCGTTGTCGCAGCGCGATGACAAGCTCGCGCTGGAGTTATTAGAGGAACATCGCCAACTGCTTCGCGAAATCTTTCCGCGGTTTAACGGCACTGAGATCAAAACAATCGGGGACGCTTTCCTGGTCGAGTTCCACAGTGCATTGGAAGCGGCGCAGTGCGCAATTGTGATTCAACGGACCTTGGCGAAACGCAATGCCGATGCTACGGTTGAACGGCAAATCCAGGTTCGAATCGGCATTCACATCGGCGATGTAGTCCATCGTGGTGGGGATGTTTATGGGGATGGAGTAAACATCGCCTCACGCATTGAACAGTTGGCCAGCGCAGGTGGCATTTGTGTTTCGATGGACGTTGAGCGGCAGATTCGTAACGCGCTGGAGGCGCGTTTTGAAAAACTGGCGCCGACCGAGTTGAAAAACATTTCCGTACCGATGGATTTGTTTCGAATCGTGCTGCCATGGGAGGAGCGGGCCCAGACCGCAGGCACAGCGAGGCAGGAACAAACAAGGGTGGGTCACCGCTCTTTGCCGATTTCAGCTTTAATTTGGATCGGCGCGATCACCTTGACTGTCGGCGCCGTTTGGTGGTTCGGCCACCGAGGAGCGAAAATAGCAGCTGCGCCAAGCCCGGTGACTATGGTTAGTCAGAAATCGATCGCCGTTCTGCCGTTTTGAAAACCTTAGTCGCGATCCAGACAATGCTTACTTCGCCGAAGGTGTCAGGGACGAGCTGCTGTCTCGGCTATCCAAAGTAGGAGGTCTCAAAGTCATCTCGATCCGCTCCACACAACAAGTCTCGGGTTTGCTCAATGATGTGCCCGAGACCGCTCGCAAGTTCGGCGTCGCGAACGTCCTCCAAGGAAGCGTGCAGCGTTCAGCCGATCAAGTGCGGGTGAATGTTCAACTCATCAAAGCGGAAAACGTCGCCCACCTCTGGGCAGATACTTTCGACCGCAAGTTGACTGATATTTTTGCCGTCGAGAGCGAGATTGCTAAGGCGATCGCCGGAACGCTTCAGGCAAAGCTGACTGGTTCCGAACAGAATGCAATCGCAGCGCGACCAACGGAGAACTCAGAAGCGTACCAGCTTTATCTGAAAGGGCGCTTTTTCTGGAATAAACGCACCGCCGAAGATCTCAGGAAGGCGGCCGACTGCTTCAATCAGGCCATCGTGGCGGATCCAAAATTCGCGCTCGCTTACGTAGGCCTGGCTGACGCGTATGCTATAATGCCGTTTTATGCCGCCGGCGCTCCAGAGGATTGCTATCCAAAGGCAAAGGCGGCTGCAAAAGAGGCCCTCCAACTCGACGATACACTACCCGAAGCCCACACCTCGCTGGCGTATATCCTTCACGTCTACGACCTCGACTTCGATGGATCCGAAAGGGAATTTCAGCGCGCGATTGAACTGAACCCCAACTATGCCACTGCGCATCATTGGTATGGCATTGAGCTATCGGCATCATTAGGACGATTCGATCAAGCGATCCGCGAGCTGAAGCGCGCGCTCGAGCTTGATCCCCTCTCCCTCCCCATTAATGGCGCTCTGGGCAGAATTTACTATTTGGCGCGTCGCTACGACGAAGCAATAGAGCAGTTGCGCAAAACCCTGGAAATGGATCCTGGTTTTTATTATGCGCATTGGAATCTTGGTTCCGCGCTTGTAGCGAAGGGAGCCATCGGCGCAGCGATTGAGGAGTACCAAAAGGCGCGAGCTTTAAGCGATGATCCTTTGGTTCTCGGGCTGCTCGCTCGCGCCTACGCCTCCTCGGGCAATACGATGGAGGCCGAAAGAATCCTGGACCAACTGAATGAGCTATCAAAAAAGCGATATGTTCCAGCGTACAGCTTCGCCCTTGTTTATCTTGGGCTTGGCAATAAAGAGGAGACCCTTCGCTGGATTGAAAAAAGCAATCAGGATCATGCCAATCTTGTCTACTTTAAAGTTGAACCTCTTCTCGACCCATTGCGCGGCGATCCGCGTTTCGAAGCGCTGGTGCAAAGGGTCGTCGGCGATAAGAAATGAACCAGCGTAATTTTTTCACCGAGCTAAAGCGGCGCAATGTTTACAAAGTTGCGGTCGCTTACGCCGTCGTCGGCTGGCTGGTCATGCAAGTGGCTTCGACGTTGTCCCCGCTCTTCATCTTCCGGATACAATCACGACTGCGGTTGTGGTGCTGACTTTGCTGGGGTTTCCGATCGCTCTCGTTCTGGCCTGGGCTTTTGAGCTGACTCCGGAGGGGATTAAGCGCACGGGAGATGTCGATCGTTCCGCTCGAGATGCTTCCACCAATCGTATCTGGGTCTACGTCGCCGTGATTGGAGCCGCCTTGTCCGTTGGATTGTTTTTTGTTGGACGATATACCGCTGGAAATACAACTCCCGGAATTATGCCAGTCCGGCTCGGACCGAGGCGACTACAGCGATTGCGCAGAAATCCATCGCCGTCCTGCCTTTGCTTAACGAAAGTGGGGATCCCAAGGACGAATATTTTTCTGATGGGCTATCGGAAGAATTGATCGCCGCCCTTGCTCAAATCAGAGACCTGAAGGTCATTGGCCGCAGCTCTTCGTTTCGATTTAAGGAAAGGAAAGAAGAGACTAAAACGATTGGTGAAAAACTCGGCGTCGCGACTCTGCTTGAGGGCACCGTGCGCAAACAGGGCGATCGCGTACGAATCGTCGCCGAATTGATCAATGCCGCGGATGGAATCGAACTGTGGACGCGAACGTTCGATCGCGAACTCAAAGACATTTTTGCCGTTCAACAGGAGATTGCCGCCGCGGTCGCGTCGTCCTTGAAGGTAACGTTGCTCGGATCGGATGAACGGTCTGCAAATCCGGCCACCAACAGTCCCGAAGCACACAACGCCTATCTTCTTGGCCATTATTATTTCCAGCATCGCAATCTCGACGATTATCGAAAAGCTGTCAGTTCTTTCGATGAAGCGATCCGTCTGGATCCTCAATATGCCCTGGCCTATGCAGAGCGTTCCGAAGCTTGGACCCTGATTGGAGATCAAACGGGCGGAGGCAAGACGGCGTGGCCGAAAGCGCGAAGTGATGCCGAGAACGCCGTCGCGATCGCGCCGGCGCTGCCCGAGGCGCATGCGGCCCTTGGTTGGGTTCGCTTTTTTACGGAGTGGAAATTTCCCGAAGGGCTTCGCGAGCTGAGCCGCGCCAAAGAACTCTCGCCCACGAACCCGACCGCGAACGATCTGCTGGCGCGAGTCATCGTTTATCTGGGGCGAGTTGACGAGGCCGAGCGGCAGGCCCGGCAGGCAGTGGAGCTTGACCCTCTTTCTTATGCAGCACAAAACAACCTCGCTCGCGTTCTCTGGTATGAAGGAAAACTTGACGAAGCGGATGCGATTGCGCGCAAAGCAGCTGAGTTGCACCCGGCCGCTGCTTCCAGTCGTCGCTGGCAGGTCCTGGTCGCAATTCAACGCGGCGATGGCGAAACGGCGTTGCGCGAAGCGCAATTTGAGCCCGACGAGAGCTACCGCCGCTTCGAACTCGCGCTTGCGCATTATGCGCGCGGAGATCGAACGGCCGCCGATGCGGCTTTGGCTGACCTGATCGCCCACAACCAAGGCCTGGACTATCAAGTTGCGCAAGTTTACGCCGTGCGCGGTGAGAAAGAGAAAGCGTTCGAGTGGTTACAAATCGCGTTTGATAATCACGACACCGGCATGCTGGCCCTTTTAGTTGACCCGCTCTTGCGCAGCTTGAGCGATGATCCGCGCTACAAAGCGTTGCTCGCAAAAATGAATTTCCCAGCAACGTGATGAGCGAAACAGCGTTCGTTCTTCGCCGAGCTGAAACGACGGAATGTCTACAAGGTTGCCGTCGCGTACGCGATTGTCGGTTGGCTGATAGTTCAGATCGCGACGCAGGTTTTTCCATTCCTCGAGATTCCAAATTGGGTCGTGCGATTGGTCATCGTCTGCGTCGCGATCGGATTCCCAATCGCGCTCATTATCGCCTGGGCATTTGAACTGACGCCGGAAGGAATCAAGCGAACGGAAGATGTCGCCCCGAGTATCGGAGGCGCATCGAAAGGTCGCACCTGGATTTATGTAGCCGCCATCGGCGCTGCGCTTTCCATCGCAGTGTTCTTCATCGGCCGCTACACTGGTCAGCATTCCGCCAGGGCGGGTGGCACCGAATTACCCGCCAAATCGATCGCGGTCTTGCCATTCGACAATCTCAGTCGCGATCCCGACAACGCGTTTTTCGCTGAAGGCGTGCAGGACGAAATCCTGACGCGATTGGCCAAGGTCGCCGACCTGAAAGTTATCGCGCGCACCTCGACACAAAAATTCAAAAGCGCGCCGGAAAATCTGCCGGATATCGCGAAGCAGCTAGGCGTGATGAACGTTCTCGAAGGCAGCGTTCAGAAGGCGAACGATCAGGTCCGCGTCAATGTGCAGTTGATCAATGCCCTGACCAACACGCATCTGTGGGCGGAAATCTACGATCGCAAACTCACGGACATTTTTGCGGTCGAGAGCGATATCGCGAAAACGATCGCCGATACCTTGCAGGCGAAGCTCACCGGCTCAGAAAAACAACTGATGGCGTCGCAACCAACAACCGATACGACCGCTTATGAGTTCTACCATAAAGGCAGATCCTTATGGGAAAAGAGAACCGGCGATAACATTCCCAAAGCGATTGAGTTTTACGAGCAGGCCATCGCGCGCGATCCCAATTATGCCCTGGCCTACGCCGACCTGGCCAATGCCTACGTCCTGCTTCCATATTACACGGGGGCGCGCCGGAGCGACTCACTCGCGAAAGCGAAAGAAGCTGCGCTCAAAGCTCTGCAGCTCGACCCCAATATCGCCGAAGCGCACGTCGCCCTCGGCAAGCTCAATTTCTTCAACATGGATCTTGCCGGGTCGATGCGTGAGTACCAGCGCGCGATTGAGCTCAAGCCAAACTACGCCACAGCGCATCAATGGTTTGGCAACGACTCGCTGGTCAGCTTGGGTCGATTTGACGAAGCCATCGCCGAAGGTAAACGCGCGGTCGAGCTCGATCCTCTCTCACCGATCATCAACGCGGATCTGGGCATAACTCTTTATCTCGCCCGTCGCTATGACGACGCCATCGAGCAATTGCGAAAGACGCTTGTGATTGATCCGACTTTCTTCTACGCCCATTATAACCTCGGCGTTGCTCTGCAGTTAAAAGGCGATCTCTCGGCGGCGATTTCGGAATACGAAAAGGCCAAGCAATTAAGTGACGATTCCTTCGCGATGGCTCTCCTGGGAGCGGCCAAGGGTCTGGCTGGCGACAAGAACGCAGCTGAACAAGCTTTGAAGAATCTCGACCAAACCGCTCAAGATCAGGAGGCGGACGAGTACTCGCGGGCGCTCCTCTTCCTGAGCCTAAACAACAAAGAGGAGGCTCTTCGCTCCATTGAAAAGGCCGTCGCCGCCCGGGACGGTTCCAGTCTCACCTGGATCAAAGTGGACCCATTGCTCGATCCCTTGCGCGGCGATCCGCGTTTCGAAGCGCTCGTGCAAAAAGCCATTGCGCCAAAGTGAAGCTCAACAATTTCTTCGCCGAACTGAAGCGGCGCAACGTTTACAAGGTGGCCGTCGCCTATGCGGTGATCGCGTGGCTCTTGATTCAGGCAGCTTCAATCTTGTTTCCGACCTTCGACGCGCCTGCCTGGGTCATGAAAATTTTCGTTATCGTTATTGTCCTTTGTTTTCCCGTCGTGCTGGTTTTCTCCTGGGCTTTCGAGATCACCCCGGAAGGAATCAAACGGGAATCGGATATCGACCCGGGCAAATCGAGTGCCACGCGAACGGGTCGAAGAATCGTTAGCCTAACCGCGGTGCTCGCCGTGATCGCGGTCGCGTTATTTATTTTTCAACTATTCCGTTCTAAAATTCTCACCACGACGACGAGCTCCGTCTCGTCGATTGCCTCCACCATTTCTGCCAAAAGTGTCGCCGTCCTTCCTTTGGTTAACACCAGCGGCGATCCCTCTAATGAATATTTTTCCGATGGTCTTTCCGAAGAGCTGATTGCTGTCCTGGCAAAAATTCCCGATCTCAAAGTCATTGGGCGCAGTTCGTCCTTTCTATTTAAAGGAAAATCCGACGATAGCGGGGCGATCGGGCAAAAACTTGGCGTCGCCCATTTGATTGAAGGCAGTGTCCGGAAACAGGGGGAGCGCGTCCGGATCGTCGCGGAGTTAATCAATGCGGCCGACGGACGTTCGCTTTGGTCGGAGACCTATGATCGCGAATTAAAGGATGTGTTCGCCGTCCAGGAAGAGATCGCGAAGTCGGTGGCCGAGCAAATGAAGATAAAATTGTTAGGCCAAACGACCCGCTCAGATGCGGTGCCGTCGAATCAAAATCCGGCCGCGCATAACGCCATCCTGCAGTCTGACTTTTATTTCCAACAGCAGTCGGCCGAGAGCATCCAAAAGGCCATCAGCTTTGCGCAGGAAGCGGTGCGTCTGGATCCCAACTATGCCCTTGCCTATGCGAAACTATCTCAGGCATGGCGGCAATACGGTGCGAGCTTCGCCACCGCCAATACCGAGGAAGCGTACGAGGAAGCGCGCAAAGCCGCGGACAAAGCTGCTTCTCTCGCGCCCGACCTGGTCGAAGTGCGAAAGGCGATTGGCTGGGTGTCGATGACCCCGGCGCTTGATTTCCGGGACGCGGAAAAGGAATTCCGACGCGCTTTGGAGTTAGCCCCGGGCGACGCCGGCGCAAAGAACGCATTGAGTTATTCACTCATGGCCCAGGGCCGGTTGGCCGACGCAGAGCAAACTTGCCGGGAGGCGATTTTGTTAGACCCACTTGTGACTACGCTTTGGTATAACCTGGGCCGGCTGGCCGTGGCTGCCGGTCGCTACCAGGACGCGGAGGAAATGTTCCGCAAAGGGCTAGAAATCCAGCCCCATGCGGCACGTTTTCATACTTACCTCGCGACGCTCAATATCGTGGAGAAAAATCCGACGGCAGCTTTACAGCAAGCTCAACTCGAACCGGATGATTTTTGGCGCGAATACGCGCTGACTCTGGTCCAACAGACGCAGCCCGATCGCATCGCGGCTGATACCGCATTCAAGAATTTTTCCACCAAATACGCCATCAACGGCGCCTACCAGATTGCCGTTATCCACGCTCTTCGCAAAGAACCGGATGAGATGTTTCGGTGGCTCGACAACGCCTATGCAACGCACGACTCGGGTCTGAGCCAGTTGGTGATAACACCCTTCGTCTTCGAATACCGCGGCGACCCGCGCTTCGTCGCCTTGTGTCAAAAATTAGGCGTGCAAAGGCCGTCGTCTGCAGCCAAGCAATGAGGGACAAGCCTTCATTCTTTGCCGAGCTGAAGCGGCGCAATGTTTACAAGGTAGCGGTTGCTTACGCAGTCGTCGGCTGGTTGCTCGTCCAGGTCACGACACAGGTTTTCCCAATCTTTGAAATTCCAAATTGGGCCCTCCGATTAATCGTGCTCGCAATCATCATTGGATTTCCGATTGCGCTCGTCATCGCGTGGGCGTTTGAAGTGACCCCAGAGGGAATCAAGCGAACCAAAGTTGCGGATGCTACGGAGGAGCACTCACACGGTGGCGCCTGGATTTACATCGTGCTCATTGGTGTCGCGCTTTCTGTCGGATTGTTCTTTCTCGGCCGTTACACGGCCTCGCGAAAGAAGACCGACTCAGCTGAGTTGCGGGCGAAATCGATTGCCGTGCTCCCGTTCGAGAATCTAAGCGAGGAAAAGGCGAACGCTTATTTTGCTGAAGGCATTCAGGACGAAATTTTGACGAAGTTGGCCACCGTACGTGACTTGAAGGTCATTTCGCGCACCTCGACGGCAAAGTACCAAAGCAAACCCGATAACCTGAAGACGGTTGCCAACGAACTTGGTGTCGCAACCTTGCTCGAGGGGGCCGTTCAGAAATCCGGCGACAAGGTTCGCGTCAATGTGCAACTCATTGACGCTCGGACCGATTCGCACCTGTGGGCGAAGACTTACGATCGCGATTTCAAAGATGTTTTCGCCGTGGAGAGCGAAGTGGCGCAGGAAATCACCGACACTCTGAAGGCGACGCTTTCTCCGAGCGAATCGCACGCGCTCGCCTCAGATCCGACACAAGACCCGCAAGCGTATGATCTTTTCCTACAAGGTGAATACCAATTACGCGCAGCTGAGTCGGTGCCACTCGCCGAAACCTACGCACGGGCCGAAGAATTTTATCGGCAGGCAATCGCCCGTGATCCGAAATTTGCTCAGGCTTACGCGGCCCTTGCCTACTGTTCGTTATCCAGTCACTGGTTTCTGAGCCGAAGGACACCAGCACAGCTCACCGAAGTAAAGTCGCTTGTTGACCGCGCCTTGGAGCTCGCTCCGGATTCGCCTGAAGCGCATCTGAGCCTGGCCATCTTTCATTACTGGGGCCACCGGCACTACGGCGCCGCGCTCGCTGAACTCCAGCGCACTCTCGATCTGCAACCAAATAACGCGAAGGCGCGGCAATATCGCGCCTGGATACTTCGCAGACAGAGCAAATGGGACCAATTTCTCAGTGAAGCGAAGCTGGCGCAGGAGCTCGATCCACGTGACGAACAAATTCCCGCGAACATCGCGCTCAGCTTTACGTCGCTGCGAGAGTGGAACGAGGCGGAGCGTTATGCTTCGCGAGCTCTGGCCATTGACCCTGATAATTTCGTCGCCATTAACGCTCAAGTAATTGTACGTTTGAACGGACGTGGTGACATCGAAGGAGCCCGACAGGCTCTTGATGCAACTCGCGAGCGCGGCCTGTTTCCGGCGATTGGCGCTGGCGGTGCACCGCCGTCAGTTGGGGCAAATATTAATACAGTAACCGGTGGTTTTGCGGTCTATCTGCATGTGATCGCACGGCAATTTGCCGAGGCGCTTGCGGTTTGGGACACAGCTCCCCAACTCAAATCCGCCGCTCATTCCCGCCGGCTGTCCGCGCGTGTGGCTATCCAGGTGCTCGCGAGACAGACGGCCAAAGCCGAAGCGGAAGAAGCTCGTGTTCCGCTTGAAAAAGGATTGAGCGAACGGCCGGATGATTTGTTTGGCCGCGTGCAATTGGCGTGGGTTTATCTTGCTCTTGGGCGAAAAGCCGATGCTCTTCGCCTTTCGCGAGAGGCGGCGGACTTATTGACGATTGAAATGGACGCGATCCTCGGTGCAACGGGTCAACTTGGATTAGCCGAGGTAGAGGCCTGGGCGGGAGAACCTCAGGACGCAACGAACAGGCTTCGGCACTTGCTCTCGATTCCGTCCGGCATCTCCATTGCCCGCCTAAAGATTGACCCGGTTTGGGATCCGATTCGGGACCACCCGGATTTTCAAAGGCTTCTCACAGGCCCGGAGCAAATCGGACCTAACAAATAATGGCATGGAGCTTCGAAATCTATTCGCCGAGCTGAAGCGGCGCAATGTTTACAAGGTTGCGGTCGCTTACGCGGTGGTCGCGTGGCTCACGATTCAGGCGGCATCGATTTTTCTTCCCGCATTCAATGCGCCGCAATGGGCGATGCAAATTGTCATCCTCATCCTTGTGGTTGGGTTCCCGATTGCGCTGGTGTTTTCCTGGGCGTTCGAGATCACGCCCGAAGGAATTGTGCGCGAATCGGAGGTATCGGCTGATCAATCGATCACCCATCATACCGGCCGCAAAATCGTCGCCCTGACAATTGTGCTGGCCGTGGTCGCAACCGGTTTACTGATCTTTCAATTGATTCGCGCAAGATCGACATCTCCATCTGCGGCGACGATCTCGAACAAATCGATCGCGGTTATGCCGTTCGATAACCTAAGCGGCGATCCGCAGAACGCGTATTTCAGCGAAGGCGTTCAGGACGAAATTTTGACCCGGCTGGCAAAGATCGCCGAACTCAAAGTGATTTCGCGCACATCGACGCAGCGATTCAAGAGCGCGCCTAACGACTTGCGACAGATCGCGCAACAGCTCGGCGTCGCGAACATCCTCGAAGGAAGCGTGCAGAAAGCGAATGATCAGGTCCGCGTGAATGTGCAGCTCATCAACGCGCTGACCGACACGCATCTCTGGGCCGACACCTACGATCGCAAACTGACTGACATTTTTGCAGTCGAGACTGAGATCGCGAAAACAGTTGCCGATGTGTTAAAGGCAAAGTTAACCGGCTCCGAAGAGCATGTCATCGCCGCGCGACCGACTGAGAATACTGAGGCGCACCAGCTTTATTTAAAGGGCCGATTCTTTTGGAACAAGCGCACCGGTAACGACCTGAAGAAATCGATCGATTATTTTCAGCAAGCCATCGCGGCTGACCCGAACTACGCACTCGCCTACGCCGGAGTCGCCGATGGTTACGTATGGCTACCCGGCTACACGGTAGGCACTCCGCGAGATTGTTACCCGAAAGCGGCGGCGGCGGCAAAGAAGGCCCTTGAGCTGGACGACACTCTCGCTGAAGCGCGTACCTCGTTGGCGCTCGCGATTTGGCTTTACGATTTCGATTCCTCTCAAGCGATCAGGGAATTTCAACGCGCGATTGAGCTGAACCCAAATTACGCGATTGCGCACCAGCAGTACGGCAACAACACGCTTTCCGCCTTGGGCCGGTTCGACGACGCGATCGCGGAGGGAAAGCGAGCGGTCGAGCTGGATCCTCTCTCGCTCGTCATCAATGCGGATTTGGGCACCGATTACTATTATGCGCGCCGCTACGATGAAGCGATCGCGCAGGTGCGCAAAACGCTGGAAATGGATCCTGGCTTTTACATCGCGCATCTCGGTCTTGGCCAGATGCTGGACGCGAAAGGTGCTCACGACGCAGCGATCGTGGAGTGCCAAAAGGCGCGAGCATTGAACGACGATCCTGCGGTGCTCGGGGTGCTCGGCCGCGCTCATGGCTTGTCGGGTAACAAGACGGAGGCCGAAAAAATCCTGGATCAACTGAAGAAGCTATCCCAGGAGCGATATGTCTCAGCCTACAGCTTTGCTCTTGTTTATGTTGGACTGGGCAACAAAGAGGAGGCGCTCCGCTGGCTTGAACAAAGTTATCAGGATCGCGCCGGGTCTGACATAGGCTATATCAGAGTTGACCCGCTGCTCGACCCACTCCGCGGCGATCCGCGTTTCGAAGCGCTCGCCGAAAAGATTGTTCCAGGCGCGGAATTCAAGGGAGCGATCGCTACGAAATGAACAACTTCTTCGCCGAGTTGAAGCGGCGCAATGTTTACAAAGTTGCGGTCGCTTATGCCGTCGCCGGGTGGGCGCTTGCCCAAGGCATCGCGCAAGTTTTTCCTGTATTCGGAGTTCCAAACTGGACCATTCAACTGATTGTCTTGCTGATCGTCATTGGTTTTCCGATTGCCCTTGTTCTGGCGTGGGCGTTTGAGATCACGCCGGAAGGACTCAAGCGCACTGAAGATGTCGATCCGACGACGCCGCATCGAATTCACGGTCCGTGGATTTACATCGTTCTGGTTGGCGTCGCCGTCTCGATCTCGCTGTTTTTTCTCGGCCGTTACACCGCGCCGAATGGAATAACATCCGGCGACGAGAACAAATCGATCGCCGTTTTGCCGTTCGCAACGTTGAGCGACGATCACGACGATGCTTATTTCGCGGACGGCGTACAGGACCAGATCCTGACCAATCTGGCCAAGGTTTCCGATCTGAAAGTGATCAGTCACACCAGCGTGCGCCAATACAAGACTGGCGCCGAACGCAACATGCGCGAGATCGGTAAACAACTCGGCGTGGCTTACATCGTGGAAGGTTCAGTCCAACGCTCGAAAGACCGGCTGCGGATCAATGCGCAATTGATCGATGCTCGGACCGATATACATGTCTGGGCGGAGACCTACGATCGGACAGCGGCGGATTTGTTCGCAATTCAGAGCGAGCTTGCGCAATCGATTGTCGCGCAACTCAAGGCAAAACTCTCGCCCAAACAAAAAGCGGAGATCGAAGAGCGTCCGACTCAGGATTTGGTCGCGTTTGAGCTTTATCTTCAGGCGAAGCAAATCGTCGATAGCTATATCATTGCAGAAGATGTGCGAGCCGCTTTGCTCAAAGCGCTGGAGTTGCTGCAACAGGCGATCAAACGGGATCGAGAATTTTGTCTCCGCTTATTGTTATGCCGCGCGCGCGAACGATCTGCTCTACTTCTTCGATCTCGATCCGACGCCCGATCGCATTCTTTTGGCCGAGACGGCGGTGAACACCGCGTTGAGATTTCGCCCCGACTCAGCGGAAGCGCATTTCGCCAAAGGCGATTTTCTCTTTCGATGTCGACGAGATTACGATGCCGCGTTGGCCGAACTCGAAATTGCACGTCCCGGTTTGCCTAACAACACGCCGTTTTTCATCCTCTCCGGTTACATCAATCGTCGCCGGAATCACTGGGACATACGCCGAACGAGATTTTGCCACCGCTGTTGCGCACGATCCGCGAAACCCGAACGCTTACAATTTGCTCGCTGATACCTTCGTCCTGCAGCGGCAGTTTCCGCGCGCAGTGGAGGTTTACGAACGCGTCCGCGCCGCGGGTGAGGACACGCCGATCGCTCCGATTCCGACAGACCTCCGCGATCTACTGGGGAACGGGAAATTCAAAAGCGCTGCGCGATTCACTCGCCGAGTCGCCGACTATGGACATTGCCGGGGGACAGACTCCTGTCCGAGTGTTGTTCGCCTTGATCGATGGCGATCGCGCGGAAGCGGAGCGAGTTCTGGCCACATCACCTCGGGCCGATTTTCAAGACATTGACTTCAGCTTTTATTATCCCAAAGCGTGGTTCGAGGCGATGATCGCGCGCGACAACAACGACGACGTCCGTGCGCAGTGCTGCATTTCGTTCGGCGCGCGCGATTTTAGCGCAGAGATTAGTCATTAAACCAGAGCATGCACGGACGATCGCCGTCCTCGCTCAAGTCGACGCGGGGCTGGGCCAGAAAGAACTGGCTCTGCAAGAGGCACAGCACGCTATTGATTTGATGCCAATCTCGAAAGATATTTACGATGGCGCCTTGGTGCTGGAAGGCCTCGCCCAGGTTTACACCTGGAGCGGAGATCACGATCGCGCCATCGAACTGCTTGCAAAAACTCGTGGCGATGCCGAGTTACATTAACTACGCGCGTCTAAAATTTCATCCGCTCTGGAATCCGCTGCGCGGCGATCCGCGGTTCGAGAAAATTGTCGCTTCGCTCGCGCCGAGGGAAGAACCGAAGAAGTGAAGATCGACAGCCTTGCCCGGCCTACGGCCCAAACTTCTTTGCCGAGCTGAAGCGGCGCAACGTTTACAAGGTCGCGATCGCGGTGGAAGCGATGCCTCTAATGGAATCGGCTCGTTAAGTAGGGAGTTTTGAGATAGTAAAACGTCTCATGCCATCCGAGCCTTTCTCCGCCGGAGACCTGCTGCTTCCTAACACTGGCATGTTTGACATGGTGATTGGTAATTGCGGCGAAACCTTTGTCCTCGGCCGGGATTTCAACGCGGCATTAAAGGCATGCGAAACTCGGCATTGCTGCGACAACCAATGAAAGACAAAAGCTCGCGGCCAAAGCTGGGATTCGCGTCCTGGCTGGCGATATTACCGGAGCACAAACCGATGCCGACGAAAGCGTGCGGGTTATTGGAGACGAGACTGCGCGACCATCCGCAGGATTTTCGTTCTTTAAGAGCATTGAGCTGGGTTTACCTCGCGCTTAACCGCAAGAGTGATGCGATCAATACCGCTCGAAAATCAGTTGAGCTCTTGCCGCTCGAGAAAGACGCGGTGCTTGGTTCCGGGAACGTGGCCGCCTTGGCCGAAATTCAGGCGCAGACCGGTGCTGCCACCGAAGCAGTCCAGAATCTGAGAAAACTTCTCTCCATCCCGGCAGGCGAAACCATCTCGATCGCGCGCCTTAAGCTCGATCCGGTGTGGGACCCGATTCGCAACAATGCTGCGTTCCAGGAATTGCTGGCCGGAAAGGAATGGGTTGGGCCTGACAACTAGCGATGGCAGTCGACACTTCATCCGACATCAAATTCGAGATCGGGCATGTCCTGTTCATCGACATCGTCGGTTACTCCAAGTTGCTCATCAATGAGCAAAGCGAGCAGATTCAGACGTTGAGAAGAATCGTGCGCGGGACTGAGCAGTTCCGTCTCGCCGAAGCACAAGGGAAGTTGGTGCGCTTGCCCACAGGCGATGGCGGCGCGCTCGTTTTCCGCACCAGTCCGGAAGCGCCGGTTTTGTGCGCGACTCGAAATTAACAAGGAACTTTAAAGTCATCCCGATTTTCGCGTTCGCATGGGAATTCATAGTGGCCCGGTCAACGAAGTCACCGATCTGAACGAACAATCCAATATTGCCGGCGCCGGGATCAATATCGCGCAACGGGTGATGGATTGCGGCGACGCGGGGCACATCCTGATCTCCAAACATGTCGCGGAAGATCTCGAACATTACGCGCGATGGCGCCCGCTGTTGCATGAGTTGGGCACGTGCGAAGTGAAGCACGGCGCAACGGTCGCGTTGGTTAATCTTTACTCGGATGAAATCGGGAATCCAGAGCAGCCGAAAAAATTTCGAACAGATAAACGCAAGATCGACGTCGTCAGGCCAACGGCGCCGCGGAAATCAATCGCCGTGCTGCCATTCGAAAATCTGAGCGAAGACAAAGCGAATGTTTATTTTGCCGACGGCATCCACGAGGAAATCCTGACGCGACTTTCGCGCATCCGCGACTTGAAAGTGATCTCGCGCACATCGACCCAACGATTCAAGAATGCACCCGACAACATTTCGCAGATCGCCAGCCAACTCGGTGTCGCCAATGTTCTCGAAGGGTCGGTGCGCAAAGCCGGTAATCACGTGCGCGTTCATGTTCAACTCATCGATGCCGAGAGCGACTCGCATCTTTGGGCGGAACGATACGATCGCGAGTTGATCGACATCTTCGCAGTTGAGAGCGATATCGCAGCAAAGATTGCCGAGGCCTTGCAGGCCCGACTCAGCGGAGCGGAACGGCGGGCCATTTCGGTGCAACCGACAAAAAACAGCGAGGCGCATGAGCTGTATTTGCGGGGCCGTTTTTATTGGAACCGGTCGATGGGGCCGGCTTTTGAGAAGAGTTTTGACAAGAGCCGCGAATATTACGAGAAAGCGCTTCAAATAGATCCGACTTACGCGCTCGCTTACGCGGGTTTGGCCGATTACTACGGCTTCGCCTGGGGTTTCGGATTGCTTCCTCCCGTAGAAAAATGGGTAAAGGCGGAGGAAGAGAACGCACAGAAAGCTCTAAAATTAGATCCCACCCTCGGCGAAGCCTACAATTGTCTCGCTACGGTTAACCTTTATTATTATCGCAATTGGCCGGAGGCTGAAGGCGACTTCCGCCGTGGTTTGGAATTGAGTCCGAACTTTGCCGAGATGCATGCTCATTACGCGATGTGTTTGGTTTTCTTCGGCCGCAACGATGAAGCTCTCTCTGAAGTGGAGCGTGCACTCGCGCTCGACCCGTTGTCACCACGGTTTGGCTTCACTTCGGGCTAGCTACGATTTTTCATGCGCCAATATGACACCGCGATTGAGCAATACCGCAAAACCCTGGAACTGGATCCAAATCTTCCGTTTGCCCATGAAAGTCTCGGTGACGCCTACGAAAAGAAGGGAATGCAGAAGGAGGCTATCGCGGAATGGGTGAACGCCCTGACTTTGACTGGTGAAAAGGAAGAGGCGGCCATACTTCAACAGACTTATGCAACGTCGGGTTTCGACGCCGCCGTCCGCAAATCGGCGGAGAAGAAACTCGAAGGCTTAAATGCGAAAATCGCTCGCGGCGAGTACGTCCCGGCAGCGGAGCTCGTGAAAATTTGTATTCGATCGGGTGACAAGGAACAAGCGTTCGTTTGGTTGGCGAAAGCTGTTCAGGAACGCAACCGCCTCGCCTGGGAACTCAAGATTAATCCCCTTTTCGACCCGCTCCGCTCCGATCCGCGCTTCGAAGCGCTTGTCGAAAAGGTCGTCAGCCAAACGGAATGACGAACGGTAACGCTTCCGCCGAACAGCGAAAGCTCGCGGCCATCATGTTCACCGACATGATGGGTTACAGCGGCCTCGCGCAGAGAGACGAGAAGCTGGCGCTCGAGTTATTGGAGGAACATCGCGCGCTCCCCGTTTTAACGTCGCTTACTATGCTCGGATCAGATAGCCGCAAGGAAATCCCTGCCGCTAACGCCGAGCCGATAACACTCGGCGATAGACTGCTTCGTAACGCGGTACTGCCTTTTGCGCTGTGAATTCGGCTGAGGCTCGCTTTCGACCGGCCTCACCTATTTCACGAGCTTGCTTCGGCGATTCTATCAATTCGTCGACCGTTTTCGCCATGGCATCGACATCGCCAAACTTGTGAAGCGAGCCAGTGTCGCCTACCACTTCAGGGATTCCGCCCACTCTAAAAGCGATGATCGGCTTCGCGAAGAACATCGTTTCTAAAATGCTCAAACCGAAGCTCTCAATCTCAGATGTATAAAGCCCGGCGTCGGCCGCCTGGAGGTAATTTTCAACGGGTTCGGCCGCGGTCAGCACGATCACGTTTTGCCGAATACCCAGTTCGTCGAGGAGAGGTTCGCAAGAAGCGAAGGAACCGCCGGCGAGAATCAGCAGCCGGACTCGATTTCGCTGTTTCATCTTTGCAATGATTCTCAACAGAAGATCAATTCGCTTCGATGGACGAAGATTCGACATGTGCAGCAGCAGAAATTCGCCGGTTAAGCCGAGATCGCGACGGACTTCCTCGCGGCTTCGAGTGGGCGCAGTTGGAGTAAAAAAGTTTGGAATTACGTCAACTGTTCGGGTGAGGGCAAATGTTTCGATAGTCTGTTGTCGCAAGCTTTCGGAGACGGCTGTCACCGCATCGGAGTGCATCAGAGCGTGCGTAATCGCGCCGCGATATTGCGGATTCGGGCCAAGCATGGTCGTATCGGTCCCGTGAAGCGTCGTCACGATTTTCGGGGCCGAATTGCCGATCATCTCGGCCGCTAAAAACGCCGCCGTCGCGTGGGGCACTGCGTAGTGCACATGGAATAGATCAAGGCGCTCCGCTCGGCCTACATCCGCCATCTTTACGGCCAAGGGCAAGGTGTAATCGGGACACGGAAACACGCTGTGCTTGCCCACGGCAACCTCGTGGAAGTGAATTCGTGGCGCCGTTAGGTCGAGCCGCACCGGTTTGGCATAACTAAAAAAATAAACCTCGTGATTACGCGCCGCGAGCTCCATCCCCAACGATGTCGCGAGAATGCCGCTTCCGCCGATCAGTGGGAAACAGGTAATGCCAATTCTCAATGGTCTCTGCTCCATCAATTTTCAGTATAAGCCTTGTCTGATTCGGAAATATCCATTCGGGGTACGAACGTGATGCCCGGCGCATCAGCTTCGTTCAAGTACTCCTGTTCGCCGGCACCAGCGACGTAGTGCGTGCATTGAATGACCGATTGCATCCACCGCAGACGAGTATCACGCGCAGGACTGATCTGAGTGGGGTCGAAATCCTGGGAAGGGAGTTCGATGAACCGGTCGGCGCCTTTGTGCAGCAGCAATTTTCCGTCCCGGCAGCGGGCCCGAACCGTTTCGCCTTCCCACTGGACATCAACAAAATAATCGTCCACCGAAACTGCGCGCTTTCTGAATTCGGGTGAGCTTGATCTTTCCACTCGGACGCCGTCCAGCAGCCCCATCTTGCCATACATCTTCAGGCAAAAATCAGCCGGGTTGTGGCAGTCAACTTCCTGGAACTTGTCGACCAGTTCGCGGTCAACGTAGTTTGGCAGCTGCCGTACCATTTTCGAATGCCAGCCCGGAAGAATGCGCTTGGCGTAGAGAGGCGAAAACTCCTTCTGAATCGAGTTCAGGAATCGGAAATTGACGCGATGTTCACGACCAGAATGTCGTTCTCGCAAGATCGTTATCGTCTCGCGCGGATCATGATCGCTGTCGTGAAAGAAAAACACGATTTCGCCACCAATTTCCTGTTGAAGTTGTCTGGCGGTGACAATCTTGGCATAGAGAAATCGTTTTGGGAAAAAACCGCACGGTTGTTGCCCGAAACAGATAATCGGCGCGGCCATGGTTGTTAAGCTGGAGATGACTTCGCGAAAATGGTTCGCTGCAGCGCTAGACTAAACACCAGCACCGCCGCACAACCGATCAGGTTGTACCAAAGATAACTGATGCTTAGGGTCCAAAAAAGGATCAGCACCAGGCACTGAGCAAGAAGCGCCGCGAAGAACACCGCCGAACCGCGAACACTGCGCAAGAAGAACGCCACCAGAAACAACCCGAGGATACTGCCGTAGAAGATTGACCCGAGAATGTTGCCGGCTTCGATCAGGTTCTCGACCAGGCTCGCGTAAGAGGCCACACCAATCGCCACCAGCCCCCATGCGATCGTCAATAACTCGGTCGCAACCACGTAATGGTGATCAGGCGCGTTCGGCCGGATCAGCGGTCGATAAAAATCCACCGCGCTGGTTGAGCCCAGCGCATTCAGCGTCGCCGCAGTAGCCGACATCGTGGCGCACAGGATCACCGCAATTAGCAGTCCAACAACGCCATGCGGCAGATGCTGGAGGACGAAAGTGATAAAAACGTAGTCGGAATCCTTGCTTTTCGGGCTGGCGCCGGCGCGTTCAAGAATCCCTTTTGCGCGGTCGCGCAGTTCGCGGGTCTTGGCGTCGAGCTGCAGAATTTCCTGGCGAGACGCCGCGTTCACGCCTGATGAATTCAGCAAGTCACGTTTGCGCGCGAATACGTCATCGAACTCTGCCTGTAACTCATTCAACTCGGCACCATGCCCGAGTGCGATTGCTCTGTCATAGGCTGGGCGATTGAAATAAATAGGCGGCTCTTCGAACTGGTAGAACAGGAAAACCATTGCTCCCAGCAGCAGAATGAGAAATTGCATCGGCACTTTCACAACCGCATTAAAAAGGAGACCGAATCGGCTGGCGGTTAACGACCCGCCGGCGAGATACCGTTGAACCTGAGACTGGTCGGCGCCGAAATACGAGAGTGCGAGAAAAAATCCGCCAAAGATTCCCGACCAAAACGTGTAGCGCCGATCCGGGTCCAACGAGAAATCGACCGCCTGTAGTTTTCCCATGCCACCGGCGACGGTTAGGGCACGGCCGAACGATAATCCGGCGGGCAGTCGATGCACCGCGATGATAAAGGCAAGAGCCATCCCGACAAAGATGATCAGAATCTGATACCGCTGAGTGATGCTAACGATCTTCGTCCCACCGAACGCGGTGTAGGCGACGACCAGCCCGCCGGCGAGCCAGATCGTTAGATTCAATCGCCAGCCGAGTAGTGCCGAGAGAATAATTGCCGGGGCATAAATGGTGATTCCCGCGGCAAGACCGCGCTGAATCAGAAATAGAAAAGCGCCTAACAATCTTGTTTTTTGATCGAATCGTTGACCCAGATATTCGTAGGCGGTGTAAACTTTAAGTCGCTGGAAAATGGGCACGAAGACGGCGCAAACAGTGATCAGTGCGAACGGCTGGCCGAAGTAATTCTGAACAAAGCCGATTCCGCTTTCGTAAGCCTGACCCGGCATGGAAAGGAATGTGATCGGCCCGGCCTGGGTGGCGAGCACTGAAAGTCCAATGGTAGCCCATCGGATGCTTTCGTCCCCCTTAATGTAGTGGCCAAGAGTCTCGCGACCGCGCGTGCGCCACAGCCCGTACAACGGGATTGCCAACATCGTCGCGATCAGGACGACGTAATCGAGCCGATTCACGAAAATATGACCGTAAACGCGTAGAGCAACACGATCTCGAACGCGAATATTCCGAGCGCGACGCAGTAAGCTTTGGGCCAGCTGCCAAACAAAGGAGCAGAGTCGCCGTTAGGCTCGCTTTGAAGATCGGTTCCTTTCATTCCGCACTGCGCAGCGAAACAAGATTGGCAAACAGCCGATAGGCACCAGGGACTCCGGCCGGCAATTGCCGAAACCACGAGTAGCCAGTGTAAACGAAGTAACCTTTACCGGCTTTCGCGACCAGCAACCCGCCGTCCATCGGTTTTTCGCCGGGATCATTGGATGACAAAA
This sequence comes from uncultured Verrucomicrobiae bacterium, assembly GCA_963781735.1. Classification (GTDB taxonomy): domain Bacteria; phylum Verrucomicrobiota; class Verrucomicrobiia; order Chthoniobacterales; family UBA10450; genus AV69. Next base: position 4,430 of record CAWAHI010000016.1, on the reverse strand, counting down.
TGGCGGTCCACCGCGGGTCCCACTTGTTGGGAAAATACAGTCCGCGCTCCTGAACCCATCCTTTGAAATCTTCAGCAGTGATCTTGTTAGGCGTATTCAGGACCGGATGGTCCGGCGCGAGAATTCGGACCTCCGCAGTTTCATCGGTTACGCGATCGCGCGAGATTTCGAGCGGATATGGACCGATATCCTTGGTCTTGAGGTCGGCCGTAGTGTTGTATTGCGCAACGACCACACCACCAGCCTGGACATAGTCCAGCAACTTAGGTTGCAGATCGGCAATTCGATTTTGGGTGTTGTAAGCGCGAATACCGAGCACAACGGCATCGAATCGGGCAAGATTTTCCGGCGTCACATCTCCGGGCTCCAACACTTTGACGCTGTAGCCGATCTGCTGAAGACACTGGGGAATCTCATCTCCCGCACCGGGGAGATAGCCAATCTGTTGCCCCGTTTTCCGAATCTCGGCCCGGACCACCCTGGCTTCGGCCGCCGGCATCAATATATGGACGCCGATGTGCGGATAAGCGATTTGCTCGCGACTGAATGAGAATTCCTTGCCGCCGGTAGATACAACCGCACGAAGAGTTCCATCCCCTGCTCTTCCCGGAGGTGTTACGGAAAATTCGGCAAACATCTTTTCGTTAGGCACCTTCAAATCAACCGGAACAGATTTTGGCGTGACCTGCCATCCGGCCGGAGCATCGAGACGGGCGCTGCCCTGCACCGCCGCAGTCGATGAAGTTATCTCGACGGCGATGGGCCGAGCCTTTTCATCGGGAAAAACAAACGCACTGCTCGGTAGATTTGCGAACACCGGCGGAGTCACGGCCAGCAACTCGTGAACCTCACCCGCAATCGGGTCCACCCGACGGAAGAACGTATCGATCAGATAGCGTATTTCCTGACCCGCAATGTCGAGTGTCGCTTCAATCGGAAAAGCCGGCGGATTTTCAGCAAGCCCGATCAACTGCTGATCGTCTACAATGAATGTTCCGACTGTTGGCGGTTTACGCAGCCAATAGGGTTGCGAGTAAACCATGTTCGCTGGCAGCGTCGGCCCGAGATCCTTGGTAAAAAATTGATCGCGAGCGAGTGGCGCGTCGATGCGCAGAGTTTCACCGGAAACCGGAGCATGAACACTGATCAGTTTGATCGGTACGGATGATCGATTGATCGCATCGAATTTGATCGGGAGCAGCTGACCCGGCGAGACCGCGGCCAACGCAGTTGAACTCTCCATGTAAAGCGCGGCACAGCTCGCAATCAGCCCGTCAACTTCGGCGCGTTTCGATACCGCCCAATCGTTGTCGACGGCAGTGAGCGCCTTCCGCAATTCGAGAAGCTTCGGAACCGACGCGGCCGGATTGACTGGCGAAAAGTTTGCGATCAGCTGCTGAACTTGGTTGTCGATGTCGGTTGCATTCGGGACTCGTTTCCACGTCGTATCGACGCCATCGAACAATCCGTTTGTCATCGGCGGCCCCGCCAGCAATTTAAAATACTCCTTGCGTTCGCCGCGGCGTGGCGGACTGCCTACGCCCTGGCTCTTGTGCATGCTCAAGCTTGCCGCGGCAATCTCGGTAAATGCTTTGCCGAGCAGCGGTGCGAATCCGCCTGCTTCCAAAATGGTTAGGCCAGTTGGATCGAAAGGTTGGTTCCGATTTTGGAAGAAAAATGGCGACGTGTTCCAAACCAATCGGGTCGCCTGCCACGGTTTTACCCACGCAAGCTGCTCAGGAAACCGCTTCGGATCCGCTGCGGCCTTAAACGCCTCCTGGGCTAGAATCGCTGACGCGGTGTGATGCCCGTGCGTGAGATTGTCTTCGGGACTAAACCGGGTAACGATTACATCCGGCCGAAATTTTCGAATCACCCAGACCACGTCTGATAGAATTTTGTCCCGATCCCAAAGTCGCAGCGCTTCGTCGGCGCTTTTCGAAAATCCGAAGTCAACGGCACGGGTGAAAAACTGCCGGGCATGGTCAATTTGACGGGCTGCGAGCAGCTCGCGCGTCCGGATTACTCCCAGGCGCTCGCGCAGTTCCGGCCCGAGAAGGTTCTGGCCGCCATCGCCCCGAGTTAATGACAAGTAGGCGGTGTCATAAAGCGAACCGTTAGACCATAACGCCATCAGGTTTGTGTTTTCGTCATCCGGGTGCGCCGCGACGTAGAGCACGCGTCCGAGCACATTCAGCTTTTGCAGTCCGAGCTGAATTTCAGCTGCGTTCATTGGTTTCGGCAGCGTGGGCGGAGCAGCTTCCGTGAGGAGCGATTGCGACATGACAAATCCCAACAATGCAATTGCCCGCCGCTGCCCTCGAACCCAACGCATCAGCGGACGGTAAAGAGCGAATGCATCAGTGCGAGCGATTAGGCGAGCTCTTGTTGAAAAACCCGCAGCAACCCCCATCTGCGAGTAGGACCGCGCCTTATTTGTTAATGTCCTGCTTTGATTGCAGCCGGCCGATCAAGATCCTGATGTTTTGCTTTTGCGCGTCAATTGTCGCAGCCGCCTCCGCCGCTTTTGCTTCGGCCAGCGCACCATCGAAATCGCCTGCCGCTGACTTCAAACGTGCCGAGGCCAGGTGACCGAAGACGGTTTCCGGAGCCTTTGCAGCAACCGTTTTGAATATCGCCATGGCTTCGTCGCTGCGTTTCTGCGCCTGCAGCCCGCGAGCGTAGCGTAGAGCTGGACCGGTGAAGCCACTTCCATGGCATGGTCGCGCACCTTCTTCGCTTCATCGGTGCGATTCATTGCCTGCAATAAATCTGCTTTGGTACTCAGGTTTTCGAATCGTTCTTCATTCTGGATTGATAAATCCGCCCACTTGAGTCCGTCCTCGAGGTTGGTCTTATGGGTCAGGCAAAAGTTGGCCGCTTCATTCAATGTCTCCCACGAATATTGGGCACGGCCGCGCATCTGGTTTCGAATCGATAGTATGACTGTGTCGTTGAGGTTAACCGAGACGCGGAACGGCACTGCAACCTTCTCCCATTTCATTGTCACCGCGACTGAATCCGGTTTGAGATCTTCGAATTTGTACTCGAGCGCTTCTTCCATTTCGATGGGGTGCGGCTTCACGTCGACCCGCAACGCGTCTTCACTCTGGTTGTAGGTGTAACTTCCCCACGCCACCGCCATTTTGGAAAAGATGACGGTCCAGGTGTCGGCGTTCGGAATCATGTGCAAGCCGTAAGTACCAGCCGGAAGCGGTTTGCCTTCGATTGAAACCGGCGTGCTAAATTCGATCGTAGTATTCTCGTTGGCTCCGGCCCGCCATACCTGACCCGTCGGCACCAATCCGCCCCAGATTTTGCGACCGTTAACTACCGGGCGGTGGTAGTTGATTGTAATGTCGGTGACGCCGACCTGTTGTTTCACCTGCGCAGCCTGGCTGGCATACGGCAGATCGAGAACCGACTGAGATTGAACGCGCGTGAATGCGCAGAGCGTAAGAACCAAAACGCTGGTTAAAGAGAAATTTCGTTTCATGGGTGTGTTCGGTTGAAGCGAAAGATAAGTAGTTGAAGGATAGCCGGAACGCTAGTGCATTTAGGCGACGTTTTCGGCCCTTTTTACTGGACGTCCCAAAAACATCGGAACAACCTTCGCTACCATGAGTAAACTTTCAGTATCAATTGCTGCCATTTTTTTGTTCCTGTCGCAATTTTCGCCTTTAGATGCACAACAACGCGCACGGATTAGTCCGCATGACACAACGAACGCAACGATCGACGGAGACGAAATTACGATCGTTTATGGGCGGCCCTATACCAAGGATCCGAAAACGGGAAAGACGCGCAAGATTTGGGGAGGACTCGTTCCATTCGAGAGGGTTTGGCGGCTTGGGGCAGATGAAGCCACGCTGTTAACGACGAATACGCCACTAGGGCTCGGCGGCAAATCGATTCCGGCCGGTAGCTATACTTTGTTCATGCCTCCCCACAACGAGAAGTCGGCCACGCTGATCGTAAACAAACGGTCGGCCAATGGGGTACGAAGCACCATCGAGAAACAGGATTTCGCGCGCGCAGATATGAACGGCGAGCCGGCGAGTTCACCAGCCGATCAACTCGCGATCGCTATCGATAGTAATCCGAGCGGCGGCGGCACGATAAAGGTGACTTGGGAAACCACCCAATACTCAGTGGATTTCAAGGTCCAGAAGTGATCGACCGCTGTTAGCGATACACGGCGCTTTCCTGGCAGTGGTGGGGTGCAAAAACGGCTGAGCAGATTGCGATTGCCTGTCGAGTTGCTTCCTTTATCATCGGGACAACTGACTCTTAATTCTGCCAGCATTGTGTCCCGCCGCAGCCGGAAATTTGGAAAAGCGCGAAAATGAGCGCCGATGAGCAACGCAAACTCGCCGCCATCATGTTCACCGACATGGTGGGCTACAGCGCGCTCGCGGAACGCAACGAGG
>CAWAHI010000015.1:0-79446 GCA_963781735.1 uncultured Verrucomicrobiae bacterium | reverse complement strand
AATTTTTGGGCGCCGAAATGCGCGCCCTGCAAAAGGAATCGTTACGCGTGATCCTATTGGATACCCGATATCGATTAATCGACGCACAAGAAATTTCACTGGGCAGTGTGAATGAAAGTATCGCGCACCCGCGCGAGGTGTTTCGGCCAGCCCTGCTTGCCTCTGCCTACGCCATCATTGTTGTGCACAACCATCCGTCAGGCGATCCCACTCCAAGCAGCACCGATCACAGTCTGACCCGCCGACTGGCCGAGGCGGCTGAGCTATTGCAGATCAAACTGCTCGACCACGTCATCATTGGTGCGCCGGCTGTCGGTCGGGCGCCCTACTTTAGTTTCAAGGAAGCAGGTGTGCTCTGATGATTCACCTCACCGCCATCATTGGGTCGGGCGCGAAGATTGGCACGAATGTCGAGATCGGCCCGCACAGCATTATCGGTGGTACAATTAGCATCGGCGACAAATCGGTTATCGGCGCCAATGTCGTCATCGAAGGCGAAGTCATCGTCGGTCCTGAAAACCGAATTGCACACGGGACGGTGATCGGCGGCGAACCACAGGACCTTGGTTTTTCACCGACAACACGAAGCCGGGTCGAAATCGGCGCGAAAAACGTGATCCGTGAACACTGTACATTCATCGCGGAACCGCCGAAGGTAGCGCCACCAAGATCGGTGACGAAAATTTTCTCATGGCCGGTGCGCACGTAGGACACAATTGCGAAATCGGCAATAAGGTGATCATTGCAAATAACTGTTTACTGGGTGGGTATGTTTCCGTTGGTGATGGCGCATTTCTCGGCGGGGGCTGTGTCTTTCACCAATTCATGCGGGTGGGACGGCTCGCGATCACACAGGGCGCGTCCGGTTTTGGCAAGGACATCCCGCCTTTCGTGATCGCGGCGGAAACCAATTACGTTTTCGGGCTAAATACGATCGGGCTTCGACGCGCCGGATTTTCCCAGGCGCAAAGAGATGAAATCAAACGCGCTTTCAAATTGCTTTATCTTAGCGGACTCAACACGCGACAGGCCTTGAAAAAATCGAAAGAAATGGAATGGACCGATCTCGGCCAAGAATTTTTTCGCTTCCTCCGCGATGCAATCGGGAAACGCGGCATTTGTGCCCTAAAACGCAGTAGCAACGAGACATCGATTTAGATTTCTGAGGATGGAGGGACGGGCTCTGTTCCGTCCCAAACCTTTCCGGACGACACCGATGTCATCCTTCCATTAGTCAAGGCCAAGGAGCGCCAGCATACGACCCGTGCGACCCTTTTCCGCGCGATAGGAATAGTAGCGTTGCAAATCGCAGGCTGTGCAAACGCCGCTGTCGTGAACCTCCTTGATACCGGCGTCACGACATTGCCGGACAATTTCCGCGGCAAAATCAATCTCGTAATGCGGCGGCCGAATGCACGGGCTCAACTGGGCAATCACATCATCTGAAGTAATTCCAAACTCCTCGCGTATCGACGTGACCGCGTTCCTAACGACTCCCAGGGCAGTTCCTTTCTTGCCGGAATGAACCAACCCAATCGCCCGGGCATCTCGGTCGACCAAATAAACCGCGCAGCAATCAGCTACATAAACCCCAAGGCAGACATCCCGCTGATTGGTAATCAACCCGTCGCAATCCTCGAAACAGTGGTCGGAGTCAGCAGGAGAATCGACAACTGCAATCTTATTTCCATGAACCTGCCGCGCCGTAATAAATTTTCGATTATCCAAGCCAAGAATCTCCCGCGCCTGTCGGTGAATCTTGTCTAGGTTTTCCAGGACAACCGCTTTGTCGTGCGACAACTCGATTCCCGGAACGCGCCCGACGAACCCGTGAACACAACCGGCACGCTCCAGCGCGGTGAATGTTTCGATCGGCAGAACGCTACTTCGCAAGCGAACTCTTTACCGTCGTGGTCTTCGCTGCGCACTCACCGGAGAGCGGAAGCGGTGTTGGCTTAGGTGCTGGTGTAGGCTGCGCCGCCTCGTGCAATTTCGCGCGGGTCCTCGGCTCATCGACACAAACCGAATACTTCACTTCCGAAGCGGTAGCCCGGTCGAATTCAGCAACCGCAGCGTTATAGGTGTATAGAGCTTGTAACCGGTTGGACTGCGCCGTCGTTAACTGCGTGCGCGCGTCCAGGACTTCCAGCTGGGTGCCGGCGCCTGCATCGAGCCGCGCGGTCGCCAGGCGCAGCGCTTCGGCTGCCTGCTCCACGCTTTTTTCGGTGGCTTTAACGAGTTCCCGACCCTGAAGGATGTTGGCGAATGCCTGTTGGACCTCGAGTTCCACCTGTCGGACGTCGTCATCCAAAGTGATTTTTGATTGTTCCAGAATCGCCTTCGCCTGCTTCACTTGGCCGAAAGTGGCGCCCCAATCCCAAATCGCCCAGGTGCCGGTTGCACCAAAAATATAGCCGCTCCGTGCCGCTCGGATATTGTCGGTTAACGGCGAGCTGAGGAACTCCGTACCGGCGGTCGCATTGATCTGGGGAAAATATCCCGATCGAGCTACACCCACCTGCGCATTATTCGAAAGTACAGCCGCCTTCTGCTGTTTGAGGAAAGGCCGGTTCTCTTTTGCGAGTTGCATCGCGGTCGTGACCGGCATTTCGCGAGGTATGTAGAGAAGTTCGCCTATCGCTTCCAGCGGTGGTTCGCCTCCGCGCCTTGGGTCATAATCGAGGCCCAAAGTTTTGGCGAGCTGCAGTCGAGAAATCGTATAATTATTTCGAGCGGTAATGAGCAGCGGGATCTGGTTTGAAAGCGCGACCTGTGCTTGAAGAACGTTGAAACGCGGCACTGTGCCGGCTTCGAATCGATTCGTTTGATCTTGCAATTGGCTTTGCAGCAATTGCACCGATTCCTCTTGCACCCCGATGAGGGCCCGATCAAGAAGTACCAAATAAAATTGCTGCCGCACGATCGCTATTATCTGATCGATTGCGTTGCGAAACCCGTAGTAGCTGCTGTCCCGCTGGAAACTGGCAGAACTAATTTGTCCCGGCACACGCCCGCCGGAAAAGATGACTTGATTAGCCGAGATCTCCAACGAATAACTGCGTTCCGCGCTAACCAAGTTGACGGCCTGGCCAGCAGTTTCTCCTCCAGATATGGTGCTTGGAGCATTGATATGCGTCAGATGCGGGTCCAAATCCTGGAACCGTGCGTCCGCAACAATCTGCGGCATCGCCGCCGCCCGCAATTGAATGAAGAGTCCTTTGGTTCGTTCAATCTCCTGCCGCGCTCGGAGAATGTCCGGGTTTTGCTGTAACGCGGTGATAATGGCTTGTTCGAGTGTGAACCGCCGCGCGCTAATCCCAGCTTCACCTGGGCTTTCGCCGCCGATCACCTTTGTTGCCAGCAATAAAATCGCGCAAAGCGCGATGCGGTTAAGGCGATTCATTCGGATGTGCTCTTAGAACAGATTTCCCGTCAGGAAAAGCGCGAATTTAGCAAAGGCGCAGAAGTTGGCTAACACTCCCACCGGTTATTGGAAGAGTGTTTTGCCTGACAAAAATCATAAATTTTTGTGTAAATTTGCAGCCACGCTTTGTTTTCCGCGGGCGTGAGGTGCGCCATCAACTTCATCAGATTGGCCATCATCTCTTCGCGGATACGGCGGACCAAGGCTGAACCTTGGGAAGTGATGCAAACCATTACCTTTCGTCGATCCTGCGCCCCGCAGGCGCGCGTCACATAACGAAGATTCTCAAGCCGCGCCACCAACCCGCTCGCCGCCGCTGTGGTGTGTCCCATTTTTTGTGCGATTGCAGACATCGTTAGCACTTCCTTTTGATCGAGCGCGGCCAGAAGAAAATACTGGGAGAAAGAAACGTTACCGGGAGCCAGTTCTTTGCAAAGATGCAGGAGAAAGCAACGCTGCATCTCCATGATGATGTCGGAAAGCCGTTCCGCATCAGCTCTAAATTGCGTAGGTTCGGCCAGCGTTGCTTCCAATTTCACCGCGGTAAAACTAAGGGGTGAGACCAAGGTGTCAACGGCCGGGATGGCATTTAATCCAGTAACAAGACCTCGACCTCGCTGCCCGCGTCCAACTTCTCCTGCGCTTTCACGCGTAGTAGAGCATTGGCGCGAGCGAGCCCAAAGAGCGCATGCGATTCCTGGCGACCAACCACTTTGAATTGCCCATCCTTTAATTCGCCGCGGAAATAATGCGGCCGTGTTTCGTCACCGGAAATTTCATGGCCAAGCCGGACGCGAGCCCGAGGCAAACCAATTTCGGCTGCTCCCATCATCTGCAACAGAACAGGACGCACGAAAATGAGGAAGGTCACGAAGGTTGAAACCGGATTTCCGGGAAGTCCAAAAATCCGACATTGGTCGCGTTTACCAAACAAAAAGGGTTTTCCTGGCTTCACCGCCACGCGCCAGAGATCAATCTCGGCACCGATCTCTTGCAGCGCTTCGCGGACGAAATCGCGCTCACCGACAGAAACACCGCCGCTGATGATAGCAGCGTCGTATTGGGTGGCGTCTCGCAATGCCTCGCAAAGGTCGTCGAAGTTATCGCGACAATGTCTTCGCATGCTCAATTTCGCATCTGCTTTGCCTACGAGCGCTGCCAGCATCACACCGTTGCTCTCGAAAATTTGGCCGGCACGCAGTTTTTTCCCAGGCGCAACCAACTCGTCACCAGTTGTCACGATTGCCACTTGCGCACGCTTGCCCACGGTGACCGATCGAATTCCTTGTGACGCAAGTAATGCCAGCGTCGTCGCACGCAATCGATCGCCACGCTTTATGATTTGTTGCCCAATGGCGAGGTCCGCGCCCGCTTGGCGCACAAAATCGCCCTCAGAAATTTGTTTGGTACGGACGAGAACAAAATCGCCTTCGCGCTGCGTTTCTTCCTGCATCACCACGGTATCGGCCCCTTTTGGCATCGGCGCGCCCGTGAAAATCCGAACCGCCTGGCCCGCCGACAGGGAAAGATTTTTCGAGACACCGGCTGGTTGTTCGCCAACAATTTTCAGTCGCGTGTCTTTTGTCGCGGACTCCGCGACTACCGCATAGCCATCCATCGCCGAATTGTCGAATGGCGGAATCGGAATCGTCGCGAACAGATCAGCCGCCGCGAAACGATCGAGCGCATCCCCTAAAAAGACCTCCGTCGGCGGCGACGATGGAACCGCAGCCAAGATTTTCTCCAGCGCTTCTTCCTCACTGATCACACGAAGACAGTATTCAACCCGCATCCGCAATAAATGCCAGTCCGGTCGAAGACTCGCCGTGGAGAGCTCGGACCAATCCGCAATTCGCCGGTTGGCAACTGCTAATTACCCGCCATATTCCCTGCCGCGCTCCGGTAGATCGAGCAGTCTCTGCTCGATGCTACCATATTGGCGACGCAAAATAATTTTGGTGAGGTGGCTGAGTGGTCGAAAGCAGCGCTTTGCTAAAGCGCCGTACCCCAAAAGGGTACCGAGGGTTCGAATCCCTCCCTCACCGTTCTCTTAGGTATCAAAGAGAGTTTGCGCCGGATTGGCAATCATTTTGGCAATAATGCCGCCGATGACGAAAACCGAGGCTCCGAATCAAATTCGCCCATGCATTCAAGTCTTACGGGGTCTCGCCTACAAAAGGACAGTCAGATTTTGCTTAGTTTGCACTTGGGTAACGGAATGGATTCGACTCCCGTACGCGCTGCTTCCTATTTACCTAGGTAAAAAGCAGAATCCTGACCGTTGGTGACCGTTTTCATGACAGTTTCATGACAAACGGACGCGAAGAATGGGCGGAGGTAAACGAACTGTGAAAATCCGAATGCATCGAAGCAGCTAACCGCGCTACCCGGCGAACGGCGACGGCTCGCCGGGGCAGCTGCCGTAGAGCCGGTCCGCCTGCCTCGCGGGGGATTGTTCTTGCTCTGGAGCGGCATTCTGGGAAAAACTGAGGCATCGTTAGATGGTGACGCATCCGAAAGGGGTTTTTGATGCTTAAACGAACAAGTGTTTTAGTGACCCTTCTCTTGGCGGGGCTTCCGGTGCTGTCTCCGGCTCAGGCTCCCCCTGAACTTCGTGAAGCGATGCGGGCGCGCCTTGAAGCCGTGTGGAAGAAAGACGCGGTGACATGGGCGCGACTCACGGCCGACGAATTCACGATAGTAGTTCCAGAAGGAAGGCTTATGAACAAGGTTGAACGAGTGGCCGCTTTGAAAACCGAGAAAGCAGAGCCTGTTCATGCCTTACAGCATGAGCAAATACGGGTTTACGGCGAGAACGTTCTCCGCCGCTTCGTTGACGGCAACGAGTGGGTGCTTGAGGTGTGGGTGCGACAGAATGGTGAATGGCGCGTCGTCTCGGCTCAAGTCAACTTCGTCAAGCCGTGACCGGCAGCCTTAGCAGCAAGGGGATTAGACGGATTTTATCTGCCTTTAGTTGCGGATTTTTGGGGCCGAATACTCGTTAGACGGCTCAAGTGGTATCGCAACCCCATATTGTTCAGCGATGAGAAACACAAATGGAATGAACGCGGCGACCCAAAGACCTTTAATCTGCGCCGTAGTCCTTACGATTTTGGTAGTCGTCGTGATCTTCTGCCGTGCTGCGCACCCGCAAAAGTTGGGCGACGTGACCACGCCCACGCCGCAGGGGAAGTTGCCCGACAAAGAGTTCACACATTCGCCGGAGAAGCCGCACGACCCAACCGCGTATTTCTTCAATTTCGACCAGTTGGACTATTACTACAGGGTGCCAGGCGAGTTCACGCACCGACTGACTGGTGATGAGTATGGCTTCGAGTCGCTTTCCTTCATCATCAGCGAGACGCACCCCGGTGGCGGTCCTGGACTTCATGTGCATGATGCCGAAGAGGCCCATGTGCTACTGAAGGGCACCGCTCAATACCGGATCGGTGATCAAACATTTACCGTCCACGGACCTTACGTGGCAAAGGTGCCGGCCGGGATACCGCACACATTCATCAACGCAGGGAGTGAGACGTTCAACCTGATTGCAGTATTTGCATCGAAACATCCCAACACCAAGCGGATCGGCCCGAACCCCCTGATCCCGGCGGGGCAGAACCGGGAAGAACCGCGAGACGGCCCTGTACCTTAGTGAATCCACTACAGAATGCCCAGCCCAACCAACTAACGCTCTCGGGAATCCGTAACGTTACCGTTGAAGTGTTGAAGGGTTAAAGCGGCTGGGGATGTAGCCGGGGTCATTGACTCCGGCTACAGCTTTGTACGGCGGTTTCCCTTGCCTGCACCGTTCCTTGCCGAAGAAGGCCAACCGCTCTGGCGAATTCCCACGCGACGAAAAACCTGGCGGGTTTCAACCGCCACTTCCGCTTTACCTGACAGAACCACATCTGTCCGGTGCTAAACAACGAGGCGTCGCGCAGATGGACCAATGCAAAGACCAAGAACCCAAACAAGAACAGGTATGAAACAAACACGGAAATTTAAGCAACGTCTGTGCAGATCATTTTTTGTCCCGACAGTAGCCGGTGCGCACTGCGCCTATCGCATGCAGCACCCAGGCAGCGACGATCACCACTTGTCGTTTGTCGAACCTTTGGAGCCAACACTCCGCAGAACGAGGTGTATGCGGTTCCTTCCCTCATTCGGTGTCGCCCAATTAATCCAACACTTCTCCCAACCACCAACCCAAGACCACTGATCTACCAACCCCCGCTGAACTAAACCCCACAAACCAATCGTTCCACCTAAAACCCTTCCAAAATGAGACCTGCGAAAACGAAACGAACCAGCGTGATCATCGCCGGGCACCCCAAAATAACGCGTGAATCGTTTGTTCCGCCGAGTGGCGGATACCACCCAGCCGGTGAAACCGTGGTGCTCGTACCGCTGGATTAGCGGCTCACTCACTTTCCTGCCGTATACTCCGAGTGGCGGAAATGCGCCTGCAATTCTCCTCGTATTTAGAGTAACGCCTTTTACTAATTGTTGGCCAGTTGCGCTGAAGCTTTGCTTAGTTCTAACTGCGCGGTCACCTTTTGCACAATCGCCGCGAGTGCCTCAATCTGCTTCTGCTGCTGCGCGACGGTGTCTTTCAAATCCTGCACCTGCTTGTGCTCCTTCAGGAACTCGTTTAGCAGCATCGCGTTCACCGCTTCGTAGCGGACTGTCATACCTTTGCCTCCTTCATCTCGCACAACCAACTCCGGACTCACCTTTTCTACTTCTTCAGCTATTAGCCCGAACTGCGGGATGCCATTGGATCGAACTCCTCCTTGTAACGGAAAGTGACCGGCTGAAGTTGGTGTATCGCTTCGCTAGCTTGATCCATCGGTTTAATTGCCTTCTTGAAGCGGGCCGACGAAGCAGTGACGCCCAGTTTGCCATTCGAATTTACTACAACTTGGCTCCCAGTGACCGCGACGCCAGAAATGCCCGCAATGAAGGTGCCGTTATGTGTCCCTTTAGTCCCGATGCGGATCTTGCCCGACTCGCCAGCTACTCCAGCGTTTCCGATATCAATATTGTTACCGCCCGTGGTGAGATTCACACCGGCTTGAAAGCCCAAGGCGATGTTGCCCCCGCCGGTTGCGCGATAGAGCGCTTGAACTCCGTTGGCTGTGTTTTGGCTGCCGGTTTGGTTAAGATAGAGCGCCTGATAACCGTTGGCCGTGTTGCTGAGGCCGGTTGTATTGTTGTATAGCGATTGGGAACCCATTGCCGTGTTGAAAAAGGCGGTTGTGTTGTTAAAGAGCGCTTGATACCCGCTGGCCGTATTGAAACTGCCGCTCCTGTTCCTAACGAGTGTTTGATAGCCGTTGGCTGTGTTACCGCCGCCGCCTATGTTGAAAATAAGCGCCTGAGAGCCGTTCGCCGTGTTTGCGTTCCCAGTCTCGTTGTAACTGAGCGCATCAGCGCCGCTGGCCGTGTTATTGTCTCCAGTCGTGTTGAAATGAAGCGCATTGATACCAATTCCTGTGTTTTGAATGCCCCCGGTGGTGATAGACGTGCCTGCTCCATCCCCGTAGAAGGTGTTGTTGATGTTCTGGGCATTTACCTTAGAGGCTGAGACAAAACCGACGCCGAGTGCGACCACGAAGGTAACGAAACCGACCGGCAACACGCGACGAGTGGAAAAGGTCGACGCGAAAAGCTGCAAGAGTGAACAATACATATGGGAGTTTCTTTCTTTCTCCCGGCAGTTATCTGTTTAACTGCTAACCCGGATCAAGGTCAGACCGCTCCCGGGAGCAAAAACGTCCCGGCCCAATCCAAGTGCGTTAAGGGGTCGCCTCTGCCAAACATGTTGTCGAGCGAAATCTGACGGATATTCGCTTACAGTTTCAGAGCACTTACAAGAGCGTCGCTTCCAACTCTAAGAACGCGCTCAGCGGTTCGTCAGAGTGGACAATGTAACCGCGACCCTCACGATGTGCATCGACAATCCAGCGCCGACCATTGCGCGTGACAGCACGGCAATAGTCCCAGGACCAACCAGCAACCGCTGCGGCATTCCAGTCGCCGTTTTTCGGAATCAATCTCCTTGCCGAGCACGAATCAATCCATTACAACGCGGTTCACTATGGCTATTCTTTCGACTATTCTTGTCGGTCTTATCGTTGGCGCAATCGCGAAGCTGTTGATGCCGGGGAAGGATCCTGGTGGTTTTATCGTCACGATTCTGCTCGGCATTGCTGGCGCGTTGATTGCCAGCTACCTGGGCCAGGCCCTCGGCTGGTACACGCCCGGACAAGCAGCGGGCTGGATCATGTCGATCGTCGGCGCCATGATCCTGTTGCTGCTCTATCGGTTGTTTTTCAAGCGCAAACAGTAGCATTTCGCTATCGATTCGAAGGCTGAAAAGCGGCAGAGCATTGCCGCATACTTCTTGTCTTCTGTCACAACTATCGCGCCCGCGCGAGGGAGGCAATTCGGACAAATTCGGACACGGGAATTGCGTGATTCTGCGCGAATCTGCATTGCGTCGATTTTGACCGAATGCGGTTAACTCGCTGATTCCTGCAAATTTGAACGGAAATCGCGCAACTTTACGAAGTCGCTAAACTGCGTTCGACTCCCGTTAGGGTCGCAGCTTACCTGGTAAAATGTGTCAGTCCGCGACCTAATTCTCCCGTTTTCTGGCCTCCAGAACTCAAAAATCGGACAAGTAGTCGCAGACTTACAAAACGGGCGTCGGGTCGCGGCGATTTCGCCCTTCGCCTTGTTTTGTCGGCGCAGACTTTCGGCCAGACCACAAAGTGACCAGCCGTTATCGGGCAGCCGGCGCGCCGCTCACCATCGCCTCGGTCGGCGTTTCGCGCGCTGCGCACTGCGGAAGTGGCGACGATACTGTCCCGGTGCAATTTTCAATGCGCGCCGGAATACGGTACGCATTGAATTGACATTCCCGAATCCGCACTCTCCCGCAATCGTTTCCATGCTGTTTTGACTTTCTTCCAGTCGCCGGCGAGCTGCTTCAACGCGCAGCTGTTCGACAAATTTCGCGGGCGTCGTCTTTATCTCTTTGCTGAAGACTCGGGCGAAATTGCGGGGGCTCATCGCAACCCGTTCCGCCAGCATCGGCACGTTCAGCGGTTTATCTAAATTATCGAGGACCCATGCCTCGAGTTCACGCAACGGTTTGCGATCGGTCAGCTGCATGGATAAAGCAGCGCTGAATTGCGATTGCCCGCCTGGGCGACGCAAGTAAAGCACGAGGTTGCGAGCGACCTGCAGCGCAAGCCGCGAGCCATGGTCTTCTTCCACCAGAGCCAATGCCAGATCCATCCCCGCGGTAACTCCGGCCGAGGTATACACCACGCCATCACGGACAAATATTGGGTCGGGATCAACCTCGGTCCGCGGATATTTCCTGGCGAGAAGCGCGCACCAATTCCAATGCGTTGTCGCACGGCGACCGTCAAGCATGCCGGCTCGACCGAGGAGCAGTGCGCCGGTGCAGACCGAGCCGATTCGCCGGATACGTCCAGCTATCTTTCTCAGCCATCGAACTACTTCAATGGGTATCTCATCTTTCTCGATGGCGTCGCCACCGGCTACGAGCAGGGTGTCTATCTCGCCCCGCACCTCTCGAAACGTCTTATGCGCTGTGATTCGCAATCCACAGTTCGTCATAATTGCCGTGCGAAACGTGGTGGCTATGACTTCGACTGTATAGATGGGAAGAGTGCCCGGATTCTGTCGGCTGAACATTTCGGCAGCCCGAGTAAAGACCTGAAGTGGTCCGACGAGATCGAGGATCTCAGTTCCCGGCCCCGCGATGAGCACGACCCGGCGCGTTCGCGTCTCACCTGGCACACTAGTGTTATTTAGGCGATTCGCTTTTGTCGATTTCACTAAACGGAATGAGACGTGTCCCGGCGTCGCATCAGAGCTGCTTACCTGCGTCTACGAACTTATCGGGTGCGGCGTCGAATGTTTTCTTGTCGTTTTGGGTACAGAAATAGTAAGTCTTGCCCTTAAAGAGAGACTTGGGAGCTGTCGCGGGGTCAACGTCCATTTGGCACACTGGGCAGAGAGGATGTTCAGCTGTTGAGACGGGGGCGGTGGCGTAAATCCGATTTGAATTTCGGTCCATCCAGCCTTTTCCCTGGTACTCGAGATTGTAGGCAGTCTTCTGGGCAACCTCGCGGCCGTAGTAGCGCTCGACCACGCGGAGGGCAAGATCGATGCCGGACGACAGCCCGCCAGCGGTGGCGAGATTGCCATCCTCAACGAATCTCGCTCCACGCTTCAGGTTGATATCTGGAAATTGCGTTGCAAACGAGACAAATGCTCCGTGGTATGTAGTCGCGGCTTTGCCTGACAAGAGTCCGGTTTTCGCCAGAACAAATGCGCCGGTGCAAACGGACATGGTTACGTCGGTGTTTTTTGTGGACTTGCGAATCCAATCCAGCACGGCCGCGGTAGGTTCACTTTGGGCGGGTATAACGATGACCTTCGGCGCAGGCGCGTTTTCAAAGGTGTAATCCGGGATAATGGTCATTCCGCCGCTGGCATGGATAGGATGGGTTGTCTCGGCAACGGTATAAAGGCGGAATGGATGATCCGCGCGTCCGGGAATCATGACATCCTGGAAGACTTCCCACGGTCCGGAGAAATCGATCATGACCGCGCCTTCCGAAAGAAGGAATGCGATCGGGATGCTGCCTTGCGCCGGGGGCGTGAGCGAGTCCCCTTTGCCGTTTTGTCCGGTACCGCCGGGAGTACTAGTCGCTCCGGCCGCATCCGGACTGGCGCAGAGTTTACCAACAGCCGAGAACGCAATTGCCGCGATCAACCCGACTTCAGCTGCTCTTCGAAGCAGCTCTTTTCCTCTGAGCGTATTTGTTCCTTTGTTCATGACAAGCAGCTTCTCCGGAGCCGTGCTGGCAGCAATGACAATTATCACTTAAATCCTGCCACAGGGGTCTCCTGTCAGCCTTTAATCTCCGGATGTCCACCTCGACGCAGCGTGTAAAACCCGTCTCGGCAGATATTGTTTTGGGCCGTAGCATCAACAACAATATCGCGCGGTCCTTTTAACCCAGCTGCCGGAATGTTGACCGGTTGCTGCGCGAATTGCCAGATCGCGACCAGCGGGCCCAGAATCAAGCATGGATACATTATGAGCTCGAGCGCATTGCGACTTTTTTCTTCGGAGCGAATCAGAAGAGAGTAAGCGGATTCCTCCTGGTTCTGCGATTGATCTCTCGTGTTCGTTTGTTCATTCATGATCCCAACTTCACGAGCCAGGTGGCTGGCAGCGATGACAATCATCATCAAATTTCTGCCACACCATTTGCACCGGGGGATCGCGTCCCCTAGCGAGGGGGGAAGGAAGGTCCGCAGGTAATGAACAGAGATGCACACTTACGAAGTTCGCCCGCGCAAAGATCATCGCGGTGTCCTTCTTTCCGATGCGCTGCCATTCGGGCCGCCTCTGGTACGGCGAGCCCGAACGCAATCAACAATGCAATCGCTACGCCAAGTTTCGCAGCCGTTCACACGATGCTGTGATTCGCGTTTACGATGAGGGTGGCAATCTGGTCGAAACGCACGAGCACGCGGGAGAGTTCCAAGAGTGGTGAAGCTGGCTTGCCAGCGTGCAGCTTTTTAGCCGATATTCCCTCTATGGAGCAAGAAATAGATTGCAAGATGCAATCTAATTCTCGTTAGGCCGAAACGCAGACAGAATATGTGTGCATTCGACTTCATCATACTTGGCGCCGGTTCGGCAGGTTGCGTGCTTTCCAGTCGGCTCTCGGAGGACCCATCGGTTCGGGTATTGTTATTGGAGGCTGGAGGTCCTGATACGCGAGAGGATGTCCGTGTCGCGAACAGATATTACCAACTTCGCAATATTTCCCTGAACCCTGACGTAGACTGGCAGTTCTCGACTGAACCTGAAAAGGAAGCAGGGTATCGCCGCATCCCTTGGCCGCGCGGTAAAATTGTTGGAGGAAGCAGTTCGATCAACGCGATGATCTACATCCGGGGCAATCGTCGCGATTACGACAATTGGCGAGACCTTGGAAACGACGGTTGGAGCTTTGAAGAAGTACTACCTTATTTTCTCAAGTCAGAGAACAATTCCCGAGGATTGTCTAAATTTCACGCAGTAGGCGGACCGTTGCTCGTTAACGATATTCCGGCTGACTTTCGAAGCGCTGCGGGTCACGCTTTTATTGAGGCGGCTATTGATGAGGGTTATGAAGGTGGAGAATGGGATTACAACGGCGCTCAGCAGGAGAATGGCATCGGCTTTTATCAATTAAACATCTCAGACCAAGGAATGCGTTGTAGCGCGGCGACCGCATTCTTGCACCCTGCAATACACCGAGACAATCTCACGGTTCGCTCCAACAGCGAAGTGATTCGTATTGTCGTGCAAGGCACACGCGCGACCGGGATCGAATACACTTATGAGGGAGGGACACATTCAGCGGAAGCACGTCGAGAGGTGATTCTGTGTGCAGGGGCTATCGGATCACCCAAGCTTCTCATGCTATCTGGCATCGGACCCGCTGACCACCTGAGGGCCGTCGGTGTTCCACTCGTACATCATCTGCCCGGAGTGGGGCAAAACCTGCAAGATCATCCCGGCGTAGAATTGGCTTTTGAATCCCGACGCGGCATGCCGTCTCTTTGGGGTGCCGGTGCTGAGATGTGCTTGTTCCTCGAAAGCGGTGATCATCGTTCGGGAACTTGGCCAGATCTACAGCTAGATTTTTGGCGAGAGCGGATTCCTGGGACAGATCGATGGCTTTTTACATTTGCACCTGTTTTAGTCCGGCCTTGGAGTCGTGGCTCTGTGACATTGCCGTCAACCGATCCTAAAGCCGCCCCCCTCATCCGCGCAAATTATCTGTCAGACCCACGCGATACAGACATTATCCTTGTTGGATTGAAATTAGCACGGCAGCTCTCTCAAAAGAACCATTTCGATGATGTGCGCGGCTACGAGGTAACTCCCGGCTCTGCAGCCGTCAGTGACGACGACCTCCGTACCTATATCCATTCCGCCTGTAGGACGCACTACCATCCTGTCGGTACGTGCAAGATGGGTCCATCCACTGACTCAATGGCTGTTGTCGATGCCGAACTACGCGTATATGGTATGCGTGGGTTACGCGTGGTGGACGGGTCAATTATGCCGACAATAGTTGCTGGGAACACAAACGCCCCAATCATCATGATCGCTGAGAAGGCTGCAGAATTGATCAGCGCTACATGAGGCTTTCAACTATGGAAGCCATTTGCGACATGGGCCTAACCAGGCGCTGCAGCTTGTATCTTCTTTAAAGGTGTCCTGATTCTGGGTAAGCCAGAGGCAGGTGCGAGATCCACGATGCAGCTGCTTTTGATCGAGAGGTCACGAGCGCCGGTTAGGCGGAAACGGCGCCACTCGCAAAGACACCAGTGAAGGTTGAATCTTCTCATCGTTTCTGCAAGAGCAGCACCGTATGTCCTTCTGGATCGCGGATTGCTGTCCAAGGTTGTTCCGCCTTGAGGCCGCGTCCGAGGATCTCTGACGAATCAAACTTGGCGACGGTCGCCTGTAGATCCGGGACCTCCACAAATACGACTGCCTTCTCGGCTGAGGGATAGCTCTCCACGCCCTTTCGCTCGAGGCAGAGGAAGGCATCGCCGCCTGCTAGCTTCACGTGATGCGTGGGGTCGTGCTCAATCGTCCGCAAGCCGAGCTTCATGGTGTAAAAACACCGTGCCCGCTCAAGGTCGTCGAAATACAGCTCGAAACCAGCAAAACGGACTTTTGAATGGGGCATACGTGTGTGTGTAGTTCCGCCTAACGACCCAAGCTCAGCGACGGCGGCCACGAGACGCGCCGATTGCAACTGCGACGGCCCGCCGCCGTTCGCTGCAGCGGATGGTTAGGCCACGTCCTCATCATCACAGTCGGTGGGCCATCAAACAATACGCGCCAAATCCTAAGGCTAGGATACCCAGCAGCGAAAAAAATAAAATGTAAAACCAATACGAAAACGGGCTGCCGCTTCGTTCGTAACGTGACCTTCTGGCGCAAATGGCTCCTCTGCGCAAACCTTCCGTCACGAGATAGAGTAAACCTGCGCCAAACAACCACAAAAGAACAGCTGCAGCCGCCCGAGGAAACTGCACAGCCAGCCACAATGCACCGGCTAGGAGGCAGACTCCGATCAACACGCCGAGGGTGATGCGAAGTATTGACAAGATTTAAGTGGCCTAACGAGACACAAGATCAGCGACCGCGAATCCGCGAAAGCGTCCCACGCAGCCAAAGGGTGGATGGTAAACACGCACAATGTAAGGTCGCACGCTTTGATCGAACCCACCGGTTCGCCTTTGACGGGTAACTTACTCATGAAATATCACCACGTTTCACTTCCGTGATGTCGAAATCGACATCACCAAATCTTTTCATTTGCCGTTGCCCTTCAATTCCGGGCGAATACGTCCCGTTAGTAGCGGCCGGCCAGGAACTCCTCGAACGCGGCCAGCGCTGCGCCCGGGTCGTGGCGGCCCACGCCGATGCGGAAGCGGTCCCCCGGGACCTCGGCCAGCTCGGAGGTGTAGATGTCGGCCGGGAGCGTGAGCACGCCGGCGGTCTCCACGAGCCGGCGGCAGAAGCGGCTCGCCGGTTCGCCGGTCAGCAGGCGCGGGAAGCAGACGCAGCCGCCCTGCGGGGGCTCCCACTCGAAGTGCTCGGGCCAGCGGGCGAAGAACTCGGCGAAGACGGGCAGGTTGGCGGCGATGATCGCCCGGTTGCGGGCGCGGATCCGCTCCCCGTTCTGGAGGGCGATCGTGGCCAGGTGCTCGCTCGGGCCGGCGTTGCAGATCGACGTGTAGTGCTTGCGGCGCTCCAGGCGCTCGAGCAGCGCGCGGTCGCGGCAGGCCAGCCAGCCGATCCGCAGCCCGGGCAGCCCGTAGGCCTTTGACATGACGTTGAGTGAGACGGCGCGCTCCGACAGGTCGGCGGCCTGGGGCAGCGTGCGCGCCGGGTCGAGCTCGAGGCCGCGGTAGACCTCGTCGCTGAACAGCCGGATGCCGCGCTCGTCGCACAGCTCGGCCAGCGCGATGAACGTCGCGCGGTCGGCCACGGCCCCCGTCGGGTTGTTGGGGAAGTTGACCGCCACGAGCGTCGTCTCCGGGCGCAATCGCGCCGCCAGCGCGTCGAGGTCGAGCGCCCAGCCGTCCTCGGGCGCCAGCACGAGCCCGTCGACGTCCGCGCCAGTGCGCAGCACGAGCGTCTCCATCGACTGGTAGTTCGGCACGGTGACGACCGCGTGGTCGCCCGGGCCGGTCAGCTCCTGCAGCGCCCAGAACATCGCCTCCTCGGCGCCGGCGAAGGCCAGGACGTGCTCGTCGGTCACGCGGTCGTAGGTGGCGGCGATCGCCTCGCGCAGTTCCGGGCCGCCCCAGGTCGGCGTGTAGGTCAGAGCGAGCTGGTCGAACGCCTCGCGCTGCTCGTCCGTGCCCAGCGCGAGCAGCTCGGACACGGTCAGGGTTTGCGCGTCGGACGCCGTGAGGTTGAAGCGCGCGGCGAACTCCCAGCGCGCGAAGAACATCTCCAGCCGGAAGTCGGGCAGCGCCGCGCTCACGAGCTGGCACCTTCGTAGCGCAGGCGCGAGAAGTCGCCGCCGGCGAGATCCTCCAAAGCCAGAATAGTTAGCGAAAGCGCCCGTGGCTGTCGGTCGTTTGCTGCTAGCAACCGCGCATCGTCCAGTAAGGCGAGAGCGTTGACATAGCACGCGGTTAAGCCTTGCGCTGTTTCGCGGTGGGAAAGCGGCCGTCTGGGATTGTGACCGCTGATGCGCCGCGCGATGGCCTTTTCAAAACATTCAGTTTGTTTTTGGGTCTGCTCGTCCATGAAGCCGCGCTTTCAAACTAAAGGTGAACCGCACACTATCAACGTCACGCGCATTTTTCGATCCAATCGCGGCTCTTAGTTTGATCGCGGCACGGAATAAACGTTTGGGCTGCCCACTCGCTTGATCGAGGTCGGACAAGGGATCAAAGACCGTAGCGGCTCGGCCACTCCACGGCCGCACCCGCGAGCTCAATCGCACAAGTTCGTAACTCGTGGGCAAAGAAACGCCCGAGGTGATTTCGCACCTCGGGAGTCAACGGCGGTTTGTTCGTGTCCTGCATAATTTTTTGGTCCGCGCGCGCGCGCGCCTTTTTCGGATCGCCACCCAGAAAGAGGATGATTTCCGCGCGCAGTCTGGCTGAATCAGTCATCAGATCGTCGTAAAAATAAATGCGCATTTGCTCGGCAGGAACATGCCTTCGCCATCGCGCCACCGTGAGGCTGGGAAAGGAACGGCATAGAATGTCGGGATGGAATAAGTGTCGAATGACAACGTCAGGATTCCGAAAATCGAAAGGTGACAAGCCACCATTCCGCACCCCCATCGAGAGAGCGGACCATGCACGTTCCACCGGATCGCGCGCGATAAAGATGATTTTCAGCGCAGGAAAGTAGTCCATAATAGCGACAATCATTTCCTCTGGCACGATGCTGTAAACCGGAGTGACGTCGCCAGAAAGCAGCTCTCCTTTAGGGGCGAAGAGTCGCCCATAACGTTCTCTGTCAATGAATGGCGTCGAGCAGAGCGACTCCATCGCCGCAAAGAAGAAATGGTCACGTTTATCGCGCGATGGGGCTTTGCACCAACTGTCCGGGTGCCGAGAATGGCTCATTTGGTCGAAGTACCCAAGCTCTTTTATCGGCGGCATCCAAAAATCGGGATGGGAATTGAGCTGGTGATACAACCACGAGGTCCCGGCCTTTTGCGCGCCGACACAAAGAAAATCCGGCCGCACCACGGCATCGGATTTAGTCGGTGCCGCATTGCGGGAAGGATACCGTTTTGTAAGCAGTCGGCCGATGTTCATTACAGGTTTTATCTGACTTGCTGCCAGAAAAGCAAGGGGTTCATCAGCACGCTTGCGCAGGGGGACAGTATGGCTTCGCTCGCTTGTCCATCGGTTCGATGTTGGCGTTTTTCCAAGTAACGCGTCGTGCTGCGGCCTACGCTTTAATGCGGCCCTCACACGAGCTCCTTTTCACCGTTTTGAAACGCGAGGACGTTATCGCGTCGGCGACCAGCTAGGTGCCTGGTCGTACGGCGGGCTTGGACCGAATGGACTTGGACTCAGTCTCAACGTCATCAGTTGGTTTGCTGTGCCGATCACCGCCGGTTGGTGCCTGCTCAGTCTCTGGCTTGCGCGTAAGCAACACGCACTCGCTCTGGCTCAGCGCCGGGAAATCCCGGAAGTCGCGGTTACGACTTGACGAAAACGCCGAGGAGTGGACGGCGCGACGGCGTTTTCGAACGGAAATCGCTCACGAAACCATCTTTCGTCCGAATCTCGACGTGACCGGCTGCGCGATTTGCATTGTAAACCAGGACTGAGCCAATCGGCGCCTGATACGGATCGCTTACCGCCAATTCTTTGAAACCGAAATTATTGACCAATTCCTGGCCAGCTTGCTTCGCGTAAGCAGTTGTCGGGCGGGACCTGATTACTCCCGATGCGAGCAGCGCCTCTTTCACATAGGCCCAGCATTGCCGGCGGGAATGGGCGTGGGCGCGTTCCTCAGCGATAGTGGCAGCACGCATTAATTTGGGATCGACCTGGCGATCAATTTTGGCAAAAGGCCGGACGATCTTTTTCGGCTGATACGTTTCGACGACATCGACGGAAGTCGCTTTGCCGGAAGCGTCTTTAAAAACAAACTTGGATGGCTGTTGTGAAAGCAGGGCTTCAAAACCAATTCCGTCTGGTGCCGGGGTAACAGCTCGAACGGTCGACGTAAGCGCAAAACAGGCAAGCGCTAGGATACCGACAAGAAAGCCATTTTGCGAAGATGATCGGCTCACCACGTTTCCAGCGGATCGGATTGAAATGCGAACAGGGGTCAGATGATTCATAGAGCGTTTCAGGAGAAGGCTTGAGATAATCAGCTTAAGAGTTTTCAAGTTTTTATATTTAAGTTGGCCTTCCGTGACTTCTCGTCATTGAGAACTCATTTCCGGGGCCGCTTATTGTATGCGCCCTTTACGCGTGGATATAGCGCATGTCAAGAAACAATTTTACAACGACGCTTTTTAGGCGTATAAAATGATTGCTTTCAGCCTGCGTGATCGCCTATGAAGAGTAAAAAACTGCGAATGGCAAAATCAAAAAAGAACAAGAACAAAGGGAAGCTCAACCTGACGGTGCGTGAGGAGCAACGAAACAAACTGGAACAAATGGCATCTTTGGAGAAGCGTTCCGTCTCCAATCTGATCGAGGTTATGGCCGATGAACGCTGGGAGCGATTGGTCGAGCAGCAGGGCATTTCTTACGCTCAAACCATCGCGGGGGCGATGAACCTTAAACTCGACGCGGACAATCCAGCAGACCGCGAGAAATTGCGCCGAGCAATTCTCGATCTTGTCGCCGGGAGAAAAATGCGAAAGTAAAAAGGGCATGGTTGCTCGCTCATGACTGCGCTTCGCAGATAACCGCAGTTTTACCACGTATTTGCGCAGAATTGTGCGATAATCTCCGGCTTTACCCTCGACACTTGCACCAACAGCAAATTAATGAAGCTCGCGTAGTGCAAGGTCACTTCCTGAATGCCCGCTGAAATTAAAAAAGAGATCGAATTGGAGATCGGCCATGTCCTCTTCATCGACATCGTCGGTTACTCCAAGCTCCTGATCGATGAGCAACGCGAACAATAGCGCGAATTTTTCGGACAAATTCGGACACGGGAACTGCGTAATTCTGAATGCGGAAATAGCCGTTAACGGCGCTGACAGGCGCAAGGCGGCTGGATCGGCTCCCCTGCCAATCCCAACGGAATCACGCTGGCACAAATGCTTGCCCTGCCTCGCGCATTAACTGCGATTGCATGGCGAGATCGAGCTTGCGTTCCGTGTCGCACTCGCTTCTCGCGGCGTCGCTCAAGGCGCATTGTGTTTGCGTCAACGTCGTGCGTTGCTTCGCGTCGAGATGGGATCCCCATTCCATCGCCTCCTCGGTGCTAAGGAAAATCGGGATAATGAGAGTTTTGAGTGCTTCTCTGTACGCCGCGCTTTTATGCCACTGTTTCATAGATGAGTGAGGTTTTTCTTCTCCCGGTGTTGTCGTTTTCCGTTGGAAACTGGTGAACTAGGCCAGATGCTTCCGGAAGCAGAGCAAGCGGGTCTTGTTTTGTGCTCCTCGGCTTGGAGAAGCCGCTCCTTGTCGATGCACTGGCATCAAATGTCGAGAAAAATATTCAATTCACGAAGTTTATCCCGGCGCGGGGGCAACCCAGCGACGATTTAAGAGAGCAATTTTGCGGATTATTAGCCACGACTTGCTGCGCAGCTTTGTTAACTTCCAATTGATTGCTAAGAAAACGACACCACAACTGGTCGCTGATCTTCCGTAGCCTACAGGTTGGACGTGGGGCTACTGCAGCGCAGTCACGCGTGATGGTTGGCGCTGGATCGTTGATGCCCATAAAGGCGACGGTAAACGCTGTATCGTCCAATCTGACGAACTGTTGAGCTAGGATGCGCGAGTTTCGTAAACTGAAAGCTGACTTTAGAAGCACCCGTTGGAATTGTGACTTTCCGTTTCGCGGACGAAGTCGGCATTTTCGATGAGTAGTCTTTGAGATGAGATACCAAGATCTCGAGTTTTCGATTCGACCGATGAAACGGAGTGAGATGGATTTCGCCGTTCAGCTCGCTGCAAAGGAAGGATGGAATCCGGGGCTGCACGATGCGGAATGCTTCTATCGGACGGACCCGGACGGCTTCTTCGTTGGTTTGCTCGACGAAAATCAGCCGGTGGGTTGTATCTCGGCCGTTTCCTACAATGGCAAATTTGGGTTCATCGGTCTTTACATTGTCGCCGCCGAACATCGCGGGAAAGGATTCGGAACGGCACTATGGCAGCGGGCGATGCAGCGACTCGACGGCCACAACATCGGTTTGGATGGGGTCGTGGGACAGCAAGCAAATTACCGCAAGTCAGGATTCAACTTGGCTTATCGCAATATACGGTACCAAGGCGCTGATCTCCAAAGCACCTCTAGGAAAGATCTGGTGCCGCTGCATCAGCTGAGCTGGGAGCGCCTCGTGAATTACGACTCGAGGTTTTTCCCGGTTCGGAGAATACAGTTTTTGAGCACATGGGTTCGGATGCCGGATTCACACGGCGGCGCCGTCGTCCGATCGGGGCGTGTTACCGGTTACGGTATCATTCGCCGTTGCCGAAACGGCTTCAAAGTAGGGCCCCTGTTCGCGGACAATGAACAGATAGCTGGCGCGATTCTGACTGGTTTGAGCAAGCACATACCTCGCGGGGAGCCGATTTTTTTGGATGTGCCGGAGGTGAATCCCGCCGCGGTGCGGCTGGTCGAGCGATGTGGGATGACAAAGGTGTTCGAAACCGCGCGAATGTACACCGGGCCACTACCAGAGATTGACCTCGAAGGCATGTTCGGTGTGACAACTTTTGAGCTCGGGTAAACGCGAAAGGCCCAGCCGATCGGCCCGGCGCATTGAGCTAAACCAGCAGTTGTTTAACAGTCCGACTTTGTCTCAATTTTGAGAACGGTTGATCGTCGTACCATTCCGGATTCGCCGGGCGAATAACTGTCGAGCGATATTATTTGTAACAGAATCGTTACGATTTCGTCGCATGACGGGTCGCGCGCGCCGGTTTATCGAACACCCAATCATGAGGGTAATCACAGTGAAGAGGCCGCTGCGCAAAAGGACGCGAGACACGACGGTCAATGGAGAAGAAAAGGCCGCTGAGGTTACTGGTTTTCGTCATCAGGTCATTACCGAAATGGCACGGATTCATCGCGGCGATCCCGAACCCTCGTTTCCTTCGAATCCCTCGCGCGAAGAACTCGCAGTCGCCTTGCTTAGATGGAAAAGATTTATCGACCTGGCGATGGTCACACTCCTAATCCCGGTCTGGTTGCCGGTAATGACTTTGATCGCACTTTGGGTCGCCATTACTTCGCCCGGGCCTGTTTTTTACCGGCAACCGCGTATCGGATTCAAAGGCCGGCGTTTCATGCTCATGAAATTTCGCACCATGAAGGTGAATGCCGAGACTCATGTTCATGAGGCATACCTTGAGCATTTGATCGCCAGCGATCGTCCGATGATCAAACTCGACGCCACCGGAGATCCACGTCTCATCCTTGGCGGGAAGTTTTTGAGAGCAACCGGTCTCGATGAGTTGCCACAAATCTTCAATGTGCTGAAGGGAGAAATGAGTCTGGTGGGACCGCGACCTTGCACCGTTATTGAATTTGAACGTTATGCGCCGGAACAACGCGCGCGAGTAAACGCCCTGCCTGGCCTCACCGGCCTCTGGCAAGTCAACGGCAAAAACCGGACAACGTTCCGCGAAATGATCGAGATGGATATCTTCTATTCACGCAATATTTCCCTTTCATTGGACCTTAAGATTATCCTACGAACTCTGCCTGCAATCGTCGGTCAGTTTTTCGACTCTGTGCGACCATTGCCACGTCCTGGTGCTCAATCCACCCAAGCGGTAAAAACTTAAGCGGAGCAAAATCCCCGACTCATTCCAAGCACACGCACGCACACGCGCGCGTAACGGAGCCCGCTCTCAAGCCGGCGACAGCCCTTTCACCTCAAAACTTCGAACAGATTATAAGGCGACGGTCAGGACAAACTGAGGGCCCATTTGTCGCATTTGGCACAAAAATTCCAAACGGGCTTACCGTTTTCGATCTCGGGCCAGTAAAGCGACGCTACGCCGAGCTATAACATCCAACGAGAGCAAGATACGCTGCCGCGAGCGAGGCGTGCGGCTGCGAAACTGAGGGATCGAAGTCGTTTACGGCTAAATAGGAACCCAATCGATAAATCACAATCATCGGGCCTTGCCGCCACTTCGCGCCGGGGCATGGCGACTAGCTGACGTTTGGCGAAGCCCTGGAATAGATTCCCGCTTCGGTCTGATTGCAGGTAACTGCCCCCATCCTTCATTTACAATCAATAGTTGTTGATCCAGCGGATGAACCAAATTTTCTGTGATCGGAACTCGTGCGATGCCTGGATCAGTCAACGGCAGAGTAGTTTGGATGAGTCGATCGAAGCTTGGTCTTAATGTGGGATAGGATGTGGGAATCAATTGATCAAACCGCGCCTGAATCAGCGGCTCGCTGAAGTTAGCATCGTCAGCCGTTGCCCGCACGCCGCTGAGTGCCAGGGCCGTAGCGACAAACAGCCACTGTCGGCCGCAAGTAGTTTTCATAGGGCGATCTTAGCCAAAGGTGCACTTTAATAGCAATACATTTAAACAACTAACACCTGAGCTGGCCCAGACTCCGACAAAGTTAGCCCCCCGGTGTTCGACGTTTAAGCTCTCCTCTCAGCATAGACTTAGCGACGACTACGCCTAAAATCTCTCTACCGTGGGCACTGAACCATTCCAGATTCAAAACTTCATCGATGGGCAGTTCGTTGAGCCCGTCGGCGGCAAGTACCTTGACAACATCGAGCCGGCGACGGGCAAACCATACTCGCAGGTCGCGGACAGCGACACGCGCGATGTGGAACTTGCCGTCGCTGCGGCAGAAAAAGCTTTCCCCGAATGGTCACAAAGGCCTGCAGCGGAGCGATCAAAAATTCTCCTGCGTATCGCCGATTTGATCGAGCGCGATCTGGAGAAGCTCGCGCGTGCGGAGTCGATCGATACCGGCAAACCGTTGTCACTCGCGCGTAGCCTCGATATTCCACGCGCCGCCAGCAATTTTCGGTTTTTCGCTACCGCAATTCTTCACACCGAATCAGAAGCGCATATCACCGACAACGTCGCGTTTAACTACACGCTGCGTCAGCCACGCGGCATCGCGGGATTAATTTCACCCTGGAACCTGCCGCTTTATTTGCTGAGCTGGAAAATCGCGCCCGCCATTGCTGTCGGGAACACCGCCATCGCAAAGCCGAGCGAACTCACGTCGATGACGGCGTTTTTGCTTTGCGAAATCGCGCGCGAAGCCGGCCTGCCGAATGGCGTCCTCAATATTGTACACGGGACCGGACCGAATGTCGGCGCGCCAATCACGGCGCATCCCAAAGTCACCACCATATCGTTCACGGGCGGCACCATCACCGGTAAGAAGGTCGCCGAAGCGTGCGCGCCGTTATTTAAAAAGGTTTCGCTCGAGCTCGGCGGAAAAAATCCGAACATCGTCTTCGCCGATGCCGATCTCGACGCCGCCATCGCCGGCAGTGTGCGCTCCTCGTTTGCGAATCAGGGCCAGGTTTGCTTGTGCGGCTCCCGCGTTTTCGTTGAACGATCAGCCTACGACGATTTTGTTGGCCGCTTCCTGGCTAAAGCGTCGAAACTAAAAAGTGGCGATCCACTCGACGACCAGACCGAACAGGGCGCGATCGTGAGCAAGACTCAGCTCGATAAGGTAAAGTTTTATGTCGATCTCGCGCAAAAAGAGGGAGGCCAGATCGCGCTTGGCGGCAAAGCCCCGGAACCGATCAACGATCGATGTCGCGACGGATACTTTTTCAAACCAACAGTGATCACCGGATTGCCGGTTTCCTGTCGAACAAACCGCGAGGAGATCTTCGGCCCGGTCATTACCATCACACCTTTCGACAACGAAGAAGAAGTAATCGGTTATGCTAACGATTGCGAGTACGGCCTGGCGTCAAGCGTCTGGACACAAAATCTCAATCGCGCCCATCGCGTCGCGGAAAGAATTAACACCGGCACAGTCTGGGTAAATTGCTGGCTCGTGCGAGACCTGCGCGTCCCTTTCGGCGGAATGAAACAAAGCGGTGTCGGCCGCGAAGGCGGCGAAGAAGCGCTTCGATTTTTCACCGAGCCAAAGAACATCTGTATCGCGAAATAGTTGATGGTTGAGAGTTGAGTGTTGAGAGAAAAAATCCGTTTTACCCACGCGATTCGCAGTCGAAGGAGAGGGTTCTACTTCGGGTTTTCGTTTCCCAAATGCGTCCTGATGAATTCAATCGCTGCCCGGATAATCTCTCTCGATCTCTCGTCGTCGTTTTGATTATCGAAACCGTGAACACCCTGCGGATGATTCATTAACGTTAGGGCAACGTTTGCCGACAATGCCTTGCCAACGAAACGATCGATCGAGTCAAGCATCGTCGGAACCTCATCGTGCCCGGCGCGGGCAAGAAACATCGGTGGAATCTTGCTCGCATCCGTTTCCAGATACGTAATCGGAGAAAAAGATTTTACCGTCTCCGGCTTTTCCGTCTTCGCGTAATCGGATTGCTGGATGTCCATGAAGCTGTAGAACCCGACCAGGCAGCGGACGAATGGCATATCGCCATGCAGCGCCAGAGTTAACAGCGGACCACCAGCCGAATACGCACTCAAACAAATGCGATCTTTGTCGACGTGATATTTGTCGGCATTCGAACGCACATAATTAATGGCATCACGAACGTCCGCGGCGGCTTTTTCCAAAGATGGATTCGGATACTCGAGTCGATGAGTGAAAGTTACTCCAACAAATCCTGATGCTGCGATCAAACGGCCCCACGTTGTGTAAATGCCCCAGTCTTTTGGCGTGTAATCGGTTTTCGCTCCACCGTGAAGAAAAATAACCACGGGCCGCTTCGCGCTTTCCGCCAGGTCCGGCGAGATATAAATGTCCATTAAAACATTCGGGTCATCACTTTTAGTGTACTTCAAATTTTGGATGACCTTGACCTTGTCCATTCCGGGGACTTTCAGGACGAGAGGCATCATCACCTTCTTTGCCATCGCCTGGACATCTGGCGGCAGGTTGTTTTGAGCGGCGGCGGTGCCGCCAGCTGCAGCAAAGACGGTGAGAACGATTTGGAGCAAACTCATTCGTCTCATAAGACCTATTTGGCGCATAATCCGCACTTGAGCTAGAGATTCTCTTGACCTTGAGATGCCGAACCTGACACGCTCGCGACAACCGAATTGACAAGGCATTTTGGGGAATTTGATGCGGGGTCTATGCCGAAACATATGAAGAAGAATATTATAATGCTGTTTGCGCTGGCGCTTTTTCGCTACACATGACGCTACAAGGCTCAAGGGCACTGTGATGTAAAGCGTAGGGTCATTTCTTCACGAAACGCCGCTCGTGATCGAGCAGCCATTTCTTCCGCCACAGGCCGCCGCCGTAACCACACAATGACCCGTCGGCACGAATGACGCGATGACACGGAATAATGATGCACATCATGTTTTCGCCATTGGCGCGACCGACTGCGCGCCGCATCTCCACATCACCGAGCTTTTTCGCCATCCACGAATAGGAACGCGTTTCGCCCGCTGGAATTGAACGCAACAATTCCCAAGCACGCAGTTGAAACGGCGAACCAACGGGTGCCACCGGAACATTGAACTCAAGATTCTTTCCCGAAAAATAATCGGCCAACTGTGAACGAATCGCGTCGAGATGGTTGTGCTCGCCCGGCACGACGTTTGTGTGCAATCGCTTTCGCAAGATTGACAACTCGCGTTCCATTGCACGTCGATCAACGAACTCGAGCAAGCGAAGTCCTTGATCATCTGCAATGGCGAGCATCGCACCAAGCGGCGTTTCGATGCGTTCCGCGAAAAGTCCGCCCTGCGTTTTCGCCGCCGTCGGCGTTTCACCAAAAATTCGAGCGAAAGCATCGCGGAACCCGCTCTCCGATTCGAAGCCGCTGCCATTCCGCACCTCGTCCACGCGCTCGCCCTTCTGTACTCCGCGCAATGCGAGACCCATTCGCCGGGCGCGATGATAGGCTTGGAATGTCATTCCATAATGACGCTTAAATTGTCGTCTTGCCGTCGACGGATCGATCGACATCGCGACAAGTTCCTTATCGGTGATACGGCCGTCCGGCGCGCGATCCACTTCCTCGCGCAAACGCGTGATCAGTTTCGGCGGTGGCTGATCCGGATCCATCGGATGACAACGCAAACACGGGCGATAACCGCTGTGCAACGCTTCACTTGGCGTCGAGAAAAAATCGACGTTGGCGCGTTCCGGCTTTTTTGCGGTACAAGTTGGGCGACAAAAAATTCCCGTTGTTCGCACTCCGGCATAAAAAATTCCTTCGAAACTCGAATCGCGATTAACCAAAGCGCGATACATCGCGTCTGGCGGCGGGAGAAGTTCAGGCATTTTCATTGGCGTTGAATTCGAAACGTGTAACAGCCTCGAGTTACGCTGCGAGCGTCCACGAAAGCAGTCTCGGGTTTTTCCAACAGTTTTTCAATAACGGCTTCCGGCTCGCTGCCATTCACAACTTCGGCATCGATCATGTCGTAATTTGAATTGTAAGCACGCATCACCCGGCCTCGGCGAAGATCCGGCGGGAACTCATCCGTCATCGAATAACGCTCGCACGGTTGTTCGTGCACGAAAATCGGCCCGGTTTCAGAGTAAGGATGACCCGCGGGAATAGACGCGTACGGAAAAAGGATCACACGCTCACCTGGCTTGGCGAATCGCAGACAATGTCGACACGGATAACCTTCTGCTGAATCTGCAACGACGACTGTATGATCCGGCGTGCCACTCGCCGCCGCACGTCGGGCCCCTTCAGCGACCTCGGTCACGAGAGGAACGATCCGAAAAGTTGATGTTTTCATATTCAAACCGTAATGCCCGCCTCTGTTTCCGCATCGACGGAATTCAGGCACCGAATTCTCAAGTAGAAGCGAATCTTCTGTCGAGGCGGCCGTGTCGGCCGCGACTGAAAGAGTGGTCGCAGGCGACACGCCTGCCACTACAGAAGCCGATGATGAGAGGCGGCAACAAATCCATGTGCATCCAACTAATCCGCGGTTAAGAGTTTCAAGCAATGAGCGGAATACGAGTATTGGCTGGAACACGTAAAGGCGCCTTCATCCTGACCTCGGATGCGAAGCGCAAAACCTGGAAAGTGGATGGGCCGCATTTTGCCGGATGGGAAATTTATCACATGAAAGGATCACCGGCGGATCCGAATCGGATTTATGCATCGCAGACCAGCGCATGGTTCGGACAAATCATTCAACGTTCCAATGACGGCGGTAAAACATGGGACACGCCGGGTGGCGGACTAACGACGAGCCCGGAGGGAATGCCGATGGGCGAAAGCAACAAATTCGTTTACGACGGCGTGCCAGGCACGCATCAATGGTACGATGGCACACAGCATCCGTGGGAATTCAAGCGCGTCTGGCACCTGGAGCCGGCGCTCAATGATCCCAATCACGTTTACGCGGGCGTAGAAGACGCCGCCCTTTTTGAATCCAAAGATGGCGGCACAACATGGAAGGAGTTGTCCGGGCTCCGCAAACACGACACCGGCCCAAAGTGGCAGCCGGGCGCGGGCGGAATGTGTTTGCACACCATTCTTATTGACCCAAAGAATCAAAATCGAATGTTCGTCGCGATTTCCGCGGCGGGCGCGTTCCGGACGGATGATGGCGGCAAAACCTGGAAACCGATCAACAAGGGTCTGCACTCACAATACATTCCCGATCCGACCACGGAAGTCGGTCATTGCGTTCATCGAATTGCCCTGCATCCATCGAAGCCGAATACCTTATTCATGCAAAAGCATTGGGACGTGATGCGAAGCGACGACGGCGGCGACTCATGGAAGGAAGTCAGCGGGAATCTACCAAGTGATTTCGGGTTTCCGATCGATGTGCACGCGCACGATCCGGAAACGATCTATGTCGTTCCGATCAAGAGCGATTCCGAGCATTACCCGCCTGACGGCAAACTGCGCGTTTATCGCAGCCGCACCGGCGGTAACGAATGGGAAGAACTGACGAAAGGCCTCCCGCAAAAAAATTGCTACGTAAACGTCCTGCGCGATGCCATGTCGGTCGATTCGCTCGACCCCTGCGGGATTTATTTCGGAACGACAGGTGGACAAGTTTACGCATCGGCCAATGCGGGCGATTCCTGGGAACCGATTGTGCGGGACCTTCCGGCGGTTTTGTCCGTCGAAGTCCAGACACTGAAATAGAGACCGATGAAGTACACAGACGGTAACGAAAGAAACAAAGATCGGAGACGGAGGGGCGCGCTGTTTCTGAAATGATTCGCGTCGTTCTTCCACATCACCTCCGCACGTTGGCACGCGTGACCGATGAGGTGCAGCTCGATCTTAATGGCGGAGCAACGGTGAAATCCGTGATTGATGCAATCGAAGCGAAATATCCAGCACTGCGCGGCACTATCCGCGACCACGACACGCTAAAGCGTCGTTCCCTCGTTCGCTTCTTCGCCTGCGGTGAAGACATTTCGCATGAGTCGCCGGACGCCCCATTGCCTGATGCGATTGCCAACGGAACGGAGCCATTTTTTATCATGGGCGCAATCGCCGGGGGTTAGCGCCGGTGTAATGGCTAATCCCTCTCCGGGCCGCTGCGGTGACATTCGGCGCGACCGCAGAGTGGTTTTGAAAGTCGCTGCGGTTGTCACTTCTGCTTCCGCTAGTGCGGATCGCAGCAGCAGTAGACGAGGCGCCAGCCATCGCTCACGAAACAGTTGTCGTTCCGAGCGGCGCGCTCCAGTTGAAAGCTTTCCTCTGGCGACCAAAAGGTACGGGGCCTTTTCCTGTCGTTCTCTTCAATCACGGTTCCGGTAGCGTCGATTCCGCACATACTGGTCCAGTCGCGATGACCGAGGCAGCCGAAAAGCTCGGCCCGATTTTTGTTAGGCATGGATACGCCTTCCTCTACCTTTTTCGCCGCGGTCAGGGGCTATCCGCAGATCAAGGTCCTTTCATGCAAGATGTTTTGCAGAGCGAGGAGACGGCCAGGGGAAAGGAAGCGCGTCAGCATTTGCAGTTCGTTCTGATGACGACGGATCACCTCGATGACGTCCTCGCTGGTTTGACGTTTTTGAAGAGCCTGCCTTCAATCGACTCACACCGGATGGCGATGGTGGGACACTCCTTTGGCGGACAGCTTACTTTACTCGCGGCTGAGCGCGACAGCAGCGTGCGAGCCGCCATCACTTTCGGCGCAGCGGCCGCGTCTTGGAAAAACTCGTCCGAAGTCCGCGAGTGTCTCTTGGCTGCGGTGCGCAAGACGAATAGCCCCATTATGCTCGTCCATGCAGCGAACGATTATTCGACCGTTCCCGGCAAAATCATGGCTGAGGAGCTCGAGAAGCTGGGCAGGCCGCATCTCCTGAAAATTTATCCGCCAGTGGGCAAAACCCCGGATGATGGACACAATTTTGTCTATACGGCTGTCGGTCGATGGGAAAATGACGTTTTCAAATTCCTCGATCAACAACTCCGGTGAAAGATCTCACAAA
The DNA here is from genome assembly GCA_963781735.1 of uncultured Verrucomicrobiae bacterium. GTDB lineage: Bacteria > Verrucomicrobiota > Verrucomicrobiia > Chthoniobacterales > UBA10450 > AV69. The sequence continues at coordinate 48,673 of CAWAHI010000015.1, read as the reverse complement.
GCTGATGCGGCAAGAGAATGCCGTTCGATTCCAAGCGCATGCCCTATGGCGGGTTCAAGGTCGTTGTTGACGCTTAACGGAATTCGCCCTTCTTAACTCTTTCTTTTAATTTCAATTCTATGTGTCGAAACATTAAAACGCTTCACAATTTTTTACCGCCAGCCACCGAAGAAGAAATCAGGGCATCTTCTCTTCAGTTCGTTCGAAAACTGAGCGGATTCACTCGACCCTCTAAGGCGAACGAAGACGCCTTTAACCGCGCGGTCGACGGGGTGACGCACATCGCGCAAGAGCTGCTCAATTCGCTGGTGACAAATTCGCCGCCGCGCGATCGCGAAGTCGAGGCGTTGAAAGCGCGCACACGATCAGCGAAACGTTTTGGATCGTCTACGGTTTCGGCTGTTGCCGGACATAGCCACGATTGAAGTCAGGGGAACCAGCTTCCCCCAAAACGCTGCGCTGGAAATGGAACACTCAGGCATCAGCGGCAAAAAGTTTCGCACCGCGTTTGTCCTGATATTAGTCGTCGCGGTCTCTGCCCTCTTCCTGGCGGTGACTTGGCCTTTTCTAAAGCCGCTTCTTCTTGGAGCATTACTGGCAGGTCTGTTTCGCCCTCTTTACCAATGGGTCACGCGGCGTCTTGGCGATCGAAGATCCCTCGGCGCTGTGGTCACCCTACTGATTCTCTTCATCCTTGTGGTCGGCCCTATCAGCGCATTTCTCGGAGTCGTCGTTCAACAAGCGCTCAACATAAGCGATCAAGCCATTCCGTGGGTCCGCCAGCACTTGGGCACCGCCAGTACTTTTAATGCACACGATTGGCTGGTGCAGAAATTTCCAGCGCTCGCCGATCATGTTCCGAGTCAGGAGGAGCTTGTCCAGAATGTGGGCGCGGCGGCCAAGGGCGCGGGTGCGTTGCTTGTAGCCGCTGCTTCCCGAATGACGGCGGGAACGGCGACCTTTCTTCTCGACCTTTTCATTATGATCTACGCGATGTTTTTCTTCTTCAAGGACGGCGAGAAAATCCTGGAACAGATTTTCTATTACGTCCCGCTGAGTCATGAGGATGAAGAACTCATGCTGCAACGATTCAGGTCGGTTACCCGCGCAACGGTGAAGGGCACCCTCGTTGTCGGGATAATCCAGGGCGCGCTGGCCGGCCTCGCATTTTGGGTCGCGGGCATTGGCGGAGCCGCGTTTTGGGCAACGCTCATGACCATTCTCTCGATTGTGCCAGGAATTGGAGCGGCCCTTATCTGGGTACCGGCCGTGATTTATTTATTCATAACCGGCCAGGTTCTCGCCGGAATACTCCTACTGGGGTGGTGCGCTGCCGTCGTTGGAACGATTGACAACATCCTGCGTCCCATTCTTGTAGGAAAGGACGCGAGGATGCCGGATCTTCTCATCCTTATCGGCACACTAGGAGGCTTGTTTCTTTTCGGACCGATCGGGTTTATCGTCGGGCCGATCGTGTGCGGACTATTCCTAACTGTCTGGACAATCTATGGCGCGACCTTCAAAGATGTTTTACCGCCGGTTAAGAGCTTGCGGACCATCGATGCAAATGGGCCTGAAGCACCTTGATCATTCGTGCGACGAAAGTTAAGCGTTCTCTGACTTTTAATTTCTAACTTTTTCAATTATGTCCACGAACTTTACCGGTGGTTGCGCCTGCGGCGCAATTCGTTACGAAGTTAGCGCCGAGCCGATCGTGATGTTCAACTGTCATTGTCGCGACTGCCAGAAAACGACCGGCGGCCCGTACACACCGGTCATGTACGTCCCGGCCAGCGCTTTCACGATTACGAAAGGAACGCCGAAGTATTACAAAACGGCCAGCGAGATGGCAGGCGATAACGTGCGCGGTTTTTGCCCGCAATGTGGTTCGCGACTCTTCGGTGGCCTGAGCGACATCGGACAAGGCATCGCTGCTTCGACTCTGGACGATCCGAGTCTGTACAACCCGCAGTTCGAAATCTTCACGTCGGACGCGCAGCCGTGGGATTACATGGACCCTAAATTGCCGAAGTTCACGAAATACGCGCCGCAAAGAAGTTGAGAGTTGAGCTTGTTGAGACTCAATTCTCTCGCTGTTCGAAAGCCATGTTCATTTGAGTGATCCGCATTAAAGAAAGGACTCATGGCTGAATCATTCGGGCGCTCGCGTTTTCCCGAAGTTCTCTCTCCGGCTCAAGCAAACGACAAATTCACCGCGCGTCTGCGCGGATTCGGTCCGATCGGAATCCTCGCGATTCTCATCATCCTGGGCGGCAATCTCATCATGCCTCCGCTGAGCGCGATTCTGGTCCTGATCTGGGTGAAAATTTCAGACACGCCATGGCGCGAGATTGGTTATGTCCGACCGCGCAGCTGGGGCAAGACAATTGCGACCGGAATTGTGTTTGGCGTCGCCTTGAAGTTTGTGATGAAAGCGATGGTAATGCCGCTCTTTGGCGCGCCACCGATTAATCAAGCTTATCACTTCGTTACCGGCAATCCCGCGGTTATTCCAATGATGATTTACACAATGATTGTCATCGCAGGTTTCGGCGAGGAAACGTTCTACCGCGGCTGGATGTTCGAACGATTTGGCAAATTGCTCGGACAAAGTCTGTTCGCAAAAATCGCGATCGTTGTCATCACCTCGATTTTATTCGCGTCCGTTCACTATCCCGAGCAAGGAATTCCGGGGGCCGAACAAGCGTTAATGACCGGATTGATCTTTGGCTCAATCTTCGCCGTCACCGGGCAGATTTTCATGTTAATGATCGCTCACGCGGCATTCGATTTGACCGCACTTTGGATGATCTATTACGGCCTGGAGACGCGGATTGCGCATCTCATCTTCCACTAGAATTGTAGGGCGAGCGCATCGCTTGCCGTGATTTCGGATTGGCAGCCGGAGCGGCTGCCCTACAATTGTGCACGACATGGCAGAGACATTCGAAAGTTCTCGCGCGCCCGAAGCAGTTGGGGCGTTCCCACACGCCAAACGCGTTGGCAATCTAATTTTTCTCTCCGGGATCGGGCCGCGGGTCCGTGGCAGCAAGGAAATTCCCGGCGTCATTCTCGATGCCGACGGCCACATTTTGAGTCACGACATCGAAAAGCAGTGTCGCGCGGTTTTTGAAAATGTCCGGCTCGTCCTCGAAGACGCTGGCGCAAGCTGGAATGACATCGTCGATGTCACCGTGTTCCTGACCAACATGAAAGAGGATTTTCCAATCTACAACAAACTCTACGCCGAACATTTCGCCGGCGATGGCAAACCGAATCCGACCCGCACAACGATTGAAATTACCGCTTTGCCCACACCAATCGCGATCGAACTCAAGGTGATCGCCGCGGTAAAATAATAACCATCCGGAGATTTACACAGCTTTAAGGAGCGGCTGTCTCTACGCCAGTCCGCTCGGATCTGCCGACCTATCGCGCATAGCGCGCTTATTTTCCATTCGGTGTTGGACGTTGGGCGTTGAGCGTTGGACGTTTTGAAACAATGTCCTTCCGGATAATCGCCGCAGACCACACCGGTATCACTGTTTCGAACCTTGAACGCTCACTCGGGTTCTGGCGAGATGTGCTCGGGTTCGAGCTTTCGCATCGTCCCCATCAGACCGGCGAGCTAGCCAGCGAAATTACCGGTGTAGCTGGCGCTGAGATTTCAATCGCCGTTCTCAAAGGGTACGGTCACAAAATCGAATTGCTCGAATACCTTTCACCCGCAGACCGAAAGCGGATCGATCTTAAACCATGCGACGTCGGATCAGTTCATGTCGCATTCACGGTCGATAATCTCGACGCGATCCTAAATACAATCGCTGCCTCCGGTTGGAAGGCGGCCGGCAAACCGCAAAAGATTACGGTGGGGCCGAACGCCGGCAAACGCGTCGTCTATGTTCGCGACCCCGACGGGACTACTATTGAATTCATGCAAGCGCCAGCTCATCCGCTGAGTTAGGCGACTTTAGATTCAAACTTTGCGGCGAAACGTTTCGACCAAAAACCGGGTGGGGATTCCAATTCTAAGCTATATTGGAGACGGGTGAGGGATTAACTTAACGAAAGGCGAAAATGAGAACAACAAACCTCTTAGTGACAGCGATGGTTGGCGCTGGGTTGGTCTTCAGCGCCGCAGTGTGGGCTGTTGAACAACCGAGCGAACCCGTCGACATGGACTCACTTCCGGCCGCAGTCCAAAAGACAATCAAGGAGAAGGCCGCCGGGGGAGAGATCGTTGAGGTAAAACGGGAAGACGACAGGGACGGCAAATGGAACTACGAAGCCGTCGTAAAAAAAGAAGGAAAGGAATTAATGTTTGAGGTCGCTCCCGACGGAAAATTCGTCAAGAAGCACGAGAACAAAGAGAGCAAAGAGAAAGAGTAAGATACCAAAAACGTAAGGGCTTCAGTCGTTGTTCCGCTCCGCGGGGAGCGGAAGAGGCAAGAGATCGGAACGCGCCAGTGCTCAGGGCTGGTCGCTGGAATAGGTCGGGATCGCCCCGCGCGCGACGTTCTTATAAACGACGCCACCTTTCATCACGAAAGTGACGCGTCGTACCGCGGTGATGTCTTTGAGAGGGTCGCCCTCGAGCGCGATGATGTCGGCCTCGTAGCCAGGTGCGATGGAGCCGATACGGTCGCCGAGACGCATCGCTTCTGCGGCAAGCGACTGCGCCGAAATCATCGCGCTCATCGGATCGACTCCAGCATCGCGCACCCGATCGATGAACTCTTCTGCATTGCGGCCGTGCGCGCCCGCCACCGCGTCCGTCCCGAACACGACTTTAAGCCCGGGAGTTTTCACGGCGTGACGAACAATGTCGTGATCAAGCGACACCACGCGTTCCATCGCGGCGAAACCCTCTTCGGTGTAACCGGACGTGCCGAGGAAACGCTGCTTGTTGGCGAGATAATTCTCGATCACGAGACCGGCTTGCGGATCGAAGTAAGTGCCGTGTTCAGCCATCAGTTTCAGAGAATCGTCGTCCGCCAGCGTGCCGTGTTCGATCTCCGTGCAACCGGCGAGCGTGGCCGCGCGCACGGCATCTTTGTAAGCATGGACGAGGGTGCGTATGCCCTGTTTGTTCGCCTCGTCGCAAGCAGCGTTGAGTTGATCTTGTGAGAGTGTCATCCCGCCACCCTGACGGATCGAGGCTGAGGCAAAAATTTTAATCAGATCTGCGCCGGCAGCTTTCTGCTTGCGCACAAACGCGCGAATCTCGTCGAGCGTGCCGGTTTTTTCGCCACGCCCCTCGAGCGGCTCGACGGCAGTGAGAATGCGCGGGCCCGGAATTTCGCCTTTTGCGATGGCATCGCGCAGCGGGACGTCTGTGGGCGAGCCAACGCTCTGCACCGTCGTAAAGCCCGCCATCAGTGTGCGCCAGGCATTCGACTCTGCTTGATAGGCGGCGAATTGCGTCGTCTCGTCAGCGCCGGCGTTCTTGCCGTCCTCGCCGAAACTCCAGGTGATGTGAACGTGCGAATCGATCCACCCGGGCATCACCGTGAAGTCGCGCAGGTCGTAATCCACCGGCATCGCTTTGGGATCGAGTGCAACAATCTTTGATCCTTCAACCACGATGCGCGTGTCGCGCAGAACCTTACCGCGCCCGTCAAACAGCATTTTCGCCGCAATAACGACCCGTTTTTTCTGCGGCGACACAGTTGCGGGATCACTTTCTGCCGCCGCGCAGATAACCGTAAAAATCGAGAGGCAGATAATGATACCGGATACTCGCATGGCGGCTACAGAGTTATCGCTAGTCTCAAATCATTAACGCCTTGTCGAGGGCGATTATTGCGCCGTTCAGATTGTCCAGGCCCGAAATGACTGTAACAGCAGAAACACTCTGCGGCGAGAGCGTCGCAAGTCCCAGCCGGACTGGCGTAGCATGCGAGGCGCGTGCGCTGTCGAAAATGCTGCGTTAAGATCGGTTATGCAGTTCTCTGCTGACGAAGATTTCGCCAAGCAGCTCGACGTCCAAGATCCGCTCCGATCTTTTCGCGAGCGGTTCCATCTACCCCTTGGCAAAGATGGAAAACCGCTGATCTATTTCGCCGGAAACTCGCTAGGTTTGATGCCGAAGCCGGCGAAGCAAATCGTCGAGCAGGAACTACATGATTGGGCAACGCTCGGCGTCGCCGCCCACCTAGAAGGGAAGACGCCGTGGTATTCGTATCACGAGACATTGCGCGAGCCGGCAGCACGACTGGTTGGGGCAAAGCCGAACGAGGTCATCTGCATGAACAGCCTCACCGTCAACCTCCACCTCATGATGGCGACGTTCTATCGCCCGACCAAATCACGTTTCAAAATCCTGATGGAGGATCCGGCGTTCCCTTCCGATACCTATGCGATCAAAACACAGATTGTTCATCATGGATTGAATCCGAAGGATGCGCTGGTATTGGCGAGGCCGCGCAAAGGCGAACTGACGGTGCGAACCGAGGATGTTCTCGATTTGATTGAAAGCCACGAAATTGCAGTCGTTCTGATCGGCGGCGTGAATTTTTTCACCGGGCAATTATTCGACATTCCGACAATCACGGCGGCGGCGCAAAAACATGGAATCACAGTGGGCGTCGATCTTGCCCATGCCATCGGCAACGTCCCGCTCTCGTTGCACGATTGGAATGTCGATTTCGCGGTGTGGTGTTCTTACAAATATCTTAACGCCGGCCCTGGAGCGGTCGCGGGCGCTTTTGTGCATGAGCGACATGCTACCAATACACATTTACCGCGTCTGGCTGGTTGGTTTGGCAACGACCCCAATACCCGCTTCCGCATGCATCTCGAGCCGGAATTTATTCCCGTTCCGTCGGCCGACGGATGGCAAGTCAGTAATCCACCCATCCTGGCGATGGCGCCCTTGCGCGCGTCCCTTGCGATTTTTGACGAAACGGGCGGAATGGAGCGGCTGCGAGAAAAATCAATCCGGCTAACGAGCTATCTGCAATTCTTGTTAGAGTCGGGACCGGACCGGACATCCGAGCCGGACAGGCGGTTGAAGAAGGAATATACGGTTATCACACCAAGAGACGAAAATGAACGTGGTTGCCAACTCTCAATTCTGGTGGATGAGCACGGGAAGGAAGTGTTTGGCAAGCTCGAAGCTGCCGGCGTGACGTGCGACTTCCGCGAACCCAATGTCATCCGGGTCGCGCCCACCCCACTCTATAATACCTTTCACGAAGTCTGGCGCTTTGCGAAAATTCTGACTCAACAATAGTAAGTTGCTAATAAGGTTGAAGTCTCATCGGCGCGTACGGCTCAAAAGACCAGAATGATCGCCCCGCGTAGTATTGCATAAGCCGTTTGTTTTCGGTCGTTCCAAGATCTTGTGCCCAGATAACGGGAGCTCTACTGCTGGCCGCAATTCGGCAATGGTGGTTGACCGGTTTCGGGCATTTTGATTACGCCTACACCATGCGGTTCGTCGTCCCAGGGGCGACACTGGTCGCCCTCGGCTTTCAAACCGTCTTCTCCAGCTTTTTCGTCAGCATTCTCGGAATGCGTCGGAAATAACTGGCTGGAACAAACTCACATAAAATCGCCGGGCCTATTAAAATTTCGAAAGTAATTTTCCTCATTCTTAGACACGCTAACGAGACGTAGTTTGTCGGCGGCAATTAGTCTCTTCGCGAGTGATTGAAGCGAAAAGTCGGGCCCGGAAAGGGCCGCTATGACATCGCCATCGGCGCCTTTCGGGTAGATCGCAGCCAATGGCTCAGCGCGATCGCCGATCATCGGGGCAACACCACAGGAAGGTTTGATGACGCCGCAGAGCGAACGCAAAAAATCTTCGGTCATCAACGGCATGTCAATGGCAAGAGCAAGCAAGTGATCTGTTTGAATTCGTGCAAGCGTTGCCGCGAGCCCGCTTAGCGGGCCACGCGAAGGCGTCTGGTCGGGAACGAAATGCACGTCCGCCGGCCGCCACCCGGGATCGGTCCGTGCCGAAAGGAAAATTTCTCTCGGCCGCAATTTCCGCAACAAATCGAGTTGAATTTGCCATAACGGTTTTCCATGGAAGACCAATGTCGCCTTATCCTGTCCCATCCGGCGCGATTCGCCGCCGGCGAGCAGCGCGGCGCTGATATTCATCCGACCCGCTCTGAAATCTGCGCGGTCGAATGCAACGTGCCATCCGTTAAGATGCGAGCACGCAGGCCGCCCCGGCCTTTGAGAAATTCTTTAGCGCCCGGGGCAATCGCGCGGTTCATCCAGTCGCAGGGGCGGCTCTCCTCCGTCCCGTAAAAACGAACACCTTGTACTTCGAAGTCCCGGCCGATGAATTCGTTAAGATCGACATTGCGGGTAAAGACATTTCGCCGCACAGCGCTGGGAACGATCCCTTTCACTCGTAATGCGCCGCACAGTTCATCGAAAACTTCGAGCGAGAAAAACGTGATCTGTCCCTTGTAGTCTTCTTTGAAATCGAAGTAGCGGTCGCCATGAAGCCCACGGCCCGCTACGCATTCAACCGTCGGCACCTCGATCATCGGGAAGTCATCGGGCTCAAGTCCATAGTGCCCGACAAAATTGTGCCCACGTGAAATGTAAATGTGACAGATTTCCACCAGCGCCATAATAACATCGCCACCAACCCCGTGAAAGAAAACGGAATCAAGCCAGGTCAGATCATTCGCCGAAAACAGAATGGCGATTTGGAATATCTGCATGACGATCTTACGGTCGAAGAACCCCTCGAGATTCGGATCGGCCGCAAGACTGTCGCCACCACGATGCGGACGCCCGGCTCCGACGAAGAGCTAGCGGCGGGCTTTCTCGTGTCCGAGGGAATTATTCAAACACCCGAGCAGATCGCCAACTTTTCGCGTCCCGCTGCCGCGCGAAATCGGGACAACATCATAATCACTACGCTAACCGAGGGCACACAGGTTAAACTCAACTCTGCGCAACGCTTCGGTACCATTTCATCGAGTTGCGGTATTTGCGGCAAGGAAAGCATCGGCGCGATCCGCCAAAATTTCCCGGTAATTGAATCGGCAAAAGACATTCGCATCGATGTTGAAACATTGCTTTTACTACCGTCGCTATTACGCGAGGGACAAAGCGACTTCGCCAGGACTGGAGGCATTCACGCAGCTGGCGTTTTCGGACTGGATGGAACATCACGCTTCGTTAGAGAAGACATCGGCCGGCATAATGCCGTCGATAAGGTAATCGGACGCGCTTTTCTCAATCGCGAACTGCCGCTAAAGTGCTGCATACTTCTCGTTAGCGGCCGCGCGTCTTTTGAAATTATGCAGAAAGCGCTTTCTGCCGGCATTCCGATCGTTGCTTCGGTTTCAGCCCCCTCCACCCTGGCGATGGAGTTCGCGCGTGAATGCAATCAGACGCTGGTTGGTTTTCTTCGGCCGCCCTCGTTTAACATTTACTCGCACACCGAACGCATTATCCTCGGATAATTTCTGCGAACCCCGAATGCGTTCGGGGTTAACACAGACGCCTTACAAACGCGCCTCGCTCCGAATTCGATTGATCGCCTCCGTCGTATCCGAGGAAGGGGCGATGCTTATCACGACGCTCTTGCTCGCAGGTGTGTTACTTCGATCAGCCGAGCTATCGACGGAGACAAGAACATTGGCTTCGGGAAAGTAAGTCGCAGTGCAACCGCGCGCGATTCTGAAGGGCGCAACCATGAAATGCCGTGCGACTCGCTTCTCATTACGGTGATAGCTGGTTAGATCGACCAGTTGTCCTTGCTGCAAGCCAGCAGTCTTCACGTCCTCTTCGTTCATGAAGATGACACGCCGGCCATTATAGACCCCGCGGTAACGATCGCTCAGGCCGTAAATCGTAGTGTTAAACTGGTCGTGGCTGCGAACCGTCGTCATCAAATATTGCCCGGGCCCAAGTTCATGCCGCGGTAAATCTGAAACGATAAATTTCGCTTTGCCTTCCTTATTCTTGAATTCGCGTTTGTCACGTGCGGCATTCGGCAGATAGAAGACATCGACGCGAATTCGCTTGTTGAAATCTTCGAACCCGGGGATAACACGCTCGATGCGATCGCGAATGCGATCGTAGTCCGCGATCAAACGATCCCAGTCGACGGTCGTACGCTTTCCCAACGTAGCCTTCGCCAGCCCGGCAATAATCCACGGTTCGCTCCGCAGATGTTTGCCCGCGGGCTTGGCATGCCCGCGCGATGGATTGATGATACCCATCGAATCTTCGACCGTAACGAACTGTTCACCGGACTCCTGACGATCAATCTCGGATCGGCCCAGACAGGGAAGAATCAGCGCTACCTCGCCGGTAATTAAATGCGAGCGATTTAATTTCGTCGAGACGTGTGCCGTCAGCCGACAACTTTGTAGGGCGCGAGCGGTGTATTCGGTATCGGGTGAAGCAACCAAAAAATTCCCCCCCATTCCAAAGAAAGCGCGAATTCTTCCGTCGTGCATCTGCTTGATCGTTTCGACCGTGTCGCATCCGCGTTCTTGCGGCGGCGCAAATTGAAATTCGCAGCCAAGTTTTTCACGGAACGAATCGCTCATCCGCTCCCAGATCCCCATCGTCCGATCCCCTTGCACATTGGAATGGCCACGTATCGGGCACGGTCCCGCTCCCGGCCGGCCGATGTGACCGCCTAGCAGGAGAAAATTCATCACTTCCTGAATGGTAGCGACCGCGTTTTTGTGCTGGGTCAATCCCATCGCCCAGCAACAGATGATGCGTTTGCATCGCATCGCGATTCGAGCCGCTTGCCGAATCTGATCGCGGGTCAATCCGCTTCCCTCGATAATGTCGTCCCAGGCCGTTGCGCGTAAATTCTCAACCAAAGCATCAAAGCCCACGGTGCATTGTTCGATAAACGCGCGGTCAAAGACGGAGCCTGGCTTGCGCTCCTCCTCTGCGAGCATCTCTTTCATGATCCCGCGCATCGCCGCCATGTCTCCATTAATGCGAACGGGTAGCCAAAGATCACTCAACGGCGTGCCTTTGTTGAACAGCATCTTCGCCGCGTAGGCTAACGGGTTTCGGGTACTCCTGCGGATTCGGATTAACCACCGCCATCAATCCCGGCTCCGGCATTGGATTGACGGCCACGATGGTTGCGCCATTTTTCTTTGCACGCTCCAGCGTGGTCATCATCCGCGGATGATTCGTTCCCGGATTTTGCCCGAGAATGAAAATGCCGTCGGCCTTCTCGAAGTCTTCCACCTTTACACAGCCTTTGCCGATGCCGATGCTTTCGTTCAACGCCGCGCCACTTGATTCATGGCACATGTTTGAACAATCGGGCAGATTGTTAGTCCCGAATTGTCTAACGAAAAGTTGGTAGAGAAACGCGGCTTCATTACTCGTTCGTCCGCTGGTATAGAAAGCCGCGGCATTTGGCGTCGCCAACGCCTTTAGTTCCCGCGCGATCAGCGCGAAAGCTTCGTCCCATTCGATCGGTTCGTAATGAGTCGCGCCCGGCTGTTTAACCATGGGATGGACCAGACGTCCTTGCAGTTCCAACCAGTGGTCCGTTCGCGTCTGCAGATCCGCAATCGAATGTTCCCGAAAGAAATCCGGCGTGATCTTTTTCCTTGTTGCTTCGCTCGTTAATGCTTTGACGCCGTTCTCGCAGAATTCAAACACATGCGGATCGACATCCGGGCTTGGCCAGGCACAGCTCTGACAAGCGAAACCGTCCTTCTGATTGATCTTAAACCAATCGCGAAAACCGCGAGTGAACCCACTCTCGCGAAATGTGAATTTCAAACTCTCCGTGACCGCCCGCATCCCCGCCGCCACACGGTCCGGCTTGCGCAATTTTGCCGCCCCAATCTCTTCCGGCGGCTGAGAACCCGGGACGGAATTCTTATCTCCTTGCATTTCCTCTTTTAGAACCGTGCGCCTCAGAATGAGATGAAGCAAGACTCGACATCATTTTGGATTCCGCGCATACCATTCTGTCACCCCGAGCGCAAGCGCGGGACCTCGCCAATGGTTGTTGATCACACAAGCCAAATCGACTTTCCACCGTGTAATCGCGGGATCCTCGTCGTCTGCGCGCCTCGGGATGACACGCGACGAACGCGTTCGAAATTCTTTAACCCGCGACGACGCCTCCGGAGGGAAGCGACTTCTCCGCCAATGGTCCTAGAGCGAACAAGTCGTCCGCCTGGCGACGGTTAAATCAGCAAAGCAATTGCCGAACGCAAGTGATCAGTCCCTGAATCGCGAAAGGTTTCACCAGGTACTTGACGTCGTGCTTGGTCAGGAAAAGGGCGATTCTTGCATCGGCGGCGAACCCGGTAATGAAAATGAAGCGATCGGCCAGTGAAGGGCGTATTTCCTTTGCTTGAAGATAAAACTCATCCCCGCGCAGGCGGGGCATTTTCAAATCGCAGATCACGGCATCGTACTCATGCGCCTTGACCTTGAGCAGTGCCGCTCTGCCGTCGAACGCGACATCGACCAAAAAATTCTCGTCCGCCAAGATCCATTGCAAAGCCGAGGCAAGTTGCTGATCATCATCGACCACCAGAATGGCTTTCAGCTGGAGACTATTGGCATGAGGCTCAAGTGCTTCGGAATGTGACTCGGATTTCATTATGATGCTTGCTTGGGGAGCAGTCACGGTGCCAAATGGATACTAGAAGCCGGAGATCGGCGGTCAGAGACTTGGAAAAAGCCGTGATATCCGTGTCATCCCGGGTAGGGATTTGATGTCATGCCCGGGAAATTTGTCCTTATTGGCAGTGGCCTCGCCGGCGGGTTGATGGCGGCTTACCTTGGCCGACGCGGCTACGAAGTTGAGCTCTATGAACGACGCGGTGATCCGCGCGAGGGAAATATCGTTGGGGGACGCTCGATTAATCTCGCGCTTTCGACCCGCGGAATTTACGCGCTCGAACAACTCGGTATTGCCGATGAAGTGCTACGTCACGCCATTCCCATGCGCGGCCGTATGATTCATGACAAATCTGGCACCCTTCATTTTTCCCCCTACGACCGCGATCCAAACAAATTCATCAACTCCATTGGTCGGGCCGCGCTTAATACCACCGTTATCGAAGCCGCGCAGCGCTATCCGAATGTTCGCGTCCATTTCAACCATCGCTGCACCGAAATCGATCTCGAACAGGCGATCGCACATTTTGAGATATCCTCTGTAAGGGCGGCCGGGTCGGCCGCAACACCACAGAAAATCGTCAGAGCCCATAGCGACGCCGTCATCGGTGTGGACGGCGCCTTCTCCACTGTCCGCCTGTCAATGCAGAGAAAAATTCCGGGCTTCACTTACGATGAAAGCTACCTCGCCCACGGTTACAAAGAGCTCACTATCCCGCCTCGGGCTGATGGTTCGTGGCAAATGGAAAAAAACGCGCTCCACATCTGGCCACGCAAAAGTTTCATGATGATTGCGCTGCCGAATCCGGATGGCTCGTTCACTTGCACGCTTTTTTGGGAATTCGAAGGACCGCGCAGCTTCGCCACTACGACGACGGATGACTCAATCCGCCGTTTCTTCGAGGAAGAATTCCCAGATGCCGTGCCGCTCATGCCGGCATTACTCGAGGATTTCAAAACAAATCCAACCGGTTCGCTCGTGACCATCCGTTGCGCACCTTGGTTCTTTAAGGACAAGGTTGCGCTAGTCGGCGATGCCGCCCATGCGGTGGTACCGTTCTACGGTCAAGGAATGAACGCCGCCTTCGAAGATTGCGTCGTGCTGGATAAATGCCTGGCAGAATTTCCGCAGGATCGACACCGCGCGTTCGCTGAATATTTCAGCCGTCGCAAAGAGAACACAGACGCGCTCGCAGATCTCGCGATCGAAAATTTTATCGAGATGCGCGATAAAACCGCATCACGAGTGTTCCGCGCGAAGAAAAAGCTCGATCATCTCCTGGAGGGTCTGCTGCCCGGCATTTATCTGCCGCTTTACACAATGGTGACTTTCACGCGCATACCCTACGCCAAAGCCGCGCGCCGTGCGCAACTGCAGGATCGAATCGTCTGCGGGACGGTGTTACTCGGCGTCGCTCTCATCCTCGGGTTTTTTGTGATCGCGCTGACTTGATACCCGCGTACCCGCGCGAACGATTTCTCTCTTTCTGAATTCTCGCAACGCCAAACGCACATTTTACCACTTTTAAACTTGATGGTTTAAAGCCATCGAGTTCTAAATGATATACGGCTATGTCTCAGCGTACGATTTTAGACGTCTTATTTCCAAAGGTGCGCGCGAAGCTGCTGCAAGTGCTCTTCACCGTGCCCGTAAAGCAGCGATATGTGCGCGAACTTGCGTTCATGAGTAGGCTCGACCTCCATACCGTTCACGACGAGCTTCGAAGGCTTAGCGCGGTTGGACTGCTCACCAGTTGGTCGAATGGTTACCATCGCTTTTATCAACCGAATCGTGAGCACCCGCTCTATCTGGAGCTGTGCCATGTCGTTGAAGTGAGCGGGAAACTTTCATCTCCGAGAGACGCGAAGTTGTCCCGGGCTCGCGGGCGCTCTGCAAAACGTTCGGTTTCACGCAAGCCACCGCCACTGCCAAGAGATTATCCGATCAAATGGCACCTCTTCTCGCAACGAATCGATGCCCGGCGGCCGTGAGCGATCCGCCCTCTCACGCCCGAAGGTTTTGTCCAGGAAACAGGATGTCAAACTTGATGGCTTAAAGCCAACGAGTACGCGGAGGGTATCTCGAGGATTTAAGCGTTCGGATTTTTGCGAGCAGCCCGTTCCGCGCTTAGAATGGGCAGCGATGAGCACGGATCTGGCGCAGCTAGCTTCCGATCGGTATGAAATCGCAGATACGGTGCATCGCTACGCTTTCGGTCTTGACCATGGCGATGCTGATTCCCTGGCATCGGCGTTCACAGAAGATTGCATCTTCGATTTCGGACCTGCGGGGAAAAAGCTTGAGCTGGACTTTCCCAAACTGACGGGCCGCCAAGCCATCGTGGATGCACTCATCCCCCTGCTCGGCCCACTCGACACCAGTCACACGGTCAGCAATCTACAAATCGAGATTAGTGACGACTCGGCAACGTTGTACGCTTACGTCATGGCGCAGCATTTCATGCCGCGGCAAGGTTCACGCCGCGGATCGGAGAATGCCCTTTTGATGAATCGCTACGATTGCGAGTTGGTGCGCGACGGACAGAAATGGCGCTTCAAGCGCGTGACGATTGATAACGCGTGGGCGCAAGGGAATCCGGAAATCCTTAACGCTCTCGCGATTCAGCGGACCCTGGCCGCGAAGACGAAGCGTCCGCAGTAACGCGAAAATCGCGCAGCCGCAGTTGTATTTGTATCTGGTGCGGGTGTAAGAATCCAATCAACCATCAATTTATTATGAGCGATACATACGTTCCGTTAATCAGTTCCGGTGTGGCCGGACCACTTGGTGTTCTGCATCTGCCGCGGATGTGGCAGAAAGTATCTCTGGAATCGGCGGGTAAACTTGCTTCCGGTTATCCCGGCATCGGCCGAGGGTTCGACGCCATGACCTGCGCCGACCTTGGCCTGGAGGAACAGGCGGTGAAGGATTACATTAAGAAGAATAGGCCGAGCTATCCGCAATTCGAAGCATGGGTGAAGGCGAATGCGAAGTCGCTCACCCCCCAGGCGATCGAAAAACACAACGCCGCCGTGCGCGGTTATAATCACGACGACGAAACGCGCCAGGAAATCCTCGGCAATTGCAGGCTAGCGGCGGACTCTTCCGCGCCGAAGGACGCAGTGAATTTGAACAATCTCGATGATTGGTACGAATTTCACAAGGCGGTGCTGCGGTAGCTACCGGAAACAGGAAACATCAGCAGTTGTAGAGGTGCTTGTGCCAAGCACCTGACTCATGATAGGCGCTCGGCGGCGAGCGTTCTTACCATTTTCCGTGCCGGCGACACGCCTGCCTCTACGGTTCCTCTTGACAGTCTAGGGAAAAGATTGAAGAGTCCTTTACCAAGACTGTCTAGGCTTGAAAAATCTTATGGCGAAAGAAAAACCGGACCTCGTCTACGGAACACTCGACATGTTGATCTTGAAAGCGCTCCAACATGATCCCCGGCACGGCCTCGCCATCGCCGATCGGATCCAGCAGATGTCGAAGGACATTTTGCACGTCGAGCAAGGATCGCTTTATCCCGCCCTTTACCGTTTGGAAGCTCAAGGGTGGATCACGGCGGAATGGGGCGTGTCCGATAACAATCGTAAAGCCCGTTATTACAAACTGACCTCGGCCGGACGCAAACAGCTTGCAGCGGAAAAGGACCATTGGTTGCGGATTACCAGGGGAATCGATCTCGTCCTTGAGGGAGGCTAATAGAGTATGCCGCGACTTCGCGCCTGGTTTTCTCGACTGCTCGGACTGTTTTCCAAAAATCGCCGTGACGCCGAGATGGCGGAAGAAATACAAGCGCACCTCGATCTCCTGACCGAGCGTAACATCGCCGCGGGAATGTCGCCTAATGAGGCGCGCAACGCGGCGTTGCGCCTATTTGGCGGAATCGAGCAGACAAAAGAGATCGCGCGCGAACAGCGTGTCTGGCGATGGGCCGACGAATTTGTTCAGGACATTCGCTACGGCGTGCGAATGCTCCGGCGAACTCCGGGATTTTCCATTCTAGCAATCCTTTGTCTGACGCTCGGCATCGGCACCAACGCAGCGGCTTTAAGTTGGATCGAAGGGATTCTCATTCGCCCCTATCCGCTCGTCGCGCACCAGGACCGAATGTTCGCCCTCAACTGCACGACCCGGGGCGCTGAGGGTTTCACCGGACTTTCTTATCCCGACTTTATCGATCTCGAAAGAAACTCGACGCTTTTTGAGTCATTCATTGTCGATCAAATCACTGGGCACAACGCTCAGCATCGGCGACCGCGCCGAGCGAGCGGTCGGGAGGAATTGTGTCCGCGAATTATTTCGACGCGCTCAGCGTTCGACCGATTCTCGGCCGCGGATTTCAGGCCCGAAGAAGGCAACCGGACGCAATGCGCACCCGTCGCAGTCATCAGTTACCTGACGTGGAAGAATCGTTACAAAGGCGATCCGGATATCATTGGCAAAACGCAGTTAATGATCGGTGTTCAGCACACTATCATTGGCGTCGCGCCGGAAAAATTCCACGGCACCTTCATCGGCTACTCGTTCAACTTCTGGGTGCCGACGTCGATGCAGGAGACGTTCGATAACACTGGCTATAAACTCGAGGACCGCGGCGCGCGCTGGATTGAAGGTTACGCTTTTCTCAAACCGGGCGTCACGCGGCAGCAGGCGCAGGCAGAACTCTCCGCGATCGCGAAACGGCTGGAGAACGATTTTCCCGAAACGGATCGCGGCCACGGGTTGGAGCTGTTACCGCTGTGGAAAACGCCGTTCAACGCGGCCGGCGAGATTTCGCCACGCTCGGCATCACCGCGGCCGTCGTTTTCTTTGTCCTCCTCATCGCCTGCGCCAACGTGAGCAATCTTCTGCTCGCGCGATCACTGCTGCGCCGACATGAAATGACGATGCGGCTTGCGCTCGGCGCCGGACGCCGCCGATTGATCAAGCAACTCTTTACCGAAGGCTTGCTTCTTTCCTTGATCGCCGCGCTTGGCGGAATCGCGGTCGCCTATTGGAGCCGCAACGCTCTCGTGCTCGCCTTTCCGCCATCCGTGCCCGGGATCACGATTGATTATCCGGGACAGATGGATTGGCGTGTTCTGCTGCTCAGCGTCGCGATCTGCATTGGATCGACAATGCTTTTCGCGCTCATGCCGGCGATTCAATCGAGCCATGTCGATCTTTCCGGCGCGCTCAAAAGTGAGGGTGGCGGAGTGGTTGGCGGCAGCGGGCGATCGCGATTGCGATCGGCTCTGGTGTTCGTCCAGGTGTCGCTCAGTTTTGTTCTCCTCGCCGGCACCGGATTGCTTTTGCAAAGCCTGCAGCGAATGCAAAACGCCAGTCCCGGTTTCTCAACCAACAATGTGATCATGTCTGTCGTGGATTTGTTTTCTGCAGGTTACAAACTCGATCGCGCGAAAATTTTTCACGACGCAGTTGCTCGATCGCGTCCGCGCGCTGCCCGGTGTCGAGTCGGCGGCATTGACGCGAGTGAGCCCGTTCAGTTACAACCCTCCTTCTTCCGCGCCGATCGAGATCGACGGCTACCAGCCTGCGCCCGATGAGCAACCGACTGCGGAATATCTTCAAGTCAGCGAGGATTATCTTTCCACTCTTGGAATCCCGATTGGTCGCCGGCCGCGAATTTACTCGAACCGACGACGAGAACTCGCCGCGGGTCGCGATCATCAATGAGACGATGGCCGGCAAAATATTGGCCGGGAAAAGATCCGATCGGCCAGCGACTCAAAGTGAAAGACAAATGGATGCAAATCGTCGGTGTCGCGAAAACTGCGAACTACCGAGACGAAGCTCGAGCCTCCGAAGTCCTTCTTTTATGTGCCGGTTCGCCAGAATTTCTTTGTCGGGAACGCCTTCTCATTCGAACCGGGAAACTCCGGGCGCGATCACGAACGCGCTGGCGCGCGAAGTCCACGCGCTCGATCCGACGTCTCGCGCCGCTGGACGCCAATCAGTTTGCAAGAGCAAGTCGATCTCGAGGAGCTACACGCAACGGCTCGCGGCCACATTGCTCGCAATTTTTGGTGGGATGGCACTCTTTCTGGCCGCAATCGGACTTTACGGCGTCATGTCGTATTCGGTTTCGCAAAGCGACCCGCGAGCTCGGCGTCCGCATGGCGCTCGGCGCTACCGTGCGCGATCTCTCCGCGCTTGGTCCTCTCGCGCGGCTTGCGATTAACCATCGCCGGAGTCGCGATCGGCGCCGCCGCAGCATTGCTGCTGACTCGTTTGATGGGCAACCTGCTTTACAAAGTCAGCCCGCGCGACCCAATCGCGTTCGGCGCAGCCCTGATTATTTTGATCGCCGTTGCGCTCGTTGCCTGTTTTCTCCCTGCCCGCCGCGCCACCCGCATCGATCCAGTCCGCGCTCTGCGAGTTTAAATTCAACCGCAGGTTGGGAGTTGTCGGTTCATTCCTGAGCGTTAGAATCGTTCTGCTCCACAATGCACAAGCAAGCGACACGCGCTCTTCGTAAAGCCCGCAATTCGGCGACAGTCGGCGCCAAGTCGCTACCGCAAAAATATTTTGTGTCGCCTGAGGTTTTTGCGGACGAGCAGCACAAGATTTTTGCAGAAGAATGGTTGTTGGTCGGCCATCAAAGTCAGATTCCGAATGCGGGGGACTTTTTTATAGCAACGATCGCTAACGAGAGCTTGATTGTAGTCAGAGATCAGCAGAGTCAGATCAGAGCTTTTTACAATGTCTGCCGCCACCGTGGGAGCCGACTGAAAGAAGAAGCTTGTGGTCATACGTCGGCGATTCAGTGTCCGTATCATGCTTGGACTTATGCACTGGACGGCCGGTTGATGGGCGCGCCGCACATGGACGACGTGCCGGGATTCAATAAGGCCGATTACTCGTTGCCTCTGGTGAGTCTCGGGCTTTGGGAAGGCTTCATTTTTGTGAACTTGGAAAGGAATCCAGAGCCGCTGGAGAAGTGGTTCGCGCCGTTGAGCGGTAAATTTTCGCATTGGAACATGTCGATCCTGCAACCGGCGAAACGAATCGAATACGACGTGCGGGCGAACTGGAAATTGATGTTTGAAAATTATTCGGAGTGCTATCACTGCCCCGGCGTCCATCCGCAGTTGCAAAAGATCTCGCCCTACGACTCGGCCGAGAACGATCTGCGCGAGGGTCCATTTCTTGGCGGATTTATGCAAATCAACCCCGGCAAGAGCCTCACCATGAGCGGAAATGCGTGCGCGGCATTCGTCGGAAAAATTGAGGACCTGCAGCAGGTATTTTATTACTCGATTTTCCCCAACATGCTGCTGAGCCTGCACCCGGAATACGTCATGGTGCATCAGCTTTGGCCACAATCACCGGAGCGGACGGTCATTGTGTGCGATTGGTTTTTTCACCCGGATGCTTTCCGGCACAAGAAGTTCAATCCTGACGATGCGATCGAATTCTGGGACACGACGAATAGACAGGACTGGCACGTCTGCGAGTTGAGTCAGCAAGGGATCGCGTCGCGAGCGTATCAGCCGGGGCCGTTCTCATCGCGAGAAAGTATTCCTGCAGCTTGGGATAGATATTATCTTCAAGTCATGAAGTGACTTGGTTGTAGAGCCGCGCGTTAATTTTTGCTGGTCGTCGCGGGGGCGTGTTTGGCTTGAATGTAAGCGTTGATCTGTGCTTCGAGTATTTCCAGAGGCATCGCACCGCTCTTCAATACAGCGTCGTGAAATTCGCGTTGGTCGAATTTGTTGCCTAATTCTCGTTGAGCGCGTTCGCGTAGTTCCTGGATTTTAAGCATGCCAACTTTATAGGCGCAAGCCTGCCCGGGATTGACGATGTAGCGTTCAATCTCGGCGGTAACATCTTTTTCGCCCATGCCGGTTTTCTCCAGCATGTAGGCAATTGCTTGTTCGCGCGTCCAGCGTTTGGCGTGAATCCCGGTATCAACGACGAGACGAACCGCGCGGAATAATTCATCGCGTAAACGGCCGAGGTCGCCAAAAGGATCGCCTTCGTACCATCCGGCTTGTTCGGCCAGCCATTCGGAATAGAGCGCCCACCCTTCCATGTAGGCGGTAAACGGAATCACTCGCCGAAATTGAGGAGCGCCTTTGATTTCATACGCGATCGAGATTTGCCAGTGATGACCAGGCACACCTTCGTGATACGAGAGCGTCGGCATGCTCCACTTCGGGACCTCGTTCATGTCGCGAAGATTGGCGAAAAAAATTCCCGGACGACTTCCGTCCATCGCCCCACCCTGGTAATAGGCGCCAGGCGCGGTCAATTCCTTGAAGGCCTCAACCCGGCGGACATCAATCTTCGCTTTCGGAAAAGTGATGAATAATTCCCCGCAATGCGACAGTGCAGTGTCGATCAATTGCTTGTATTCGGCCAGTGCAGCGTTGCGACCGTTGTCATCATTGGGGTAAAGAAAACGCGGATCCTTCGCGAGCTTGTCCATCGACGCGCCGATCGGTTGCCCGGCAAATCCATTCGCATCAAGCAGGACGCGCATTTCCCCTTCGATCCGGGCGACTTCGCGCAGGCCAAGGTCATGCAGCTCATCTGCCTTCAGCGTCGTCGTCGTGTTTTGCCGCAGGACGTAGGCGTAAAAGGCGTCGCCGTCCGGTAACTTCCATACTCCGTCGTCGGTTGTGGTCTTCGGCAGGACGCCTTGGAAATAGTCGATCAGTTTTTGGTAGGAAGGATAAACGGCGGTATTGATCGCCGTTTCAACGCGCGCCTGAAAATCAGTGCGTTCCGCATCGGTCAATTTTTGGATTTTAGCCGCGCGTTCCTTGAAGGAAGTGGCTAGAATATTTTCGGCAGCCGGTTTAGCGATGAAATTGCTCATTTCCTTCAGCACCTCTTCGACCACGAAACGCGGCGGGATAATTCGTTTCTGCTCACGCAGACGCACGCTTTCAAGCACCTGATCGAATTTTGTCGGCACGGCGTTGAGGCGCATCACGTAATACTCGCAGTCCTGCTTGGTGCGCAGCGGGTGCGTGTTCGCCATGAACGATGGAAACTGGTTTTGTACGCCGTCAAGCTGATTGACCGGATAATTGTGAAATTGCCATTTCTCTCCTTCCACCTGGTCTGCGACATACCATTCGAGGATACGAGTGGAGAGCTTTTGCGACGGGGTCTGCCGATCCAGGGGGTATTCGTGCAATTGCCGGAGATCCTTTTTCCACCGGTCGATAACCGCCTGTTGATGCGCCGGCGAGGCGTCATTGAGCTTGCCGTTGTGACTAGTAATCCCGAACTGTTCGACCAAGCCGAGTGAAGTGAGCAATTCCGGCTCGTTGAAAATTACTTCTACAAAAGCCTTTTCGTAAAAGAGATTGAGGCTCCAGGGACGAAACCAAATCAGGTTTGTGAGAAAAATGGCGCCCGCGATGACGATGGCGACCAGGATCGCGAGCAACGTTTTCAGGAAAAACGTCATGCCGAAAGTAGAAGAGAGAAATGACGAAAACTCACGTTAAATCGTTGAAAGGTTAAAGCGTTGAAGCGAGCATGAGCCAATGCCGCCGCTGACATACGCGAGTTATCTCGATCTCGAGAAGCTACTCACGCTTCAGAAACCGCGCTCAAGCCCGCCGGAGCATGACGAGATGCTGTTCATCATCATCCATCAGACCTACGAGCTCTGGTTCAAGCAATTGCTGCACGAATTTGAAAAAATTAAACGCGATTTTTCAGCTGGCGACCTTTTCGGGGCCATTCATTCCTTCAAGCGCACCCGCACGATCATGAAAACCCTGGTGGCTCAGGTCGATATTCTTGAAACGATGACACCGTCGTCGTTCTCGAGTTTTCGCGATCGACTGGAAACGGCTTCCGGATTTCAATCGGTACAATTTCGAGAGATTGAATTTGTGCTCGGATACAAACGGGGATCGACGCTTGCTTATGTGAAACCAGATTTCCCCGGATACGACCGACTTCAACAATTGCTGTGCGAACGGACGGTGATCGATCATTTCTATGATTTTCTCGAAAGACGCGGCGCCCAGATTCCGGCGGAATTGAAGAATCGCGACCTGTCGCAGGCGAATAAGCCGGACGAACGGGTGCAGAAAGAAATCCTGCGGCTCTACGAAAAAGCACCGGAATGCTCCATTCTTTTCGAGCTAATGACTGATTTCGACGAGGGGCTGCAAGAATGGCGTTACCGGCACATCAAGCTGGTCGAGCGCACGATCGGGGCGAAAAAGGGAACCGGTGGATCGCCGGGCGTGCCGTTTCTGAAGGAATCGTTGTTTAAGCCAATTTTTCCCGATCTCTGGGCAATTCGTCATGAAATGTGACAGCGGCGCGAATCGCGCCGCAGTATGACGAAGTCGAATGTTCGATCAAGCAGGGGGAATAACGTTGTCCGACTTTCGCGTGTTTAGCGGTTTTCGTTTTGTTCGAGTGATCTGCGGTCGTTTCCTCATCGAAAAATAACTTCCCCGCTCGTTAATCTAACGAAATCTAAACAGGATTTTAGCATCAGCTCTTAGCCAGGCCGAGGAATTCACGGGCGGTTTTGGAGAGGACTTGTTTCTTTTCTTTGATCGAGAGTTTCATTGAGTCGATCAGTTTGCCCGGGTGTGCTTCGCCTAACGGGAACGGGTAATCGGAGCCAAGCGCGACGCGTTGCGGGCCAAACAATTTTAGCAACAACCGCAGCGCACCGGGGTCGTGGACGAGCGAATCAACATAAAATCGCGCCGGAACTAATTCACCCTTCCGGTTTTTGCTGGCGAGATACTTTCGCGGATTCGTCTCATTGTCCGGGGCGCACAAATCCGGCCGAACATGGAATCCGTGATCAATGCGGCCAATGGTTCCTGGAAACGCGCCGCCCCCGTGCGCGAAGGCTACGCGTAGCTTAGGAAAGCGCTCGAAGAGGCCGCCGAAAACCATCGAACAAATCGCGAGCGAAGTTTCGGCCGGCATCCCGACGAGCCACGGCAACCAGTATTTCGGCATTCGTTCCTTGCCAAGCATGTCCCATGGATGAACGAATATGGCAGCGTTAAGCTCTTCCGCCGCGCTCCAGACTGGTTGCAGCGAAACATTATCGAGATTCAAAGTGTCGATCCGTCCGAAATGCCGGTTTGCGTCAACGTGGGTGCCGATCTGCGCGCCACGTAAGCCGAGGTCACGGACACAACGCTGCAATTCGCTCGCTGCCAGATCCGGGTCCTGAAGCGGAATCGTCGCCAGGCCCGTGAAGCGCTTCGGGTGATCTCGAACGACATCGGCAATGTGGTCGTTTAATCGTCGAGAAAGATCGAGCGCGTCGTGTGGTTTTGCCCAATAACTGAACATCACCGGAACAGTCGAAAGCACCTGCATTGAGACCTTCTCGCAATCCATGTCTTCAATGCGGCGTTGGGGATCCCAGACGTTGTCGGTTATTTCGCGAAAAACGCGATCACCAATCATCATTCGTGCGCAGCATGGCTTGTAATGATCGAGCCGGACGAATCCGGGGTAGCCGTACTTGGTGTCAAGATCGGGCCAATTGCGTGGGAGAATGTGGGTGTGGAGATCGATCTTCAAGGAGAGTGACTAGTGCTTGGCAATAAGTGACTGGAAGCTGAAAATAACACGATGACGATTCGGTAAAAACTCGTCACACGTGCCAGTCCGGCTCGGACTCACTCGTCACTTCTTCAGAATGGTTTTACCGGTTCCGGCTGCGGAACTTTTTTACCGCACTTTTTGCAGGTGCGTCGCGTATCGTCGTTCCAAAAATCGAGCATCGCCTGACTGAAGTGTTCAACGATGTCGCCGCAGTCGAAATCGATGTCTTCCACTAATGCCCCGCAATTGTCGCAGTAAAAGATGACATGCTCATGCTCGCCCGGCGGCCGGCGACGCTCGACTACCACCCCCAAGGTGTCCGGCGGCCGCACTGGCGCATGCGGGACATTCGGCGGAATAAAAAACGTCTCTCCCTCACGCACGAGATGATCGATGATGCGATCGCCTTCTCGGACACGCACTTTGATATCCCCCTTGAGCTGGTAAAAATACTCTTCCGAATCGACCAGGTGAAAATCGTTTCGGGCGTTCGGACCCTTGATCACCATCACAAAAAAATCGCGCCCATCATAAAGGTAACGATTGCTCACCGGCGGCTTGAACTTCTCGCGATTCTGATCGATCCACTGTTGGAGGTTGATCGGCGGCTGCACGGTGGGTGCGTTCTTGTTAACAGACGATGAAGTTGCCTGCTCAGTAATCGTGGCCATCAACCGAGCGTATTCCGCCCGCGGACAGCGTCAAACCCGGAAGAATTGCCCACGCACGCGACAAAGCAGTCTTCTTCCTGGCAGGCTCGGCAACGGCATTGAGATTGCTGCGTCTGCATCGCCGATTTCTCATGATTTCACAAACTCACAACCCGTTGCACTCTCTCATGATCCGAATAGCGTCCGCCGCCTAATGAAAGTTTCTAAGATCATCCCAATCTCTGCCGCGATTGGCTCCGTAATTATCTTCGGTGGCTGCGCGGATTTTCGGGAAGAACTCACTGCCGGCGCGCAAAGGCTGCCCGATTTTTTTCCCGGTGCGGCGACGTCCGAAGGTTACTGGCGCGGTAATGATGTTCACGGGCCGGCCAAAATCGTTGTCCATGTAGATGAACAACGCGCTTACTTTTATAAGGGACACCGGCTGGTTGGGGAAAGCACGGTTTCAACAGGGAAGCGAGGTTTCGATACGCCGCCGGGTCGTTATCATGTAACCGAGAAAGACAAAAATCATGTCTCGAGTGAATTCGGCGACTACGTCAACGCCCGGGGCGAAGTAGTGAAATCTAATATCGATGTGCGCAAAGACGCACAACCTCACGGGACTCATTTTGACGGCGCCCGTATGCCTTATTTTATGCGATTCAACGGCGGCTATGGCATGCACGCCGGCTATGTCCCACGGTTCCGGGCTTCGCACGGCTGCATCCGCCTGCCGCCGCGAATGGCGCGACACTTCTTTGAGAATGCGCCCGACGATACGCCTGTAATCGTGAAAGAAGATTAGCCGGGCGGCCAACTCATCTGCCGCTGTCCAAGGACATGCACGTGTAAATGCGGTACGCTTTCGCCGGCGTCGGGTCCGCTGTTAACCACAACCCGAAAACCGCTTTTTAAGTCGAGCTTCTTTGCCACCTCGGCCGCGGCGAGCAAGAGGTCGCCGAGCAACTCGCGATCGCCTGCTTTCGCATCCAGTAAGCGTGGAAGAACGCGTTTGGGGACGATCAGGATGTGGACCGGCGCCTGCGGGTTGACGTCGCGAAATGCAATCAGATTTTCCTTTTCCAAAACGATGTCGGCCGGAATTTCACGGGCGATGATTTTCTCGAAGATGGTCACGTCCTTAACGAAGCGAGCAGTTTAATTCGGGCAAATCTTTCGCCACGGAAAGTTTTTCGCGGACAAAGGAAACGATCTCAGACCGCACAACATCGCAGCTGCGGGACCAGACCCGGGTGCCGCGCAAATGTTTCACGCAAGGATTGAGCGCGATCACCTGCACTGAGGTCACGTGCGTTTGCAACAAAAGGTCCAGCCGGCGGGAGAGCATGTCGAAAAATGCCAGTTCGTATCCGGCACCGGCTGCGTAGGCGATTTCGAACAATGAGATCGTGACCGGCGGCGGCGCGGGACTGAAATGCGGGATGATTTCCTTGTAACCAATCACTTTCAGAACGTAGCGGACAGTTTGTGAGAGCTGATTGAACGCGACGAAGTTCTCGTCATTCCGGAGCCGCAAATAAAAGGCGATGCTTTCGGTCACGTGATCGGTGAGCCACCAACTGGGATATCCGGCCTCGTTGGCCGCGCGGGTGATGGCTTCTCGCAACCAGCTGCGATCAAATTCGAAAAGCTGGCCGGTCTCAGCCTTCAAATAGGGAAACTCTTCCTTAAATGCGACCATATCTATCGTTTCTCCGTGGGAAAAAGTTCGCGCTGCTGTGCATTTGTCTTTATCCGGCGTCCCAAGGCCTGAATGGCGTCGACAAATTCATCGACCTGTTCAAACCGACGGTGCACCGACGCGAACCGCAGGTAAGCGACCTCGTCTATGTCGCGCAACTTCGCCATCACGTGAGTGCCGATTTGCGCTGAGGTGACTTCGCGGCCGCCGGTCTCGATTTCATGAATGATGTCGTCGACCGACTGTTCGAGAACGACGAGACTTATCGAACGTTTCTCGCAAGCCTTGGCCAGACTATTGACGAGCTTGCGTCGATCGAATGGCTCGTGGGAACGATCGCGTTTGATGACACGGAGATCGGTGCGCTCGATTTCTTCATAGGTGGTATAGCGATAAGCGCACTTTAGACACTCGCGACGTCGTCGAATGCTGAGGCCTTCTCGGGACTGGCGCGAATCGATGACTTTATCGTCACGCGATCCGCACTTTGGGCAACGCATAGTGTCGGAGCACTCACTATCACACAATAGGTTGTGGCGTCAATGCATCAGAATCGCATTCTTCCATGTGCCCTTTTCTTTGGAGCGACACGCGCTGTCGCCCTGCAAACGTTTGGGCGGCGCGAGTCAACCTGGCGTACAGCACGACGCCCTCCAGAAAGGAAGAATTACGCTGCGGCAGCTTTCGGCGCCGCGATTTTCTTTTTCGACTTCGGCTTCTTCTCTTCGAACTCGAAGCCGATTTTTCCATTCTCCAGCTTCAGATAAGCGGAGAAGGGACGTCCCTTCCTTGAAATGAACTTGTGCAAGAGATCGGTCTTACCGGTGGTAATCAGTTTCTCCACCTGTTCTTTTGGGATTTCCCGATGCAAAATTGTTTTGCTCACACGAAAGCTACACGTCTTGGGGGTGTGAATGGCATTTTCGCACGCGAAGGAACGAGTCAGCACATGAACCTGCCCCTTGTGGCAAATCGGGCAAAGTCCAATTGCTTCGTGCTTTTCCTTGTCCACTGTCTGCTCCGCATCGAGACCGTTTCCGCCGAAATCGAACACTGGTTTCTTGTCGTCGCCCAACTTAACTAGCGCTTCAAATGGTCGGCCTATTTTGCTGCGGAAACCCTGTAAAGGTCCGACCCGTCCCCTTGCTAACAATTCGTGGACTTCCTCAGGCTCGAATTGGCGCGAGGCCATCGTCTTCCACATCAGCCAATCGCAATTTTGGCAACGGAACGTTTTGTAATCTTCCTTGATCGGTCCTCCGCCACAGTTTGGACATTTGGCGTCGATCGTCGCGTATTCGCCCTCGATCGTTTCACCCCGGAAATTGCGAACCTTTTCCACCATCTGGCGTGTCAGGTCGCGGATGTCTTCCATGAAATGTTTTCGATCGAGTTTCCCATGAGCCATCTGTTTGAGGCGCGATTCCCATTCACCGGTCATTTCCGGAGTGCACAAAACATCGGTGTGCAAATTTCGAAGCAGCGTTATCAGGGACAAACCCTTGGCCGTGACGATGAGTTCCTTGCCTTTGCGTTCGATGTAACCGTCGTGAATCAACCCTTCGATAATTTGTGAGCGAGTCGCCGGGGTGCCGAGGCCGCGCTCGCGCATCGCCTCACGCAATTCTTCGTCCTCAACTAATTTGCCCGCACCTTCCATCGCAGAAAGCAACGTCGCTTCCGTAAAACGGGCCGGCGGTTTTGTTTCATTCTCCCTGATCTCAACTGCGAGAACCTTGGCCGGTTCGTTGGGTGAAACAGGAACGACCGCCTGGTCGTCTTCGCCATTGGCTTCTTTGCCATAAACTGCCAGCCACCCTGGATCGACGATGATTTTCCCATCGGTCTTGAACGGTTCGCCTTCGACCCGCGTGATGCGTGTCGTCACTTCGAATTGCGCCGCCGGATAAAAAACTGCAATCGTCCGGCGCGCAACCATATCGAAAATTTTGCGCTCAAATTCATCGAGATGCGCCGGCGACGCGCCCGTCGGGATAATCGCATGGTGATCGCTTACTTTTGCGTTGTTGAAAACGCGCTTAGTCGGCTTCACCCAGTCATTGCTCAGCGCTTTTTTGGCGTGTCGCGCGAGGGTTGGATCGCCAAAAGTCGACATCACCTTTCGCACTTGAGCGAGATTATCCTCTGGCAAATAGCGCGAGTCAGTTCGCGGGTAAGTCAGGACCTTATGCTTTTCGTAAAGCGCCTGGGCCAGCTGCAGGGTCCGTCGAGCAGGCAAACCAAAACGATTGTTGGCTTCTCGTTGAAGAGTCGTTAGGTCATAAAGCAACGGAGAAAGCTGACTCGACGCCTTCTTCTCTTCCGTAACGATGCCGATCTTGCCTTTGCACTTCGCTTCGATGGCGGCGGCCTGTTCCCGATCCCAAATTCGCTCCGCCCGCGCGTCTTCCTCTCCATTCTTCTTGAAATTCTCGTCGAACCAGCGGCCAGCATAGCTTCCCGCCTCTACCCCAAATTCCGCATGAACTTCAAAGTAAGGCCGCGGCTTGAATCCACGGATTTTTTCTTCGCGCCCGGCAAGAATCGCCAGCGTCGGTGTCTGGACCCGGCCTGCCGCGGTCATTTGGAAACCGCCGCTGCGTGAATTGAAAGAAGTTAGCGCGCGCGTGGCGTTGATGCCAACCAGCCAGTCGCTTTCTGCACGCGATCGGGCGGCATCGGCCAGCGGCCGCATCTCCTGTTCGGAACGCAGGCGCTCGAAGCCGGCGCGAATCGAATCGGTTGTCATTGATTGCAACCAAAGCCGGCGGGTTGGCTTCTTTCCACCGATCCACCGCATGGTATTACGGAAAATCAGTTCGCCTTCACGACCGGCATCGCAGGCATTGATGATCTCGGTCACGTCCGGCCGTTCGGCCAGCTTCTTGAGCAGGTATAAACGGTCCTTGGTTTTTTCCTTGGGCACGAGATCGAAGTGATCCGGCAATACCGGGAGATTCTCGAGCTTCCATTTTCCCCGCTTCACTTCGGCGCCCTCCGGAGGGACCATTTCAACCACATGCCCTACGGCCGAGGAAATCACGTAGCGATCGTTCTCGTAAAAATCCTTCTCGTGTTTGAACTTGCCTAGGACACGGGCGAGATCGCGCGCGACGCTGGGTTTCTCGGCAATGATGAGCGTTTTGGCCATTAAAAGGGTGCAATCGAACCTCAGGTTCGACCGAATTGCAAATCGGTAAGAGCAAGACGCGGGCGAGATGCCCGTTCAAAACGTCTATCCCAGCTTTACGAAGTATTTGCCGGGCAACTGCTTAACCAGCCGTTTCAGCTCCAGACGCAAAAGCACGGATGAGACGGCCGGGCTGGGCAAATTGCACTTGGCCGCGATGGCGTCGATTGCGGTTTCGCTCGCCTCGATGGCGTCATAAACACTCCGTTCCGATTCGGATAATTCGGGCAAAGGCCGCGCCATGCTGGCAATCGGCTTGGATTCGGGCAGGAGTATTTGCAGATCATCAAGAATGTCGGACGCGTCCATCACCAGCTTCGCGCCCTGTTGAATCAAGCGGTTCGATCCGATGGCACTTGGAGCGTTGATGTGACCCGGCACGGCGTAGACCGACCTCCCCTGCTCGACTGCCTGTGACGCAGTGATTAGCGCGCCACTGTTCAAGCCTGCTTCCACAATCAAGATTCCTTGGCTCCAGCCGCTGATGATGCGGTTGCGCATGGGAAAGGTCTGGCGGTCCGGTTCGATCTCCATCGAGAACTCGGAAAGGATGGCGCCATTGCCGTTGCGGATTTTTTCGGCGAGCCCGGCATTTTCGGGCGGATAAAGCTTCGACAACCCTGAGCCAATTATCGCGATTGTCCGGCCTTTAGCCGCGAGAGCCCCCTGATGTGCCGCGGTGTCAATTCCACGCGCCAGACCGCTAATGACGGTCAGCCCGGCGTAAGCCAGTTGGTAAGAGAGTCTCTTGGCCGATTCAGTTCCGTAATGGGTTGTGCGCCGCGATCCAATAACTCCGATGGCGTGGTGGTCGCGTTCCTGCAATTCGCCCCACACATAAAGAACGATGGGCGGCGAATGGATCTCACGTAGCGATTTTGGATACATCGGTGACGTTTGCGTAATCACGCTCGCACCAAAATCGGAAATCCGTTTCAGTTCCGCGCCGAGATCGACAACCGACTCCCAATTCGAAATCTGTTCTGCGACCTCGTTGCCGATCCCCTCGATTCTGCGCAATTCATCCCGCTTCGCTGCGAGGGCACGCTCCGGCTCACCAAAAACTTCCAGCAGCTTGCGCAGCCGCACCGGGCCCATCGTGGGCAGCATGTTGAGTGCGATACACGCTTCGGTGGAATTCATATGGGTATGAGTAGGCGATTGCGGTCAATCGCCTGTACCTCACACAACGGGTGATCCGTTAATCAAAACGGGATCTCGTCGTCGTCCGGTCCGGCTGGCACAGTTGATTTCGGGGGCGCGCTGGGTTTGCCACTTCGCCCACCACCTTCGTCGCCGTTATCGGCGGTGGAACCGCCACTGCGCGGACCTCCCAGCATCTGCATCGTTTCGCCGATTACCTTCAACTTGCTCCGCTTTTGTCCCGATTGTTTGTCATCCCAGGTATCAAGCTGCAGCCGCCCCTCGATAAAGATCGGACGTCCTTTTTTCAAATACTCGCCCGCCACTTCCGCTGTTCGTCCCCAAAAAGTGACGTCCACAAAGGTGACCTCCTCGCGTTTCTCCCCGTTTTCCAACGTGTATTGTCGATTGACCGCAATTCCAAGATCCGTCACCGCGCTTCCCTTTGGAGTGTAACGCACCTCAGGGTCGCGGGTCAGATTTCCAAGTAAAATGACTTTATTAAAACTCGCCATGCCTTGTTTTACCGAACTTATTATTCGGCTGCGACCTTTTTCGGCGGTTTCCTGACTTTTTCACTCGTCGCCTTCAGCCGTTGAAAATGCTGACGATAGACTTCCGGGTCGAGCTTGAATTTGGCCCGCAATTTCGCGATCAACTGCGGATCGGCGTTGAAAACGAAGTTGACGTAGTGTCCGGCATTGAGTTCCCCGGCCACATAGGAAAATTGCCGTTTATCCATCTTTTGCACCTGCTCGATTTTCGCGCCTTCTTTCTCAAACTCGGATTCGAGCCGGTCGACAATTTCTTTCACCGTCTCGTCTTTGCCTTGAGTATTAAGGACGAGTAACGCTTCGTAACGATTCATCATGATTCCTCGACTTTGTTGAACGTGTTCATCGCGGCAACGACGCCGTTGTCAACCGCGCATGTGATCGCCTCGACCGAGCGCTCGATTGCCGATTTCACCAGCGCGCGCTCTTCTTCGAAAAAGCGACCGAGCACATAGTCGACTGAGCCGGCAACCGGCGCGGCGCCGATGCCGATCCGCAACCGTGGAATTTCTTCGGTTCCGAACTGCATGATAACTGAATCCAGTCCGTTGTGGCCGCCGGTTCCGCCGCCGGCCCGAATACGAATGCGTCCCAAAGGAAGCGCGAAATCGTCCAGAACCACCAGGATTTCCGATGGTGCGAATTTGTAAAACTGCGCGATCGCCACAAGGGGGTAACCGCTCCGATTCATGAAACTCATCGGTTTGGCCAATAAGAGCTCGCCATGTCTCGACGTGAACGCTTCCCATTTTGTCGATTTCTCCCAGGTGGATTTCAATTGCGCGGCCAAGTGATCAAGCACGACAAACCCGATGTTGTGACGCGTGCCGGCATACTCCGGCCCCGGATTTCCCAAGCCCGCGACACAGCGAATGTGTAGAGATGCGTTCTCCACCGCGACTCAATCCGCAATCCGCACTGCACAATCCGCGATCAAAACTACTTCTTGGCCTCTTTTTCCTTGGCAGCGGGAGCTGCTGCTTTTGCTGCACCCGCCGGAGCCGCTGCCGCTGCTTCGCCTTCCTCTTTCTTCTCCTTGATCACCTCGGGCCCAGC
Organism: uncultured Verrucomicrobiae bacterium; assembly: GCA_963781735.1. Taxonomy (GTDB): domain Bacteria; phylum Verrucomicrobiota; class Verrucomicrobiia; order Chthoniobacterales; family UBA10450; genus AV69. The sequence continues at coordinate 16,212 of CAWAHI010000015.1, read as the reverse complement.
CGCCGCTTCCGCCACTTCCGCCACAGGTTCCTCTTCTACTACAGGGGCAACAACCGAGAATGCAGTGAGATCGGGCTGTGTTTTCGCCGCCACGCCGGCCGGCAACTGGATGTCGCGAACGTGAATCGAATCGCCAATGTTCAAGCCGGAAACGTCTACCGTGATTTTATCCGGCAGATCGCGGGGCAAACACTCCACTTCGAGAATGCGCAAGCTTTGCTCAAGCAGTCCCCCAAAATTTTTCACTCCATTGGCTACACCCACCGGCTCGAGCGGAACATCTGCCTCAATTTTCTCGTCCATCGAAACGGCATGAAAATCGACGTGCAAGACGTCGCCGCCCACGGGCGAATGCTGAATTTCCTGGATCATCGCCATGCGGGAGCCCTTTTCACCGGCAATCTCTAGTTCGACGAGAATGTTTTCGCCGGAGGCGTGACTCAACATCAAGCTAATGTCGCGACGCGAGACTTGAAGTGGTTGGGGCTTATCCTTGCCGCCGTAGACGATCGCAGGAACAATTCCACGCGCTTTGAGTTTGCGAATAGCTGAACGGCCAGTCGCTTCCCGACGCTGCGCCGTCAGTTTTACTTGTTTAGCCATATTTAACCTTTGCCGTTATCAATGTTAAACAGCGACGAGACCGATTCATCGTTATGAATTCGCTTCATTCCTTCGCCGAGAAGTTCTGAAACGCATTGCACCTCGACCGAAAAACCTTCGATGGTGCGCACCGGCGTACTGTTGGTCGTTACCAATTCCTTAATTTCAGATTTTTGCAACCGCGGGATTGCGACATCGACCAGCACTGCATGCGCAACCGCTGCATAAATATCGAGCGCGCCGTGTTTTTTCAGAATCGTCGCCGCCGAAGTCAATGTGCCGGCGGTCTCGGTCAAATCGTCAGCCAATAAAACATCGCACCCTTCCACTTCGCCGATGACATAAAGCGCCTGGGTTTCCGTTGCGCTCTTGCGCTGTTTTGCCACGATCGCGAGTCCGGCACCGAGCGCCTGGGAATAAGCCGACGCCATTTTCAGTCCACCGACATCCGGCGACACAATCACAGTCTGTCGATTCAATTTTTGCCGGAGATACTTTATCAAAACAGGCATGGAATAGAGGTGGTCGACCGGGATATCGAAAAATCCCTGCACCTGCTGAGCATGCAGATCCATCGTCAGAACGCGATGCACACCGGCTGCGACCAAAAGATTCGCAATCAGTTTCGCTGTGATCGGCACGCGCGGTTTGTCCTTTCGGTCCTGGCGCGCATATCCGAAAAACGGAATGACTGCGGTGATGCGGTCGGCGCTGGCCCGTCGCGCCGCATCGACCATGATGAGCAACTCCATCAAATGATCGTTTGTTGGCGGACACGTGGGCTGGATGATAAAAACATCGCGACCACGAATGTTCTCCTCGATTTTGACGTAGGTCTCACCGTCAGGGAACGCGCTGATCGTGGCCTGGCCCAGCGGCACGCCAATATAATTGCAAATGCGCTGGGCCAGCTCGCGATTGGCTGAGCCGCTGAACACTTTCATTTCCGGTTGGAGCGCGAACATAGGCGGGCGCAAGATTACGCGCGGCGTGGGATTGTTTGCAACACCGCGCCGTCCAATTCGATAAAAAAACAAAGGCGACAATCAGTGTCGCCTCCGCCAAACACGCAATGTCGGTTATCGCCAGTCCGGCTCGGCCCGAACTACATCGTGCTCACCTGCTGCGCCAGTTGCCGCCGCTGTAAGCGCTGCGTCGTAAAGGCGACCGCAAAGAACCCGATTATCGGAAACAGAGCATCCATCTCCGCAATGGGTGCAACATTGACCAGGGCCCACTCTTCAAATCCGGATTGGCTAGCGTTACTCTTACCAAAGTGCGCATATAGATAGACAAAATCGCTCGTCTTCGCCGCGGAAAAATCTGACGTCGGAATGTAGGCGTACATATCGCCGGAGCCGCTGCCGTGATTACGTGAGGCATCGAGGATCCTGCACAAAAGGGCGAACAGAGACAAGTACTTAGGCCGATTGAGCGCGAGAGTTCTATAACGCAAGTAGCGTGACGCAAACAACTTATTATAATTCCTGGCTCCACAAGGCTTGGTTTTTAGGTATGGCACCTGCTTTCATAATTACTAGAATTTTAATACCTCTTATAATATGTCCCCAATTCCCGCCTCCGCCTTCCTCGATAGCCTGGCCGCCGTTGCCCTCGCAAGCCTTGGCCTCGCTTTTAGCGTAGTCGCATTCCTTAAAATCAGTTCCATCGCCTGTCATAACATATTTCAAGCCCTGACCCGTCATTGGCATTCCGCAAGCCACTTTCCGCGGAATCTCTCACGGCGCCGTTCTTGAATCTCAATCTGCGCTAGACGACGATGGTTCATTCAGTAGTTACCCAAATTGCCAGCCTTTTCCGCTCTGCCCGCGGCCTTGAGTTGCGTGGCCAGCGTGAAACATCTTTCCCCTCGCCAACACGAAAGCGCCAGGGACTCACTTCGGCTATTCCCGCCGGAACAAGCTTTTCCAAGCTCAGAGTGGGCAGATGTTCCTCGCGCCGAGCGGGATGAATTGATTCGGTTCTGATCAGGGAACGCGGCGCGAATCGTCCCGCTTTCGTTGAGGGCAGCACGCCTGGTGAAGGCGCAAGGTTGCTTTTGCAGTCTGGTGGCGCATACTTGGCTCGTCGGATGAACGTGACTGATGCCATCCATATCGAACGCCCCAAAACTGATTCGAAGATTTTTGCGCACACGCGATGGGACGTCGTGCCCGCGCTGGCCGGCCTGTTTCACCTCTTCTACTTCCTGGCGATGTATTTCCTTTTTCCTTATACGCCTCTCTGGGTCATGCTGATCATGGGCTTCGTTTATGCCCTCATGATTAACGCCAACATCAATGGCGTCGCCCACAATTTCATTCACAATCCGTTCTTCCGGCCGAACTGGATGAATCGGCTCTTTGGAGTAATCGAATCAGTGGCGTGCTGTTTTTCACAGACCTATTACGACGCGGTGCACATGCAACATCACAAGGGGAACGCCGACCGCCCCGATGAAAGCGGCGAAACCACCGATTGGATTTCCATCTACAAGCATGGTCATGACGGGGAAGCAGAAAACCCCTGGGGCTATGTCTTCCTCAGCTTTTTCCGCGATAATCCGGCAGCCATTAAACGCGAACTGGCCAAGCGTGGAAATGCCGATGTGCACTGGGGCACCATCGAGCTGGCAACTTTTATCTCTGTGCTACTTACGATGGCGCTTATCGTTCCAACCAAACCGATTGGTTTCATTAACTGGCGCTACATGCTTTTCTTCCTTCCTTTCTTCTATCTCGGCCATTGCTTCAGCTACTTGAATGGATACTTCCGCCACTATGGTGCTAACCCAGATAAGCCGATCGCCTGGGGAGTGAGTAGTTACGGGAAGCTTTATAATTGGATTTTCTTCTACAACGGCTACCACGCCGAGCATCATTTCCGGCCGAAAGTGCATTGGACGAAAATGGAACAGTTCCAACGGCAGATTTCCGAACTACAGAAACAAGAGGGTGTGCGTGTGATCGATCATGCTCACATGCTCGGATTCCTCGATCCAAATTTGCCTAAGCGCCGCAGACACGTTGGCGCAGCGAGCGAAGCAGTATCGTGATGATACGAGCGTTTTTTTGCTCCGCGGGACCTGGGGCTACCGAAGCGATAGACGATCACAAAATCGATAGGCGAAACTCTACCGAGCCAGCGCAATGCCGCTGAAGCTCGTTCTGGCTCCGCAGAGCGTCGCCCTACCACAATCACGGCGAGACAAATTAGTAGGGCGAGACTCTGTCGAGCCAAGGACAGACTAATTCGAGGTCGACCAGCTCGCGCGCAACTTTTCCTTCTTGTTCTCGCAGTCTTCCTCGAGCCGCCGCACATCAGTCGCCAGTTGTTTCTCCAGCGATTCTACTTCATCGAATTTTCCGGAAGCAGCAGCCTTTTTGATTTGGTCGGACAGGAAGATTTTCCGCTCGGCGATTTTGGCATTGAAAGACGAATCGACCTCTGCCACCTGGGCCTTTTGCTCCGCTGTGAGCATCACACTGGGCGAGCCTTTTTGCAGCCGCTCCATCGCGAGTTCGTAGGCAGATTTCATCATGAAAACCGTTGCTCGTTGCGTTGGCGAAATCAATTTCTAAGTTATAATTATGGGTCGCGGGATTCATCTTATCAGTACAGACTTCGATGGCACTCTCGTTGCGCATGAGAACGAACCTGTCCTGGATCCCTCCTGCATTGAGCTGATCGGAGAGCTGCAGCGCGCCGGAGCCCTCTGGACCATCAACACCGGTCGCTCCGTCGAATTGCTCGAATCAGGTCTCCTAGATTTCGAATTTCCCATTCGGCCTGATTTCATTCTAACGAGCGAGCGCGACGTCTTCCGCCCATCACGGAACGGCGGTAAATGGGAACCGTTTGGCGATTGGAACGATCGTTGTGCGCAGGCGCATGCCGAGTTGTTCAATTCCGCACAATCAGTCTTCGCCGAGATCATCGATTTTGTGAATCGGAAAACCACAGCGCGGGTGATCTATCTTGGCGCATTCGCCGAGGGCGTGGTTGCCAGCAGCGAAGAAGAAATGGATCGCATCACGGAATTCATCGAGCACCTTCGGAAAAGACAGCCCGAATTCAATTATCAGCGCAACACCATCTATCTGCGATTCTGTCATGCCGATTATCACAAGGGCGCCGCCCTGGCGGAGTTGTCACGATTAATCAAAGTGCCGCGCGAAGAAATTTTCGCGGCCGGCGATCATCACAACGACGTCTCCATGCTGGACGGTCGCTTTGCCGCGATGCCCGCCTGCCCCGCCAATGCCATTGATCACGTAAAGGATGCCGTCCGCTTAGCCGGCGGCTACGTGGCCGAGCGCGAATACGGTGCGGGCGTTCACGAAGCGCTGCTGCACTTCAGACAAAATTAGAGCGCCGGATTACACTCTGGTTCCCGAACTCCAAGTTTGGGAACCTTCTTCTGACCCGAAACTCCGTTTCATTTATTGCCCTCGGTTAAGGAGAAGCGTTCCGAGAATGACCCGCACTCCGATGCAACAGAGTTTCAAGAACAGGCGTGTTCCTAAACATGAGTTTGGCAACGAGAGGTCAGCGCGTCCCGGCGATCATGTTCTCAGATCACCTCCGGCTGCACTTCACTGGTAATCAGTTAAACTGAAACCGTGACTGCGTCTCCCAAGAGCGACATCAGGTCGTTGCAACTCGACGAACTGCGGTCGGTCGCTCAGCCATCGTATCGAGCACGGCAAATCACCGATTGGCTTTACAAAAAACGCGTCAATTCGTTCGCCGAGATGACCGACTTACCCCAAGTTTTGCGTGCGAAACTCGCGGACGATTTTTCCTTCGACAGAATCGAGGTCGTCCGCGTCCTCGGTTCCGCAGATACAACGCGCAAATTTCTCTTTCGTTTGAGCGACGGAAATCTCATTGAATCCGTCCTGATCCCAGCCTCCCCGGCACTTTACGGGTCGCCGTCGGATCGGCGGACAATTTGCCTTTCAACTCAGGTTGGTTGCGCCTACGGCTGCAAATTTTGCGCAAGCGGACTGGACGGTTGGAAGCGGAACCTGCGCCCGAATGAAATCGTGAATCAGATCATAGCGGTCGAACGGGAAAGCGAAGAACGCATCGACAATATCGTCTTCATGGGAATGGGAGAGCCGCTCGCGAATTACGATAACGTCATGGGCGCGATTCAGATCATCAATGCGCCGTGGGGAATCGGAATTGGCGCACGCCACATCACGATCTCGACCAGCGGACTTGTCCCGCAAATTCGAAAACTGGCAGAGCAACCGCTACAAATTCGATTGGCGGTTTCACTGCATGGCGCAACGGATGACGTGCGCAGCGGCATCATGCCGGTCAATCGTAAGTATAACTTGAGCGCGCTGCTTGAGGCCTGCCGCTATTTCACTTCGCGGAAAAAGCAGCGGATCACGTTCGAATACATCTTGATCGCAGAGGTAAATGATTCGGATAAACAGGCGCGCGAGCTGGCGAAACATGCGCATGCTTTGGACGCCAAGCTAAACCTGATTCCCTATAACAACGTCGAAGGTCTGGATTGGGTCCGCCCATCTCCCGGTCGGCAGAAAAGATTTCTTGCCGTTCTCCGTGCCGCTGGAGTGCGCGCTACGTTGCGCCGGGAAAAGGGTGACGATATCGCTGCGGCTTGTGGACAATTGCGTCTGCAGACGGAGCGCGCAGTCGTAAGTGCCTAACTTGGAATGGCGCGACCTATCGTATCGATAATTCGCCACGCCGACCCTTCAATCGCGGGGTTAAATCAATTGCGCCAGGTTGCAAGCTGGCTTCTATTTCTCATATGGCCGGATTCGATCACCAGCCGGAACGCGCATGGGACGAATACGATTGGGAGCGTTTTCTCCAGCAGCAGGACCATAAAACGGAGAAATACATGGAGTTGCTGGAAAAGTACCTAGACGATCCAAATCGCGACCAAATTATCGCCCGGGAAATGGGCTGGACCCAGTTGCTTGGGGACCGTGACTGGACCCAGGAAGTCGACGCCTTGCTTGAAGAAGACGAGGAGGAGGAAAAAGCACCACTGCCGGATTCCTTTGAGGAGCACAGTCTCTATCGAGCCGCCTTTGCCCTCACGGTCTGGATCGATCACATGTTCGATCAGGATTCAGCCCTGCAAAACGAGCCGTCGGCGGTGAAACTCGCCACGCACGCAGCCCTGGCCAGTGCAAAACTTGCAGCAGCCTTGAGCGGCGAAGACGTCGATGAAATCGGTATGACAATCGCCTATTTGAAACGAGCTCTGAAAGCCATCACCCTTTCCATGGACGCCGCCGCGGCGCTTCTGCGAGAGAAGCGGATCCCGCCATTTCAGCATGTGGTTCTAATGCAACGCCTTTTCCAGGTGCGCGATGGGATTATTACTCTAATCGGGGAATACCGCTGCGAGTGGCGCCGGCGCTTCGGCTCCGAAGGTTTTCGGGGTTGAATGAATTAAATCCCCCCGCCTCCGTCCAAATATGCAAGCGGAAGCGCCTGTAGCTCAACCCGATGTCTCAGAACTGGACCTGGTAAAACGGTGCCAGAACGGAGACAGCGGGGCCTTTGATGAGCTAGTGGTACGCTACCGAACCCGAGTTTTTGGAATGATCTACAACATGGTCCATAACGAGCAGGACGCCTGGGACCTTGCTCAAGACAGTTTCGTGAAAGCGTGGAAATCGATCCCTCGCTTTCGCGGGAAATCGTCGTTTTACACCTGGCTGTATCGGATCGTAATGAATGTGACGATTGACTGGCTTCGCAAAAAACAGGTGAAAGCGGGCGGGACCGAATTCGATGACAATGTGCAATTGCGCGAGATCGATCCGGCCTCGAGAACGGTGCCTCGGGCTGAAGCGCTGCCGCACCAGCGAATGGAACGGCGCGAAGTCCGGTCGCGAATCGACGAAGCGATCGCGCAACTTTCGCCGGAACATCGCGCCGTGATTTTGATGAAGGAAATGGAAGACATGCAATATCACGAGATTGCGGAAGCGCTCGGCTGTTCCATCGGGACCGTGATGTCGCGACTCTTTTATGCCCGCAAGAAGCTGCAGAATTTATTGAAGGATGTTTATGAAAACGTTTGAGGAAAAGTGGACGGCTTGGATCGACGACCAGCTAACGGGTCGCGAACTCGAGGAGTTCCTTGCCTCGCTTCCCGATAGAGCTGCGGCCGACGCTGAAAAACAAAGCGCGAAAAAACTTGGTTCCTTCTTGCGCAAACAAGCTGTTGCGCTGAGCAACGTCGATTTCTTCAGCCATCAATTGCGGGAGCGGCTGGATCGCGAGAGCGCTCCGGCACGATCTGCCCGCGACGCGGTGCAGACTGGTTGGTGGACGATTCGACGCCTGCTTTGGGGTGGCATCACGTCGCTTGCGGTTTTTGCCCTTTGCACCGTGGTGGTTCTTCGTGAAAAGACGCCGCCTAGTCAGTCCCAATATCTGACTGAGATTTTGACCTATCGGGTTGATCCGACAGTGAGCCCGAACGCGACCATTTCGATGTTCCAGAAAAAAGACGATCACGTGACCGTGCTTTGGGTGGAGGGCCTGCAATCGCTACCAGCCGAATACGCGACCAAATAAAAAATGAGAGCGCGCCTGTTGCTGCCAATCGCAATCTTCCTTGTTGCGATTCGTATCGGCGGCGCTGCGCTTCCGGAGCAAACGGTCTGGAGCGGATTAATTATCGCGAGCAATTCGCCGCCCGCCGAACCGACACCGGCGGAAATAACGCAGATCGAAGGCACACTGCGGAAACTTTTTGGTTACTCGCAATTTCAATTAATCGGCCAAGCGACGAAAACGCTCAAGACGGGCGAAGAAGATTGGCTCGCCGCCAGCAAATATTTTTCGTTGCAGGTCGATTCCCGCGGCGAGAAAGCGGATGCTTATGTGCTGAACCTGAAACTTTTCCAAGAACAAAAGTTATTGTTGGAAACCAAGGCGAAACTGAGTAAGGCGAGCCCACTCGTCATTCGCGGCCCCCAAGTCGGCGACGGCCAGTTGGTCATCGTGCTGGTCGTGCAATAAGTAGCACAGGCATCTTGCCTGTTGCTCTGCGCATGTTTCCGAATAGCGCTCGCTGGTGCGCGCTAAATTTTGGAGGTTAGGCTTCCAGCCTGACTCGGCCGACAAGCTTCCAGCTTGTCGTCGCTGTGCTCACATCAACGAGCTGTTTCGCCCCACAGGTGCAATTTTGCATCGGCACTGTTTAGTGAGTGGATGCGTTTCGCGCTTCTGGTTTACTTTTGGGCTGCTGTGACCGCGCTCCACGCCGAACAACCTTTCGATTTCGCCAGCACCCCCGGCAAATTACCAAAGCAAGTCCGCCCGACGGATTACGCGATCTGGATAAAACCTGATATCAAAAAGCTCACTTTCGCGGGTCGCGAAACGGTGAAACTGAATGTCGAACAAGCGACATCTGAGCTTGTCTTGAATGCAGCCGATCTGACGCTCAGCGACGCGCAACTCGATGGCAAAACAATTCCGAAAACGGCGATCAAATTCGATGCTAAAAACGAGCTGCTGACGATTACGGCGCCGGGAGAATTAACGCCAGGAGAACACACGCTCGCGCTGAAGTTCACCGGCAAGATCAATCAATTCGGGCGCGGACTCTTCTACGGCAAATATCAGGAACAAGGCACGGGCGCGAAGAAGATCTTTCTTGGGACGCAATTCGAGGCGACCGATGCTCGACGACTTTTCCCCTGCTGGGATGAACCGGTTTTTCGCGCGCGTTTTCAGCTAACCACCGTCGTTCCCGAAAATTGGATGGCCGTTTCGAACATGCCCGTTGCCAGTGAAAAGAAAGTCACCAGCGGTCGCGAAGTGGAATTTCAACCGACGCCATCGATGTCGAGTTACCTGGTTGTTTTCTGTGCCGGTGAATTCGATGCAGTCGAATCAGAAGTAGATGGCGTAAAGCTGCGGATCACAACGACGAAAGGAAAAGCCGAAAGCGCTCGCTATGCATTGGAAGTCACCGCTCAGATTTTGCATTACTACAACGAATACTTCGGCATCCCGTATCCATTGCCGAAATTGGATCAGCTCGCCATTCCTGGCGGGTTTGGCGGCGCGATGGAAAACTGGGGCGGAATCACCTACTACGAGACCGCGTTGTTGTTTGATCCGTCGAATTCATCGGCCGCAACCAAACAACGCGTTTATGAAGTGATCGCGCACGAGGTCGCACACCAATGGTTTGGCGACCTCGTCACCATGGCGTGGTGGGATAATCTTTGGCTCAACGAAGGATTCGCGTCCTGGATGGGGACGAAGTGCACCGCGCGTTTTAATCCGCAGTGGGAAGTCTGGCTGGAGAACAGCCTTCCGCGCGATCCGGCCCGGCGCACTGGGATTGTCAAAGAGCAGGCCATGGAAGGCGACGCTCGCGCGACCACGCATCCGATCCAGCAGAAGGTCGAGACGGAAGCTGAGGCCAACAACGCCTTTGACGATATCACCTACAAGAAAGGTCAATCGTTTCTGCGCATGCTGGAAAGTTTTCTTGGCGAAGAAGCCTTTCGCGACGGGATTCGCCGTTACATCGAAGCCCACAAATATTCCAACTCGACCACGGCCGATTTGTGGAACGCGTTGAGTGAAGCTTCCGGCAAACCTGTGGCCGATATTGCCGCCGGCTGGACGGAGCAGCCTGGTTTTCCCGTCGTCAATGTAAAGCGGGAAGCGAACAACAAAGTCGCGCTCTCGCAGGAACGCTTCACCATTAACTTCAAGGGTAACCCGAATCTTACCTGGAAGATCCCCCTCACCTACTTGATTGATGGGCAGAGTGCGGCCGCTACGCTTTTGATGTCGGAAAAAGCGGTCACGCTGGAAGATGTTCCGGCCGATCGCGCGTTGAAATTGAACGTCGAGGGGGCGGGCAATTATCGCGTCGCATATGACGAAGCGTCCTGGAAGCTGCTGCTGGCAACCCTACCGGGCATGAATGTGCCCGACCAGGTGAATCTTTTGAGTGACGCCTGGGCGTTTGTCCAGGAAGGCCGGAAACCGTTGAGTTTTTACACTGACCTGGTCGATCGATTGCCGGCGAGCACGGCACTTGCGGTCCGCGAACAAATTATCAACGCCTTCAATTCAATCGATCATCTTCTCGTGGGCACAGCAGAACAGGAAACATTCCGTCGCTATGCTCGCGGTGTGTTGCGGCCGACGCTCGATGCGCTCGGGTTGCAACCGAAAGCCGAGGAACCGGTAACTGCCTCGTTGCTGCGGGCCAGCCTCGTCCAGCAACTCGGCTTGTTCGGCGATGAGGACGTCATCAAAACGTGCCGGCAGAATTTTGACAACTACTTGAAGAATCCGGGGAGCATCCCGCCTGATTTACGGGCGCCGACCTTTGCTATTGTCATGCGATACGGCGACGCCACCATCTGGCAAAAACTGCATGAGCTCGGGTTGAAAACCGCGAGCACCGAGGACAAACAATATTATTATGATGCGCTCGCGTTTGCTACTGATCCGAAGCTCATCCAGAAATCGTTAGCTATCACCTTGACGGACGAACTTCCCACCAGTCGCGCGACTTTCATGGTCCCGAAAGTCGCACGCGAGAGCGACCGCCCCGATCTGGCCTGGGAATTCGCGAAGAAGAATCTGAAACCATTGGTGGCGAAAGTAGATGCGCTCAATGCCAACAGCTATCTGCCAAGCCTGTTTAGATTCTTCTTCGATCCAGCTCGCATCGAGGAATTGAAAGCCTTTGCCAAGAAAAACCTCTCGGAAGCGAGCCGGAAACCGGTGGAGATCGCGTCGGATGAAATTCAATTCCGCGCTGACTTTCGTAAACGACTGATCGAGCAAATCCCGTCGCTGAAATAGAACTTTAGCGCCGCGGCTCCTCCACCGGCGCAGTGGGCGATGGCGAGACGGCAATGCCTTGATCTGCGGCCGCGATCATTGCTCGCGCTGCCTGCCAGCCGTACCAGGCGCGGCTGAGCAAAAAGAACGCGAGAATGGCCCACCACATCGAGCCGACGAGAAGGCCGGCAATTCCGAACAAGGCGCCACCGATCAATCCAAGGACGCTGGAAATTTGCAGGCTGCGGATTTCTCCGAACGGATACCAGAGCAGACCGCGGACGATCTGTCCGCCATCGAGGGGAAAAATCGGCAGCAGATTAAAAATGAGCAGGCTGTAATTGATCAGGCGCAGCTGTCCCCAAAACACAAGGCTGTCACGCGAGGCTCCCAGCGCGTGTTGGTGAAGAGCGGCGGCAAAAGCGGTTCCGATAATCGGAATGAGAGCAACATTGACCAGCGGGCCGGCGGCGATACTCCAGAGATAGGCGCCGGGCCGTCGCGGAGGACTTACAAATGCGATGCCGCCGAGCGGCCAAAGAATAATGCGATTGGCTACTCCACCGACCTGACGGCAGGCTAGAGCATGTCCGAATTCATGGAACAAAACGATGGCGAAAAGCGCGAGATAAGTCAGGACACCCCAGAGCGGCTGGTCGTATTGCTTCGCGAAGCTCGTCATATAAAACGCTGCGATGATGAACCAGGTGAAATGCAGGTAAACCGTGATGCCCGCGAACTGAAAAAGACGAATAGTGCCGCCTCGCATCTGAGTCACTCCCTCGAAATCACGAGTGCGATAAAGCGCTAAAGCGTCAGGTCCTGCTGCGGGGTTTCCGGCGTGATCAACAGGCGCATCGGGATCATGGCGGACTCGAAAAAGCCATGACGTTTGAAAAATGCCTGCGATTTAATCTCGGGGCGATCGGTTAATAAGGTGATTCGCAGGAAATTTTTCTTACCGGCAAAATCGATGGCGTGTTCGAGCAATTTCGAGCCGTATCCGTGATCGCGATACGCTTTGTGAATGACAAGATCTTCCAGCAAAATGACAAAGCCCCCTTCGGCCGTGCTGATGGTGAAGAGCAAATTGATCATTCCCACGATGGAATGATCGCGCCGCAGGACGAAGACGCGGCCGCGGTTCGGTTGCTCAAAGATTAGGCGCAAGCCGCGCAATTGCTTTTCTTTGTTCGGCCGGAAATCGCTCTCCTCACTGAAAAGCTCGCCGAGAAGATCGGACAACTCGTCCAGGTCTTCGGCCGTTGCCGGCTCAATCACGACATGACTCACCTTGGGTTTATCATCGAAAAACGAGGCAGTGGCAACTCACGGTTTGGGTATAGCGGGATTTGTGTCAAACGCCGATTCGAGAATAGGCGCTCGCCGCGGCGAGCGTCTCTACAACCATCATTGACAACGGAGCCCTGATTTCTACCTTTCCCGTCCACTTTACAGGGCAGAATGAAACGCACTTATCAGCCATCGAAGCGCACGCGTAAACGTCAGCACGGTTTTCGAGCCCGCATGAAAACCAAAGGCGGCCGGGCCACCCTTGCGCGTCGGCGACAACGCGGACGCAAGCGTCTGTTGCCGAAGGGTGTCGAGAATCATTACGCCCGACACACGCAGGCATGAGGCTGTGCTCGCGTTGGCGTTTATTGACGTATTAATCGCGGCATCGGTTTTCGTTCAGCGGTAGATCGCTTGCCCGTCGTTTCAGCGCGAAGCGCAGTCATGAGCGAGGCTTCCGGCCGAATCGAACGGCCATCGCTACGGCAGTAAGTCCAAGAAAACCTAGCAACAAGTACAAACCTCTTCGCTCCCTCGCGATCGGCTTGGATGTCTGCGGTTGGGGGCGGTTCGTGAACTCAATCGGCATTTTGACTTGCGGAACGCTTCCGGGCTTGAAGCGCCATTGCGAATATGTTTCAAGCGCAGCGCCATCAAGCGTTTTATTGCCCGTGGTTTGAAGCATGCGAACGCCGCTAACTTTGCCTGTCTTTGTATCGATGGTGACGAGGACAACCCCTTTCCCGGTGAGCCCTTGTTTCGCCCACTCGGGTCGATAGATGGGTCGCGGAGAATACACCGCTTGGGGTAGAGAAACGGTTGCTGTTGGACTGGCAGGCTGGGCGCGTAGGATAGAAACAGAGATAACAGCGAAAAAAGGGACGAGAAACAGTCTGCGTGTCATAGACCTAACACCTCGAACACCTATCGTTGTAAGCTATCTGGACAATGTTCGTTAAGCTTTCGGTTAAAAACTCCTCGGGGTGCGTTGCCAGCTGTCATAAAAGTCAACGACTGGGCCGAAAGGAGAATACATGGTCCTACAGCTTTACCGAAGCAACCAGGAAACTCGGTGATGCCAAGACCTGACCTGAGAATGCCGTCGCCGACACTGCGTTCAAATTCGGCGACTGCAGCAATAATATGCATCTGCAATCGCCGGCAGGATTGCTTTCGCTGCTATCGATCTCCCGTGAAGTCGCGACCAGCGCCGTGCTGTGCCTTTCAAATTCCGAGATCAATTGAGCCAGCTGCAGCAAACTACGCCCGAGCCATCAAGCTTATCCACGCCAACTACATCGACGCGGCCTTTGCCAACATTGCCATCAGCTCGTCTAGGCCGGTTCTGCTGAAAACGCGAGGCACGCAGAATCTTTGTTCGGCGCATCGCCCAACTCCGTCGATCTCGATTCATTCTACAGTCTTCCTGCGTTCTTAAAATTTAACGACAGATGGAACTGGTTATCGCTTTACTCTAGCTGCGCGTCGGTGAGCCGAGAGCTTTTGTTTGCGGCGCGGTTTGCTCACGGCCGCCGGGAGGCGGGAATCGTTCGGCCCGTGCAGGGTCAGAAGCGATTCCATGAGAGTCTCTTCACTACTGGAGCACAGGCAAAGGACGGCGGCTTCCCGGCAGCCGTCACCCACGACATAGGCGTGCCCCATGTTGGAATCGATGTAAACCGATTCACCGACTTCGAGCGTCAGCGGATCGTAGAATTCGGTATGTAACACCACCCGGCCTTCCAGAACGTAGGTATATTCTTCTCCGGAATGACGGACGAGGTCCCCAAATTCCTCGAGACTTTTTACTCTTAGCCGGGCCAGCACCGGAATCATCCGTTTTCGGCGCAATTCCGGACACAGATAATGGTAGTCGTAATTGCGCGTCTTTACCCGCACGGCGTCCGGAAGGCGGCCAATGCTGCGCCGGGCGGTGACGGCGGGCTCGTTATCGCTTTCCGGCTCGGCAAAAAGCTCGGAGACCGGGATCTTTAGACGCTGGCTGACCTGAAGCAGTTTGTCGTAAGTGAGAGTAAGACGATCGTGTTCGACCTTGGCCAGAGTGGAGAGCGGAATTCCGCAGCGTCCGCTCATCTGCTGGAGCGTCCATCCCTTGCGAATGCGAAGTGAACGCAGCCGCGGGCCAATGGTATTGGGTTTCGGTTTCATTTCTCCGCTGAAAAAACAGCCTTTCTCTGGTTGGAGTGGAGCATCCGCGCGCGGCTAAACGTTGTCAAAAAAAGGGGATGTGTCCGCGCTTGACACTTTTTCTAAACAGAGGCCTACTGTCCTGATTAGGACAAACAACTTTGTCGTGAAATGGAAAGGACCCATATGAATATCCGCCTGATTTTTATCGCTGTGATAGCGACTATTTTCGTACTTCCGGTGCTCGCTCCTGCGCAAGTTCCCAGCATCGCACCACCGAAAACGGTTCCTCCAACCGGTGCGCCTGAAACGGGAGCGCAGATACCGCAGGTACCGCCGAGCGGCGCTCACGCACTGACAAAAGAGGACGTGGAAGCCTGGCTCGATGGATTTACTCCTTATGCCTTGCAGCGTGGCGATGTGGCCGGCGCAGTGGTGGTGGTAGTCAAGGACGGCAAGGTCCTTTATGCGAAGGGCTATGGTTACGCCGATGTCAAAAGCACGAAGCCGGTCACCGTCGATGCGACTCTCTTTCGCCCAGGATCCGTCTCCAAATTATTTACCTGGACGGCGGTGATGCAACTGGTCCAGCAAGGGAAGATCGATCTGGACCGCAACGTGAACGACTATCTCGACTTCAAGATTCCCGACACCTATCCCAAACCGATCACCTTGCGCGATCTGATGACGCATACGCCGGGGTTCGAGGAAACCGTCCGCGACCTGATCTTAAATGACACGAAGAACATCCAAGCCGCTTGGCGAATACCTGAAGACAATTTGCCGAAGCGCGTCTGTCCGGCCGGCACACCGGGGCTTACTCCAACTACGGCGCGTCGCTGGCGGGCTACATCGTGCAGCGTGTGTCCGGGGTGCCTTTCGACGAATATATCGAGAAGAACATCTTCCAACCTCTGGGAATGGAATACGCAACGTTTCGTCAGCCGCTGCCACCGCAACTGGAGCCCTGGATGTCGAAGGGCTACAAAGTCGCTTTAGAGGATCCCAAACCTTTTGAGATAGTCATGATCCCGCCGGCGGGTTCGATCTCCATCAGTGGCACGGATATGGCCCGTTTTGCGATCGCGCACCTACAAAATGGCGCCTTCCAATCGAGCCGTATTCTCCAGGAGGCGACCGCGGTGCAGATGCACGGCACGCGATCAGTCGTCATCCCGCCGCTCAACTCAATGTTGCTCGGTTTTTACGAGAACAACATCAACGGTCATCGCGTCATCACTCATGGCGGGGATACCTCGTGGTTTCATTCCGAGCTCAATCTTCTCGTCGACGACGGTGTCGCATTGTATACGTCGCTTAACAGCCTCGGCAAAGATG
>CAWAHI010000014.1:0-94187 GCA_963781735.1 uncultured Verrucomicrobiae bacterium | reverse complement strand
CGACGAAGCCTCGCCTCCCCCCGGCGTCGCGAACCGCATGTGACCCTTCGGGCGTAACGAGGCCAGATCTTCGTCGCCTTCCTAAAGCGGTCGAACGGCAGCGCGAGGTCCGGCGCTGGATTTAAACTGATTTTGCGTGAGGGCAGAGCGCTTTTCGAGCTTCTCTCCTTGACAGCCTAGGAAAGCGGCATAATCTCCTAATCACTTTAGGAGAGCGTGCGCATACCTGACCTGACCCCGCCTTGATAAACGCCCTCGCGAAAAGCAAGGACCAATAAACAAACAACTTCTGTGTACATCCCGACAAAGGCACGGCTTCCGCGCCTTGATCAATTGAAAATCGAGTGGCGTGGCCGGCAGTTTTTGCTGCCCTACCTTTACCGCGAGGGCACCGGCGGGCCCTCAGTCCTCCTGGTGCACGGGCTGGGAGGGGCGAAGGAAAATTTCCATGCCGCTTTCCAAAGTCCCTCCCTGGCTGACTGCACCTTAGTCGCCTTTGACGAGCCGGGCACCGGCCTCGCTGTTTTTGACCCAGATGCGGAACTTGATGTCAGCGCGTTGGCCGAAATGACCCAGAGCGTTGCCGCCCAGTTGCTACCGGGGCCGTACTTTGTGGCCGGCGCGAGCATGGGCGGACTGATTAGTTTATTGCAACTTCGTCGTTATGGCATCGGCCGGATTCAAGGGATGATCAATCTGGAAGGTAACCTTTGCCCCGAGGACTGCACGTTTTCGCGCCGCGTCGTATCCCACCAACTTGATTCATTTGAGCCCATCTTCGAGCAGATCATGGGAGAGCTTCGCAGATCACGTTACGCCGGCGATCAAATCATTGCCCACAACATGGCGCTAAACGTGGATATTCGCGGCTATTACGCCTACTCCTTTGAAACGGTGAAGGAGTCGGATTCCGGACACCTCCTCAAGGCGTTTCTCGAGGTGCCGATCCCGCGTCTGTTCCTCTATGGTGAGGCGAATAGGACGCTCTCATATTTGCCCAGGCTCCGGGCAAGTTCCATCCAGGTCACAGAGATCCCGTCGAGCGCTCACTTTTTTTTCTACGATAACCCGGTGGACACATTCAAAGCTATTGGCGAGTTCGTCCATGCGACGCTTTCGAATAACTCCGTCTAACGAGATAACTGCAATGAAACAAATACCAACATTCCTATTATTGGCAGTAGCCATCTTTCCCGCCGGCGCGCCGGGACAAGAAGCAAAGAGCACCGCGACGCCCAACGCTACTCTGGAGCCACGGGCGCAACAGCCACGTGTAGTTGAACTAAAGGCTCCCGATGGAACGATGCTGAAAGGAAGCTACTTCGCCGCGGCCAAGCCCGGACCCGGCGTGTTGCTATTCCACCAGAGTAACCGGCCACGCCAGTCGTGGGATGAGGTAGCCCGGCAACTGGCAGCCGCCGGAATCAACACACTTACTCTCGATAACCGCGGACATGGCGAAAGCGGCGGCACCTATGATGCCTGGACGGAACCGGATCGGAAACAGGCAAAGGAGAAATGGCTTGGCGATCTTGACGCAGCATTTCAATTCCTGGTTTCGCAGCCCGGCGTTCAACGCGATGTTATCGGTTTAGGAGGAGCAGGGTTACTCGGCGTCAACAATTCCGTCGAAACGGCGCGCCGCCATCCCGCCCAGGTGAAGTCGCTCGCTTTGCTATCGGGAGAGACCTTCCAGGATGGCTTGCAATTCCTGCGGGAGACGTCGCGACTGCCCGGTCTGTTCGTTGTGGCCGATGACGACGAATACCCGCCCACGGTAGAGGCGATGGAATTGCTCTACATCACCTCTTCCAACCCGGCCAAGAAGTTCGTTCACTACTCCGCTGCACACGAGGCGCCCTGGCTATGGTACGAACCTGTCGACGTCGGCAGAGTTCCCGCCACCGGCGGCCACGGAACCGACCTGTTCAAAATCCATCCTGAACTACCCGGCATTATTGTGGATTGGTTTGTAACCACGCTGATCAAGACTCCGGGTCACGCGGCGGCGGACACGCTGGCTTCTGCGCCGATCATCAATCAAATCCGAACGCCCGGTGGCCCTGGGAAGGTAACAGAACAACTGAACGAAGCTCGCGCGAAGGATCCCAAGGCACAGCTATTCCCGGAAATCACCGTCGGCATTGTCGGCGCGGATTATATGCGCGCAGGCGACATGAAGTCGGCCATCGAGGTCATGCAGCTCGTTGTCCTCGCTTATCCAGACTCAGCCGACGCACACGATAACCTTGCCGACGCCTATTTGAAAGATGGACAGAAAGACCTGGCACGGCAGCATGCCGAAAAAGCGTTAGCCCTGCTCGATTCTCATGTGGCACCGGCATCATCCTGGTCCGATACGGAGGAGAAGCGCGGTGAAATTCGCACTGATGTGCAACAGACACTCAAAAAGTTAAGAGACAAGCGGTAGGGTTTACAATTAGCAGGTGGTTCTAGTTCTTTTCGACGCGCTCAGGCATCACTGCAATCAGAAAGCTGTATGCATCCGGACTGCGTCGGATTTGGAATTACTTCGCGTGCAAGCGCGGCACCTGCTAGGACAACGTGAAATGAAATTCGCTGTGCGCATCGTCCTTTGGCTGGGCGCGATCGCGCTCACTATTTTCGGCGTCCTGCTCATGGCGGGCGCGCTTGATTCGTCCGGAAGCGACGCTGCCGGTCGCGGCTTATCGCAGGCTTACGGGATGTTTATCGCACTCCTCGGCGGCGCCGCGGTTCTCTCGCTTTTGCTCACGCGATTTTGGCGCGGGTTCCTTGTCATTGGCGGCCTTTTCCTGGCGCTTCCGTTTGTCCTTATGCTGCTCTTGTCCATCGGCAGAAGCGTGGAGGAACGGCGTAACGATCAATTCACTGCCGACGTGCATTCCGGCCGCTACAACTTTGGCGAGCACCCGGAGCTGCTCGCAGTCGCCGAAGCGATCGCAAAAAACGACAGCAACGCCATTCGCGCATCGGCTAAAAATGTGCGTGATCTCAATGCCGCCGGACGCGACGGCATGACATTGCTCTTCTTCGCCGTAAACGAATCGCTCGAACGACCCGAGCTGGCGAGCGCGGTGGAGACGTTGCTCGCGGTAGGCGTTAACCCGAACTATCACAACGACAGCGCGAACTCATTTGCCCTGGCGCAATCGGTCAGCGCTGACATTGGTGTCCTGCGCGCCATGCTCGATGCCGGCGGCGATCCAAACGGCCGCGATGTCAAAGGCCAGCCGATCGTTTTCGACAACTGGTTCATGGAACTATTTAAAGGGCAACGTCCGCAACGGCTGCGTCTTCTGCTCGATCACGGAACCGACGTGAACTCGATCAATCCGTTCCTCGACCGCTTCAGCCTGCTTCTCTACTGCGCGCACATGGGCGAGTTCGAACCGCAGGGTTATGTGGACGCGCTCGAACTATTGAACCGCAACGCCGATTTCAAATACGCCGCCGATGACCGGACAACGCTAATGAAACTGTTGTCGAAACAGCGCCAGGAATTCACCGAACGGGGCGCGACCCCGCCGCCCGAATACACCGCGGTGTGCGACTGGCTCGCCGCGCACGGCGTTCCCAGCGAACAGTAGAGGACGGTTTTCGCGTTTCGTCTCGGCGCCTCGCCGGGACGAACTTCTCTGCTTTCGCTTTTAACGCTTCAACCCTTCGACGCTTCAACGATTCACGTGGCTCGGTTGGTCTCTCAACCATCAACTCTCAACTACCAACTCCTTCATGGATCGACTCCGCGCGCCGAAATTTTCGGAAAACGTAACCCGTCTGTGACGTGATCGTATCAATGCCGCGCTAGGATCGCTGCGGTTAGGTGTAAGTCCATCCAAGCCGCGAGGGGGTGAAAGCCTCTTCGCGGTCGAGGACGGCGCTTCTCCGCAACGAACCATGCGATGAAAACGAATACTTCGATAAAACAGCCGGCGCGCCTGAAGCCATTACACCCACGCCTCACCCCTGAGGATCGCCTTGAAGCTGATTTGCGACTTCTCCATCGCGCGCTCTGCGTATGGGAACGGAAAAACCGGCGCGTTGCCGCTGCTATTAAGATCGAGGTTGACCCGATTATCCTCGAACGCTTTCCTGCCGCGCTTGGCTTGGCGAAGAAGGAACGCTTCAACGCGCGATGGCCCGACCGTCTGCTTTTCTCTCATCAACTCTCAACTACCAACTCCTTCAGGAATGACACCGCTTTCCAGAGCGCTTTGTTTGGATTCATTTTGAGCCGTGAGGTTGTGTATTCAACGATTTGAGCAGTCATGCGACATCAGCGAAAACGTTAAACCGATTGATGCAGCTTTCGCGCTTCACTAGTCGAGCTGTTGAATCCCGAAGACCCGACCAGAACGGAAAGTTGATAAATACTAGTTAGGCGTTACCAGAAACGCGATTAGTAACCCAATGTTGGTTTGATTCAGAATTTTCGTCGTTCCAATATGCCGGCTTCAATGTTCTTCACGACCTTATAACATTCGACATGTTTAAACTTGGGCTGTTTCAGTATTTTGTACCGATCTTCTTTTCGACCTTGGGATCTAGTCGGAGGCCAAGCGTCACAGAAGTGATCAACTCCGACCCGATTGGCAGAAGGTATCGCGGGCCCTGCGAAGTGTTACGGCTTTGCACGACCTCCAATTCGACTACCAATCGCGACTCGCATTGATCTGCCCATGCCAACCCCTTTCGTTTGAGGATCATCTCAACATCGTTCCAAGTGTGGGGACTAGAAGCATCAAATGTGTATGGCGTATCCGTGTACTCCACTTTGAAGAATGAACGTCCTGAGAAAAGCTGGTGCCTCCATCGAACCCAATTACGGCACCTCCGTGCGATGCATATCGCGCCCACATAGTCGGATTGAGATCACTTGACGTGAAGCAGATGACGCCAAACTTTTCGCTAATTAAGTCCGGAACTCGGGACTGGAAATGTTGATCGACATCAGGAACGACTAGCGACAAGTTTTTGGATCAGCTCCTTAGAATGCGCCTTAATGCCATTTTGAAATTGTTCGAACGTTAAACCTGGAAAATCCGCGCGATGTTCTTCGAACCATTCTGGTGAGTTAGTGATGTTGACCAACCGCTGCCCCGTATCCCACGGGATCGGCACATTTAATTACTGGACTGCCCTCAAAAGGATCGTCTAAATACTTTGGTGGAACAACGGCAACCTTGCATGTTCTGAGTGTTTCAACTGCAGGGTCCGGGCTGAAATATTGGTAAAGTGCCATTGAAATTAATCAGGCGGAGAAGACAACGTCGGTCAACTTTCCTGAAGCTACTAAACGAGGAAAAAGCGTCAGAGCTGACGACTTAGAGTCACGGCTTGTGAATTTGCGGCGCAGCCGCTCCGGCGAGAATCCATGGGGCCATCGACAGAATCTTGTCGGATTTTTCCAGATTATGTTTCGCGCACAGCAATCGAACATTCGCCGCCGTTAGGCTACCGCCGCCTTTCGAAAACGGAATGTCGTGGTCGAAGTGAAGATTTTTCGTCGAACCGCACTGCACGCATTGACCGCGATCGCGTCGCCAGACTTCGACCTTTACTGGCGTTGGAATCAATCGATTGTGCGGAAGCTCAACAACTCGACCAAACGATTTCTTCTCAACTGGTCTTAGCGAAAACTTGAACACCTTTCGTCTTCCATCCGAAACGATGTTCGCATCGATTAGCTCGAAGAAACCTTTATAGCTCCAGATGGCGCGCGAAATCTTCTCATACACTTTGACAGCTCCGGCTTCTCGCGCAGGCCGCTCTTGAAATCCATCGCCGCACGAAAGAATTTTCCGTTCTCTGTCCACGACCCTCTTGGCGTCGTTAGCGGCTGATCAACTTCTTTCGGATTCGGTCCGCCTTGCCGCTGCGGTTCGTCGTGACCTTCATATGTCAGCATGCCAGTGACTTCATCAAGCGCGTCCGCGTACGGCGCATCCTCGCGTAACGACATCAGAAACACCGAGTACTTCTTTCCGACTCCGTAATTCATTCCCTTCTGGAGAGACGCTTTTTCCGCAGTAACGAAATCGTGGTAGCTGATGATGTCGTCGACTTCCATCGGGCGTTGAAGCTAGCAGGACTGCTCTATGCGGAGAATAGTCTTTTCTCAATGCGACGCTTCGTCGCCCTGCTGTAGTTGGGCGAGCTTCTCCTCCGCGCGGGCGACGTCGGACTTGTGCGCGCTGCCGAGCTTAAGGAGTTGCCGTTGGCGACGAAGATTCAGCTCAGCGGCATCGAGTTGGGCCTTGTGATATTTCGTTCCCGCGTCCTGAGCGGCGGCGCTCGCCTGGGTAACTGCCGTGGTCGCCGCGTCTACTTCTGGTTGACTCACCTGGCCGGCCAAAAAACGCGCTTTCAGCGATGTCAGCTGCTGTTGCGCCGAAATCATTTGCGCCTTTGCCAGCTCTGACTCCAGCCTAACGACGCGTAATGCTCGCTGCTCCGCTTCGAACTTTTGACAGCACTCCACGTTTGACCAGCCGTGGGGTAGCGGCCGCGCTTTTCTTCGCTTCTTCCAAACGCTGGGCGAGCTTGGCGGCATCGAGCGGGACTGCGTCTTCGCCCGAGTCATCAGGCGCGGTTTGCGGTTCCCAAGGTTTGACGAGCAACGGCGGCTCGATGTCGAACGATTCGTCGTCGGATTTCGGCACTTCCTGGGCGAGCAACGAACTCAGTGACAGGCTAACGATCGCAACATATGCCACGACACATTTCGTGAGGAGGCAATCGCGCATTGGTGAACCTCGCGCTCTGACCTTATGTCCGGATCTCTCTCCAGTCACGCGCGTGTTGCTGGAATGCGGACTTCATTTGAATAAAGCGCTGTTGCCGGCGCACTTAACTGTGTTTTCCTTGGGAGACAAACAACAGAAGGAAATTCATGAGGCTCGCCAGTCTGGTAGTTTTTATGTTCGTGATGGCATCTGTCTACGCGCAACAGCCGTTATCGGACGAAAAGCAAATCTTAAAGCTGGAGGACGATTGGGTGCGCGCCTTGAAGACGAAAGATAGACAGATCCTGGATGCGATTGTTGCCCGCAACTTTACGTTTATCGAGCCTGACGGGACCGTAAAAGATCGGGATGAATATCTCGCGGACCGATCCAGTGACATTGCCGATATCGAATCGTTCGAGTTAGCCGATCTTAAAGTCAGCGTCTTTAAAAATTGCGCACTAGCATCAGGGCTTGCAAAAATTACCGAACGCCGGCAGGGCAAGCGTTACCGGTTCAGCCTTCGTTGGAAAGAGCTGTGGCTGAAAGATAACGGGAGTTGGCAGGTCGTTGCCTCTCAAGCAACGCCTGTAAATCCCGCCTGGGACGCGGGGTTTGTCATTAAATAGCGACTGACAAATCGATTAGCTCTTTCACAAACCGACGCTACTGCCAGGCTCCGCATTCCTTCCTATTTCCATCTTCGCAGCCGAGGAGTGCGAAGATTTCCGTCGGGATTTGTTTTCCTTTCACCGCCACTTCGCCGAGCCGCCGGGTCCGGTAGTTCCCTTTCGCTTTCGCCAGGGTCGCGCTGCTGATAATAATGCGCGCGTCGTACTCCGGCGTTTTCGTCAACGTTTCGAGGCGCGAGGCGAGGTTCACCCCATCGCCGATAACAGTGTAGTTGAGCCGCTTTTCCGAGCCCATGTTGCCGGCGACAACAACCGCGGTGTTAATGCCGATGCCCACATCGATCCTGGGCAGGCCGCGCTGCTGCCATTGCCGGTTCAAATCATCGACCGCTTCGCTCATTTCCAGCGTCGCGCGCAGGGCGCGGTCGGCGTCGTCCGGATGCGCGACGGGCGCGCCGAATAACGCCATCATCCCGTCGCCGACATATTTGTCCACGACCCCGCCGTGCTTTTCCACGATCGCGGCCATACGGCTGAAGTAATGGTTGAGAATCCCAAGCGTCTCTTCCGGCGCGAGCGGTTCGCTCATGGTGGTGAAGTTACGCAAGTCGGAGAAACACGACGGTCACTTCCCGCTGCTCGCCGCCGAGCGTGACCTGTTTTCGCAGCAATTCGGTCGCGATCGCCGGTGAAACGACCTTGCCTAACAAGTCGCGGACGCGGTCGCGTTCGGCGAGGCCGGCGCTCATTTGATTGAACGAAGCGGCGAGCGTTCCGATTTCGTCCTCCTGCTTCAGTTGGACGCGGTGATTGTAATTTCCGGCAGCGATTTCACGAGCCCCGCCGGCCAATTCCAACACCGGACGAGAGACGCCGCGTGCGATCCACAGGCCGAGGATACCGGACAACGCCAGGCCAAGCAGGGCAAGGCCGAGGTAAGTGCGTTCAAGCCGAAGATAGGGCGCGAGTTCCTTATCGAGCGAGCGTTGCAAGAGCGCGATCGGGTTTCCATTCTCGGCTGGAAGAGGCGCGACGTAACTCGTAAAAATTTCGCCGGCGAGTGGCAGATTAATGAGCTGCTTCGGCGGGAGCGTGCGATTGCGCAGCATCTCGGTAACGGCCTGCTGATTTGGCAGGGTTGTCCCAAACAGCTGCGCGCCGTTGAGGAACGTGATCTCGAGGTTAGTGTAGCTCTGAATTTCGCGCGCAAAATCGTTGTCGATGCGGAACATCGGACAAAGCCAGGCGATCGGATCGGGCGCGAGTAACGGCGCGACGGCGATGGCGTAAAGCTCGCCATCAAGCACGACAAAGGCATAGGCGGAGTCGTTCGCCTCGGCTTTTTCGATCAATTTTGGAAAGGGAAACGGCACCCCGTGCAATTGTGGCCGGCGGGTGTCGAAAAGAAGCTCCTTATCGAGGGATGCGATCAAGACGTGATCGGCCCTGACTCGCCCGCGCAGGCTCGCCAATGCCGACAATGTGGTGTCGCGGTCCTGGTCGGTGCCGGCAAACGCTTCCTGAAACGCATGATCGCGCGAGAGAATGGCGGCCGCGGCCGTGATCTGCTGGTTACGCTGTTCGATCAGCTTATCGAAAATTCCGGCGCCGGCGCGGAGACTGGATTCGATCTGGGCGAGGGCATGGTGCCGATTGGCCTGGCGGACGACAAGATAGGTCGTGCATTGCAGCAGCGTCAGGAGCGCAACCAGGAAAAAGAGCAGCCGGCTACGGAAACTGCGGAATCGAAGTTTCAGCGATAGCCTCCGGTCGTTAGGCCGGGCGCGCGCTTGGCCCGGACATCGGCTTTGAGCGGCAGAGTGAAGGACAGATCTTTTGCGCCGGCGCCGAGATCAAGATTTTGGGCGAGGGCTTGCTGGCTGCCCTTTCAGCGCCGGGTGCCACGTTTCCACAGTGTAGTGCCCCGGTGGCAAATCCTTCAAGACGGCGCGTCCATCATTTCCTGTCACCTGAAAAAAGGGCGTCGGCAGCACGGCAACGTAGGCAATCATCCAATCGTGAATGTTACAGCCGAGGGTGACAAAGCCCACCTTGTCGAAAACCACTGGTTCTGCCGGAACGCCGCTGTAAAGAGGCAGCTCGAATTTTTTCGCCGGCGAAAATGAGTAGACGTGATGGCGAATGTTATCGCTGTTGGGAAATAGAACAGGGGTGCCTACCTGCAGCGCCGTCACGTAGGGAATGAATTGCTTGTCGCGCTGATCGATGACGGTGCGTTTCTTTGACGGCGAACCCGTCGCGCCGCCAGACGCGTAGACCACGGCATCGGAAACCGGTCCGCCTTTTTCGTCCTTGATCATAACTTCCAGTGAGCCGGCCACGAGATCGCTGGCGAAAGGGAAAAGAACGGCAAGATAAAGCAATCCCCGAAATGACGTCATCTCAATAGGCAACGGCGATTTTGACTTCGACGAGGTGGTTCTCGTATTCCAACGGATCGTGCGTGGTGATGGCGTATTCATAGCCGAGCTGAACGGATGCACGCTTCGTCAGTTGATAGGCGGCTGAAAAGGAAAGCGCATGGGTGCGGCCTAACAATTTGTAGGCGGTGCGGAGCGGCTGGCCAAACTCGTCTTCGTTCTCCCGTTCGACGGAGAACCGCGCAATATCGGGACGCGGCGGAACCGCATAGGAGATCACGTCTCCTTCCTGATAGGAGTAGCCGAGAGCAAGCTGAAGAGATGAGGTCACATCGAAAACCATGCGCACATCGGCACGATGAAGCTGCCGATCGTAGAAATCGTTCGGCGCGACAAAACTTTCGAAGGCATAGCCGCCTTCGAGCGCGATGCGTTCGGTGAGCGCGACGCCCCCGCGAAGATTCACCACGTTGTCATTGCCGCTTTGCGGAGTGTCGTGAAAGCGGTCGTAGCCGAACCGGTCCTCCAGCAAGACCCACGGCGCCTGACGGCCCAAACCGAAGCGATAGCGCAAGCCGGCCGAAGCGCCCACGCCGACGGTGTTGAAGGCGTCGAAGCGATCCCATACGTCACCTCGCACATCAGCGCCGAGATTCAGTCGCAGGTCGCGCGTAAGCTGGAGACCGTTGTTCACACTTACATCGCTTCTCCACGCCCAGTCATCTCGCACGTCGGCGGAGCGATCGGAATTGGAGAGATTGCTGTCATAAACAATGCCTGTCTCCGCCTCGAACCCCCATTCGGCGTGAACCGTACTCGCAACGAGCATGAGGAAAACCAGTGCTGTTCGCATATTCATACGTTGGTCAGCCGGCCTGCCGCCCGCTCGGGCGCCGAACCTTCGTGCAAACTTTTGCCAAAGGCTAGTCACCGGTCAGATCCGCCGATGGACGGATTCGCCGTGGCGAAGGCCAGAGGCGGAGAGCAGAGAGCGGCCAGTCTTAGACAAACGGGCGAGCGGATTATCCTCTGAAGTGGCAAGTTGAGAGTTGAGAGCACGGCACCGCTCGCCACGGCGAGTCCGTCCTGTGGCGGACGAGCGTGCCTTTAGTTGATAGTCGAAGCTCTGTGCTTCAGGCTGTGGCAGGCGCGCGCGAAGCGGCCGACGACAGCATCAGACGCGAGATGCCGCTGAAGATCAGGCTGACGCCGATGAGCGTTCCGATCGCCCAGCCTGAGCTAACCGGCCAGCGCGCCCAGATCAGGATCCCAAGGAGGAGCGTGATGATTGCATCGACCAACACCCAGCCCGATCCCGCCCGGTGACGGATGTTGAAATAGAGAACAAGCTCAAGCGCGGCTTCGATCATGAGAAACGTTGCCAGCACGAGAGTAAGCCAGGCCAGACCGGCGAGCGGATACAAAAGAAGCATCAGCCCGGCCGCGCCGTAAACGATCGCGAGCAGCAGTTGCCAGAGAAAACCGCCAACGCCGCTGCCGGATCGAAACCCGAAGAGCAAATGCCAGACTCCGCTGATGAGCAGGACCCAGCCGATGACAATCGCAACACCGATCCCGGAAGCGAGCGGAATAGTGATCGCCAAAAAACCGCAGATCAGCATCAGAATCCCCCAGATCATGTTCCCTTTGCCGGCCCCGGCCACGGAAGTTGAATCATTCATAACGTTTTCTCCTTTCAGATCCGATCGCCCACAGCCCGTCGATCGGTTGTTGTTAGCAAATATCTGTCGCCACCAGCGTGACAACCCGCATTCATTTGTGCAAACCAATAATTACCTGAAGCGGCGAGCTGAGGCCCATACCTGCATGCGACGAAGCGATTCGATTCAAGGCGTGATCGTTACGCGCAAGAACGTCGCCGGAATTGATGTGCCGCTGTCGCTTCGATTTTGCCTGGTGAACAGCTCTTCCAATTCCTTCTGTAGCTCAGCTGCCTTGCCATTCTTGTCCGCGGCTTCGAATGCGTTCATGGTCGGTCCGTAATAGTTACGGAATTCATCCACGTATTCCGATGGCGTGCCAGGAAAGTTAAAGGTAAACGTGTCTCGCGCGAAGGAGATTTTCTCCTTCGGAATTCCGGCGGCGGCGAACCGCTCGATCACGTTGTTCTCGATTCCCCATGTCATCGGGCTGACGAAACCTTCCGGCGGCGGAGGAGTGTAGGCCGAGCTGATCTTTAAGATCTGCGCCACCAAAGTCGGATCGTTCGGGATCCAGTTGCCCATCACTATGCGACCGCCCGGTTTGGTCACCCGGACCATTTCCTTGGCGACGTCGAAGGGTTTGGGGGCGAACATCGCTCCGAAGATACTGATCACCAGATCAAATTCCTTGTCCGGCAATCCCTCGAGATTGGTCGCGTCGCCTTCCCGAAATTTTAAGTTCGTGAGGCCTTGTTCCGCTGCGAGTTTGTTTCCGGCTTCCACCAGGTTGCGCGCGATATCGACACCCAGCACGTTGGCCCCGAGCCTGGCTGCCGGTAACGCGGTGGTGCCATCGCCACATCCCAGATCGAGAACCTGCATTCCCTTTTTGATCCCGATGCGTTGTACGAGCGCTTCTCCGCTCTCGCGCATGGTCGCGGCGATGCGAGTAAAGTCGCCTTTCTCCCAAAGTGCCTGGTTTGGATTCGCCATAGAACGCCGATGGTCGTGCACTACCGTGAACCAGGCAAGAGCAGTTTTCTCGTTGCCATCGGCAGCTTCCGCGGGTTGCCCCCTGACGGGGCAAGTTGAGGGTTGAGACACGGCACGCCGAGCGCGCCTTTAGTTGAGAGTCAAAATTGGGGAGCAAAGGCCCTGCCTCGGGCAATGCCTTGGAATACATTTAAGCGAGCGGCGTATCACCTGAAGTGGCGAATTGAGGGTTGATCCGCCTTCGTCTCGCGGATGCAGGACTACGGCGTGACAAGTAGCACGGCACGCCGAGCGTGCCTTTAATTGAGAGTCGATGTCAAAAGCCTGCCTCAGGCACGGTACTTAGACAAAAGACTTGGCCCAGCTAACAACCCGAATTGGGCATCTCGAGATTCCGGCGGTCAGCAACAATCAACTCGCCGCCGCAGCCTTCGCCGCAACCTTCTGACGCCACTCGTCACGCAAGAGTTTCAGCTCCGCTCGCAACGCGACCATGCGCGGAGCGACGCCCTTATATTTTTTGGTGATCCCGGTGACCGTTCGATTGACCGCGCCCCTGTGAACGAGGCCTTGAAGCTTCTCATAAACGCGCAAGCGCAGCATCTCTTCGCCCCCGCTGGCAGCATTTCGTTCTCGAAGATTGAGCAGGATGATGTCGAACAAGGGCTTGAACTCAAACGAGGCCTTGGAAGAAAGCACGGCCACCAATTCCTCGGTTACGTTGTCGGGCATCCGACGTGAAAAAGAAACAGCAACGGATTTAGACATCGAAGACTGTAGGCTAGATCCGGGAAATAGCGACCCGTGGGAACAGCCAGAGGACGGAAGACAGAGGACAGATGGGAAACGTTCAGAAGCGAGGTCTCTGAAGTGGCAAGTTGAGGGTTGATCCGCCTTCGTCTCGCGGATGCAGGACTACGGCGTGACAAGTAGCACGGCACCGCTCGCCACGGCGAGTCCGTCCCGTGGCGGATGAGCCTGGAAGTCGATGCCAAAAGCCTGCCTCAGGCAGGGTACTTAGACAAAAGACCTGGCCCAGCTGAGTATCCACTGAAGTCGCGAGTTGAGGGTTGAGAGCACGGCACCCGAGCGCGCCTTTAGTTGAGAGCCGAAACTGGGGAGCACAGGCCCTGCTCTGGGGCAGTGCCTTGGACAAAACATTTGAGCCAGCGGAGTATCCACGATGGAGATTCATCAGCTCCGTTACTTTGTTGCTGTCGCGGAGGAAGGTAGCTTCTCCAACGCGGCGGAGCGCGAGCACATCTCGCAACCTTCTCTCAGTCAGCAAATCCAAAAGCTGGAAGAGGAACTAAACCAGCAGTTGTTCGATCGACTGCCGCGCGAGGTGGTTCTTACCGAAGCCGGCAGAACTCTGCTTGGTTACGCGCGACAAATTTTGTCTGGGATCGCCGAGGCCCGCCAGGCGGTGACAGCGCTCGAGCATGAGGTCGCCGGAAAACTCTCCGTTGGCGCAATTCCATCGATCGCACTTTATGTTCTGCCGCGATTAATCGGCAGCTTTCAGCGTTCCTATCCGAAAGTGACCTTCGAGCTGTTCGAGGACACAACCGAAAAGCTCGCGCAACAATTGGAGGACGGGACGCTGGACCTCGTCATTGCTTCAGGATCGGACGAGATCTCAAACCTGGCGCGTTATTCGCTCGGCCGGGAGCAGCTGCTCATGCTGCTGCCGGAAAAACATCGGCTCGCGCGCAGGAAGAGCATCAGGTGGAGCGAGCTTGCGTCGGAGAAGTTTCTGCTCTTGCACGAACAGCATTCGCTCTCGATTCAGGTTCGTCAGTTGCTCGCGGCCAATCATTTGAACCCGGAACTGGTTCTGCAGGGTGCCCAGCTCGTCACCATCGCCCGGATGGTCGCAGCGGGACTGGGAGTTACCGTGATACCGCAAATGATGCTGAATACGGAGTTCGTGAAGGGATGCGTGGCGGTGCCGTTTGCCAAGCCGGCACCGACCCGCGAGCTGACGTTGCTGCGGAATCCCTTGCGGGCCGAGAGCAAAGCCGCCGTAGCATTCCGCAAGGAAGCCACGGCAGCTTTTTTAAGTTAACGCTCTTCCCCGGCGCAAGTCCGAGCGAAGGCTAAACAACGCGGATTCGCGACTCACCGAACTCTGCCTTCACCCTACCCTCTCCTCCGGGGAGAGGGTGCGAGCGGGTGAGGGTTAGAGAGATCTCGAGGTGAAGCCGGCGTAGTTCCAGTGCTTTACCGGCTCAAGCTCATGGCGTGAGTAAGGTGACTCATCGCGTGAGCGAGAGAGAACATCGAAAAGACTGCGGTAAGGACGATCAGGACGAAAAGAAAAAACTCGGCGGCGTAATGCGAACGATCGCGCTGGGCAAAGCGTTCGCTCAGAAATCGAAAAGCCCGCAGGCGCGCAGGCATTTTCGGATCAAGCAGCCGACCATTTCTTCCATTGCTGCTTAAGGTTAGTGTTTGCATACCTCACTAACGAGCAGGCAGGGCTCTCTTTGAAATACTTAGTACCTCTAGCCGCTATAGGCCGCGCCTATGTCTGGGATGCCGGTCCTTCAGATTTTCATGCTCGGATTCCGCATCAAATCGATTATGAGCATGAGTACTAGCAGCAAGAATGGAAGGGTCCTGTCGTCCAGCGCCTCAACTCCGGATGAGCCCCGCCCGCTGCAAAGCTCTGTCCGAATGCGTCTTGCCGGGATTTCCCGATTAAGGACGAACGACTACTGGCCTGCTTCTTGAATGCGTCGACGAAGCGCTGCGTGGACACCGTTGACCTGAAGCTCGACACCCAATCCACGTTGAACACCGATCTCACCCTCCTTTTCGAGGGTCTCGATAATAGCTGCGACGATCAGTGGACTTTGCCCAACAGTTCCAGCGATTTCCGACAGAGTCGCGTTCGGCTTCTCTACGATGGCTTTTTCAACTGCCGCTTGAATGGCAGGCCTTTGGCCATTCTCGTCCAATAGTTTAATGACGCCTCGGGAGGTAACCCAAAAGTTGGATGGTCGCCTCGTGAGCTTACGACTCGTTTCAATCAAGCCGTCTCCTTCCATTATCTCGAGACTAACATAAAAGTCCTCCTCATTAATTCCTCCGAGCTTCGAGCGAACAGCATCGGGGTTAAGCGGTTCATTCGCGGTAGATGACATTCCAAACGCAGTGTTCAGAACTTCTCGATCAACAGGATTCAGAGCCATGAGAAATTTTTACGCGCAGCAAAAATGACGCCAACAAAATGACGAATGAAGAACCGCTTCTTAACCGCTGAGCAGGTGATCAACCTGTCTCTTGTAGTCGCGCGCATCGACAAGGCGCGTGTCGGCGCGCCGCTTCTTGAAACGCAAACGCTCCGCGCCTCTCGACGCGGAGCGATGCTATTTTTTGAAACTTAGACTCTGCTCTCGGCCGGAGCTTTCGACATGGATGAGGTCGAAATGTCTTCTGCGCCGACGTTCTTGAAAATCTCTTTCGCGCGATCCTTTTCGTCGCCATCGGCGACGGCGACCGCGATCAGATAGTTACCCCTCTTGAGTTTATCCTGGTAGCGCTTGGCTTCGATCTCGGGAATTCCCATTCCGACCAAACCGCCTACCAGGCCGCCCGTGCCTGCGCCGATTGCCGCGCCGCTGAGGGCTGCCATGAGAGGACCCGCCGCGATGAATGGACCTATGCCGGGGATAGCGAGCGCGCCGATTCCAGCGAGAAGACCGAGCACTCCACCTGTGACGCCGCCCGCGGTCGCGCCGGTGGTCGCGCCTTCAGGCGCTTTGGTAGCTTTGACATGACCGATGTCGTGCCTTCCCTCACTGTCCGGCAACAGCACGGAGATTTCAGATGCAGGAAAGCCCTCTGCTTGCAGCTCCTCGACTAGTTGTTCCGCCTGTGAGTAAGATTTTACAATACCGAATACTGATGTTTGTGACATGTGGTTCCCTTTATTCCTTTTCTGTTATTTCGAAGCCTTCACTTCGAGTTGGTTATCGATCTTTGCGTTACCAGCTGCCGACTGAGCGAGTTCAGCGATCTTCGTTTTCTCCGCGTCAGTCTTGACCGGCCCGCGCAACGTGACCGTTCCGTTGGCGGTAATAATTTTCACATTCTTCGCCATGGCGGAGAGTGAATCATCCTTGACCACGGCGCGGCGAATAGCCGCAGTCGTGTTCACATCGTCCTTGCTATTGGATTGATCGCCGGAGGTTTGTGTTTCGCCAGAGCGGTCGCGCTCGTTCTTCCGTGTATTATCTGCATCCGGCGTATCCTGCGCGACTGCAGACAATGTGAACAGTGAGAGGCAAAACAAAGATAGAGTAATTTTTTTCATATAGGTTGTTGATCCGCCGACCATGGCGGCACAATGAAACGCGCCCGCTAATCTCGATGGCCTTACTTTTAGCGGAAATTGCGAAAATAATTTCGAGGGAGAGACCTGTACTGTCCTTTCAGTGTCACCCGATTGATCGCGATCGCTACATCCCCGTCAGAGGTCAGATTTTAACGCTCAGACATGGGGCGCAGCTATAATAACCAACTCGACAGACGCCGCCGGCATTGCAGTGTTTGGACGCTCGTTTGAGCGATGATCTGCTATGGATCCTTTTAGCTACATATGCGTCCTCACCTCGATTGTCGCCGGTCTCGCAGTTACCCGGCTGGTGAGCGGCTTCGGCCAGCTGCTCCAGACCCGCGCCCGCACGCCGCCCTACTGGGTGCACACCCTCTGGATGGTGAATGTGCTTTTAACAATGATCATTACCTGGTGGGTGCAATACCGCTGGCGCAACGTCACGCACTGGACGCTACTCTTGTTTCTCTGGCTACTGGTCGCGCCGTTGATCCTCTACCTCGTCGCCGCACTGCTCTTTCCCACCAACCAGGATGAGGTCGTCGTCACCAATTGGCGCGAACATTATTACGCAAACAACCAAAAGATATTTGCCTTGTTCGGGCTGACATTTGCGATCGACCTCGTCGACACCTTGCTCAAAGGACTCACCTACTTCTTGTCGCTCGGTCCGCTCTACTATGGGTCGATGTTGATGCACATCACTCTCTGCGCAATCGCCGCGACAACAAAATCGCCGCGATATCACGGCTTCTTCGCTGTCTTCTTTCTTATCTACAACCTGGCAATGGTTGGGAGCAATCTGCTGCGGCTGATGTAGCGCTGATCTGAGTGCGTTCGACGTAGTAGTTGAATTAGCGACCATCTGTTAAAACAGCCGCGGGAGGACGTTGGCGATGAAGTCGACCATGAAATGGCCGATCATATTGGCGACGAGATCGCGGCGCCAAAGATAAAAGAGAGTAAGCACGGCACCGAGCACGAGCGCGATGACGATGTTGGCCCAGCCGCCGGTCCAATGCGCAACGCCGAAGATGAGGAGCGGAATGATTCCGGCCCAAAAGCGATTCAAACCGAGCGCTTCCAGGCGTTCAATGGCGTAGCCGCGGTAGAACAGTTCTTCGAGCACGCCGGCGCGAAAAACTATCAAGGTAATTAGCCAGAGCGGGAGCTTGGCGAAGGCCGCGCCCGATGACCCGCCAGTGTAGTGGGTTAGCGCGGCGATCCCAAAGGCAAGCACTGCGCAGACAACCGCGATGACGCCGCCCCAGGCTAACGACGACTGGATGCTGGCGCGGCCGATGCCGACGGAGCGAAAAGGCAGGCGTTCACCAAAGCGAATAATGAGCAGGAGTACGATGGCGCATACCCAATTCAATGATTCTCGCCAAGCCGCGGCGGGAAAGGAGTAGGGCGGATAAAACGCATAGACCACGGTACGCACAATCAACATCCCGAAGAGCGCGACGAAGAGGCCAAGCCATGTTGCGCCCCAATTCCTGGTCGTAGGATTTTCCCGGTCGTTCATCGCGCGACGACGATGCGGAAGAAACCGATCGCCGTTCAAGAACTTTCGAATGAAATTCCGTGGGCACGCCAACTATTCTTCAAATTTCTTGTAACGAACTGCGCATTACAGAGGTCTCTTCTTGACCGGCGCTGTTGCTGCCCGGGAGATGCGCATGAATGGATTTTCGTCCGCTGTTCTAATCGGGATCGTGTTATGTACGAGCGGAAATGACCGGTCTTTCGCGGCCGGAAACGGCAACCCAAGTGAGAACGTCGCATCGAAAGCAACTCCTGACGAAACGGCGATGCAGGCCGCTGCCTACAAAGCCAGACTTGCAGCGCGCGCAGCCGCCGACGCGGGCTTTCTTCTTGGGCGAAGAGGAGATTTTCGTGCGGCCAGGAAGAAGTTCAGTCAGGCGATCGAGCTCGATCCAAAATTTTCTCCCGCGTATCGGCTTCGCGCCGACGCATGTTTGAAGATGTCCGATTGGGCGGGCGCGATTGCCGATCTCGACACCTTGATCAAGCTCGATCCAAACTACGCGGAGATTTTCAATGAGCGCGGTTTCGCGCGTCGACAGCTCGGCGATCTACGCGGCGCCCGGGATGATTTCGACCGCTGTATCACACTCGGAACAGATGGCCCGCTCGCCTATGGGAATCGCGCCGAAGTTGAGCTCATGCTGGGCGATGACAGCGCTGCGGCAGCCGATATCGCCCAAGCGCAATCGGTCGCTGCCACGATGTCGGATTCGCCTGCAGCAAGTGGGACTCCGAGCGCACGCAAAAACCAGACTCAGCGTAAGACCCCCAGGACTGGAACAACCAACAATGCGAAAGGAACAACGCGATGAACGAAATAGGTCTCTTCGACATCAACTTCGACACGGGCGACTGTTATTGGTCCTTCGAGCTGAAGCGGATGTTAGGAGTTCGCCACGATGCGCCGACGGAGTTTCATTTGCTCTTGCAATGCATACATCCCGACGACCGCCGCGCCTTCGGCAGGAATGCGATGCAGCCTTTTCGCTTCGATTGCCCGAGGCACTCATCGATCGATTTCCGTGTCATCCACAACGATGACCGCGTCCACTGGTTGCACATGGAACGGCGAGCGATCGTGCGTGAGGGTGATTCGAAAGACGTCGTGCGGATCGTCGGCTTCGCGCTGGAAATCGGCGCGCCAGCAGGTCTGTCGCGGGCGGCGTGACTGACGCGCGTACGCTGAGGGTTCGGCCACGCGGGTGACCAATGCGGAATGACAGCGCTGCCGGCGAAAGGCCGACTACGCAGTAATCTGGAGTGTCACCGAAGATCGCCGGCCGAAATATGGTGCCGGGGCCGACGCCCTTGAGATCGCGCATTCGAGGCATGTTCCTGGGATAGGCGCAACAATCGGCGGGGCGATGATAGAATTTGCCAGCGATTGATCGACAGCGGATCAATCGCTAGTGAAACGAACTCTCGTCCTTTTTTCCATCGCCGGCGCCTTCGCGGCCTGCGGATTCTTTGGACCACAAGAGCAGGTCCGACAGGAACCCGGCAGGACGACTTATCGCGTCCCTGAGGGCAATTCGCTGGAGCCTCCTGACATCACACCCGTTCAAGAAAAAGTTCCGGGTGAATCCCGTTAAGTCCGAGCCGGACTGGCAGAAGTCAGAACTCACAACTCACAACTCAGGCGGTCGTCACTGCGGTTGAGCCGAGCCAGCTTTTGATCTTCTCGGAGTTCGACGAGACCAGTGAAATTTCCGCCCCCGACGACCGCGGGATACGGCGACGGTTTACATCGGCACATGACAGGGATACCATTTATCCCCGTTCCATGATCGCGTCGGACAAGATCACTTACCTCGATAACAACGCGACGACGGCAATCGATCCGGCGGTACTGGAGACGATGCGGCCGTTTTTGGAGAAATATTTCGCCAACCCATCGAGCGGTTATCGGTTCGCGGCGCAGGTGCGCGATGCCATCGAGCAGGCGCGGGAACAGGTCGCCGCACTTCTTGGCTGCGAACCGGGCGAAATCGTGTTTACCAGTTGTGGAACGGAATCGAACAACACCGCGTTTCATTCCGCCCTCGAAACGCGCCCGGAGTGCAAGCACGTCGTTACCACTGCGGTTGAGCATAGCGCCGTGCGCAAACCAGCGCAGGAACTAGAGCGTCACGGTTATGAAGTCACCGTTATCGGGGTCGACAAGTCAGGTCGATTGAGTTTGCGCGCCGTCGCCGATGCCATTCGCCCGGATACCGCGCTCGTTTCCGTGATGTGGGCGAAC
The DNA here is from genome assembly GCA_963781735.1 of uncultured Verrucomicrobiae bacterium. Classification (GTDB taxonomy): domain Bacteria; phylum Verrucomicrobiota; class Verrucomicrobiia; order Chthoniobacterales; family UBA10450; genus AV69. Next base: position 73,654 of record CAWAHI010000014.1, on the reverse strand, counting down.
AACGAGACCGGCGTGATTTTCCCGATCGAAGAGATCGCCGAGATCGCGCGCGATAAAAACGTGCCGCTTCACACCGACGCGGTGCAGGCCGCCGGAAAAATTCCGATCAACCTGCGCGAGGTTCAGCTGCAATTCCTTTCCATTTCCGGCCACAAACTACATGCGCCCAAGGGAGTCGGCGCGCTTTATGTAAATCGTCGGTCGCGCTTTCATCCGTTACTGGTCGGCGGGAGCCATGAGAACAACCGCCGGGCCGGGACGGAAAACGCCGCCTCGATCGTTGCGCTCGGCAAGGCGGCGGAAGTCGCGCTCTCGAAGTTGCCGGAGGAACAAACCCGGGTGCGCAATTTGCGCGACCATTTTGAAAAAGCGCTCATCGAAAAAACTCCCAACGCACGTGTGAATGGCGCAGGTGCACCGCGTTTGGCAAATACTTCCAGCATCATGTTCGACGAGATTGAATCGGAGGCAGCGCTGATGATGCTCGATCAGGAAAATATTTGTTGCTCGGCCGGCTCAGCCTGTCGAACCGGATCACTTCAGGCTTCGCACGTGTTGAGTGCGATGGGGTTGGTGAATGAGCAGGCCCGCGGGAGCCTGCGTTTTTCTTTCGGCCGGTTCAATGATGACAAGGACGTCGATCGCGCGATCGAAATTGTTCCGCGCGTGATTGGAAAATTGCGAGCTCTTTCGCCGGCGGCTGTTCGATAGCGGATCATCGTGCCCTAAATTCAGTCATCCTGAGCGAAGCGTACGAAGTCGAAGGATCCCGCGAAGTAACCTTAAAGCTTTCGCACCGAGATCCCTCGACTACGCTCGGGATGACGCGCGTTTGCGAAATCAATCTTAGATGAACGCACTGCTAGCAGCCATCCATTCCCACGCCGAATCGGTGCTGGCATTGCGCATTTTTTTCAGCGTTTGTCTTGTTATTGTTATCCTCGCGGGACTTTACGTCTTCAAAAACAGGCAAAGATTTTTCTCGCGCGACCCACACGTTACCGCCGATCACTATGGCGCGCGCAATTTGCGGCTTTGGCAGGTCATCCTGGTCTGGATTCTGGCGATCGATTTGCTGATCATGATGCTCTGGCGTTTGTAAGACAGACACCGCGCCTGCCTCACTCGATTCAGTTGAGGACATGGCACAGAAGGATCACTGGCTCAATACGCGCTGGTGGATGCTCACTGTGGCCGAATGGATCGGGCTGCTCCTCACCCTCTGCGCCATCATTTCCTTGCTGTGCATTCTCTTTATTCGGCGACACACCCTCGAGTATCACCTTGAGCACACTTTTGCCGTAAATGACGCGGAGTTCTTCGGTTCGGCCCTGGCCATGGCGGATCCCTTGCCGGTGGAAGGCAACGCCATCGAAGTTCTGCAAAATGGCGACGAATTTTTTCCGGCTATGCTTGAGGCCATTCGCTCCGCCAGGAAAACCATCAATTTCGAGGCTTACATTGTTTATTCGGATGAAATTGGACGCGCCTTTTGCGAAGCATTAGCGGAACGTGCGCGCGCAGGAGTCGAGGTGCGAGTGCTGCTCGATGGAGTGGGATCGAGTTGGAGCCTCAATAACTCCGACGTGCGCGCGATGAAACAGGCCGGTTGCAAGTTCGCCTACTATCACCCGACGCATTCGTGGCGAGTGGACCGGACAAACCGACGCAGTCACCGGCGTATCCTGGTAACCGACGGCCGGATCGCGTTTACGGGTGGCATTGGCTTTGCCAAACAGTGGGGCGGTCACGCCCAGGACAAGCAGCATTGGCGCGATGTGCAGTTGCGGGTGCAGGGGCCGCTGGTGGCAAACTTCCAATCGGCATTCCAGCAACACTGGGCGAAAACGAGCGGAGAAGAACTGAGCGGCGCCGATCAATTTCCGGGGCTGGCAGCGGCAGGAAATATGAAAGCGCAAATCGTGAGTTCGCATTCCTTTTCCATCGCGCCGGTGCCGCTGGTGCAAGCGGTCGCATTCGCGGCCGCGACCAAACGAATCTGGATCACCAACGCCTATTGCACGCCGACGGATGATCAGGTGGAACATTTGACCAAGGCCGCCGGGCGCGGCGTGGATGTTCGTATTCTCGTTCCCGGTGAAAACAACGACCAACCGTTAACCAAGTCTGCCGGTCGCGGCGCGTATGGTAAGTTACTCGAAGGTGGAGTCAGGATTTTTGAGTACGAGCCGACGATGATCCACATCAAATCAATCGTGGTCGACACACTGTTTTCGATGATCGGCTCCTCCAACCTCGACGCGCGTTCCGCTGAAATTAACGAGGAACTCGACGTGGTGGTGTATGACCGCGATTTCAGCCGGCAAATGGAGGAAACGTTCACCAATGATCTAAGTCACAGTCGTGAGTACACTCTCGCGCAGTTCCGGCATCGCTCACTCTGGGAGCGGACAGTGGAATGGCTTGCCTACCCTTTCCGCTCCCAATTGTAATGCGATTTCAGCTTTTAGCCGCCGCTCTAGTCGGTTAATTTCTGCTGCCGTGAATTTGCCACACGATCTCGCCGCTTTGCGCGAAGAATATTTTACCCACGGTTTGCGCCGGATCGATCTCGATCCCGACCCGATCCGTCAGTTCGGGATTTGGTTTAACGCTGCGGTGGAAGTGGGAATCAATGAGGTGAACGCAGTCGCGGTCGCGACGGTGGCGGAGAACGGCCAGCCAACGGTGCGAACGGTTTTGCTCAAGAGCTATGACCACGATGGCTTTGTTTTCTACACCAACTACTTAAGCGAAAAGGGTCACCATCTGGAAAAAAATCCGCGAACCGGTTTGGTTATTCACTGGAAGGAATTGGACCGGCAAATTCGAATCGATGGCATCGCCGAAAAAGTGTCGCGCGAAGAATCATCGCGTTATTTTCATTCGCGCCCGATCGGCAGTCAGCTGGGCGCGTGGGTTTCACACCAAAGCGAGGTGATCGATGCGCGTCGAATATTGGAAGCCCGGCTGTCGGAGCTGGAGGAACGATTTGCGGGGCAGGAGATTTCCTGTCCGCCGCACTGGGGCGGTTATCGGGTCAAACCGGAACGCATCGAGTTCTGGCAGGGCCGTCCCAATCGCCTGCATGATCGCTTTCGCTACACGCGCGAGGGCGAATTGTGGCGGATCGATCGCCTCGCACCGTAAAACGTTTTGATCATAAGCTGTAGCCACGGTGCTCTGCCGCCGTGTCAGCCAAAACCCCTGTCTTCGCGCTAGAAAATCCAGAAACCAAGGTTAAGTTTCAGTTGCCCAAGATAAGGCGCGCCAGGTCCGCGGCAATCGGGCTGGGGGCGCAAAGTGGGCACGAAATTCGAAATTAATTTGTATGATCAATCCAACTGGCGACGAATTTAATGAAGAAGTCCCCACCAGCGCATCCGCTGACGTGGGCGCGTTTCAGCCACGCAACCGTAGCGCGGCGGAAACAGCGAGCGAGGCGTGGGAGCAAACCAAGGAAAAGGCCGGCGCGATGAAAACACGCACGGAAATTTTTGTGCGGCGGAATCCGATTCCGATCCTGCTCGGCGCTCTGGGCGTCGGCATCGCGATCGGGCTCGCGATCCGCTACGCTTCAACCACAGCTACCAGGGAAGACGAACCGCGCGAGAAAATCGGCGATGGCGCGCTCGGTTTTCTTTCGCTGCCATTTCTGTTACCGCTCCTGAAATCGGTGAAAACGAAAGCGGAAGATTCGGCGGACGCGCTCAAGGAAGGCGTCGATCGCTTGAAGAACGTTAACGTCTCGCGTTACACCAAGCCGATCCGCAAACGCTGGAAAGCCTGGACGAAATAACGCTCCTAGGGAGCGCACGCTACGCTGGTCCGGCTCGGCAGACGAGCTTCCAGCTTGGTAGCTGTTTAGCGCCAAAGGCGCGAATCAAGATAGCCTGGGGCAACGCCCCAGGAACTCGTACGAAATAAATTCTTCAGCGCTGAGACAAGGTGTAATCCCGATTCCTGGGGCGTTGCCACAGGCTGGGATTGAGGCAGCGCCGTTGGCGCTAAGCCATACCCAGCTTGTCCTTTCTCAGAGCGACAGCCTGGAACGCTATCGGCCGAGGTCCGAGCCGGACTGGCGTAGCACGCGAGGCGCATACGCTCCCCGGATTTGCTTGCAACGCGTACGAGCTATTTTTCCATCACGAAAATCGGCTAGGTTCCCGCGTTCATGAGGAAAAGTTATTTTATTCTCGCGTTCGTTTTGACCGCGTGCGGCGGACATCAACCGCCTGCGTGGGATGCGGTCGCTGCTCGCGAAAAACATCCGTGGGGCTATTACAGTGGACAAGTCGAAGCCCGCTGGGAAAACGATGGCCGGCACATGACGCTGCTGAGCGAACTGCGTTACACCGATCCCGAAGGCGTACTCTGGATCGCACCGGCGGGCTCGGTCGTCGATGGCGCATCGATTCCGCGCGTGCTCTGGTCGCTCATGGGCGGGCCCTTTGATGGAAAATATCGCAACGCCTCTGTCCTGCACGATGTCGCTTACGACCAAAAGACGCGGCCGTGGAAACTATGCGACCGCATGTTTTACAACGCGATGCGTTGCAGCGGAGTGGCGGCGACCGAAGCCAAGACGATGTATTACGCTTTGTATCGTCACGGCCGGCATTGGAAACGTCCGCACTTTCTACCGGGCGCCGCCGTCGCTGAAGACGAGGTTGTGCCGCGCGCCATCGCGGTAGATGAGCAGGAGGACATCGCGGCCACGCGCGATTGGATCGAAAACGCAAGACCATCGCTCACGCAAATCGAAGCCCGCGCCGCGGGAGGGCAATAATCAAAGATGAAGCGCAATTATCTTGCCTTCATCCCAGCGGAGCGAAAGCGGAGTCGAGGGAGCGCGTTGCCTACGGTTCAGGGAAATTCAACGGGATCCCTCGACTAGGCTCGGGATGACCTGCTATTTCGCCACACTAGGTACGCTGCAATGAAGTCAGGCAAAGCCGCTGTCATTTTCATTTTCGTCACGGTCGTGCTCGACATGCTCGCCCTCGGGCTCGTCGCACCGGTCCTGCCGAAGCTGGTGCTCGGTTTCCTGAACAACGACATGAAACGGGCGGCCGATTGGAACGGCATTTTTCTGACTGTGTTCGCGGCGATGCAGTTTTTCTTTTCGCCCATAATCGGCGTTTTATCTGATCGAATCGGCCGGCGGCCGGTGTTGTTGCTCTCGAGCCTTGGGCTTGGTCTCGATTACATCGTGATGGCGCTTGCACCTACCATTGGCTGGCTCTTTCTCGGCCGCATCATTTCCGGAGTCACCGCCTCGAGCATTCCAACCGCGATGGCGTACATCGCGGATGTTACTCCTCGCGAAAAACGCGCCGGCGCCTTCGGATTAATCGGTGCGGCGTTTGGAATCGGGTTCACGTTGGGCCCGGCAATCGGCGGTCTCATCGGTAATACCAATCCACGCCTTGCATTTTGGGTCGCCTCTGGTTTCAGCTTGCTAAACTGGCTCTACGGATTCCTGGTGGTGCCGGAATCCCTGCCGGTTGACCAGCGCAAACAATTTACCTGGCGCCGCGCTAATCCTGTCGGCTCGCTCGTTTTGCTGCGCTCGCATCCCGATCTCTGGAAACTGGCGACGATTCAATTTCTTGCCTATATCTCACACGAGATCTTTGCCATCTGGTCCCTCTACGCCATCTATCGATTTGCCTGGGATCCACGGAGCATCGGTAATTCACTCTTTTTTGTCGGCGTCTGTACCGCGGTAATTTCTGCTGGCCTGACCAGTCGAATCGTCACCTGGCTGGGCGAACGTCGCACGCTTTACATCGGCCAGTTTTTCGGCGCGCTCGGGATGGTAATTGCCGGACTGGCGCGCAACGGCGCGATGTATATGGCGTCAATCCCGGTCATCTCGATGTGGAACATTTCCTTCCCCGCCGCGCAGGGAATCATGACTCATCATGTAAGCGAACGCGAACAAGGCGAATTGCAGGGCGCGATCAGCAGTTTGCGCTCAATAGCCTTCGTCATCGGCCCATTCCTATTTTCGTGGACCTTCGCCTGGTTCATCGACCCGAAACATTCCTTCCACGTCCCCGCCGCCGGATATTATTTAGCAGCCGCGCTCCTTTTCACCGCGATGTTGATGGCGACTGGCATCAAACAGCCGGATTTCTCCGCAGAATCTGCAGTTCCGCCGTCGGTCCCCGACGTGGTCCCGCCGGAAGGCGTTACTTCGGGGACTGTGGCGCCACCCTCAGACGGTTTGTCGCGGGAAGAGGTTTAGGTTGCGAGGCAAGTTTTGTTGTTCCCGGCAGTGCCGGCCATAGCCGGGTTGGATTCACTGCCCACGAAGCACACGAACAACACGGAAACTGTTGGGCGACTTGGAAGTCGCCCCTCCCAGTCAGGGATTATTTTGTATGTTTCGTTTATTTCGTGGGCAAATCTTTTTAGTCGGACTCGCCGATGACAGGAGCTTGCTAACGCGTCAATCTCTCGAGCCCGAGCGCGAGCAAATTCTGCAACGACCAGTTGTCGTCGATTTGCACCCAGCGTGCCCCATCGCGTGGCTGCGCCGTCGCATTCAGCACCGCCGTGACGTGACCGCTGCGTTTCACGAGAAAAATTTTCGCGGTCGGCTCGAGCTTATAACCTGCATATGGAAAATTCGGATGTAATGCCGCGATTGGAATCCGCGCGTGATGGCGAGTGCGCGCGAAAAATTCATTTCGTGTCGCATCGAATTGCAGACCAGGAAAAACGAAATCGAACATTTCATCACGCCGCGCCTCGCGGTCGCCGGCGTATGGATAATTGCTGAAGGTTACCCGGGCAATCATCTCGTTAGTTAAACGATCGCGCTCGATCTGATGCGAGATCGCATCGCCATAGGCGAAAGTATACGCGTGCTTTGGGCTAACGATTTCGATATTCTGCGCATAGGCGCCCGAAGTCGCTAGTGCCAGCAGCGCCAGGCCGAATACCGACTTCATTGTCTGAATTTTCGCACAAATTGATCGTGACGAAAGCCGCAGCGCGTCAAGGAACGGCTGTCTCCCCTGGCACGCCGTAGCATTGGCGAAGGCCGGCAGACTGCCGTTTAGTAAGTCGGCGGCTCGAAGCCGCCGCTCATAGGAAGGTCGGCAGGTCCTAGCCGGACTGGCGTTTGGAAACAGCCGCTCCATCGTTGCTTCGCTTTCGTGAGGTGTTAGCTTCGACATCGTGACCACGGCGTTATCGCGCTGCCTTGTTCTGATCGTCGCGTTGTCGATTTTCGCAGTCACTCTGCCCGTTCGTGGCGATGCGCCACTGCAACCGCCGCAACATCGGATGAGCTGTTGCAAACATTTCCAGGGCGAACCGGGACATTGTGGTGGCGGGGAACCGGAGCAATCACAGGATTCCCAGTGCTGCTCGGCTTGCAATGTTGGGCTTTCATTGTTCCTGGCTTCCGCGTCGGTTTTTATTTTTTCCTCCGAACGCGGGGAGAAATTTTCTAGCGAGACCGCCGCTTCATCATCACGATCCGATCGTCCGCCTGTTCCGCCGCCGCGCGTCTAACCATCAGTTCGCGTCGGCTCGCTCACACGTGAGCGAGATGTAATCGAATTCAACAGGAGGGAACTTTCATGAAGTACCTTTTGATGATGATTATTGCTCTGGCCACGATCGGCACGGCGACTGCGACGTCGCAGCGCGCTGATTGCTGTACTGGCGCCAAGTGCTGCTCCGGCGGCCATTGCTGCGCCAGATAACGGCAGAGCTCAAATCGGAGGCCTCCGCCGGCGAAAACCGGCGGAGGTACTCCACGCTCTTAATGCTTAAGAAGTTTTTAATCTTAGTTTTAATAACGACAATCCATTCGGCGTTGCTCGCGCAGACAACGACGCCGTCATCCACACAGAACACGGCGACTGAGCGCCAGCAATACACCTGCGTCATGCATCCGGAAGTGGTGCAGGATCATCCGGGGAAATGTCCCAAGTGCGGGATGGAATTGGTTGCGGTGAGCAAAGAAGGGAAACGCCCAACGCCCAACGCACAGATGCCTCACTCAATGCATCATCACGATGGTCACGCTGCCGAAGGGCATACGGTGCATCACGGGCACGAAGGCCATGCGATGCATGAAATGAAAATGCAGTCGTCGGTGGATCTAGCGGATCCGATGACGCGGGAAGGCTCCGGCACGAGCTGGCTGCCCGATTCCTCACCGATGTATGGACGCATGTTCATGTTCGGAGACGACATGCTCATGCTCCATGGCGCGATCTTTCCGCGTTACACCAATGTCAGCACGCGCCGCGGCGACGATCGAATCGATGCCCCGAACTGGATCATGGGCATGTTCTCGCATCCCCTCGGTGACAACGCGCAGCTGGGCGTGCGATTGATGATGAGTCTCGATCCACTCACCGAAGGCGGGCGCGGGTATCCCCTACTCTTTCAATCCGGAGAAACCTGGCACGATCAACCGTTGCACGATCGGCAACATCCGCACGATCTCTTCAGCGAATTGTCATTGTCATATTCCCAAAAGTTCACCGAGGATTTTTCGGGTTACATCTATTTCGGTTACCCCGGCGAGCCGGCGCTCGGTCCGCCCACGTTCATGCATCGCATTTCGGCAATGGACGATCCGGACGCACCGATTGGCCATCATTGGCAGGACTCGAGTCACGTCACTTTTGGTGTCGCCACCGCCGGGCTGGTTTGGCGCACCATTAAAATCGAAGGCAGCGTCTTTACCGGACGCGAGCCGGACGAAGACCGCTACGACTTTGATCGCGCGCATTTTGATTCTGCCAGCGGACGGATTTCGTGGAATCCGACGCCGGACCTGGCTCTGCAATTTTCACACGGTTACTTGAAAAGCCCGGAAGCATTCGAGCCAACCGCGAAACGGCACCGTACCACCGCCTCCATCATATATAATAAGGCGCTGGGGCACGACACCAACTGGGCCACCACCTTTGTCTGGGGGCAAAATGACGATACCCACGAGGGTAAGACCCAATCCTTTCTGCTCGAATCAGATTACCAACGCGGGCGCAACACGTTCTACACCCGGCTCGAGTACGTTGAAAAATCGGGGCACGAACTGGTGCTTCGCGGCCCTGATCAGGAAAAAATCTTTCCGATCTTCGCCGCCTCATTCGGTTACGTCCACGATTTCATGCACGGCGACGGGCTTGATGTCGGACTGGGCGCGCAATTCACCATCGATGATCGGCCGGACGATTTATCCCGCTACTACGGCGACGATGTTGGATACGGCTTCCAGGTTTTCCTGCGCATCCGTCCCTCGATCCATCAGCACCACGAGATGGGTGGTGCGATGAAATAACTCGCGAGACCGCGCTGTGCGGCGCCGCCGCAACCAAAGGTTGTGTCCGCAGATTACGCAGATTCTAAAGAAGGAAGGTCGATTAACAGCCGCTCGCCGTGGCGAGCGCCTCTACAACTTTCGTGTTTTTAGCGTGTTTCGTGGGCTTAAATCTTCTGTCCCGATAAAATCTGCATCAATCTGCGGATAACCTCGGTTGCCGCAGGATCGCCCTGGGCGAGAAGTTTCATTAAAATATCACGCAATGCCGCACTGGCTTTATCTTTGGCCGCTGGATTTTGTGATCGTGGGTTTCGTTGTTTTCGGTGCGATTTTCCTCCTCAGGGCAAAGCGATCACGCGACAAAACCAGAAAGGCGGATCCGCGTTCCATCATTGCGATCTTCATTCAGGCGCTCGCGTTTGCGATTGGGTGGACGATCGTACGCAAACCATTCACGCCATTTTTGCCGATCGATTGGCGCGCACAATACTTCGTCGTTGCGATCATCGTTCTGGTCGTACTCGCGTCTCTGATTTTCGTGACCGCAGCGGTCCGCACCCTGGGCAAACAATGGAGCCTGCAAGCCCGCGTCCTCGAGCATCACGAACTGATCCGCCGCGGCCCGTATCGGATCGTTCGCCATCCGATTTACACCGGCATGTTCGGAATGCTCATCGCCTCCGCCCTGGCCCACGGACATTGGCTCGGTCTCGTCATCGCATCCCTTGTCTACTACCTCGGCACCGTCATGCGCATCCGCAGCGAGGAAAAACTCCTGCGCGAACAATTCGGTAGCGAGTACCGAAGAGTACGCGCGCGAAGTGCCCGCGTTTATTCCGGTACGATTGCGCGTTGCAAATGGAAGTTAGCCATCCTGGCTGACTCGGCGGGAAAGCTTCCAGCTTGCCCATCTCACCTCGACGGGCTGGAAGCCCGTCGTCCGAGGTCCGAGCCGGACAGGCGAATGGCTGGAAGCCTAACTTCCAATTGCCAGTCCGGCTCGGACACTTGTCAGCCGGCAAATGCGCGCGCAATGTACCCGCTCCTCATGCCGCGATTACCGAAGCAGAATTATCACGACATCGAACGCATCATCGAGGTGGATTTCCTGCGCGCGACCGAGGCCGCCGCGCTCAACTCCCTGAAATGGCTCGGACGCGGCGACAAGGAAGCCGCCGATGCCGCCGCCAGCGATGCCATTCGCGGCATGTTCGATCTCATGAACATCTGCGGTGAGGTCGTCATCGGCGAAGGGATCAAGGATAACGCGCCTGGTATTTTCAAAGGCGAACAGCTCGGCACCTGGCTGCCGGGCACGCCGCAGTTCGATATCGCGATCGATCCGATCGACGGCACAACCAACATCTCCAAGGGCGCACCCAATTCGATCAGTTGCATCGCGGCTGCCAGCCCGGAGGATGGCGTGAAAGTCGCGCTCCGCGATATTCCCTCATTTTACATGACAAAACTTTCCTACGGCCCGCGGGTGATCCAGTACATGCAACGGCGGGGCGACGATCTGAAATTGGAAGCGCCCATTCCCGAAACCCTCGCTATCGTCGCGCGTGCGGTCGACAAACGCATCCAGGACGTCGTCGTCATGATGCTCGACCGACCGCGGCACAAGGAGATCGTCGACCAAATCCGGGGCGTGGGCGCATCGCTCCGCATGATCGGGGATGGCGATATCGCCGCGGCCATGGCGCCGGCGATCCCGGACAGCGGGATCGATCTTTACATGGGGATCGGCGGTTCGCCCGAGGCGGTGTTAGCGGCGGCCGGGATCAAATGTCTCGGTGGCGAAATGCAATGCAAAATGTGGCCGCGCGATGAGAAAGAACGCAAAAAATTGATCGAAGACGGCTACGAAAAGGAACTCGACCGGATTTATTCGACCGATGACCTGGCGAATGGAAAAAACATCATCTTTTGCGCGACCGGGATCAGCGACAGCGCGCTCCTGCGCGGGGTTCGTTCCCAGGGGGCAACCGCCATCACCCATTCAATTCTGATGCGGGCGAAAAGCCGGACCGTTCGTTTCATCCGGGCCAGCCACGATCTCACCCAAAAAACCATCCGCCTCCGCACCACCAACCGCGAGGCCCGCATTTGATTCTGATGACTATGTTCGCCGAAGGACGAATCCGCCGTGGCGAACTCCTGCTCGCTTTTGGTTCCGCTTAAATGGCTAGACACGTTCGTTTTCGTCTGTTGAAATAAAAAAAATCCGTCGCTTATGAGTAAATACGTATCCAAAATCGAACTTTCGCCGGACAACGGCGCCGTCATCGATACCAAGTGGAATGTCGGGGGGTTGAGTTATCATGCCTGCGCCGCTCAACCTAAGGGCAAACACGGCAAACCGCCCGAAGGAAATGTGCGGTTGCCTGAGATCATCATTTACGATCACATCGGCTTCAAAGGCGCCTCGACCCGAACCAATCTTAGCTTCCATTATCTGGGTGATTTTTGGAACGACCGCATCAGCTGCGTCATTGTCGTGAGCGGGATCTGGCGTTTTTATCGCGACGAATATTACAAGGGCGATTACTGGGACCTGGGCCCCGGCTTTTACGAAAGCTTCTTCACCGAAGCCGGCCCCGATGACGTCGTCAGCTCCTTCCAGGCCATTGCGCTGACGTAGCCGCGATCGCGGCTGCCGTCGCGGAAATGCTGGGCTGACACACGCGACGCTGTGTTAAACGAACAATATTCCTCTAATTCTCGTTAGGTGACTGAACGCGCAGTGTGCAAATCGAGCTCCTTGCAGACCGTCCCGAGTTCATCCCCACGCTCGCAGAGTGGCACTTTCGCGAGTGGGCCTACCTCCGGCCCGGCGATTCTGTCGCGAATCGCGTTCGACTGCTGCAGGAGCGCTCAGGCCGCACCGACCTTCCCGTCACGTTCGTTGCGTCCTCTGCCACAGAGCTACTCGGCTCGGCCATGCTTATCCACCATGAGATGGACACCCATCCACAGTTCACTCCTTGGCTTGCCGGCGTCTTCGTTGCTCCGGCCCATCGGGGCCACGGCATTGGGCGCGCGCTCGCGGAACATGTCGTGCGCGAGGCTGCAGCGCGCGGTTATTCCACCGTTTATCTCTTCACGCCCAGCGCTGCGGATTTCTTTTCACATCTCGGCTGGAGTATTGTCGAGCAAACGCGGTACAAAGGCGCCGATGTCGTTATCATGTCGCACGCCCAACTCACCTAACCAAACGATGAAGCCAACCCAGAATTTTGTTGTAAGCTTTCGATTTATGCGCACGTCAACTCTCAAAGTGCTGGATGGCTTATCTCTGTCTCGTTAGGCCGCTGAGCATGTAATCGAATAACAAAGATGAAAGCCAAACAACCAGGCAAACTCAAAGACGGTGCTCGCTGCAAAGTCGTCGGTGGCACACACGAGGGCAAATACGGCACCGTCAGCGACGTCAACACCAGCAAAACTGGTCACGTCACCATTACTGTGGTCCAGCCAAACGGAGAGCGATTCAAAACCTTGGCGAAAAATGTGGTTATCGAGAAATAGACGGCCTAACCAAACGCTGCAGACATGTGGTTAGGTCAAGGGTGACTTCGTAAGAGGTAGAGTTTTTTCTCCACGAAGTCCGCTTTGTTGTTAAAGCCAAAGGCACGGAGTGCGGCGGATCCCATCTCGGTGGCGAACTTGCTTTGCTTTATCTCGAGCGTGTCGGGTCGACCGAGCGCGCCGACAGCGTGTCCCATCAACACGTGCCAGAGGGCGACGCAGATGATGCGCTCCCAAATTTTCAAAGTGCTGGGTGGCTGATCTTGTTATCGTTAGATCTGCAAATCGCCGACGGTACTCCGCTGGCAGATAAGCCCTAGGTCTTATAGGCGCCGAATGTGGATCGGCTACGCTCGAGTCAATAGCCGCTTACGGCAGCCGCCCAACTGATTATGCAATGTAGTTACCGACGCTCGATTAAATGCGCCGGCACCTTGCTGGCAATACTTTCACTCGCCGCCTGCGGTGGTCTTCCCAAAGGCGGCGAACGCACCGCTTCCACGGCGATGAAAGGCAACGAGCGTACCGCGTTGGCGGCGGTGGTGCGGCCGCGCGTCGCGGCGCATCCGGGGCAGTCTGGCGTTCACGCGCTCGCAGATGCGCACGACGCCATCGCTGCGCGACTGGTCCTGGCGGATGCGGCGCGGCGCAGCCTCGATGTGCAATATTTCATCTGGAACAAGGATCTGGTCGGCAAGGTTCTGCTCGAACGTCTGCTCCGCGCGGCCGACCGCGGCGTGCGCGTGCGCCTGTTGCTCGACGATCTCGGCACGATGCCCTCCGATGCAGTCCTGCTCGCGATCGACAGTCATCCGAACATCGAAGTGCGCATGTTCAACCCCGCGACCCTACGTTCGCCCCGGCTGCTCGGCATCGTCGCCGATATCGGACGCCTCAACAAGCGGATGCATAACAAGTCGTTCACGGCGGACGGGCAGGTCTCCATCGTCGGCGGCCGCAACATTGGCGATGAATATTTCGCGGCTCATGAGGCGATGAATTATGCCGACCTCGACGTGGCAGTCATCGGGCCGGTGGTGAAGGAGGTCTCGGACGAATTCGATCTTTACTGGAATCATCCGGCCTCGATTCCGATCGCCAGTCTTTCGCGCCAGAACACGACGCCTGAGGAGTTCGCCGCAAAGCGCGCGGCGCTCGTCGAACATCGTGAGACTGCGGGGCAGTCCCAATACGCGGAAAGCGTGCGCGACAGCGAGTTTGCCCGGCAGCTCCGGAGCCGAAACATTTCGTTTTCCTGGGGGCGCGCCACGATCGTGAACGATCAACCCCGACAAGGTGCTCACCTCTTCCGCGAAGACGGAGACGCACCTCGCGCCCAAGCTGCGCGAGGTCGTCGATAAAACAAAACGCGAGCTGTTCCTCGTCTCGCCTTACTTCATCCCCGGGAAGCAGGGCGTCGAACTTCTGGCTGGCGTTCGCCAGCGTGGCGCCCGGGTTGTCGTGATCACCAATTCACTGGCTTCAACGGATGGAGTTCCGGTCCACTCGAAATACAAGCTCTACCGCAAAGCGCTGCTCCAGGCCGGCGTCGAACTCTACGAACTCAAGCCAACCGCTGGCGCCCTTCACGAACGGCGATCGGGAGGCCTCCGCGGACCGACCGGATCGGGCAGCGCGGGTTTGCACGCGAAGACGTTCGCCTTCGACCGGCGGATTAGTTTTGTCGGCTCCTACAATCTCGATCCGCGCTCGAGCAAACTGAACACCGAGATGGGTCTGCTCTTCGATTGTCCGGGGTTCGCGAAGCGTCTGCCGGTGAACACCGAGCGCGATATCGATCGCAACGCGTATCGCGTCGAACTTGTGGGAAACCGCCTCGAATGGGCAACTCGCGAGGGTAACAAGCAAGTCCGCTTCGACTCCGAGCCCGAGTCCAGTCTCTGGAAACGCATCAAGGTCAGCGTCCTGAGCTGGCTGCCGATCGAGGGCCTGCTCTGAGCGCCCCGCCAAGACCGGCGCTTCGATCGCATGCGCCAGCTTCTCGAATCCATTTTCACCTTGCTGCTCACCGCTGCAATCGCGGTGGCGCTTGTGAGTTGGATTCAACCGCTAATGGACGCGAATAAACACGAATTCACTCTTCTGATTAGTGTCTATTAGTGTTCATTCGTGGTTAGATTTTTAGCGCATGCGTCAGACTGAAATGCCGCGGGAAAATCGTCGCGGCTTGCAAAGAAATCTGGAAATCAGGAATCCGGAAAACCTGCCCGTATGATTTCCAATTTCCTTCGTGGATTCAAAATTGGTGTTTATTCGTGTCCATTAGCGGTTAGAAGAAACGCCGAAATATCGCGAGCAAGCAGTCGCTCCTTGTCGTGCTATCCCGCCTCCATGACCAACACAGCGGCACCGTTGAGCTGGCCCTTGCGCAAGCGCGATAGCGCTTCATTCGCCTGCTCTAGCGGAAATGTTTCGGTTTCGGTTTTTATCGGGACGCGCGGGGCGATTTCGAAAAATTCTTCGCCATCGCGCCGGGTGAGATTTGCAACGGAACAAAGAGCGCGTTCGCCCCACAGATCCTGATAAGGAAAGGCCGGGATGTCGCTCATGTGAATTCCGGCGGATATTACCATTCCGCCTTTTTCGAGATGACGCAGCGCGACCGGCATAAGCGCGCCGACGGGTGCGAAGATGATGGCGGCATCCATCTTTTCCGGCGGCGCTTGGTCGGATCCGCCGGTCCAGGTTGCACCAAGCCGTTGCGCGAATTTTTGCGTTTCGGTATCGCCTGGACGTGTGAAAGCGAAAACCTTGCGTCCTTCAAACTGCGCGACCTGACAAATGATATGCGCGGCAGCGCCGAACCCGTAAAGGCCGAGCCTTTTTGGGTCGCCGCATTTACGCAATGCGCGAAAGCCGATCAATCCGGCGCACAACAACGGAGCAGCGGCTATGTCCTCGAATCCGTCGGGAATGGGAAAACAAAAACGCGCATCGGCCACGGCAAGGTCGGCGTAACCGCCATCAATGTTGTAGCCGGTGAAGCGGGCGCGATCGCAAAGATTTTCACGACCGGACCGGCAGAACTTACATTCACCACACGTCCAGCCCAGCCACGGAATGCCGACCCGATCGCCCTCGCGAAATCGTTTTACATCGCGTCCAATTTCTTCGACGCGTCCCACGATTTCGTGTCCGGGAATCAGCGGCAGCTTCGGGGCCGGCAATTCGCCATCGACAATGTGAAGATCGGTGCGGCAGACGGCGCAGGTGGAAACGCGCAGGAGGATTTGCCCGGCATCCGGTCGTGGTTTGAGAACGTCGCGCAATTGCAGTTGTTGTTTGGGCGCATCGAGTACCATTGCGCGCATAATGAGCAAAATAGCGGACGTTTTTCGGCTCTGTCGAGGACGAGGTCCGAGCCGGACTGGCGATTGGACGCTCCCCGGCAAATGGAGAAACGAGCTTCCGCTCGCCCCGGACGCACAGAAGCGCGTCGCTCCGGACCCTGTCTCATCGGCCGGAAGCCGATGCCATGACGGAAAGCCTGCGCGAAGTTAAAAGGGCTGGTGTAGAGTTCGCGGGATGGTTTCGATCAATAACGAGGCGCTGACCGACAAAGTCCTGGCCGGGGAACGGATCACGCCGGATGAGCTCCTCTTATTATATGAATGGCCGTTGGAGGAGCTGGGCGCTCTGGCCGATCAGCGGCGGCGACTCGCCAAGCGGTCGTCCTACAACGGCAGCGGCAACGAAATCGTCACCTACATCGTCGATCGCAACATCAATTACACCAACGTCTGCAACGTTTACTGCAAGTTCTGCGCGTTTTATCGCACCGAAAAGGACGACGATCATTACGTCATCACCTTCGAGCAGCTTGATCAAAAGTTAGATGAACTTTGTGCCGTCGGCGGGGTTCAAATCCTGATGCAGGGGGGACATCACCCGAAGCTGGGCTTCGAATGGTACATCGATTTGCTACACCACATCCGCGAGAAATATCCGCAGATTAACATTCATGGGTTCAGTCCGCCGGAGTTTCAGCACTTTGCAGAGGTTTTCAGAATGCCATTGCGGGAAGTGATCGCGAAATTCAAAGAAGCCGGCCTCGGCTCGATCCCCGGTGGTGGTGGCGAAATTCTGGTCGACCGGGTGCGCAAAAGAATTTCGCCACTCAAAATCAAGACCGACGAATGGCTCGAAGTGATGCAGATCGCGCATGAACTGGGATTGAAATCGAGCGCGACGATGATGTTCGGTCACGTTGAAACCATCGCGGAGCGGGTGGAACATTTGCAGCGAATTCGCGAACAGCAGAGCCGCAGTGGCGGCTTTACCGCTTTCATCTGCTGGACCTTCCAGCCGGAGAACACGGTTCTGAGAGTGAAAGAGAAGACGAGCGTGGCGGAATATTTGCGGACACAAGCGCTAGCCCGGATTTTTTTGGACAACATCGAGAATATCCAGAGCTCGTGGGTGACGCAGGGGCCGGGGATTGGGCAGGTGGCATTGAAATTTGGAGCCAACGATTTCGGCAGCGTGATGATGGAAGAAAATGTGGTCAGCAGCGCTGGGACAACGTTTCGGCTGGACGCGCAACAGATCGAAAGCCTGATTCGCGACGCGGGTTACGAGCCGCGCCGTCGCAACAACTGGTATGAATTGCTCAATTAGATTAGGTGGGGAGGCGCTTGCATCGATTTGGCCCTTGACGATAATCAGCTCCCTGTGAACTAATACGTCGCATCTCCCCCACCGCGGCCCGAACAAGTCCCGAAATGTTTTATAATTCGATCCGCCGCCGTTTGGGATGGAACTCCTTTGCCGTCGTTCTCAGTGGCGCCATGGCACTGATGGCAAGGGCGCAATCGCCACCAGGCGCTGCCCACCAGGGGCCGCCAATTGTTCGCTCGATCGACGTTCAGTATACCGGCCCGGTTACGATCAGCCGGGAGCGAGTCATGGCGCAGATGCGGACCAAGGTTGGACGGCCATATTCAGAATTAGTGGCGGAGGACGACATCCGCACCATTTACGCCACCGGGCACGTGGAGAATGTCCGCGTTTTCGGTCAACCACAAGGTGACGGCGTAAGAGTGATCGTGGCGATACAGACGCGGACGATGTTGAATGAAATTCAAATCGATGGCGCGACGCGGATTAAGCCGAAGAAGTTGCGCAAAGATATCGGCGTGAAATTAAACACGCCGCTGAAGGAAGAGGATTTGGAAAAGGGCCGGGAAAAGCTCATCGACATTTATCGGGCGCGCGGGTTCAACGACATCGATGTGCAGTTTCACGTTGAGCCGATCGATGTCACCCGCGGGACTTCTCGCGTCGTTTACACGATCAATGAAGGAATAAAAGGGGCGATCAAGCAGATCCGTTTCGAAGGCAATACGCATTTTTCCCAGCAGACGCTGCGGAAACAGATGAAGACCAAAGGTAAAACGATCATTTCCGTCTTCGATAAATCTGGTCGCCTGGATGAAAACCAATTGCAGGATGACGTCCAGAAGGTTCGCGAGTTTTACCAGAATCATGGCTACATCGACGTGGTCGTGCGGGACGTTCGCAAAGAGCGGACGAGCGGTGGGACCTTGTACATCGTGATCGCGATCGATGAAGGACCGCAGTATCACGTCGGCAAACTGAGCTTCGTTGGCTACAAAGCGACCACTGAGGACAAGTTGCGGGCGGTAGTGAAAACTAAAGAAGGCGCGGTTTACTCGGCCAAGGCAATCAAGGATGATGCCAAAGCCATCGCCGACGCTTACGGCAGCGGCGGCTATGTTGACCTGACGGTCGTCCCGGAAAGTTCACCGCCGCATGGCGGGTTAATCGATCTCACCTATCGAATCGATGAGGGCCAGCGCTCCTACGTCGAGCGCATCAATATCTCTGGCAATACGCGAACGAAAGACAAGGTGATTCGACGCGAAGTGCTGATCGCGCCGGGGGATATTTTCAACACCGTGCGAGTAGAGACGAGCAAAAAGCGCCTGGATAATCTTGGGTATTTCAGCAAGGTCGACGCTTTTCCAGTCGATACTGGCGTGGAAGGACGCAAGAACCTTGACCTTACGGTCGAGGAAAAGCGGACCGGTTCGCTTAACTTCGGTGCCGGGTTCAGCACCATCGATAGTCTAGTTGGATTCGTTGAGCTGACGCAGGGAAATTTTGACATCACGAACTGGCCAGCCTTCACCGGTGGCGGACAGAAGTTTCGTATCCGCCTGCAGGGTGGAACCCAGCGGAGAGATGCCGAGGTCGCGTTCACCGAACCGTGGTTTATGGATCGGCCGATTTCCGTGAGCTTCGCTACCTATTATCACGAGGCGGATTATTTGAGCTCGGTTTACAATGAGCGGAGTTACGGATTTGCGCTGGATGTACGAAAATCTCTGTTGCCCTACCTTTACGGCTCGATCGGATACCACTTTGAAGACGTGGACGCATTTAACGTTGCCATCGACGCAACACCGGAGCTACGGGCCGAAATCGGCCCGTCGACCAAAAGTACAGTCTCGGCCAGCCTGGTTTACGATACTCGCGATAATCCGTTCCTTACCCGCAGAGGCGAACGTATCAGCTACACCTGGTACGTCGCCGGGTTCCCGACCGGCGGCACCGAACATATTTACGGCTTCGATGTTGAAGCTTCGAAATATTGGCATCTGCCGTGGGATATGATTCTATTGGTAAATTCGGAGGTTGCCGGGGTTGACGCCTTGGCCGAACAAGAAAACAGGCTGGTCAAGATTTACGACCGCCTTTTCCTCGGTGGCTCCAACAATCTTCGCGGCTTTGAATACCGCGATGTCGGTCCGAAAGATAAGCACGGCGAACCGCTCGGCGGGCAAAGCATGGCACGAACAACGGTTGAATTAACCTTCCCGATTGTCGAGAAAGCGCGAGGGGCATTGTTCTACGACACCGGCTTTGTGAACGTGAATCCCTGGGATTATAATTTTAACAATATCGCTTCCGATGTCGGCATTGGTTTACGTTTGGACTTGCCGATTGGTCCACTTCGTATTGACTACGGCATTCCGCTTCAGAAGGCCGGCAACAGCAGTGGCGGGAAGATTAACTTTAACGTCGGCTATCAATTTTGAACGGAAACTAACCAAGGCGGTCTAACGCCACGCAAAACAACTAAACCCATCGTTTTATGAAGAAACTGCTCTCTCTCGCCCTCACTTCCATGCTGGCGCTGCCGCTGGCAGCGTTTGGCCAGGGCACGCTCAAGATTGGGACCATTAACATGGACCGTGCCTTCAAAGAATACAGCAAGACCAAGGAAGCCGAGAAAAAGATTAACGACGCCAAAGATGCGGCGAAAAAAGAATTCGACGATCGGACCGATTCCTACAAAAAGGCCCTTGAGGAAGTCAACAATCTCAACAAGCAGCTGGAATCCACGGCCCTGAGTGCGGATAAAAAGACGCAACTGGCGAAAGATCGCGACGACAAAATTAACAACATCAAAAATATGGAACGCGAAATTAACGAGTTCCGGGTCAAACCCGCGAAAATCAATTACGGGAACAGGCCTTGCGAATGCGCGACGGCATCGTGAAAGAAATTATGGATGTCGTAAATGACAGGGTGAAGACCATGAACATGGACCTCGTGTTCGACAAATCGGGATTGAGCGTGAATGGGGTCCCGTCGCTCCTCTACTCGCGTGATAGTTATGATTTCACCAACGATGTTGTGGCTGCACTAAACAAACCGGGCCGCCCCAGCACGGTCAGCAGCGAGGGCTCTTCTGCGGGTTCTCCGACGGTGACGACCAGGGCAAGCCCGACGGCCACTCCGAAAAAGCCGTAGCTTCACTTTTCTTCGCAAACGCACGCCTGCGTAAGCCGGCGTGCGTTTTGTTTTTGTGATGTCGCGTCTTTCCCACCTGTTGCTGGCGCGATCGGTCTTTGGCGTATCGCTCCTAACGACTCTTGGTTTCTTCCCTTCTCAGGAAACCAAGGGAGAAACTGACTGGGCCTCGACCTTAACTCACGATGCTCGCGGGAATTTCCCCGATCTGCGGCCGGGACATGCAACTTACGTTTATGGATGGAGCGGAATCACCGCGGCAACATCGGAAGTATCTTTTCGTCATGGCGAACAACAGACACTTGTTCTAGAAGCAAAAGGACGCACCGTGGGCCTGGCCCGCATCCTCTGGCGATTTGATCTAAGCTACCTTTCGGTGGTGAACGCCCAGACGCTACGCCCACTCGAAACGCATCAGGTGGAGACAGCGCGCGGTAAGCGGATCGAGACAAACCTGAAGTTTTCCAATGAAGGAGTAGACAGCCGCCGCCTTGAAGGCAACCGTGCCACACCCACAGTCAAGGATTTCGCATTGGAGAACTTGTATGATCTCCAGTCCGTCTTTCTCTATTTGCGTAGTCAGCCGTTGCGCGATCACAGCGTTTACCGCATGGCGGTTTATCCGGCCAATTCCGCCTATGTCGCCACGGTCACCGTGCTCGGGCGCGAGCACCTGCGCGTGCGCTCAGAAAATTACAACGCGATAAAAATGGATCTGAACTTACAGCGGGTGAACAAAAAGAATGAGCTCGAGCCGCACCGGAAATTCAAACGCGCGACCATCTGGCTTTCAGACGACAACGATCGCGTAATCCTGCGAATTGAGAGCCAGATTTTTGTCGGGACAGTTACCGCGGAGTTGCAGTCGATTCGTTTCGACAACGATTAAAAACAGTCAAGAAATGCTGTAGCCGTCGCCCTGTGTGGGCGACGCGTGCGCTTCCCACAGGGAAGCGGCTACTGGGCCCGAGGCCACAGTTTTATTATTTAAAACGCCCTAGTGAATCCATTCGCCACGCACCGGCGGCTCCTCAGCGGGCACAACACGACGGCGCGGCATTTCCATGAACGTGCGGCCGTTTTGGCCAGGCAACAAACCGAGCGCAGCCAACGTCTCCATGTCGAGCCGGCCGTTGGGCGCAATTCCCAGACGCGACTGAAATGCGCGGATGGAAAACTCCAGATTCGGGCTGAAGATCCCGTCGCTGACACCTCTGTAAAAACCGCGGCGCCGCAGCAGTATTTGGGCGCCGACGACAACACGCTGTTGTAATTCCGGTGGCGCCATTTCGTAGGGCGTATTGCTAAAAATACTCGCAGTGGCTTGCGATGGTGCCCGTTCCGCTCGAGCACCCTGTGCTTCGCGCGGCGGAGGCGTGGCTTCTCCTGAGTGCTCGTTTGCGGTTCCGTCATCCTCCCGACGCTCAGGTTGCGGCGTGTTCGACGATGCAGAGGAAGAAGCAGTGCCGGAACGCAATGCGCGCAATGTTTGTTCGTCCAACTCTCCGGTGATTGGCAGCCCGCTGCGGATTTGAAATCGCCGGATCGCAGCGATCGTATCCGCGTCTTTGTCCCCATTGACCTGACCGAAATAATAGCCTTGCTCTTTGAGTTCTTGCTGGGCCTCCTGAACCGTGCTGTCAGCCCGCGTCAACTGCGCCAGCGCGATCCCCAGGATCACCGTTGCAATTTTTCCTTTCATCGTTGCGGGCAATTTTGACGCCTTCGCCATTCCCTTATTCATGGACTCGCTTGTGCAACGTTACCAGCCAATGCTTTAACCGTGTCCCGGTACTTCAAAATGCCATCGGTTATTCCCATCGCCAGTAGTTCGCGATAATTCGCGTCCGCCAGCTTCCCGATATCATTCTTGCCGGTTAAAAAACCTCCTTCCACCAGCACGGCCGGATGCCGCACATTGGCCAGCACATAAAATTGCTGCGCCTTTGTGCCGCGATTAACGGCCTGGGTGCGCGCGACCAGTTGTTGCTGAATAAATTGAGCCAGACTCTGACTTTCCAGATTCGGCCGAGGATTGGCGACTTTCTGCAGAAAAGGAAGCCAGCTTGCGATCAGTGGAATGCCAGTGGCCTGTTGCGCTGCGAAATAGGTTTCGATACCGCTAGCGTCCGGGCGGGGCCCATCATTAAGATGAATGCTCACAACCACGGCATTATCAGCGCGGTTAATCAACTGCGCCCGGTCACCTAACGAAACGTAGGAGTCTCCGTTGCGCGTCAGCAACGTCATCACGCCTTGCGCGTCAAGAAGCCGATCGACTCGTTGAGCAATGTCCAGGGTCAGGTCCTTTTCCAAAACCCCGCCCGCGATTGCGCCGGAATCCTGCCCACCGTGTCCCGGGTCGAGTATGACCAGCGCGAAGGGCTCCACCTTTTTGTGCTGGGGAACGACGAGGCGCGGCGAGAATGGCTCAGGCGTCAGGAGAAGGGTCAAAAACGACACCATCATCAACAAGAGGCCGAGCCACGCGATGATCTCGCTGGCCCTGGTTGAAACGCGGAAACGCACCATTCTATTTCGCGATCAACGGTGCCAGTTCATTCGCTTCCACGGCACGATATCGCACCGCCATGTTTGCATTACGCTCCAGCACCGCCGCCGAAATTGTCCCATTTCCAAGTCGCTCGCTCCGTTGCCGCCGGATCTCATCGTCTCCCGGCACGGCATCGTCCGCTTTTAATTGCCCGATCAGCCAGCTATCCAGTGCGAGGTCAAGGGTTTCCGCCAGATTTTTGCCACTGCGAAATTGTTTGCGCAGAAATTCGATCATTCGCTCGGCCGATTTTTTCGTTGCGGCCAGAACGGCAAAGGGCCTGTTGCCTTCGTTGGTCGAGCGAAGATGAATGGCGCCGTCGTATTCGACTTCCAGGAAGAGATCGTCGGCCGGAGTTGCTCCAATCTCGACAAAGAGCAAGCGCGCCAGGAAAGGGGCACCGTAAATCTGCTCGAACGCATTTTTCATCACCGGACTTAACGAGTAGTAGGCAAGGCGCCGCAGGGAAACATCGGCAGCCGAGCGGGTAAATCCTTCGGTGCTGGCAAGCTCAATCGCAGCCATGCGCAAACGTTCGATGTCGCCCGGATGTCCGATGGCACCGAGCGCAATTCGGTCGTAAATCTCGAAAAGTTTCTGCTGGCCAACAGTGAACAACAAAATCCCCTCGGCATAACCGACCGCGACCACCGGGCTGCCGGTTGCCAACTGCATCTCGATATAATCGCGGCGCGTCGCGATTGCTTCCACCCAGCGATACGGCTCTTCAATCATTCGACGCGTTTGTGGAATAGCTCGGCGATTTTTTCTTCCGGCAGTGTCCGAATGCCGTCAGCTCCGACGATTTTCATCACCGGAAAAATTTTGGCATGCCGATCAATTCCGCCGGTCGCGGTATCGGCTTCGGCGGCGGTATCGAGAGCCCGTAACGCGACCACGACCGCGTCGTCCTCGCTGATTTTTTGCAGAGGCTTTTCGCCCCAGGTGTTTTCGTAATACAAAATCCCACGCACCGCCGGCGAGCCTGAGCCAGTCGCGGCGAAGTCAGTCGCTTCGAACTGCGCCCCCATGGCGTCGTAGAAATAGAGGCGGGCGGAAGGTGAAACGCCGGCATCGAACGTTGCGAAAATCGGGACGACGATCCCAACACCCTGAAGCGCGAAACCAAAGTTGTCGCGCAATAACTTCGAGAGCGCGCGCACCTTGCCGTCGACACTCATCTCTTGCAACTGGGTGCGGCGAAAAAATTGAAAGGAATGTTCGAGCACACGCGCCATCTCCCACGCCGTCGCGGGAACCCCCGCGATCGCCATGATCGAACGACGGTCAATTTCCAGGACTTTATCGGCGCGATCGTAAACAACGGTGTTTCCGGACGTAGCGCGCCGGTCGCCCGCGACTAAGACGCCGTCCGCGAATTTGAAGGCAAGGATCGTAGTGGATTCCGTTGGCACAATCTCGGCACGCGTATTCACAATGGGCGCGGGAGGTCCGGGTAAACCCTGGCGGCGAAGCAAGGATGGAAAATCCGCTCCAAAATCGAGCGCCGGTTTGTCCATTATTGGCCGGTGCGTTGCCGGTAACGCTTCGATTGATTCGGGTCTACCTTGCGCATTTTCTTGAGCAGATCTTTCGTGTCGGGACGCGAGATATCGGGCGAGCGCGGCCCATCGCCGTCACCCTGTTTCGGCCCCCACGGAGCCGGTTCAACCGGCTTTTGAATGCGCTCTGGCATTGACAAAAAGGTACGGGAAATCGTCCGAACCGCAACATTCTCGTGGCCGAGATTTCGATAAGCCCAACTTATGTGGGAGGGGGCGTCAGCGTCCCGACTCAAGCCAAATCTTCTAGCGGCTTGCGTGCTTGCCAGTCCCGCTCCCAGATGTCAGATTTTTTGGAATGAAGTCTCTCGCTCTCTGCGCGTTTTTTTTTCTCCCAGTTGCCGCTGCATTCGCCCAAACACCGCAGCCTTCGTCGGCGCCAGGCGAAATGCTCACGCTGGAAAGGAAGATCGATGAACTCAACGCCAAGATCGACGCCCTTTCCCAACACATTTTGAAGCTGGAACAGCAGGTCTCGCGTCCCGGAATGCTCATTGGGGAAACGAGTCCAAGCCCGGTGCCAAACGCCGCCACGACGACGACCGAGTCCGCGCATCCGTCACCAGCCAACGGCACTACTCACGTCGTCGCCCGGGGTGAAACGCTAACCTCCATCGCCAAGCAATACAAAGTTGGCGTGGAAGAACTGCAAAAGTTCAATCACATCGAAGACGGCCGAAAATTGCAGGCCGGGCAAACAGTCATGATTCCTCCGCCCTCTGCCAGCCCGGCAGCGAGCGCCTCACCTTCACCTACCCCGCAATGACAACGGCAGTGGACCCAAGCTGGTATCTCAGGAAATACGAAGACGGTGGCATTTTTGGACCGCTGCCGTTCCAACAACTCACACGCTGGGCCGCGAAGGCGCGCATAGCTCCACGCGACTTGGTTTCATCCGATCAACAAACGTGGATGAAAGCCCCGATGGTTTCGGAGCTCGGGATGGATTGGCTGGTGGAGGTAACGAGCGAGCGTTATTACGGGCCGACGACTCTGGGAGCGATTAATGAGTTTGTCCGGCTCGGTGAAGTTACGCCGGAGAATTTCGTCATTAATACCTGCGACGGTTCGCGTCGAAGAATTCAGGAGATCGCATCATTTTTTCCGAGCGCGACTGAAGATGGCGAGACGTTGGTTGAAGGCTCGCCGGCGGCGGTCGGCATGTCGATAGAGTTCGAAGAACGAATTCGCGATCTCGAGCGCAGCCTGGGAGAAGAGCGACGTGCTTTGCACGAAGCGGAAGCGCGCTATCGGGAGTTGGAGCAACGTTACCAGCAGTTGTTGGCCGCCTCAGACGCTCAATAGGAACGGCCAGAGGGACGCGCTTCTACGCATCCTCAAACAAGGAGCGGCCGTTTCTAACTGGCGAACTAGATAAATGGCGGTCACAGACCGCCGCGAACCCACACAACAAGAGCAAGTTTCTGTCTAGTGGTGCCTGGTAAAGCAAACGATAACGGCGATTTCCAATCGCCGTTTGTAGCGGTTCGACAGTCCAGCCGGCCTGGCGTAGGAGACAACCGCTCCTTGCTCACACCGTGGCGGGTTCTACTTCTGGCATCTCGAGCAAACTCTGCTCACACAGGCGCGCGTATTTCCCACCCAGCGTCAACAATTGCTCGTGCGTTCCACGTTCGATGATGCGACCACGATCCAGCACCAGAATCTGATCGGCATGCACAATGGTCGAGAGACGATGCGCGATCACGATCGAAGTTCGACGAAACATTAGATTCTCCAGTGCCTCTTGAATCAACCTCTCCGTCGCGGTGTCGACGCTCGCCGTCGCTTCATCCAAAATTAGAATTGGCGGATCCTTTAAAAGCGCACGCGCAATCGAAAGCCGCTGTTTCTCTCCGACGCTCAACTTCACTCCACGCTCGCCCACCACGCTACTCAATCCATTTTGCAACAGCTCAATGAAATTGCGGGCGTTCGCCGCTTCCGCCGCTTCCATCAATTCCTCGTCACTCGCACCCGGCTTTCCCATTTGCAGGTTTTCGCGAATTGTTCCGTTAAAGAGAAAATTTTCCTGAGTCACCATCCCGATCTTCTGCCGCAAGTCGCGGATGTTAAGATCTTGGATCGATTGGCCATCGATCAAAATTTCGCCTTCCTCGAACTCATAGAAACGCGTCAGCAAATTGATCAGAGTAGATTTTCCCGCACCAGTTTTGCCGACCAACGCAATAGTTTCGCCCGGGCGGACGTGAAATGAGACATCGCTCAACGCTGGCAACTCTGTTCCGTAACTAAAGCTGACGTCCCGAAATTCAATCTCGCCCCGCACCGCCCTTTCAAATTTGCGCCCGCGTTGCGATTCCGCCGGCTCGTCAATAATTTCAAAGACGCGCTCGGCCGCAGCCCGACCAGCCTGCATCAGCTGATTTAGCTGATGCAGTTTGCCGATTGGCTCGTAGAGAAAACCGGACAATATGATGAAATTCGAGGAGTCCGCCGAGCTGCATTGTTCCCGCGAGAACGAATTTGTGTTCCAAGCGTGACCAAGGCCACGACACCGAGCGAGCCGAACACATACATCGACGGATTGTAAATCCCCCAAACTCGCATGACTACAAGGGTGGCGCGGCTCAAGTTCATTGCTGGCCTTATTGAAACGCTCGTGCTCATTCTGTTCGCGCGCGAAACTTTTGATCTGGCGAATTCCCGCAAGATTGTCGTGCAGAAGCGAATTCATGGCCGACGCTGCACGTCGCTGCAGTCGGTAACGGCGATGGGCGGTCAGCGTGTACCATAAGGCGCCGCCAGCCAGGAATGGAACGGGTAATAGGGCCATGAGCGTGAGTTCCCAGCTGCGATAGAACATTACAGCTGAGGACAAGCACGATCTGGAGGACAGCGACTGTCCCCTGCTCGATCCCATCAATCAGCACACGCTCGACCGAATTCACGTCTTCCAAGACTCGTGTCATCAAATCGCCCGTCGCACGATTGTCGAACCAGCGCAGCGGAAGGAGTTGGATATGGGAATAAAGATCGCTCCGCAGATCGAAAATCACTTTTGCTCAAAAGTGTTGTTGAGGAGGATGCGCAACGAATTCAGACCGTGCTGCAGGAGGAAGGCAACGCAGCGACCAAAGCCGGCAATACATCAGGTCTTCGGGATGATGCTCCAGCACCACTTGGTCGACCACCTGTTCCGTCACCACCGGCGGGACCATGATCATCAACGTGCCAACAATCGCACAAGCCAGCATCCACATCCCGAGCACACGGATAACGTTTTAAATAAGCAAAAACCCGCCAAACCGTTTTCATCTCTAACTCGGTCAATTACATTACCATAGTCTGCCAGCCTCTGACTACCAGCTGGATTTGTCGACCCAACGGAAGAACGCAAACTCGAGCCCAAATGAAATTTCTGAAACACCTCGTGCCGCGTTTTCCGTATGTTCCGTGGGCGAGTCTGACGCTAAGTCCCTTCCACATCTGGGGCTGCGCCATGTTTGGGCGTGTTATCGTCCGGTCACACGTGATCGCCGAACATGTTTGTGGCGGTTTTTGAAGGTCAGCTCGGCCACCCCAGACTTATCGAGTTCCCCCAGGCCTTCCGTGATCATTGCGTCGTACTGCTCTTTGGTCGCATGAGCAAGCGGCAGCTCGAGACCAAGTTCGCGAGCAAGATCGAGCGCGATCCCGCTGTCTTTGGCGGCGTGCGCAGCCGAGAAAAAGCAGCTGTGTTCCCGATTCTGCATGTCTTCGCCGTCCGTTTGCAAAACGCGCGAGGCCGCACCGGTTTCAGAAAAAACTTCGCGCAATATTGTAAGATCAAGGCCCATCGCGTCGCCCAGACCAAGACCTTCGGCAAGGCCGGCAGTATTGACGTTCATCACCATGTTGACCAGCGCCTTTATCTTGGCTGCTTCCCCCGCTTTCCCGAAGTAACGGATGGTTTTCCCAAGTTTTTCCAGAATCGGTTGCGCGGCACGAAACGCCTCCTTATCACCGCCGCACATCAAATAAAGGTAACCATCGCGCGCCTGCGTGATACTCGATGCCATGCACGCTTCGAGGGAACGCGCACCGGCTTTCCCAGCCAGTTCTTCCACTTCAAGGTGCACCCGTGGTGTAATGGTCGCGCAATTGATAAATAACTTGCCTCTCGCGTTCACCAGCAGGCTGTCGCCCGATTTCGCAAAAATTTTTCGCATCGCCGCATCGTCGCTCACCACCGTAATGATGACGTCCGATTCCGCAGTAACGTCCGACAAATTCTGAGACGCGGCGCACCCAAGCTCGCTCGCCAGTTTCGTCGCCTTCGCGCGATTCACATCATAAACCGCCGTCACATGAAATCCGCAATCCGCCAGATGCCGCGCCATGTTCGCGCCCATCCGGCCAACACCAACGAAACCGATGTTCATATTCTTATTTCGGTAGCGCGACGCTCTGCGGAGCCATCGCGTTATCCTTACGCGACAATGGCTCGACGGAGTCTCGCCCTACCAGCATTATTTATCGTCCCGCAAAAAACGGATTGTGCGCCTTCTCCTCTCCCACTGTTGTCATTGGGCCATGACCGGGACAGATAATCGTCTCATCGGGCAGCGTCAGAATTTTTTCCACATTATTCCTAATCGCCTCTTTATAAGAAATATTTCCACCGCCCATTGAGCCGGCAAAAATTGAATCGCCCACCACCGCGATGGGGCGCGCCAGTCCGGTAACGAAGAACGTCATTCCGCCGCGGGAATGGCCCCAGGTAAGAAGTGCTTTCGCTTTCAAAGAGCCGACGTTGAATTCATGACCTTCGGAAATCGTTTCCGCGCCAAAAGTCGCTTCGCGCTCGGAAATATACACAGGCGCGCCAGTCTCCCTTTTTAAACGCACCAGATCAGCAATGTGATCGGGGTGCGCATGCGTCAGCAGGATTAGTTTCACCGTCAATTTTTCCTTTTTGACGCGATCGAGCATTGGACCACAATCGGCGCCAGTATCGAAGGCGATAGCCTCGCGCGATTTCGGATCCCACACCAAAAACGCATTCACCGTCATGTCGTGATACGTCGTGTTGAACATGGCCAGGCCGTCAATCTCGCGGACATCCGGTCGATATTCGTTCTGGGCAAGATCGGCTAACGCGCGCGCACCGAGCCCGAGCACTGGCGCGACGCGAAACAACGCCAGTTCATTATAATGTCCGCCGCGCAATTTCCGAATCGCGCTCGCGTCCAACCGCGCCTGTTTGGCGAGATCGGAATCGGAAATCTCCAGGCCCCGCTGCGCCTTGCCAATGACATCGGTAAAATTGTCCTCGAGTGGAATGTTCATTTGCCAGAAACTCAACTCCGCTAGGGAGCGTAACGTTTATAGTCTATTGCTCAAGAAAGAGCCAAGCTCCGTTGTAGCATCCTGCCACATTTGCCTGATCACCTTTTCCATTGTAACCGCGGCCACAGCTACTGACATACTCGTCCCTGTTTCTTTCTCGATCGACGTCATCATAACGTTCGAAATTCCGCAGGGCGTGATCTGGTCGAACGGTGAAAGATCACCGCACACGTTCAACGCGAACCCGTGCATCGTGATCCAATGCCGCACGCCCACGCCAATCGATGCAATCTTGCGTTGTTGAACCCAGACACCGGTCAATCCTTCGCGACGTTGTGCTTCAATTCCGAACCCGCTCAGAAATTCGATCAGCAAGCTTTCAATCCAACGCAGATATTTGTGTAAATCCTGGCCGCAATGGCGCAGATCGATAATCGGATAGCCCATCAACTGCCCCGGCCCATGATACGTTGCCTGGCCGCCCCGATTGATCTGGAAGAATGGATGCGGCAAATGCGATCCACCGCGCAAGCTGCTTTGGTCCGGCGTCCGGCCAATTGTGTAAACCGGATCGTGTTCCAATAACAGAATGGTGTCCGCTGCGTTTGGATCACCTCGTTTTTGCGCGACAATTTTTTCCTGCAACTTCAGCGCATCTGCAAAATTCACCCGCCCCAGCCAGCGAACAAAAAGCGCGCCTTCCCGACCGGAACCAGGGACCTCTCCCAGGATCGAGACGGCACCAACATTGTTCGGCGCAACTCCGGATGACAGCTCTGCGGCTTCCACGCTCAAATTTCCTCCATTCCAGGCAGCCCGATTTTCACCGACTCCTGCGCCCGCAAATGGGTAAGCGCAATCGCGAGCGCGTCAGCCGAATCTGGATCGGGCGTTTCGGTTAACCCGAGCAAGGCTCGCATCATGAATGCGACCTGGTTCTTCTTTGGCAGCCACCGGTCCCGACCGTCGCTTGTTTGATTCGTCTCGGCGCATATTCGAAAACCGGAAGGCCGTTTTCTGCCGCGGCGAGAATGGCGGCGCCGCGCGCCGCGCCCAGCAAAATCGCGGTCTTGTAACTCTGCACGTAAATGACGGCTTCGAGCGCGCAACAGTCCGGCTCGTGTTCTCGAATCAGTTGCGCCAGCTGATCGCGAATCGCGACGAGACAAGCCGAGGATTTCAGCGAACTGGCGTTGTGAATGGTGCCAAAGAAAAGCGCACGCGATTTTCCATTCTCGCCATCGACGATGGCAACTCCGCAGTTGCGCAACGAAGCATCGATGGCCAGGACGCGCATAGCTCAATGTTGAACAAAACCCAGCGTCAAAAAAATACAGCCCACTGCGCCGATGAACATGCTCACCATCCAGTAGCGCCTGCGCTTCGTTAACGCGGAAATCGCAGCGATGGCAATTGCAATCTGAAATAAGGTCACTCCGCGCGCGAAAACCTCATGCCGATGAAAATTGGTCTTCGCTTCCGCCTGCTTCTCCCGTGCCTCTTTTTGAATCTCGTTTTGTTCCTCGGAATATTTTTCCGCCTTTTCCCGGTCCGCCTCGCTGCTCGAACCACTCAAGCTCATTTTTGCGTCCAGGACTGCGGCCTTGATCCCTTTCGCCTGATAAAACCCCCATTGATCGGCCGACTCGATCTGTCTCATCATTGCTTCGTTGGCATGACTTCCGGAAAGCAGTCCGGCGATTGCCGCCAACACTGCGAGAATCGCCGTACTCAGGGCCACCCACGAAATCCATTTCTCGCCGCCGTGCCCGGCATGGTGATGAATTTCTTCGTGCAAATGTTCCAATGGCACTTCGGCTTCTTCCATCCGCCTAGCTTAGAATCGCGAGTGCCCGGTTCAAGATGGAATCGACAAACTTCGTTACTCCTCCTTAATTGGTAACAATGGAAGCAACGGCGTCGCGAAAACTA
This sequence comes from uncultured Verrucomicrobiae bacterium, assembly GCA_963781735.1. GTDB lineage: Bacteria > Verrucomicrobiota > Verrucomicrobiia > Chthoniobacterales > UBA10450 > AV69. The sequence continues at coordinate 41,685 of CAWAHI010000014.1, read as the reverse complement.
AACTGCCAGATTTGTGGCCGGGCTTTCCTGCCACAGAACGGCGCCATTGGCGACAATGTCCGGCCTTCGCTCGCCGAATTCATCAAATCGCAACGGCCGAACTGGGACCCGCAGGAGTTCATTTGCTTCGGCGACCTCGGCATTTTCCGCAAAGATTACGTCAAGCGCGCGCTCGAGGATGAAATCGGCGAGCTCACCTCGCTCGATCAAGAGGTCATCGAAAGTCTGCAGCAGCACGAAGTGCTGACCGAGAACATCGAGAAGCAATTCGAGCGCAAGCTGACCTTTGGGGAACATTTGTCGGATAAAATCGCGGAGTTTGGCGGGAGCTGGAAATTCATCATCACGTTCGGCGGCGTTATCGTCGTCTGGGTCGTGCTCAACGCAGTGCTCCTGCTCGACCGCGGCTTCGATCCTTACCCGTTCATTCTCCTTAATCTTATCCTTTCCTGCCTGGCCGCATTGCAAGCGCCCGTCATCATGATGAGCCAAAACCGGGCGGAAGCGCGCGATCGATTACGGGCGGAAAACGATTATAAGGTCAATCTCAAAGCCGAGCTCGAGATCCGGCACCTGCACGAGAAAATCGATCACCTCCTGCGACGGCAATACAATCGCCTTTTCGAAATCCAGCAGATCCAGATCGAACTGCTGGAAGAAATCAGCCAGAGAAAGCGCGGCTCAACTCGTGCGCAGCCGATACCGCCGGATAATTCGCCCGCCTAGTTTTCGTTCGCTTCCGCAAAACTAGACAGGATTAACAGGATTGGACCTTAAAGAAGAGATTTAATCCTGCATAATCCTGTCTCCTCCCTCGACTAAACTAAAACATAGCGACCGGTCTTCTTCGTTCCGATCCGCCGCACCAAGCCCGCCTTGATCAATGGTCGCAACAAATCGAGTGCGCCCTGCTTCGATACGCCGATTCCATCCCAGATTTCGCGCGGCGTCATCGCCTTTTGCTCGCGCAATAGATGTAACAATTGCTCCTGTTTCGGCCGCAGGACGAGCTTGGTTTTCCCCGCATGCGCCGACAATTTTTGGATTCGAGTCCACACCCGCTCCAGCGTCCTGCGCAATCCCTCGGCGCTATATTCCAACCAGCTCGTCAGATCGTCTTTTTCCTTTCGGACCTTGATGAAAGCGGCGTAGTAGCGCGGCCGATCTTCCCAATAGTACTCGTCGATCGAAAAAATATGATGGCTGTCAAAGCGGCGCCGGTACAGTTCCCACAACGCCAGCATCCGCCCGGTGCGTCCATTCCCGTCCGCAAACGGATGAATCGTTTCGAAACGATGATGAATAATAGCCGAGCTCAGAATCGGCGAAATTCTTGTTGCCTGGACGTTCCACCAATCGAGTAACGCCGACATCATCCCGTGCACTTTCTCGGGTGGCGGCGCGACATGACTTCCCACTCGCACCCGAATCGTCCGGTAACGTCCGGCAGTTCCCTGATCCATCACCGCGCCCGCCATGATGCGATGCAATTTTAATACCTCGGCGTGGGTCACCGCGCTGCGCTGCGCGTTCTTTTCCACAAAACGCAAACCGGCGAAATAATTGGTCACTTCCCGTTGCGAGCGCGGTCCCGTCGCCGGCACCTCCCGCCCCTCCTCGATCGCGCGCACCTGCTCCAGCGTCAGCGGATTCCCCTCGATAGCGGTGGAGGAATGCGCATTGCGGACACGGGTGTCCTTCTGCAGGGCCGGAATCCAGGCCACCTGCACCGCCGCCGCGGAAATCCGCTCATGCAACGCCGCAATCTGCTCGACTTCGCTGAGAAGACGCGGGGTAATGGTGTAAACGGGCCGGTATTTCATGACGAATTAGTCAAGCATAAGTCAAGTTATGAGTCAAGCCGCGCAGACACGATTGGTCAAGCGTAAGTCAACTTTTGAGTCACCCGGCAGCGACCGCAACGGCTTGAATCGCACGCGAGACCGTCGCCCCCTCAGCCACGGAATTGAATTGCGCAGATGGCGTTAATTCTGCGACGTTGTCCGCGGGCCGGGGTCAGCGACCCCGGCTACAGGCGCAATTTGAAGCGAGTCGAGTTTTGCGCGGTCTCAGGCGATCTGCCGAATGCGCTCTGCCACGATTGGGTCGAAGGCTGGTTCATTCCGGGAGTGTCACCGATCAAGACCTGCATGATGCATCGCGAAGTGCTGGTCGATGTCGCTACCGGTTTGCGATTGCCAGTCGACAACCGCACCCGGGTGGTCGGTTGTCACACCCCTACTTTTTGAAATTGCCGTTGAAGGTCTTGCCTCATCACCGGAACATAACCTTCCCATGTCTCGGCAATACACGCTGCAACGCACCCAGTCGGCTTTTACCGGGGCGATTGATTACGCGGCAGAATTGAATGAGCAGCAATTGGCGGCGGTGACGGCGCCGCCAGGGCCGATGTTAATCATCGCGGGTGCAGGCTCGGGGAAAACGCGGACCCTGACGTATCGTGTCGCCTATTTGCTCGAGAATGGGGTGGATGCGCGCAACATTTTATTGCTGACTTTTACCAACAAAGCCGCGCGACAGATGCTCGATCGGGTGGCCAATCTGTTGCCGGTGGACGCGGCCGGGATTTGGGGCGGCACGTTTCATTCCATCGGCAACCGGATGCTGCGACGGCACGGCAGCGCACTGGGTTATGCATCCGGATTCACCATCATGGATCGCGAAGATCAAAAGGATTTGATCGCGACGGTAGTGGCGAGCTCGGGGATTGATCCGAAAGAAATGCGGTTCCCCAAGGCCGATGTGCTGGCCGACATTTTCAGTTTCGTCGTCAACACCGAGCGATCGATGGAGGAATTGCTTTCCGAAAAATTCCCTTATTTCCTTCCACTACTCGAGCAGATCAAAGATGTGCAGGCGCGTTATGAACGGAAGAAGAAAGCGACGAACTCCCTCGATTTTGACGATCTCCTTGAGAAAACGCTGCGAATGCTAGTCGAGCACGAACACATCGCGCGCGTTTACCGGCGACAATTCCAATTCCTCCTGGTCGACGAATATCAAGACACGAACAAAATCCAGGCCGATTTTATCGATCTACTCGCCAGCGAACATCAGAACGTGATGGTGGTCGGCGATGATGCGCAATCGATCTATTCCTGGCGCGGCGCGAATTTCCAAAACATCCTTGAATTTCCGAACCGCTATCCGAAGGCGCAGATGTTCCGGATCGAGCTCAATTATCGCAGCGTGCCTGAGATTCTCGAAGTCGCCAATCGTGCGATTGCCGCCAACGTCAAGCAGTTCAAAAAGAACCTGAGCGCGACGCGCGACTCGAAAGCGATGAAGCCAGCGCTCATCGCGCTGAACGATGGGAGCGAACAGGCGCAATTCGTGGCCCAACGAATCCTCGAGCAGCGCGATGAAGGAGTGGAGCTAAACGAAATCGCGGTGCTTTATCGCGCGCATTATCACGCGGTCGAATTGCAGCTCGAACTGTCCCGCCGCGGCATTCCCTACCAAATCACCAGCGGAATTCGATTTTTCGAACAGGCCCACATCAAGGACGTCGCGTCGTTCATTCGTTTCGTGGCCAATCCACGGGATGAAGTCGCATTCAAACGCATGGTCCGATTATTGCCCGGCATCGGCGGTAAGCTGGCCGAGAATCTTTGGGCTGGCTGGGAGAAAGAGCTAAACGCTTCACCACTTCCTGTAGCCAGAGTCGATGACTCCGGCCCGGGCTCAACGATCCCGGCTACAGAAGCAGCAGCGGCCGACGACTCCCAAAGAGTTCGCGAGCAAGGCCGCGGCTACAGCATCCGCGAGCGGTTGCTCAAACTCAGCGTGAGGGCACGCTCAAAAAAAATGTGGGAACAACTGGCGCAAACACTCGACGAAATTGCGCCGAAGGGAAAACCGAACCCGCCGAGTGAGATGATCGTGTCGGTGGTGGAAGCGATCTATGACGATTACGCGAAGGCGAACTTCACCAATTACGAACTGCGCCGCGAAGATTTGAATCAGTTGGCGTCGTTCGCCCGCCAATTCAGCGACGCGCAGGAGTTTCTGTCGCAGCTCGCGTTGATCAGTAACGTCGACGCCGAGCCGACGCCGAATGCAGCAGCCGACAAGGAAGCGGTAAATCTGTCATCGGTACATCAGGCGAAAGGCCTGGAATTTCACACCGTGTTCGTCATCTGGCTGACCGACGGAATGTTCCCGAGCTCGCGCTCGCTGGAAACACGCGATGCCATTGAAGAAGAACGCCGCCTCTTTTACGTCGCGATCACGCGCGCGCGCGACGAACTGTATCTCAGCTACCCACACATGCGCTTGAATGCCGGTTTTGGCGACGTTTTCCAGCGGCCATCACGGTTCCTCAAGGAAATTCCGAGTGAGCTCGTCGAAGATTGGCAAGTGAGCCGGAGCTAATGTTTAGCCACGGATTACCGGATTAAACACGGATAAGCAGATGCTCGAGATCGACGATTCAGAAACGCCGAAGCTGCTGCATCAAGAGACTACAAGCAAAATCATCGGTGCTGCCTTCGAAGTGCACGCTCAACTCGGCTATGGGTTTCTCGAACGGGTTTATCAACGTGCTCTGCAAGTAGAGTTGCTTCGACGCGGCGCAATCGCGGAACTGGAGAAACGCATCCAAGTTCAATACAAAGGCGTAATCGTGGGAGACTACGACGTTGATCTTCTGGTGGATGGCTGCGTGGTTGTTGAAATCAAAGTAGCCCCGCAATACGACAAACGCGACGAAGCGCAGTTATTGAATGAATTAAGGGCCACGGGATTGAAAGTCGGAATGCTTGTGAATTTCGGTCGGACCAAGGTGGAGTACAAGCGTTTGATCTTCTGAATCGAATCCGTGTTTCATCCGTGTTCATCTGTGGCTGAATGAATTTGTCGCCGGAAAATAAGATCGCAGGCGTTCTCGCCCCGTTGTTTGCACTGCGAAGCCAGCATGGTCTCGGGATCGGGGACGTCGAGACGCTGCGCGAATTTATTGAGTGGGCGCGGGAGATTGGATTTCGGGTCGTGCAACTGCTGCCGATCAACGAAGTCGGCCGCGATAATTCGCCCTACAACGCCATCAGCGCAATGGCGATTGAACCGACAACATTGCACCTCGCTCCCGGTTCGCCGGCGGAACTGACGCAGGAGGCATTCGAAAGCGTGATGGCTAACGAGAATTTGGAAGCGCTGCGACACGGGCCGGTTAAGTATGACCGGGTCAGGAAGTCGAAACGGGAGTTACTCGAGTGCGCGTTTAACAATTTCCAACTCAACCCAATTGCAAATCGTCAGACGAAATTCGATCAATTTTGCGAACGCGAATCACGTTGGCTGAAGTCGTACGCGTTTTTTCGTGTGCTGATGGAGTTGAACGGCGAAAGCGAAACCTGGGATGAATGGCAACTTGAACATCGCGATCCGAAGACGGCACAGACCTGGCTGGGAGAACAGCCAACCGACATGCGCACCGAATTTTCGGAACGCGAAAAATTCTTCTGCTACGTGCAATGGATCGCGGACGAACAATGGCACGAGGTACGCAAATTTGCCGAAGAACGCGGTGTCGCTCTGATGGGCGACATTCCGTTCGGCGTCAGTTATTACAGCGCCGATGTTTTCAGCGAGCGCGAGATTTTCCATCTCGATTGGTCGGGGGGCGCGCCGCCAGAGCCGTACTTCAAAGACGATGCGTTCACGATGAAATGGGGACAAAACTGGGGCATCCCGGTTTACAACTGGCCAGCACTGCGGGCGCAAGACTTCGCCTGGTGGCGACAGCGGGTGCGCGGGGTAAAACGAATCTTCCACATCTTCCGTATTGATCACGTGCTCGGGTTTTACCGGATCTACGCCTTTCCGTGGCGGCCAGCTAAAAACAAAGAATTTTTGCCGCTCGATTGGAATGCGATGCTCGCGAAAACCGGCGGACAATGGCCCCATTTCACGCCGCGCGACGATGAAAAACCGGAGAATGCGGAAGCGAATCGCCGCGAAGGCGAGGAATATTTGCGGATGGTGCTTGCTGAGAGCGGAGCGACCCGCGTCGTCGGCGAGGACCTCGGCACGGTGCCAGGATATGTGCGACCAAGCTTGCACTCGCTGGGCATTGCCGGGTTTAAAATTCCGCAGTGGGAATTTCTGCATGGGCAAATGACACCCGGAAGTCACTTCGAAAGGTTATCAGTCACGACTTATGCTACGCACGATCACAAGCCGATTCGTCAATTATGGGCGGAAGCAGTCGACGAAAAATCGCCGACTCATGCTCAGGCGCTGGAAGATGTCCTCAAGATCGCGCAGTTCTCCGGGATCGTGCCGCGCGAAGGGCTTGAGTACGAGCGTGATTTTTATCCCGCAATGATGAGTGCACTGTTCAATAGCAACTCGTGGCTCGCGATTGTGATGATCACCGATCTCCTCGCTCGCAAAGATCGATTCAATGTTCCCGGGACGACTCTCGAGACGAATTGGGCACGGCGTTTGTCGAAAACGATCGCGCAAATGCGCGACAGCCGCACAATTCGGCGCAGAATAAAAGTGATTCGCGAGCTGCTGGAGAAAAGCGGAAGAATTTGATCCACAGGTTTCGCAGATTTCCGCAAATTAAAATTCCGGAAAAAATCTGTGTAAATCCGCGTAATCTGCGGATAAGAGACTCTATGAAATCTGCAATCAAAGTCGCCGTTACCGGCGCGGCCGGACAGATTGGTTACTCGCTCGTTTTCAGGATTGCCTCCGGAGCCATGTTTGGTCGTGAGCAACCAATCGCCTTGTCGTTAATCGAAATTCCGAATGCGCTCGGCGCGCTCGATGGCGTGGTCATGGAATTGCACGATTGCGCCTTCCCGTTGCTGAAATCGATTACACCGACCGCCGACCTGGATGAAGGATTTCGCGATGTGAATTGGGCACTGCTTGTGGGCAGCGTGCCGCGCAAAGCGGGAATGGAACGGAAAGATCTGCTTGGAATTAACGGCAAGATTTTTGTTGGCCAGGGTAAGGCGATTGAAAAGAACGCCGCGGCGGATGTGCGGACGCTGGTGATCGGAAATCCGTGCAACACCAATTGCCTGATCGCGATGAACAATGCGAAGCAGATCCCAAGTGATCGCTGGTTCGCAATGATGCGGCTCGATGAAAATCGCGCTAAAGCGCAGCTCGCGCACAAAGCTGGCGTCGACGTCACAACGGTGGCGAACATGACGATCTGGGGAAACCATTCCGCCACGCAGTATCCGGACTTTTATAATGCAAAAATAAATGGGCGCGCGGCGAACGAAGTCATTGGTGACGAAGCGTGGCTCAAGGGGGATTTCATTTCGACGGTTCAACAGCGTGGCGCTGCGATTATCAAAGCGCGGGGGCTCTCGTCAGCGGCGTCGGCTGCGAACGCGGTGATCGACACCGTGCGTTCTTTAACAACCGATACGCCCGGGAAGGATTGGCACAGCGTCGCGCTCTGTTCGAACGGCGATTACGGCGTTGAGAAAAACTTGATCGCATCCTTTCCGACGCGCGTGAAAAGCGGAAAAGTGGAAGTGGTGACCGGAGTGCCGATCAACGAATTCAGCCGCGGGAAAATCGACGCGAGCGTGAACGAATTAAAGGAAGAAAAGTCGCTGGTGGGCGACTTGTTAGGCGCCTGATCCTTGTCCTCCCGAACCGTGAAAACGGTGGGGACCTCGCGTCCGGGGATGATTGGACTGCCCAATCCGCTCGAAGTGAGTCGATTGTGAATTGCCCATATCGTTCGCTCCGGACTGATCGCGAGTCGGCAGCGTGAACCAAAAGGTGCTTCCTTTTCCAGGTTCGCTCTGAACGCCGATCTTTCCTTGGTGCGCTTTCACAGCAAGCTGGCAAAAGGCGAGCCCCAGACCAGTCGAATGCCGATGTTGGCGGCCACTGTTTGTTTGTCCAAATTTCTCAAAGATGTATTCATGCTGGTCGCGCGGTATCCCCTCGCCGTTGTCGCTGACAGAAATGGTGACGTCAGCCCCCGTGCGCTCAACATTTATCCGAATTGTTCCGTCTGATTTTGTGAATTTCAGCGCATTGCTGATGAGGTTCTCAAGAATCCGCCGGATGACATCGGCATCGCAAGAGACTGCCACTGGTTCGCGTGGCATCTCGCAACGAAGAGTACGACCTCGCAGGACGGGGGTAAATCGATCCGCAGCGTTGCGCGCGATCTCCGCGAGGTCGTGATCTTGTAAGCGGAGGGGCATTTTACCTGCCTCGAGCCGACCGACATCCAGAAGCGTAGTGATCATGTCGCTCATGTCATCCGCGCCGCGTTTTGCCCCAGTGACACACTCTGCTTCATCAGGATTCAATTTATCGGAGGCCATTTGTTCCAGAACATCGACATAGCCGGTAACCAGGCTCAGGGGCGAGCGCAGATCGTGAATGATCATATGGGTAAGGTCATCCCGCGTTTGCAATGTCGACCGAAGTCTGCCTTTCTCGAGACGTTCAAAGGTGAAATCCGAAACCAGGCAGAAAAAAACGATCGAGTTGAGGGCCAGAAGTGGTGGCAGGCAGGGAAGATAAAGGCTTTGGTGGTTGTAAAACCAAAGGGCGAAAAATGGTGCAGCGGCGTCAATCCCCCCGAGAGCAAGCAAGCGCAGCCACGGAGACCGGATGCTTAGCCACAGGACAGCTCCGAGGATGGCGGTCAGTATCGTCACAACTGCCCTGGCAAATGGCGAAAGGTCTCTGACTGATTCGCCATGGAGCAGGGCATTGAGAACGTTGAGGTGGACCTCGGCCCCTGGCATCGCGCCAAACGGCGTCAGCAATTCATCCTTCTGCCACCTTCCTTCCGCCCCGATGACTACGATCTTGTCACGCACGAGCTCGCCGGAGCGGTAATTGTGTTCCCAGTATTCTGGAACAAAGATTTCGAAGAGCGGGCGGAGACGAAAAGCCGTTCGAGGCGAGCTGGTAAACCGGATTAGATGCTCGGCGAAATCGTTTGGAATCAGTTCTCGGTGGCCGGATTTTGAAGCAACGCGTGCTGCCAACGAAAGGTAGGTCGCGATCGAATTCTCGCGCTCATGAAAAGCAACTCGATATTGAGCTCCGCGCACAACTTTGTTTTCATCCGCAAAAAAATTCGTGAACCCGACGCGTTCATCTTGCGTCGGTGTCTTTGGGATCAGCGTTTCGGCCGGCGGCTCATAGCTGGAAGGAATTCTGGACGATCGCTCGACGTTGTCGGGAGAGACGAAATTGCTTCCAATAACCACTTGGGGCCTGAATTGCTCCAGGGCGACACGAAAGGCATCGTCACCGGGGGCCGAAGCGGGAAATAGGCAATCGAAAGCGACAACCTTTGCACCAGCGCGGACGAGACGCTCCAGAATCAGGGCGTAGATTTCGCGGTCCCAAGGCCAACCTTTGCTCATAATCTCGAGGGCCCGGCGCGATACCGGATCGCTTGAACTGGACGAGAACAATTCTTGAAGGTCGAGTGTTTTATCCAGGGTTACAGAATCGGAATCAATCGCGAGAAAGAGCAGGTCTGGGTTAGCGGGAGTCGTACGGCCGGAACGGGCGATGGCGTCCCGAAGCCCGAATTCAGTCTGCCGGTAATAGCTGGGAGAGGTGAAATCCAGCAAAATCGCCGCTGCTGCGCAAAGCATTGCAAGAAGAAGGACGACCAGGGTGCGCCAACGGGGCATCATGCTCGGACGCCGCCGGAAAAATGCCGATAGCGGGGGCGCCTTCGGCCGCGACCCACGGATGGAGCCCACTGATGCGACGCGGGGTTCTCGGGGTAAGGCCAAAACTCTCCTTAATTCGATTCTAAATATATAATTTATACAAGAATCGCCCCAATATCCATGCTGAGGATCAGGTTTGCTCTTGCCGCTGTCGCCCTTTATTCCGGCGTCTTTGTTCAGCAATCCGTTGCCGGCCCTCTCACGTCCGCCGAGGTCACCAAAATCATTAACCGGGTCACTGTGATCGAGCCCGCAAAAGGTGATCATCCCGCTGTCTTGCGCGATGTCATCAAAGACGATCTCGGTCTACAGACGGGTGTAAGATCCCGCTCGGAGTTGCTTTTTCAGGATAACACCCTGACGCGCCTCGGTGCGGAGACATTCTTCAGTTTCAAAACCGGCACTCGGGATTTGACTCTGGAGAAAGGATCCATGCTCCTGCAAGTGCCGAAAGGATTAGGCGGAGCGAAAATTCACACCGCAGCGGTCACGGCAGCCATCACCGGCACGACGATAATGATGGAATATAGCCCTGGGCAATACCTCAAGGTTCTGGTGCTCGAAGGCAGCTTGCGTTTATCGCGAAACGGATCCTTTGGTAATTCATTAGTTTTGCGTCCGGGAAAAATGGTGATCATGCGACCCGACGCAAAAACGATTCCCGACCCGATCGACGTCGATCTGGCACAGATCGTTAGGACATCGGCCTTGGCAAACTTTCCCGGCAAGAATATTTTGCCCAGCATGCCGCTTATTCAGGCGGCAATCGCCGACCAGGCTAGGGAATTGAAACAAGGAACACTTGTTCCGACAAATTTGGTGATGGGGCACGGCACCACCGTGGTTTTGGCTTCAAACAATCAGCTGAACAAAACCATCGGCTCACTCACCGGCGTAGGCGCAAGTCACAACGGCGCGCCCGTAGCCACAACCACGACCTCCGCTGCCGCAAACAATGTTCTGGGCTCTGGCCCTGCGGTTTCGGTCTCCAGCAGCGCTCAGCTTGTGTCGCTGCTGGGCAACGCTGCCCCCGGTTCTGGCGGGACAATCAACGTTGCTCCGGGCCCCGTTAACACCGGTGCAAGGGTGGGCGGGGCAGTCAGCGCCAACGCGGGTAGTACTAGCGTTAACGTCGGCGCCAACGTCTCGTTAGGCGGCAAATGACGGTAAGTTCCGCTGGCCCTCCCCAACACAGCAATCGTGAGATCATTCGTCCGAGCCGGACTGGCATTATCTTCGCGGCTCAAGATGACAATTTATTGCCAGTGAGGCGTTCGAAGGCCTCGACGTATTTCGCGCTCGTCTTCTCGATAATTTCCGGCGGCAAATGAGGCGCGGGCGGCGTTTTGTCCCAGTCGAGGGTTTCCAGATAATCGCGGACGAATTGTTTATCGAAACTGGGCGGGCTTTGTCCAACCACATACTGGTCTTTCGGCCAGAAACGCGACGAATCCGGCGTAAGACATTCGTCAATCAGCAGCAACTTCCCGTCGAGCGTACCGAATTCGAATTTAGTGTCGGCGACAATGATGCCGCGTTCACTCGCGTAATCCCGACCGGCGGAATAAATTTCCAGACTTAACTTTTCAACCCGAGCGGCGGTTTCGTCGCCGAGCAAACGGCGACACTCGTTCATGTCGATATTTTCGTCGTGACCCTGTTCGGCCTTGGTTGAGGGCGTGAAGATGGCCTTCGGTAACGGCGAGGCCAGCTGCAAGTTCGGCGGCAATTGGATTCCGCAAACACTTTGCGATTGCTGGTATTCCTTCCAACCGGATCCGGCCAGATAACCGCGCACCACGCATTCGACCGTGAGCGGTATGGTTTTGCGCACAATCATGGAACGACCAGCCAACTGATCGCGGAATTTTTTTAATTGCGCAGGAAACTCATCGAAATCCGCCGTGACAAAATGATTATCGATCTTCTGAAAACGCTGGAACCAGAACGCCGAAATCTGATTTAAGACCGCGCCTTTGAATGGAATCGGATCAGGCAGGATTACGTCGAAGGCGGAGAGGCGATCGCTGACGACGAAGAGGAGGGTGTCGCCGAGGTCAAAGACTTCGCGGACTTTGCCGCTGCGTAGTTTTTTAATTCCCGGAAGGTCGATGGAGCTTTGCGGTCGAGTTTGCATTCCCCAACGCTGAACGCTCAACACCCAACTTTCAACGTCCAATCAAGAGGCCGTTTGCTTGGTTGAGCGTTGGACGTTGGACGTTGGACGTTGGACGTTGATCTTTCTATGGCTGGAATTGTCGTTCGACCGCGCGCCCGAATCCTGCATGGCCACGACTGGGTTTTCTCGAGCGAAGTACTAAAGGTTTTTGGCGACCCGGCCGATGGCGACGTCATTTCGATCAAGGACGGACGCGACAAAATGCTGGGGAGTGCGATCTGGAATTCGAAGTCGCAGATTGTGGCACGGCGTTTCTCTCATCGGCGGCAGGAGCTGGATGTTGATTTCTTCAAACGACGAATCACGCAGGCGGTGGAATATCGTGCCCGCCGCCGGTTGAACCCGGAACTGCATCGCGTGGTTTGGAGCGAGAGTGATGGAGTGCCGGGGGTAATCCTCGATCGATACGGGGATCAATTTGTTTTGCAACTAACGACTCTTGGGATGGATCAACGCCGGGAAATATTGGTCGATGCAATCCAAGAGGCTCTGCTTCCGGGAAATATCATCGAGCGCAGCGACGCGGCGGTGCGACGCGCGGAAGGTTTACAACCAACTAGCGGGGTGCTGCGGGGCGAGGCTCGGCAATACGAATTCGAAATCTGTGGGGTGAAACTTCTGATCGATCCTCTGAGCGCGCAAAAGACCGGATTTTATCTCGACCAACTTCCGCATTATCCGGCGGTAGCGGGGTTGGCGGCAGGTAGACGCGTTCTCGATTGCTTTACCAACGAGGGAGCATTCGCGCTGACCTGTGCCCGGGCGGGCGCGACCGATGTAATCGGTGTCGAGATGCAGACGAACGCCCTCGCGGCCGCGCGCGAAAATGCGAAACGCAATCAACTTACGGCGCGCTGGGTCGAACAGGATGTCTTTCCCTATTTGCGCGCCGCAGAGAAAGCCGGAGCGCAATTTGACCTAATCATTCTCGACCCGCCGTCGTTCACGAAAACGAAAAGCGGCATACGCGACGCCATTCGCGGTTATCGGGAGCTCCATTTACGCACCTTCAAGTTGCTCTCGCGCGACGGAATCCTGGCGACGTTTTCCTGTTCCCACCACATTAGCGATGCAATTTTATCCGAAACAATTTCGGCGGCACTGGTGGACGCGCGCCGATCGGCGCGACGGCTCCGACGTTTCGAACAAGCGCTCGATCACCCAGTCGTACCGACCATGCCGGAGACGGAATATTTCAAGGGCGTGTTGTTGGAAATGAGGCCGTCGATTTGAAGTCCGAGCCGGACTGCATGTAAGAAACAGCTGTTCCTAGTGCCTCCGTGATGCGATCAGTCGGAAGAAAAATTTCGTCAATGACGATGAAAAATCTGGAAATTCGAAGTTGAATCTTTAATGTCCGATTAAATTGGAGCCGGGCACAACGCTTTGCTCCGCAAACCCATGCCAGAACGGACTCGTGCGATGGAACAGATGCTGGAATTAACCGAGGAAGATGCAGTTACTCCCGAGCTGCTCGATTCACAGGTGCAAAAGGCGCAGGAACAACTGCTGCAATTGCGCCGCCAACAGGAGCAGATCGAAAAACAAAAGCGCGAACTGGAGGAACTCAGCCGGCGGCAGGAGGAATTAGAGCGCGGTCGGGCGGAGATGACCGACAAGCTGACGCGTTCCCTCGTCGTGCTGGAACGCGAAGCCTACGAGACACAGAAGAAACTCGAACAACTCCGGGCCACGCGCGAAAGCTTCGGGCAACATCTCGAAATCCTGGAAGGGATCGATCCCAAAGGGTGGAATTCCGCGGATTTGCACCGGGAATTGAGCCGGGCGCTGAGCACCGTGGATGATGCGCGCGCGGAATTCAGCCAGCAGCGGAGCCGGTTGCAAGCGATCGCGACACAGGATGCGGAAGATGTGCCGTTGCCCGAAGTGACGCCGGAGATGGCGCGCGGCGGAGGCGAGCGCGCGTTCGGCCAATGGGTTTTGATCGGATTCGCCCTCTCGCTCCCTCTGATCACGGTTGGATTGATGAGCTTGCTAATCTTCTGGTGGATGGCCAGGGGCTAAGGTTTGCGAATGATTCGGCGTTCGCCTAAATCCGGCTCGGCGGTTGATAAACAACAAGAAGAGCTGGCTCAACGCGAGAATGCGCTGCGCGATCGGATGCAGAAATTGCAGCGGATGATCGATGACGCGCCGCGGCTGGCGCAGGAAACATCGCGGAAGCAACGGGAGGAACTGCTGGAGCGAGCCAACCAGCGCGGCAGCCGCCTCGATGCGTCGTTGTCATTGCACGATAAGCGCTGGGACGACACTGAATGGGGTGTGCGCCGGCCAGGTTCATTGCGCAAGGAACGCCGGGAAGGCCGGATCATTTTTCTGGTTCTGGTGGTTGCGCTGGCTGCGGCCGTCATGTGGCTGATGACCCGGTTCCATTTCTAAAATGGGCAAACTCGACGTCGGCTATGTGGCGCAATTGGCCAGGTTGCATTTGACGCCGGAAGAGACGGAGCTTTTTCAAAAGCAACTGGGTGACGTTTTGCTTTACGCTGAGAAATTAAATGAAGTGAACGTTGAGGGCGTAGAACCGGCTGCCCATGGTGTTCCGATTTTCAATGTCTTTCGCGAAGACAAAGCAAGCGATTGGTTCACTCCCGCGCAGGCATTGAGCAACGCGCCGCGCCAGGCCAATAATCTTTTCATCGTTACCAAAGTGGTGGAATGACGAAGCGCGAGCTGCCGGCGCTTAGCATCGTCGAAGTTCAGGATCTGCTGCGGCGGCGCGAAGTTTCGCCAGCCGAAGTGCTGGAGTCGTTGGAAGAGCGGATCAATACGGTTGACGATAAAATCGGGGCGTATCTGGCGCACGATCTCGCTGCGGCTCTGACCGAGGCAGAAAAAGCGGATGTGAATTTGCCGCTCGGCGGGATCCCGATCGCGCTGAAGGATTTGATGAACGTCGAAGGCCAGCCATGTACCTGCGGCTCGAAAATTCTTGGCGGCTATCGCGCACCTTATACCGCAACCGCGATCGAAAAGTTGCGCGCACACGGTGCGATTCCGTTCGGACGAACGAACATGGACGAATTCGCGATGGGATCCTCGACGGAAAATTCGAGTGTGCAGCTGACGCGCAATCCATGGGACTTGTCGCGCGTGCCCGGTGGATCAAGCGGCGGTTCAGCTGCAGCTGTGGCTGCTGACATCGCTTTTGGGGCGCTCGGCACCGACACCGGCGGATCGATTCGTCAGCCCGCGGCCTTGTCCGGAGTAGTCGGCTTCAAACCCAGCTATGGTCGGGTCTCGCGCTTCGGTCTGGTCGCTTTTGCGTCCTCTCTCGACCAAATCGGACCGTTAACGAAAACTGTACACGATTCCGCCTTGCTCATGAACGCAATTGCCGGGCACGACCTGCGGGATTCGACTTCGCTCGACGCACCAGTGCCGGATTACACAAAGAATCTTGGTCGCGATCTGAAAGGAATTCGAATTGGGCTGCCAAAAGAGTACATGATTGAAGGCGTCGATCCGGCGGTGAAAACCGCGGTCACGGCTTCGGTAAAGCAATTGCAAGCACTCGGCGCGGAAATTGTCGAGGTCTCGCTCCCGCACACCGATTACGCCGTCAGCGTCTATTACATTTTGGCAACTGCCGAAGCGTCAGCCAACCTTGCTCGCTTCGATGGCGTCCGTTACGGCCATCGGGCAGACAACATTGCCAATTTGTTTGACCACTATGCCCGCACTCGTGAAGAGGGATTCGGCGCGGAAGTGAAACGGCGAATTATTCTCGGCACCTACGTTCTCAGCTCGGGTTATTACGACGCCTATTACTTGCGCGCGCAGAAAGTGCGCGAACTCATTCGGCGCGATTTTGCCAAGGCTTTCGAGAAAGTAGACGCTTTGGCCTCGCCGACGACCCCAACACCCGCGTTCAAACTCGGCGAGAAAACAGCAGATCCATTGCAAATGTATCTGGCCGACACTTTCACGATCGCAGCAAACCTCGCCGGGATTTGCGGGATCAGTGTTCCTTGTGGGTTTGCCAGCTCAGAGAGCAGGAAGAAATTGCCGATTGGGTTGCAGCTACTCGGAAAAGCGCTCGACGAGGCGCGCATTTTTCAGATCGCCCATGCCTACGAACAAAGCACCGACTGGCACAAGGTCCGCGCACAAACGCAATTGCCGATGCATTGATGAAGCGCTTACGCAAAGCCACGATGTGATCGCTCGACTGGCTGGCCTGGCAAAGCGATTGGAGGCTCCGCCCACGCGGTTTTTCCTGCGCGTTTTGTTTATCACGACCGCGATCACCTTCACCCTGATTCCGTTCATCCGGTTTCTGCGCAGCGGCACGGACATGGATTACCGGACCTGGTATCAAGCGGGTCAAACGGTCCTGCATGGCGATGGGATCTATCCCCACGGTCAAATCTTCCCGTTCATGTATCCGCCGATGTGCGCGCTGATGTTGGCAGTGCCGGCATTTTTTGGCAAAGCCATGCTGATTCTCATTTTATCGTCAGTCAACACCGTCGCGTGGCTTCTGTGCATCTCGTTTACCAGCGCGTTGATTTCGGAAAAGCGCATTCAAAACTCGCCGATCGTTATCGCGAATCTCGTCGTGATGCCATTTGTCTGGTCGAGTTATCATCTCGGCCAACCCAGTCTTGTATTGCTCGCGCTCATGCTGGGTGCTTTTCTCAGCTTGCGTTATCGCCGGCAATTCCTGGCAGGCGCGTTGATTGCAGTTGCGGCCGCGATCAAAGCCTTCCCGTTGCTCGCCATTGCCTACCTTATTTACCGGCGCTACTGGACGGCTGCGGCGGCCGTTCTGGTTAGCCTCATCATTTTGCTCTTAATTCTGCCAATTCCATTCCGTGGGTGGCAACGAACGGTGAATGACGTTAGCGAGTGGCAACGCGGGATGTTGCGCTATGAAGAAGGCGGAATCGCGCAACGACCAGCGCGAAGTTACAGCTGGAAAAATCAATCGATTTTCGGCTTGGCCAATCGTTTGCTCAGACGAGTCAGCGTGGACGACAAGCCGAATCCGCCGGTTTACGCCAATATCGTCAAATCTTAACTTCAGGACCGTAAATATCGTCATTGTTGCATGCGCGCTCATCGTGGGAGCTTCCTTTGTTTGGGCAATGCCGCGCGAGCGCTCTCCGCAAAGCGACGCCGGCGAATTCGCCGCACTTTTGATTTTGATCCTGATGTTTACGCCGCTCGCCTTCGGCTATTTGTTCGTATGGCTAATGGTGCCGCTCGCACTTCTGATCAAACGCACCATAGCTTCGGACGATTCAACTTTGTTGACGTATCTGCTCGTTGCCTACGTACTTTTAATTGCCACAGGAATCGCGCCGCGTTTCGCGCAGATTTACGGCAGCCTCTTTTTTGCCGCCTTCGCGCTATATCTCGCACTCGCGACAAATCTGTGGCACAGCCATCTTAACGCGAGGCCGGCTCGGACCTGTGGAGCCAACGGGCAGCCTGCCCGTTGAGTTCCCTGCTAATCAGAAGATAACTTTTCCGCCGGCAACGGCCGCGCCGAATTCTTCTGCTCCGTCACTCGCCGTCCAATTGCACGGGACCAGGCAACGGCAAAACGGATGGCCTGAGCTAACGACATTTTGGATGTGCCACGTTGACGATCCCGGAAAACAATCGGCACCTCGCGCACCCGCAACGATCCCCGGCCACGGACTATTGCTTCGAAAGCAATCTTGAATCCGGCGGCTTGACTAGCAAAACGCAGCAAGCACTCGCGCCGGATGGCAAAGAATCCGCCCATAGAATCGTGCACACCAGTGAGCGGGTAAGCTACTCCAGACGCGACACGCGAAAGAAACCGTCGCCACGCCGGCCAGCCCGGAGTCGCCCCGCCGGGAATATAACGGCTGCCGACAACCAGATCGGCTTCGTTCGCCAGAATCGGTTGCAATAAGGTGGCGATTTTTTCCGGCGGATGACTGAGGTCGGCATCCATAACCACAAAAAGATCGGCGGTGGAGTGATGGGCACCGGCAAGGATTGCTCCGGCCAGTCCGCGCTCGGCTCCGTCCCGTGCGATCAGCCGAACTCGGTGTTGAGCGGTCAACGCACGAATCTTTTCCTGGGTGCCATCGGTAGATCCGTCATCGACAAAGATGATCTCGGAGAACGGGACGTTCGTTTGCTCGATCTGTTCGACCAGTGGCACGATGTTGTCGACCTCCTCCAACGTGGGGACGATGATGGCAGGTTGCATAGGGCTGGAGCCGACGACGGGATTCGAACCCATGACCTGCTGATTACGAATCAGCTGCTCTACCAGCTGAGCTACGTCGGCGGATTTAGCGGGGGAAAATAGCCGTAAATGCGTCTTCTGCGAGTTCCTTTCAGCAGAACATCAGAATCCGCGGAATACCCGCCTTCGCCGGGCTCCGGCGCGGCAGGCGCGAAATACGCAAAACAAACGAGGCCTGCAGGCAACAGGATTAATACCCTGGTGGCAACACCACGATCGGCGGTTCGTCTTCCACCCAGGGAGGGCGTTCCACTCGACGGATGTGGCGAGGGGTAACGATTGGGGCATCTTCAAGATTTGGAACGGGCGGAGCGATGACCGTTTCTCCCGAAGGTAATCGCAAAACCCAATTGCCATTGGCAGTGGTTCCGACGACTCGAGCTGATTCAGACCCGACGCGAAGTGGCGCGAGCGGACGCCGGACCGAAGATCTGGCCACGCGCTGGTGGCGAGATTTTCGTTTGGAGGCGCGCGAGTCATCGCGTTTCCTGACATTCTCAGAAGAATTTGGCGGTTTAGCTTTCTCAGCAAGCGTCGAAGACGAATCTTTCGCTGCTGTTCCCGAACTATCGGGAACAGCACTTGGAGACGGTTCACTTTTTTCGGCGGGCGGCCGTGCTTCCGCAGCGACGAGAGGCTGACTGGTTTGACCTGGGCCTTCTGCCGGCGCAGGCGGTTCGGCCATGCGATTGTTGACCGCTAACTGCGGTGACGCGGCTAACTTGTCGGTCGTCTCGGCGGCTGTTGGGGGCGACGCTGGTATTGGAGATCGTTGCGCGATCACTGGCGATTGCTCACCCTGTTGTGGTAACGCCACCGGAGCGGCGGATGACTGAGATATTGGCGATGCCGCCGGAGTCGTTTCCGGCACGCCGATTAATACACCTAACGGCTTGCGCTCCCGATTGGCCAATCGCTCCGGCAAAAAGAATGCGCCAAAGGCTGCAAGAACAACAATCGCAGCAGCCAGAGCAAGAGCCGGAGCGACCCGTTTCTTCTCCACCTTCTGTGTGCCCGGGATCGCAGCCGGGGCAAAGCTGCGCGTGAAAGCCGTCCGGCGTTCCGCCTTTTGCAAACACGCGCGAATTCTTTCGGCAAACGCACCAAGATCCTGCGGACGCTGTTCTGGATCGGTCCGGAGCATGTGACTAACGAGATTTCGGACGAATCGCGGAACATCCGGAGCTGACAAGCGCGGGTTCGATTCGGCCAAAGACGGCGCATCTCCGCTCAGCAAGAACCACATGGTGGCGCCGAGCGAAAAAATGTCCGAGCGAACATCGAGGGCTCTGTTTTCTCGTTGTTCCGGGCTGGCGAATTGCGGTGGCATCGACGGCACAAGCTCGCGGGTTTCAGCCTCCCCTGAGTTCAACTTCACCGTGGGCAAACCGAAATTGCGGACTTTGACGCCTGGCCAACCGCCATCGGCCGCCATTCCGGGAAGAATGATCAGATTCGCGGGCTGGATGGCACGGGGGGCCACGCCGCGCTCTTCAGCCGCTGCGAGCGCATTCGCGACTTGGAATCCGATGCGTAAGACCGCGTCTACTGGCATTGGTTCATGCTCGTCGATCCACTCGGCGGCCGATTCACCTTCCACGTATTCGGACACAAAAACCAGGTGGTCGTCTTCAGCACCGGTGTCGAAAACTCTGGCGATATTATCGTGATCGAGTTTCCGCGCCGCTTGTGCGCTTTCTTCGAATCGGACCCGCTCGCCTTCGCTCAGACTGGCCAGAGGAATGAGCTGCATCGCAACCGTTCGCCCACTGTCGTCGCCGATTGCTTTGTAAGTAACGACGGGGCCGTTGCGCCCGATCTCGCGCGGCAATCCATCGTCGTCTAAACAGACGGAATAGTTTTCGGAAAACATCTTATCCACTAATCCCGGTTTACCGCGTAACTACCCTTCGAGCGATCGCGCTGCACCGGACGTAATAGTCGCGCCACAACAGGGCCGAATCAATTCGGATTTCAGCCAAGCTTCGAGTTGATCATTGCGCTCCAACCTAAAATGGCGAATCTAAGCCTCAAGTTGCGTTACCCCGTGGTGTAACGGTAACACAGCGCCCTTTGGAGGCGTTATTCTTGGTTCGAATCCAAGCGGGGTAGCCACGGTCCGAGCCATACTGGCGGATCCGAACCGGACTGGCGGATCCGGCCGGACGGCAAGGAATTCCTCTGTGGACTTTGTGTGAGGAAATCAGCTCCGGACGATGCCATCGACAAGATGCCGATGCCACGGATCAGCCGCTATTCGCTCGGTTTCGGCAGGCGAATATCGATCGTCGCTCCGTTGCCGTGAACACTGGAGATGGAAATCTTTCCGCCATGAGCTTCCACCACCGAGCGCGCGATGGCGAGCCCGAGACCGGTCCCGCTTGTCTTCCCGTGCGTTACGAAGGGCTCGAAAAGTCTTGGCAATATCTCGGGCGGAATGCCAACGCCGGTGTCGGAAATGCGCAGCACAACTTGATCCTGAACCAGGTCAGTAGTGATGGTGAGGATCCCGCCGCCGATCATCGCTTCGCGTGAGTTCTTGATCAGGCTCGACAGCATCCGGACGAAACGGGCGCGATCAATCTCAATGTTCCCGTCGTAACGAATGTGTTTAACGAAATGGATGTTCTTGCCCGGCAGGAGACGCAGCGATTGCTGATTCAGTTCATCCAGCATCCCCCAAATGGAAACGATTTGTTTGTTGAGCTGGGTCGAGCCCCGCGCGTAATCGAGAAGTTCCTGTGTCATGGCCAGCATTCCATCAACCGCCCCGTCGAGCATGCTGGTCAATTCGCGCAATCGCGGATCATTTGTTTCGCTCGCGATCAGATCGGAGCAGCAACGCACGATGCAGATCGGGTTCTTGAGATCGTGAATGATCGAGTTTGCTATGGATCCGACGAGACGGAGCCGTTCGTTGCGCATGATTTCGGTAATGAAATGCGAGTTCACGCTACGCATGCGTTCGGTGATCGAACGCAGAAAGTTCATGTGCAACCGGCTGGGCGCGAGTTCCAGGATGTGCTGGAAAGTTTGTTCCTTAACCGCGCCAAGCAAAGTTGGCTCCGCGGCTGAAGCCATCGCGGAATGCGGCTGACTGCTCAGAAGCGCATCTTCGCCAAAGAAGTTTCCGGTTTGAATGTAATCGAGCACTTCCTGACGGCCGCCTCGGCGTTGTTTGGAAATCTTGATTGAGCCTTCGCCAACCAAATAAAGCGAATCGCCCAGATCGCCTTCCTTAAAAACGATGTCGCCGCGCTTAAGTTGGAGGATGTTGACGTCGGGCCGGATTCTTTCGAGAACTTTTTCGCCGATGCCTTCAAAGAGCCGATTTCGAGACAATTGCTCGAAAGCTTTTACAGGCGCGGGACTCATCGAAATTTCAGCCAACAGCGGCGATATCTGTCGTGTCTGCTTTTGACTGATCAGCGCCAGAAAGCACCGAGGTGACAACCGCCAGAATCTCAACCGGCGCGAACGGTTTCCCGACAAACCCGCTCAACCCATTGCTCATCATTTTCTCGAGACGGCTGTTATCAACAAATCCGGCCATCAAAACCACTTTGGCGGCGGGCGCGATCTGCCGCAGACGCTCGAAGGTCTCTTCGCCATCCATCAGCGGCATCGACAGGTCGGTCAGAACAAGATCGCAAGAAGGCCCAGCGCGGCGGAAAAGGTCCAGGCATTCAAAGCCGGACTGCGCGACTGCCACCTCATAGCCGGCATCGGTCAAAACGCTGTGCAATAACTCCAGCGCCATGGGTTCGTCATCCACCACCAGGATGGAGTGCTTCCGTTGATTTGGCACCCCTGCGATCAACGCTTCGTCAAAGCTTTTCTCCAGGTCGGGCGGCAGCATTCTTTTGCTGGTGGCACCGCCAGCTTGCGCGACCAACTGCGCCGTGACTTGTTCCGCGCGCTGAATACTCGCGCGCAACATCTCAAAATATTTTTCCGAACCCGGACTCCCTTCCCAGATATTCTCGATCAACGAGCTCGTTCCGGAAATGATCTGAATCAGGTTGTTTAGCTCACTGGCGACTTTAGACTTGTCGTCTTCCTGCAAATTTTGTCGGTTAGATTCACTCATTTCTTATAGGAGGAGATGAAGGTCAGGGTTTTGCTGCTAGCCGTGGTTAAAGGGCACCCAACCAAGGCGAGCAGTTTAGATGCCTAAGTCGGCGCCTGAATTGCAGAAACTTAGAGTGCATCCGCCCTTACCTGAGCCCTGAGCGAAATCGGATGTGGGAAAGGCCTACTCTCGCAGTGCTTGCGTAAGGCAAAATCCACAGTGGCCGCCCTCGCCAAGCCCCAAAAAGTGGGTATGTTTTGGTCCCCTGTTTATGCCTCAGCTGGAGATTAAGAACTTACGTGTTGCGATTGGCGAGAACGAGATCATCCGCGATCTCAGCCTCTCCGTTGGCTTGGGCGAGATGCATGCCATCATGGGCCCGAACGGCTCGGGCAAAAGCACGCTGGCGAAGGTAATTGCCGGGTACCCGGATTACAAAGTCACCAGCGGCGAGGTACTTATGGATGGCGAAAATCTTCTGGATCTTGAACCGGACGAACGCGCCCGTCGGGGTCTTTTTATGGCTTTTCAATACCCCAGCGAAGTGCCGGGCGTGACGATCGCGAATTTTTTGCGTGCCGCCGTGCAGTCGCGCCTCCCGGAAGGGGAAGAGCTCGAAGCAACCGATTACTATGCTAAGCTTTACGAAAAGATGGATTTGCTGGAAATCGATCGCTCATTTACCTCGCGCGCGGTTAACGAAGGCTTCTCCGGCGGCGAAAAGAAGCGGTGCGAAATTTTGCAAATGGCCATGCTCGAACCGCGATATGCTGTTCTCGATGAAACCGACAGCGGCCTGGATATTGACGCCTTAAAAGTAGTGGCTAACGGCGTGAATTCGCTGCGCGGGCCAAACCTGGGCGTGCTTTTGATCACGCACTATCAACGTTTGTTGAACTACATCGTCCCCGATTTTGTCCATGTTATGGTGCATGGCCGCATTGTGCGCAGCGGCGGGAAAGAGCTGGCGCTCGAATTGGAGGAAAAAGGCTACGACTGGATTCGCGACCACGCAGAGGAGCCAGTGGCAGCGTAATTATTAATAGAGATGAAAACGGACACTTCAGCCGTCAATATCGATCGCGACAAAGGCGACTTTCATTACAAGGTCGATTACGGCTACGACGCCGGCGTCGGTCTCGATGAGCGCGTCGTGAATTATATCTCCGACGTTAAACAGGATCCCGACTGGGTCCGCGAATTTCGATTGAAAGCGCTGCAAACTTTCGAGAGCAAACCGCTACCGACGCATTGGGCGAGCAAGGATCTCGAAGCAATCGATTTCAACAAGATCCGTTACTATCTAGCGCAGGGTCAGCGCGCGACGCGTTCATGGGATGAAGTTCCCGAAGATGTAAAGCGCACCTTTGAGCGTCTCGGCATTCCGGAGCAGGAGCGAAAATTTCTCGCCGGAGTGGAAGCGCAGTTCGATAGCGAAGCGGTTTATTCCAACATCAAGAAAGCGGTCGGCGAACAGGGCGTGATCTTTGTCGGTTCGACCGAAGGCTTAAAAGAATATCCGGAGATTTTCCGGCGCTGGTTCGGCAAAGTGATTCCGACCGGCGACAACAAATTTTCTGCGCTGAACTCCGCGGTTTTCAGCGGCGGCTCGTTCATCTACGTGCCGCCAGGCGTGAAAGTGAAGCATCCGCTACAGGCTTACTTCCGCATCAACGCCGAGAATTTTGGCCAATTCGAGCGCACGCTTATCATTTGCGACGAAGGTTCCGAGCTGACTTACATGGAAGGTTGCACCGCGCCGAAGTTCAACACCGCCACCTTGCACAGTGCGGTCGTCGAGCTCATCGCGCTCAAAGGCGCCAAGCTCCAATACATCACCGTGCAAAACTGGTCGCAGAACGTTTTCAATCTCGTGACCAAGCGCGGTCTCGCGCATGAAGAATCGGAGATCAAATGGATCGACTGCAATATCGGTTCGCGGCTGACCATGAAATATCCGGGCGTGGTTTTGAAAGGGCGCAAGTCCCGCGGCGAAGTGCTCTCGATCGCCCTGGCCAATAACGGTCAGCACCAGGACACCGGTGCGAAAATGATCCACGCGGCCGACGAAACCACGTCGAACATCATCTCCAAATCGATCTCGATCGGCACCGGGCGCGCCACTTATCGCGGACTGGTCCACGTGCCGAAACATCTCAAGAATTGCAAAAACAATACCGAGTGCGACGCGCTTCTGATCAATGCCACCTCGCGCACCGATACCTATCCCGCCATCACCGTGCGGGGCACCGGCAATTCCGTTCAACACGAAGCCAGCGTGTCGCAGGTTTCGGCCGAGCAAATCTTTTACATGCAACAGCGCGGCCTGAGTGAAGCTCAGGCCATGAGCTTGAGCGTGAACGGATTCGTCAACGATCTGGTTCGCCAATTTCCGATGGAGTATTCGGTCGAGCTCAAGCGGTTGATCGAGCTCGAAATGGAAGGCTCGGTCGGCTAATTCCGCTCGCCCGCCCATTTTCTGTCTCGCAAAATGAGCTACGGAACTGCTGTCCTTGAGGAAGTGACACAATCGGCCTGACGTGACTTCCGATATTGTCTCTGCGCCGCAGAAGACTGCGCGCGACCTGCCGGCATGGTTTCGGCAACAGCGCGAAGAAAGTTGGCGCGAGTTTTCCACGTTACCGAATCCGACGCGCAAGGATCAGGCCTGGCGATTTTCCAATGTCGATGCGCTTGATCTTTCGCCCTATCAATTCGGTGTCGGCCCGTCCGATGATGAACAAAGTGAAATCCTCGAGCGATCAACCACACTCAATGGCAAAGCCGGGCGTCTGATTTTTGCCAACGATCAGCTAGTCGAACGCGACGCACTTCCAGAGTCATTGCGCAAGGCCGGGGTGATTTTCCAGCCGCTGGAACGCGCGCTGATCGAGCACGAGGACCTCGTGCGTAAATATTTTATGGCCCAGCCCGCAGCACTTGGTTCCGCCAAATACGCGGCCCTGCATCGTGCTCAAGTCCGCGCCGGCGCCTTTGTTTACGTTCCGCGCGCGGTGGAACTCGATGCGCCGATTGAAATTTTTCATTGGCTGATTGACGAAAACACCGCCGTCTTTCCGCATTTGCTGCTCGTTGCGGATGAAATGTCGAAGGTCACAGTGATCGAGCATTTCCGTTCGTTCGACAAAACCGCACGCGGTTTCGCCTGTGGAGTGAATGATCTGATCGCGGGACGCGGCGCAACGGTGAAATACGTTTGCGCGCAACGCTGGAACGAAAATGTGACCGCATTGCAGATTAACGCCACCACAGTGGAACGCGATGCCTCGGCCATGAGCTTGAATTTGCATCTCGGTGGCAATTACTCGCGCTTCGAAAGCTTGAGCCGTCTGGTAGGAGAAGGTGCTCGCAGCGATTTGCTCGCGGTCGCCATCGCTCATGAGAAACAGGAATTCGATGCCCGGACCCTGCAGGACCACGTTTCCCCTCACACCGCCAGCGATCTGCTTTACAAAAACGCGCTGACCGATCGCGCCCGCACCACGTTTGGCGGACTGATTCGCGTCGAACCGCACGCGCATTTTACCGACGCTTACCAAAAAGTGCGCAACCTTCTCCTGAGCGACGATGCCGAGGCCAACTCGATGCCCGGCCTCGAAATCATGGCCGACAACGTTCGTTGCACTCACGGCGCCACCAGCGGCCAAATCGACGAAGACGAACTCTTCTACCTCCGCACCCGCGGCATCCCGATCAAAATCGCCCAACGCCTCGTCGTCACCGGATTCCTCACCGAAGTCATCCAGCGCCTCGATCAACCCGCGATCGCTGCGCATCTGGATCGGTTGATTGAGGAAAAGTTCACACTCCAGTGAAATGATTAAGGGCTGCGCCCGATTTTAAGACGGAACGTAGGCATGTTGCCTATGCTCCCAGCGGACATGTTGTCGGCTGTCTGCGGAGTGCAACTCCGCTGGGCGCACAGACTGGAAGTCTATGTTCCGAAAAAGCTCACGAACCGAACGGCTGACGGTCGGTGTGAACATCGTGTTGCCGTAGCCATTCTGGGGAGCATTCGCGCCTCGCGCGCCCCCAGCTGAGAATTGTTTTGCATCCGGCTAACGAGAATCTTAGGCTCGTTACTCCAACTATGGATGTAGGCGGAACAATCGGCGCGATTCTTAACCAAAAAGGGACCGACGTTTATTCCATCGCGCCGGATGCGACCGTTTTCGAAGCGATCGAGATGATGGATGCGAAAAATGTGGGCGCGTTGCTGGTGCTTCAGGGCGAGGAAGTAGTGGGCATCATTTCTGAGCGCGATTATACCCGCAAAGTTTTTCTGCGTGGCAAACGCTCGCGCGAAACGCGCGTCGACGACATCATGTCGAGGGACGTGACGATCACTAGCCCGAACGAGCCGGTGGAGAAATGCATGCGCCTGATGACGGAGAAGCGCATCCGGCATTTACCGGTCGTTGATAACGGAAAATTGCGCGGCGTTCTTTCCATCGGCGACCTGGTCAAGCACATCATCTCGACCCAGAGCGCAACGATCGAGCATCTCGAGAGCTACATTCACGGAGGCTATCGCTAATTGTTGTAGCCTGCCGTGCGAGTTGACGCCGGACCGCGATCGCCGATCGCGGCTACAGCATTGTGGGTGTCTGTGTCAGACGCCAGGCCTGATCATGGCGTTGCGCAGAAACGCCCTACAATTCCCAGACCGTTTCGCCACCAACAATTGTCCGCACGGCGCGCCCTTTCAGTTTCCAGCCACGAAAGGGCGTGTTGTGCGACAACGATTCGAGCTTGGACGCGTCTACCGTCCATTCCCGATCGGGATCGATCAGGGTGACGTCCGCTTTTGCGCCAATCGACAAAGCGCCGGCATCAAGCTTCAACAATTTCGCGGGCTCGACCGTGAACATTTCAATCAGCCGGTTGATCGAAATTGCTTTCCGTTGTGCAGCAGAATATCGATGAACAATCCGAGTTCGGTCTCGAGGCCGACAATCCCGAACGGCGCGCTGATCGAACTCGACTTCCTTTTCAAAGGCGGCGTGCGGCGCATGATCGCTGCAAAGAATCGTCAGGGTGCCGTCCGCGATTCCCTCAATAATCGCATCGATATCGCGTTGCGTGCGCAACGGCGGGTTCATCTTGCAATTGGTATCAAAATTCTGAATCGAAGCGTCGGTCAACGCGATGTGATGCGGACAAACTTCGCCCGAAATTTTCACTCCCCGGGCACGCGCTTCGCGAATTAACCGGACGCTTCCCGCCGTGCTGATGTGCTGGCAATGAATGTGATGATCGCAAAGCTCGGCCAGTAAAATATTCCGCATCACAACCGCTTCTTCGCCCGCCGCCGGCCACCCCGATAACCCCAGCAACGTGCTCCATTCGCCCTCGTTCACCACGCCGTTGCCGACGAGATTGTAATCCTGACAATGATCGAGCACCGGCACGCCGACCATGCGGGCATATTCGACCGCGCGCCGCATTAGCTCGTGATTTTGCACACACTTGCCGTCATCGGTGATTGCGACCACACCGCTTTGCACAACTGACGCAATCGGTGCCAGCTCTTCGCCGTCGAGATTTTTTGAGATCGCACCGGTGGGAAGAACATTCACGCTAGCGGTGTCACGCGCGCGATCTTTTATCCAGGTGATGGTGCTCGGGGTATCCGCAACCGGCGAAGTGTTCGGCATGCAGACAACGGTGGTAAACCCACCCGCCGCTGCTGCTCGCGCACCTGATGCAATCGTTTCCTTGTGAGCAAAACCGGGTTCGCGCAGGTGGACATGCATGTCGATGAGGCCGGGCGCAACAATGAGGCCCTTGCCATCGATTTCGGCGATCTCGGATTGCGGATTGCGAATTGCGGATTGATCGGCAATCCGGCCATTCACGATCACGAGATCACCGATTTCATCGCGGTTATTTGCCGGATCGATGACGCGACCGTTGCGGATGATGGTTGTTTTCATTGCACAATCCGGGTAGCGCACGCGTCCCGCGTGTTGGTTTCGGCGTCACGCCGAAACAGTCTTCCAGGGAAAGTCCGCGAAAGCGTGACGCTTCCGCCAGCACGCGAGACGCGTGCGCTACCCAGATGAAGACGCGAAGTTCGGCTCACGTTGCGATCCCTCCGCAGAGATACAAAACAGCCATGCGCACGGCCAGACCGTTGGTGACCTGGTCGAGAATGACGCTCTGATTTCCATCTGCTACTTCGCTGTCGATCTCGATCCCGCGATTGATCGGGCCGGGATGCATGATCAAACAATCGGGCTTCAGTAATTTCGCGCGCTCTTTGGTTAAACCGAAAAGACGGACGTACTCGCCGACACCGGGAAAATATTCTTTACGCTGACGCTCGTGCTGGATGCGCAGCAGATTCACCACATCGGCGGTGGGCAAAACTTTGTCGATATCGTATGAAACGGTGACGCCGAGTTTTTCGAAATCGCGCGGAACCAGCGTACTCGGCCCGACCAGGGTGACGCGCGCCCCAAGTTTCGTTAGCGCGAAAATGTTCGAGCGTGCGACTCGGCTGAACAAGATGTCGCCGATGATGACAACGTTTAATCCTTCGAGCCGTTTTTTCTTTTCTCGAATGGTGTAGGTATCGAGCAAACCCTGGGTGGGATGTTCGTGCGCGCCGTCACCGGCGTTAATGACACTCGAGCGCAATCGCTCGGCCAAAAACTGCGGCGCGCCGGCGGAACTGTGACGCAGGACAATGATGTCGACATGATTCGCTTCCAAAATCTTGGCGGTGTCTTTCAAGGTTTCGCCCTTGCTCAAGCTCGAAGCGGCGGCCGTGATATTGATCACATCGGCGCTCAGTCGAACCGCCGCCAGCTCGAATGACGTGCGTGTACGCGTGCTTGGTTCGATAAAGAAATTCACCAGCGTTTTCCCGCGCAAAGCGGGGACTTTTTTGATCTCGCGGGTGCCGACTTGCTTGAAAGCATCCGCAGTCTCGAGAACAAGATTGATTTCGTCGGCAGACAATTCGCGCAGTCCGAGCAAGTCTTTGCGGTTCCAGCGCGTGTTCATTTCCGACTCATTCTTTGACTAACCAGACGCCCTCCTCTGAGCCTTCTTCGCCCAGGCGTAATCGCACTTTTTCATCGGGCGCGGTCGGTAGATTTTTGCCGACATAATCTGCCCGGATCGGTAATTCGCGATGGCCGCGATCAATCAGGACAGCGAGCTGAATTCTTGCCGGCCGGCCGAACGACGTAATTGCGTCCATGGCCGCGCGCACAGTGCGACCCGTGAATAAAACGTCATCGACAATGATGACAGTTTTGGTTTCCAGCGGCAACGGCAGGTCGGACGCTCTTACCACCGGTAACTCAGTCCGCGTACCGACATCGTCACGGTGCATCGCCACATCGATTGTTCCGACCGCGATCGCAGCTTTCTCGATCGTGGAAATCGTCCCTGCAATCCGGCGCGCAATCTCGTTTCCGCGCGACGGAATACCGGCGAGAATGATTCGGTTGAGATCGGGATTGCGCTCGATGATCTCGTGCGCGATTCGGCGGAGCGCCCGCTGAATCGCCGCAGCATCCATCACGAGGATGGACTTATCGCGAATTTGTCCTCTTTTCGTTCATGTCTTCCTTCGCGACCTCGCAGGATCGCCTTAAAGGAGGAAAATGAAATCAGGCGGTAGCCTGCACCAGACCCTGGCCTTCCTTCAAGCGTTTTTGTCGCCAGTTCGAACGGTGCCTCATAATCCAATCGAGCAGCGCTTTCTCGAAGCCAATATCAGCTCCGGCTTTCTCGCTCTCGATCCACTTGTGTTTCAAAATCTCTTCGCGTTCGGCCATGAACTCCTTGTAAAGAGCGGAGTTCTTGACGAAGGGCTGTTGGTCCTCTGAAGAAGCTCCCATCGCAAGATTCGTATTCATAAGAAAGGAAATCGGGTTTCTAGTCAATCTCATTTAATTATGACGTAGCATTGCGCATACCTATTTACTCGCGATCCTAAGCTTAAGAATCCCAGCATTTTAAGGTTCGAAATTGCAAGCCGGTATATCGCTGGTCTCCTTAAGGTTCGATGTTGTAGCGTCCGCTGTATTCAGCGGATTTCGAAGCAGTTGTGCGCGGTGACAGCGCACGCTCTCCTATCCAAGCTGACTTAAGAGCTCGCGCGCGATCCGATTGAACTCCGCGCCAACGGCCGATTTGGGATCCTCCGCTGCAATGGGCATTCCCCGGTCCCCCCCTTCGCGCGTCGCGATGTCGATTGGGATTTGTCCGAGCAACGGCACTCGCAGCCGCTTCGCTTCGCGTTCGCCGCCGCCGCTCCCGAAAATGTCGTAGCGTTTCTGATCGCTCGGCGAAATGAAATAGCTCATGTTTTCGATCAAACCGAGCAGGGGCACATTTACTTTTTCGAACATCGTGGCCGCCTTGCGCGCGTCGATCAGCGCCACTTCCTGCGGCGTGGTCACGACGATTGCGCCGGCGAGCGCGACGGTTTGCACAATCGTGAGCTGAATGTCGCCGGTCCCGGGCGGCAAATCGAGCACGAGCACATCGAGTTCGCCCCATTCCACCTGCCGGAGAAATTGCTGAGTGTAACGCGTCACCATTGGTCCGCGCAAAATTGCCGGTGAGCTGTCGTCGAGCAGAAACCCCATCGACATCAATTTCAATCCGTATTGTTCGATTGGGAGAATGCGATTTTCTTCCGTCGCCATCGGTTGTTCGCGCGAGCCGAACATGAGCGAAATGCTCGGGCCATAGATGTCACAATCACAAACACCGACGCGCGCGCCGGCATTGTGCAATCCCATCGCGAGATTCGCCGCCACCGTCGATTTCCCCACGCCACCCTTGCCGCTCGCAATGGCGATGATGTGCTTGACTCCAGGAATCCTGGTCGCGCCGACTCCCGAACTGCCTACGCCAGTTGGTGGCGCGTGAATGTCGATCAAGACTTTCGGGTTCGGCACGCCAAGTTTTCGAAGAACATCTTCGGCCTCGGCTTTGATGGCGCGCGGGACCGCGGCGTCATTCGTAGTCAGCGCCATCTGCACGCGCGTTTCGGCATCCGTCGAAACGATTTCCTTGATCAAACCAAACGAAACGATGTCCCGGCTGAATCCGGGATATTTCACCGACTTCAGTGCATTACTGATTTGTTCCTGAGTAAAAGACATTGCCACCGCTAAGCTACGTTGCGCCGATTTAAGGGCAAAATCGCTGACAAAGCGCGGATCGGTTGCGCCCGGGTAGCGCACGCGTCTCGCGTGTTGGCGAAAGCGTCGCGCTTTCGCGAACTTTTCCTAACGCGTTTCAATGGTTCTGCAATTCACGCTTTCAGAAAAAGATCGTTTCGGCGAGACGCCTAAACCAACACGCAAGACGCGTGCGCTACCCAATCCCCCAACGCGACGGCGAGGGGCGTTTTGAAGGTAGTGGCAGTTGATTCAAGTCAATTCGCTCCCCGGTTTTCTCAACCTTCCTATCACTCTTCACTTTTCCCGCGGCAGCGACTGTTCGGCGTTGGCAAAAGCGTAAGCCGCAACCGTGACCACGCTGGCGTTCTCCTGCAATTCGCGTGGCACAATCTTGTCCAGTGTATCAGCTGCGGTGTGATGATAATTAAAATAGAAGCGATTGTCCTGCATCGGGCTGAAGGCGGGGACGCCTGCTTTTTCGATTGGCTCGGTGTCGGCGCCGACATGTTGAGCCAGATTCAAAGTTCCGGCGCCGACCTCCTCCAAAATCTTTGCCACCGGCTCGAACATTTTTTTTACTTCCGGTTTCGCTCTCAGGTTGAGTCCGACAGGATGACCAGCGCCGCCGTCGGTTTCGTTAACTGCAAAATGATTTGAAAACTCGCTGGCGTGATCCGTTTCGTATTGTTTCGAGCCGCGGGTGCCGTTCTCCTCATTCATCCATGCGATCATGCGAATGGTGCGTTTCGGTTTGAGATGTAGCTGCTGAATCAAATGCGCTACTTCCATTGCGACCGCGACACCGGCGCCATCATCGATCGCGCCCGTTCCCAGGTCCCATGAATCGAGATGACCCGAGACGATTACAACTTGCTCCGGATGTTCGCTCCCCTTGATGTCGGCGATGACATTTGCGCTTTCGACATCGGGTAAGATTTGCGGCGTGAGAACAAAATGCATTCGCGTCGGACCTTGGCGGACGAGATCGGTAATTAGATCGGCGTCTTCGGCAGTGACCGCCGCCGCTGGAATTTTGGGAACACCATCCTTGTAGTTCGTCTGGCCGGTATGCGGTATTCGGTACGCCGCTCCGCCAACGGAACGAATCAAACAGGCGACGGCGCCGAGCTTGGCCGCGGCGACCGGGCCATCACTTCGATAGACGACGGCCTGGCCGTAGGCGTCGCCGGCGTGACCTTGCGCAGCCATTTGTTTGTCGAACGCATGATTAAAGAGGACAATTTTTCCGCTCACTTTTTCCGGCGCCAATGATTTCAGTTCGTCGAAGTCGCGCACGCAGATTGTATCGGCGGTGATTCCCTCTGGCGGAGTGGCGACACTTCCGCCGAGAGCGCACAGCACAACTTTTTGCGTCGTGCCGGCAGCCTGCCCGGGGAATTGCGTGAGTTCGGCGGTTTCGATTCCGCGCACCCAATGCGGCACCATCACCTTTTCCAACTGCACCTCGCAGCCGAGGCTTTTCATTTCGCCCGCCACGTAGTCCACTGCCTGTGCCGCCTGAATCGAACCGCTCAAACGCGGTCCAATGTTGTTGGCAAGATGCGCGACTTGTTTAAATGCATAATCGCTGGTCAACGCCGCCTCTCGCAGGCGTTTCAGATCAGCCAATGTTCGCTCGGAAAAGACTATTGGGGTGGCGCTCGGACTTGCCGACGGCGGTGAGCTCGCTTCCGGGTGGGGGCTTTGCGGGAACGCAGAACGTCCGGCGATCGTGGCGATCATCGCGATAGCTAACCCATGGATTTTAGAGCAAAAGACGGGGCGACGCATTTCCGAGTCTCGCGCTAGTTCGCACGACGGCAAATCCCTCTTGCCGGAACGCTCGCCTCGTCTGGTTAGGACGGCTTTTTTTGTTGCCCGAAGCCCCAGCGCCGATGTGTCACGCGTAGTTCGGTGACATCCTTGGCATCGAACGGGACGTGCGAGTAGCCGCGCACCGCCGCCACCAGTGAACACTGCGAAATCGCCACGTCGTCAAAGACGCGGCCGTCCTTTAAGGTGACGGAAACGACATGCAATTCGTCGGTCGTCTCGGGTTGATCGAGAAGAAATTGTCTTAACCTCTGCGGCAACGTGTTCAAATCCCTCGCTAGCCCAATATCGAACAAAGATAAAGTGTGGCATTTCGCCAGGTAATCAAGAATATGGCGTAAATTCCCAGCCTTTCTGTCTTTAGCGCGGAGGGCGTTTTGTGAAAAACATCCAGCGCACAACCAGTCTCACTTTTTGCAGCGAAACCAACTTGTCATGCCAGAACAAGAAACAATCGAACGGGCTCGGGAGGATGCGCGCGAAGGCAAATCGCCGTCGACGCAAGCAGGCGAATTTGTACGGGAGGAGATGGAGCATATTCGCGAAGGAAAGCACGGCGCACGATCTCCGCAGCAAGCCATCGCGATCGGATTATCCAAGGCGCGACGAGCGGGAGTTAAGTTGCCGCCGCCAAAGAGGGGCTCGGCCAAAATAAAAAAACAGGCTGCGCGCGACCTGCGGAAGGCAAAATCGCGGCGCAAACCGTCGCGGCGACGTTCGCGCGCCGTCAGAAAAGCGCTGAAGCGCGAATCGCGCCAATCCGCCTCACGCAAAGCGTTATCGCGGCAAGCACGTACCGCCGCACGACGACGCAGCAAAGCGAGCCGTTCCCGCGCCGCGAAAAAAGCAGCACGCACGCGCAAGCGAAATCGCTAATCAACCCGGCTCATCAGTAGCGTCGACCGAAAGGCCGAGATGTGCGTGGCGATCTCTATCTATTCACCTCTCACCTATCACTAATCACTATTTCCGGCGTCCTTCCTCGTAATCGAACAAGTCGCCCATTGTTTGGATGTCATCGCGATCGGTGATCCCCAGCTCTCTTTTTCTTCGCTGCAGCGTCGGACTTGCCCAATCGCGCCAGCCGATCTTCGAGGTGAAGTTATTCCAGACGAAAATATCGCCCTCGTTCAGCCGTCGGCCCTTCTGGTAACACCATTCCAAAACTTCTTCATCGGACCCGCCTTCGAGCACGCGCTGCCGCAGGTCCTCATAATTAACGCGAAGGAAATTACACATGGCACCGTCGGCGGCCTGCGGATGGCCAAGATTCTTGTGATAATCCGAAGGCAATTCACCGCGGGAGTGAAGCCGGATTTTGTCGAGCACGCGTCCGAAGTACCGCAAACCGCTGACTGTCTCGTTAGCGCTTTTCGGGAAAACCTCCATCTCCGCAAAAACCGCGCGATGAATTAAACGGCAGTAGTTTCCGCCAGTTTCATCGTACCCTTGAACTTTGGCGGGTCCTCCTCGATTCCGAAATTGTCCGAGTAAAGCTCGGCGATGCGCTCCATATCGTCGCTCGTGAGCGCGGGTGTTTCCGGAGCCTTCGCGAATTCGATCAATTGCTCTTCGTTGTAGATGTTTGGCAGAGTCGAAGCGACGCGATCATCAGCGAGCAGCCATTGCAGCGCAGCCTGGCCGAGTGTGCGATCAGTGTTTTCCAGAAAACGGAGCTGGTCGATTTTCTTGACCCCGTTCAGCAGCCAACTCCGCGGGCGGTGCGCGCGATGATCGCCCGGTGGAAACACCGTATCGGCGGTGTATTTCCCTTCCAGCATGCCGGAGGAATGCGGGACCCGGATGAGGAACATCGTGTCCTTGTTCATCTCGCGCGCCGTCTCGTGCAACGCCCGGCCCGGATGTTGTTCTAACAAGTTGTAGATGTGTTGCACGCTGGTGGGCCCGCGTTCGCGAATCGTATTAATTCCTTCGTACATCCAGCCAATGGCCGGCCCGAGCGCAATACCGTAGGACCGAACTTTGCCGGCGCCTTGCAGTTGTTCGAGCGTTTTCCAGAGCGCGTCATCCTCCACCTGTTCCATCCGGATGTTGTGCAGCTGCAACAAATCGATCCGATCCGTCTTCAATCTTTTAAGGGCCGCATCGGTCGCGCGCATAATCGCGTCCGGCGAAAAATCCTGCGGAATTTCGCGCTGCCCGCGTCCGCGAGCTTCGCCATGGGTGACGAAATCGTAGCCGACCTTGGTCGCAATCACGATCTCGTCGCGATTTTTCGGGAACGCCCTGGCGATGTAATCCTCGCTCAAGCCGTTGCCGTAAGTATCCGCCGCATCGAACAGGGTAACCCCCAGATCGAACGCCTTGTGCATGAGGGCGAGGGCCTCGCCTTCGGTGTAATTTCCCCACCACCCGGTCGAGATCGTCCACATTCCGAAGCCGACCTCGCTCACCGTCAGGTCGGTGTTCTTGTAGGTCCGAAACTGCATAAATAAATTTAAGCGCAGGCAACGCAGAGGTCACGGAGAGATTTTTCGCTCGCTGTGATCTCCGTCTGCTCTGTGGTAAAATTAGAACCATGGAATCCACATCGGACGCTGCATTACTGATTGTCGGCCATGGATCGACTGTGAACGCGGATTCAAGCGCTCCAACCCGGAGTAATGCGTCAGAGATTCAGAAGCGAAATATCTTTGCCGATGTCCGGTGCGCTTTTTGGAAAGAAGAGCCGAGCCTGCGCGACGCGCGATTTTTTTTCGCGGATCGAACAATTCGCGAGGTCTTCGTGGTCCCGAATTTTATCAGCGAAGGCTACTTCACCCAGACGGTCATCCCGCGAGAATTGGAATTGAAGGGGCCGGTTACGACCCGCGCAAATGGCCAGACCTGGATTTATTGCGAACCGGTCGGCAACAATCCGATCGTGACCGAATTGCTGCTGGCGCGCGCCCACGAAATTGCACCCGATGTAGAGCTAACGGAGACCGCGCTTCTCATCGTTGCGCACGGAACCGAGTTGAACGACAACAGCGCAATCGCGGCCAAACGCGAAGCCGAGCGAATCCGCGCCCGGGGCGAATTCGCCAGCGTAGGCAACGCCTATATGGAAGAATCACCATTGATCGGGGAGTGGGACCAGGTCACCAGTGCGTCAAATGTGATCGTAGTCCCATTTTTTATCGCGGACGGTTTGCACAGCTACGAAGACATCCCGAAATTGCTCGGCATCGAGTGCACTGGCATGGACGTCTTTGGCAAGAATCCACATCGAATTCGGGGGCGATCATTGTCTTACGCGAGGGCAATCGGGACCGACCCGCGATTTGCGGATATCATCATTGAGCAGACTCTAAATGCGCGTAACGTGACCCATGCCGGCTAAGACAACGCGAAGGCGCAACGAAGCCGGGAGAAGCCGTTCCGACACGATCGCAAAGGCCGGGCGCTTCAGGAAATTGGCGCGACCATCGTCGCTGGCGGGAAGGGGCACGATGTGGTGGAAGAGATCGCAGAGTTGGTACAACGCACCTGCAAATATCGCTGGGTCGGCGTTTACAAAATCAAGCGTCACGAGTTCGTGATCGAAGCCGCCACCAACAAAATGAAACCGGCCTGCGCGCGGTTTCCGGTAACTCAAGGGCTAAGCGCGCGGGCGACGGAAGAGCGCAAAACCGTCATGGTTCCCG
Organism: uncultured Verrucomicrobiae bacterium; assembly: GCA_963781735.1. GTDB lineage: Bacteria > Verrucomicrobiota > Verrucomicrobiia > Chthoniobacterales > UBA10450 > AV69. Next base: position 4,815 of record CAWAHI010000014.1, on the reverse strand, counting down.
ATGTCCGCAAAGAGCCGTGCTTCCTTCCCAATTTCTGGTCCACAAAATCGGAGATCGTCGTCCCGATCATCGATGACGAACACGATCGCGTTTTGGGCGTGATCAACGTGGAAAGCGCGAAAGCCAACGCCTTCGGCAAATCGGATCGCGATTTTCTCGAAGGGGTGGCGCGAATTATCTGGCGCGCTCTTCGGTGAAGGAACCCGGGCGACTGCTCGAGGCGCTGCGCACGGAAAAATCTTCCGGATCGGGCAATTGGAAATCTCGGCGTCTGCTGGAGGCTTTTTCGTATGTCATCGCGATGACGTTGGGCGAGACGATGTGGCATCCCGCGAAATCAAGAACGCCTTCGAGATCGCGAAATTTGACGATGCCGGAAATTACCGGGCGTTAAAGACGGCGCCAAATCTTCGGCATGACTGGAAGATTTTCGTTAACAATGCGGCGGAGCTTGAGCATGCGATCGACGCGATTTATCCCGGGCGACTTGCCGTTCTACGCGCGCTCGAATCAGGCGAACTTGTCACGACTTCGTTACGCGAAACATTAAGTCGTCAGAGCGGCATGTATCGTGTGGCCGCCAAAATTTCGGACCAACAAATCGACGACCTCGTTGGCGATTTTTGCCGTTCTGATGGCGGATGTTTGCGCACGATCCTGTGGAAACGGGATGACAAGGGGGGAGTCCCGTCGACCAAATTACCACCAGGAAAATTTGATCCCGCCCACGATCAAATGGGAAAAGGTGAAAAATGCATTCCGCTTCTGTGCCAGGAAGCATGCAATCTTTTGGTGGCCGCATGCCGCGAGAAGGTGATGGGGGATGGCGTCGCACCGCCGGTGCGCTAACAAAGGAGCCGCAGTTAAAAACAGCCGCTTCCTCGAGATGTCGCAAACGCGTTCGCCTTCATTTGCGACGATCATAGACCGCCGCTACAGCAAAAGATGATCGTTCGCGCGCGGGTTGTCGTCACGATGGATGGCCCGCCGATTGAAAACGGCGCGGTACGAGTGCGCGGGGAACGAATCATTGAAGTCGGGAAATTTTCGGACCTCGCCGACACTGACGAGATCGTCGACCTGGGCGACCACATTCTCTTGCCGGGATTAATCAACGCTCATTGCCATCTCGATTACACCTGCTTGCGCGGCAAGATTGCTCCGCCGCAATCGTTCGCCGATTGGATCCGCGCTATCAATGGGGAAAAGGCCAAGCTTTCGGCCGAAGACTACGTTGCTTCGATCAACCAAGGTTTTGCAGAAGCGAAACAATTTGGAACAACCACCATCGCGAATCTGACCGCGTTCCCGGAATTGATCGCGCAGGTCCAAGAACCGATTCGGACCTGGTGGTTTGCAGAACTGATTGACGTCCGACAGCGATTGCAAAACTCGACTGCCTTAAGCAGTCACGTTTCCAGGAGAAACGAAATTGTTGATCGCGCGCTTGAAAGTTTGAAGACCACAGATCGCATCGGGCTTGCGCCGCACGCACCGTTCACAGCCTCGGCCAATCTATACCGATGCTGCGCGGACATTGCGGAAGGCGACAACTTCCTGCTAACGACGCACCTCGCGGAATCACGCGAGGAAATGCAAATGTTCCGCGATGCCAACGGGCCGCTTTATGAATTTCTGAAAGAGATCGGCCGAGACATGAGCGACTGCGGCAGGACGACGCCACTACAAGCCTTTGTTCGTAGTCTTCACCCTTCGCAACCGGATCCTTCGGTCCGAGCCGGACCGGCGGAATCGCTCGAGATGCGGCCATGGATCATCGCGCACTTGAACGAGCTAACCGAAAGCGATTTTGATTTACTCGCGAAAATTCCGCAAAAGTTCTCAATCGTGCATTGCCCACGCAGCCACGCCTATTTCGGGCATAGCGATTTCCAATTCGAAAGGTTGAGCGAGCTCGGTTTCAACATTTGTCTCGGGACGGACAGCCTCGCGAGCAATGACGACCTCAGCCTATTCGCAGAAATGCGAATGTTTCATAACCGATTTCGTGTTCAGCCGCAAAAAGTCTTGGAAATGGTGACGATAAACCCCGCCTGCGCCTTAGAACGACGCGACGAGCTCGGAAAAATCCGCGCTAATTTTTTGGCAGATATAATTGCTCTACCATTTATAAAGTCGGCCAGCATTTTTGAGACAATTCTCAATTTTGTCGGCAAAGTTCCATGGATCATGCTCCATGGTGAAATTACCTGACGCCTTAACTTTTTCCGCATTTCCTTTTTCTTTTTCTCAAAACTGAAATATTCTCCGCGCTGCGAATGGCTAAAATCGTAATCATCGATGACGAGCCCGCGATGGTCGAAGTCATCGTCACTCTGTGTCGGGAAAAAGGTCACCAGGTTTTCCCGTTCAACGCCGCACCGAAAGCCGTCGAGCAGATGGATTCCATTCAACCTCATGTCGTCATCGCCGACATACGAATGGAAACAATGACGGGATTCGATGTCCTCCGGCACGTGCGCGAACATCTCCGGCAAACCGCCGTCATTTTAATCACCGCCTACGCTTCGGTCGAGACCGCGGTCGAAGCGATGAAGATGGGCGCCTACGATTATGTGACCAAACCCTTCAAGATCGACGAGCTGCAAATGACGGTTAGCGTGCGCTCGATTATCAGGCGGCTCTGCGCGAGAACGTCTATCTCCGGAAGGAACTCAAGAACAAATACAAATTTGAAAACATCATCGGTACCAGCCGCAAAATGCAGCTGGTTTACAGCCTTATTAATAAGGTCGCTGACACTGACAGCACCGTTTTAATCCAGGGTGAAAGCGGGACCGGCAAGGAATTGGTCGCGCGCGGCTTGCATTTCAACAGCAACCGACAGCATCACCCATTTGTCGCGATCAATTGCAGTGCGCTTCCGGAAAATTTGCTGGAATCGGAATTGTTCGGTCACAAAAAAGGCGCGTTTACCGGAGCAGTCGCTGACAAACGTGGATTGTTCGAAGAAGCAAATCTCGGCACGATCTTTCTCGATGAAGTCAACTCGATGGCACCACAGTTGCAGACAAAGTTGTTGCGCGTCCTGCAGGAGCGCGAAGTGCGGCGTGTCGGCGATAACAAGAGTTCGCCGGTGAATGTGCGCGTCGTTGGCGCGACCAATGAGCCGCTGATGCCAAAATTGAAAGACGGCACCTTTCGCGAGGATTTGTATACCGGCTCGCGGTCATTCCCATTGAGATTCCACCGTGCGCGAGCGGTTGGAAGACGTGCCGCTACTGGTGAACCATTTTTTGCAAAAGCAGGCTGCAGCTGCCGGCGGTGAAACCAAGAAAATTGATCCGAAAGCGGTAGACATCCTTTGCCATTACGATTACCCCGGAAATGTCCGCGAATTGGAAAATGCGATCGAGCGTGCTTGCGCCTTGTGCGAGAACGATATAATTCTGCCGGCGGATTTGCCGCCGAACATTGTGTCGAGGCGCTCGGCGAAAAGGCGGAACAGGCGCGTGCCTCCATGCCAGTCGGCGAACCACTGGAGGATTTTATTCAGCAACAAGAGCGCGGTTACATCGAAGCAACGCTGGCACATTGCGGCGGCTCACGCGAGAAGGCTGGACCATGCTCGGGATCAGCATGGCGACCCTTTACCGCAAGGTCGAGCCCAAGAAAAAGTAAACCCGTCGGGCGCGAGCGTCCTTGAGGACGCGCTTCGTACGTTTCGGCAGCTTCTAGCCGCGTTTGCTGTAAATGCGGAGCTGATCAGCGTCCTTCTCCAATTGCTCGAGCACGTCCAGCGCGGCCTGTTGGTCTTTCAGAATCTCGTTATTTTGCGCCTTTAGTTCCTGAGCTCCTTTATGTCCGCGGCCAGTTCTGCCTGCTCCGCCTGCTCCGCCTGCTCTTTTGCTGCATCTGCCGGAGCGGGAGTAGGCTGTGTCGGGATAGTAAGCGGCGGCGTTGGCTCGGAAGTTTGCGCAATGCCGATCACCGTGCAGGCGAGCATCGCCACGCCGATTATGAAGACTCGCATTGTTCGCATCTTATCGGCCTCCCCGGCTTGAATAGATTCGCGCTACCCGAATAATCTCGGTGAGGGTGGCAAGTTTCTCATCAATCTTAAACTGATTGGCCGCCATCGCGGCTTGTTGCGCCCGAACTTCCTTGATAAGGGCAGCAGTTCCGCCTGGACGGGACTCAGCTGCGGAGCCTGCGCCGGCGCGGAAGAAGCGAGTATGATGATTGCGCAAAACGCAGACCAGAGCGTTGGTTTCATAGACACAGTATTTTTCTTCAAGAGCAATTCGCGTTCCGCCATCTGAATTTGCACGGTTTCCGCTCGATCCGCGGCGTGGAAACTGCTTGCGAGTGCCTCACAAGAACAATACCATTGTCACGATGGCCGCGCCGGGGATGTATCAATCGCAGAATCTTTCTCTGCAACAGGTTGTGGCCGCAGCTTCAGCAAAGTCTCCTCATTTTTCAGGCGCCATTGCTCGAACTACGCAACCTGGTGCAGCAGGAAATGGAAACCAACCCGGTGTTGGAAGAGCTCGCGACCGATCCCGATAATCCTTCCACGACCGAATCCGCGGCGAACGATCAAGAGTTCAAGGAGGAATTCGATAAGCTGGCTAAACTCGACGAAGAATGGCGCGATTACATGGCGCAATCCGGCAGCTACAGCGCCCGGGCCCATGAAGACGAAGAAAAACGCCAGTTCTTTTTCGATTCCATCGCCACCACCGAGACCCTGCAACAGCACCTGATGTCGCAACTTAATCAGCAGGTGCTGAATGCGAACGACCGCAAAACCGCTCGCTCATCGTCGGCAATATCGACGACAATGGGTTT
>CAWAHI010000013.1:0-18813 GCA_963781735.1 uncultured Verrucomicrobiae bacterium | reverse complement strand
ACCACGGCAAAAGAAATTTGCCCAACAGCAGTTGCACCTGGAACAAGCAAAAATGCGCTGATGAAGATCGCAAATCCGAAGGCAAAACGACGCACAAGATCGCCAAAATACACCATCGGGGTCTGATCCAAGTGAGAAATTTGCAATGTGCTGCTTTGACGTTGCGAGTCATGCCTTGCTCACTACCGTTGGCCCGATGTTTTCGAAAATAATCGGTGCGTTGGGGCTCACGATCCTTCTGAGCTCGTGCGCGACGGTAGTCCGCGGTGTGCACGAAGATCTCAAAGTTGTCAGCGAACCTGCCGGAGCTGATGTCTTTCTCTCAACGGGGGAAAAAGGCGTGACGCCGGCGACGTTTCGAAAGCGGCGGCGTGGTAACAGTTTCCTGGTTACGATAACCAAGCCGGGTTACTATTCGCAGACGGTTGCGGTAAAAAGCAAAGCGTCGGCGACCGGCGCTGCGGCAACGGCGGGGAATGTGGCCACGGCCGGAATCGGTGTTGCCGTCGATGCCGGCACTGGCGCGTGGGACTCACTTTATCCAAATCCGGTCTCAGTCCGGCTGGTTCCGCAACCGGGCGAACATCCTGCCAGGAGCCGACGGCTTGCGAGCGGTAATTATCCCATTGCAATCCCGGCCGAGCGCGCGGGAATGGTCCGCAGTCCTTACACGAAGCGACTTTACGATGTGCACGCCGTGCCGCATGGATCGCTCGTGCATGATGTGGACGTCGATAAATTCTTTTTGAATCCGTGATTGCACTAAAAACCGGGATCGGCGATCCCGGCTACAATTCTTGTAGTGGCAGCCGTGTCGGCTGCAAATGATCCAATCCGATGTCGCGCGTGTTTGAAGATTTCCCGGTCGGCACGCGTCTGGTTTCAACCAGTTCTCCGGTTACGGCCGAAGCGATTATGGATTTCGGGCGAGAATTTGATCCACAAGTCTTTCATCTCGATTCGAGGTTAGCGGAGAAAACATTATTTGGTGGTCTGGCTGCGAGTGGCTGGCACACGGCGGCGGTATCGATGCGATTGTTTATCGATACCATGAATGTTTCTGGCGGAATCGTTGGACTGGGTGTGGATGAACTGAAATGGCCGAACGCGGTCCGCCCGGGCGATGAATTACGCGTGGAAACTGAAATTCTCGCGGCGAGGCGTTCGAAATCGCGTCCCGGCTACGGAATTATTCGAATCCATAACATCACAAAAAATCAGCGCGGCGAAGTGGTGCAATCGTTCATGGCCAACGCAATGCTGCCCGCTCGCGGCAGTTAGCTGACAGCTATTTCCCGAGTAACTTCATCATTGCTTCGGGATAGCGAGAACCTGCAGCGACATCTTTCGGTGCTACCTCGTCGATGCGTTCGAGGTCGTCTGCACTCAACATGACATCGAGCGCCTCCACGTTTTCGCGTAGATATTTTCGACGCTTGGTTCCAGGGATGGGGACTATATTTTCGCCCCGAGCCAGGACCCAGGCGAGCGCGAGCTGTGCCGGCGTGCAACGCTTTTCCCGGGCGATCTCGGTCACCTGATTAACGAGATCTAGATTGCGCTGAAAATTTTCCCCCTGAAACCTCGGCGCAGTTCTGCGATAGTCATCCTGCGCGAGGTCTTCGAAGTTCTTGATCTGACCGGTGAGAAATCCGCGGCCCAAAGGAGAGTAGGGGACGAATCCGATTCCGAGCTCGCGACAAACCCCAAGTACTTCCCCTTCCGGATCGCGCGTCCAGAGCGAATATTCAGATTGCAGCGCCGTGATTGGATGGACAGCATGCGCGCGACGAATGGTATCAGCGCCGGCTTCTGACAATCCGAGGTAGCGCACCTTGCCTGCGCGGACCAACTCGGCCATCGCGCCGACGGTTTCTTCGATCGGCGTCTCGGGATCGACGCGGTGCTGATAATAGAGGTCGATGCAATCTACATCGAGCCGGCGCAGACTCGCCTCGCACGCTTGTTTCACGTACTCCGGTTTGCCGTTGATTCCGCGGAAGCCTGGTGTGCCCGGATCACGCAGGATGCCGAATTTCGTTGCGATGACGACGCGGTGGCGTTTGCTGCGGATCGCGCGCCCGAGGAGCTGTTCGTTCGTGTACGGTCCGTAAATGTCGGCAGTATCGAAAAAAGTGACGCCGAGCTCGATCGCGCGTTCGATCGTAGCAAGCGATTCCGCATCGTTGCGATCGCCATAAAACTCTGACATTCCCATGCAGCCAAGCCCGATTCCCGAAACAATCGGCCCGCCGCGTCCAAGTTTTCTTTGTTTCATGTTGTCCTAATCAACCGCGGATTACGGGGATGTCACGGATAACTGGAAAAGAGAGCTTGCAAGGAAATCTGGAAACCAGAAATCCAGGAAACGTGCATGCATTCAAGTTTCCTTCGTGGATTCCTGGCTCCCAGATTTGTCTTTCTTCGCCTGGCGTGCGCCGCCGATTATCATCCCGAACAACAACGCCAGTCCGGCTCGGACCGAGGGATCCCAGTGCGGAACTTCAAGTAACATTGCGGGATCCCTCGACTACGCTCGGGATGACAGGTGAAGAAGCCGTGTTTTTCCGTTGCCGTGTTCGATCCGGCCGATTCGTTTCGCGTGCAAGATCGAGATCGTGCGTTTGGTGTCGCGTTCGGCCACGATCGCCACCATGCCGATTCCCATGTTGAACACCTGATACATTTCCTCGCGATCAATGTTTCCTTCTTCGCCGATAAACTTGAAAATTTCCGGGACGCGCCAGCTGCGCGTGTCAATGACAGCGTCGCAATTCTTCGGCAGGACGCGTGGGATGTTATCGATCAGCCCGCCGCCGGTGATATGGGCAAGGCCGCGAATCATTCCGGGCGGGACTTTTGTCAGCAGCGGCTGATAATTTTTGTGTACGCGTAATAATTCGTCGCCAACGGTTCCCCGCACTCCCGGAATTCGCGATGAAAGTTTGAGCTTCAGTTTTTCGAACAAGATTTTCCGTGCGAGCGAATAGCCGTTCGTATGCAATCCGTTCGACGGAATGCCGAGCACGACATCGCCGGTTTGAATCGCGCTGCCGTCGATGATCTCGCCTCGATCGACCACGCCGACGATGCAGCCCGCCAAATCGTATTCGCCGCGTCGATACATTCCGGGCATTTGCGCCGTCTCTCCGCCGATGAGCGCACACCTGGCAGTACGGCAGGCTTTGCTAAATCCACGCAACAACTCAGAAAAAACCTGCGGCTCCAGTTTTTCCGCGCCGATGTAGTCCAGAAAAAACAACGGCCGCGCTCCGAGCACGGCAATGTCGTTGATGCAATGATTTACGAGATCGGCGCCGACGGTGTCATGCTTATTCGCCGCGAATGCGATCTTTAATTTGGTTCCGACGCCATCCACGCTTGCGACCAACACCGGCTCGCGCATCCCGCGAAAATTTGGCGCAAAGAGTCCGCCGAACCCGCCGATTCTCCCGAGAACTTCAACGCCATGTGTCTTGCGCACGAGAGATTGGATTCGGCGCTTTAGTTTATTGCCGAGATCAACGTCGACGCCGGCGCGGGCGTACGCTTTTTGTCGTTTTGTCATGTCGAGCGAAGTCGAGACATCCCGTAGCGTTACCTTCAAGCTCGCGCAACGGGATCCTTCGACTCCGCTCAGGATGACGGCAAAAAGAATGACGAACTAAATTCGAATGACGAAGTCCGAAACGGTGCGCACACGAAGAAAGAGTTCCTTCGTCATTTGCCTTCTATCTCAACTCCGCGAACAAGGTCGGCTGGCCTTCTTCCTCCGCCAGCGCGCGCGCGCGCTGCTCGCGTTTTTCCATGATGAACTTACCCAGCGCCGGATCAACCGGCAGCGGATAGTTCCCGTTAAAACAAGCGAGACAAAAAGAATTGGCGGGCCGGCCGGTCGCCTTAATCATTCCTTCGATGCTCAAATAACCAAGGCTATCGACGTTGAGATACTCGCAAATCTTCGCCATCGACATCTGGTTAGCGATCAACTTTTCCGGATCAGGGAAATCGATGCCGTAATGGCAGGCGAAACGATGCGGTGGGCAGCTCACCCGCATGTGCACTTCTCGCGCGCCCGCTTCGCGCAAATTCACGATGCGCGCGCGCGCCGTGGTCCCGCGCACAATCGAATCGTCCACCACCACGACTCGTTTTCCTTCCACCATTTCCTTGATCAGATTCAGTTTCACTCGCACATCGAAATCCCGAATGAGCTGACTCGGCTGCAAAAACGTCCGGCCAATGTAGTGATTCCGGACAAAGGCATGCTGATACGGAATGTTTAACTCCTGGGCAAAACCGAGCGCGGCGTAGTTCCCCGAGTCGGGCACTGGAACGACGATATCTGCTTCTACCGGAAATTGCCGCGCCAGCTCGCGTCCCATTTCGGTGCGAACTTTTCCGACGTTGACGCCGCCGATGATGCTGTCCGGTCGCGCAAAATAAACGTATTCGAACATGCAGAACGCAGGCTGTTCATCGCGGAACGGCCGTTCCGAACGCAAACCGTGTTCGTTAATGATTAACACTTCGCCGGGTTCGATTTCGCGGACGAACTCGGCGTGGATCAAATCGAGCGCGCATGTTTCGGATGCGAGAATGTAAGCGCCATCGAGTTTTCCAAGAACAAGTGGGCGCCAGCCAAAGGGATCGCGCACTGCGATCAGTTCCTGCTCGCTCATGATCAAGAGCGAGAACGCGCCCTCAACTCGGCGCAACGCGCTGAGGACGCTGCTACCGTTATCGGCCGGCCGCGCCAGCAGATGCAAAATGATTTCGCTGTCGGCGGTGGTTTGAAAAATGGATCCTTTGCTTTCCAGTTCGTCGCGCAAGAGGTCGGCGTTAATCAAATTTCCATTGTGCGCGATTGCCATTTGTCCGCGCACACAATCGACCACGAAGGGTTGCGCATTCTTTAACGTGCTCGTCCCGGTGGTGGAATAACGGGTATGCCCGACCGCCCGCGTCCCTTTCAATTTTTCCAGCTCTTCCTGTCCGAAAACCTGCGAAACCAGGCCCATGCCCTTGTGTTGGAGAAAGGTCTGACCCGCGCCGTTGCTCGTGACGATGCCTGCGCTCTCCTGCCCGCGATGTTGCAGCGCGAACAGTCCGTAATAGGTCAGGACCGCCGCATTTGGATGACCAAATACGCCAAAGAGCCCGCACTCATGTTGCGGGAATGCTTCGCGTTCTGACAATTCTTGGTGCTGGGGGAGGCTAGCGGGCATGGCAAAAGAACATCGTCGATTTCACGATTGGGTTCAATGCCGCAAAATTGTCATCCCGACCCCGCAAAGATAGTGCCAGTCCGGCTCGGACTCACAAACTTGGGATCGGCTCGGAATCGCTTTCCACCGCGCGGCGGATCGCGTTCCACCAGAGATCGTGAAGCTCGGCAATTCGCCAGCTCAGATTCTGGCCGCAAACCGAAATGCGTAGGTCGTTTCGAATCACGCTGCCGATATGCGCGTGTAGAACATCTTTAGATTTCAATTCGGACAGAACTCGTTTTGCATTCTTCGGATCGCAGGAAATGATGATGCGCGATTGCGCTTCGTTGAACAGGGCTGTAGCCGCTTCTCTGTGAGACGCGTGCGCGTCGCCCGCAGGGCGACCGCCGCAATCAACGTCTACGCCCAGCAACCCAGCGGGATTGAAACAGCATTCCGCTAATGCGACCGCCAGCCCACCTTCGCTGCAATCGTGTGCGCTCCTAACGAGACCTAGCCGAATCAAATCGCGCACCGCAGTTTGCACCGCAATCTCAAGCTCGATATCCAATTTCGGGACCGGCCCGATCTTTTTCCCGAAACAAACCTTGAGAAAACGCGACGCGCCCAGGCTGTAGCCGCGGTCGTCGGCCGCGGAACCCACTAAAATAATGACATCCCCGTCATTCTTGAACCATTGCGTAGTGATGTGTTTCTCCTCGTCGATCAAGCCCACCATCGCCACCGTCGGCGTCGGATCGACCACCCCCGCCGGGCTCTCATTATATAGCGAGACATTCCCGCCGGTAACAGGCGTGCCGAAAGCCCGGCACGCTTCTGCCATTCCCTCGACCGCCTCGCGCAACTGCCAGAAATTCTCCGGCTTGTATGGATTCCCGAAATTCAGGTTGTCCGTGACTGCAAGCGGACGCGCGCCGGAGCAGGTGAGATTTCGTGCCGCCTCCGCCACCGCGATGCGCCCGCCCTCACGCGGATCGAGCGCACAATACAGCGAGTTACAATCAGTCGTCGCCGCCAGAATCTTGTTCGCCTCTCTAATATAGAAGACGGCCGCATCCGACCCCGGCTTCACCACCGTTCCGGTGCGAACGGTGTGATCGTACTGGCGATAAACCCAATTTTTCGACGCAATCGTTGGGTCTGCCAGTAACCCCTTCAAAGCATCAACCGCGGATTGCGCGGATAGCGCAGATATTTCCTTCCGTAAATCCGTGTCATCGGTGTAATCCGCGGTCGGTTTTATTGCTTCGCGTTCGTATAACGGCGCTTCTTCTGCCAATGGCTTCGCCGGGATTTCGGCCGCGACGCTTCCGTTATTGCGTACGCGCATCATACCGTCGCCGGTCACGCGTCCAATTTCGGCGCAGGGGACATCCCATTTCGCGAAAATTTCGCGCACGACGTTTTCTTTGCCGCGCTTCGCGATAATCAACATTCGTTCCTGCGATTCGCTCAGCAGAATTTCGTACGGCGTCATGCCCGGCTCGCGTTTCGGAACTTTGGACAGATCGATTTCCACGCCGCTGCCACCGCGACTCGCCGTTTCGCAAGTAGAACACGTCAATCCTGCCGCCCCCATGTCCTGAATTCCAGCTACGGCATCCGTCGCGAGCAATTCCAGACACGCTTCCAGCAAGAGTTTCTCCTTGAACGGATCGCCTACCTGCACAGCCGGCCGGTCTTCGCGCGATTCCTCCGTCAGCTCGCGCGAGGCAAACGCCGCTCCCGCCAACCCATCGCGCCCCGTCTCAGCACCGACATAAAACACCGGGTTACCAACACCGCGCGCCGCTCCGCGAGCCAGTTGTTCGTGTCGCAAAATTCCCAGGCAAAAAACGTTTACCAATGGATTGCCTTCGAAGCTTTCGTCGAAATAAATCTCGCCGCCGATGGTCGGAACACCGATGCAATTGCCGTAATGCGCAATGCCAGAGACTACACCGGTGAAAAGCCGCCTATTGGCAGCCAATTTCAAATTTGAAATTTCAGATTTGAAATTCGAAGAGATCGGTCCAAAGCGCAGCGAGTTCAGACAAAATTCCGGACGTGCGCCCATGGTGAAAATATCGCGAATGATTCCACCCACTCCGGTGGCTGCGCCCTGGAACGGTTCGATCGCGCTCGGATGGTTGTGCGACTCGATCTTGAATGCGATCGCCCAGCCGTCGCCGATATCGACGACGCCGGCGTTTTCCTCGCCCGCTTTCACTAGAATGTTCGGCCCAGTGGTTGGAAATTTTTTCAGTTCGCGTCGCGAGTTTTTGTAGGAACAATGCTCGCTCCACATCACCGAAAAAATTCCGAGCTCGGTGAAGTTCGGCTCGCGTCCGAGAATTTTTTTGATGCGCGCGAATTCCTCCGGGGTCAGGCCGTGCTTCTCCACAACCTCAGGCGTGATTTCGGGATCGGCGGTCGGCATTCGAAGCACGAAGATTAGCGAAACTGTGCGTGCGCTCAAATCATGCGTTTCGTTGTAGCCGCGGTCGTCGGCCGCGGTTGCAGAGGCGCTCGCCACGGCGAGCGCCTTTTTCACGCTCGGCGTTTGGCAACGCCGCTGCAACAATCCGTCGCAATAACCCCCTGGGCTCTTCGACAAGGACCGCCCGCTCAAGTTGTTAGGAATTCTCTGCGAATACACTCAGACGAATTCCGTCTAAATATGAAAGCCGTAAATTCGTAATACGGCTATGCCTTGGCCCAGGGCCGGGGCACAACTCAAACAAGATAGGGAAAGGATTATGAAAAAGAGCCTAATCACAATCGCTTGTGCGGCGGTCGCGCCCATCGCGTTCGCGCAAACAAGCACAACTGTAACTGAACAAACAACATCAGCACCGGCCACGACGACGACAACCTCGACCACTTATGAGACCGGGATGGTGAGCACTTATACGCCCGGCAAAACCATTGTGGTCAAGCGCGAGCATGAAGGCCCGGTGAGCTTCGCTCTCGGCACCGCTGCGCGTGTTGTTAATGGCGCAGGCCAAATCGTAACGGCCCCGCTACGCGCGGGTCAAAAGGTGCGCGTGTATTACACTGGCACCGGCGACACCCGAGTGGTTGAGCGTGTCCAGGTGGAAGAATAACAACTAACAACGTGGCATAACCATCGGCTAGATGTCGATGCCACAAAGATTCAAAGCCGCAGGGTTCCGTGCGAATCCTGCGGCTTTTTCCTTACGACGTCCCGCCGCAAGGAGATCGCCCCCTTCGGCAAGCTCTGGCCTTAAGCCTGTCGAAACAGATCCATCGGCAATGCTCGTGTACCATGGGCTTCCGGCCCATGAAATGCCGGTCCGGCTCGGACATTTGCGTTTCGCCCCTAAATCAGAGAACATCTCCGGTGGCATTTGACCTGAAAGAAATCATCGCAGCCCGGCTCGGGGAGAACTACGAGCTGCATCACCGTCACATCAATCGCACGCTGGTCGCAGCCCAGCGCGTCATTGGTTTCGACAAGGTCTACGCCCGCGCGGAAGGCGCTTATCTCTATGACATGGATAATAACGCCTACCTCGATTTTCTCAGCGGCTATTCCGTTTTCAACATCGGTCGCAACCATCCGGTGGTGAAGAAAGCGATCCGCGACGTCCTCGATCTCGATTTGCCGAACATGGTGCAAATGGATTGCTCGCTTCTGAGCGGGCTCCTGGCCGAAGCCATCGTGAAACGCACGCCCCGACATCTTGATGCCGTCTTCTTTTGTAACTCCGGTACTGAAGCGATGGAGGGCGCGCTGAAATTTGCGCGCGCCGCCACCGGCAAGAAACGCGTCATCTCGCTCGAAAGCGCGTTTCATGGGCTCAGCATCGGATCGTTGTCGTTAATGGGCTGCGAAAGTTTCACTGAAGGTTTCGGCCCGCTCATGCACGAATGGGACACTCGTATTCCGCTGGACGACATCGCTGCGCTCGAGCGCGAACTGGCGAAAGGTGATGTCGCCGCCTTTGTCATCGAACCCGTGCAAGGCAAAGGTTGTAAATCGCCCACCACAGATTTCTTCCCGCGCGCGCAGGCGCTGTGCCGGAAATACGGCACACTTCTCGTTAGCGACGAAGTGCAGTGCGGTCTCGGGCGAACCGGCAAGATGTTTGGGTTCCAGCATTGGAATCTCGAGCCGGATATCATCACGCTCGCGAAAACGTTGAGCGGCGGCTACGTCCCGTGCGGCGCGATTGTTAGCCGGCGTGATATTTACCAGAAGACATTTAGTCGGATGGACCGTTGCGTAGTTCACTCAACTACATTCGGCCGGAACAATCTCGCCATGGCCTGCGGTCTGGCCGCGCTCGAAGTAATCGATCAAGAAAACTTGGTCGAGCGCGCTGCGGAAATGGGCGCGCAACTGATGGAGCGGATCGACACGTTGCGCGCGAAACACAGTTTCATCAAGGAAGTGCGCGGCAAAGGCTTGATCATCGCGATCGAGTTCCACGAACCGACTGAGTTCAAGCTCAAGATGGCGTGGAAACTACTGCACAAGGTCGACAAAGTTCTGTTCGCGCAAATGATCGTGACCCAGATGTTAAGTAAACATCGGATCCTCACTCAGGTAGCAGGGCACGCCATGGACGTGCTCAAGATTCTGCCGCCGCTCATCATCGGCGAAAAAGAGATCGCGCTATTCGTCACCGCGCTCGACAACGTCCTGACCGATTGCCGCAAATTCCCCGGCCCAATGTGGGAGCTGGGCAACAATTTCGTCCGCGCCGCTATCAGCTCGCGCAAATCCGCCGACCCGAAACCGGTTTCAGCATAATGACCGCCGCGACCGAGTTGTCGTAAAGGTGTCGGCATGCGCATACGAGTTGTAATTATTTTCGCACTAACGGCCGCGTGCGTTGCGGCCGCGCGAGCCCAAGATCCGGCAGTTGTTAATGCCAAAACAATTAAAGTGCGGTTCGAGAACGATCGCGTGCGTGTGCTCGAAGCCAATTTGCCGCCCGGCGTTAAGGAGCAGGTGCACTCGCATCCGGCCTACGTCATTTATGTTTTGGAAGGCGGCCCGTATCGCAACTACGCGTCAGATGGCAGCGTCACCGAAGGAGAGTTGAAGGCGGGCGAAGTTTTGTTTCGCGAGCCGTTGACGCACGCCGCGGAAAACATTGGCGATAAACCGCTGCATATGATTCTCGTCGAGCTTAAGGATGGGAAGAGCAAGGAAGCAGCGACTTCTCGCTGAAGCAGGGCGAAGAATAGGGGTCAAATCCTTTGAGATTTTTGACCCCGAGTCTTCCCCGGCACCAACAACACCACCAGCGTCGCGTTAGTCGAAGTCTACAACCTCGACGCGAACTAATCCCAATTAACTGATAAGCGATAACTGTTAAACTGTCTTCTGATCTCTGACTTCTGTTCTCTTATCATTCCTTTGCCGCATTCAACCTTGCCGGTGGTGAGGTCATAGACCGTAAAAAACTTTTTGCACCTTGCCTTTTCAGCCCGAACGAGATTTGAAACCTGACTCCACCTGGCCGTCGGCAATTGCCGAGCAGCCCGTTTTGATTCACGGAATTGGAGGATGGCGCCCTCTTCTCAATTTCCTAGCTGGCGCGCCGAGCCGGCTCCGTTAACTGCGTCTTCATGTGGGCTTCCTTTCGGGTTTTGACCCTTAGCCCACAGTCCGTCAAATCAATGCAACCCTAGATTGACCCCCCTTGCCATCCAGTTTTCAGCCTGTTCCGGTTGAAACAGCCAAAACGGGAAAGTTGCACCACAGAACTCAATTTCGATAATCGTCACGCAATTGACTACTGAGGAGCAAAATGTCACCAGCTCGGATCGAAATCAGGTAAACCGGCGCCTCGCATTGCGATCAACAACTAGTAAGCTTGCTCCTTGCGCCTTCTTGAGCGGTGGCTGAGCTTTGTCTCGTTAGGCGGGCCGTTCAAGCGGGCTTGGCCGCGAAGAAGCCGAACCAGACTGTGTTGGAGATAACATTATGAGCCGTCGCTGCACTGCCGTTACCTGCTGCCTCGCAATTACCGCAGTTGCCTTGATTGCCCCCTTCTCCTCCTCTCAATCGGTCACACCTGTCAGACGCTTGGCCTCCGACGCAAATTCAGCTCAAAAGGTCGATCCCATCGTTGAAGCTGGGCGGCGCGAACTCAAACTCCCCGGCGTGTCGATCGCGGTCATGCTAGGACATAAGCTCGTCCTCGCGAAAGGTTATGGGGAAGCGGATCATAAGGCGGGGACTCCAGCAACGGAGCGTACGATCTACGCCATCGGATCCATCTCGAAGCAATTCACAGCGGCCGCAATCATGAAGCTCTACGAGCAGGGGCGGCTCGAGCTCGATGAGCCGGTCACTAAGTATTTGTCTGAGTATCGAGTGGCCCGGACGGTGCCCACGATCCGCAATCTGTTACAGCAAAACTCAGGGCTCCCAGCATGGGACGACCTTCCCGAGTTTCAGGACGTCGATACGGGGGACGCACGCCGCTTCGAACTCCTCAAGCTCGTCGACGTGATTGCTCGTCAGTCTCCTCTCTACCGCCCTGGGGAGTGGTGGTCGTACAGTAACTCCAACTACACGGTCCTGGCTGCGGTGGTAGAGCGAATCACGGGCACGCGGCACGACGAGTACTTGGCCGACATTTCTTCGACCACCTTGATCTTCAATCGACAGGAGGTTGTAATCAGCTCGCGTCACTTCAGCTGGTCAACGGGCCGTCGGGTACCAGGACAGCGATTCGTATGTCTTGCGACCGGTGACGACGGTCAAGGCCAAGGCCTTCACGGGAGCAGGCGGGCTCTACTCGAACGTTGTGGATCTCGTCAGGTGGATGCGGGCCCTCGTCGACGGGCAGATCGTGAGCGCTAACTCATTCCGGATGATGACAACGGCATCTCCAGTCAGCGCTGCCTTTACGGCTCCATACGGTTTCGGAGTTTCTCTACTTCCGCTCGCAGGACAGCAAGCGGTTTGGCACACCGGAGTCCTGTCCGGTTACACGTCGGTATTAGCGTACTTTCCAGAGCACGATCTCATAATCTCCGCTCTCGCGAACGCCAGGCGCGCCCACCTGGACCAACTCGTGAAGGACATCGCGCGGGCGTTGCTGGGGCTTCAGGCGCCTCTCCTGCGGGATCTGCCGATCGACTCGCGGGAGGCCGAGCGTGTGGCGGGCGATTATGACGACGGAATGTTCAAGTTCCGGATCTTTAGGCGCGGCGCGCACCTCTTCATCGACGTCCCGCCCTCGGGAGGCCCGACTCGGCTGATGTACCAAGGCGGTCGCGAATTCGCGACGGCGCGCCCGACGGACTTTCGGGTGCGGTTCGAGCCCGAAGCTGGTGACGTCGAGCGAATCGTCTGGGAGTGGACAGAGCTTCGCGCCTATGGCCGCCGCGACCGGTAATGGAAGTGTCCTTGCGGCGGTGGCCAAGGGGAATCACTTTTTGCTGCCTTGCGCTCCGAGGTTTCGCTCCGGAGAGTACCAGGTCCACGGAGCCATCTGCGTTCGCCGATGGGTCCTGGCGAATTGCGATCATAAATGACCTGAGTTACGACTAAAAATGATACCAATTGGCCTAGATTTTAGGCCACCATTCGATGGATTAAACGGTCGCCGCGCGAATTTCGGTTCAATGACATCAGGATAGCGAAGAAGCTGGTCGAGAGGAGATTAGCGATCTGATATATTTCGCAGACTAGCGAAGAAGTGAGGTGGAACAAATCTGATGGCATAGATCGTGGTAATAGGGCACACGTGAGCGTTTTTCTCCTATTGTTCATTTTCGAAGAAACACTAAGACGCAGATTCTGGGGAGCGTGGAGCTCAACGGCAGAAGCGTTCGTGCGTTAGTCCTCGTCATAAGTATCGCGCTCGAGGGCGATTCGGACGTGGAATACGCCACTTTTTGCACTTTTTCTTCCGTTCCGAGGAAATTGGAAACGTGGCTGCAGCCGCCCATCTGCTAGCAAGATCTCAGTCCTGGCCGCATCGCCAGTTAGTCTGATCAGTCCGGGCCGGACGGGCGGTTTCAGTTTTCAGTTCTAGTCTTCTTCGGCCTCTCCCATTTCAAGATGTGGTGGATGCTCGAATGATTGGCGAAGCATCTCCAACATGTTTACCAGAAACTGTTCCGCTCCCTCACTGGCGATGGTACGGGCTGCGGTATGGATCCATGCGTCCTCGGGCACGAGTGGCGGATAAGGTCCGATACCGGCGTAACAGGGATTTGAGATAACGCCGCGGACCTGCTCGGGAGTCCATGGACTTTCGTCGCCGCTTACTCGTTGCACGGCGTTGACTTTTGGTAGTGGTAGGCGGCTGTCGCCGTTGGAGAATAGGTCGGTGAGAGTCATAGAAGTGGTGTGTTACGGTCTAACGAGAATAAGGTCAGCCGCGGTTTCGAGAGCGCGACCGGCTATCTCTGGGAAGGATTTTAACCATGGAGGGGAGAGGAAACAAGCCGGCAGCAACCGGAGAAACCCGCGCCGCAAGTCGCGGCAAACAATTACTAAAAGGCAGACTGCGAGATACTTTTCGCCCGATGCCATCTTCTCGGTTGGCTTGAACGGCGAGAGTGAAGCGTTCAAGCTTGCGGTGGTGTCTCGACGTGCGGGATTGCAGAAGCTTTCAAATTGGCGACGCGCTTGAGCGCTCACCGGTTTGAACAATTCCACGCACGCGCGTGGAAAGGGGCCGGTATCAGACCGAATAACTGGTTAGGCAAGCATGGTCCCGGTGATCTCCCCGGCGAACCCGGAGTAAGCCACCACGTTCTGCGCGTAAACCGCTGCCCCGCGGCCTGAGCCATTGTACGCGCGAATTGCCTCGAAAAGGTTTCCGTGTCGCGTCCATGTGGTACGAAGCTCGCGCATAACTCTGTCGAGACACGCACTGAAATTGTACCATTGTTTCTCGAAGAAAAAGTCAGGGTCGACCTTCACGAATTGTAAGTCATACTGGAAGATACCGTATCCCTTATAGACCCAGTTCTTGTGCGGGTATCCTCGGAGTGCGCGTGTTTTATTCGCCTCCTCGATCAGCATTTGCGTGCGCTCATCTCCATATTCTCTTCTAAACGCACTCGTATTGCGTGGAAACGCTCTTCTTACCGTGCCGGGAGCGTCTCCACTCGCATCAAGCACGCATCGTGCACACACCTGCTCAGGCGTCAGACGCTCAAGCATGTTCACCCAGAAATACGCCGTCTCCTGGCACGCAATGCCACATATCGTGTCGACGCTGTAAGCGCTTCCCTTCACCGCCTCTTCTATCTCTCTGCCGAAGTTTCTTTTTAGCCAAACCACAGCCTTCAAAGCCGCGTCTCGGCCAATCGGCGCATCCTTGTGGACTAACATTGCTTCAGAATAGAGCGTTCCCAATAACGCTCGACCTGGGCTTTGGCGTAATCAACAACTGATTCACCCCTGATGAGCCACCCGCTGGGTGTGCGATCGCCTACCTCGTCGTCGGCCGCTACAGCGCTACGTGCCTTAGTTCAGCGCGTAAACCTCTACCAGAGCATTGCCTGGCGGCGTTATTAAATCCCCGCACAATCGCCGGTGTAGCTTCCCGGCAGCAGCATTCCTACAATGGCCGATTCCACATTCGTTCGGTGGCGCCAACTAAAAGTTGCGAAACCGGGCGGCCATCGCTTTTACCTGGTTTTGCGCAATCGCAGGGTCGCTCGTCAACAGCAACACTGCGCGAACCGACATGGCCGTAACCAATGAAGTCATGGAAACAAGGCTATGGGAAATCAGATTTTCCTAGTGGTTTTCGGCCAGGCTTACAAGATAATCAAAAGCCTTCGCGCCAGGGGGACAGAAAACGGGTCGGTCGTCGTTCTTGCTCGACAATTCGAAACGCAGTCATTAGCATCATTCCTGTCAGCAGGAGGTAACATGGCGCCCGAAAAAGGCGGCGATAAATCGCCGAAGAAGCAAACGATCGAGTTCGACATGTTTGTGCGCGACCTGGAGCCGGATAAAGACGACAAGATCCGCGGCGGCGGAAAAACCGGCGACCAACAAAAGCCAGACGATCGCAAAACGGAGCGACCTCATTGAGAGGAGATCGTTGCGTTAGATTGCGCGCACCTGAGCTGTCGCTGAGTGTGAACCCGTAGCTTTGATTCAGACGCAGCGCACATAAGCGGTTTATGAAGATTCTCCCGGCGGTTTTCCTGCAAGCTTTAGCCTGTCTAACCGTGCACGCCGGTGAAGAACCGCCTGCATGGGCAATGAAAGTGCTCAGTGAAAGACTAAGCACTCGATACGAACTTGTTCAGAAACTGGAGCCTTCTTTCTACGTCGGTGACTTCAATGGTGATGGGAAATCAGATGTGGCTCTGCTGATAAAGGAAAAGACTACAGCCAAGGTTGGGATTGCAATTATTGACGGCGGCGAAAGCAAAATTAAGATAGTAGGAGCTGGTAAATCATTTGGGAATGGTGGTGACGATTTTAGTTGGATGGACGCGTGGTCCCTTCGGCACTCAGGCAAAGTAGACCGGCTGTATGTCGCCAAGAGCGAGGCTGCCAGTGCTGTGATCTATTGGGATGGATCAAAATATAAATGGCAGCAGGAGGGTGATTAATACGGACGGGGCAAACGCCGAGTCTCATCAACGCCCCTCTGATCAAGGCAATAGACCGGCGTCACCCTCGAACACTTCCCAATCTCCTTACTTCTGGCAACGGGGATTTCGGGAGGTAAGTCACAGCTGAAATGGTCGAGTTGATAAGACTGTATCGGGTTGTAGCGTAGGCCAGACATTACGCTAAAGGAGAGAGCAAATGCCAAAATATCTGATTCAGGGATCGTATTCGGACCAAGGTTTGAAGGGCCTGCTCGAAGAGGGCGGGTCGAAACGCCGCGAGGCGGCGGAGCAATCCGTCAAAGGACTGGGTGGGCGACTCGAAGCCTTCTACTATGCCTTTGGGAAGCACGACTTTGTAGTCATTGCGGATCTGCCCAGCAACGTGGACGCATCAGCCCTGTCGCTGACCGCCAACGTCAGCGGAGCCGTGAAATCGCGAATGACGGTATTAATCACGCCCGAGGAAGTTGACCAGGCTACGAAGAGAACCGTCAAGTTCCGCCCGCCTGGAAAATAGAATCCCGCGGCGAGTTCGAAGTTCTTGTGTCCGAAAAGCTCGGGAGAACGGAATCTTTTGCTCGCTGGCTGAGAATGGTCCGGTTTTGTTGGAAAGGCCTACCGATCCGTCATCCCATAGGTCCCTGCGCCATGATCGTGCTGGTAGGCACGCAGGGCGTAGCGAGTGCGAGGCCCCATAATTCCATCGATGGAGCCTCGATAGTAACCAGCGCGAGCGAGTTGTTGCTGCAAGCGCGCCACGCTTGATTGGTGGCCGTAGCCGGAACCATAGGAATAGCTACCGTAACCGGGACTAGAATAACCGCGTGCTCCATAATAGCCGCCACCGTTATAACCGTTGCCGTAATATCCGCTGTTGTAGTAGCCGCCGCCACCGTAGTAGCCACCGCCGTAGTAAGGGGAGGGGTAGTAGCCACCGTAGGGATAGTAGCCGCCGTATCCGTATCCATAAGGGTATCCAAAGCCAAAGAATGGGAAGCCAAAGCTACTGATGAAAATGGTATTGTTATCGTGGTGATGGTGATGCCAATTGCCGCTCCAGTTTCCGCCGTTCCAATTGCCCGTCCTCGTCCCGGCGAACGAGCGCGATGTGCTGGCGCGCGGAGCGAATCCAGCTTGTCTGTGCATTTGCGCGTGGACGTTCGCGGATGAGATTGCGAACAGTCCTAACGCGACAGTGAGGATAACCAATCTTTTTGTGTTCATAGAGGGCCTTGTTACGGTTCCAGAAATATAACCCCGAAGCGCGCGAAGGTCGCGCTTTTTTTTCTAGAAGATTCTCCCGGCGGTTTCCCTGCAAGCTTTAGCCTGTCTAACCGTGCACGCCGGTGAAGAACCGCCTGCATGGGCAATGAAAGTGCTCAGTGAAAGACTAAGCACTCGATACGAACTTGTTCAGAAACTGGAGCCTTCTTTCTACGTCGGTGACTTCAATGGTGATGGGAAATCAGATGTGGCTCTGCTGATAAAGGAAAAGACTACAGCCAAGGTTGGGATTGCAATTATTGACGGCGGCGAAAGCAAAATTAAGATAGTAGGAGCTGGTAGATCATTTGGGAATGGTGGTGACGATTTTAGTTGGATGGACGCGTGGTCCCTTCGGCACTCAGGCAAAGTAGACCGGCTGTATGTCGCCAAGAGCGAGGCTGCCAGTGCTGTGATCTATTGGGATGGATCAAAATATAAATGGCAGCAGGAGGGTGATTAATACGGACGGGGCAAACGCCGAGTCTCATCAACGCCCCTCTGATCAAGGCAATAGACCGGCGTCACCCTCGAACACTTCCCAATCTCCTTACTTCTGCCAACGGGGATTTCGGGAGGTAAGTCACAGCTGAAATGGTCGAGTTGATATGGCTCTATCCGCTAATAGCATAGGCCAGAAAATACGCTTAAAGGAGCGAGCAAATGCCAAAATATCTCATTCAGGGATCCTATTCGGGCGAAGGTTTGAAGGGCCTGCTCAAAGAGGGCGGGTCGAAACGCCGCGAGGCGGCGGAGCAATCGGTCAAAGAACAGGGTGGGCGACTCGAAGCCTTCTACTATGCCTTTGGCAACGATGATTTTGTAGTCATTGTGGATCTGCCCAGCAATGTGGACGCATCAGCGCTGTCGTTGACCGCCAACGCCACCGCAGCCGTTAAATCGCGAATGACGGTATTGATCACCCCAGAGGAAGTTGACCAGGCCGCGAAGAGAACCGTTAAGTTCCGCCCGCCAGGAAAGTAGAATCCCGCGGCGAGTTCGAAGTTCTTGTGTCCGAAAAGCTCGGGAGAATGGAATCTTTTGCTCGCTGGCTGAGAATGGTCCGGTTTTGTTGGAAAGGCCTACCGATCCGTCATCCCATAGGTCCCTGCGCCATGATCGTGCTGGTAGGCACGCAGGGCGTAGCGAGTGCGAGGCCCCATAATTCCATCGATGGAGCCTCGATAGTAACCAGCGCGAGCGAGTTGTTGCTGCAAGCGCGCCACGCTTGATTGGTGGCCGTAGCCGGAACCATAGGAATAGCTACCGTAACCGGGACTAGAATAACCGCGTGCTCCATAATAGCCGCCACCGTTATAACCGTTGCCGTAATATCCGCTGTTGTAGTAGCCGCCGCCACCGTAATAGCCCCCGCCGTAGTAGCCAGCCGTAGGGGTAGAGCCAGTAGGGATAGTAGCCGCCGTATCCGTATCCATAAGGGTATCCAAAGCCAAAGAACGGGAAGCCAAAGCTACTGATGAAAATGGTATTGTTATCGTGGTGATGGTGATGCCAATTGCCGCCCCAGTTTCCGCCGTTCCAACGTTGCCCGTCCTCGGCCCGGCGAACGAGCGCGATGTGCTGGCCTGCGGAGCGAATCCAGCTTGTCTGTGCATTTGCGCGTGGACGTTCGCGGATGAGATTGCGAACAGTCCTAACGCGACAGTGAGGACAACCAATTTCTTTGCGTTCATAGAGGCTTTGTGATGGTTCTAGAAATATAACCCCGAAGCGCGCGAAGGTCGCGCTTTTTTTCTAC
>CAWAHI010000012.1:0-108935 GCA_963781735.1 uncultured Verrucomicrobiae bacterium | reverse complement strand
ATCCATCACTCGCTGCGCCATATTCATCCCGGCGCCGGCCGAGATTTGTGCGCTCACTGACATCGGCCAGCCGATCAACCGGACCGCTGTGAATTCCCATCCGCAATTCAAGTCTAGGATCAGCCTGATCCGCTTTCGCCAATTCGATTGCGCAATTCACCGGCGCATCGGGCGAGGTAAAAATCCCAGTGCCATTCCATCGCCGGTCGGAATGCGAATGAGTTTGCCAGCTGGTTCGGCGGAACGAAACTGGGCCGTGTTCCGCACCAACTCATTCAGTCGGGTGACTAGTTCCGTCTGTTCGTCAACTGTCCGCTTGGAGTAACCGACGATGTCGCGAGGCGACGATTTTCTCAAAACGCAAGTCACCGAGTAGCGGATCCCAGACCGGATCAATTTTCAGCTCAAAATCAGATGAAGGTTCAGTGGTCAACACAAAATCTATGAGTCGTTAGTTACAAGTGTGGATTTTTCTCCGCCACCAATTCCTGAAAACGAGGATCGTTACGGATCGGATCCCAGATCGGATCAAGGCGCAACAGTCCCGGCGTGATTTCGGTGGGTGGCGAAATCTGAACCAGCCGCTTAAGAATGGGAATCGCATGATCCGCATCACCTAACAAAGCGTAGATCCGCGCCATTGCTTCCTCCCTTTCGGGACCTTGAAACGGGTCCTCCGAAGACGGCTGTAAGGCTATGCCTTTCTGTCCTTCTGCTACGGCGGAGACCGCGTCGCCCAAACCGGCATAAGCGATACCTAGATTAGAATGCAAGTCCGCGGCCGGAAAATCTGGTGCTGCTTTCCCAAGTTCTCGTTGGAATTCCTCGGCCGCGTGTTGGTAAGTGGCTTTTGCGGCGTCCACGTTGCCCGCGCGCTGCTGAGCCAGGCCAAGTTCAAGAAAGATCAAGTCTTTTTCCTCCTCTGGCTTGTCATTCAACGCTTTCGCCAGAATATCAGCGGCCTCTGAATAACGCCGCCTGATCAAAGCGTTCTGGCCGCGGAGCCAGGGGTCAGCATTCGGATTGGCAACCAGGGCGTCTGCCGCTTCCAGGTTTCCCATCGCCCAAAAACAATCTAACTTGATCCCAATGGCATCTGCATTCGCAGGTTCGACGGCGAGGATGTGATCGGCCATGGCAAGTGCGTCCGAAAAATGCCGGATCCTCCTGTAAGTGTACGCGAGCATCGCAGCGGACGCGGTGTTGCGTGGGTCAAGTTCGACGAGCCGGCGCGCCGTCGCGATCGTTTCGTCCCAATGGCCAAATCGCCGGTGGATGAGGGCGATTGCCCTCAGAACGTCAGCATTGTTAGGAAAACCCTGTTCCGCGAGCTGAAACTCAGCTAACGCGCCCGCAAAATCGAACTGTCCGTAATAACGGTAGTAGCCAAGAGCCAAATGAGTTTCGGGCAGGTTGGGATCGAGCGCGATAGCACGATCAAGCGCTTCCTTGGCTGCCGCCAAACGAGCTGCCGTTGGATCGAACCAGTAAGCCCCACTCTGAACCGAAGACAGGTAGGCCCAAGCCAGTACAAAATTAGGATCCAATTTCACTGCTTCCTGGTACGACCTTATCGCACCCTCGATCTCGGACTTGTCCTTGGATGAACCCATGGCGAATGCCCGTCCGCGGAGATAAGCGTCGTAGGCGGTAGTGTTTTTGGTCGGCATAGCCTCCACTCGCTTTTTTTCCTGCGGACTGAGAGTCGCACCCACCCCAGCCGCGATTTCCGTGGCCAGCTCCCCTTGCAAGGCCAGAGAGTCAGCTAACGTGCGATCATAGTCATGGGCCCAGATGTGGCGGTCGGTTAGGGCATCAATCAATTGCACCGAAACACGAACGTGGTTGCCGGACCGGCGCACACTGCCTTCGATCACATTGCTCACGCCTAACTGGTGTGCGATCTCCTTAAGATTGCGCGTGATGCCGCTCTTATATTGCATGACCGAAGTGCGGCTAATGACTTTGAGGTCTTTGATCTTGGAAAGATTCGACAGCAGCTCGTCCTGAATGCCGTCGGCGAAGTAGGCGTTCTCTTTCTCCTCACTCAAATTTTCCAGAGGAAGCACGGCAACGCTTTTTTCCGAACCCGGTACCGGCGTCGGAAAGCGAGAAGGCTGCCGCTTATAAATCAACAAGGCGAGCGCGGCCGCCAATAGAACTCCCATTCCAACAAAAAGACTTCGGCGTCGAAGCGTGGCGGTCGCCTTTGTCCGTCGCGCTTCTCTGATTTTCTGAGGCAGCTGGGGATTGCCGACCTTGTCGCTGTAGAGATTGACGACAAAGATGGGGGTACCGTGTTTGACCAGGCATTCGCCCAGTTCATGCAGTTGTGGGCGCCATCTTGCATCCTGGGCGAGATCATCCGCCGCGCGTTTCGACAACAGAATGTGGCCGGCATCGCCACAATCCATGATGCGCTGCGCCATGTTGATCCCGGCTCCGGCGACGTTCGAGCGATCGTTCACGTCGGTCACGCCACTGACCGGTCCGCTATGAACTCCCATGCGCAGCTTCAATTCGGGATGGGCTTGGAGCGCCTCGGCAATTTCCAGCGCGCATTGTACAGGTGCTTCCGGGCTGTTGAAGAAGACCAGTGCCATGCCATCACCAACCGGGAGCCGAATGAGTTTCCCGCCGGCTTCGGCGGCGCGAAAGTGCTCCGCACTTCGAACGATTTGATTCAGCTGCCGCTGAATCTCGCGCTGCTCGTTAAGCAGCAGCTTTGAATAGCCGACCACGTCCATGAATAAAACATGGCCAATCTCCAGCTCTGAATCCTTTGTTGATTGCGGGGAATTATTCACCCAGTAATCGCAATCTATCTGCTGGCAGCCTTGGCTGCGGCAACGATCTTCTCAAAGCGTGGATCACCGCGCAGATCATCCCAGCGCGGATTGAACTTGAGATCGCCGTATGTCGCGCCACTCTCCGAGCCGCCGACCGGGATTTTTGCAACAACTTCGAGCTGCTCGAGGGCGCGCTCGCGCTCGCCAGTCCACGCGTAAACCAGCGCCAGGTTGGTGACTTGCCCCGGACCCCAATAGGAGTCCTTGGCGATCGGCATGAGATCGACCGCTTGAAGTGCTTCGCGAATGGCGTCCTCTTTTCGGCCAAGCCCAGCATCAACCGCCGCAAATAGGACAAGCGCGAAGTACGGTTGATCCTTGAACCTGATCTGCCACATCGCGTCCAGCGTTTTGCGGGCGGCTGCAAATGCAGCCAGCGCTTTCTGCTTATCGCCGCGCGCACGCGCAACCTGTCCGTAAGCCCAATTCGAAGGTCCGCCGAAGGCGTCATCCGCCCACTTCGCAGGAATAGCGGCGACCACCCGGTTCGCCGCCTCGTAATCACGCAGGTAAAGGGCTGCGGTGAAACGAGTGTTCCATATTGCTCCATAACTAGTGAAGTCCAGCGGCACTTGTGCGAGAAGCGCCTGAGCCGCGACGGGATCACCTTCGGCCAGTTTGAGGTCAGCTAGCTGAAACTGAAGCCAAGGGCCATCTATCATGCCGTTCGCGGCATCCTTCGCGATGACCTGTTCCAACTCTTTGTACCGGCGCATCTCAAGTAAAGTACGCCTGCGATAGTATGCGACCTCACCGTTGCGCGGGTCGAGTTCGCACGCCTTTTCCATATTGGCGAGCGATTCATCCCAACGATTTTGGCGCTTATCGATCCGAGCCGCGATTACGATCGCCTCGGCATCGTTAGGCAACGTGCGCCGAGCGATAGCCAACTCGTCACGTACCCGGTCGAGGTCACCAGTGTTGATACCGACGTAATAGTAATAGCGAGCCAGCTCCCGATGAGCCTCCCCCAAATCTGGACGCGCTCGTAACGCGGCGTCCGCCGCTTTCTTCGCCAAATCGAGGTGCGTCCGCG
The DNA here is from genome assembly GCA_963781735.1 of uncultured Verrucomicrobiae bacterium. Lineage (GTDB taxonomy): Bacteria > Verrucomicrobiota > Verrucomicrobiia > Chthoniobacterales > UBA10450 > AV69. The sequence continues at coordinate 105,050 of CAWAHI010000012.1, read as the reverse complement.
ACAAAACCGGATCCGCGGTGGCTGAAAAGAGGTCGACGTGCGTTTTCGCGAGGGCGCAATAGGCTAGCGCAAAGTTCGGATCGCGCTGTGTAGCCTTTTCGAGCAATTCTACTTGTCGGTTCAAAAACGTTTCAACGTCCTCCGAGGGCTCCGACTCGAGCTCTTTAGCTTTGGTATAGAAGACATAAGCTTCCAAATCGGCGGTTGGCCGCTCCGCGATCGCGGCTCTCTCCACGGGTGAAAGTTTGCTGCGCAGCTGATCGGCGATTTGTTGCGCGACCTCGCTCTGGATGGCAAAGACATCCGTAAGGTCGCGATCATAGTGCTCGGCCCACAGGTGGGCGTCGGTGCGCGCGTCGATCAATTGAGCTGATACACGAATGCGCCCGCCCGCGCGTTGCACACTGCCTTCGACCACATGCGAAACACCCAAATTTTTTGCGATCTCGCGCAGGTTTCGTTCCGGACCCGTTTTGTATTTCATCACGCTCGTGCGGCTGATCACTTTCAGGTCGGCAATCTTGGCGAGATCGAGTGAGGATTTCGTCCTGCACCCCTCCGGCGAAGAAGGCGTTTTCTTTGTCCTCGCTCAGATTTTCGAATGGCAGGACGGCGACGATTTTCTCAAAACGCAGGTCACCGAGTAGCGGATCCCAGACCGGATCAATTTCCAGCTCAAAATCAGATGAAGGTTCAGTGGTCAACACAAAATCTATGAGTCGTTAGTTACAAGTGTGGATTTTTCTCCGCCACCAATTCCTGAAAACGAGGATCGTTACGGATCGGATCCCAGATCGGAGCAAGGCGCAACAGTCCTGGCGTGATTTCGGTGGGTGACGAAATCTGAATCAGCCGCTTAAGAATGGGAATCGCATTATCCGCATCACCTAACAAAGCGTAGATGCGCGCCATTGCCTCCTCCCTTTCGGGACCTTGAAACGGGTCCTCCGAAGACGGCTGTAAGGCTATGCCTCTCTGTCCTTCTGCAACCGCAGAGGCCGCGTCGCCCAAACCGGCATAAGCGATGCCCAGAATAGAATGCAAGTCCGCCGTAAAATAAGAATCTGGCCCTGCTTTCCCAAGTTCTCGTTGGAGTTCCTCGGCCGCGTGTTGGTAAGTCGCTTTTGCGCCGTCCACGTTACCGGCACGCTGCTGAGCTAGGCCCAGATCGAGAAGGATCCCCCTCTTTTCTTCACCCTCCGGCTTGTTATTCAACGCTTTCGCCAGAATATCTGCGGCCTCTGAGTAACGTCGCCTGGCCAAAGCGTTCTGGCCGCGGAGCACAGAGGTCAGCATTCGGATTGGCAACCAGGGCGTCTGCCGCTTCCAGGTTTCCCGTCGCCCAGAAACTATATAACTTGATCCACATGGCATCTGCATTCCCGGGTTCGACGGCGAGGATGTGATCGGCCATGGCAAGGGCGTCCGAAAAATGGCGGACGCTCATATAAGTAAACCCGAGCATCGAAGCGGACGCAGTGTTGCGTGGATCAAGTTCGACGAGCCGGCGCGCCGTCGCGATCGTTTCGTCCCAATGGCCGAATCGCCGGTGGATCAGGGCGATTGCCCTCACAATGTCAGCATTGTTAGGAAAACCCTGTTCCGCGAGCTGAAACTCAGCTAACGCGCCCGCAAAATCGCGCTGTCCGTAATAGCGGTAATAGCCGAGCGCCAAATGAGTCTCTGCCAGGTTGGGGTCAAGCGCGATCGCACGATCAAGCGCTTCCTTCGCTGCCGCCAAACGAGCTGCCGTTGGATCGAAGATCCAGTAAGCCCCACTCTGAACCGAAGACAGGTAGGCCCAAGCCAGTACAAAATTAGGATCCAATTTCACTGCTTCCTGGTACGACTTTATCGTACCCTCGATCTCGGACTTGTTCTTGGAATATGAACCGATGGCGAATGCCCGTCCCCGGAGATAAGCATCGTACGCGGCAACGTTTTTGGTCGGAGTAGCTTCGATGCGCGCCTTCTCCTGCGGACTGAGCGACGTTCCGACCGCCGCCGCGATTTCGGTGGCCAACTCGCCTTGCTGGGTAAGCGAATCGGCGAGCATCCGGTCATAGTTCTGCGCCCAGATGTGGCGGTCGCTCAATGCATCGATCAGCTGCACCGAGACGCGTATATGGTTCCCGGACCGGCGCACACTTCCTTCGACTATATTCCTAACGCCTAACTGTTGCGCGATTTCCTTCAGATTGCGCGTGATGCCGCTCTTGTACTGCATCACCGAAGTGCGGCTGATGACTTTCAGGTCCTTGATCTTGGAAAGATTCGAAAGCAGTTCATCCTGAATGCCATCGGCAAAGTAAGCGTTCTCTTTTTCCTCGCTCAGATTTTCCAGAGGAAGCACGGCAACGCTTTTTTCCGAACCCGGTACCGGCGTCGGAAAGCGAGAAGGCTGCCGCTTATAAATCAACAAGGCGAGCGCGGCCGCCAATAGAACTCCCATTCCAACAAAAAGACTTCGGCGTCGAAGCGTGGCGGTCGCCTTTGTCCGTCGCGCTTCTCTGATTTTCTGAGGCAGCTGGGGATTGCCGACCTTGTCGCTGTAGAGATTGACGACAAAGATGGGGGTACCGTGTTTGACCAGGCATTCGCCCAGTTCATGCAGTTGTGGGCGCCATCTTGCATCCTGCGCGAGATCATCCGCCGCGCGTTTCGACAAAAGAATGTGCCCGGCATCACCACAATCCATGATCGCTGCGCCATGTTGATCCCGGCTCCGGCGACGTTCGAGCGATCGTTCACGTCGGTCACGCCACTGACCGGTCCGCTATGAACTCCCATGCGCAGCTTCAATTCGGGATGGGCTTGGAGCGCCTCGGCAATTTCCAGCGCGCATTGTACAGGTGCTTCCGGGCTGTTGAAGAAGACCAGTGCCATGCCATCACCAACCGGGAGCCGAATGAGTTTCCCGCCGGCTTCGGCGGCGCGAAAGTGCTCCGCACTTCGAACGATTTGATTCAGCTGCCGCTGAATCTCGCGCTGCTCGTTAAGCAGCAGCTTTGAATAGCCGACCACGTCCATGAATAAAACATGGCCAATCTCCAGCTCTGAATCCTTTGTTGATTGCGGGGAATTATTCACCCAGTGATCGCAATCTATCTGCTGGCAGCCTTGGCTGCGGCAACGATCTTCTCAAAGCGTGGATCGCCGCGCAGATCATCCCAGCGCGGATTGAACTTGAGATCGCCGTATGTCGCGCCACTCTCCGAGCCGCCGACCGGGATTTTTGCAACAACTTCGAGCTGCTCGAGGGCGCGCTCGCGCTCGCCAGTCCACGCGTAAACCAGCGCCAGGTTGGTGACTTGCCCCGGACCCCAATAGGAGTCCTTGGCGATCGGCATGAGATCGACCGCTTGAAGTGCTTCGCGAATGGCGTCCTCTTTTCGGCCAAGCCCAGCATCAACCGCCGCAAATAGGACAAGCGCGAAGTACGGTTGATCCTTGAACCTGATCTGCCACATCGCGTCCAGCGTTTTGCGGGCGGCTGCAAATGCAGCCAGCGCTTTCTGCTTATCGCCGCGCGCACGCGCAACCTGTCCGTAAGCCCAATTCGAAGGTCCGCCCAAGGCGTCATCCGCCCACTTCGCAGGAATAGCGGCGACCACTCGGTTCGCCGCCTCGTAATCACGCAGGTAAAGGGCTGCGGTGAAACGAGTGTTCCATATTGCTCCATAACTAGTGAAGTCCAGCGGCACTTGTGCGAGAAGCGCCTGAGCCGCAACGGGATCACCTTCAGCCAGTTTGAGCTCAGCTAGCTGAAACTGAACCCAAGGGCCATCTATCATGCCGTTCGCGGCATCCTTCGCGAAGACCTGTTCCAACTCTTTGTACCGGCGCATCTCAAGTAAAGTACGCCTGCGATAGTATGCGACCTCACCGTTGCGCGGGTCGAGTTCGCACGCCTTTTCCATATTGGCGAGCGATTCATCCCAACGATTTTGGCGCTTATCGATCCGGGCCGCGATTACGATCGCCTCGGCATCGTTCGGCAACGTGCGCCGAGCGATAGCCAACTCGTCACGTACCCGGTCGAGGTCACCAGTGTTGATACCGACGTAGTAGTAATAGCGAGCCAGCTCCAGATGAGCCTCCCCCAAATCTGGACGCGCTCGTAACGCGGCGTCCGCCGCTTTCTTCGCCAAATCGAGGTGCGTCCGCGACAAAACCGGATCCGCGGTGGCTGAAAAGAGATCGACGTGCGTTTTCGCGAGGGCGCAATAGGCTAGGGCAAAGTTCGGATCGCGCTGTGTCGCCTTTTCGAGCAATTCTACTTGTCGGTTCAAAAACGTTTCAGAGTCCTCCGAGGGCTCCGACTCGAGCTCTTTAGCTTTGGTATAGAAGACATAAGCTTCCAAATCGGCGGTTGGCCGCTCCGCGATCGCGGCTCTCTCCACGGGTGAAAGTTTGCTGCGCAGCTGATCGGCGATCTGCTGCGCGACCTCGCTCTGGATGGCAAAGACATCCGTAAGGTCGCGATCGTAGTGCTCGGCCCACAGGTGGGCGTCGGTGCGAGCATCGATCAATTGGGCTGATACACGAATGCGCCCGCCAGCGCGTTGCACACTGCCTTCGACCACATGCGAAACACCCAAATTTTTTGCGATCTCACGCAGGTTTCGTTCTGGACCGCTTTTGTACTTCATCACGCTCGTGCGGCTGATTACTTTCAGGTCCGCGATCTTGGCGAGATTCAGTGAGGATTTCATCCTGCACGCCTCGGCGAAAAAGGCGTTTTCTTTCTCCTCGCTCAGATTTTCAAATGGCAGGACCGCGATGCTCTTTTCACTGATGCCGGCGGCGCCAATTTTGTAGGCGCTCGTCAAAGCGGCGCGGCGCGTCCACATCCAGGAGCCGAGGCCAAGACAGACCAGAAACAACAGGATGGCTGATAGCCAGAGTAGAAGCCTTCGGCGCCGGACCTGCTTTGCTCGAATGATTTTATCGGGTGATTTGGAATTACCGAAACCGTCGCCAAAAAAGTTTGAGAGGGCGACTCGAACGCCGTGCTTTACTTCCACTTCGCCCAGGTCGTGCAAGCATGGTTGCCACTCACTATACTGGGCCAAGTCGTCGGCGACGCGTTTCGCCAGCAGGATATGACCCGCATCTGCACAATCCATCACGCGCTGAGCGAGGTTAATTCCTGCTCCGGTCACATTGCGCCGTCCATTCACGTCAGTGACTTCTTCCACCGGCCCGCTATTAATCCCCATCCGAAGGCGAATCTCGGGATGCTCCTGAAGCTTCCGGCTGATCTCACATGCACAACGAACCGGCGCGTCCGGAGTCGTAAAAAAGGCGAGCGCCATACCGTCGCCGGTTGGCAAGCGCACTAGTTTGCCGGCTGCGTCCGCGCTTTGAAACTGGCGCGTACCACAAACGATTCCGTTGAGTCGCTGGAATAGCTCTCGTTGCTGGTTACCTAACAGTTTGGAGTAGCCGACAATGTCGGTAAACAACACATGAGCGAGTTCAAGGGGCGAATCGCTGTTTGGTTCGCTCGTCATGAGGGAGCGCGCGTCAGTCGCTCGACAGTATTATGCCCGATGATGTCCAAATCGTCGAGAACAGCCCGTTTAGGAAGATGCGGAACTGTTCGGTTTCGACTGATCGGGCCGCTATGGACACCCATGCGCAATTGAATACTTGGATAGCTCTGCAAGGCCTGGCTGATTTCCATCGCACATTTCACCGGCGCTTCGGCGTTGTTGAAAAATATCAGCGCCATCCCATCACCAGTCGCCAGCCGAATCAGCTTACCTTCCGCCTCCGCTTTTTGAAAATGGGCAGTAGCACGGACAACCTGATTCAATTGCGCGAGTACTTCGGTCTGATCATTAATTAATAGCTTGGAGTAACCGACCACGTCCATGAAAAGGACATGAGCGACCTCAAGAGCAACGTCCGTTGCCATGTGACCGGAGTAGTTGGTTGTTAGTCGTAAATCGTCTTTGGTTCGGGCTGGGCGAGAATTTTTTGAAAACGCGCATCCTTCCGCAGCTTATCCCATTGCCAGCGCAGGCGTAGCTCAGCTTGGGTGATGCCTCCGTCATAAAAGAAGGTTATCGAGGGTCGCACTCGGAGTCCGCAGGAGGCGCTCGATTAGGGTAATGGCCTGATCTATCTCGCCCGTGAGCGCGTAAATGAGAGCCAGGTCGCTCGCGCGCAGCGCTCCGTTGAGGGCGTCGGTGCTCTCCGGACAGAGTTCAACGCCATGGCGACCTTCGCGAATGGCGTCCTCTTTCCGTCCCATAAAGGCGTAGAGTCTTCCGAGAGCGGCGTGGGTAGCAGAGTTTTCGGGATGAGCGCGCACATCGCTTTCCAGGGCCGGTCTCACTTTTTCAAAAAGAGTACGCGCCAATCCCACGTCGCCGCGGGCGAGCGCGGTCTGGGCCTGATAAAAACTCTTCGGACCACCATCGGGAAACTCCTCCGCCGGGAAGTCGGCTAAACACTTCTCCGCCGTGGGCCAGTCCCGTTCCAGCATGCTTAGATTCCAATTGGCCAGAGTTACCTCCCCATCAGGATCGACGCCGGCTGGTATTTTTCGCAGCTCGGCTCTGGCCGCCGCCACATTGCTGTGGGTCACGATTTCAATTTTGGCCAGGTTTATTTTGGCATATGGCACATCCGGCGACTGCCGTTCGAGATTGCGTTTGATTGCGGCCGTAGTCGCTGGCCAATCACGCACTGCCCACAACGTGCGCACCAGTTGCTGTGGCTCCACCAAAGGATTGAGGCTCCGGGCTTGTTCAAAACCCGCTATCGCCTCGCGCCAGCGGCCCTGCCGGCGGTAAATCTTCGCCCTATACTGAAGAACCTCGACGTTGTTAGGCAAGGCAGTCAGGGCGATCGCAAACTGGTCGAGGGCGGCAGAGTAGTCTAGTTCGACCAAATCGAAGTAGACACCTAACGCCAGATGAGCTTCACCAAGAGCAGGCGATAAGCGGAGCGCTTCTTCGGCCAGGTTGCGCGCTTTCGCTTTTAGCGCCAGCTCATGCGTCTGCCAGAATTGGTTGCTGTAATTCATCGATGCGCGGGCATACGCCAGAGCAAACTTCGGATCGAGTGCAATCGCCTGGGCGTAGAGTTGATTGAGTGTGGTGTTGTACTCGGAGAACGGGACCTCCGCATTTTGTTCGTAATCGAGAGCTCGGAGATAAACGACGTAGGCCTCGGGATTGTTCGTCGGCTTCGTTCCGAGGCTTGTCTTTTCCGCCGAAGTCAGCTTTGCCTGGAGCTCCGTCGCGATCTGGGTAGCGAGCTCTCCCTGGAGTCCAATCGCATCGGCGATGGTGCGGTCGTAACGCTGCGCCCAAATGTGCCGATCGTTGCGCGCGTCGATCAACTGCACGCTAACAAGCGCGCGATTACCGTCGCGCCGCACCGTCCCTTCCAGAATATGATTCACCCCGAGCGCTTGCGCTATCTCGCGCAGATTACGGGTGGTGCCGCGATAGTGCATCACCGAGGTGCGGCTGATGACCTTCAAATCGGCGATCTTGGTCAGGCTCGTTAGCACGTCATCCTGAATGCCATCGGCGAAAAAGGCGTTTTCCTTCTCCATGCTCAAATTTTCAAATGGCAACACCGCGATGCTTTTTTCCGGAATCGCATCTGCGATCGATGGTGTGGTCGCCGTCATTGCTTTCCGCGAAGCGCGATAAGCGAAAATCGAGAGCCCAATGATCAATATCGCCGCGAGAAGGAGAATGAGCTCGAGGCCGCGCCGCTTCGCTCGTGCACGAGCCTGCTCACTTTTTGAAACGCTCGCTTGTTCCTTGCGCTTCGACGCAATCTTCTCAGGAAGCGCGGCGTTACCGATGTTATCGGTATAAAAGTTTACGATTCCGACTTTGACGCCATGTTTGACTTCGACCTCGCCGAGTTCGTGCAACTGCGAACGCCAGCGGCCATATTGCGCGAGGTCCTCGGCTACGCGCTTGGACAGAAGAATGTGACCAGCGTCACCGCAATCCATCACGCGCTGGGCCATGTTAATTCCAATTCCTGCGACGTTTTCCCTCTCGTTTACGTCTGCCACCGCGTTAACGGGGCCACTGTGGATACCCATCCTGAGTTTGATGGTCGGCCTTTCCCTTAGAGCCCGGCTGATTTCGACGGCGCACTGCATTGGTGCTTGAGGATTAGTGAAAAACACCAGGGCCATGCCATCGCCCGTTGGCAGACGTATCAGTTTTCCCTTCGCTTCCGCGCTTTGGACCTGCTCGGTATTGCGAACAATTTGATTCAGCTGTCTCGACAAATCGGTCTGCTCATCGATCAGGAGCTTTGAGTAACCCACAATGTCCATGAACAGGACATGCCCCAATTCAAGCTCTGACACTGAGGAAGGCTCGGCGGCCATGGGTCGTCCTATTTCCAGGAAGGTGACAGCAGATTACTCGGAGAAAGTGAATTCGGGAAACGAATTCACGGTAGGACCCATTCCGTCATCCCGAGCGCAGCTGGGGGATTCCGGCCGCGAGGCCTTAAAGGTACGACCACGGGATCCCTCGGTCCGAGCGGACTGGCATTTTCGCTCGGGACGACAGCCTGTGACCTCGCAAACCAGTTGACCCATTTGCGGTAACCGCCTAAGGTGACGTCCCATTTTCGCTGGTGCGGTTGCGCTGCATCGCGCGAAGGAGGCTCATTTATTATGGCTCAAATGCAGGAATTATTGGCGAAATCGTTCCGCGATTTTCGTGAAGGCAGCATCGTTAAAGGACGTATCCTGGAAATTCGCCCCCGTGAAGTGCTGGTCGATATCGGTTACAAGTCCGAGGGCGTCATTCCTTCGGCCGAATTCGATAACATTGATACCCTGGAAGTCGGCGACGAAGTGGACGTGTTGCTCGAGCGCCTCGAAAACGACGAAGGCATGGTCGTGCTGTCCAAGGAGAAAGCAGCCTACCGCCAGAACTGGAACAAGATTGCCAGCGTTTTTCAGGGCGACGGCCTGATCAAAGGCAAAGTTAAGTCCGTGGTCAAAGGCGGGCTGATGGTGAATATCGGGGTGGAAGCATTTTTGCCGGCATCACAGATCGATATTGTTCCGCCAAAGGATTTGCAGCAGTTCGTCGGCAACACTTACGATTTCAAAATCGTTAAGATTAACGATGATCGGCGCAACGTTGTTCTAAGCCGGCGCGAAATCATCGAGCAGGAGCGAAGCGAGAAGCGCCAAAAATTCCTTGAAGGCGTGAATGTCGGCGATCGCGTCGTCGGCACAGTCAAGAACCTGACCGATTTCGGCGCCTTCATCGATCTCGATGGCATGGACGGTTTGCTTCACATCACGGACATGACCTGGGGCCGGCTCGGGCATCCCAGCGAGATGGTGAAGGTCGGTCAGCAGCTGGAAGTAATCGTCCTCGATATTAACAAGGAAAAGGAGCGCGTTTCGCTCGGGCTAAAGCAGACGCAAAGGAATCCGTGGGACCAGATTGAAGAACGCTTCCCGGCCGGACAGAAGGTCAAGGGCAAGATCACCAATCTTGTTCCTTACGGTGCGTTCGTTGAGCTGGAGGAAGGCGTGGAAGGTTTGATCCACGTTTCGGAGTTGTCCTGGACGAAACGAATCATGCGGCCATCCGATATTTTAAGTGTCGGTCAGGAAGTCGAGGCGGTTGTTCTGGGGGTAAACAAGGAAGAACAAAAAATTTCGCTCGGTTTGCGCCAGCTCGAACCCAATCCGTGGGACGAGATCGAAAAGAAGTTTGAGATCGGCAGCCGCGTCAAAGGTCATATTCGCAACATGACCGCTTACGGCGCGTTCGTAGAACTGGCCGACGGCATCGACGGGATGATTCACGTTTCCGATTTAAGCTGGACCCGAAAGATTAATCATCCGAGCGAAGTATTTAAGAAGAACGACGAACTAGAAGCCGTCGTCATCGATATCGACAAGGTCAACCAGCGCATCAGTCTTGGCATCAAACAACTGAGCGAAGATCCGTGGAAGAATATCGATCAGAAATACAAGATCGGCGACCTGGTTAAGGGCAAGGTAACGAAGCTGGCGAGCTTTGGTGCGTTCGTTCAATTACAAGACGATATCGATGGCCTCGTTCACATTTCCCAGTTAAGCGAAGATCACGTCGCCAAGGTCAAAGATGTGCTCAAGGTCGGGCAGGAAGTCGAGGCGCGCGTCATCAAAGTAGACAAAATTGAACGTCGCATCGGCCTCTCGATCAAAGCCGCTAACTATTCCGAGGAAGAATTACGCAAAGAATCCGAAGCTTTCGATACCCTGCGTCCCGGCGAAGACATGGTCGGCCTGGAGAAAGCCTTTGCCGCCGCCGAAGAAGATTATCGACCGGGCGAAGCCAAGAAATCGAAAGACGAACCGCGGAAATAGGGCGCTGCCCGTTGGAGCGTTGAACCGCTGACTGGCGTTTGACGCCTGTGCTACTATTCTACGGTCACGCTCTTGGCGAGGTTGCGCGGCTTGTCGACATCGCGCCCTAATTCAACGGCGACATGGTAGGCAAACAACTGGAGTGGGATCGCGGTCAACACCGGTGCAGTGAATTCAGGCGCGCGCGGAATCTCGATGATGTCGTCGGCGATTCCTTTTAGGTGCTTCGAGCCGTCGCCGCTCGTCAGAACGATGATGGGCCCTTTCCGCGCTTTAACCTGCTCGATGTTATTCAGATTCTTCGAAAAGACGGCGTCATCAGGCGCAATGAAGACCGATGGCAGATCCGGCCGCACCAGCGCGATGATGCCGTGTTTCAATTCCGCACTGGGATGGCCTTCGGCAAAGAGATAGGTGATCTCTTTCATCTTCAGCGCGCCTTCCAACGCCACCGGAAAATTAAACTGCCGGCCAAAGAATAAGATCCCATCGACGCCGACATATTTTTTCGCGATCGCACGAATGTGATCGCTCAGCTTCAGCACCGATTCAATCTGGTCGGGCAACGCTTCCAGTGCTTCGATCACGCGCGACCCCTGTGAGGTAGAAAGGTGCCGCATCCGCCCGAGGAGCAGTCCGATCAGCGCTAGAATGATGACCTGTGAGGTGAATGATTTCGTCGCTGCTACTCCGATCTCCGGGCCAGCGTGCATGTAAACGCCCCCATCGCTTTCCCGCCCCACCGTGCTGGCGACGTTGTTGCAGATTCCAAGCGTGCGAAATCCTTTGCGCTGGCTTTCGCGCAACGCGCCCAGGGTATCGGCTGTTTCGCCGCTTTGGCTGATGGCGAAGACGAGCGTATTGCCGCTCATCGGGGTGTTACGATGGCGAAACTCGCTGGCGTATTCCACTTCCACCGGAATATTGGCCAACTGCTCGATCAAGTATTCGCCCACCAGCGCAGCATGCAATGCTGTCCCACATCCCGTTAGGACGACGCGAGAGACGTCGCGCAACCCGGCCGGCGTCATGTTTAACCCACCGAGCTTAGCGGTGCATTCTTCGGTGTTGAGCCGCCCGCGCATGGCATCGCGGACCGAGTGCGGCTGCTCAAAGATTTCCTTGAGCATGTAATGCGGGAAATCGCCCTTGCTAACGTCTTCCGCGCCGAACTCGACCTTGCTGATCTGGTAGTTGCCGGATTCGCCCGCGAGCGAACTGATTTCAAATTTGTCGCGCCAGACTGCGACGATATCAAAGTCGTTAAGATAAACTGCGTCGCGGGTGTAAGCGACGATGGCGCTAACGTCGCTGGCGAGAAAATTTTCCTCTTTGCCGACGCCGAGTACCAAAGGTGAGCCGCGCCGGGCGCCGATCATGAAGTCTTTGATATCGGAATGAACCAGCGCAATGCCGTACGTGCCGATCACCTGTTTTAGCGCTGCCCGAGTAGCATTAACGAGACGAGCTTTGGAATCCGCGCCGTCGATTTTCTCATATATGCTGCCGATCAAGTGCGCTAGCACTTCGGTATCGGTATCGGAAGCAAAGGTGTGACCGCTTTCCCGTTCGAGCTGTTCGCGGAGCGCGGCGTAATTCTCAATGACGCCGTTGTGCACGAGTGCGATTTTTCCGCTCTGGTCGAAATGCGGATGCGCATTTTCGTCGGTCACCTTTCCGTGGGTCGCCCAGCGGGTGTGACTAATGCCATAGCTTCCCAAGGGCGGTTGTTCCGTCATCAATTTCGCGAGATTCGCGATACGTCCGGCGCATTTTCGCGTCTCAATTTGTTTGCCGTTTACGATGGCGACGCCGGCGGAATCGTAACCGCGATATTCAAGGCGCCGCAAACCATCAAGAAGAATGGGCGCCGCTTCCGCCTGCCCGACGTAGCCGACAATTCCACACATAAATTTAGGAGCGAGAGTATAGCATATTCTGCGAGGTTGTAGCGGCGCTTGTGCCAGGCGCCGGTCTCACGATTTCGGCGATTGGCACAAGCGCCGCGACAACGACAAAGTTATCCCAATTGGCGTGTCATCCCGAGCCGCGCAGAACGGCGAGGGATGCCTCCAAAGGTCAAACGCTTTCGCACAGCGCATTGCGCAGGCTGCATCTTAGGCAATGCGTGCTTCGGAAACCGACCTTCGGCGGGGTACCTCACATCCGTTCGGGACGACAAAGAATGATGATATTCAGCCCCCGCAAAAATTTTGCGGGCAGCGATTCCGTTTACGGTCACATTAGCAACGATGCAAACGCCTGCGCTTCCACCGGGGACGACCCAGCGCACTCTCGCGATCATCATGGGTGGCGGTGCCGGCACCCGGCTGTTCCCACTAACTAAGGACCGGGCCAAACCCGCGGTCCCGCTGGGCGGGAAATATCGGTTGGTCGATATCCCGATCAGCAACTGTCTTAATTCCGGCCTGCGCTCGATCTATCTGCTCACGCAATTCAACACCATGTCGCTGCATCGCCACATGCAGGCGAGCTACAAGTTCGACAATTTCTCGCGTAGCTTCGTCGATATCCTGGCGGCCCAGCAAACGCCCGAAGGCTCGCAATGGTACCAGGGCACCGCCGACGCCGTTCGGCAAAATATGCGTTACTTCCTCGAGCACCCCTACGAATTTTATTTGATTCTCAGTGGCGACCAGCTTTACCGGATGGATTTTCGCTCGCTCCTGCATCAGCACATTCGCTCGGGAGCGGAGATCACGCTCGCGACCAAACCGGTGAAACGCGAGCAGGCTTCGGAGTTCGGAATCATGCTCAGCGGCGAAGACCGGCGCATCACCCGATTCGTCGAGAAACCGAAGGAGGCAAAAGTGCTTGATGCCCTAAAAATGGATCGCGCTTTACTTGCGGGCATCGGGCACGGCGAGGATGAGGAATTATTTCAGGCTTCGATGGGCATTTACGTTTTCAATCGCAACGTGCTAATCGATTGTCTTAACAACGATTTGGTGGATTTCGGCAAGCACGTCATTCCGGCCGCAATCCAAACTCGCAACGTCAGCGCCTACATTTTCGACGGCTACTGGGAAGACATCGGAACGATCCGCGCTTTTTATGAAGCTAATCTCGATCTTACCGACCTCGTGCCGGCATACAGTTTTTTCGAATCGGAGGCGCCGATTTATACGCATCCGCGTTTTCTGCCCGGCAGCAAAATCAACGGCGCGACCTTGCGACAGGCAATTATTTCCGACGGCTGTATCATTTCCGATGGGCATATCGAGCGCAGCGTCATTGGCGTTCGCAGCATCATTCAAAGCGGCGCCACCATACGTAATAGTGTCGTGATGGGTGCCGATTATTACGAACTCTCGAGCGATCGGACGGCCGAGAAAATTCCGATCGGAATCGGACGCAATTGCGTGATCGATCGCGCGATCATCGACAAAAATGCGCGAATCGCCGACGGCGTGGTTATCACGCCAGAAGGCAAGCCGGAGAATTTCGACGCCGAGAATTATTACATCCGTGATGGGATCGTGGTGATACCGAAGAACGCAACCATTCCAGCGGGATTTTGGATTTGAGCGAGCAGCGGGATGCCCACTATTCCCCACCCATCTCGCCCTGGCGAGTCCGTCCGGTGGTGGATGGGATGACGGCGATACGAAGAGCACGCGAATTGCTTCCGGCGGAAAGTTTCGGCGCCGACAAAGCGGCGCCCTCCAATTGCTTCGAATCCATACCTGGAGGACACGCTTCGTCGTGTCCAAACTTCAGCCGCAGGTGAGCCGTGGCACAGGCTGTCCGTCCTGCGGCGGACAGTATCTCTATGCTGATGCGATTCGACCCTTACCGGTGATCCGTCATGCCGGTGAACTGGCTTTGTTGGGTCTCCCACTTCTCCTGTTTGTTCCAGGGTATCTGAGATTCTTTCTTGGCATCGGGATCATTGACCAGCGCCACGTTTTTTTCTGTAGCGCAGCCAACAAAGGCGACGCAACCCGCCAACAGCAGCAAAAAGGAAATCGTTCGTTTAGGAGCTCGAGCCAGCATAAATGACAGTATCACCAGGTTGCACCTGAACGCCACGCGCCAGGCTGTTTCCAAGAATATCACCAATAGCGGTCGAAGGTTCAACCGACGAAACACGAATTTTTCCGATGATAGTGGTATCGCGCAGCACCAGCATTTCGGCATTCGGCTCCAATCCCTGGCGATCGCCGAGATTCAAAACCACAAAATTATACGCCTGATTCACCGCCAGCACGGTTCCACGAACCGAAGGGCGCAAGGTTGGACCGCGACGCTGTTGCACCATAACCTCTGGTCCACGCATTTGTTCGCGGGTCCCTGGCTGCAATTTCTCGGTCAAGAATGTTTTCTCGTGCTCGGCATTCTCCAGTTGTTTGCGAGCGTCGTCGAGCTGGGCTTGTAATTCTGGCACCGACGGCGCGCCGGGATTTGGGTTCGACGGGGATTTGCTCATCTCTTCGATGTGTTTTTGCAACTCCAAAATCTGCGCCTCGTTAGCCTGCAGCTTTGACTGCAAATCAGATTTCTCGGTCTGCGTCTTGACTAATTCCGCTTCCGCGCTGGCCACGCGGCCGTCATTGTCATTGAGCTTCGCTGCTTCCGCCGCAACCTTAGCTTCGCGGGCCTTAATATTTTTCTCCGCCGTCTGACGCGCGTGATCGGCCGCTTCCTTCTGATTTTTAGCGAGTGCCATCTCGTTACGCAGGGATTTGGCTTTACTTCCATTCAGAACGCCAAAGACAGCGGACGCGAGAAGAAGAAATGCCGAAATAGCGATGAGCGGCTTGGGAGAGTTCATGGGGCGCGGTTTTGCGGGACTTACTTTTTACACGAAAACCGGCCCAATTAGCAACAGGAAATCATAGGTGACAGTTCCCCAGCTCAAGCCAACAAGCCCCAATTGGTTGCATGCTGCCCAAGCCCAACCTATAGATCATCCGCATGGGTCAACAACACCGCGTCCGCGCCAAGCGCAAACGTCGCAAGACTTATCTCGAACGGAGAAAAGTCAAACTCAAAGCCATGCAGCGCGAGCCGGCGCGAGCCAAACCAAAGAAGGCCGCGGCAGCACCACCGCCACCGGCGGCAGCGGCGCAATAACCGTCCGGTGCGCGCTCGCTATCTGATCGTGGATGGTCACAGCGCGATTTTCGGTTGGCCGGAATTGCAACGGCTCCACGCCCGTCGCACCTCACTGGCACGCGATGCCCTGGTCAAAAAACTGCGCGATTACCAGGATTACACGGGTGTTCGTGTTGTCGTGGTTTTCGATGGCAAGGGAACCTCCGCCACTGAGCAATCCGAGCCGCACAGCATCCAGGTTTTTTATTCGCGCGCCGGACAAACCGCCGACGCGATTATCGAGCGACTCGCGAGCAAGTACGCTGAGAAATTTGATCTGACTGTGGCGACTGGGGATTTGCTGGAACAGGAAACCGCGAGTGCGTTCGGGGCTGAATGTATCTCGATCGCAAACCTACGGGCGACGATTGACGAAGCAGTGCCGAATTAGGCTGCGCCGAGCAATTCTCTTTGCAGGCGCATGCGCCGCGCATTGTAGCGGGCCGTTGCCAGCACTCGCGCAAGGACACAATAAAGTTGTTCCGTCGGCAAATTCTTGCTGACGTACCCGCTCGCACCGGCGCGCATTGCCGCGCGGACTTGCGCCTCATTGCAACCTTTTTCGGTAAACACTACAATCGGCAGTCTGGAATCGATCGCGCGAACGGACGCGATCAAAGAGCTTGCGGTACCGTTTTGTGACTTGAGATCGACGACGACCACTTCGCAGCGATTTTGACCAAGCCAATCGAGGGCCTTGTCTGCTTCGGGCGAAGCATTGCAAGGATGGCCTCTTTTGGAGAGATAAGCAGCGAGAAATTCGGAAAGCTTGGGGTCACTATCGACGAGGAGGAATTCGGCGGTGGGATAATGGTTCTGCATTGCTATAAATTCAATAGTTACAATAGCAACAACCTTGCCAGTCTTTCCCGGGCTCAAATAAGACAAGGCGCTTAGTATCAAATGCTTACCGTTGATGCAGCAGGAAATTCCTATCCGGTAAAACTGCGCTTTTGGCAGTCGCCTCCTCGCCAAGCGCGTGGAACGAACCCAGCCCGGGCTCTCTTACCTCACTTTCGCTTCCAATTTCTTCACCCGCTCAAAAAATTCCCCCAGCCGCCGCACCCACGCCAATTGCACCTTTGCTTCCTTCAGCGGTAAGGACGGCGTCGCCCACCATACTCCGCCGTTGAGATTCTTTGAGACGCCAGTTTGTGCCCCGATCATCGTGCCGTCGGCGATTTCAATGTGCCCAATGATACCGGCCTGACCACCAATCATTACTCGGTTGCCGATTCGAACACTCCCAGCAATTCCGGTCTGGGCAGCTATCACCGTGTCTTTGCCGATCACTACGTTATGCGCGACCTGCACCAGATTATCAATCTTCGCTCCGGACTGAATCCAAGTCCGACCAAACCGCGCCCGATCGATTGTCGTGTTCGCACCGATTTCCACGTCGTCGTCGATTTGGACAATTCCGATTTGCGGCACTTTCTCCTGACCTTTCGCGGTCATTTCGAATCCGAATCCGTCGGCGCCGATCACCACCCCACTGTGCAGAATTACTCGGGCCCCAAGCCGGCACCGTTCCCTGATAACCACTCGCGGATAAATCATACAGCCGTCTTCGATCGCGACGTCGTGTCCGATGTAGCTGCCGGCGCCGATGACCACGCCTGATCCGATACGCGCGCCCGCTTCGATCACGACGAACGGTTGAATGGAAATGCCATCGCCCATTTTTGCCTGCGGATGAATGACCGCACTCGGATGAATTCCCGGCGCGAATTTTATCGTCGGCGGCGCGAACTTGATGACAATCTGCTCGAATGCTTTCGCCGGATTTTGTACTCGAATGACGGGGGCGCCGATTTGTTCGGAGAAATCAGGCGGAACAATGACAGCGGCAGCGCGGGTCTTGCGCAGCTGCGGAAGGTAACGCGGATTGTTGAAAAACGAGATTTCGTGGACGGTGGCTTCGGCAAGCGAAGCTGCACCGGTAATTTTTGTGTCGGGATCCCCCTCCAGCTTTCCGCCGGACAACTTCGCGATCTCTTCCAGAGTAAGCTTCACATTTCTCTTCTAAATTGTAGAGGCGCTTGTGCCAAGCGCCTATCTGATTTGAGGGATGCGCACTGTCGCGTCCCAAACATTTGGGATGGTGTGCAAAAAGATCGAACAGGCGCACACTCGGAAACCGCGCTTGCGAATCCTGTCATCCCGAGCCGTGCAGACGGCCAGGGTCTCCCATAAGTCGTTGATCACACATCCATCGAGAGATCGTTCGTGGTCTGCGCGACTCGCGATGACAACGCGTTTACAACTCTGTTTTCCTCCGACGGCGCTAATTCTCTCGACTTCTGATTTCGGCCCGCTCGATGAGCCGTACATCGCAATGGGCGTCGGTGACAAACCGGCGGTCTATAATTCTCGCGAATTTTCTCGAGTTCACGCCACCACTTGCCGATATCTCCGCTTAAGTATTCGAGGCGTCGAAAATGCTCTGAATGGATTTATCGAGCATAGCATTGAACTCAGCATCAGACTGCTGAGCCGTCAGCCCTTCAACCAGCGCGCGGGAAAAGCTGGCGACCACGCCATGATTTTTGCGCAGACGATTGTTTGCTTCTTCCCGCGAATAGCCGCCGGAAAGCGCAACCACCCTTAAAACTTTGGGATGTTTGACCAACTCGGCGTAGAAGTCATTCTGCTCCGGCAGCGTAAGCTTGAGCATGACGAACTGACCAACTGGCAATTCGTTGACCTTCTCGAGGATAGCTGCTTTGAGCAATTGCTCCGCTTTTCCTTTTTCCGGGCAGTGAATATCAATCTCCGGCTCGATAATCGGCACGAGGTCCGCGGAGATAATCTGCCGAGCGATTTCGAACTGCTGGAGGACGATGTTCTTGATACCTGCTTCGTCGGCTTGTTTGATAACTGAGCGCATTTTGGTTCCGAAGATTCGCTTAGCCCTGGCTTTGTCGAGCAGAGCAGCCAGCGACGGCATGGGCTTCATCAACTGAACCCCGTCTTTCTCAGCGGCAAGGCCTTGGTCCACTTTCAGAAACGGTACAACCCGCTTCACGTTCCAAAGATAGTCCGCAGTGGGCTGTCGTTCGATTTCCCTATCCGTTGTGTTCTCGAACAAGATAGCGCCGATGATTCTCTCCCCATTGAACCCGGGACTAGTGACGATGCGGGTGCGCATCTGATGCACGATGGCGAACATCTCCTCATCGCTGGACCAGGAATTCTCTGGAATTCCGTAAAGACGCAGGGCTTTCGGCGTGCTGCCGCCACTTTGATCCAGCGCCGCAATGAAACCGGGACCGGTCTTAATTTTTTGCAATTGTTCTTCGTTAACGGCAATAGATTTCATGGTGTCTCCTTCAATTTTCGGTGGTAATTAGTCTAACCAAGTCACTGGTTGCGGGCGCCGACAGGACTTTGCCGTAGGCACTGTAAAATTGAGCTGTCCTTACAATCATGGCGCGAAATTAAAACGAGAAAACGAAACCGAAAAGCAATTCTTCGCCTTGTAGCACAGGCATTTTGCCCGTTGCCTGTTTTTTCTCAACGCTTAGGAGTTAACACCACCAACCGACGCTCAACTCAGATCCTTCTCCAGAAAGTAGAGATAAAGGATCGCCATCGCGTCTGTGTCGGTGTCTGTCGTGTTATCATACTCCGCCGAAAGCTCGTAACGATGGTCGCGTTGAATCGGAATGCCCTCGGTCGACTTGACCTCTTCGACGTAGGCTACGCCGACTCGATCCGGCCAGTCCTGCGAATGCAGCCGAAAGATCGTCGTCCCTGTTGTCATATCCCGTAATTCCATTCCGCGCGCAAACGGGTGCACATGGATCGTGGCATAATGAATGGTAGTGTCGAAAGGCAGATTCAACTGCGGCGTGATTTCCGTCGTATAGATGTGGTGACCGGGCGGAACGACCCAATGATTCATCAAACCTTCGCCAGGTTTGGCCGAAGGCGACTCTGTCACACTGACCTTGGTCAACTCTCCACATCCAGCTCCCATGTGCATTCCGGGTTTCGACATACAGGCCGGTCCCTTCGCCGACACGCCGTTGGGCTGAAGAACGTATAGCGCACGACGAAACAACGCCTTTGTCGGCGCGCCTGGTTGATCGCCCGCGATACTGTGCACGGTGGTCCGCATCTGAACGTTTACGACGTGATCCCGTTCGTTCAGGTTCAGCGACATCGTCACGTAATCGAGAGGCGCATCGGCCGGGATAGGAACACCGAAGCCTTGCGGAAGATCAATGGAAAGTCGCCCTGGAACGAGGGTGAAAAGTCGCCAGTCGAGGTGCGTCTTCCCGCCCATCTCTTGATTGTATTTGGCAGGGCTGCCGCTGCGTTCAGCGAAAGTGAGATTGGAATGACAGAAAAACTCCTGCGAGATTGGCTTTCGCCCGGTCGCATCGAGGACCTCAGTTTCGAGTCCAGTTACCCACTGCACGCGAGATTCTTCCGCCATGCCGAGGTGGATTCCACGCTGTATCGACCAGGGTCCCTCCATGGAGCGGTAAATTTTGTCCAATCGATAAGGATCGGACATGAGCGTCAAAACCGCTTTCTCCTGCGGATCCGGCCGAGTCAGCGAATAGACCGCAGGCATAACGAGCGCGCCCGCGAGGGCAAGAAGGCCGAGCGACCGGTTCACGCCTTCCTTTTCGGAGCAAACGATATGCCGATCATCCCGCGACAGCACAGGTATCCTGCCCATTGCAGAGTTTGTCTCATCTTGAGTCCTTTCTGCCGCCGCGCTGCAACTTGGTGAAGTCTGGCGTTTAGCGGATGATTAATGGAATGCGAGTTGTTATCCTTACGCTGCTGGCAATGGTTGCATTTGCGAGCAATTCGCTGCTCTGCCGGCTGGCGCTGAGGCAAACTACGATCGATGCAGCGAGTTTTACTTTGATCCGCCTTTTGTCGGGCGTTATCGCTCTTTGGCTCATTGTTATTACGCGCAAACCCGGGCGGCCTACTGCTGGAAATTGGACTTCAGCTCTTGCGTTGTTCGCGTATGCTGCCGCCTTCTCGTTCGCCTACATCTCTTTGTCTGTGGGAACGGGCGCATTACTTCTCTTTGGCATGGTCCAGGCCACCATGATCTTCTGGGGATTGCGGAAAGGGGAACGATTAAACGCACGACAATGGTTTGGTCTGGCGATCGCGTTAGGCGGGCTGGTTGCACTGAATTTCCCTGGGTTATCTGCTCCGCCAATCGGTGGAGCATTATTGATGACAGGCGCGGGTATAGCCTGGGGAATCTATTCGCTCCGCGGCAAAGGCGCAGGTGATCCTACCAGTGTTACGGCTGGCAATTTCTGGCGCTCCGTTGTCTTCGCCGCGGTATTAAGTATGGCGCTGCTGCGCTGGACCAACCTTGATCCTGCAGGCATCCGTTACGCGATTGTCTCGGGCGCGATTGCTTCCGGTGTTGGCTATGTGATTTGGTATAGCGCTCTTCCCGGACTGAAAGCTACCACGGCCGCTACCGTGCAGCTGAGCGTGCCGGTACTAGCCGCTGTCGGGGGCATATTGTTTTTGAGCGAATCAATTACGTTGCGCCTTCTGCTCGCATCGCTGCTCATTCTCGGAGGGATCGGCCTGGTCATCATCGAAAGACCGCCTGGCTAACGAGAACTGGACTGAATCCGTGATCGCGCCAAATGTTAAGCCGACCATTCGACGGAGTGAGCATGCACCGGCTGGTCGAAACCTTTGAGTGAGACTTCGCCCAGAGCGCGGAACATTAAACCCTTCCCGATACACAGGTCCGCTACCACGCTCGACACTACGATTTGTTCCGGCTCGGCGTGCGAACAAAGCCGTGCCGCCAGTTGCACGGTCGAGCCAAAAATGTCGTTGCCGTGTTCCACCGGCTCTCCGGCCGCGCCGCCAATCCGTACTCGAACGGGATGATTACTCTGCTCTCCCGCACGCTGCGCCAATCCCCTTTGAATTTGCGCAGCGCAACGAACGGCAGCCGCCGCCGAAACGAAGGATGCCATGATTCCATCACCGGTATGTTTGACCTCGCGTCCGTTCAATGCCTTTAACGCGTCCCGTACGACACTGTCGTGAATTTGCAGAAGCTCCATCGCCACGTCGTCACCAAGGGTTTGTGTGAGCGACGTCGACTCGACGATATCGGTGAACAAAACGGTGCGAATCCCGGGGTCTCGCGCGTCTGCTGCGCCACCCGGAAGAAGGACCGCCCCCGCTGAATTTACTTCGCTGCCGCCAAGAAACAGATCGGCCACGTCAGGTTCAACCTGAATAATCTTTTCCGCGACCTGACCGTGCGCTTCGCGGTGGACTTGCATGGCGGCCTCTGCGTTCGGCGCCTCACAAAGGCAGAAGATCTTCCCGGCGCGCTCGTTGACCCAGTACTTATGATAATGAACGCCGTATTTGCCCTCCACCGCGGCATCATGCGCGTGGGCCTTCGCAACTTCGTCGGCAGTGATTCCTCCCGGAATCTCGTGAATGTCCATGTAGGTTGGCATAGGTTGTTCGAAGCGGCGGCAACTTATCCTGAGGCAGGGCGATACTCAACGTCGATCTTAGCCGGGCGACTCAATGTCTGATAAACCACGCAGTAGCGCTCAGTCAAGCGAATCAGGGTAGCAACCTGCTCTGCGGTTGCGTCCGTGTCGAGGTCGAATCGCAGTCGAATTCGCTCGAAACCAACCGGAACATTTTTCGATACTCCGAGAGTACCACGAAAATCGAGGTCGCCTTCCGCCCGAACCTTTGCGTCGCGGAGCTGAATCCCCAAAGCCGTTGCTACTGCATTTAACGTTACGCCAGCGCAACCGACCAATGCTTCCAGTAACATATCACCTGAGCAAGCGCTTAATCCGTCGCCGCCTGTAGCCGGATGAAGCCCGGCTGTGACCGGTGCTTTGCCCGTTTCTATCTTGCAGGTAATCCCCTCACCTAACCGTCCTTCAGCTCGTAATGTAACAAGCGCGGTGTTTGGCTCCTGGCGGTATTTCTCTTTCAGCGGCGCCTGCAGGGATCTTAGCGTCTCGGCGTTCATACATTAACCATAAGAGGACCCATATGATTATGTGTCGTATCCAAACTATGACCTTGCTTTGGCTGGTCTAATATTCTGGTTTACCCGAAAAAGATTTCCCGGATCGTACTTAGTCTTAATCTCAACGAGTCGTTTGTAGTTATCACCATAGGTCGCTTTCACTCGCTCTTCGCCTTCATCCATCATAAAGTTCACATAAGCGCCTCCGGCCGAATATGGATGAAGCGCGTCCCAATAACTTTTTGTCCAGGAGATGGTCTTCTCGTTGTTCGCCGGATCCGGATCAACGCCAACCATGACCTGCGTCCAGTTTGCATCACGATAGTTCCAGGCCGTTTCGTGTTTGCCAACCCGGCCAGCCGCTCCGTTGATCGGATAAAGATGCATGGTGGAATGCATCGTTGGCAGCGCGTTGGCAAACTTAACATGTTGCGCAATCGCTTCGTCGCTGAGTTCCCTCACAAAGTCCGCCCGCCAGTACCATTGCAACCCCGGCGGGTACAGCCCGTCGAACATGCTTTGCAAAGCCGGCTGCGGCAGTGGCCCAACCAGATCAAGCGCCGCTTTTTTAAAAGCGCGAATTGGCTTAAACGTTTCTTCGCCTCGTTGCGGGTCGCCCGTCCATGTCCAAATAACCGCACACATCTTTCTCAAATGAAGATTTTCGGGAAAAGGCGGCGCAGGCGGAACGGTGATAAAAGCAAACCAGCCATTCAAGTCGTCGGGCGCGCTTGTAATCAACTCGCGATACCACTTCATCACTTCAGCGGCCTCGTTCAATTCGTACAAGATCGGGCCGGCATAAACAGTATCGATCGGATGCAGTCTGAAGGTAAACGAAGTCACGACGCCAAAGTTTCCGCCGCCGCCGCGAATAGCCCAGAACAAATCAGAATTCTCATCGGCGCTAGCTTTAACAAAGCTTCCATCGGCCAGGACCAGATCGACGGAAACAAGGTTGTCGATAGTTAACCCGCATTTGCGGGTAAGATGTCCGATTCCGCCGCCGAGAGTTAATCCGCCCACACCGGTCGTCGAAATAATTCCGCTGGGAGTAGCCAAACCAAAAGCATGCGTCGCATGATCGACGTCGGCCCAGGTGCACCCGCCACCCACAGTCACCTTGCGCGCCGTCGGGTCAACGCGCGTGTATTTTATGAGTCCGAGATCGATCACCAATCCGTCATCACAAATTCCGAGGCCGCCGCCGTTATGTCCCCCGCTTCGGATGGCAAGGAGGAGATCATTTTTTCGGGCAAAGTTTACTGAATGGATGACATCGGCCACATCCGCACAACGCGCGATCAGGCGCGGTTTCTTGTCGATCATCGCATTGTAAACTTTGCGAGCATCGTCGTAGTCTGCGTCGCGTGGTTCGATGACAGGGCCTCGCAAATTTGCTTTAAGTTCGGCAACGGATTTCGCTTCAAGCGGCTTGTTCATAGAAGAATCAATAAAGAGTCGACACTGGCGCTGTTCAACTAAACGAGATGTCAAAAATTAGAGAAAAACTTCGACGCGTCGTTTTTCATTCAAAAAAACGAGGGTCAGTTTGCACGTTCAACAGTGCGGGGTGTAGCGGCCGCACCGCCGAACGATGCCTGGTAAATTTGCGGCGAAGCCGCCTTATTTTTGGCATCGAGCATGGGACTGCTCGATCCACCGCAGCGCGGGCAAGCTTAATCGCCGTTAGCCGTCGCTGGCAACGCAATGCTCACGGCTGTCCCGCTGTCGCTCGTATCGATGTCAACCCGGCCGTTGTGATCGAAGACCGTGCGTTTGACGATCGGCAAGCCTAACCCCATACCGCGCGCTTTCGTCGTACAAAAGGGCGAGAAAACTTTGTCGCGCATTTCGGGCGCGATCCCGCGGCCGTTATCCTGCACGGTCACAAGCACGGCGCTGTCGCGGCCACCCTCACGGATTGGCTTGGCCGAGAGCGTGATCTTTGGTTTCTCCTGCTCTGTCACCGCTTCGGCCGCGTTCGCGACCAGGTGCGCCACCGCTTCGGCGAGTGCGCTTTCATCGCCGAGCACCTTTGGCAGATTCGATGGCAGTTCTGTCTCCACCGCGACGCCGCCGTTGACGCGAAACTTGTTCCGCGCAAGCTCGAGGCCACGTTTGACCGGAGTGCGAATGTCCAGCGGTCGCATCTTTAACTCCGCCGGATGCGCGAAGGTGTTGATCTGACTGACGATTTTATCGAGCCGATCGATTTCCTGAACGACAATCTGGTTGAAATTCTTGCGGAAATCGGGGTCGTCGAAACGTTCGGGTAAAAGTTGCGCAAAAGTTTTGATCGCGACCAGCGGGTTGCGAATTTCATGCGACATGCTCGCGGCCAGGTCCGTCCAAAAAGCGGCACGATCGACCAGATCCTGCTTTTGTCGTAAATCTTCCTCGGCCGTCAGATCATGAATGACGGCGACGGCACCGAGTGGAGTGTTTTGGTCGACCAGGCGGCGGCTTTCAACGGAAACTGAGCGGCGCGTCTTCGGATCGATCCATTGTCGAGCGGGCGGATTTGTCCTGGCATCGAGGGTTTCGCGCAACATGGTTGCGAGCTTCCGTCCAACCGCCTCAGCCGGGCGGTTGAGCGCATCGGAAGTTTTCACTCCCAAAATCGATTCCGCCGGCGGATTAAACCAGCGAATAGTTCCGTTCTCGTCGATGGCCACAATGCCGGGTGGGATCGATTTCAATAGCGTTTCCGCCAGGGTTTTTTGCAGCGTAACTTCTTGGTAAAGCAGCGCGTTCTCGAGCACGGTAGAGACATGTTCGGCCAGGGCCATTAGTGCTTCCAGATCGCTGTACTCGAAAGGCAGACCAGTGACGCGATGGCCCAAAAATAGCCAACCAATAATTTGGCCCCGCGCGTAAAGTGGAACAATGACCTCCGCGCCAAAAGTATCGAGGGCACGACGCAAAAGTGGCCGCTGATTTTGCGAAACGATGTTGGAGAGGTTAGTGCGAGAAACAAGGTGGCCATGTAATTCAAGCCACCGCACCAGCGGATCACGCTCGTCGTACTCGATCTCGTTAGTTTCCGGCAAACAGCGAAGACCCGCGCGCAGGCAATAGCGATCGCCCGGCCGAATTTTCGAGAAAATCCCCACCCGCGTGACGCCGGCAGCGTCTGCTACTCCTTCGACCACGCTGGCCAGCAACCCTTCCACATTGTCGAGCCGTCGAAATACCCGCGGAAAACGCAGCGGCAGCCGCGATGCAGTAGGCAACCCCTCCATCATCGGAGTTACCCGTCGGGCCGGCTCCATGGCCGGGCCATAATACGATTGTTCGCGTAAGTCACGGTTTTGCTGCATCAGTCGCAAATGGTCGAAGGCACGCCCGAGAAGGGTTTGAAAACGATGCCGATCCAGTTGCAGATCTTCTGCCGCATAGATGGCAGATTGCTCGGCCTCCCGCAGCGGCTCTGAGCGCGGCGCCCCGAGAGCGACCACCAGCGACTCAACCCACTCCCGTTCCAGTAGGTCCAGCAGGTCGCGGCAATCCTTTGCTCGCAGGTCCATTAAAACAACTGCAGGCGAAGTTTGCTGGAGCACGGCCTCCAACCGATTGGGATCGGTGACGTGGCGGACCGACGCCATGGTACGCAAATAGGCTTTGACTCGTCGCACCAGATCGGGGTCCTGGGTATAAAGAATGCAAACAGGAGCGGCACTCATGCGGCCACCACCTTTTGATCAAAGTGGACCAACGGTAAAAAGATGTGGAAAGACGTTCCCTTCGCCAGTTCGCTCTCA
This sequence comes from uncultured Verrucomicrobiae bacterium, assembly GCA_963781735.1. GTDB lineage: Bacteria > Verrucomicrobiota > Verrucomicrobiia > Chthoniobacterales > UBA10450 > AV69. The sequence goes on along the minus strand of CAWAHI010000012.1, from coordinate 78,778 downwards.
ACTTCGATTTGTCCCCCATGTTCTTCGATAATTCCATGGACAACAGAAAGACCGAGGCCGGTGCCAAAGTTTTTGGTAGTGAAAAATGGATCGAATACCCGCGCGATATCCTCCTTCTTGATCCCTTCCCCGGTATCGCGAATGGAAATGTGCAGCGCTTCGTTTCTCTCCCCGTCCTCCGGCAGCAGATGGGTGATGAGAGACTCACCGCTGCGAGTTTCAGTGGAAACTGTGAGCTCGCCCCCACGCTTCATCGCGTCCATCGCATTCAGGAAGAAATTCAAGAAAACTTGCTCCAGTTGATCTCCGTCTGCCCGAATCGTATCGATCGGTGCTTCCCACTTCTGGGTGACTTTGATCTCCTTTTGATACAACCGATGTTGCACAAGTCGGAGCGTTTTATCCAGTATTTCGTGCACGTGCATCGGCCGCAGCAACGGCTTGGCCGGGCGAGCGAACCGTAGCAGCTGGTTCACCAGCGAATCGATGCGATCGATTTCGTGGACAATGAGACCAGAAAAGGTTTCGCGGAAATCGGACTCGTGATAGCGCTCCGGCAGGAGCTGAGCAAAGGTCTTGATCGACACCAGCGGATTCTTGATCTCGTGCGCCATTCCGGCGGAAAGCGTTCCGAGGCTGGCGAGCCGATCGCTGCGCCGAATTTGCAGCTCAAGGCGCTTCAACGCGGTGATGTCTGTCACCACCATGAGCGCGCCCAAAAGCTCGCCACCCTGCCCCCGGAAGATCGCGCTACTGGCGCGAGCGAATGTCCCTCCAGCCAGCTCCACTTCCCGATCTTCCTGCCGCTCACCCGACGTCAACGTAGTCTGAATAATCTCGCGTAATGGTGCCGGCAAATCGTTAACTGTTCGTTCAACGCCGTTGGTATTCAGACCGGCAATCTGCGCCGCTTCCTGATTGAACACCGTGATATGACCGTCGGCATCGGCGGCTACGACTCCGGTGGTTAAATTTTGAACTAGTATCTCATTATAGATCCGCGCATTTTGGACTTCGGTGAATAGCTCGGCATTGTCGATCGCGACTGCGAGTTGGCCGCACAACACCTGCAAGGCAGTCTGTTCGGTGCTGCCATAAATACGACCGGAAAGGCGGGGTCCCAGTAACATGATGCCAACGAGATGTTCGCGTGAAAGAATTCCTACCGCGGCCGCGACGCCTGCGCGTTCCAGCTCGTTGCGAATAGCAAAGGTCGTGGCCGTCCCACGAACACGCAGGAGTTCTTCCAGAATGACGGGCTCGTGATGAGTAGTTAGCCATTGCACAAGCGGACTGTCTTCCGTTAACCCTTCGACTGGTCCGGGTGAACTGGAGACGGGATACCTTTTTCGAAAAACCTTACGCTGCGCGAGATAAATCGTTACACTGTCGGTGCCAACAGCCTGGCCAATCGTAGTCGCGAATCTGCTCAAAAGATCGGGCAAGGTCGTGACTGATTCCAGAATGGCGGCCGCCTTACTAACCGTAGTGCGAAAATCGATCCGCCGACCGCCGACAAAAAGGCGATCGGCCAACGATTGGGAGAAGCCGCGCGCCGGCGCCATGGCAAAGGTAACAGCCAGTGCTGCGGCGATATGTGCGAAGGTGTGATCGGTCGAATAGAAAAGAGCAGTTGTTGCCAAAACCACCAGCCACCAGACCGCTCCGTAGAGCGCAAGTAAGTAAGCCGTGAGAACTGCGTACGACATCGCCCGCCGCAGGAAAAGACCGACGTCCATGATCTTTCGCGTCGAAATCCCGTACGCGATGATCAGACTGAAGAGGACGACTCGAAATGGACCGAGCCAGAGTAGCTTGGAAGTATCGACAAATAGCTTCAGGAGAAGCTGCAATGGCACAGCCGAAACCAGCATCACCACTGCTCCGATCATGACAAAAGCCATCTCGGAGCGCTGCGAACCGGCTAGCATTCGCAGGTCGCGCGTGATTTGAAAAATTAAGGTCGCAACCGCCGCGAGGAAATAGACGTTAAAGATTAAAAAGCCCGCCGCAGGAATCGGATCCGGCGCCGAGAGCCCGGTGATATTATCTACATTTAGCCGGACTCCCCTGATAAAGAAGCTAGTTTGACAAAGGACAACTACAGCAAGGCCGACTGCGAACCAGGGTAACGAATCCCTGAGTAAGTGGTGCCAGCGGCTCTGTCGATTTCGAATGGTAAGTCGCAGCAGATTGAGAAGCACGAGAATAATGGCGCCGGTCGCGCAAGATTCCCGAATACAAAGCTCCGCGACAGCAGGTGCGCGAGTGCTTAACCCGAAGTAGCGGTACATCAGCCAAACACAAATCGCCATCGACAGCAGGAGGAAGCATTGGTTCGAGCGGCGCTTGGGATTGGCTTGAAAGACTGCGAAAGCCATACCAATCTGGCCGAGCAGCGCCACAATAATGGGAGTTGTCGCGCTGTTCATTAGTCAGCCAGCCGATGGAGTACCAGCGTGCTGGCGCTTCCGCCAATGCCTCTGACGTTGATTAAAGCGCAGTCGATTTTAGCTCTTCGAGGCTGGCAAGGGACGAAGTCGAGGTCACATGACGGATCGAACGATCGCAAGTTGGCCGTCGGCGGGATCTGTCGGTCACGGATGGCAAGGGCTGAAGCTATAACCTGTAAGGGTCCGCTGGCACCCAGGGCGTTGCCGGTTACCCCCTTAATAGAACTCATCGGAATTTCGTAAGCTCGCGCTCCAAATAGTTGCTTGATGGCCGCAACCTCGGCCGCATCCAGTATTGGATCACCGGTCCCGTAGGCCGATATATAATCGACGTCGTTTATCGACCGACCAGCGTTGGCCAATGCCAGTTTCATCGAATCAAATAACCCTGATGCTGGTTTGTTACGATCGATGTCCCGCTGTTTCCCGAAGCCCGCGATTTCGACGTACGACCGGGCACCTCTGGCCAAGGCACGTTCGTAATTTTCCACAATGAAGATTCCAGCGCCTTCCGCGAGCACACCCGATTCCCGGGTGAGATCGAAAGGCTTGCTTGCTGCCTCGGGTTCTCCATTCGATGCCGCTACCAGCCCGCTCCCGATGAAACTAGCCAGGGTTAGCGGAGTAATTGGCGCATCCGCCCCTCCCGCGACCGCCGCTTCAACTTCGCCGCTTCTAATCATTGCTGCGGCATCGGCTAAGGCATCTAAGCCTGACGGACAAGCCGAGGAAACCGTCGTGGCGTTGGCGTAGGCGCCGATGCGGTCGGCAATGGTATTTGCGGCCGCCTGCGGGATCGACGCTGCAGCGGAACTGACGGGTGCCCGATTGGGCGTTCCGCGATCGACCGCGAAATGCACGCTTTCGATCACATCGATCGCACTTGTGCTAACGCCGATAACCACCGGAGTCGGGCTGGGAAGGCTGAGATTGTTTATCTCCAGTCCTGCATCTTTGAGCGCCATCATGGTAGCGGCATAGGCAAGCTGCGTATGCCGTGCCATCCTCTTGGGTTTCAGCTCCGGTTCGATATATTCCGCAGGATCGAAGCCTTTTATTTCACCGGCGATTCGGGTTTTGAATTTTGAGGCGTCAAAAAGCGTGATCGGCGCCGATGCCGCTGCGGCATTGGAGGAGTGATTCCCAGAACGCTTCCAGGCCGATCCCGTTGGGGGCGAGGACTCCCATCCCGGTGATGACGACGCGGTTTCGTTTAACCATGGTGCCACTCCGCGGAGCGAGCATCTCCTCGAGCTACCTGAGGCGATCTGGCAACGAGCTTACGGTTGAAAGCGGGCAACCCTCTGGCGTCCATTAAAAACGCAAATTCTAGCGTTCACACTAAATGCAGTCATTATATTTCCATCCCCTGTCTCATTGCACTTATTCACAAATTTTCAGTTATTCACAAGATCGATCTTGCGCTATATGCGTTTTTTGTTTCACTCTGCGCCAAACCCCGTAGTCCTTTCCGCCCAATAATTTCACAATGAAAACGGCACGCCCCTAGCTCTAAATCCGCTCAAAGTGCACATCTCCGCCAGCCCTGATCCCGCCAAAATCCTCATCATTGATGATGAAATCGGACCACGCGAGAGTTTGAGGATGCTCCTCAAACCCAGCTATCAGGTCCACACCGCCGAAAACGTCGAGACCGGTCTCCAGCTCTTACAGGAAAAGCATCCCGATACAATTGTCATGGACATTCGCATGCCCGGGATGAACGGCATCGACGGCTTGCGCAAGATTCGCGAAATTGATCCGCATCTCTCCGTAATCATGTTCACCGGCTTCGGCGCGCTCGAGACCGCGCAAGAAGCGCTCCGTCTCGGCGCTAACGATTACATCAACAAACCCTTTGATGCGGTCCAAATGCGCGAAGTGATCGGCCGTAACGTGGAACGGACCCGTTTGCAGCGGCAAAGCGAGGCGACCGCGCGCGAAGTTCAAGAGCTTAACGAGCGTCTGCGGAATGAGCTCGCGCAAAAGGAACGTCTTGCTTCTCTCGGCCAAGCGTCGGCTGAGTTTGTGCACGATCTAAGCAATCCACTCACCATCGTCTGGGGTTACGTCCAGATTTTGGCCAAAAAACTGGAAAATCCGGCGACGGCAATAATGGCCTGCGGGCTACGAGCTCGCCAAGAGAACTTCAGATCATCGAGCAAAACGTGCGGCTGTGCCGTGAACTTCTCACCATGTGGCAAAGCTACGGTAAGGTTGGCGCCGCTAAAACCAAACCGGTCTCTGTCTCCAGCATCGTCCAGGACGTCGGCAAGAGCGTTAGTGGCATGGCTTCGCAAAACGGCGTCCAACTCGACTGCCATATTGCCGATGAAGAATGCATCGTCCTCGGCGATCCGATTCAGCTGACGCGTGCCGTCCAGAACGTTATTGTCAATGCCATCCAGGCAGCGACCGACAAGCATGGCAAAGTTGTAGTCAACTGCCGGGAAAAGGATCTTTACGCCGACATCCAAGTTCGCGACACCGGCTATGGAATTGCCGAGAACGAAATCGGGAAAATATTTGATCCCTATTTCACTACCAAACAGGGCAAGAACGGCACTGGTCTCGGACTCTACATTACGAAAAAAGTGATCGACGATCACGACGGATCGATCGACGTCAAAAGCACTTTAGGCGAGGGAACCACTTTCACCCTGCGGCTTCCCCTTCACGATCGGTAGTCGTCGCAGACGCGCCGAACGAGCGCGATTCTATTTCTGTTAGCGCCAAAGGCGCGCCGCCACTTCAAGCCTGGGGCAGCGCCCCAGGAAAATTCCAATAACACACGCGCCAGCGCTGGGCAGATTTGCAAGGATCCTAACTGAGATAATCACAAACCACTTGTCAGCGCGCAGCAGTTTCGTTTTGCTGCGAATGTGTCCTCCGCTTACCGCATCGCCTCCCCATTCCTGATTCGACTGGCCGGAGTTCCATTTGACGTTCTCGAAGAACTCGCGATGCCACATGTTTGCGTTGTAGCTCGCGATCTTCTAACCCAAGAGACCGAACTCGAACGGCTCAAGAAAGCTGCCCTCGAATTTGTCACCCGACGCGGGAGCGGTCTTACCTCGGAAGAATTTGCGGCGTGGCGTACCGCGATTCGTAATTCCGAAATTCCGAAGCAGAGAATTCCGCAACAGCTTGAGGAATACGTTCGCGTCGCCACCACCGCGAAACAGACGCGTGTGCAACTCGACAAGCAACTCGAGAAGGATTTAACCACAGCCCGCATTGCCTTGTTTGAAACAAGCCGACGCATCCTTCCACGCTACCTTGTCTTCGGCTCAGGCGAAGTTCATCACTTAATCGACCATTCCGGCGAGGAGCTTCCGACTCGTAATAGCCGCGTCCGCGAACGTGAACGTCACCTCCTGCTTTATCTCCAGCGTATCGCTGCCAAGAACGATACCTTCGGCGAATTCGGGCCTTCTGCCTGGGGTTCGGCGCACCCAGGCGAACCGGTTCTCAGTTTTGAAGCTCGCCCAGGCATCGCGCGGCGTGACGTTTTTCTCGAACGCTGGACTGCGCATGCCCTTGCCGCCGGGATTAACGCCGACCCGGAAACTTTTTTGGAACGGTGCCCCCGATTAAATCCAAGCGGCGTCTTGATCGGCCATCGTTTCGTCTTCGTCGACAGCGGCGACGCCATCGACCTCACCTCCGCGGAGCTGGAAATTGTTACACGATGTGACGGAACGACACCAATTCATGCGTTGGTGAGGTTGGCTGATGTCAAATTGGACGTCGTCAGCGGGCTCCTCGACAAAAGGATTGTGATTGCGACGTTGGAAGTTCCAGCACTCGAGCCGCTGGCATTCCAGATTTTGCGCGATGACGTTGCCGCCTGGCATCTCGGCACGGCGCGGCATCGTTGGTTGCCGTTCGCTGATTCACTAATCAAATGCGCTACTGATTTCGCCGGAACGAGCGAGCCCACTCAACGCCAGCAAATTTTGTCCGTGGCGCGCCGGCAGCTTTCACAGCTCGGCGCGGAACGCAAACCAGGTCAGCGCTCACTCTATGCCGCGGTCAATCCGATCGCGGAAGAATGCTTTCGCGATTGCAAATTCGAGATCAGCGAAGCTCTGCTGGACGAAGTCGTAACCGACGCCGAACCCTGGATCGATTTCTGGCGCGATAATTACGCGTTCGTTGCATCCCGTGTTGCCACCGGGCTGAGGATGGTGCTGGAGAAAATCGGAAAAACCGCACTTCCGTTGCCTGCTTTTTTGCGTGCATGCGAAACAGCCAAACTTCCACTGACCGGCCCGGGTCTCGTTGGGCTCGCGGTGATGGCATTTCAGGAAGTTAAAGCCGCCTTTCGCGAACGACTAAAACCTCACGCGCATCTCATCGAGTACGAACTCACCGCTGCGGATTGTCATGTTGTGCGGGACAATTTCACCTATCAGAAATTTGACGAATTCACTTTTCCCTCCGGCGATTTGCAACTTGCCGCCCGATCACGCGACGCGATTTTGCGCGGCGAATATCGCTGGATCGTGAGCGAGCTACATCCCGCCGCCGCCACTTTGCATCATTGCATGTATTGGAGTTGCCCCGATCACGCCGCCCTCTCCCGCGCCCTTCAACTGAGCACCTGCGACAAACCATTCTTCCATTTCGGCTTTTTTGCCGCTGACTTTACTGCACACACAACGGTCCGGATCTTTGATGCGCTTCCACAGCAGGCGGTCTTTGCGTCGCCCCAACGCGGCAATCCGCGCTGGCGTTCCGTTCCACCCGCACGCGCCGAAGTTTTCATCGATGACCAGAACGACGTCGCGCTCCGGGCCAACGGCGAATATCTTGGATCTTTCGCGCGCAACTGGATCATCCCGCTAGGATTTCATCCGTTCCAATTCGGCCTCGCGCTCCACACACCGCGATTGCGATGCGGCCGCGTCATTGTCCAGCGTCGGGCCTGGACGGTCTTGGTCGAGGAAATGGGCGCTGGAAACTTCTCCGGGCTTTCACGCGATCTCGTCCTGGCGATCGAACGTTTGCGCGCTGCGAAAGATTTGCCGCGTTTCGTTTACATTCGTCCGACGGAACAGGCATTGCGGCGCAGTGGCGCCGAAGGCCGAGATAAAGACACCAAACCCGTGTTCATCGATTTCGAGAGTTACCTTTTCCTGGAAATCTTTCATCGCTGGCTGACTAAATCCGGCGAGTTGGAAATCACAGAAATGCTACCCGCGCCCGACGATCTTTGGTGGCGCGAAGCCGATGGCCGTCGCACCTTCGAGTTACGTACATTAATGGTCCCGCGATGAAGATAATTGCGATTGCAGACTCTAGGGAACGCATGCGCCCTCGCGTGCAATTGCCAGTCCGGCTCGGAGTTTCGGCGCCTCTCCGAAAGAATTTTTGTATAAATCGCCGCATAAAGAAAAACTTCGCGATGGCGGGTGCGCCATCGCCCGCACGCGAGGGCGCCTGCGTTCTCCAGAAATGAAAATCACCGCGATCGCGAATCAAAAGGGCGGGGTCGGCAAAACCACGACGGCAGTGAACCTCGGCGCGGCGCTGGCGGAACAAGGACAACGCATCCTGCTCATCGATCTTGATCCGCAAGGCAATGCCACCAGTTCGCTTGGGATGCAGGACTTAGAAGGCGAAACTCTCTACGAACCGTTGTTGGGACAGACTGCCATCGCCGAGAAAATTTTGCCGACGCGATTAGAGCAGCTCTTTCTCGTTCCCGCCGACCTCGATCTCGCTGGCGCGGAAGTGGAGATTGCGCGAATGCCGGATCATTTACTCCGGCTCGCCCGAACATTGCAGCCGTTACGCGCCGACAGCGCTTTCGATTTTGTGCTGCTCGATTGTCCACCCTCCCTCGGAATTCTCATGAGCAACGCGCTCGCGGCTGCCGACGAAATTCTCACTCCGATTCAATGCGAATATTTCGCGTTGGAAGGTCTGGTGAAAATTGTCCGCGTCGTCGAGCAGGTGCGCGATTCCGGAGCGAATCCGAATGTTCAGATCGGCGGCATTCTCATGACCATGTTCGACAGCCGCACCAATTTGAGCTCACAAGTCGTGGCAGAAGTGCGCCAGCATTTCGGCGACAAGGTTTATGCCACTGTAATTCCGCGCACGGTCCGCTTGAGTGAAGCGCCCAGTTTCGGCAAAACCATTCTCGAATACGACAAGTCCGGCGCTGGCGCGCGCGCCTACCGCGCCTTGGCCGGGGAATTCATCCGGCGTCAGGCGCCAGTTCCAGCCACCGTTGCCGGTTGATTGAAAAGACGAACGTCGGAAAACCTCTAAACGTTGTTTTTCGTTCCAGAGTCATTCCATTCTTTTCCGCCACGCGACGCGACGGAACATTTTCCGGATGAATCAGCGAAATCACGTAGTCGAGTTTTAAATCGCGAAAACCGTGATCGCGAACCGCGCGCGCGGCTTCGGTGGTCAGTCCGCGGTTCCAGAAGTTGCTATCCAATCTGTAGCCAATCTCGATTTCCATTTTGCCATCCACTTCGTGGTGAAAAAAACCGCAGTAGCCCACCAGCGCGCCGCTCGACCGGATAATCATTGCGAATTGCGAAGGCAAACCATCGCGGTCCCATCCGATCACCTTTTCGAGAAACGCCTGGGTTTGTTCTCGCGTCAGCGGTCCCATTGAAAATCGCATGAAATCCTTGTGGGTCATCAACTCCGCCATGCGATCGAGATCTTCGATGGTAAACGAGCGCAGAATTAAGCGCGGAGTTTCGAGCATCATCGAATCAGACATGGAATCAGTTGTTGCCGTTTTCCAAACCGTGAAATTACAGGCCGAAATAATCGCACAATCAGGTGACGAAGTCTGGGCGCCCGCGCCGGTGCCGGACACGAACAGCCTCGCCAAAGTCGCTGCCGCGGCGAAAGAGTGCACCGCCTGCCCGCTCTACAAGAAAGCGACGCAGACCGTCTTCGGCGAAGGGCCGAAACACGCCACGATGTTCATGATCGGTGAGCAACCGGGTGATTACGAAGATGTGGCTGGCAAACCGTTTGTCGGTCCGGCGGGAAAGATTTTGAATCGTGCACTCGAGGAAGCCGGAATCAATCGCGACGAAGTTTATGTCACCAATGCGGTGAAACATTTCAAATGGGAACCGCGCGGGAAACGCCGGATTCATCAGAAACCGAGTGCGCGCGACATCGCCGCCTGCCGCCCGTGGCTGGAAGCCGAGTTGCGCCTGGTCGAACCGAAACTTGTCGTGGTTCTGGGTTCAACCGCCGGGCAAACAATCTTCGGCCCGAGTTTTCGCGTCATGAAACAACGCGGCAAAGTCTTGTCGTCGCGTCTCGCGGGAAAAGTCGTCGCAACGGTCCATCCTTCCTCACTCCTGCGCCAGCCGGATGAAGCATCTCGCGAACGCGAATACAAACTCTTCGTCGCCGACCTGCGCGTCGCCGTAAAAGCCGCGAACGCGGAGTAAGCCCTCAAGGAGCGGTTGTCTCTGACTACCGATCGAAGGAAACGGCGGTGGTCAGACCGCCGCTAACCGCAATCCCAGATACAGACTTTTCGATCACTAATGCACACGAATAAACGCGAATTTTAGTTTTACCGGATTGGTATCCATTAGTGTTCATTCGTGGTTGGCTCTTTGGTACGGCGAAGCGCACTGGGGCCTTACGTGCCCGGACTCACCGACGGCGACACAGAAACGCCAGGCGAAATTCCCGCTTTCTTTTCTTCGCGTTTCGCTCGCTTAGCTTCTCGCTTCGCTTTCTCCTCTTCGGTCAACGGCCCAAGTTTCACCATCTTTGCCTCCATCGCACCATCCGGCATTTTGTAATACGAACCTCTCACTTCCTCGTTGGCCACTACCTCTTTCATCGTCGCAGGCTGGCCACCTTTCGTGATGATGGTTTTCTCCGTAATCTTAAGCACACGCGAATTCTCTTTGCCGGTGATGGTGAACGTTTTCGCTTTGTCATCGACCGACGAAATCATGCCTTTGAAAGGCGTAGCCCGCATTTTACCACCCACCGCGGCCGACACATCAGCACTGGAAGCCGCAGAACTCTCAGCATCCGGCGACGGCGAGCCTTTTGCTTTGGCATCACTCCGCGTCGGCAAGCAGATCGCAACAACCGCGAAGAACGCGCCGATGATTAAAAGGTTTTTCAGTTTCATGCGTTGATACAGTTGCCCAGTTATCGTGTTGATCAAATTGGTGGGTTATGAGGCACCGTCACGCCTGAATAATTCAAAAAGAAAACGCGAAGAATGTCGCAAGGCGAACACGTACGACGACGCGTCAGCCAGACCGGCTTGCCGAGTCGCCGAGTTCACTCGATCAGGTCAAAAAAAGCCCGCCTTCGTCCCGCAGTCGCGGGACTACGGCGCGACAGTCTTCGCTCTCGACTTACGACGCGAGCGAAGACTGGAGGTAAGGGGATTCGAACCCCTGGCCTTCTCATTGCGAACGAGACGCTCTACCAACTGAGCTATACCCCCGAATGACCGGACTTGCAGATTATGCGAGGAATCCGCAATCAATGCAAAACACGAAAATCAGCGGGAAGGCCGATTTTCGTGGCAACCGCATCGGCATCGCCTGGCCGATTTCCACCGCCCCCGGCAAAATGCTCGGCGTCTTCGTCGACGGCAACCTTTTGCGGTGGCGGCGAAATGGTCGGTTGGTTTTTGGCTTTGAGGGCGTCGTTCAGCGCGGGCAGATCTTTGTCGACGAGGCCGGCAAATTCGTTCGTGGCGTCGGCGAGTTCGCGCTTCAACGCCTCAATATAGGCGAGCTGATAGTCGCCCGGTTTGCCTTCGTAGCTCAGAATCGCGCCGTAAAGTTGATCGGTATGTTCGCGCAGGCGTTCCTCACCCGTAATGGCGCCGCCTTCTTTCGTCGCCACAATCTGTTTACGCACACCGTCAACTTTTCCGTCAAAGTCGGTCACGTTCTTCTTTAACGGATCACTCTCCGACAAGGCACCTCCGGTTTTGGCGAGAGCGCCGCGGAGAAATTGAATACGATCCATCAGAGCGCTTTCTTCTTCGAACAAGGCCCGCACTTGCATCGCCGCATCGAACTGCGCTTTGCGATCTGCTTCGCTGAATTTCGCGCGCCGATCCATCCCGACGGTAAGTTTGGTCTCCGTCGCTTTCCCATTTTTCGTTAGGCGAACGGTGTAAACACCGGGAACCAGTCGCGCTCCACGAATTCCGTTAAAAGCGACTTGTGCGGCCGGCGGAACACGCGGCGGTCTCGCCCGCATACTCCAGCTCACCCGATTCAACCCCGGCCGTTTACTGGCAGGTAGCTCGTCAATGACCTGGCCGGAAGAGTCGAGCACTTCGAGCTTCAATTTACCGAAGAGATGCCGCGCCTTCTGGTAGTAGGTGATGACCGCGGCGTCGGGGGGATTGTCCCCGATAAATACGGCGTCACCATTAGACCAGCCACCGTTACCCTGAATACGTTGCTGGACGGGCCGCGCCGAAACAAAGCTCGCGTCCTGGGGGAGAAGCTCAGGCGTCAGAGCCCGCCAGGGCGTAATGTCATCAATGATCCAGATGCCGCGGCCGTGTGTGGCCAGGACAAGATCGTTATCGCGCGGTTGGATCGCCAGATCACGTACCGCTACCGCCGGAAACCTGCTACCTTTGAACTGCGCCCAGTCCTTCCCGCCATCGATCGAAACGTAGAGGCCAAACTCCGTTCCGAGGAAAAGCAGAGTCGGCTTCACGACATCTTCTTTAATGACCCAGGCGTAACCTCGAACACCCTTCGCATCCTGTGCCGTTACAAGCGGCGTCCATGTCTTCCCAAAATCAGTAGTACGGAAAACGTACGGAGCCATATCGCCAAAAGTGTGGCGATCGAAGGCGGCGTAAGCAGTGCCGGCATCGTAGTTACTGGCCTGCACCCAGCTCACCCATGAGTTCGGCGGGAGGCCGGGAACATTTTTGACGACATTATTCCAGGTCTTTGCGCCGTCGCGGGTCAGTTGAAGATTGCCATCATCAGTGCCAACCCAGATGACATTCTTGTCCTTGGGCGATTCGCTGATGGAGTAGATGGTGGTGTGCATTTCCGCCGCGGAATTATCGACCGTGATGCCGCCCGACTGTTCCTGTTTTTGTTTCTCCGGATCGTTTGTGGTCAGGTCAGGCGAGATGCGTTCCCAGTTTTGGCCATGATCGCGCGAACGAAAGAGGAATTGTGCGCCCATATAAAGTGTCCCTTTCTCGTTAGGCGAAAGCGCCATCGGAGTATTCCAGTTCCAGCGCAGCTTCTCCTTATAGTTGGGCTTGGGCTGAATATCACGCCCTTCGTGAGTGTGACGATTTACCCGACCGACATAACCACCCTGGTATTCAGCATAGATATAATCGGGATCGGCCGGGTCGGGGAACGTAAAGAATCCATCGCCATTCCACACGTTTTCCCAGCGGTGATTGGTGATGCCCCCGGGATACTGCGAGTCTCCGACCCAGCAGCTGTTGTCCTGTAATCCGCCGTAGACATGATAGGGATCGTCGTCATCGACGCTGACATGGTAGAACTGTGAGACGGGCAGGTTCTCGCCTTTCCACCATTTGCTTCCGCTGTTGTAGGAATACCACATCCCACCGTCATCGCCGGAAAAGACCGTTTGCGGATTGGTTGGATCGATCCAGACGCAATGGACGTCGCCATGCATCCCGCCGAAACCTCCGACCGTGGCAAAACTTTTACCTGCATCCTCGCTAACGATCATTGAACCATCAGTCTTGAAGACGCGGTCGGGATTTTTAGGGTCGACGATTAAATTAGCGAAATAGAACGGACGCCAGACCATCCACTGGCTCTTGTCCCGCTTGTCCCAGGTGCTGCCGCCATCATCGGAAACGAACAATGCGCTGTCGGTCGATTCGACGGCCGCATAAACGCGCTTCGAGTTCGATGGCGCAACTGCAACCGCGATTCGACCATATGGTTTTTTGGGAAAACCTTTGCTGTTCTCCGATGTGATCTCGTTCCAGGTTTTGCCTCCGTCGTTGGATCGGAATAACCCGCTGCCAGACGGTGCGTTGGGCCCGTCTCCACCGGAGCGAAAGGTCCAGCCTTTGCGGCGAAAATCCCAAAGCGCGGCGAACATCACGTTCGAATCGTTTGGATCGATCACAACAGTGGAGCATCCGGTGGAAGGATTGCTGCCCTTGAGGGCGATTTCCCAATTCTTGCCGCCGTCGGTGGTGCGATAAAGTCCACGGTCGGTCGAGTCGCTCCAAAGTGCCCCCGGCACGGCGGCAAAAACAGTGTCGCTGTTTTTCGGACTAACGACGATTTGGGCGATGCGTTCCGATTTCGGCAATCCCGCGTTGGTCCAGGTCTCGCCGCCATCGTTCGACTTGTAGATGCCGTCGCCAATTGAGACGCTGTTACGCGTCCAGGATTCGCCCGTGCCGACCCAGACGTTCTTGGAATTTTTCGGATCGATGGCGAGGCACCGATTGATTGCACCGGCTGTTCGTCAAAGACCGGACGATAGCGGGTGCCGCTGTCATCCGATTTCCAAACGCCGCCACTGGCGGCGCCGACGAACAGCGTAATCTTGCCCGAAGGCTCCTTTACGCCGGCGATGGCAGAAATGCGCCCACTCATCGTCGCCGATCCGATGTTACGCGCGCCCAAACCGGAAATCGTAGCCGAATTATATGGCGCATCGTCGGCGCCGAAAGCCGCCGAGCTAACGAGACTTAAACTAAGAAAAACAAAGATTGAGAAACGCATAAATTATTTCGAAGCTGGAAATTTAAAGATTGCGTCATCGACCGAAACGTTCGGTTCCGCCTTGTCGATGACGATTTTCTGTTTGTCGGGATCGTTTTTGCGACCGGATTCAATCGAAAACGGCAAATAGACGCCCGCAACTTTTTCGTAGTCGCCCACATCGGTCTCTACTTCTACCTGCGCGCCTTGCTCGACTCGCTGCGAGATCTTGCGGATCTCCAGGAACGCATCGGGATCGAGATAAACAAAGGTTACGTCACCGTTCTTGCGCACGACCTTGAGTTTGTGCGCCGGAGTGCCGTCGACGTCTTCCGTCCCGAGATATTCAACGGTGCTGCCCTTTGCTTTCCAATCGACTAACGGACCGTCGATGTCGGCATCTTCCATCAACGATTTGGTATCGTCGGCCGACATTTTCTCCGGGTCCTTCCGACCTTGGAACGGCGAAACTTTCCAGCCCTGCGCCCCATCGTAGGCCTGGATGGCGGTCATGCCTTGCAGAGTGACTTCGTCCCGAATCGCGCCGGGCCGTTTCTTGGTCTCAACATAGGCAAGCTGGATCTGGCCTTCGTTCACCAGCAACTTGCCGGTTAACCGGACCGATTGCAGCGCACGCAGAGCGTCGGCGCCGCCTTTTGCGGCGACATTTTTTGCGACCAACTCATCAAGCGTGAGTTGTGGTTTAGTCTGAGCGCAGACCGCGGAAGCAGTCAGGGCGCAGGCGATAAAAACAATGGTGAGTCTTGAGTACATAATTGAACGAGCGAACGACAGTGTTCTCCCGAGCCATATGCAACGGCCGTGCCAAACGCAAACGCGAGTTGCAAGCACTTCTTATTTCATGACTTAGCTGTCGCCATTAAGCGTGGCATTCGAAAATCGTGTCCCGCGAGCGGGATTTTTCGACTCGGATTTGGGATCGTGAGAGGTGCAAATTTTGGCTTGTCATCCCGAGCGCAAGCGAGGGACCTCGCCCAAACTCGTGGATCGCACAAGATAGCTTGCACAATCATCGTCCTCTCGTGAGGTCCCTCACTGTCTGCGCGCTTCGGGATGACACGCGCAATGTTAGAGATCGGAAGTGCGTGACGACCGCGATCGAGCTGAAGTCGCCTAAGAGGAGCGAAGCATCCGTTGACCGGCGGCGACTTCCAAGTCACGCACAGCGTTGTAATTGAATGCGAACCGTCCATTTGATTCGTGGTCGGTCCGAACAAGCAAATTTGTTGAATCCATCACGCCTGCCGTCCGCATCTCATCAGAAATTATGATTCATGATTTTCGATTCGCGTGTCGTCAGTTGATCAAGGCGCCTGGCTTCGCCATCGCTGCCATTCTCGTGCTCGCGCTTGGAATCGGCGCGAACACCGCGGTCTTTAGTCTTGTGCACACCATGCTGTTCGCGCCGCCCGGTTATGCGCAGCCGCACGAACTCGTCCAGGTTTTTTCCCAGGACAAAAAGAACCCGAAAAGTTTCCGCGCCTTTTCCTATCCGACTTTAACCGATATTCGCGAGCAGAATTCCGTTTTTTCCGGAGTCGCCGCGCACAACGTCGGCATGGTCGGACTGGGCGAGAAAGGAAACACGCGTCGTGTATTCGCCGACGTTGTTTCGTCGGATTACTTCGCAGTTCTCGGCGTCACGCCACTGCGTGGCCGCGTTTTTTTGCCGGAAGAAGAAACACCGGGACGCGATGCCCACGTCGCGATCGTGAGTTATTCTTACTGGGCCAGACATAATCTCGATCCTTCGATTCTCGGATCGCAAATTCTGATCAACGGTCGTTCTTGCACCGTGGTCGGAATCCTGCCGCAGACATTTACCGGCACGATGATGGTGTTTTCGCCGGAAGTGTGGATGCCGCTCAGCGCGTACGATTCAATCGCGAACAATTTCGCCACCGAAAAAAGCAAGCCGCTGGCGAGTCGCGATGGCGAGCATTTGTTGTTGATCGGACGCTTCAAGCCGGGCATGACGGCGATGACAGCCGAAGCAGCACTGAAGACGCTGGCAGCAAATCTGGAGAAAGCGTTTCCGGTTGAACAAAAGGATCAAACCTTCACCACGGCGCCGGTATCGCGCTTTTCCATCAGCGATGATCCGCCGGATGACAGCGAGATGGCAGCGATCGCACCGCTTTTGATGGGGATGGCAGCGATCGTTTTGTTGGTCGCGTGTTTGAATCTGGCCAACATGTTGCTCGCGCGCGGCACAGCGCGACGGAAAGAGATCGCGCTGCGTCTCGCACTCGGCGGCAGCCGATGGCGGATCGTCCGACAATTGTTGACCGAAGGGTTGCTGCTCGCACTCCTCGGAGGAGTTGGAGGATTGATGCTCGGCATTTGGTGCTCGGGCTTGCTGGCGCGATCACTCCATAGCCTGATGCCTCTCGATGTCGTGTGGAATGGTGGACCAAGTTTGCCCGTCCTGGCGGTGACGTTCGGTTTTTGCCTGCTCGGCACAGTTTGTTTCGCACTCGGACCGGCGATGAAACTCTCCCGCAGCTCGGTCATTGAAGATTTGAAAGAACACGCGGGCGAGGATGTAGTCCGGCGGCGTTGGCGCTTTTTGCCGCGCAATCCCCTCGTCGTTGCACAAATCGCATTCTCACTCGCTTTGCTCACCGCCGCAGCGCTGTTCATTCGTGGTGCCAACAAGGCGGCCACGTTCGAGACGGGGTTGCATGCAGAAAAGGATTTGTTGCTCGAAGTGGACGCGAGTTTGTCCGGTGCGTCTCAATCACAAGTTCAGCAAACATATCGCGCGTTGAGCGATCGCCTGGCCACGCTTCCGGGAGTGCAGCACGTCAGTATTTCGGCAACCGCACCGTTTGGAATGTTGTCGCTCGGCAAAGCAATTCAGCGCGCCGGCGTACACGTGGCGCCAGACGGAAAACCGTCGAACGCGGCCGAAGGTCTCGCTTACAAGACACGTTTTCATAGCGTGGGAGCTGATTATTTTGCCAGCGTTGGTCTGCCGATTTTGCGCGGACGCGCTTTTTCGGTGAATGAATCGACGCAAGGCGAAGGGCCAGCCGTTGCCATCATCGACGAAGCCCTGGCGCGAAAACTTTGGCCCGACGGCGACGCGCTCGGTCAGCGCATTCAATATGCCGACGACAACGCTCCGCGTGCGAAAGGTGATAGTCCCGATAGCATGGGCATTAGCCAGGGTGGCAAAGGCAATATCAAGACCGGCGAAGCGATTGAGGTGATCGGCATAGTGCCATCAACGCGCGGGGCGCTATTCGAGCGGCAGCCGCGTGGCTCGATTTACGTGCCGTTCGCGCGCGGCTTTCAAAGCGCAGCTTATTTCTTTCTGCAATGCCCCGGTCTCACAAAAGATAATGTCGCCCAAATGGCGGACGCGATTCGACGCAGTGTTCGCGAAGTTGATCCGACCCTGCCGGTCCTTTCGCTAAAAACATATCCGCAACACGTCGATTCGAATCTGCAACTCTGGACGGTTCGTGCCGGTGCGACTTTGTTTACAGTTTTCGGTGGACTGGCATTGACGCTGGCGATCGTCGGCGTTTATGGGGTGAAAGCCTACTCGGTGGCTCGTCGCACGCGCGAAATCGGAATTCGCATGGCCCTTGGCGCGCGGCCGAACACGGTGCAATGGATGATTATGCGAGAAGGGTCGTTTATGCTCGCTGGAGGCGTCCTCATTGGACTCCTCCTGGCGGTTGCGACCGGCAAATTGCTTTCAGGCATGCTTTATCAAGTCGGCACGCTCGACCCCGTCGCGTTCTCGATCGCACCACTGCTTCTGGCCGCGGCTACGCTCCTCGCTACCTGGCTACCCGCTCGTCGCGCTACGCGCATCAGCCCGATGACGGCGCTTCGCACGGAATAAATCCGGGGGAAGAACGGGCGCTCCGATCGTTCAGGCGACAGCAGGCGGCATAGGGTTTACCGGATAACCAATGGCTCGGCCGGCCCGCTTTTGACTCCAACGCTGCCGAATCTGATCGAGCCACAAATAAATTACCGGTGTGGTATAGAGCGTGAGCATCTGCGAAACGATCAGGCCGCCGACGATCGCAATCCCGAGAGGCTTGCGCAGCTCGCTGCCCACGCCCATTCCGATCGCCAGCGGCAACGCGCCAAACATCGCAGCCATCGTTGTCATCATGATGGGCCGGAACCGGACAAGGCACGCCTGATAAATCGATTCTTCCGGAGCGAGGCCTTCGTTTCGTTCGGCGTCCAGAGCAAAATCGACCATCATGATGGCGTTCTTTTTGACGATGCCGATCAGCAAAATAATTCCGATCATCGATACGAGATCGAGCTCGTTGTTCGTGATATACATGGCCAGCAACGCGCCGAGTCCGGCGGAGGGCAAAGTGGACAGGATAGTGATGGGATGGATGAGACTTTCATAAAGCATCCCGAGTACGATATAGACCGCGATCAGCGCGGTGAGTAGCAGCAGCGGCTCAGTCGCCAGTGATGCTTCGAAGACCTGGGCTGTGCCGGCAAAGCTTCCGCGAATCGCTGATGGCATTCCCAGATCGCGTTTTGCCTGCTCAACGATCTGCGTTGCCTCTCCCAGCGAAACGCCCTGGGCCACGTTGAAAGAAATTGTCACACAGGGGAACTGTCCCTGGTGATTGACGGAGAGCGGCGTGTTATCCAATTGATAGTGCGCGATCGTGCTCAACGGCACCTGGGTGCCGGAATTCGATTTGACGTAGATTTTGTCCAGTGAACTTGGGTCGAGGTAATACTGCGGGTCCACCTCCAAAATCACGTGATACTGGTTCTGCTGCGTATAAATGATCGACACCTGTCGTTGCCCGAACGCGCTGTAGAGCGTGCTATCGACAGCCTGCGGTTGAATTCCAAGGCGCGCCGCCGTGTCCCGATCGATCACAACGGTTTCCTGCAATCCGCGAAATTGTTGATCGCTGGTCGCGTCTTTAATTTGGGGATACTCGCGAAGTTTGTTGACCAGTTTTGGCGCCCACGTGTTCAGCTCGTCGATGTTTTGATCGGACAGCGCGTATTGAAATTGCGCTTTCGAGCTCCTGCCGCCGACTCGGATATCCTGGTTGGCGGTGAGAAACAGTTGGGCCCCGGGGATTTTGGAAAGTTTTCCGCGAAGCCGCGCGATCACTGTGCCGGCGTCGTCTCTTCTATCGTTCTTGCCCCAACCTTTCGGCTTTAGGCTAATAAACATGCGCGCGGTGTTAACCGCGGAACCTGTTCCACCGCCGAAAAATGAGCCGACGGCCTGCACGGCCGGATCAGCCATCACCGTTTTTACCACGACATCCTGCTTTTCCTTCATGGCTTCAAAGGAAATGTCCTGCGCCGCCTCGGTGGTGCCCATCATCTGGCCGGTGTCCTGTTGTGGGAAGAAAACCCTTCGGCACAACGAAGTAGAGCCAGATCGTGGCGACAATAACGGCGAAAGTTACCACGAGCATGAGTACTCGTGGTCGAGTACCCATTTCAGGGTTCGTTCATAAAATCCGTGCATTGTGTTGAAGCCGCGTTCACTAAGCCGAGTGACTAGACCCTGCTTGCGATTTGGCTCCTCGCCTTTCAAGAACTGGCCGCAAAGCATCGGCGTGAGGGTCAACGAAACCACGCCGGAAACCAGGATGGCTGCGCTCAGTGTTACGGCGAACTCGTGGAACAAACGTCCAATGAGTCCGCTCATGAACAGAAGCGGAATGAAGACGGCCACGAGCGAGAGACTAATCGAGATGACAGTGAATCCGATTTGGCGCGCGCCTTTGAGCGCAGCCTGCATTGGCGACTCTCCCTTCTCAATGAACCTCACGATGTTTTCGATGACGACAATCGCATCGTCCACCACGAACCCGGTGGAGATTGTGAGTGCCATCAGGGAAAGATTGTCGAGGCTGTAACCGCACAGCCACATCACGCCGAATGTGCCGGCAAGAGCAAGCGGCATGGTTACGCTCGATATGAAGGTTGGCCAGAATCGCCGGAGGAATAAGAACATCACCATGACAACGAGCGCCATGGTTATCAGGAGGGTGATCTCGACGTCGCGGACGGAAGAACGAATTGTGATGGTGCGATTGCTCATCACATCGAGATGCACGCTTGGCGGCAGCCACGTCCGTAATTGTGGCAGGATGTTCTGAATCAGGTCGGTAGTGCGAACGACGTTAGCGTCCGGTTGCTTGAACACGATCAAGAGCACTGCGCGCTTGTTATTAAAGAGACCGGCCTGGTCGCGATTTGCCTGTGCATCGATGGCAGTGCCCACATCGCGCAACGGAACCGCCGCTCCGTTGTGCTGGGCAACAATGATGGGCAAATATTGCTCCGCCTGAGTTAGCTGATCGTTGGTGGCGAGGACATAACTTTGTTCGGGGCCTTCCAATGCGCCTTTGGGTGAAAGCACATTTGCCTGCGAGAGCGTGGTGCGAATGTCCTCCAGACTGAGTCCCATGGAAGCGAGCGCGACGGGATTGATCTGCACCCGCACGGCGGAATTAGCGCCTCCGCCAATGATCACCTGGCTGACGCCGTCCAGCTGGCTGATGCGCTGACCAATGATTTGATCGGCCAGATTGTAAACCTGGGACAATGGCTGCGTATCGGAGGTCATGGCCAGGACCATGATGGGCGCGTCCGACGGATTGTGTTTCCGATAGGAAGGGGGCTGCGGAAGACCGCTCGGTAGCTCGCCGGAGGCGGCATCGATCGCGCTTTGCACGTCGCGCGCGGCCCCATTGATATCGCGATTGAGATCGAATTGAATCGTGATGGACGAGCCGCCTAACGAACTGACTGAAGTAATCTCGTCGACGCCGGCGATTTGGGCGAAACGCCTCTCCAGGGAGCGGCAAGAGACGACGCAGCCGTGGCGGGATCGACGCCGGGCTCCTGTGCACTTACGGAAATGGTTGGAAAATCGACCTTCGGCAACGGTGCGACAGGAAGGAAATGATAGGCGACTCCGCCGAGCAAGAGCACGCCTGCGGCCAGCAGGGAAGTGCCCACTGGCCGTCGAATAAACGGCTCGGAAACGCTCATTGACTAAAATCCGAATCTTTCATGATCTCCATTCACTCCTGCGAATTCGGGCTCCGGTTCAGGGGACGTTCGAAGCGGCAGTTGCGCCTGGCCCAATTTGCCACGATGCCGTCTTTCCGCGATCCACCGACCCAGGCGGTCGAGATAAAGATAGATTACCGGCGTGGTGTAGAGGGTTAAAAATTGCGAAAGCAAAAGCCCGCCGACGATCGAAATTCCCAGCGGCCGCCGCAATTCACTCCCGGTCCCGTTTTCCAGCGCAAGCGGCAATGCGCCCAGCAACGCCGCCGCTGTCGTCATCATAATCGGCCGGAATCGCAGCAGACAGGCCTGATAAATTGATTCCTCCGGCGACATGCCTTCCTTGCGCTCGGCTTCCAGCGCGAAATCGATCATCATGATCGCGTTCTTCTTTACAATGCCGATGAGCAGAATGATGCCGATAAGAGCAACAAGAGAAAAATCGGTGCGGCAGAGGATCAAGGCCAGCAAGGCGCCCACGCCGGCGCTTGGCAATGTCGAAAGAATGGTGACCGGGTGAATGTAGCTCTCGTAAAGAACGCCGAGCACAATGTAGATGACAATGACCGCGGCGAGGATGAGCAGCGGCTCGCTCGTTAATGACGAACGAAATTCCGCCGCGGTGCCGGTGAACGTGGTCGCAATCGTATCCGGCAAGCGGATTTCGCGTTCGGCTTTTTGAATTGCCGGGATAGCCTGACTGAGCGAATTGCCGCTACTCAAGTTAAACGAGATGGTGGCGGCGGGAAATTGTCCCTGGTGCGGAATAGACAGCGGCGTGTTGCTCACGCGCATCGTTGCAAATGCGCTGAGCGGCACTGGCTGGCCGGTGCTCGATTTAACGTAAATTTTGTCGAGCAAATCCGGTGATTCTCGGAACTGCGGTTCCACCTCCAGAATCACGCGAAACTGATTGAGTTGGGTGAAAATGATTGAGACCTGCCGCTGCCCGAATGCGTCGTAAAGCGTGTCGTCGATGGCCTGCGTGAGGACGTTGAGGCGCGAGGCCTTTTCCCGATCCACATCGACGTTCAACTGCAATCCGTTCACCTGTTGATCGCTGGCCACGTCGCTGAGTTGCGGCAGTTGACCAAGTTTCTGCACCAATTTCGGCGTCCACTGGCTCAACTCCTCAGCGTCGGCGTCTTGCAAGATGTATTGGAATTGAGTGCGGCTTACGCGTGAGTCGATCTGCAGATCCTGCGCTGCCTGCATAAAGAGCGAAACGCCTTCGACGTTGCTGGTGGCATTCCGCAGTCGTTCGATGATTTTCTCCGCGTTCACCCGCTGGTTGTGCGGTTTGAGCACGATATAAAGTCTCGCGGTGTTGACCGTCGCGTTAACTGTTCCAGCGCCAACCGACGCCGATACGCTGGCGACATCCGGATCTTTCCGAACAATATCGGAAACCGCGTGCACCCTTTGCATCATCGCGCTGAACGAGATGTTCTCCGCGGCATCCGTTACACCAATAATGACGCCGGTGTCCTGTTGCGGGAGCAGTCCTTTCGGCACGAGGATGTAAAGGAGAATCGTCGCGACCAATGTTACAATCGCAACGTTGAGGACGAATCGCTGATGGGCCAGCACCCAGCGCAAACCGCGTTCATACCAATTCCTAAAGCGCGTCCAGTATTCTTCGGTGCGTCGATAGAACTCGCCCTGGTGCTCCTGTTCGTCTTCGCCTTCTGATCGCAATAACTTGGCGCACATCATGGGTGTGAGCGTCAGCGACACGAACGCCGAGACGCCGACTGCCACGCTCAAGGTGATGGCAAACTCTCGGAACAAACGTCCCACGATCCCGGTCATGAACAAAAGCGGAATAAAGACCGCCACTAACGAGACACTCAACGATACGACGGTAAATCCGATTTGCTTCGCCCCCTTGAGCGCCGCTTCCAACGGTGGATCGCCCGCCTCGATGAAGCGCACGATGTTTTCGATCATCACAATGGCGTCATCGACGACGAAGCCGGTCGAGATGGTCAGCGCCATCAACGAAAGGTTATCCAAACTGAACCCGGCGAGGTACATGATCCCGAACGTGCCGATGAGCGAGAGCGGAAGCGCCACACTCGTGATCACCGTGGTCCAGAGCTTTCGAAGGAAGAGGAACATCACCATGACCACGAGGGCGATGGTGAGAAGCAGTGTGAACTGCACATCGTGGACTGAAGCTCGGATGGTTTCCGTCCGGTCGGCCAGGACCTCAACATGAACGGAGGGCGGTAACGTCCCCGTCAGACGCGGAAGCAACTTCTTAACGTTCTCGACGGTTTGGATGATGTTCGCGCCCGGTTGCCGCTGAATGTCCAATAACACGGCGGGTTGTTCGCCATTTTGGGTGCCCACCCACGCGGCCAACTGATCGTTCTCGACGCTGTCGACGATGTTGGCGATGTCGCCGAGGCGAATAGGCGCGCCGTTTTTGTAAGCAACGATGATCGGCTTATAGGCGTCGGCGGACAAAATTTGGTCGTTCGAACCAATGGTGAATGCCTGTCGCGGCCCGTCGAAACTACCTTTGGGTGCGTTCACGTTGGCCTGACCGAGGATTGTCCGTACGTCTTCCAGGCTCAGGCCAAGCGCAGAAATTGCCGCCGGATTCACTTGCACTCGCACCGCCGGCTTTTGATTGCCCTCGATCGTGACCAAGCCGACGCCGGTCACTTCGCTTAATTTCTGAGCAAGCAAACTGTCCGCGTAATCATTCACGCGATCGAGCGGCAAGCTGTCGGACGTAATCGATAGCGTCAGGATCGGTGTGTCCGCCGGATTGACCTTGTTATATTTTGGCGGATTCGGGAGATCCTTAGGCAAAAATCCTCCAGCGACATTAATCGCTGCCTGAACATCCTGCGCCGCGACATCGATCGGTCGATCGAGAACGAATTGTAAAGTGATGGTCGATGTGCCGAACGAGCTGGTGGAATTCATCGACGCGAGGCCGCTGATTTGGCCGAACTGCCGTTCGAGCGGCGTCGTGATGGACGAGACCATCACGTCCGCGCTGGCGCCGGGATAAAATGTCGTAACCTCGATCGTTGGGAAATCGACCGTCGGTAGCGCGGATATCGGCAGGAGTTCATAACCGAGAAGCCCGAGTAAAATCACTCCCACCATCAGCAGCGATGTGGCAACCGGACGGCGGATGAACGGTTCGGAAATACTCATGACTTCGCCGGTTTGCCCGACGGTTTGCCCCGCGGTGATTGTGGTCCTGGGGTTTTCTGAGTTTGCGGACTGGTTAATTCGACGTGGCTGCCCGGCTGCAGTTTGTATTGGCCGTCCACGACGACCTGCTCGCCGGCCTTCAATCCACTTTCCACTAACGCGAAATTTGCCTCGGTGCGACCCAGCTTAATCGGCCGCATCTCGACCGTTTTGTCGGGCTTGATGACGTATGCGTAAGTGCCCTGCGGACCGCGTTGGACGACACTCGATGGAATGACCGTTGCGTCCTTTTGCGTCGTCAAAATCAGACGCGCGTTAACAAATTTTCCCGGCCAAAGCTTCAACTCAGCATTTGGAAATGTCGCCTTGAGTTTGACCGTGCCTGTCGTTTGATCGATTTCATTGTCGACCACGGCGAGCGATCCTTCGTCGAGTGTCGTCGTGTTGCCACGATCCAGAGCAGTGACTTTAAGTCCTCCGTTTGCTCCACCGGCGCTCAGAATCGATTGCAAATTCTGTTCCGGGAGAGTGAACACCACCGAAATCGGATGCATCTGAGTGATGACCACAATTCCATTTTGGTCCGCAGCGTGGACGACGTTGCCAATGTCGACAAGCCGTACGCCCGTGCGCCCGTCGATGGGTGACTTGATGGAGCAATAATCGACATTGACCTGAGTAGCCTCGGCGGCGGCTTTCGATTTTTGCGCGTTCGCCACGGCAGTATCATAATCCTGCGCGTCTATTACGTTTCTTGCGCGCAAGTCGACCTGCCTCTTCAGAGTCACTTGGTCCAACGCGGCTTGCGCTTTTGCCTGATCCAGCGCGGCCTGATACGGGCGAGGATCGACAACGGCGAGCAAATCGCCCGTTTTCACATCCTGCCCTTCTAAAAAATTGACCTGCACCAGAGCGCCATCCACCCGGCTGTGCACGGTGACGGTGTTAAAGGCCTGCACCGTTCCCAAGCCGTCGAGGTAAATCGGCATGTCCTTTTGTTCGACTTTTCCAGCGACCACCGGAACTGGTCCGCCGCCGGACATCGGTCCGCCGCGCCTTCCACCTGGCCCCGCGCTTCCCTTGAGACCAGCTTGATTTGGCGCAGCGCGATGAGAATAGCTCCACCAGCAGATCAGCAGCAGAACGGCACCAAAAACTGCGAAAATAGTTCGTTTCGACATAGTTTTAGAGGCCCCGACGCGCGAATGCTGAACATTCATTAGTATTTGACCGTGGCGCGGTCGATTTGGTTACCAATAACTCTCTTTTTCTGGAGAGTCGCTGGGAGTCTATCGCGCGCACAGGTGTAGCCGGGCGGCGAAATCCGCCAACTTATCCAAGGGCGCCGAAGGCAAGGCCCAGGCCGTAAGTAACGACGGCTTCAATTATACCAACGACTGTCATTTCCAAACCGGACGCCCACCATGAACGAATGGTGATCAGAGACTTCACTGCGCCGACGATAAAATGTGCGACGATGCTAACGACAAACGCAACGATCACGGCCGGCAGTCCGCTCATGAAAAAGAATGGAACGATGGGGATGAATGCGCCTACCGCAGTGGAAAGCGAGGCCGATACCGCGGATTTCCAGGGATTGGGGAACCGATGCTCGGACAGTCCGAGCTCGCTTTGCGCCATTGCCTGCACCAGTTGCTCCGGATTTTCGGCCAAACGTTCGGCCATTTTTTGCGATTCTTCGGCGCTGAATCCCTGGAGCTGATAAAAGAGCGCCATCTCCTCGATTTCTTCCTCCGGGTTTTCTTCAACTTCGGCTTTCTCGCGTGCGATCTCCGCCTCGTAAACTTCGCCCTCGCTCTTGCCCGCGAGATAGGCGCCCGCCCCCATCGACAGAGCCGACGCGATCATTCCGGCGAGTCCGGAAATCAAAACGTAATGCTGCTGGTTATTGGTTGCGCCCGCGACACCTGAGACAATTCCAAAGACGGCGCCGAGACCATCGTTGACGCCGTAGATTGCATCCGCCACCCAGCTGCCACCGCGCCCGTGCCAGCGTTCGCGCTTTAGAATAGTATCGAGAACCGTCTTGGGATTTACCGGGCCGGCCATGGCGTTCAGCGCCCGGGCATGCGCTTTTTCTTCGAGTGCGCTCGTCCGCAAAAATTCCTGCACGTCGTGCTCGTCCGCCAGCGCGCGATCGCGTTGCGCGGAAAATTCGCGCTCATGTTTTTCCTCCGCCGCTTCCATCCGCCGAATGGCGATGTCGGTTCCGAGTGAACGCGTGAATCTTCGCTGGAGCCGCGTCCAGAGAGTGTCGGCCAATGTTGGGATCGGCTGACCCATATCACATAATTTTTGCTCCCAGCGATGGGCATGACGCTCTTCCGCTTCCGCCATGCGAATGAGAATCGCCTTGCGTTTTTCGTCGCTTTCGCGCTCCGCCAGGTCGCGATAAACTCGCGCTGTCTCCACTTCCGCGCGCCAGTTTTTCAGAACGACTTCGATTGCTTCTTTCTTCGGAGTCTCGGCCATTAGACGATATTAGAGAAGACATCGAACGAATTGCCAAGCATCCTAACGGGCGCCGTGCCTAATCGGCTTCTCCCAACGCGGCTTAAACTGGCGGCACGGCTTTCGGTCTTAATTGTTCTGTGGTGATAACAATTGCCACCGAGCCGATGATCAACGCTGCCGCCACGATCGTGTGCGACGTAAGATGCTCCCCCGCGAACAAGGTGCCGAGGGTCACGGCCACAATCGGATTGACAAAGGCATAGGTCGCGACCTTTGCCGGATCGCAATGCCGCAGCAGATAAATATAAGCGCTGAAGCCGATGATGGCACCAATCAGGACCAGATAAATCCACGCCCAGATTGAGTGCGCGCTGATGGCGTGCAGGTTAACCTTTTCACGCGTGATCAATCCAACGAAAAAGAGGAGCGCGCCGCCACAGATCATTTGCTGAGCAGCGGCGAGAAACGGCGAGTCGGCACTCGTTGCTCTGCGCGAATAAAGTGATCCGACCGACCACAGGAACGAAGCGACAAGTAAGATCAACATTCCGGTAACTGGGCGCTGCGAATCGTTAGCTGAAAAATGAATGGCTGGTGCCATCAGCACCCCGACACCAATGAATCCGCCCGCGAGACCGAGCAAAACCGGCAATCTCGGGCGCGGTGTTGCACGGGTAATCCAGGAGAGCAAGACAATGTAAATGGGGACCGTCGCGACGATGACCGCTGCCAGCCCGGTATCGATATATTTTTCGGAAAGGGTCACGCCGCCATTTCCACCGAGCAGGAGGAATCCACCAACGATGAGTGACGAGCGCCACGTCATTGGCGCCGGAGATTTCGCGCCTTGTGCGCGCGCGATCGCGTACATCAAAAAGCCAGCCGTCAAATAACGCGAGCCTGCCATCAAGAATGGCGGAATCGAATCGATCGCAAAGCGAATAAAAAGGTAAGTCGATCCCCAGATCAGATAGAGCGCGGCAAAGGCGAGCAGAATCGCCAAACGCGTCGGCTGTCGCATCGGCTACCAGCGCATCGGGTACCCACTCGCGCAACCGCATTTGCGACGACTCAGTCCGCTATGATCGGCGTCCCCTGATGAGTCGATACACGAGCAGAACTAACATCGCGCCGATGACCGAGGCGATGAAGCCGGCGGGTTGCCCGGGTTCGTACCAGCCAATGGCGCGGCCAAGAAACCCTGCCACAAAAGCGCCCGCGATGCCCAGCAGAATCGTGATCAAACAACCACCGGGATCGCGGCCCGGCATAAGCAGCTTGGCAATGACTCCGACAATCAAGCCAATGACGAGTGTGCCTAAAATAGCTTCCATAAAGGTAGGTGCGCGGGCAAGATTGATTCACTTGTGAAAGGGCGCAACCTGTTTCCCGCCTATAACTCAATTACCTGAGCGTTCCGTATATCTTCGCTGCCGCGAATTTCCTTGAGCAATTTTTCATCGGGCGCGCTGTCTAAATTCAAAACGGTGAGCGCGGTCCCACCGGCCTGATTTCGGCTGAGCGACATGGTGGCGATGTTAACGCCATGTTCGCCCAGCAACGTGCCGATCCGGCCGACCATACCGGGACGATCGGTGTTTTCGAGCACGAGAATAACTCCATGCGGGCGCGCTTCGACTGGCCGCGCGTTAATGCTAACGATTCGTGGAGTAATTCCGAAAAATGCGCCGCCCACCGATATATCCTTTCCTTCGGCACTGGCGGAAAGCTCGAGCATGTCGGAGTAATCACCGGGCGCGCTCAGTCGCGTCTCAGTAATTTTCAGTCCCAAACTTTCGGCGAATGCAGGCGCGTTGACTTCATTCACTTCGTTCCCGCCGGCGCTTTGCAAAAAGCCTTTCAACACCGCGCGCGTAATCGCGGTAGTGTCGACTTCGTTTACTTTTCCGCTGTAGTTGATGTTGAGAAAATCGACCCGGCGCGGGGCGAGCTGCGATAGGAAGCGGCCAAGTTTCTCGCCGAAACGCAAGTGCGGGCCGATCAGCGCGAGCGTTTTCGCGTCCAGCGTCGGCATGTTGACGGCATTGCGAATTGTTCCCTCGAGCAACGCGGCGCGAACCGACTGCGCGATTTCGATCCCGACACTTTCCTGCGCTTCGGCGGTGGAGGCACCCAGATGAGGTGTCAGGACCAACTTCGAAATTTTTCGCAGCGGCGAATCGGCGGGCAATGGTTCCATTTCAAAAACGTCGAGCGCAGCACCGGCAACGTGGCCATTGGAAATGGCATCAGCCAATGCCTGTTCATCAATCAAGCCGCCGCGCGCGCAATTGATGATGCGCACGCCGCGTTTTGTTTTGGGGAGACGTTCCGCGTTCAGAATATGACGCGTCTCTGCGGTAAGCGGCGTATGCAGCGAAATAAAATCAGCGAGAGGGAGCAATTCATCGAGATCTTCCACCAGCTCGACTTGGAGGCTGCGCGCGCGCGACGCAGACAGGTACGGATCAAATGCAACAACACGCATTCCAAACGCGATCGCGCGCCGGCTTAGCTCGCTGCCGATCCGGCCCATGCCAATAATGCCGAGCGTTTTGTTGTAGAGCTCGACGCCTTCCAGATTTTTCCGGTCCCAGGTGCCGCCTTTCAAGGTGGCGTCGGCACGCGCAATGTTACGCGCCAGACTGAGCAGCAACGAAAACGTATGCTCCGCCGTTGAGATGGTATTCGCCCCCGGCGCATTCAACACAACCACGCCACGGCGTGTCGCTGTTTCGACATCGACATTGTCCACGCCCACGCCGGCCCGGCCCACGACGCGCAATTTTTTTGCCGCGTTTAAAATTTTCGAGGTCACTTTTGTCTGGCTGCGTACGATCAGCGCCGCGAAGTCCGGAATGGCGGCGGCTAAATCCGTTTCGCTCAATCCCGTTTGCACGTTTACTTCGAGTGCGCCGTCGCGGGTCAGTTCGTCGATACCGCGCTGCGAAATGGAGTCAGCGATGAAAACTTTCGGCGGCGTCATGTGGCGGAAGGTTCAACATCCCACACACAATGCAAAAGAGGAACATGGACTTCCAAGTCTATGCACCCAGCGGACACGTTGTCCGCTGCTCATACCATATCGTCGCAGCGGGTTCCAAACCCGCTGGGCACACAGGCCTGAAGGCCCGTGTTCCGGCGGAGTGCGCTCATCAACCGTAGATGACCAGACGAATGGTATCGGGCAGTTGCTCTACGATATTCGTGACCACGTTGCCACGCAACAGACTAGTGAGGGCAGTGCGGTGTGAAGTGCCAAGCATAAGATAATCGACTCCCATGGTGGCGGAAAGATCGAGAATGGTGGTGGCGGCGTCTTCGCTCACGGCGTAGACCGGTTGCACGCAAACTTCGCGTTCCGATCCAAGTTTGAGCATGAATGACATGATGGCATTCGCTTCCGGATCATCCTGCCAGCGAGCGCGACCGAGCGTGGCTGGCCCACTGGCGTAATAAACGGCAATTTCCTTGACGAAAAGAACGCACAAGGTCGCCTTGCGCAGTTGGGCTTCATCGAGGGCAAAACTGAGGACGGGCGTGATCCCCCGCGCGGCGACCATGATTTTTTGTCCCTCCTGCAAACGCGATTGCATGGTGATAGCGAGATCATGCGTGACCATCCGTGCCACCTGTTGCGGGACCATCACCGTAGTCAGGCCGCGCCGTTTCAAAGTCCACGCGCGCACGGTCAGACCCAGTCCAAGCACACACAAGACAAAGAAAAGCGCATCAGGTTTTGTATGAGCGAGGGTGATTTCGACAAGAAAGAGAATGGTGAAGGTGAAACCGAAAAGAAGCCGGTGATACATCTTTATCGGCAGCAAACGATTGAAACAGCAGGAACCGAGATTGACGGTGATGGCGCCGACAACTCCAATCGCGTACAAACCGGCGAGCGCGGTGAAATTTCGCGTCGTGACGATCACAACCACCGGCAGACCGACGGCGATGAGAAGCGGAATCTGCGGAACGCCATGCCGATTAAGTCTCATGAACTGTCGCGGCATTTCCTGGTCCCGCGTCATCATGTAGATCAAACCGATCATGGCGACGATGGCGGTGTTAGCCGCACTGAGCAGGAGAAGGAAAAAAACGATGCCGACAATCCAGCCAAACATTTCGCCAAAAGCCGGCCCGAAACTGACGGTGCCAAAATATTCGCCAATGAAGCGCAACATGTCTTCACTGTGCGCATACAGGGAACCGCGCATCGAATTGTTGATCGAGAGCATGGCCCAACCGAGCAGCGCGGTCGCAACGACGACCTCGATCGCGACCGGCCAGATTGCCCTTGATGCTTCGCGACCGACGCGCGGCTCGGCGATGGTGGCGCCTTTATCCAACTTCATCACGCCGGTGAGATTGGCGATCGCTTCTACGCCGCTGAGCGCGAGGATAACGCTGCAAAATTGCACCCAGACCTGAGCGTAGCTCTCGTGCAGCGGCTCGAGGTAACGCCTCGTTAAATGCGGTGCGCTGATGAGGATGAGCGCAATCACCGCGAGAACCGTGGGCACCGCGAGAATGACAGCGAGACTGCCGCTATGTTTTGGCCCGTAGAAATTGATCGCGCCCATCAGGAGCAGCACGGCCACTGTGGAAAGAACGATGTGTTCTTTCAGAATCGGAATGTTGAAATAACTTAACGCTGACCAACCGCTGAGGGCCGCCGTAACAGTTAAATCCGCGACCAGCAGCAACGCGCCGACTACGGCAAGCAAACGTCCTTGCGAACGCGCCGCCGAATAGACTCCGCCGCCGTCCGGAAAATATCTGCAGATAACGGCGTAGTTGACTCCAACCAAACCGGTGAGTGCACAAACTGCGAGAATTATTGGGACGGAAGAAAAGCCGGCGGCGAGAAAGGCCAGTCCGAGAACGTAGGCTTTACTCGTGCCCCAATCGCCGTAGAGCAGCGCCGCCGCGCGTTTCCAATCGACATTACGTGGGCGATGGACGGTGCCCGGAGGATCCAGTGTTAAGGTGGCCATGTGTCCGCAGCTACCAATCGGGATGACCGATGGCGTGCCTTCGCTGAGAGATTGATTCCGTAATCAGCCGAAGATCACCAAACGAATCGTATCTGGCAAATTCTGCGCGATATGGTTTGCCACGCTTCCGCGAAGCAAGTTGCTCAAGGCGCTGCGTTGTGAAGTGCCGATGACGAGACAATCCACGCCCATGGTGGCGGAAAGATCGAGAATGGTGGCGGGTGCATCTTCACTCACCGCATAAACCGGCAGCACACAAACGCCGCGCTCTTTCCCTTCCTTGAGCATCAACGACATGATGGCGTTGGCTTCCGGATCGTCCTGCCATTTTGGGCGGCGGCCTGTCGCGCCAGGCGCGGCCGAAAAATAGACGACAACTTCCTTTACATAAACCACGCACAAAACGGCTTTGCGCAGTTGCGCTTCTTCCAGCGCAAAGTTCAAGACCGGATTAATTCCGCGGGCCGCCACCATGATTTTTTGGCCTTCTTCCAGTCGCGGTTGCATGGCGGCGGGCAGATCAGGCACAACCATCTCCGCGATCTTGCGCGTAACGGTTAGAGTCGTTAGGCCGGAAAGTTTGTGCGAGTAGAAGCGCAGGGTGAGGCCGATACCCAGAACGGTGCAGGCAAAGAACAACGCGTCCGGTTTCGTTTTCGCAATTGTCACTTCCACGGCGAAAAGCACAAGGAACGTCGAGACCATGATGAAGCGCTGAAACCAACCGAGCGAGAGCTCGCGATTAAAACTGCACGAGCCAAGATTGACCGCGATTGCTCCCACGACTCCGACGGCGTACAAACCGGCGAGCGCGTTGAAGTCTTCAGTGAGGGCGAGAACGATAATTGGAAAAGCGACGCCGGCGATTAGCGGAAGCTTAGGCACGCCGTGACGATTCAAACGCGCGAGTTGTCGTGGCATCTCACCGTCCTGCGCCATCATGAAGACCACGCCGATGAGCGCAACGACCGCGGTGTTGACGGCGCTGAAAAGCAGAAGGCCGAAAATAATTCCAACCACGATACCGAAGGCGGTGCCAAACCATGGAGCGATTGCGACCGCGCCATAATGTTCGGCAAGGAAGCGCAGCATGTCCTCTTTGTGATCGGTGAGCTGGGGTGCAAAAAATTTTGGCAACGAAAGCATGGCCCACCCCAGAAGAGCGGTACCAAAAACGACTTCGATCGCCACCGGCACGATCGCCTTTGTCGCGGTCTGCGTGACTTTCGGATGCTCGGGCGAAGAACCGGGATCGAGTTTCATCACACCTGTGATGTTGGCCACCGCTTCCACTCCGCTAAGCGCGAGAATGACGCCTACGAATTGAACCCACGTCACCACAAAATTCGAGTGCGCCGGCTCCAACTCCGCCATTCGCAGATGCGGGCTGCTGAATAAAACAATCAAAATAACCACGAGCACTGCGGGCATAGCCAGCCAGAGCGAAACGCTGCCGCTATGGCGAGGACCGAAGTAATTGATAACCCCGACAACCAGAATCAGACCAGCGGTAGCAAGTCGGGCGTGCTCATTTGAAACGCCAAGATAACTCACCGCCGCCCATCCGCTTAGTGCGGCCGTGACAATGAAATTCGCCACCAGCAACAAAGCACCGGCCGACGCGAGAAAGCGGCTTTGTTTGCGCGCGGCGGAATAAACGCCGCCGCCGTCCGGAAAATGGCTGCAAACAATAATATAGTTGTAACCGACAACTGCCGTCAGCGCGCAGACCGCGAGAATAATTGGGAAAGAAGAAAAACCTGCGGCAACGAAGGCGAGCCCGATGACATACGCCTTGCTTGTGCCCCAATCACCATAGAGCAACGCCGCCGCGCGTTTCCAATCGACATTGCGCGGCCGATGCACGCCGGCCGCCTGCCCAAGCAGGGGTTCCGCCATTTTCTTGCCGGACTTTCGACTGCTCCGAGCGCCCGGCGCAAGTGCATTCTACGTGGCCGTACGGTCCTTCCCTGCCAGAGGTCTCAGAGAATGGCGCCGGCGCTTTAGGTCATATGCGTCGAAGGGCGTGGGTCATTGCCACGCGAGGCGTCGCCAACAGATCAATTCGGCGACAATTCAGCCACCACCTCCACTTCCGCAGTCTGCGGAAACATATCCAGCGGAGTGATTGAATCGATATGAAACGATTTTTTTAACGCGGCCAGGTCGCGGGCAAGCGTGGCCGGATTGCAGGAAACGTAGATCAATTGCGTCGGAAGATGTTCTATTAGTGTTTCGACAAGCGCCTTGCTGAGTCCGGTCGCCGGCGGGTCGACAATAATGGTAGGGGCGATTGACCTCAATCGCCCGCGGGAGGTATCGTCGCACTGCGGCGGGCGGTTCGGGTGAACCGCCCCTACCTTCTGCAACTCCGTTTCGACATCGCCCGCAATGTAGATTTCGTTTTCGTTCGCATCTTCCCGGGCAACGGCAATCGCGTGCTGGTCCCAATCGATTCCAACAACCGTTTCAAAACGCGCGCGTAATCGTTTCGCAAAAAATCCGGCGCCACAGTAGGCATCGATCAGTGTGCCCCCCGCTGTGGCGAGCAGTCGATCGACCAGATCGAGCATGGCGGCGGCGACTTCATCATTGGCTTGCGTGAAGACCCGCGGACCATCAATAACACGCAAGGTATAATGTCCATCATGCGGATTGCTGCTCCGTAGTTCGGTCAGTTTGGCATTCACTTCATCATGCGCGATCGGGCATTGTTCGATCCCGAGCAGCTTGTTCGATTCACGGCGAAAAAATCCAATTACGCCATCCCGCACGTGAACGGTAATGCGATTGCGGTATCTATATTCGATCGGCGACGGAATAAATGGCCGCATCGGCGGTTCTTTTAATCCACCGATACGCCGGAGTGTTTCCTTCACCTGCCGCCATTTCAGCGCCAGCTGATGTTCGTACTCGATGTGCTGGTAAACGCAGCCGCCACAGCGACCGAAGTACGGACAGCGCGGCTCGACCCGATGAGGCGAAGCGGTAAGGATGGTCTCCAGCTCTGCTTCGAGAAATTTCTTGTGTTCGCGTGTAATACTCGCGGAAACGCTCTCGCCATCGATGACGTAAGGCACGAACACCGCCTTCCCATCGGTGCGCGCTACACCTTTTCCGCCAAAGGCGACATCGGTGATCTGGAGTTCCACAGCCACTGTCATCCCGAGCGAAGTCCAGGGATCCCGATGAAGTTACCTTTACGCTAGCGCAGCGGGATCCTTCGACTTCGCTGCGCTTCGCTCAGGATGACTGAGTTTAGGCGCAATTAGTAATCGCGAACGTAAGGATACTTCGTTTCGTTACCAAGCTCAGGCGGAAACTCCGCATAGCCGGCGTGGATCCACGGAATATCGCTCGGCAGAAGCGGATAATAGCTTTGCCGATAAGCTGGCACTGGCCAGAGCAGGATTTCGAGGAACCCTGCGATATGTCGAGTGGCCGATCGTCCAACGCCTCGCACCACGCCGTAGCCGGCAGCGGCGGCGTTGCCTTCGTTGGTATTAACCGTGCAAATGGTCACCGGGATTTCCGCCGGTGCGAGAAAGAAATTTGAGAGGCCACGGCCGAGTTTGCGCGTCGGCCCATAATCATTGGAAGGCGGATCATGAATATCTGCCAGGGCCGTGCCCGCGATGGCGAGCGCGGCAAGAAAAGCGAGCGTTTTCATATCTAACCCTAAATTGTAAGCAGAAAGGAAGGAATTAAACAATCCTAATTTTGTGGGTCCTCCGTCGATTGGTTCCGTGTCATGAAAATCGAGGCGCAAATCGTGACGGCCAGCACCGCGATAATGACCCCGAGCGAGACGTGATTCTGGATCGGAAAGACGTTGGACAGGGTCATTTTAATTCCAACAAAGACCAGGATAATGGAGAGGCCGACCCGGACGTAGACGAACCGATTCATCAGATTGGCCAGCAGGAAATAGAGGGAACGCAGGCCCAGAATTGCGCAGATGTTTGAGGTATAAACAATGAACGTGTCCTGAGTGATGGCGAAGACGGCCGGAATGGAATCGACAGCAAAGATAAGGTCCATCACATCGATCACCAGCAAAACCAGGGCAAGCGGCGTGAGCATAAGCCGCCCATCAATTCGCGCCGTGAAATGAGAGCCGCGAAAGTCGCGCGTCACTGGCATTAATTTGCGGCACATTCGCAGGAACCAGCTGTCGCCAAAATCGGTTTGCTGTTTGCTGAAGCCCATCCGGATTCCGGTAATGATCAGAAAGACACCGAAAACGTAGAGGATGAAGTGGAACCTGGATACGAGGGAAACACCGAGCCAGATCATTATCCCGCGCATGACCAGCGCGCCCAAGATGCCCCATACTAAAACACGATGCTGCGAGATCGGGGGGACTTTGAAATAAGCGAAGATGAGAACGAAAACAAAAATGTTATCAACGCTGAGCGAATACTCGATGAGGTAACCAGTGAGGAAATCCAGGGCACGGTCCGGCCCTTGCGTTTGGGCGACGACCAGGCTGAAGCCAAGTGACAGCACGACCCAGAGCAGGCTACGTATCGCCGCGGCCCGCATCGAGAGCGCACGATGGCGTCGTTTGAAGCTGGCCAGGTCAACGGCAATGGCAATGAAAACGCCGACGTGAAAGGCGATCCAGAACCAAATGCTTGTCGGCATCGTGTGAGACTTTCACGCACAACCGCACGGAGCAATCGCAAATTGCGCCTGCCGCCCATACCACCTATACGTCCTATGTGACCGATTGGCCCGATCATGGACGCTGAGCTGGAAAAGCTTGTCGAATCCGGAAAGCTGACGGCGAAAGCAGCCGAGCAATTAGAGCAATTGCGCCCTGGCTCGTTTTGTCTGCACAAAAGCTGGGGATTCGGTCAGGTGGCGGAGTGGAACCTGTTGCTCAACCAGATCGTGATCGATTTCAAAACCAAAGCGAAACATCCGATGCAGCTCGGCTATGCCGCGGAAAATTTGACCCCGATTCCGCCCAAACATTTCCTCGCCCGCAAAGTGGATGAACCAGACGCGATTAAAGCGCTCCTGAAATCGGACCCGGCGGCGGTCGTTCGTAACATCCTGGAAGGGTTCGATGGCAAAGCCACGCTGGCGCAAATCAGCGAGGTGCTGGTCGGCGATTTGTTCACGGAAGCGGAATGGAAACGCTGGTGGACGAGCGCAAAAAAAGCAATGAAGGCGAGTGGTTACTTCTCGGTCCCGGCCAAAAAATCGGAGCCGATCGCATTGCGGGCCGAGCCGGTGTCCCGCGCAGAAGAGCTTCTCGCGTTTTTCAATCAAACACGCCAACCGAAAGAGCAGGCGGCGGCACTCGATCAAATCATCAGGTTCCATCACGAATTCGGGGACCCGACGACGCAGTTGCAGCCGATTATACAAAGAATCGAGAATATAGCCGCGCAAAATCAAAAGCTGCATTCGCCGCTCACCTTCGAGCTAGTTTTGGCACGTGACGACCTCCTGGAACGGGTTCCAGGACTAACCACTACGCGACCCGATCTCACGCTGGAGCGTTTGATTTCGGAAGAGGAATCGCGCCTGAATGAAATTCTACCCAAGCTCCCCTCGGCTAAAGAGCGTCGTGTTCTACAGGCTCTGCCCCGTTCCTTGGGCGATGCCTGGACGAGACGCGCCTGGCAGATGATAGGATCGAACAACTCGCGCCTCGTCGCACAAATCCCAAAGATATTCGTCGAAAACGGCAGGGGAGACGAACTGCAAACCATGCTCGAACGCGCTGTCAGCGAACATTCGACTAGAAGCGAAATAATGATCTGGCTTTGCCGCGAACGCGCCAATTGGCCGAAACTCGTTACTCCGGAAGTTCTACCGGCAATCCTGTCCGCAATTGAACGCGATCAGCATGACGAAGCCTCGCGCTCTTCCCGCCTGCGCGATCTGCTGCTCGATGATCGCGAACTGATTAGCGATGTTTTCTCCGGCGCGGACGTCAGCGTTGCCCGCGACATCATGCGTCGCCTTCTCCTCACGCCTGTTTTCGACGGTTTAACCAAACGCTCCCTTATGGCTCGGATGATCAAGTTGTATCCGGAACTGGAAAGCATGGCGACCGGAGCGCAGCCGGAGGAAAAAGCCGAATCGCTGATCGTTTCCTGGAGCAGCCTGCACAAGCGCCGGGAAGAATATGAAGAGATCGTGAACAAAAAGATTCCAGAGAATTCGAGGGAGATCGGAGTGGCGCGTTCCTATGGGGATTTGCGCGAAAACTTCGAGTTCAAGGCTGCCAAACAAATGCAAGCCGTGCTGATGCGGCGAAAGTCCGAGCTCGAACAGATGTTGCACCGCGCCCGCGGCACCGACTTTTCCAACGCCGACACGTCGCAGGTCTCGATCGGCACCATCGTCACGCTGCGCGAGGTCGATTCAGGGCAGGAAGAAAGTTATACCGTCCTTGGGGCTTGGGACGGCGACCCCGAACGTCACATTATTTCCTATCAGACTGCAATCGGGCAATCGCTCCTGGGTAAAAAAACCGGTGATCGCGTCACAATGAATACCGATCACGGCACCGCCACCTACGAAGTGATCGAGATCAGAGCCGCACCAGTCGATGTTGCACCTGCTCCGGTCGAAGATCATGGCGTGGCGCTGGGCGCCGGATAATCAGGAGGCGACGTTCTTGGTTCCGCTTCTTTGCGATTCAAGGCTGCGAGCAGCAGCCAGTTCAGCGTTAGAGTCACCAAAGCGAGTCCGGCAATTCCGGCCACCCATTGCAGCTTGGGCTGGCGGTGAACTTTTCGGCCGGCAAGAACCGCCGCGGCAAAAATCAAAAGCCCAGCCGTGCCGAAATAAACGCTGCTATTTACCTATTGCAGATCAAAAGCGAGAAACTGCATCGCTCGTCCCATAATCGCATAATACCTACCAACTAATGCAATTTCTTTCCGCAGGTCCTGTCGGCCAACGACGCTAACGCGTCTGGACATCCGCCGTGTTTGCCTGAGAATCGTCTCAGAATGAGCGAGCCGATTCTTGTCGCCAAAGCTGCTAATCAATCCATTTGTTTATTGCCCAAAATGGGGAATCGCCACGGTTTGATCGCTGGCGCGACCGGCACAGGTAAAACTGTCACGCTACAAACGATCGCTGAGGCTTTCAGTGCTCGCGGCGT
Source organism: uncultured Verrucomicrobiae bacterium (assembly GCA_963781735.1). GTDB lineage: Bacteria > Verrucomicrobiota > Verrucomicrobiia > Chthoniobacterales > UBA10450 > AV69. The sequence continues at coordinate 39,759 of CAWAHI010000012.1, read as the reverse complement.
GTCGGTTTTCATGGCTGACGTAAAAGGCGACCTCGCCGGCATGAGCCAGCCGGGCGGGACGAATCCGAAGATTGCCGACCGGGCGAAGGAGCTCGGTCTTTCTGACTTCAAAGGCGAAGCCTCCCCAGTGGTATTCTGGGACATCCTCGGCGAAAATGGTCATCCGGTGCGCGCGACCGTTTCCGAGATGGGGCCGCTGTTGCTCAGCCGCTTGCTCGATCTCAACGACACCCAGGCCGGGGTGCTCAATATGGTCTTCAAGATTGCCGACGAGAGTGGATTGCTTCTGCTCGATCTCAAGGATCTCCGCGCGATGCTGCAATACGTCGCCGACAACGCTGATCAGTTCAAAGTTCAGTACGGCAATGTCTCGGCCGCGAGTGTCGGAACGATCCAGCGCAATCTTCTTCAGTTGGAAACCCAAGGTGCCGACAAGTTCTTCGGTGAACCGGCTCTCAATCTCGATGACCTGATCCAGGCGCAAAACGGCAAAGGGGTCGTGAACATCCTCGCCGCGGAGAAGTTGATGCAGCAGTCACCCGATGTTTACGCGACGTTCCTCCTGTGGCTGCTGTCGGAGCTATTCGAGCGCCTTCCAGAAATTGGCGATCCCGAGAAGCCAAAGCTGGTGTTCTTCTTCGATGAAGCGCACCTGCTTTTCGCGGACATTGAGCCGTCCGTGCAGCAAAAAGTCGAACAAATGGTGCGACTGATTCGTTCAAAGGGCGTCGGCGTATATTTCGTTAGCCAGAGTCCGTTAGATATTCCGGATGTGGTCCTCGGGCAGCTCGGCAACCGAGTCCAGCACGCACTGCGCGCTTTCACACCACGCGATCAGAAGGTTGTGCAGGCCGCTGCACAAACGTTCCGCCAAAATCCAAAGTTAAAGGTCGACAAGGTTCTCACTGAGCTCGCCGTTGGTGAAGCGCTGGTGTCCATGCTCGACGAAAATGGCACTCCGGCGATTGTTCAGCGCGCGAAAATTGTTCCGCCGAGGAGTCAGGTCGGCGCAATTTCCGCGGAGCAACGCCAGAAAATCATTGCCTCCTCGGTCTTGGCAGGTCACTACGAGAAAGCAGTAGATCGCGAATCGGCCTACGAGAAGCTCCAGGCGCGCACTGGGCAGAAGATGGAAGGTGCGGCTGCACCTGCTGCTCAACCGGGCGCCTCCGTTCCTGAGCCCGCGAAGGAGGGCTTCTTCAAAGACATTATCGGTCAGATCGGGTCGATTTTTCAGCCGACAATCGGTCCCCGTGGTGCGGTTCACGATTCGGTCGCTACTTCGATGACGAAAAGCGCAATGCGCGCAGCGAGTTCTCAGGTTGGACGGCAAATCGCACGCGGTTTACTCGGCGGAATATTGGGCGGCAGTCGCCGACGGTAGCTGTAGCCGCGGTCACTGGCCGTAGCGAACGCCTATTTAATTGTAGTCACCGCCCTATGGGCCGTCTGCAAACCTCACATAGCCACGTGGCTAAAGACAAAAAATCGCCGGCTGAAGAATACCAGCCGGCGATTACATCACTTTAACTATTCTTAGCCATTGGGCGAAGCCGCTGGGCTTGCCTTTTCCTTCTTTGCTCCCTTCTCCCCTTTGGCCGGCTTCACCTCGATGGTAGTAGCCGTCATTGTGTAATGCGCGGTTACCTTGTCCCCCACTTTCGGCTCTGTATCGGCTTTCGTGTTCGAATCGCGCGCGATTTCGAATCGCTCCTTTTTCGCCCCCTTCTCGAGCACGATTTTGCTGCTGTCTACTTCCGTGACCGGCCCGGTCACTTGGTAGTCGCTAACACCCGCCCCAAATGCGGCGCCACTCAAACCCAGACTGACCACTGCAATCAAAGCAAATATTTTTGTTTTCATAAGTGATTGATTAGACGGGCCGAGGGAAATCTATTCAAGGGTTTTCGGCGGATAAGACTTAGACCTACAAATGTCCTATAAGCCCTTGGGCGAAATTATGGTTACTATGAAAAAAGCCCCAAAGAGGTATGCCGACTACTGTCTGTCTCCCCCGTGAAAGCTGCAGCTGGACTCAGCAGGCATCCTTTCATGCGAGAAACGATCTCACCAGGAGCTACTATTTGGGCGACCCAGGCAGTACCTCAATTGGAACCGAATAAATATTCCCTGGCACGAAAACTTCAGGCTTTAGTTCAGGTTTGTCGCCCGCCCTTATGAAGACAACGGCAATCAAGAACACCATCCAAGCTCCACAACAAAGCGCTTCTTTCATCAGTCGCGGCAACAGTTCTGCGTCTTCCGATTTAACAATGTACTCGCTTCGCTGTGTGACGCTTCAACCCTTCATCTCTTAACGTTCCATATTCGGCGTTGAGAGTTTCTTCCGCCGCCTCATTCTTTCGGCGGCTCCGGCATTGTCCTAATTCCTACGCGAGCCAGGTATTCATCGGCCTGCAATAAATCCGTCCCCGCGCGCTCGATGATTTTCAGCAGATTATCCATCGACGAGACCTCTTCGAGCTGTTCGGTCAGGAACCATTGGAGAAAATTAATCGTGATGTGATCGTTCTCCTTCTTCGCGAGATCGACCAGCGCATTGATCTGCTTGGTGACGTGCATTTCCTGATCGAGCGAAAGTTTCACCGCATCCCGCGCCGTCTTGAATTTCGATTTCGGAGCATCGATTGCCGGGATCACCACCCGCCCCCCGGCATCGACCACATACTTGATGAAGCGGAGCGCGTGTCCCTTCTCCTCCTCCGCCTGCTGGAAAAAATGCTGCGACAATTGCCGCAACGCCTCGGTCGCAAAATGCGCCGCAATGGCATAATACTGCAACTCCGCGCTAAACTCGTACCCGATCTGCTCGTTAATGGCGTCGATGACTTTTTGGCTGGTTAGCATGATCAAACCTTAGCGCTGATTGCGTCGATGCAAAAGGTGGGCTGCGTTCGACGCGGCCATTCGGCCCTTACCAAATCGGTACCTTCGGAAAGCGTTGGTGCAAAAAACGATCGATGCCAAACACGCGCCCTGCATTGCTTAGCAGGATTATAAGTGCGAGGACAATATCGGATTGATCGATGCCCGGCCCCCAGGGTAAGGCGCCTTTTGCACACAAATAATTAACGAGCAGAAACATTGCGACGCACGCCGCCAGTCGTGTGGTTAGGCCCAAGATCAGTGCAATTGCCACATAGATTTCGGCGATCACAACCAGCGTGCCGAAAGTCGCCGCGTGTGGAGCTATCACTGCGCTTAAGAAATGCTGATACCAAGAGTAGCCATGCGCCATTGCGTATTTGATAAAGCGAGTCAGCTCATCCGGTTGCCGGTTCCCATGATCGCTGAAGAAGAAACTGACCCCGAGATAAACGCGCGCGAGAACAAACAACCATTGCCGCGTGGCGGTGGGTTGGTTGGTATTCATCGGCAGAGTATATCATTGCATTCGCCAGCACTCTTATTCCTTCCGCTTTTTTTGTTCTCCGTTAATCCTCTGGGATGCTCGATCTTGGTTTGTTGGCTTTGCGCAGCGCCGGATTTCTGCTCGCGCTCACGTTTGGTTTTCAAAAGATCGGATGGTAGCTCTCCGCGTTGCATTCCGACAAAGCGTTCTCATCAGTTGGCCTCGCGCCGTTGAATCGCGCACGTCGGTTTCCCTGCGCCAGCTCTCCTCGCTGTGTGGATCACGTTCAATGAATCAATTGGTGCACTCTTGATCGGTTGCGGCCTGTTTACGCGGATTGCTGCGGTCAGCGCCGCGTCGGGAATGGCCGGCACGCTCTACACCAGTTTGCGCCTGGGCGAAGACTGGTTGAGAGCCGCGCTTTATCTGATTGTCTTCATCGCCTTGTCGCTGACAGGAGCAGGCAAGTTTTCGATCGATCGAGCGTTGCAAACGAGAAAATCAAACCGAAGAGCTCGCAAAACCAGTCTTTCGACGTCCTAACTTTTCTCTGTCTTTTTGGAATTGGTTGGCCAACTGCCCTGCATCACCGAAGCCGTAGCCTCATATTTCGCGCTTCCACTGCGGATCGCTTTCGGTTTAAATTGCGAATCACTTTCAAACTCTGACGAAAGAAAGGAAATAATATGGTCGCACCGAAACGAATCCTTGCCCTTGGCGCCGGAGCGCTCTTGCTCCTCTGCCTCATTCCATTTGTCGCGAGAGCGGTGCGGACCGACGTTTCGCGCGACTTCCCCATCTATCACAATAACGGTCTGCCCGATTTGACCATTGATGCGAAGCGATTCGTTTCGCAGATGGAAATCGTTGACCGACTTTTTGATTCGTCGAGCTGCGAAATCATCGAGGGATCAGTCGGGGGAACCGGCTATCGGCGCTTGCTTCGCTTTGAAACCACGATCATCAACGGCGGCGATGGCGACCTGGTGGTTGGCAGCCCCACCGATCCGAACAATCCGTATCATTCGGTCTTCATTTTCTCTCCCTGCCATATGCATTATCACATTATCGGATTTGCCGATTATAAATTGCTGAGGCAGGACGGATCGACTGCCGCGGCCGGACACAAACAGGCGTTCTGTCTCGAAGACATCTACAAGTATGCTAACGATAATAAGAGCAGCGGTTACGCTTGTGCCTCACAGGGAATTACCAGCGGATGGGCCGATTCCTATTACAAGCAGCTAAGCGGTCAGTGGATCGACATTACTGGTGTGCCTGCCGGCGATTACATTGTGCACATCGAAATCAATGCCGCGCATACTTTCCCGGAGGGAGCTAATCGCTACCCGAATGTGGTGGAAGCGCCGGTCCATGTGCCGGATCCGCGCCACAAGGTCACGATCGATAACTCGGCGCTAACGACCGATTAGCGGTGTCCCAGACGGGTCTGGGCTCCGTTCAGGTCATTCGCGAAATTGGATAGTGTAAAAGACGACCTGGCCTTGTCGGTCGGAATGCGGCTGGATGTCAACAGCTTCACCGCTGGTTTCAAACTCATTCAAATAGCTAACATCGTAGCCGAACAAGCTGTACTCGGGTGAATGCGCCAAATAGATGTAGCCGGAGCGCTGCGGCAAGGCTGGCAACCGGCCATTGTAGCGAGGAAAGGCCCAGAAAGGCTCCACCAGTTGCGGTTGATCGGCAAGGAACGCGAGCTGTTCGTTGAATCCCCAGTCGAGGCTGGCGATTACAAGATCTGAACGGTCTTTGTTTTCACGGCAAAACCATTGATTCGTTCGCTCCCGCTCGCTCGCCGGCTTGACCGTCTACCCGACGGCCTCCCGGCACGTCGTGTTCTCTGATCGTTTGGGCGAGGCCAGAAAAGCGAAATGCCCGATGAGCTAAACTCACCGGGCACTTGGTTCTGGCGACGTCCTACTCTCGCGCGGCCTATCGCCGCACTACCATTGGGGCTGCAGCGTTTCACTGCCGTGTTCGGAATGGGAACGGGTGGTGCCACTGCGCTATGATCACCAGAAATTTGCTCCGAAACCTTCGGAGCAAATCTCTGGTGGCGGCGCTGTGCGCCGCGTGATTGGTGATAAGTGAATAGTGATTGGTAGAATTCTGCTACTAATCACTTCTCATCAGTCACACTATTCACTTGGGAAAGAACGGGCTGCTTCTCTGGCATCTACATACAGAGCGTTTGAGAACGCACACTTAAAGGCTGCGTTTTATTTTAAGATCATTTGATCTTCTCTGTTTGCGATAGCCGGGATCAGCGATCCCGGCTACAGCGTAACAGAAAAGTAAATGATCAAGCCGAACGGGTTATTAGTATCTCTCAGCTGAATACATTACTGCACTTGCACCGGAGACCTATCAACGTGGTGGTCTACCACGACCCTTCAGGGAGAACTCATCTTGGGATAGGCTTGGCGCTTAGATGCTTTCAGCGCTTATCCTTTCCGAACATAGCTACCCAGCACTGCTCTTGACAGAACAACTGGAACACCAGCGGTTCGTCAGACCCGGTCCTCTCGTACTAAGGTCTGAACCCCTCAATTCTCCTGCGCCCACAGTGGATAAGGACCGAACTGTCTCGCGACGTTCTGAACCCAGCTCGCGTACCACTTTAACCGGCGAACAGCCGGACCCTTGGGACCTTCTCCAGCCCCAGGATGTGATGAGCCGACATCGAGGTGCCAAACCCTGCCGTCGATATGAGCTCTTGGGCAGGATCAGCCTGTTATCCCTAGCGTACCTTTTGTCCGTTGAGCGATGGCAATTCCACATTCAACCACCGGATCACTTGGACCTACTTTCGTACCTGCTCGACGTGTGTGTCTCACAGTTAAGCTGGCTTATATCCATATACTCGACACCTGATTGCCAACCAGGTTGAGCCAACCTTCGTACTCCTCCGTTACTCTTTGGGAGGATACCGCCCCAGTAAAACTAGCCGGCTGCCAGTGTCCCTTTCCCGGTTCACGGGTAAAGGTTAGTTATTCCAGTACCCGAAGGGTGGTGTTTCATTGTCGGCTCAGCGATCCCCAAAAGGACCGCTTCAAAGCCTTCCACTTACGCTAAGCATCGAAACCGAAACAACAGTAACAGCGTGTAGTAAAGGTGCATAGGGTCTTTCCGTCCTACTGCGGGTAGGCGGCATCTTCACCGCCACTACAACTTCGCTGAGCTCCTCGTTGAGACAGCGGTCAACTCGTTACACGATTCGTGCAGGTCGGAACTTACCCGACAAGGAATTTCGCTACCTTAGGACCGTTATAGTTACGGCCGACATTCACGGGGACTTCGGTTCAACGCTTCGTCCCGCTTACGCGGGCTGACGTCTTGCCATAATCTTTCCGCATTGGTCACGTGTCACACCCTATACGTCGTCTTAACGACTTGGCAGAGTGCTGTGTTTTTGTTAAACAGTCGGTTGACCCATTTCACTGCGACCCGCTGCATTTTGAGCAGTCGCTCAAAATGCGAAGTGAGAGGTGATTAGTGAGAAGTGAATGGTAATCGCGAACCACGACTACTTCTCACTTCTTACTTCTCACCAGTCACTGCCTGCACAAAATGCAGCGGGCACCCCTTCTTCCGAAGTTACGGGGCTAGATTGCCGAGTTCCTTAACGAGGTTTCACTCACGCGCCTGAGTATATTCTACTCACCCACCTGTGTCGGATTACGGTACGGGCAACCGTGGGAACACCCGGAAGCTTTTCTTGGCTCCAGTTTTAATGGATCCGCTTTGGCCGAAGCCTCCACGTCCGCGCCTTGCGGCCGACCGCCACTTTCAACCGGCGGCCCATCTCTGCCGAAACGTCACTTCCGAACTTAACCACAGCCGGTGCAGGAATATTGAACCTGCTTTCCATCGTCTACGCCCTTCGGCCTCGACTTAGGTCCCGACTAACCCTGGGAGGACGAACCTTCCCCAGGAAACCTTGGGTTTACGGCGGCCAGGAATTTAACCTGGCTTATCGCTACTCATGTCTGCATCCTCACTTCTTAACGCTCCACCGCGATTTCCATCGCGGCTTCGATGCCGTAAGAACGCTCCCCTACCAATCTATTCTGGCGAACCAGAATATCTTCCAGAGCTTCGGTATACCGTTTATCGCCAATCATTATCGGCGCGAGATCGCTCGATGAGTCAGCTATTACGCACTGTTTAAATGATGGCTGCCTCTAAGCCAACATCCTCACTGTCTAAGCAACCTCACATCCTTTCCACTGAACAGTATTTGGGCACCTTAGCTGCTGGTCTGGCATGTTTGCCTCTCGCGCGTGAAGCTTATCCCCCACGCACTGACTCCCGTGTTACACCTTGCGCCATTCGGAGTTTGATTGAGTTCGGTACCCTGGTATGGGCCCTAGTTCAGCCAGTGCTCTACCTGCGCAAGTCAGCACACGAGGCTAGCCCTCAAGCTATTTCGGGGAGAACCAGCTATCACGGGGTTTGATTAGTCTTTCGCTCCTACCCACAAGTCATCCCAGACGTTTTCAACCGTCACGGGTTCGGACCTTCAGTTGCGGTTAAGCAACTTTCATCCTGCTCATGGGTAGATCACCTCCGCTTCGGGTCTACTACCAGCGACTAGAGTCGCCCATTTCGGACTCGCTTTCGCTTCGCCTCCAGCGCAGAACGCCTTAGGCTCGCCACTGATAGTAACTCGCAGACTCATTAAGCAAAAGGCACGCCATCACCAGCTTGCGCCAGCTTTGACACCTTGTAAGCACATCATTTCAGGTACTATTTCACTCCGCTCACAGCGGTTCTTTTCACCTTTCCCTCGCGGTACTGGTTCACTATCGGTCGCCAATGAGTATTTAGGCTTACGCCGTGGTCGGCGCAGATTCATACGAAGTTTCACGTGCATCGTATTACTCAGGAAATCCCTAGGCGTGCTCCAGTTTTCGGTTACGGGCCTTTCACCCTCTATGGCGCAGCTTTCCAGAAGCTTCACCTAACCTTCACACTACCACGTCGGGCTCCTACAACCCCCATCGATAAATCGACAGGTTTAGCCTCTTCCGCTTTCGCTCGCCACTACTGACGGAATCGCATTCGCTTTCTTTTCCTCCGGTTACTGAGATGTTTCACTTCGCCGGGTGTCGCGATGCTTCTGCTATGAATTCACAGAAGCTCGAGCAGGTGTTACCCCACTCAGGTTATCCCATTCGGAAATCTACGGGTCAAAGCGTGTTTGCCGCTCTCCGTAGCTTATCGCAGCTTGCCACGTCCTTCATCGCCTATTGGCACCAAGGCATCCATGATGCGCTCTTTGTAGCTTGATCAATCTGTTCGGTCCCGCGACTGCGGGACCGAGATTCTTTGATAACTGAAACTCTCTGATCGTCTTGCGACGATCTCTTGATTTCAGACTCAGCTCTTAAAGTTGTACTTTCTTACTACCCTGTATGTAGATGTCAAAGAACCAGCCCTCACGTCCATTCCAGGCGACAAAAAAACTCAATTCTGTCTCCCCGACCATCGATCCACGGTTTTCCGGGGCATCGCTGCCGGGACAAAATTGAGTCCAATTTGCAGTCCCAAATGTACGTAGAACAAACTCCTTAATTAGAGGAGTTCCCGCTTCCGCGGGATCAGCATATTAAGCCGAAAATCGCCGACGTCAACCTGCGGGGCGGATTTTTCGCAAAAAATTTACCACAGCTGGGAGACGGGCCGAAATCGAAAGAATCTCGTCATGCCGAAGGAGAAAAAACGTCAGCCTCCTCAGCATCAAGGGCAACGTCCTGGGCGCGAGCACAAAATGAAGCCGCACCCCAGGGCGGAGGATAAAAGCCAACACGGAACCGGCAAATTGTGGGGCAAAGTCGCAATCATCACTGGGGTCCGGGATTTGAAACTCGCTCCTTTCCCAACTCGCTCGTCGTTTCCCGTAGCGGCTTTACCTATGTCGCTGATCCCATCAGCTCCACTGGCAGATTTGCGCTGATTCGGATAGAAATCGAATCCAAGGACCGAAAGTCCCAGGAATTATAATAACTCCCTTTCTTTTTCTTGGTTTCCTGGCTTCCAGATTTATCTTCCTCCTGCTTCCTGAGTCCTTCCTTAACTTGTAGGGCAAGCGCATCCCTTGCCATGTTTTGATTGGCAGGCGAAGCGCCTGCCCTACAATTCTGGAATGCAGCGCAGCGACGGTCGTCCACCAGATCAGATTCGCCCGATCAATTTCGAGTTGAACATTGCGCCGCATGCCACCGGCTCGGTGCTCATCGCCATGGGAAATACCCGTGTGATCTGTGGCGTAACGATCGAAGAAGTCGTTCCGCGCTGGATGAAGGAGCAAAACGTGACAGGCGGTTGGCTGACGGCCGAATATTCGATGCTCCCATATTCAACCACCACGCGAAAACAACGCGACATCGCCAAGGGACGATTGGATGGGCGAAGCACTGAAATTCAGCGATTGATCGGACGATCTTTGCGCAGCGTTTTTGATCTGGAAAAACTTGGACCCCGCACGATGTGGATCGATTGCGACGTCTTGCAAGCCGATGGCGGTACACGCACCGCGGCAATCACTGGCGCGAGTTTGGCGGTTACGATTGCCTGTCAAAAACTGCTGGGGGAAAAGAAGATCGCATCTTCGCCGATGCTGAAGCTGATCGCGGCGGTGAGCGCGGGCATCGTCGAAGGCAGCGCGCTGGTCGATCTGAATTACGAAGAGGACAAGGCCGCCTCAGTCGATTTCAATCTCGTCGCGACTCAAGATGGCGAGTTTGTGGAAATCCAGGGAGCCGGTGAAGAAGCTACCTTCACGCAGGCGCAGCTCGACCAAATGCTGGCGCTCGGTCGCAACGCCATTGCCCAGTTGATCGCAGCGCAGCGAAACGTGCTCGACCTCCTTGCCTGAACGGGAAAGTTCATCCGCCAAATTGCGCAGATTGTTCAAAGCCCAAGGAAAAGGGAATCTGGAAACCAGGAACCCAGGAATTAAATCGTTCTACTTCCGTTTCGCGGATTCTGGCTTCCAGTCGTGAACGGATGAAGTCGGATCTGGTTTGTAGGGCAAGCGCCTCGCTTGCTAATGATTTCGTTTGGCGGGCGGAGCGCCTGCCCTACAATTCCTGGTTTCCTGGCTTCCAGATTTGTCTCTGGCTTTCTGCTTCCTTTTCTGACTTCCAGATTCCTGATTCGTTTTTAATCTGCGTTAATCTGCGTAATCTGCGGACCGAATGACACGCGCCTTAATTACCGGCATTACCGGCCAGGACGGAAGTTATCTGGCCGATTTGTTGTTAGAAAAAGGCTACGAGGTGCATGGAATTATTCGCCGCGCGAGCACGTTCAACACCTCGCGTATCGATCATCTTTACGTTGATCCGCACATCAATGGCGTTCGCCTGTTCCTGCATTACGGCGATCTGGCCGATTCGGTTAATCTGGTGAAACTGCTCTACGATTTGAAACCGGATGAAATTTATCATCTCGGCGCGCAAAGCCACGTCCGTGTCAGCTTCGATATTCCCGAATACACCGCCGACGTTACCGGCGTCGGAACGATCCGCATTCTGGAAGCGATTCGCGAAACCGGAATTCGCTCTCGTTTTTACCAGGCCTCGAGCAGCGAGATGTATGGCAAGGCGCAGGAAGTGCCGCAGACGGAACAGACACCGTTCTGGCCGCGCAGCCCTTATGGCGTGTCGAAAGTTTTCTCCTACTGGGCAACGGTAAATTACCGGGAAAGCTATGGCCTCCACGCCAGCAACGGCATTCTGTTTAATCACGAAAGTCCCCGGCGAGGTGAGACGTTTGTGACGCGCAAAATTTCGCGCGCGGTCGCGGCGATCAAGCATGGTCTGCAAAAAGAACTGTTTCTCGGCAACCTGGAAGCAAAACGCGACTGGGGTTACGCGCCGGAATATGTCGAAGGGATGTGGCGGATATTACAACAAGACAATGGCGATGATTTTGTCCTCGCGACTAACGAGACGCATACGGTGCGCGAATTTTGCGAGGCCGCTTTCGGGCACGTCGATCTCGATTGGAAGGAATTCGTCAAACATGATCCGCGCTACGAACGCCCGGCCGAAGTTGACCTCCTCATTGGAAACGCCGCAAAAGCGAAAAAAATTCTCGGCTGGGAACCGAAGACGCGTTTCGATGAACTCGTCCGATTAATGGTAGATGCGGACATGGAATTGCTGGAACGCAGGACAGCGCGGGAGCATCTCGGCGATCAGCCCTGACTGGGAAGGAGAATGGTTAAGGTAGGGGCGGTTCACCGAACCGCCCGCAGGCGATTGAGGTCAATCGCCCCTACCAGAAGGCGCCGCAGCTACATCAGTGTATGGTCATTCCACTGTGGGCGGTCAGAGCGCTTTGCATTGCATTGGGTAACCCGTACACGACCGCCGCCAGTGGCTCATCGACAATCGTGACACGCGCGCCCCTCCCGACCACGTCGTAAAGCTGGATCAGGTCAGTGGAGCGCATACGGACGCAACCGTAACTAACCGGCAAACCAATATTCCGTTCCTCCGGAGTGCCGTGAATGTAGATGTCGCGTCGAAACGCGTTCGCGTTTTGCCATTCGAGTCCGCGCAACCAGATGATCCGTGTTACGATCGGATCGCGCCCGGGCGCGTTAACGCCGACAATCTCACCGGTCCTCCGGCGATCTTTAAAAACAGTGCCGGGCGGCATGCCGTCGCCGATTTTTTGCGCGATCTCCAGTTCGCCGAGCGGGGTGCGATAACTTCCTTGCCAGTCGCCGATGCCGTATTTGGACGTCGAAACCGGATAAACCGCGACCGGCGTTTCGCGATCAAGCAGCGCGAGTCTTTGATCCTTCACGCTGATGACGACACGATGTTGCACGTCTTTTTGCGTGGCGCAGGAAGTGAAAAAAAGTAACAAAAACAGGAATGCACCTGTGCCGGCAGGCGTGCCGCCTGCAAGTTTGGTCGACGCAGCCGACACGGCTACCTCCACAGTTCGAGTGATCGGCACTCTCATCTATTAAATCTGAAAAACTTTTCCGCGGTCTCCGTCGTGGCCTCCGCGACTTCCTGCAGCGGAACTCCGCGCGCCGCTGCAATCGATTCTGCCACCAGTCGCGTGTACGCCGGTTCGCAACGTTTCCCCCGAAACGGCACCGGCGCCAGATATGGGCAATCGGTTTCCACCATGAATTTCCAGAGCGGAATTTGTGCCGCCACTTCCCGGACGGAAGCTCCGTTCTTGAAGGTCACGATTCCGGTGAAAGAAACGAGATGATCGAGCGCGATCACCTCTTCGGCTTGTTCGCGCGTGCCGCCGAAACAATGAAAAACGCCGCGCAGTTTATCCGTGTACGGTTGCATGATCTCGAGCGTATTGGCCCAGGCATCGCGTTGATGGATGACCACGTTGAGTCCCAGCTCCACCGCCAGATCCAGTTGCTGCTCAAATAAGATCGCCTGTTTCGATTTATAAGCACCATCCGCGATGCTGGCGTCGATTTGCTCCTCCGTCTCACCTTGCAACGCATTGGCGAACACCTGCACTTTCTTGTCTTTCGCCGCCTCCCTGCTCGGCAACGAATGGTAATCCAGACCGCTTTCGCCAAGCGCGACCACTCGCGGACTCTTCGCCAGTTCGCGTAATGGTGTCATCACATCGTCCGGCGTCTCCCCCGCATACGTTGGATGAACCCCGATCACGGCGAAAATGTTCGGATATTTTTCCGCCAACTCGATCGCGCGCCGGCTGCTTTCGATCGACGTGCCGATGGTAATGATGCGCGTTACCCCAGCTTCATTTGCGCGCCGCAACACGTCATCAAAATCCGGCGCAAAATCCGGGTAATCCAAATGCGCGTGGGTTTCTACGATTGTCATTTCGACCGGAGCAGAGCGGAGTGGAGAAATCTCTTACTATTTATCAGAGCGAAAGTTTAACAAAAGATTGAGAGATGTCTCGACTTCGCTCGACATGACAGAAAATTGAGATGGGCGTGAGTTTGATGAACTGAGGATTGAGAGTTGATTGTTGAGAGTCCACAGAAAAAAATCTTCGTTTCTATCAACTCTCAACTAATAACTATCAACTTCCCCCTACCACTCCACAAGCGTGCTCGCCCAGGTTAATCCACCCCCGAACACCACCATTAACACATAATCGCCGCGTTTGATCCGACCCGACCGATTCGCTTCGTCGAGCGCAATCCCCACCGATGCCGCTGAAGTATTTCCGTAGCGATCGACATTGACGAAAACTTTTTCGCGCGGAATTCCGAGCCGTTCTCCAATCGCCTCAATGATCCGCAGGTTTGCCTGGTGCGGAATCACGCACGCGATGTCTTCCACACTCAACCCGGCATCGTCGATTGCCTTTCGCGCGGCCGCGAGCATGGCAATGACTGCCTGTTTGTACACTTCCTTGCCCGACATGTGGATGGTCTGCAAGGCAAGGTGAGCGTTCTCCGCCGTGATCGGCGTTTTGCATCCGCCGCCGGGCATGAACAAAATGTCGGTGAATTCTCCATCGCTCCCCATGTTGGTACTGATGACACCGTGGGCGCTGCCACGATGTCCGAGGACCGCTGCGCCGGCTCCATCGCCAAAGAGGACGCAGGTATTCCGATCTTTCCAATTAGTAATCGACGTCAGCTTATCCGCACCGATCACCAGCACGGTGTCGTACGTTCCCGAAGTAATGAACTGCTGCGCAATCTCGATTCCAACCAAGAATCCGGCGCAGGCCGCCGAAACATCGAGGCAGGCGGCATTTTTGGCGCCGATCCTTTTCTGAACGAAACACGCCGTCGCGGGAAAAATCATGTCGGGCGTTGCGGTAGCGACGAGTAGAAGCTGGACGTCCTCCGGCGAGATTTGCGCCTGTTCCAAGGCCTTAAGTGCGGCCTTCGTGGCCATATCACTGGTCGTTTCGTCCTTAGCCGCAATGCGACGCTCCTTGATCCCGGTGCGCGTGGTAATCCATTCGTCGCTGGTATCGACCATGCGCGAGAGGTCTTCGTTGGTCAGGATCTTGTCCGGCGCGTAACTGCCGGTCCCGATGATTGAAACCGTTCGCTGGTTTCTAGTGGATCGCGGGCTCGAGCCGGGCTGCCGTTTCATGATAACGTTGAACCTCCTCGATAATATGCGGGTTCACCTGGTGTTCAATCGACTCCGCTGCGACGCGCAGCGCGTTTTTGATGGCAAGCGGCGTGCTCGAGCCGTGCGCGATGATGCAGATGCCATTGACGCCGAGGAGCGGGCTCCCACCGTATTCTTCGTAGTTGGTTTTATCTTTAATAGTGCGAAACGATTCCCGCGCCATAAAGGCGCCCAGCTTTCGCATCGGTGTCCGCGACAGTTCGTGCTTTAGCCACTGAAAAATCGCCACCGAGATCGATTCGCAGGTTTTCAAAATTACGTTTCCGACAAATCCGTCGCACACCACCACCTCCACCGGATCCTCAAAGAGATGCCGCCCCTCGATGTTGCCTACAAAATTCAATGAACTCCTCTTGAGCATTTTGAAGACTTCCTTGGTCTTCTCGTTGCCTTTCACATCCTCCTCGCCGAGCGAGATCAGGCCGACCGTAGGATTCTTGTAGCCGAGGACGTGGCGAGAATAGACCGAGCCCATGAACGCATATTGGAGAAGATGTTCAGGGCGCGCGTCGATGTTCGCGCCAGCATCCATTAAAACAAAAACATTCGTTTCGGTGGGCAGTACCGCAGCGATACCGGGTCGATAGATTCCGGGCAAAGTGCGCAATTTAATCATGCTCGCTGCCACGGCCGCGCCGGTGTGGCCAGCGCTGACGACGGCGCTGGCTTGGCCGTGTTTGACCAGATCGACCGCACGACTGACGGACGAACCTTTTTTCCGGCGCACGGCGGACCAGGCGCGGTCGCTCATGTCGACCACTTGAGTGGAATGCACGATCTCGATCCGACTGTCGTTGCAACCGAGCTTCCTCAACTCCGCTTCGATTTGAGCGGTGTCGCCAACAAGAAAGAGTTTCCTGATGTGGGAATACTCACGCAAAGCGAGCACGGCTCCGCCAACCAGATTAGGTGGGCCAAAGTCGCCCCCCATCGCATCCAGCGCGATTTTCATGAGAGCCAGAAGTTTGCGTTTACCGCGCCTCTAATGCAAAACCAAAGTTCGTTAAAGGGTTGAAGAGTCAAAGCGTTACAAATTCAATGTGGGAGGGACCTCAGTGTCCCGAAATCGCCAATCCGGCTCGGACTCGCTTCAACTCTTCAACCCTTTAACGCTTTTAACGTGAGGTGCCGTCAGGCTCCCACACTCAACACCTGGCGCCCCTTATAATAACCGCACGACGGACAAACCGTATGCGACGGCACGGTGCTGCCGCATTGCGCACATTTATTCAGCTGCGGCGCATGCCAGCGATTGGCCGCCTTTCGGGTGCGCAACCGCATCTTTGAGGTTTTACGTTTGGGAACGCCCATGGTTAGCGAGCCGGAACCAAAGCAGAAAATGACATAAAGGCAACCGTTGATGCGTTACAGCGGGAGAGTCTTTCCGCTTCATCGCTTCGACCCTTTAACGCTTCAACTTTAATTTATCCAGCGCGCTCCAATCCGCTTTGGCCTTCCCAATCGCGGGGCGGGTCTCCACTTTTGCTGCTTTACAGACGCGTCCGCCGTCGCGATCGCAATGTGGATAGGGCGGCAGATTCAGCAAAATATCCTCTCGCATAAACGGCGTGATATCGACCGTCTCCGGCCCGTGCAGTTCGGTGTGGAGCGCAAACGCTGGGACCTTGATTTCGTGCTGGAACTTCTCGAGACAGGCCACACACGCCAGCTCGACCGTCTGCGCAATTGTTCCATTCGCCCATAGCGAGCCGTCAGAAATTCCGAGGTCGAGGCTATAGCGCATCGGCCCGACACAGCGAATTTCCTGCGACCCCAGGTCGCCCAAGGCGCAATCCTCCTCGCCGGTAAGATGCAAACCATCCGGCGGAATCTGGTTCAGATGGATTTTCATGCTCCCACGAGCATCATGTTATCGGCGCCACCTCTCCCAATTTTATCCTGAATTTTTTCGCCAAGGCTTTGGCAACCGGTGGCGGGACAAAGGCGGAGACATCCCCTCCGAGTTTCGCGATTTCTTTCACGATGCGCGAGCTGAGGTAGGTGTATTCCTCCTTCGGCATAAGGAAGATGGTCTCGATTTCCGGATCAAGTTTCCGATTCATCAGCGCCATTTGAAATTCAAACTCGAAATCGGAAATGGCGCGCAACCCGCGCACCACCGCGTGTGCTTTTTCGAAGGCGGCGAATTCCACCAGCAATCCTTCCATCGGGGCGACTCGGACATTACTGTACGTGATCGCTCTGCGCAGCATGGCCAGCCGCTCGTCCGGCGCAAAAAGTGGCTGTTTTTCGTCGTTAATCGCGACCGCGACAATGACTTCGTCAAACAGCGTGCAGGCCCGTTCGATGACATCGAGATGACCATTCGTCACCGGATCAAAGCTGCCAGGATAAATCGCGCGCCGCATGACTCCGAAAGGTTCAACGCATTGGGCTTGCCGTTCAACTCTAGAAAAGACAGACGGGATTTCAGAAGAGGAGCTTTTTTTCTGAGCCTTCAATCCGGTTAATCCTGTAAATCCTGTCTCCTAACTTCCGGGCTTCGTCCTTCGCCTGCCACGCCGTAGCCCGCGACGACGGGACGTAGGCGGGTCATTCGTCATTTTCGTGCATCCAAGTTGCCGAGAGGGCACGATAGCCGGAGAATATTTCCTCGTAATGTTCGATCCCGCGTCTTATCGCAGCGTTGCCGTTGCCAGCACCTTTTCGCCTCGTTTCGAGCAGGTTTTGGCCGAGGCAAAACGGATTCGCGATCGTTTCGATGCCGAGCTTTGCCTGATCTATGTCGGCGAAAAAAGCAACGAGACCAGCGCGAAATTTGCCGGTGCCCTGGAGCGGCTCTCCTTACCGAAAGATTCCCCCATTCATTATGAGCAGGGCGATCCTGCCGCGGCAATCTTGCGAGCGATCGAGCGAAACGACATCGATGTGATCGTAGCTGGTGCCCTCGAGAAAGAAGTGGTGCTGCACCCCTTCCTCGGCAACGTCGCCCGGCGGCTCCTCCGCGAAGGCGGCAGCTCGGTTATTCTTTTCACTCATCCGTCGCGCGAACCGGAGCCGTTGCGTAAGATCGTCTTCCTCGCCGAATATTCCGAGCACGGCTCCAAAAGTTTGCGGCGCGCTTTGCATTTGGCGGCGCGGGAAAAGTCCGAATGCGTTTACGTGGTGCGACTCATCACCACCTTCGACGAAGCGCGCGCGAAACAGGAGGGCACTCCGTCTGAAACTGACGAGGACGCAAAACTGGAACATTTCGTTCTCGCGCTCGGTCACACTGATGTGCCGATCGAAGTGCGTTGCATTCGCGGTAACACCGGGTTCGCCGCGGCGGATTTCGTGAAATCAGTGGAGGCAGACATGCTCGTTGTGCCGCTCGATCCCACGAAAAAAGATGGGCAGTTGCCACCGAATCTGGAATGGCTCACCGACGTCATTCCCTGTAATCTCTGGCTGGCGCGCTAGAAGTCGCGTTGTAGCGGCGGTTGTGTCAACCGCCGAGCTAAATGAATAGGCGGTCGCCGCGGCAACCGCCTCTACAACCGTCGCCCATCTGAACAAAGAACGGCTGTCTTAATGCCCGTCCGGCTCGGACCAAAGCGAAAGCTTCAAGGTAACATCTACGGGATCCTTCGACTCCGCTGCGCTTCGCTCTGGATGACAAATGGCGTTGTGCGCTCGCTCAAAGCAATCCCTCGCCCCGAGGGCTCGCTTCTGTTATCTGATGGGCAACGCCAGTCCGGCTCGGACCAATGAATCCCGCTCATCCATTTCAACCATACGGCATCGCGCATCTCACCGTCATCTTTCTCACCATCGCGTTGCCATTCTTCTTCGCTGCGCTCGTTCGTTGGACGAAATCACCGATCACCGAACGCATCATCGTTGGCGCGCTTTCCCTCATCCTTGTTTTGAATTATTTCGTCTATCTATCGTTAGTCGGGCAATTCGGCGCCGTCAGCTGGGAGCAAGTGTTACCGATGCAACTCTGCGATTGGGCGATGGTCGTAATCATCATCGCGATGTGGACCTGCCGGCCACGCTGGTTCGAAGTCGCTTATTTCTGGGGAATTGGCGGCACAGTCCAGGCCGTGCTAACCCCGAATTTGCCCTACGGTTTCCCTGATTTCCGATTCTTCAGTTTCTTCATTTCCCACTGCGGTATCATCATTGGAATCATTTTCCTGATGTTGACCCATCATCTCCGGCCGCGCGCATTCTCCATCGTTCGGGTCTTTCTTTGGACCGAACTTTACTTCGTCATCACGCTCGCCACCGACCGCTTCACCGGGTTCAATTACGGTTTTCTTCTTCACAAGCCGGAAGCGAAAACCCTCCTTAATATTCTTTCGGATTATCGCCCGCTCTACCTCTTCGAAATGCACCTGCTGGCGCTCGCCTTCTTCACCGTCCTCTATCTCCCATTCGCGATTTACGATCTTACGCGCCGAAGATTTCTGTAGCGGCGCTCTATGAGCGCCGATGTTATTAGTTTCGGCGGTCATAGACCGCCGCTACAATTACACATTTCAGTATGGACCCCTTGCGCATCAGAAACGTCACCATCGGCGGCGGAAAGCCGGCTTTCATTCTCGGACCGTGCGTCATCGAATCGGAAAAATTCGTCCGGCGAATGGCGGAAAAAATCGCGAAGATTTGCGCGGCGGAAAAGGCGCCTTTCATTTTCAAGGCTTCCTACGACAAAGCGAACCGCACCTCGGCCAGATCATTTCGCGGAATTAGCCCACGCGAAGGCTGCGAAATTCTCGCGTCCATCGGTCGCGAACTGAAAATCCCGGTCACGACGGATGTGCATTCCGCGGCCGAAGCGGAAATGGCAGGCGAATTCATCGATTTACTGCAAATCCCCGCCTTCCTTTGCCGCCAAACTGATCTCTTGCGCGCCGCCGCAGAAACGGATCGCGCAGTGAACGTCAAGAAAGGGCAATTCCTTGCCCCATGGGACGTGAAAAATATCGCCGAGAAATTGGAAAAGTTTGGCGCGAAACAATTCCTCTTCACCGAACGCGGCACCACCTTTGGTTACAACAATCTTGTAGCCGATTTTCGGTCGCTGGCCTGGATTCGGGAGGCCGGTTACCGCGTGATTTTCGACGCCACCCATTCCGTGCAACGCCCCGGCGGCGCGGGCGATTCCACCTCGGGTGACGGAGAACTCGCGCCCCTCCTGGCACGCGCGGCCGTGGCCGCCGGATGCGACGGCGTCTTCATGGAAGTCCACGAAAATCCGGAGCGCGCTCTGTCCGACGGCCCAAACCAACTGCCACTGAAAAATTTGCCGAAGGTTCTTCGCGTGTTAAAAGCTGTTCATGCTGCCGTTTCTTAGCGGTCGCGCTGGACGCGTGATATTTTTGGGGTTGCTAGCGTTTTTGATCGCACCGGCTGATTTCGCCCAGCAACCGAAAAAACAAAAGAAAGCCAAAGGCACGGAGTCACCGTCTGCGTCGGCCACTGCCAGTCCAGGATCAGGAGGCCCGGTCCCCTTGCCCATCGGTCATGAAGCCAAGGGTCTCGTGCTGCCCGATATTGACGAGAACGGACATTTGCGAGGTCGTTTCGTTGCCGGGACGGCGCGGCGAGTCGATCAGAACCACATGCAATTTAGCGATCTCAATATCACCACCTACACCGAGGACAATAAGATCGATCTCCAGATCGCAATGGCAGATTCCGTGCTGGACTTGAATACTCGTGTCCTCAGTTCACCGCAACGAACCACGATCAAGCGCGCCGATTTCGAGATCGTGGGTGATACTGTCCGGTTTGACACGGCCGCGCGGCACGGAACCATAACCGGCAACGTCAAAATGGTGATTACCGACCAATCGAAACTAAGGCCGCAACAATCGCCGCAACCATCACCGCAAAAGCAGCCATGAAGCTGTTCGCGACTCGCAATCTTTGGCCTGGCGATAACTGCCTTTGCCCAGAATGAGGTGGTTACCACCACAGCGCAATCCTCCAAACCGGCGAACTCCCCGAAGCCGAAGGCGACGGAGAGCGCGGCCGCCAAAAATCCTCTCGAGAACGAATCGAAAGGCCCGATCACCACCGAAATTTATGCTGATGAAGCCTCCTTCGATTCGGGGAAGAACATGGGTATTTTCACCGGCCACGTGAAAGTGTTCGATCCCCGATTCAATCTCCAGTCAGATAAGTTAACGGTGTATTTGCGTAAAGGCGAAGACCAGGGATTGGAGAAGGCGATTGCGGAGGGAAACGTTGGCCTGGTCCGCGACAGGCCCGATCCGAATGGCGGGCCGCCGACACACGCCGTTGGTCGCTCCGAACACGCCGTTTACATGGCAACGGATGGCAGCGTCGAGCTGACCGGAATGCCAAAAGTTCAGCAAGGACCAAACATGCACATTGCCACCAGCGCCCAGACCGTGATGGTTATTAATCAAGACGGACACCTCGACACTCATGGCCCAAGCCGAACGGAGATTCGCCAGGAACCGAAGGAAGAAAAACCCGGGTCACCCGCGGCGACGGCATCGCCATCGCCCAAGCGATGATTAGCACGACCGCAGCTCCTTCATCGGCCGGGGCGAAAGCGACCGTCCCGCCGAATGTTTTGTCTACGCGCGAACTGGTGAAAATTTACGGTGGCCGCGCCGTGGTCAACGGCATCAACGTTAACGTTAAAGCCGGGGAGATCGTCGGGTTACTCGGGCCCAATGGCGCCGGCAAGACCACGACATTTTACATGATCGTCGGCCTGGTTCGGCCCCACAGCGGGAGCGTCATTTTTCGCGACCAGGACGTGACCACCTTCCCGATGTACAAACGGGCGCGGTTCGGGATGGGATATTTGCCGCAGGAAGAATCGATTTTCCGCAAGATGACGGTGGAACAAAACATCATGGCGATTCTCGAGACCTTGTCCTTGAGCAAACAGGAGCGACGACAGCGGTGTGATCATTTGCTCCATCAATTCGGGATCGAGAAGATCGCGAAGAACACGGCGTTAACCTTGAGCGGCGGGGAAAAACGCCGGCTCACCATCGCGCGCTCGCTCGTGACCAGCCCGAGCCTGCTCATGCTCGACGAACCATTCAGCGGGGTCGACCCGATTGCGGTTTATGATGTGCAACAAATTGTGGTCAACCTGCGCAAGTCCGGCCTCGCTATTCTTATCACCGACCACAACGTGCGCGAGACCTTATCGATCGTCGATCGCGCCTACCTCATCTTCGAAGGCCGGGTCGAAAGCGAAGGCTCCAAAGATTTCCTCATCAACGATCCCATCAGCCGCCAGCTCTACTTAGGCGAACGCTTCCGCATGTAATGTAGCACAGGCATCCTGCCCGTTGATTGGAGGTTAGGCTTCCAGCCAACGCCAGTCCGGCTCGGACCTCGGCCGACAGCCTGCCAGGCTGTCGAAAACAAAGCCTCAACTGTCTCTAAACGCCAGTCCGGTCGAAGACTCGCCGTGGTGAACTCCTGCTCATGCTCAGCCCGCGAGGCGGCCGCAGGTCCTCAAGGAGCTGTAGTGGCGGCCGTGCCTGCCGAGTCGTAGCCTTGCCGCGAAGATTGGTCGGCCGCAATCCGGCCTAAATGAGATCGGCGATTTAAAAAATCGCCGCAATTTGTCTCTCAACTCCGTAAAGGAGCGTGGCTCCCACGGAGCTTTACGCTCTCAACCAACAACCCTCAACCGCCTGCGGGCTCCGAATTTCCTTCCCCACGCCTCCGCCTTTAACTACGATTCCCCTCAGTGCGAAGTCCCTTCCACCGATTACCACAAATCGACCACGGGCGGCAGCCTGCCCGTGACCCCTCTTGTCATTCCGAGTCAAGCCGAGGGATCTTTAACTATTCATCGTTCCCGCCAGATTTACCCCCTGAGTCGTGATAGGTTAAAAAATGTTCGCCTTTAATTACGAACATTCTTCTAATTCTCGTTAGATGCTACCGAAGATCCTCCTAGGCAGCCTCACGGCGCTTGTACTGCTTGCCGGATGCAAGCCATCGCCTGAGCAGATGCTCGTCGGCACATGGAGAATTCAAGGCCTGAACGCCGGTGGAGCTTGGACCTACCACGCTGATCACACACTCGAGTTCCACGGCTATGATGGGCAGGGCCGCGTGTCGGCGAGTGGCACTTGGCGAGTCCAGGGCAATAAACTCACCTTTAACTTGGGAGATTCGGACAGACACGCGGGCGTTCCCGACACTACAGTCACCATCGTGAGCCATACCCCCACGCAATTGCAACTCCAGACCGTTGGAGAAACCGTGGTTACATTCGACCGCATAAAGTGATTTTCGCATTCGCATCTAACCAGGCGCTGCGGCTAACGCCGCTACCCGTTGCGTTGCTTTTTTCTATGTCCTATCCTCGTGTTTTGAAGCCTCTCAGCGGCGTCGCTGAGCTTTGTCTAGTTAGATGCTAATGCGCGTTGTTACCGTCATGTTATTGCTGTCCGCGGGCATCGCTGCTGAGGCGATGTCACACTCGTTTGTTTGTAAGGCGAGCGGGCGATTGGGCGGACCGATCCGCTTCCAGTTTTACCGTGATTCGACCACACATCCGAAGACCGATATCGAGTCATTCACCGTTTCTATTCGGACCGCCGATGACCGGTGGAAGGCGATGTGGTCTATCTTCAGCGACCGTGGTCTGACACAGCCGATCGAGTACGGAGTTACGCCTCCTGGTTTTACTACGATGATTAAACCGCAGAAGTTAATTCCCGGTCGCGTTTACGCCGGGTTCGCTTCCGATGGACACGGAGGCTCATCTGGCGTGACTTTCGGATTTGATAAAGACGGGACGATGATCTTCCCGGATTCATTTGATGAATGAGTGGCGAATGAAAGCATCTAACCACTCGATGAAGCCAACGGCCCCTGATGGAGCGAACGCGAGCAACCTTGCCACGACACCCTGCCGTGGCTTATCTCTGTCTCGTTAGGCGCAATCTCGAACACTACGAATGCTAGATGCACCAATGAGCGACGAGCAGAAGTGCCCGCTATGCGATCAGCCTAATCGCTGTGCCATGGCCGAAGATGAGTCAATTAGCGCCTGCTGGTGCACGAGCATAAGGCTTACAGAGGACATGCTCGGAGCAGTCCCGGCCAAGGACCGCGGCGTCCGATGCGTCTGCGCCACGTGCGCCCGCGCTCTGGCGACCGCGTCGCCTAACCAAGCGCTCCACCCAACGGCTCCACTGCGTCATGCGTCGGATGTCGATGTTAACTAGTGTGCTTTCACAACCTGCCGCTTGCGACTGCCGGAGCCGTGGCTGAGCTTGGTCTCGTTAGACCCGCGTTTTGAGACAAGGCATGACAAACGACGCTTCGAATTTGCCAAAAGACGTCTCGACGCCCCCGATCGAAGGGCGAGTCGCACCGCCGTTTGACGACCCCGTCGCGGCCAGCCTGCGTGGATTCGGGCCGCTCGGGCTCCTCGCGATTCTCGTCATCGTCCTGACCTCTGCTGTCTTCAAACCTCTGAGCGCCATGCTGGTGCTGGTGTGGGCCTGGCGGTCACACACGCCATGGCGTGAGATCGGCTACGTGCGACCCAGGAGCTGGCTTGGCAGTCTGGCCGTCGGTGTCGTTTTCGGCTGCGCGTTTAAGCTTTTTATGAAGGTGATCGTGATGCCGTTGCTCGGCGCCCCTGAAATCAATCCCGCCTACCATTACCTGGTCGGCAACCGGGCTGCACTCCCCGGAATAGCGTTCACGATGATTGTTGGCGCAGGCTTCGCGGAAGAGACCGTGTTCCGAGGTTACCTATTCGAACGCCTCGGCAAGCTTTTCGGGACCGGGGCGAGCGCAAAAGTATCCACCGTCCTGCTCACCTCCGCGTTGTTTGCCCTGGGCCATTACGCCAACCTGGGGCTTCCCGGGGTCGAACAGGCGATGATCACGGGTCTTGTCTTCGGCACGATCTTCGCAATCACGGGCCGGATCTGGATGGTGATGTGTGCGCATGCTGCGTTCGATCTTGCGGCGGTTGCGATTATTTATTGGAACCTCGAAGCGGCTGTCGCCCACCTCGTGTTCAAGTCGCCGCTATGACAGCAAAGAAGTCTAACCAGACGATGCAGCCAACCGCTGGCCGCTTTGATGCGAATCTTTCAAAATGACTTCAGCACTTCCATTGCAGATTAAGCTCGCCCTCCCCAAGCGGTGGCTGATCTTATTCTCGTTAGGCGGCGCGATTCCGGAATTGTTACTATGCAACCGAGCAGAATCTTTGAGACGGTCTTGTATGCTGAGGATTTGGCTGCGGCGGAGCGGTTTTATCACCAGGCGCTTGGGTTAGAGGTAATAGGACGCGGAGAGCTTTTCGTGGTTTTCCGTTGTGACGGTGGAGTCCTGCTGGTGTTTGATCCTCGCAAGAGTGCCGCACCGGGCAGAGACGTTCCTTCCCACGGGACGATTGGCGCGGGGCATATTGCGTTCGCGGTAAAGCCCGAGGATCTCGCGGCGTGGAGGGAGCAATTGCGTCAGGCTGCAATCCCCATCGAGCGTGAGGTTGAGTGGGAAGAAGGCGGTCATTCGATCTATTTTCGTGACCCGGCAGGCAATCTTGTTGAACTGGCCCCTCCAACCATATGGGGTGGCGGTTGGGAATTTTGACTCAGATGAGACAGCCGTCTAACAAGTCGCTGGAGCCAACCCAGCACTTTGCGGCGATCACTGAAAACATGCACACCTTAAATTCCAAAGTGCTGGGTGGCTCATCTCTTTCTCGTTAGACTCCGTGCGAACCTTCGTTATCTCCTCAAAGTTGACCGCTTACGGTGCTGGCCTCTTCGCCCTGATCCTAGTCGCGATGGCTTGGACGGTCTCTGGACAGCAGGTGAAACGATCCTCTGTGAGCGACGCCCCTCGAATCCGGGCTACGGCGCCCGCCAGAGCCGCCGCCCTTGCGAAGCGACAGCGCTTCCTAGAGATGTTCGCTCGGGCGTACTTCCCCGGACGAACTGGCCAACTCCTGGTCGTGCCGCGTGAAGGCGATTTCATCACGCGGCCCGACCCTGACGTGGCCTACATGCACGGTTCACCGTGGGATTATGACGTCTCGATTCCGCTAATGTTTGCGGGCCCTGCGGTGAGAACCGGACGGTACTCGATGCCGGCCGTACAGCAGGATGTTGCGCCAACGCTTGCGGCTGCGCTCGGCGTGCGAATGCCCCCGACCGCGACAGGCCGCGTATTGCCGGTCTTGCGGACGGATTTTGCTCGACCGCGAGTTATCATGCTGGTGGTCCTGGATGGCATGCGCCGGGATTACTTCGATCGCTATGCCGCGTCCATGCCAACGCTCACTGCCGTGCGCCAGCGCGGCGCCTGGTTCACTCAGGCAGAGGTTAACTTTATCCCGACGAACACTCCTGTCGGGCATTCCACGATCTCGACGGGAGCCGATCCCGCCGTGCACGGAATCACAGGCGTCAACGTGTACGACCGTACGCACCACCGGGCTCACGAGCTATTTGCTGGGAGAATGCCGCAAGATTTAATGGCATTGACGCTGGCAGACGTCTGGCAGCTCGAGACCGCTGGCCGCGCGGTGATCTTGGCTCAGGGCAGCATCGATCGAGCGGCGACCCCGCTCGCGGGGCATGGAGCGTGTCAGTTGAATGGGACGCCGGTCGTGCTTGCCAGCTACGATCGGCAGACGGGCGACTGGGCCACGAACCCTGACTGCTTCCTGCTCCCCGCATATCTGAAGGATCGCAATGCGAAAACACTATGGCAGGCCAGCGCGGAGTGGATGGGTCACAGAATCGACTCCGCCTCCGCGGTGCGCTATTCGGCTTTGTTTCCGGCATTCGAAGCCGATGCGCTGATCGCGATGATCGAGCACGAGCCCGTGGGCGAAGATGATGTTACGGATCTCATTTTGCTAAACTACAAATGCGCGGATTTCGTGGGCCACAAGTATGGTCCAGATTCGGACGAGCTCCGCGTCACGCTCGGCGAGATGGACCGTCAGTTGGCGCGGATGCTAAGTGCGCTAGAGGCAAAGGTTGGGAAGAACTATCTCCTCGCGGTGACCGCAGATCATGGCATGCCGTCGAAACCATCGTCGCCGGACCGTCGGCACTTTGCGCCGGCGATCATCGACCTGTTGCACGAAAAGTTTGATCCGGAGGCGAAGCAATTGATTACGTCCTTCGAACCGGAAAACCTCCAGATCTTCGTCGATGAAGACCGGCTGCAGTCTCTTGGTTTGACGTTACGCGACCTGGCTCACTTCCTGGAATCACAGCCGTTCATTTTTGCGGTGTTCACAAACGATGACGTGGCTGCGCCCGCGCGGCGAAGCCTGTGACGCCAACGCGCAGGCGCTCGAAGGACAAATAGAGCGGCCTAACAAAGGTCTAATCAATCGATGCAGCTGACCCCGGGCCGTCGTACTGCTCAGCTTTCAGATGACTAAAACCCTTCACCCACAGCGATGCACGCCGTCGCCCGGCGCAGCTGATCTTGTTCTCGTTAGGCCTAAAAGGAGTTCTTAACGTGTATTGAAGTGTGAGCGGGAAATCTGACATCGACGCGGAAAAAGCACGTCTGCTCCGGCGTGACGCCGAATGGGTTCTCGCTGCTTCGGAAGGCCGCGACGTCGAACGTATCCTTTCATTTTGGACCGACGATGCCATCGTTGTGCCACCTGGTCTTCCTGCGATTATTGGCAAAGCCGCCTTGCGTCAATACGTCGAGAGCAGTCTGCAAATTCCCGGATTTCGGATCACGTGGTCGACTGAGAAGGCTGTCCTTTCACCCGATAGACAGTTTGCTTATCTGCTAGGCAATAATGCCGTAACAATGAACGACCCAACGGGTGCCCCTGTTACAACTAAGGGACGTGCGCTCACGATCTGGCGACGAGAAATCGATGCGGAATGGCGCTGCGCCGTGGACATCTGGAATGCGGAGCCTTGCGCCTAACCAGCCGATGCAGCCAACCGCTGGCCGGCGTACAGCCTCAATTTTGATCACTAAAACACGTTCATTGCAATCCAGCCTCGCTCTCGCCAGCGGTGGTTCAGCTCCGTCTCGTTAGGCCTATGCCGCGCTTTGGTTCATTCGATCAACGCAACTACGAAACCGTTCCTGCGCGTGAAGGTTATGCCCAGTGGGCGGAAACTTACGAGCAGACCATAAAGCACGACATGGACGTTTGGCTGCTCGAGGAGCTTCAGAGCGTCGGCTGGAATGCAGTCCGACGGTGCGCCGATCTCGGCTGCGGAACGGGTCGAAGTGCTGCTTGGCTCGCGAGCAAAGGAGTGCCAGTAATTGACGGTGTTGACGCAACGCCGGAGATGCTAAGCCGCGCCCGTGAGCGCGAGACACACGTGCATTTGTTGTCCGATCATGTGACGGCGGCACTTGCAGCCGGATGGCGCCTTGCCGAATTGCGCGAGCAAGTTATCGATGATCGGTGGGTAAAGACGAAGCCCAGCTGGGCGGCATATCGAGATGTGCCAATTAGCTTCGCCTGCGTATGGCGCCGATAAGACTCATGCTGGAATCTTGAATATCGGATCGAAGAAGCCTAACCAATCGCTGGAGCCAACCGCCGGTCGCTTCGATGCTTAGCTTTAAGATGACTTCAATACTTCCATGGCAGTTTAGGCTCGCTCCCGCCAGCGGTGGCTCAGCTCCGTCTCGTTAGGTCACTGAAACTGCATGCGCCCTCAACCTCTTATCTGTGTGCGTGATGTTGAGGCGAGTAGCCGCTGGTATCAACGACTACTCGGCTGTCAGAGCGCCCACGGTGGCGCTAACTATGAGCGTCTTACGTCAGCGAGCGGCCTGATTCTTCAGCTGCATCGCTGGGATCTGGAGCATCACCACGGTCCGATCGGCGATCCGAACGTCGCACCTGGAAATGGGGTGCTCCTATGGTTCGAGGTAGATGATTTTGACGCTGCTGCTGCCCGGGCCGCGGAGCTACAGGCGGAAGTCGTTCTAGCGCGCCATCGCAACCCGCCGGACCCGGACAGTGGCCCGAATCATTGGGAGCTATGGCTGCGCGATCCGGACGGCTACACTGTCGTGCTTGCCAGTCCGGACGGATCAGCAGACGGAAACTGGAAGCCTGATCTTGAGATCCGATTTACCAATCGCTGGAGCCAACCGCCGGCGGTTCCGATGTCTGGTTTTCAGATGAGTTCAACAGTGAACTTGCAGCACAGCACGCTTCCGCCAGCGGTGCCTGAGCTTATTCTCGTTAGGTCTTCTATTCACATGACAACAAAACATCGAATTTTTACGACGAGCTTCGCGTGCGTCTATCCCCACTATGTCGCAAAGGCAGAAAAAAAGGGCCGTAATAAGTCAGAAGTTGATGCCGTTATTTGCTGGTTGACAGGCTACAATCAGCGGGAGTTAGAAGGACAATTGAAAAAGCAGAAAGACTTTGAAACCTTCTTCAAGGAAGCTCCTATGCTGAATCCTTCACGAACTTTGATCAAAGGTGTAATTTGCGGCGTCCGAGTGGAAGATATTCAAGAGCCGACGATGCGGGAAATACGCTATCTAGATAAATTGGTCGATGAATTAGCAAAGGGGAAGGCGATGGACAAGATTTTGAGGACCTAACCATGCGATGCAGCGAACCGCGGACCGTCCTTATGCCTAGCGCTCGCCTGTTTCGCGAAGGCCGCTTGTTACTCGCGCGGTCGCTGATCTTGTGACTCGTTAGACCAATGCTTCGCGCGCCACACTAAATTAGGATATTACAATGACACCACAAGAGCCCGCAATAACCACCGTACCGCAATATCGCTTCGCAGGTTGGGCAGCTATCACTAGTGGCATGATCGGCTTCTTCGCCTACGCAGCTCTGATGACAGGCGTGTTCTCGAGGTTGTCCGGGGGCGAGGAGCGGTTCTGGACGCTTCTTTTCAGATCCCATGATGCGGGAGCCATTCTCCAAGCCCTCCTCATGACCCCGGTTGTTTTAACTCTTCACCATATCGCGACCCAGAAATCGACTGGCGTGAGTCGAGCGACTGTTTCGGCGGGTGTCATCGCTCTATCCCTGATGATTCTTCTCATGCTGCTTGGCTTCGCCGGCGTCATCGCAGATACGATTTACATGGTTCCGCAAGGCGTGCTCGGAGTGTGGCTCATTGTTGTCGGCCGACTTGTGCCGGGAGTTGTTCCCCGAGGCCTCAGGTGGCTGGGATTCGTGTCCCGGATCGGCCTCGTGCTCGTTGCCACCTTTCCCATCGCCTATGCCGTGCTGGTTGATTCGGTCATTTTTCAGGTTCCCGTCCCCCAGCCTTTTCCCGAGGCGCCCGATAGCACGGCAAATGGGATCATCCATATCGTCCTAATGCTCGGCTCCTTCATGGGCGTCTTAACGTTTCCGATCTGGTCTGCCCTAGTCGGCCGAAGACTACTCCGGCAAAGAAGCTCGTGATCGAAGCAACAGGTCTAACCAATCGATGAAGCCAACGGCCCCATTTCGAAATGCGTTCAGTGTGTTTGCCACGACACCCTGCCGTAGCTTATCTCTGTCTCGTTAGGCGTTGCTCGCGTATCTTACAATCCGTGAACAAAAACAACTACCTCATTTACTCATGCTCGACCACGTCTTCATAAGCGTCGAGGATTTCGATCGATCGATTGCCTTTTACAAGAAGGCTCTCAAGCCGCTCGGCATCGCACATGCCAGCGATTTCGACGGCAAGGATGGCCCCGAAGGACATCCCGACCTCAAGGGCTTCGGACGGGACGGTCGCATATTCTTCTGGCTCAGGCAGGGCGATGCGGACGCCAAGGCTGCGCATATCGGCTTTGTCGCCAACAGCGAGGCCGAGGTGAACGCGTTCTACAAGGCAGCGATGGCGGCGGGCGCGACCGACAACGGCAAGCCCAGCGCACGCCTGTATTACGATCCCCGTTATTACGCTGCGAACGTTTTCGATCCCGACGGTTACAGCCTCGAGGCGGTCTACAAGAGCTGGCAACACCGCCAATCATAGAGCCTCGAAATTAGCTCCATGTCTTTCGAACATTCCAGCTTTTGGTCAGTCGTAGCTCAACGTCTTATCCGAAGAACCGCAACGCCCAACCAATCGGTGGAGCCAACCGCTGGCCGTTGTGCCCACATTTGATTTTATGAAACAGTTTTCGATGCTTGCCACTCTCGCCGCCGCCAGCGGTGGCTCAGCTCGGTCTCGTTAGGCGACAATCACGCAACACCAGGAGGCGTAAATGAAACCAAATTGGAAGTACGTAATGATGGCCACTATTCCTGCACTCGTCACGGCAGCGACTTGGCTGCTCGCCCAGGATCGTGCAACCGTCGTTCCGGGAATGAAGGTCCTTTTCGAAAACGACTGCGTGCGGGTTCAATACCACGATGTACCGGTCGGCGGCAGTGTTCCGATGCACTCCCACCCGAAGTATGTCGTTTACACACTCAAACCTTTTAAAGCTCGAATTACTCTACCAGACGGCACGCGGCGCGTTAGCGAGCACCAAGCAGGCGAGGCATACTGGAACGAAGCAATTACTCACTCCGTCGAAAACATTGGCACTGGTGAGATCCATAACCTGATTATCGAACTTAAATCGGGATCATTATGCCATTAACGTGAACCTGTCGCTGGAGCGAACCGTCACCCGGCGGGAATCAACATTGTCCATGACCAAAACCCCTTCCCTTCGAGCGACGCGCGCTCCCAGTGGCCATCGCTCAGCTTGTTCACGTTAGATGTCGACGAAGTTCAGTGTCATGAATACGTAAACGCTAAAGGAGGTCGCTAATGGAAGAGCAGAACATTCGGATGGCCATTGATCGGCATTGGGCAGCGTCTGCTGCGGGTGATCAAGTTGCCGAACATGAAATCTACCACGATGACACCGTGTGCGAGTATCCACAATCAGGCGAGGTGATTCGCGGTCGGAGTAACCTGCAAGCGCTTCGTAGTCATCATCCTGGCAGGCCATCGGGGTTTTCGGTCCGCCGGATCGTGGGAAAGGGCAATCTCTGGATCACAGAGTACGTGATTATCTACGAAGGCAAGCGCGTCTACACCGTGAGCATTATGGAGTTTCGGGATGGAAAAGTGTCGCATGAAACCCAATACTTTGCCGACCCGTTCAAGGCCCCTGCTTGGCGCGCACAGTGGGTCGAAACGGTAGCGGTCGACAACATCTAACCATGCGATGCAGCGAACCGCAACCTGTCCCTACCCTTAGCGTCACCTGTTTCATGGAGTCACTTCCAACTCGCGCGGTCGCTGATCTTGAGTCTCGTTAGGCCGCCCTATGGCGATCGGCACTCTTACATAATGCGACCCCTTCGGTATTCCATCAACGTCACGTTGGACGGGTGCTGCGATCATCGTGTAATGATCGCGGACGAAGACTTGCATCGTCACGCGGTCGAGAACCTCGCCCAGGCCGATGCCCTCCTCTTTGGCCGGGTGACCTACGAAATGATGGAGGCAGCGTGGCGGCGGCCGGCGCGGGCGGGAGCGAGGCCTGATTGGATGGAACCCTTCGCCCGGACGATCGACGCGGCAAAGAAGTACGTCGTGTCGAGCACCCTGGACCAGGTCGATTGGAACGCGGAGCTCGTGCGCGGGGATCTGGGGAAGGCCGTTCAGCAGCTCAAGCGGGAGTCGGGGAAGGGACTGTTCGTGGGAGGCGTGAAGCTCCCGCTGGCGTTGGCGGAGCTGGGATTGATCGATGAGTACGAGTTCGTCGTGCATCCCAGGCTAGCGGGCCATGGGCCGACGTTGTTCGCGGGGCTGTCGAAGCGTGTCGACTTGAAGCTCGTGAGCCGGCTGGAGTTCGGCTCGGGGGCGGTGGCGATGCGGTATGAGCCGAGAAGGTAGCCGTCCGTCGAAGCGCTGCCCATCCCGCCAGTGAAGCAGAAGTTATGTTTGATGGAGCCCATTCGCCTAACCAAGCGCTGGAGCTAACCGCCACCCGGCGCGTGTTTAGGTTTTCAGATGATTAAAACAATTTCAGTCGAAGGCACACTCGCTCTCGGTGGCGGTAGCTCAGCTTATTCTCGTTAGGCGACTTGAACTTTCGCGGTCAACAAAAACGCAGTTAAGAAAGGACATGTTATGGTCAAAGTTGCATTATTCGTTCGCTTGGAAGCGAAACCAGGAAAAGAGAAAGAGGTTGAGAGCTTCCTGATGGGCGGTCTTCCTCTTGTTATGGAGGAGCCCGCCACCACTGCTTGGTTTGGAATTCGTCTTGGGCCAAGCACCTTCGGAATCTTTGATGCCTTCCCGGATGAAGCGGGTCGGCAAGCGCATCTCTCCGGCAAGGTGGCCGCGGCACTGATGGCCAAGGCCGCTGAGTTGTTCTCCGAGCCGCCGTCGATTCAGAAAGTTGACGTACTTGCAGCAAAACTACCCGCTAACCACGCGATGCAGCGAACGGCTGGCCGTTCCGATGCCTAGTTAATGATAGCTACAACCTCTTACTTGAAGTCAGGCGCGCTCTCGCCAGCCGTAGCTGATCTTGAGTCTCGTTAGGCGATGCTCGCGCATCAAACTATGTAAATCGAAATTTATGACAACCACCCAAACTGACTCGAAAGAGTTTTCTGGCAAGCGGGCGCTGGTTACAGGCGGCACAAAGGGGATGGGCGAAGCCATCGTCAGGCGCCTGCGGCTTGCAGGCGCAACGGTCATTATCACTGCCCGCTCAAAGCCCGACGAGCTTCAGTCGCCGGAGCTATTCATTCAATCCGACATCAGCACGCCTGACGGCGTGGACAAAGTAGTGAAGGAGGTGCTCACTCGTTTCGATGGCGTGGACATCCTTATCAACAACGTGGGCGGTTCTTCTGCGCCGAGTGGCGGCATGCTTGCCCTCAGCGACGAGGATTGGCAGCAGACATTCAACACGAATCTGTTTGCAGCCGTCCGTTTGGATCGAGCATTGCTGCCCAAGATGCTGGAGCAAAGGTCGGGTGTTATCATCCATATTTCGTCTATCCAGTCCGCCCTCCCGCTTTATGATGCGACCCTAGCCTATGCCGCCGCAAAAGCGGCTCTGACCAACTATAGCAAAGGACTCTCGAACGAGGTCGCACCTAAAGGAGTGCGAGTCATTGCGGTGGCTCCCGGTTTCATCGAGACCACAGCCGCTACGGGACTCATCGAGAGATTAGCCGCCAATGCAGGAACAGACTTTGATACTGCCCGGCAAGGTCTGATGGATTCGCTCGGAGGCATCCCTATTGGTCGCACCGGTCGACCCGAAGAAGTCGCCGAGCTTGTTGCTTTCTTGATATCCGACCGCGCTCCCTACATCAACGGCACTGAAATTGTCATCGACGGGGGAACCATTCCGACAGTCTAACGAACCAAAGCAATCCGACGAACCCATGAATATAGAACTGCCGCCAACCATTGCGGCGTTTTTTCAAGCATTCAACGCACACGATACGGACGCCGTTAGCGCTCTTTTCGCCGGAGATGCGCTTGTAGCTGATGAAGGACGCGAATATCACGGCACCGACGCAATCAAAGGATGGATTGAGAAAGCCAATGCCTCCTACAAACCACATGCCGACCCAACCGACCTCGCTCATTCGGGCGACAAGACTGTCGTCACCGCACAAGTCAGCGGCACCTTTCCGGGAAGTCCGGCTGAACTCCGCTACCACTTTACACTCAAGGACGACAAGATTGCCGCATTGACTTGCGACTGATGCGAAACGCAGTAGCTCACAAATGACCGCAACGCCTAACCATGCGATGGAGCGAACGGCCACCCGGCGCGTGTTCACATTTGTCGTAGCTAGAACTTTTTTTGTCCAAGTCGCGCACGGTCTCGGTGGCTGTCGCTTCATCTTGTTCTCGCTAGGCCTTAAATCGCGCCACGACCTACGAATGCCCAATAAGACAAACCAAACCCACGCAAAGTGAACCCACATGAAGCGAAGTACGGCTCCTGAATCTTCCCGTGGCGAGCACGATGACAGCTCCGGTGTCACCGTGCTTGTTGCCGCTTTAGCGCATCCACTGAAGCGGACGCTTGAGGCGGCGCGCCGGGCGATTTTGACCGCCGACCCCGCGATTACCGAGGGCGTCAAGTGGAACTCGCCCAGCTTTTATTGCCACGGCTGGTTTGCCACAATCAACAGCCGCAAGCCGACGCAAATAGATGTTGTGTTTTACTGTGGTGCAAAGGTACGCGCCGACAGCACCGTCAAAGAGCTGATCGATGATCCCGAGCGCTTGCTGACCTGGCCATCGAAGGACAGGGCGCTTCTGTCGTTTAAGAGTGATGCTGATTTTCAGGCGAGGCTCAAGTCGTTCCGTCGCATTACCAAGCAGTGGGCCGCATACCAGAAAAGTTATGCAAGAACGGCCTAACCAATCGATGGAGCCAACGCCCTCGACTTACTTATGACTTCGTTCGTAGTTCCACCTTCCATTTGCAGCCGGCCGCTCCCCCGGCGGCCGTGGCTCATCTTGTTCTCGTTAGGCCTATGAAAATCGTTCTTGGTATCGCAGCAGCAATCCTCCTTTGTGCGGCAGACTGGCCGCCGGCGAAGTCCCCAGCCGTAGCAGATGCGGATGGCTACGTCATCATTCCTAATGCCGCACTTTCGCCAAACAAAGAGACGAGGTTTCGAGCAGTCTTTGATGCAACTCGCGCGGCAGCGAAGCCGACAGAGCTGCTGCCTGCACTTAACATGGCCGCGTCCGAGCTGAATGCGCTCGCCACCGTCGGCGCGCCACTTGCGAACGCCAAATTTGTGGTCGTATTCCACGGCAGCGCGGTTGATGGCATCCTCCGGAACGAACAGTACAAGGCCAAGTTCGGCACGGAAAATCCAAACCTCGCGGCGATACGGGAGATGAAAAAGGCAGGTGTAGAGTTTTTTGTCTGTGGCCAATATCTGGCGGGAGAGAAGATCGATCCCAAGACATTATTACCTGAGGTCACGCTCGCGGCTGACGCACTGCTAGTGCTGATGCATTATCAAAACAACGGCTACGCCTTGATGAGCTTTTAAAGAGGGCCTAACCAGGCAATCCAGCTAACGCCTTCCCGTACCGCGTTCACATTTTATGATGATTGCCATTCACCTCGCTACAGTTTACCCGCCGCGGCGGGGTAACCGTCGCTGATCTTATTCTCATTAGGCCGCATGTTACTCACACACAAAGGCGCGCACCCCCGATCCTTAAACGATCCGGTCGTCGAATGGCTCCTCGACTCCGACCCGTCGATCCGCTGGCAGGTCATGCGCGATTTGACCGACGCGCGCACGGCAATAGTGGCGGCCGAGCGGGCGCGGGTCGCGGCGGAGGGCTGGGGTGCGCTATTGCTTGATCAACAGCGCCCGGACGGCCAATGGGGCGACGGCGTCGCTACGCCGTTCTGGTGGTCGAACCTGTACACACTGGTCTTTTTGCGCGACCTCGGGCTCGACCGCACAAGTCCGCGCGTGCGGTCCGCGATCGATCGCGTTCGCGACAACATCACCTGGGGACCTGGATTCGGAGACTCGCCCTTTTTCGAAGGTGAGGTCGAGCCGTGCATCAACGGCCGTGTCGTCGCGCTGGGCGCCTATTTCGGTGAGCGCAGCGATCGACTCGTCGATCGGTTGCTGAGCGAACAGCTCGGGGACGGCGGCTGGAATTGCGAGGCGGAGCGCGGCTCGGTCCGCTCGTCCTTCCACACGACGATCTGCGTGCTTGAAGGACTGCTCGCGTTCGAGCAGGCGTTCGGAGCCACGCCGTCGGTAACCGACGCGCGGAAGCATGCGCAGGAGTATCTCCTCGATCGTCGTCTGCTCCGACGGTTGTCGACCGGCGAGGTGATCAAAGACCGCAAGACGGATCAACCCTGGACGCAGTTCGCGTTTCCTCCGCTCTGGCACTACGACGTGCTCCGCGCGCTCGATTACCTGCGCGCCGCCCGCGTGCCGCCCGATGCGCGAGCAGAGGAGGCCGTCGCGATCGTGCGCGAGCGCCGCCAAGACGACGGGCGCTGGCTGCTCGACGTGCGACACGAGAATACCGTCCACGAGGAATTGGCCGGCCCGGTCGGCGCGCCGAATCGTTGGATCACGTTGCGCGCGCTCCGGGTGCTGGATTGGTATGCACGTCGAGACCAAACGAGCGATGAGCGCCCGAAGGCCTAGCCAGGCGATGCAGCGAACCGCGAGCAGCGCCGGGTTCCACATTACCAGCGTTTGCCACACACCCGTTGGCTGCGAGTCACGTTGGAACGGGCTCGCGGTCGCTGATCTTGTGTCTCGTTAGACGTTAAGCAATCCAAGGATGATATGAAAAAATTACTTTTCTTGATGGTCGCTGTTTGTGCGACGAGTTTTTGGGCGCAGACGCAGCTTCGCTCAGCCGGGAATATTGAACCCGATTTCCGAACGTTTTTAGCCCGGTGGGAAGACGCGCAATCTCATTTCTCGAACGGCGATCCAACTTTGTGGAAGCAGAATTCCTCGCAAAGCGAGGACGCCACGATTTTCGGCGCCTTCGGCGGGTATGAAAAGGGGTGGAACGAAGTAGGGCCGCGATATGACTGGGCTGCGTCTCAGTTCAGAGAAAGCGGGGCGAAGAAACAAATCGAATACCTGAATACTGCTAGCGGCGGCGAATTCGCATTTAGTGTGGCTATTGAGCGCGATGAGGTGCGGGTTGGCGATCAGGACAAGCCGGCTCCACGGGCCTTACGAGTGACGCAGATTTTCAGAAAGGAGAAAGGAGAATGGAAGCTTTTGCATCGTCACGCAGATCCGCTGGTCGAAAAGAAAGCACCCTCGGCGGTCTCAGAAAAATGACCGCCAAACGCGTCTAACAGGCGATGCAGCGAACGGCTACCCGGGTACGATTTACCTTTCGTGATGACTAAATTACTGTTGCTTCAGTTCAACCTCGGTTTCGGTAGCCGTCGCTGATCTTATGTCTCATTAGATGAATGTCACGCTGCGACCTGGTACCGCTGCAGATGCCGAGCGCTGTGGTGAGATCTGTTACAACGCCTTTAAGGCAGTCGCCGAGCAGCACAATTTCCCGCCAGATTTTCCGTCGCAGGAAGTCGCGCGTGGGCTGCTGGCTCGGTTGCTTGCTAACCCTGGCTTCTATTCGGTAGTCGCCGAATTCGACGGCACGATCGTCGGCAGTAACTTCGTCGACGAGCGTTCGACCATAGCTGGCCTCGGCCCAATCACGGTTGACCCCGCGGTGCAGAATCGGGCGGTCGGGCGTCAGCTTATGCAAAATGCGCTCGACCGAGTAAAGCAGCAGGCCTTCCCGGGATACGGTTGCTTCAGGCCGCGTATCACAACCGCTCGCTCTCGCTCTACGCAAGATTGGGATTCATGGCCCGAGAGCCACTCTCCACCATGCAAGGGCCTGCACTTGGCGTGCACATTCCAGGTTACAGCACGCGGCCCGCCACTGAGCTTGATCTGGGCACGTGTAACGAGATCTGTGCGAAAGTGCACGGCCATGATCGCGCGGGCGAATTATGCGATGCGATCAAAGAGACAACCGCAACCGTTGTCGAACACGCGGGACGTATCGTCGGATATTCGAGCTCGATCGCATTCTTCGGCCACGCTGTGGCGGAAACAAACGAAGGGCTGAAGGCTCTCATCGCCGCCGCGCCTGCTTTCGGGGGACCGGGCTTCCTCGTGCCGACGCGCAATGCGGAGCTCTTTCTCTGGTGTCTGGAGCGTGGCCTGCGAGTGGTGCAGCCAATGACGCTCATGAGCATTGGTCTCTACAACGAACCCGCCGGAGCTTTTCTTCCTTCGATACTCTACTGATGACTTATGGAACGTCGGCATCTAACCAGGCGATGCAGCGAACCGCGAACCGCCCTTATGCCTAGTTTTGAGAGTATGCCAAAGCCATTTTTAGCTCGCGTGGTCGCCGATCTTGTGTCTCGTTAGAACAGTGTGTTGGAGCGCAAAAATAGGAGGAACTAATGGCAGCGAAGGTTGATCTTTATAATAGCTCGGACGGAAACTACGCGCTCGATGCGTACAGTGAGATCCGGGTCGAAACCTATGGCGAGGACTATGGCCAGACGAGCTGGGTTACGACGGCCGAGTCTCATGAGATACCGAAGCTACTCCAACTATCATCTAGCTCCTCGGTGCTGGAAATCGGATGCGGGGCGGGTGGCTACGCCGTACACCTCGCGAAGCGTATCGGCTGCCAGGTAGTGGGACTCGATATAAATGCCGAGGGCGTGCGCAACGCAAAGGCACTGGCTGAAAAAGACAAGCTCGGCGCCCGCGTGAAGTTTGAGCAATGCGATGTGTCGCAGCGTCTCCCCGTCGAAGATAATGCGTTCGATGCCATTTATTCTAATGATGTACTGTGCCATGTTCCGCGACGCAGCCAGGTACTTAGTGATTTGCGGCGCGTGCTTAAGCCTGGTGGGCGACTTTTATTCAGCGACGCCTTGATTATTGGAGGACTGCTTTCGCACGAAGAAATTGCGACCCGAAGCTCTATTGGAATGTATTTCTTCAGCCCACCAGGCGAAAATGAACGATTAATGAAACAATCCGGGCTTAAACAGATTGAGGCGCGCGACACTACCGACTGCGCCGCCCTACTGTCGAAACGTTGGCATGATGCGCGCGAAAAGAGAAAGGCGGCGCTGGTGGCGAGTGAAGGCGAGGCAAATTTCGCCGGAGTACAGCGGTTTCTGGCGTGCGTCTATACCCTGACCATGGAGAAACGTCTGCTTCGGTTTCTATATACCGCAATAAAATAGGATCATGGATTACCGCGATCTTTAGCTACGCACGGCGAGAGTGAGGCGACGCTCCAGCAGATTGTTTCGGCACGTTAGATATTGTGAACGCGTGGCCTTTTCGCTAAAACCGCCGAGCATATGTCGAAAATTTTTCTTGGTTTGATCGCCGGTACAGTATTCGGAGCGCTGGATGTCGGCCTTATGCTGCCGATGTCTTTTCCGGACAAAACGACAGCGTTGCTCGGTGCATTCGCCAGTCGCTTCGCCATTGGATTCGTCATTGGTTGTGTCCAGTTACCGGGCTGGCCAGGATGGCTGGTTGGCCTTTTGTTTGGCCTGCTCATCAGCCTTCCCGATGCCATCATCACACACAAGTATGTTCCGATTCTTGTCCTCGGCGGGATCGGCGGCCTTGTTATTGGTGGACTGATCCACGGATGGCAAGCCCACATCTAACCAGGCGATGGAGTTAACGGCTACCCGCTTTGCGTTCACGTTCTGCATGATTAATCGCTTTCGCTTCGATTGACGCGCACACTCGGTAGCCGCAGC